>CBINHN010000021.1:0-109446 GCA_966250485.1 uncultured Sorangium sp. | reverse complement strand
CCCCGCACAGCGCGTACGGCCCGCGTGGGTCCCTCCCACGCAGGCCTCTCGACGTATCACCCGTATCGTTGTTCGTCCGATCCGCGATCCACTTCTTCGCGTGCCTCTCGCTCGATGCGCTATCGTCGCCGCCGATGCCGTCGCTCCTGCACGAAGGACTCATCGCTCTGGTTCGGGACAAGCCAGAGTTCGCAGCGGACCTGCTGCGCGAGGTGCTGCACGTCGACGTGCCGAAGTTCACAGAGGCACGGCTCGCAGAAGCCTCGCTCACCGAGCTCGTTCCCACCGAGTACCACGCCGATGCCGTCGTGCTGCTGTCGAGGGCAAACCCGTCTTCGGCATCATCATCGAGGCACAGCTCCAGGACGACGCGCGCAAGCGCTTCACGTGGCCCGTGTACACCTTCAGCGCCCGGGCACGCTTCGAATGCCCGTTCGTGCTCGTCGTCGTCACTCCAGATGCCGCCACCGCGCGATGGGCATCCCAGCGCATCGAGCTCGGCGGCAGCTGGTTCTGGGCGCCGCTCGTCGTGGGTCCCGACGGAATTCCCATCATTACCGACATCGACCGAGCTCGTCGTGAGCCAGAGCTCGCTGTGCTCAGCGTCATGGCCCATGGTCGCGGTGAGCCACAAACCGCCCTCGCTGTGGCCCTCGCCGCCGCAGCTGCCATCGAGCAAATCTCCGACGAGCAGCGGATGCTATACTCCGCTTTCATCGAGACCGCCCTCGGCGACGCCGCAAGAAAGGCCTTCGAAATGCACCCCCAAGGCGATAAATTCCTCAGCGATTCACAACGACGTTCCTTCGAGAAAGGACGCGCTGAGGGGCGCGCTGCTGAGAAAGCCGCCGACGTGCTCGATGTTCTCGACGCCCGAGGTCTAACCCTCTCTAGTGAGCAGCGCGAGCGCATTCTCAGCTGCGCTGACCTCGACGTGCTCAAAACGTGGCTCCGCCGCGCTGCCACCGTCGCCACCATCGACGCACTCTTCGAATAATCGCGCCGTCCGGTGGTGGGGGCTCTGACGCACTGAGGCCGCGTGTGGGGCGGGGCCACACGCGGCCGAGCCGCTCAGCGTGGGGGCGGGTGGGCAAGCGACGTCCCACGCCGTAATGCCCATCGCCGCGCCCGAGCACGGTGTCGCCGGCGCACGCGCCGCTCGCTGTGTTCACGTCGCCGTCAGCGTCGGCGCCGGCGACACGGTGCGAGCCGCTCTCTGCGCTCCCAACCGTAACGCGACGCACTCCCCTTGAGCGCAGCCGGCCCGGCGGAGGAGACATAATGTCCCGTTATGTCTAGGTCGGCTCGGGAAGCACGTGTGCCGGGGCGTAGCGTCGGATTGCGCGACCTCGAGCGAGTAGCCCCGGCACACGGGCCGCTTCGCATAACCCGGGTTATGCGAAGCGCCGGGCCGACCGACTCCGCCGGGCGGGCGGAGCGTCTGCGCCGCTCACCGCGAGCCGCCACGCGCCGTTCCAGCGCCGTGCTGCCTCCGAGGTACCCCCAGTGCGACAAGCGCCTGAGGCCGTCGTACGTCATCGCTTCTCGGTAGTGCCGGAAGAGCGGGGTGATTTCCGTACGACCACCACGCGTGCGGGTCCGCAAGTCACCGTTCGGAAAATATGTGTAGTCGATCGAATCCGGTGCACCCAACGGGGTCGTGGTTGTCAAGTTGGCAAGCTGCCCCGTAAGCGGATCAAACGTTGCCTTCGTGCGCGATGCGTCGCCGAACTCCTCCTCGACTGTTAGTGGAGACGCGACCGGAAGGGACCAAACCTCAGCGTCGTTCATACTCACACTCGTCATGAACTGAGCACCGTATGTGCGGACCACCGTGAATTCCTCGTCGGGCATTCCCGTCGCGTCCGGATACTCGGTAAAGAAGGGGCGCCCCTCTGAATCGTAGTGCTCGCGGATCGTGTACCCAATCTGCTCATCAGTCGTGACGCCCGGGATGGTGACCAGCCGAAGCTGGACCCTTCCGAACTGATCATATTCGTACCTTCTCACGACATTGTCTGGCAGCCGAGTCGCAGACGCCAGCCTACCTCGGCCGTTTACCGCGCTGTCCCACACGAATGACTCGCCATCTCCCGCGTCATTGGTGGTCGAGGTCAAGCGCCGCGCCGCGTCGTAGGAAAACGTCCGAGTTTCTACGGCATCACGGGTGCGCCAAACCTGCCCAAAGGCATCGGTATCAGCGTACCTGGTGCCTGTTCCAGCGGCGAGATCAGTCGTGGCAATTTGTGGGCCGCGAATATCATACTCGATTTCCACGACACGATTGTGCCCGCTGTTATCTGTTCTTGTCGCAGACGTCGGTAGACCCAACGGTCCACCGAGACCGCCATAACCGAAGGCCGTACTGATTCCCCGATTCTTCCCAATGAATTCGATAGTGGTCAGCCGCCGCTGATCCGCATCCACGAATGCCTGATCGAGGTTGTTGTTTGCGTCATAGTGGTCAACCTCAAACAAATTCGGGAACTCCCAACGTTCCACGCCTTGACCTGGCCGAGAGATGGACTTCAAGTGGCGAACAGCATCATCGTAACCGTACTCAGTCCAGCCGCCCGGGCTCTCGTCGAGTGTGGCTGGCCGACTCGTGCCGATCACGCGACCGATCCCGTCGTACACCGTGGCGGTCTGATAGCGAGCACCGCCCGGCCATACATCAATAGAGGTCGTCACTCGACCGGCGCCGTCAAGAATGCCCGACAGACAAAGAGATCCGTCCTTCGTCCGCGTTGTCGAGTGTCCTTCCCGACAGGCGACCCATAATCCATGACTGCCACGTCAGCCAAGAGCATTCTTGAAAAATCGACTCACAATGCCCGCGCGCAAGACAGGCTAATTTCGAGTCCATCAATTTTGAAAAAAACTGTCGAGACGTCCTTGAATCAGGGTTCAGTTCCGACGGCAGAAAATTACTATTGCGCAGTTGCGAGTCTTGACTCCCGCGCAGTCTTGTTCGGCGCATCGAGCAGTCGTTCAACGTCTCATCAACATCGCGATTGCAATGCGGCACACGCGCAGCGAGCTCGCCGACGGCACCTCGAGCGGCACACACGACGTCGCGACCTCTCCGCGCAGCGCCGACGCGGCGAGGTACCCGCTGGTACCCGGCTCGCCCGCCAGCCCACGCCTTCCCCTAGCCCTGACGCCGCGAAGAACCGAAACCCACCGTCGCCGCTGCGAGTCCCCGAACGAGCGCGTGGGGCGATCATGCGCGAAAGCCGCCAGTGGAGCCAACCAGGCGTAGATTTAGCCGGCATTCGCGCGTGAACGAGCAGAGCGGGGCGAGTACGCTGTGAGCGGAACGGCTTGGCCGAATGACCAGCGTCGAGCTGAAACGACGTGGCATGGGCGCATGGCGCGATAATCGGACGAGTATCGCGCTACTAATAGGCCGCCGCGGATCGCTTATCGGCGCGGCCTCCACGCACCATGCAACCTCTCTTCGAAAAAATTCGCTCCAAGTCCGCTCACGTCGTCGTCATTGGCGTCGGTTACGTTGGTTTGCCGCTCGTCGCGGAGTTCGCGCGCGCTGGCTTCCGCGTCACCGGCTTGGACGCCGATCCCGAGAAAATTGCGAAGCTGTCCGCGGCTCGCTCGTACATCCCCGACGTGCCGAGCTCGGATCTCGAGCCGCACGTGCGCGCAGGGCGTCTGCAAGGCACGACCGATCCGGAGGTGCTGCGCCAGGCCGACGCAGTGGTGGTGTGCGTGCCGACTCCGCTGAACAAGACGCGCGATCCGGACATGCGCTACATCGTCGCGGCCACGGAGCAGATCGCGAAGTACCAGCACGCGAATATGCTCATCGTCCTGGAGTCGACGACGTACCCGGGCACGACCAGCGAGGTCATGGTGCCGAAGCTGACGCAGAACGGCTTCGAGCTCGGGAAATCGGTGTTCGTCGCGTTCTCGCCCGAGCGCGTCGATCCCGGCAATGAGAAGTTTAAGACCAAGAATACGCCGAAGGTGATCGGCGGCGCGACGCCGGGCTGCTTGGAGGCGGCGACCGCGCTGTACTCACAGATCATCGATCGCTTGGTGCCGGTGTCTTCGACGGAGACGGCGGAGATGGTCAAGCTGCTCGAGAACACGTTCCGCGCCGTGAACATCGGCTTGGTCAACGAGGTCGCGATCATGAGCCGCAAGCTCGGCATCGATCCCTTCGAGGTGATCCGCGCGGCTGCGTCGAAGCCGTTCGGCTTCATGCCGTTTTATCCGGGGCCGGGGCTGGGCGGTCACTGCATCCCGATCGATCCGCTGTACCTCTCGTGGAAGCTGCGCGCGCTGCAGTATCAGGCGCGCTTCATCGAGCTGGCCGACACCATCAACAGCGCGATGCCGGAGTACGTGGTCGAGCGCGTCGCCACGGCGCTGAACGATCACGAGAAGGCCGTGCGCGGCTCGCAGGTGCTGGTCCTCGGCGTCGCTTACAAGCGTGACGTCGACGACGTGCGCGAATCCCCCGCGCTGGCGGTCATCCACGGCTTGCTGCGCCGCGGCGCGATCGTCAGCTACTTCGATCCGTTCGTCCCGAAGCTCGAGGAGGAAGGCCTCGATATGCGCAGCGCCGAGGTGCGCGACTACGGCGACTACGATGCCTGCGTCGTGGTCACGGATCACAGCATGTTCGAGCGCGATCGCATCCTCGCGGAGGCCAAGCTGGTAGTGGACACCCGCGATTTTCTGTGCGGCGTGGCCGGCGACCGCAGCAAAGTGTACGGGCTCTGAGGCGCATCGTGGGTGGGATGCAGAGCCGCTGGGACGCGAAGGCCGCCGCGCAATGCTCGACCGAGCTCGCGCGGCGGGTGCTGAGCTCCCAACTCTTGGGGCAAGACGACACGCTGGTGCTGCACGGCGGGGGTAACACGTCGCTGAAGCTCCGTGAGCGCAACCTGCTCGGGGAGGAGCAGGACATCCTGTACGTGAAGGGCAGCGGCTGGGATCTGGCCACGATTCGCGAGGCGGGCTTCGCCCCCGTGCGTATGGCGCACCTCGTCGCGCTGGCGCGCCTGGAGCGCCTGTCCGACCCGGAGATGGTCAATGAGCTGGCGACGCAGGTGACGCGCGCGGGCGCACCCGCGCCCTCGGTCGAGGCCATCCTGCACGCGATTTTGCCGGCGCGTTACGTCGATCATACGCACGCTGACGCGGTGATCGCCGTCACCAACAGCGCGGACGGCGAGCAGCGCGTGCGCGACATCTACGGCGAGGACGTGCTGATCGTCCCCTACGTGATGCCCGGCTTCGATCTGGCGCGGGTCTGCGCGCGCATCCTGGCCGATGGACTGCGAGCGTCGACCATCGGCATGGTGCTCTTGAACCACGGCGTCTTTTCGTTCGGCGACAGCGCGGAAGAGTCTTATGAGCGCATGATCGCGCTGGTGTCGCGCGCGGAAGCGTACTTGGCCGAGCAGCGCGCCTGGACGCTGCCAGAGCCGCGAGCCGTGCCCAGCTCGGCGTCGCGGCGCCGAGATATCGCTCGGCTGCGCAAGGACGTGTGCGAGGCCGCGGGGCGCGCGCTGTCGTTGCATGTCGATAGCGCGCCGAGGTTCTTGGACTTCGCGCGACGCCCGGACGTGCGTGAGCTGAGCCAGCAAGGGCCGGCGACTCCGGATCACGTGCTGCGCACCAAGCGCGTGCCGTTGCTCGGCCGCGACGTGGCCGGCTATGTCCGCGAGTATTGCGCCTATTTCGAGCGCAACGCGGCGCTCGCGCGCGAGCCGAAGTCACGGCTGGATCCGGCGCCGCGTGTGATCCTGGACCCGGAGCTCGGGCTGGTCAGCGTCGGGCGTAGCGCGCGCGACGCGCGCATCGTGCGCGACATTTACTCGCACACCATCGACATCATCCTGCGCGCTCACGCGCTCGGCGGTTATCGCGCGCTGCCCGAGAAGGACATCTTCGACGTCGAGTATTGGGATCTGGAGCAAGCCAAGCTCGAGCGCGCCGGCGCAGCGCCAGCGTTCGCGGGCGAGATCGCGCTCGTGACCGGCGCGGCGTCGGGCATTGGTAAGGCCTGCGTCGCCGCCTTCTTGAAGCGCGGAGCCTCTGTGCTCGCTCTCGATTTGGATCCCGCCGTGGAGCGGCTGCACGAGAGCGCGAGCTTCCTCGGTGTGCGCTGCGACGTCACGAGTGACGAAGACGTGAGCGCAGCGCTCGAGCGGGGTGTGCGAGCGTTCGGCGGGCTCGACATGCTGGTGTTGAACGCCGGCATCTTCCCCAAGGCGCAGCCGGTCGCCGAGCTGGCGCAGGATCACTGGCGCACGGTGATGGGCGTCAACTTGGACGCCAATCTCCGGCTGCTGCGCGAGTGTCACCCGTTGCTGTGTTTGGCGCCGAACGGCGGCCGAGTGGCGGTCATCGCCTCCAAGAACGTGCCCGCGCCGGGCCCGGGCGCCGCCGCCTACTCCGCGTCGAAAGCGGCGTTGACGCAGCTCGCGCGCGTGACGGCGCTGGAGTGGGGTCGCGATAACATCCGCGTCAACGTGCTGCATCCGAACGCGGTGTTCGACACCGGGCTGTGGACGGACGAGGTGCTCGCGAGCCGCGCCCAGAGCTACGGGCTCTCGGTCGACGCTTACAAGCGCAACAACGTGCTCCGCACGGAGGTCAAGAGCGCGGACGTCGCGGAGCTCTGCGCCGAGCTGTGCGGCCCCCTCTTCGCCAAGTGCACGGGCCTGCAAGTCCCGGTCGACGGCGGCAATGAGCGCGTCATTTAGCGGCGGTCGGGGGAGCCCGCAGCGACGGCTCACGCGGCGCGGCGAAATTGGTGTAGCAATGAGTGACTCACATGTTGGCGATCATCGGCGGTAGTGGGCTCTATGATCTGGACGGGCTGAGCGCGAAGCGTTGGCTGAAGGTGGACTCCCCCTTCGGCGACGCATCGGATGAAGTGCTGCTCGGCGAGCTCGACGGACAGAAGCTCGCCTTCTTGCCGCGCCACGGACGCGGTCACCGCATCCCACCGTCCGAGATCAACTTCCGCGCGAACATCGACGTGCTCAAGCGGCTGGGAGCCACGTCGCTGCTCTCGGTGAGCGCCGTCGGCTCGTTGCGAGAACACCTCGCGCCGGGCATGTTCGTGATCGTCGATCAATTCGTGGATCGCACGTTCGCGCGCCCGAAGAGCTTCTTTGGGCGGGGGCTGGTCGCGCACGTGTCACTCGCGCACCCGGTGTGTCACCGCCTCAGCGACGCGGTAGACGAGGCCGCGCGGGAGCTCGACGTCCGCTACGTCCGCGGCGGCACCTATCTCGTCATGGAGGGCCCGCAATTCTCGACGCTCGCGGAGTCCGAGCTGTACCGCAGCTGGAACTGCGACGTGATCGGCATGACGAACATGCCGGAAGCCAAGCTCGCTCGTGAGGCGGAGCTTTGTTACGCGACGCTCGCCATGGTGACGGACTACGACTGCTGGCACCCGGATCACGATCACGTCTCCGTTCAGATGGTGATCAAGACCCTGCTCGAGAACGCCGCGCGCGCGCGCTCCCTCGTGAAGCTGCTGGCCGGAAAGCACGCGCAGCTCTCCGGCAATTGCCCGCACGGCTGCAGCCACGCGCTGGAGCACGCGCTCATCACGCCGCCGGACGCGCGCGATCCCGCGATGGTCGCCAAGCTCGACGCCGTTGCGGGTCGAGTCCTCGCTCGATAATCTCGGCTTGGCCATGACGCTGAAGCCGCTGATCCGCACCATCCCGCACTATCCCAAGCAGGGCGTGATGTTTCGCGACATCACCACCCTGTTGAAGGATCCCGTCGGCTTTCGCATCACGATCAACGAGCTCGTCAGCCGCTACGCGGGCTGGCAGCTCGCGAAGATCGCCGGCATCGAGTCGCGCGGCTTCATCATCGGCGCGGCGCTCGCCGCTAAGCTCGGGACCGGCTTCGTGCCGATCCGCAAGAAGGGCAAGCTCCCAGCGGAGACGGTCGGGCTCGATTACGAGCTGGAGTACGGCGTGGATCGCGTCGAAATGCACGCGGACGCCGTGGAGCCCGGTGAGAAGGTGCTGCTGGTGGATGATCTGATCGCGACCGGCGGCACCGCCGAGGCGAGCAGCAAGCTGATCCGTCAGGTGGGCGCTGAAGTCGTCGAGTGTTGCTTCGTCATCGACCTGCCCGATCTGGGCGGGCGCAAGCGCCTGGAAGAAGGCGGGCTGCGGGTGTTCTCGCTGTGTGAGTTCGAAGGCGAGTGAGCGCCGGCGCGCTGCGCTCTCCGCTCACTCGCAGATGCGCCCGAGCTCGAGCGCGAGCTCACCGTCCTCACTGAAGCGGCGCAGCGCGCCGCAGTCGCAGTCGTCATCGTCCGGGCACGGCGGCGCCGCCAGCGTGAAGCGAAAGGTCATCGACTCATCGGCGCCCGGCGCGGTGCTGCTCACCGGGCCGAGGCTGATGCTCTCGTCGCCGGTGTCGACCTCCAGACGCTCGAGCGTCCAATCATGGCCGGTAGCCTGACCGTAGAACACGATGTCACCCGAATCGGTGAGGCGCAGCACGGAACAATCAGTCGCCGGCAGCGCGTAGCGCCGGGTACTGCTGACCACGTCGTTGACCACCAGCTTGGCCGTCGTGGAGCACGCTGACGGCTCACCCTCCAGGGTGGTGAGCGTCAAATCGACGTCTACCTTGAAGCTGCGATAGGTCCACACCGATTGAATCTCATGACCATCGGCGGTGTCGGAGGTCGCGAACGAGCTGGTCGTATCGGTGCCTTCGCAGCCGGTTAGAACCAGGAACGCTAGCAGCGCAGCGCGCACCGCCTTAGCGTGCTGAAATCCCCTGCGGAGTCGACGCCGCTCGGCGCGGCTTCAGGGCGTCGGTCATTCGAAGCCGTTCATGGCTTCTCCCAACTTGACGAAGCGGTAGCCTGCTGTTCGCAGCCGCTGCACGACAGCGCGGAGGATCGCCCGCTTTTCGCGGAGTCGCACGCGCAGGTCAGGCTGATACCCCGAGAGCTGCCGCAAGCCGTCCTCGCTATCCAATAGATCGATGCCATGCAGCTCGAGGTTGATGAACGGCTCTCCCACCACGAGCTCGGTCAGTGCGCGCGCGCCCAACCTCCCCGCCAAGATCAACGCGGTGCCGATGTACGGCAAGCGCGCGGCGCGCGTCACCTGAATCGGGAGCTCCCATAGACCAGCGCCCTTCTTAGTGTACGGGCTGCCGATGCGATAAGGCCCCCGCGGCGCGCTGAGCACCGCTGGGGAATCGAGGATGGCGCGTGAGGCCCGTCCGCGCACGCGCAGCGCGGCGAGCGTCAGCGCCTTGGCCGCGTAGTACGGCGCGCACGGAAACACCGACGAGTCGTAGCGATGGCCGGCCTCGGCGACGATCGCGAGCAGCTCGTCGCTCACGGTGTAGCCGGGCGCACGAAAGCCGAGCGGCGTGACGCCGAGCTGCGCCTGAAAATCCCGGAGCGCGCCCTGCACCTGCTCGCGCTGCTCTGCGGCAGGGCGACGGACGAGATCGTAGAAGTGGTCGCGGCTGTGGCTCCCGAGTTCGTGCCCGGCGTCGAGAGCGCGCCGCAACGCCGCCACGCTCGCGGGCCGCGCCAGCTCCGAAGACACCGCGAAGAGCGTGAGCGGCAACTCGAGCTCACGCGCTAGCTCAAGGTAGCGCTCGAGCGCCGTGTCGTACACCGCGTGCGCCGCCGCGCCGCTCGGCGCCGGGAGGCCGTGGAGCTGGTGATAGAGGTGGATCTCATCGAGATCCACCGAGATGGCGCATGGGCGCATGGACGCGGCGTGCCACCGCGCCGCGCGTCGCGCAAACGACCGCACAAAGCACAGCGGCCGAGCGTTAGCTCGGCCGCTGCTGCACCGCGCCCGGAAGCGCGGCTATTTCATCGTGGGCTCAGCCGCCCGTCATCTTGGCGACTTCGGCCGCGAAGTCCTCGCCGGCCGGCTTCTCGATCCCTTCGCCGCACTGGTAGCGCACGAAGCGAGTCAGCGTGAGCTCGGCGCCGAGCTCCTTCGAGACCGCCTGGCGCAGCTGCTCCACGCTCTTGTCACCGTCGAGCACGCTGGGCTGCTCGAGCAGACAGACTTCCTTCAGCCACTTCGCGATTTTGCCCTCGACGATCTTGGGCCGCGCGTTCTCCGGCTTGCCTTCTTCGGCCAGCTGCGCGTCGAAGATCTCGCCTTGCTTCTGCTTGGCGTCGGCGGGCACCTCGGCGGCGGACAGGAACTGCGGAGACATCGCCGCGACCTGCATGGCCGTGTCGTCTAGGAACTTCACGACCGGCGCTGCGTCCGCCGCTGCCTGAGAGCCGGTGCGCGCCGCGAGCAGCACGCCGATCTTTCCGCCCATGTGCACGTAGGAGTGCACCTTGCCGGAGCCGTCGATGCTGACGCGCTCCCAGCGGCGAACGGTGATGTTCTCACCGAGCTTGCCGACGAGCGCCTGCCGCGCCGACTCGACGGTGCCACCCGACGGGAAGGCTTCCGCGCCCAGATCCGCGCCCGTCTTCGCCTTCATGGCGACGTCCGCGACGGTCTCCGCGAACTGGATGAACTCCGCGTTACGCGCCGCGAAGTCCGTCTGGATGTTCACCTCGACGATTACGCCGGACTTGCCGTCGGCGGCGAGCCTCGCGATGACGAGCCCCTCCGCGGCGATGGCGCCCGCGCGCTTCGCGCTCTTGGCGAGGCCCTTCTTCAGGATCAGCTCGACGGCCTTCTCCATGTCGCCGCCCGCTTCCACGAGCGCGCCACGACAATCGTTGAGGCCTGCTTGAGTACGATCACGCAGCTCCTTGACCTGCTGCATGTTGACTTGTGTCATCTCAGTTGCTCCCGGCATCTCCGCCGCGGCCGCGGCCGGAGTAAACCACAGTCGGCTCATTGCCACGGCCGCCGCCGTCGCGCTCACGGGCTTGCTGGAAGTCGCGGCGCCGCGCCGCGCCGTACACGCAAGCATCGGCGACCGCCGCCGTGATCAGACGCACGGAGCGGATGGCGTCGTCGTTACCCGGAATCACGTAGTCGACTTGATCCGGATCGCAGTTGGTGTCCGTGATGGCCACGATTGGGATGGACAGCTTGCGCGCCTCGCTGATCGTGATCTTCTCCTGATCCGGATCGATCACGAACACGGCCTGCGGCAGCTGGCCCATGCCCTTCAAGCCGCCGATGTACTTCTCGAGGCGCGCGCGCTCTTTCTCGAGCTGGACGACCTCTTTCTTGGGCAGCTGCTCGTAGGTGCCGTCCTCACGCATCCGCTCGAGCGAGCGCAGGCGATCGAGGCCACCCTTGATGGTGCGGAAGTTCGTCAGGGTGCCGCCGAGCCAGCGGTTCGTGACGAAGTACATGTTGGCGCGACGCGCCTCCTCCTGCACGATCTCCTGCGCCTGACGCTTCGTGCCGACGAAGAGCACCGAGCCGCCGCGCGACACCGTGTCGACCAGGAAGTCGAAGGCGCGCTTGAACAGGCGCGCGGTCTGGTCGAGATCCACGATGTGGATACCGCTGCGCGCGCCGTAGATGAACGGGCGCATCTTCGGGTTCCAGCGCTTGGTCTGGTGCCCGAAGTGCACGCCGGCTTCGAACAGCTCTTTGACGCTGAGCGGCTGCGACGGGTCGCGCAGCTTCCGCTGCATGCTGCTGTCTTCGTTCGTGGCTTCGACGGCGGGAGATTCTGTTCCCGGATTCAATTCAGTCATGATGCGCGAGGCTCCTTTCGGTTGTTTCCTCCGCCCCTCATCGAGCCAACTCCGTGAGGGAGCACCGGGCTCGACGTTTGCGCAGGGGCGTGTGTTTTGGGGGCGCGGAACCTAGCCTAGAGGCCAGAGCCGATCAAGATCCCGGGGTCCCTTTTCGCGGCCCGTCGGGGCGCCCCGGAAGCGACCGGCTTCGTCGTCAAATTCGCCGTCGTTTCCCGGTCGCTGTGCGGCTTTGAGCGAACGCGCGTGGCCGCTTTGGGCGCCGCATGACGCATCGCATCAGGGAGCGCTGTCGGGGCGGCGCTCGCGCTGGGCGCTGCGGGCGGGGTCGAGGCTGCGGACGCCAGCGGCAACGCCGCCGGAACCTCGGCGGGTGCGGGTGGCCGCGCGGCTTGCGCCCGCAGATCCGCGGCAGGTCGGGCGCTCGGGCGCGGCTGGGTGGCGAGCACGGCCAGACCAACCATCACGAGCAGCGAAACTACACCGAGCGCCACCCAGCCACTACGACTGCGAGTCGCTTCGGGCGCGGCGACGGCCGCGCGCAAATCCTTGGACGGGGTCACCGGCGGCGGCGTCTCCGACCAGGAGCCGAGGGGCGGCCGCGGGCCCGAGCCCGGGTTGCGAGTGCGCGTCACGTCCGGCTCGGGCTCGGGAATCGCCGTCAACACTTCGGTCTTGATGCGCCCGGAGCCTGACGGCGTCGGAACCACGAGCGGCTGAGTCGACGTCAGCGGCGGGGCCGCCGTAGAAGGATCGGGCGGCAGACCAATCAACGTATCCGAAGCGCGTGACCAGGAGCCCGAGCGCGCGCCAGTGACGGGCGTCGTTTGCCGCAATGTGGGCCGCTCCAGCCACGAGAGCGGTTCGGACGCCGTCATGCTGCTGAGCGTTGCGCGCGGCTTGGATGCCACGCCATCGGGCCGCGTCGTGTCGACCTCGGCTGCCGCGTTTGGCGGGCGTTCGCCGGTGTTCGTGGCGATGACCAGCGGGGGCGGCGTCCGCGACGAGCGCGCGTTCGCGGCGCTGATCTCGCGCAGGCGGCGCGCTGCTTCGAGCGCGGTGACGGGTCGATCTTCGCGTCGTTTGGCCAGCATGCTGGTGACGGCCGCGTCGAGCTCGGGCGGGATGCCCATCGCGAGCGTCGATAACAGCGGCGGCCGCTTCGCGAGGTGCGCGAGGATGAGCTCATTGGCGTCGCGCGCATCATCGAATGGACTCACGCCCGCGACGATTTCGAACAAGATTAACCCGACGGAGTAAATGTCCGCGCGTCCGTCGACCGCGTCGCCACGAGCCTGCTCGGGCGACATGTAACGCGGTGTGCCCACCGCCACGCCGCGCGCAGTGACGACGCCGGGATCATCGAGGATCTTGGCGACGCCGAAATCCAAGACCTTGGGGCGGCCATCGGCGAGGACGAAGATGTTCGGCGGTTTGACGTCGCGATGAACGACGCCGATTTGGTGCGCCGCCGCGAGCCCCTCGAGCACGCCGGCCGCGATGTCCAGCGCTTCCCGCACGGGGAAGCGGCGGGTGCGGCGCATTCTCTGTGAGAGCGTCTCTCCTTCGAGGCGCTCCATTACGAAGAAGGGGACGCCATTGTCCGTCGTGCCGGCGTCGGTGACGGTGACGATGTTCGGGTGCTCGAGACGGCCAAGCGCGCGCCACTCGTTGCGTAAGCGAATAACGAGATCTTGACGGCGCGAGAGCTCGCGCAGCAGCGCCTTGAGCACGAAGCGCTTGCCGAGCTCGACGTGCTCGACCTCATACACCGTGCCCATGCCGCCGACGCCCACCAGCCCCACGACGCGGTACCGTGTGCCGCTGATCAATTCGCCGTCTTGAAACTCCCGGTACTCTGCCACTCTGCTCCAGACCCGATAGGCCCGGTGGCGCTCGCCCGGCCAGGCCAGGGTGCGGAGCATATCTTCCGCTTCGTCGTCCGTCGAGCCGAGCACGGCCAGCGCCATTCGCCCGCTGTGTCGGCCCCATACGACGGGAGTTGCCCGCGATCAGGGGCTCAGCAGGAGGCAGACGAGGCCGACGGCAACCAACAGCAGGTTCAATACACCGAGCATGATGCCGGCGAGCGCGAGGCCACCTCCCCCCACCTCGTGCGGCCGCGCCCGCGCTGCCCGACGGCCGAGGACGCCCGCGATGATGGCGGACACTCCCGTCACCGGGCCCAAGCACAACAAGATACCGCAGATCAGCGCCACCACGGAGACGGTGCTGGCGGGCGGCTTTTCTCCGCGCGGCAAGCCCGTTTTGGGATCGATGGTCAGGGCGTGCAACGCCATCGTTTCCGGCGAACCGGTGATGGGCTTGGGGCCTCGTGCGCCGCCCGGTGCACCCGGCGGCGTTGGGCTCCAGCCGGATCCGCCCGGTGGCGGACCTGGATTCGAGCCGCCGGGTCCCCACGGCCCGCCGTACTGGGAGAGACGGAGGTCTTCGCGCGCACGCTCCACCTTGAGCACCATAGCTCTCCTGGAGCCCCGCTGCCCCGACAAACAGCGGATCGTGTATTACGCTGCGCGCGGCCATGGCCATCACTCGCGAAACCGTATTGCACGTTGCTCGCCTCGCGCGGCTCGAGCTCGCCGAAGGCGAAGTCGCGCGCATCCAGCAGGACCTCGGAAAAATCCTCGATTATGCCGCGGAGCTCGCGGCCCTGAACACGGATGGCGTCGAGGAGACGGCGCACGTCGCGGTGGACGCGGCTCCGCTGCGCCCCGACGTGCAAGCCGCCGATATCGATCCCGAGGTCGCGCTGGCCGAAGCGCCGCGCCGCTCGGGCCAGAGCTTCGCGGTTCCTGCCTTCATGGACGAGACATGAGCGCGCTGGATCGCGGAATAGCGGAGCTCGCTGAGGGCGTCGCGCGCGGTGAATACGATCCGGTCGCGCTCACCAGCGAGGCCTTGCAGCGCATCCGGCAGCGTTCCGAGCTAAACGCGTTTCTGAGCGTGAGCGAGCGCTCTGCGCTGGAGGCCGCTGAGCGCATCGCCGCGCTGCGCAAGAGCGGCGCGCCGCTCGGCAAGCTCGCCGGCGTGCCCATCGCCGTGAAAGACGCGCTCTGCACCCTGGACGCGCCCACCACCTGCGGCTCGAAGATCCTCACCCGCGCAGCGCCGGACGAGGCGGGCGGCAGCAGCCCCGAGCACGGCTATCGGCCACCCTTCGACGCCACCGTGGTGGCGCGGCTCCGCGCCGCCGGGGCCATCATCGTCGGCAAGACCAACATGGACGAGTTTGCGATGGGCTCATCGGGCGAGAACAGCGCCTTTGGGCCGCCGCGCAACCCGCACGATCCGTCGCGCACCCCTGGCGGCTCGAGCGGCGGCAGCGCGGTGGCCGTGGCGGCGGGGCTCGCGGCCGGCGCGCTCGGCAGCGACACCGGCGGCTCCATCCGCCAGCCCGCGGCCTTCACGGGCTGCGTCGGTGTCAAGCCGAGCTACGGCCGCGTCTCGCGTTATGGCCTCGTCGCGTTCGCGTCCAGCCTCGATCAGATCGGGCCCCTCGCGCGCGATGTGCGCGGCGCCGCGCGTTTGCTCGAGGTCATCGCGGGCCGCGACGAACGCGATTCGACGAGCTCGTCCCGCCCCGTGGGCAACTACGAAGCTGCTTGCTCCCGCGATGTGCGCGGCCTTCGCGTCGGCGTGCCCGAGGAGTATTTCGGCGAGGGGCTCGACCCGGACGTGGCGGCGAGCATCCGCGACGCGATTGGGCGCCTCGAAGCGCAAGGCGTGAGCACGCAGCCCATTTCGCTGCCGCACACGCGCTACGGCATCGCGACGTACTACATCATCGCTACCGCGGAGGCGTCGAGCAACCTGGCGCGCTTCGACGGGGTGCGCTTCGGACTGCGCCTCGAGCCGGAGCGCGCGAGCCTGGCCGCGATGTACGGGAAGACGCGGGATAAGGGCTTCGGCGCGGAGGTCAAGCGCCGCATCCTGCTCGGCACCTACGTGCTCAGCGCGGGCTACTACGACGCCTACTACCGCAAGGCGCAGCGCGTACGCACGCTCATCCGCCGTGATTTCGAGCAGGCGTTCAGCAGCGTCGACGCCATCGTGGCGCCGAACACGCCCACGCCCGCGTTCAAGCTGGGAGAGAAGGTGGATGACCCGCTCGCCATGTACCTGAGCGACGTCTACACGTTGCCCGCGAGCCTCGCCGGCATCGCCGGCATCGCCGTCCCGGTGCGCCCGACGCCAGCGCGCGCAGAGCGACCGAGCCTGCCCGTAGGCCTTCAGATCTTGACGCCCGCCTTCGAAGAAGAGCGCCTGTTCTCGCTCGCCGCCGCCTTGGAGCGAGCGGTAAGCCAGTGAGCGACACGCAAGAGAGCGCGCTGTTCGAGGCCGCGGACGCGCGCCACAACGCCGGGCTGCAGGCGCTGTTCGCGCGCGAGCAGGTGCCGTGTCACTGTCGTTACTGGCACTTCGCCGGCGACAAGAATGCCTGGCTAGAGCGCTGCTTTCATTTTGCGGAGCAGAACGCGGCGGAGCTCGAACAAGCGCTGGCGCACGCCAATCCGCCGCTCGAAGGCGTGGTAGCCCTGCGCGGCGCGCGAGTGCTCGGCTGGATGAAGCTCACCGACGCCGCCCGCGTGGCGAAGCTCTACGACCAGCGGCTCTACCGCGGCCTACCCTGCTTCGCCGGCGAGCGCAGCGGGATCTATACCGTTGGTTGCTTCTTGGTGGACAGCGAAGCGCGCCGCCGCGGCATCGCCGATGGCTTACTCACGGCCGGCATCGCGATCGCGCGCGCGAGCGGCGCGCGCGCGATCGAAGCGTTCCCGCGCGGTGGCGAAGGGCTCGCGCCGGAAGAGCAATGGACCGGCCCGCTCGCGCTGTTCGAGCGCCACGGCTTTCGCACGGTGAACGACTTCAAGCCCTATCCCGTGCTGCGACTCGAGCTCTGAAGCGCGAGGGGCCCTCCGCGCTTCAAACGTGGCCAGTCCAGCCCGCGCTCGGCGCCGTGAGCAGTCCCGTAGAGAGACCGATGAAAGCGGCACGCAAGGCCTCGTCCACGCTGGCCAGCCCCTCGTGCTCGGCGATGGCCACGAGCCGCTCCAACGTGCCCGCGGCAACGGCGCGATCCAGCGCGCGGCGCTCGTTCGGCGTCGCGCCGAGTCGAACGGCGTCCAAGCCACGCGCGTCACCGCGACACAAGAGGGCGCGCGCTGCGGGGCCGAGCAGCATCGCCAGCTCATCCGCCGGATAATGTTCGCGCACGCCGCGCGTCACCAGCGCGGCCGCGCTCGCGTCGGGGCGCAGCTCTTCTTCGCCGCTGGTCACACCCGGAAAGAACAGCAGCGCCCCTTCGCGCCAGCTCAACAGCTCGACGAAGCGATCGGTGAGCTGCTCGACCAGCTCACGCAGCAGCGCCGTGGGCCCGATCGCGCCCAGGCCGATCAGGATCTCTCCGAGATGCAGCGAGCAGCGCGCGCGCGTCTCGAGCGCGGGCTTCAGCACCGTGTCCGCGATCAAGCCGCGCCGCGCCAGGCGATAGCCGAGCAGCTCGTCGCGCGACGTGCTCGACACGAAGCGCACCTCACCGCCGCTGAAGAAGACGCGCTTTTCGCGCGAACCCGCGCGCGCCACGAGCAGGCCCGTAGTGTCACCGGCGCATAATGCGTAGAGCCGCGCCGGCAGCGTGCGCGAGTCGATGGCTACGTTCCAAGCGGCCAGCTTCGTCTCGGGGTCGCCGAACTGGAAGGCAGCGCGTCGCAGCAGCTCCCCGGTGCCGGGCACCTCAACGGCGGGCCGCCCGATGCCATCGCGCCCGACGAGCTTGGTGCGGCGGCGCACGCGACCGGTCGCCACGAGCTCGAGCAGATCGACGCGACCTGCGGCGCGCCCATCGTCCAGCGACAGCGCCGGGGGCGTGGGTCGCCGGATCTCGCGCGGAGGCAGGCCGCGCGTAGTGGTCTCTTCGCGCTCTTCTTCGACAGCGGCGGGGGTGGCGGCCGCTGGCGGCTGCGTCGCCGCCAACGCCGCAGGTTGTTGCATCACGTGCGTCCCGCTCCGCGACGGCAAGATACCGAGCGCGGAGATCCACACCGAGAGCTCGCCGGTGTCGAGCACCAGGTGGCGCGCCTCCGCGAAATCCTCGAGCGCTTCGGCGAATTCCCGCGCGCTTTGATAGCGGTTGCGCGGCTCGCGCGCGAGCGCCTTGCGCACCACGTCCGCGAGCTCCGTATCGACGTGCGCCCCGTGCTTGTGGAAGGTCGAGAGATCGGCGTCGTGGATGCGGGTCAGCACCTCGAGCTCGTTCTTGCCGCCGAACATCGGGCAGGTGATCAGCATCTCGGCCAGCAAAATACCGACCGCGAACAGGTCGCTGCGCGGATCCACCTCCGCGCCGATCACCTGCTCGGGTGACATGTAGCCGAGCTTGCCCTTGAGCTCACCGGGGTTCGTGCGGCGATCCACGATCGCGCTGCGCACGATGCCGAAATCGGCCAGCTTGATCTCGCCGGCGCGGCTGATCAGCACGTTTCCGGGCGAGACGTCGCGGTGGACGAGGCCGAGCGGCTGCCCGAGCTCGTTGGTCGCCTCATGAGCGAAGGCCAGCCCGCGCAAGACGTCGCGCACGATGAGCAGCACGATCGAAATCGGGAAGCGCTCACGCTTGCTCGCGACCGAGCGCAGGAGCTTCGCCACGGAGATGCCGTCGACGTACTCCATGGCCATGAAGAGCTCCCCCTGGCTCTCCCCGAAATCGACGACCTGGACGATGTTGGGATGCTGAAGCGCGGCGCAAATGCGCGCCTCATCAACGAACATGGCGACGAAGCGCGGATCCTTCGCGAGCTCCGGCAAAATTCGCTTGATTGCGAATTTCTTCGCGAAGCCGTGCGGCCCCGCGCGCTGCCCCACGTAAACCTCGGCCATGCCGCCGAGTCCGAGGCGCTCGCCGAGCACATAAGGTCCAAGCCGAATAGCCGCGGCGGCTGGCTCCACCATTGGCACTTTTTAGCTTAGACGACGTGCTGGCTCGCGGCTACGGTTTCGACTACGTTCCGCCGT
Organism: uncultured Sorangium sp.; assembly: GCA_966250485.1. GTDB lineage: Bacteria > Myxococcota_A > Polyangia > Polyangiales > Polyangiaceae > PMG-095. The sequence goes on along the minus strand of CBINHN010000021.1, from coordinate 90,737 downwards.
CGCGGTCCAAGCCGTAGACCTCACCACAACCCAAGAGCGTGTGAGCACCGAAACTACACCTTCCCACTCCCAAGAGCGTTCGAGCTCGGCGCTCGGCCTTCGCCCGCCGACGCGTCTCGCGGTCGCCATCACTGGCGCCGCTTCGCTCTTGGGCACGAACCTGGTGGCCCTGCTCGAGCAAGACGACAGCGTCCGGCGCATCGTCTGTCTCGACTTGAAGTCCCCGCGCTCTGCTGGAGCCAAATCGCGCACTTACGAGCTCGATCTGACGCAACCGAGCACCGAGGAGCGGTTGACCGAGATCTTCGCGGCCGAAGGCGTCGACGTCGCCGTTCACCTCGCGTTCTTGCCCTCTCCGACTCACACCAGCGCCTGGGCGCACGAGCTCGAGAGCGTCGGCACCATGCACGCGCTGAATGCGTGCCGCCGCTCGCAGGTTCGCAAATTCGTGATGTGGAGTCAGACGTCGCTCTACGGTGCGCACCCCACGAACCCCAATTTCTTGTCCGAGAAGCACGCGCTGCGCGCGCCGCGCAACGAGCCATTCTTCGCGGACAAGATGGAAGCCGAGCAGGAGGCGTTGCGCTTCGGTCAGCCGGGCAGCGGACGCATCGCGACGATTCTGCGGACAGCGCCCATCGTGGGGCCGACGATCGAGAATTTCATCACACGTTATCTCCGACGGCGTTTGGTGCCGACCGTGCTCGGCTTCGATCCGCTGTGGCAGTTCGTCCACGAGGCCGATGCGGTGGCCGCCTTCCGGTTGGCAGTGATCCGTGACGTGCCCGGCGTACTGAACATCACCGGTCGCGGCGTTCTGCCGCTGCAAACCGTGATTCGCCTGGTAGGCCGGCAAGCGCTACCGCTGCCGCGCTTCATGACGCGCTCGGTGGCCGGGGCACTCTGGTTCGCCCAGCTGGCAGAGGCGCCGCCCTCTTTCTGCGACTATCTCCAGTACCTGTGCGTGGCCGACGGCGCGCTCGCGGAGAAGGCGCTCGGTTTTCACCCGGTCTACACTAGCCGCGAAGCCGTGATCGAGTTCGCCAATGCGCAGCGCCTGCGTGACGTTCGTTTGCTATCGGAGAGCCCAGCGTGAGCGGAAAACGCAAGACGAGCTCGGGCAAGCCGCCGAAGGCCGCTGAAGCCAGCAAAGCACCGGCCAAGAAGCGCACGCGCGCGGCGGCGAGCGGCGCGCCGCGAAAGCGCTCGCGCAGCCGCGCTGCAACGAACGGAGCCGCGGAGCTCGCCAAGCAGGCGTCGCTGGCTTTGGAAGCGGCGGCGGGTGTCGAGCCTGCCTTCGCCGAAATGGCGACCGATGATCCCGACGCGGAGCTCGAGTCCGAGCTCGGGCTCGGGGCGCCGGTGATCGGACCGCACGTCCGCTTCGAGTCCGACCTTCCCCCGCCACAGCCCACGTCGCCGTCGCCGAGCAGCCCGCCCGGCCAGGCGCGCGATTTCGAGGCTCAGATCCGCGCGCTCGAAGCGCGCCTCGACGGCTTGATTCGCGCCAGCACGCGCGTCGAAGAGGCCGCCGCCGCGGAAGCGGCGCCGGTCGTCGCGGCGCAGCCGGCGGTGGTCACCGCCGCGGCAGTGCCCGCCGCGAACGAGGCGGCGGACACCACGCCAGCCGCGACGAATGGACAGCCCGATAGCGTCACCGCCGCCTTCGTCGAACGACAGTACGGGCGCGAAGCGCTGCGCAGCTTGAGCGAAGAAATCGATGACTTCGGCCTGGATCCGGCGTTCGAGAGCCGTGTTCGGCCAGGCATCGACTTGCTGTATCGTCACTACTTCCGCGTAGAGGTCGACGGCGCCCAGCACGTGCCCAGCGCCGGGCGCGCCGTGGTCGTCGCCAATCACTCCGGGACGCTGCCGCTCGATGGACTGGTGCTGCGCGCGGCGCTGCGCCTCGATCATCCGAGCGGGCGTGATCTGCGCTGGCTGGCGGAGGATTTTCACTTTTATTTGCCGTTCGCTGGCGTGTTCCTGAACCGCGTGGGGGCAGTGCGCGCCTGTCCGGAGAACGCGGAGCGACTGCTCGACAAGGACTCGCTGGTCGCCGTGTTCCCAGAGGGCGTGCACGGCATCAAGAAGCTGTTTCGAGATCGCTATCGCCTGCAGCGCTTCGGTCGCGGCGGCTACATTCGGCTCTGTCTGCGCACGCGCACGCCGCTGATCCCCTGCGCGATCATCGGCGCGGAAGAGACGAACCCGCTGCTCTTCCGCTTCGAGCGCCTGGCCGAGCTGATGCGCCTGCCGTACCTGCCGGTGACGCCCACGTTCCCGCTGCTGGGGCCGCTCGGCTTGCTCCCGGCACCGACGCGCTGGAAAATCCGCTTCGGAGAGCCGATCTCGTTCGACGCCTACGGGCCGCAAGCGGCGGACGACACCGTGCTCGTGGGGCGACTCTCCGAGCGCGTGCGCAGCAGCATCCAAGCCTTGCTCGACACCGGGCTCCGGGCGCGCAAAAGCGTATGGTTCGGCTGACGCGCGGGCCCGACGGCGTCCTCGTCGTCGACAAGCCGCGCGGTCGCACCAGCCACGACATCGTCGCGGACGCTCGCCGGCTGTTCGCGACGCGCGCGGTCGGGCACGCCGGCACGCTGGATCCGATGGCGACGGGCGTGCTCGTCCTGCTCTTCGGCGAAGCGTGCAAGCTCTCCACGCATCTCACGAACCAGTCCAAAGCCTACCGCGCCAGCGTGCGCTTCGGCGTGGGAACGGATTCGCTGGACGCGGGCGGGCGCATCACTCAAACGTGTGAAGTTCCGGCGCAGCTCTTGAGCGAGGAGACGCTGACGCGCGCGCTCGATATCGAACGCCAGCGAGAACAGCAAATCCCGCCGAGCGTCAGCGCGATTCACGATCGCGGCGAGCGCGCCCACGTCCGCGCCCGTCGCGGCGAAACGCTGGAGCTTGCGCCGCGTTCAGTGCGTGTGGAAGCGTTGACGATGCTCGCTGTGCGGCCACCAAACCTGGAAATCGAGCTGCGCGTATCCAAGGGTTATTACGTCCGCGCGCTGGCCCGCGACCTCGGGACGACGCTCGGAGTTCCGGCGCACCTCGACGCACTCCGCCGCCTCTCGAGCGGACCTTTCACGTTGGAAGAGGCTTGCGCTTGGCCGCCAACGTCAGCTCCCCCGCTCTTGGCGACAGAAGCGGCCGCGCGACGCGCGTTGCCGGTCACGCTGCTGAGCGAAGAGGGAGCGCGCTTCGCACGGCATGGAAAGCAGCTGCGCCCAGAGCACGCGCAGCCCGCATCGCTCGGCGAGGTCAGCGCGTGGCTCGGACCTGGAGGCCAGCTGGTCGCGCTGGGCATCTCCGAGGACGCATCACATCATCGTGTATTGCGCGGCTTCAGCGTGACGGACGCCGCTTGAGCGGCTCATCGCTCCGCGGCCCTCAGCGTACGACGAGCCCTTCGAGGCGCAGGCCGCGCTCGACGAGCCGCTCGCGCAGGCGCTCGGCGAGCTCCGCGCCATCGACGCCAGGCGCGGATTGCAGCTCCACGTTCAGGGTGTCACCGCTCGCGTCGACGAGGACGACCGCTCCCGCGAAGCGGCCGCCCAGCTCGAGCCGCGCGGTGCCGCGCCGCCGATCTCCTCCCCATGCGATGCCACGCACTACCTCGGCCAACGCCACAGCGTTGCTGATTGACGCGGGCGCGGGCGACGCTTCACTCGATACGTGCTGCACTTCACCTGGCGCGAGAAGAGCCAGCGGGTCCCAGCCGGGAGCCGCGCCTTCTGGCGGAGGAGCGCTGTCCGACTCCGTCTCTGACGGCGGCGCGGAACGCTCAGCGCGCTCTTCGTGCTGCCTCCCGCCGCGATTACGCGATGTGTCACGAAGCTCGCCCAATACCAGCTCGCTGGCCGGCACTGGCCCCTCGGCCATTCTACGCGCCGGCCGCAGGTGTTGGCTGAAGTCTCTGGAATTGCTCGCTGATCGCGCTTTACGCGGCGATCCTGAGATAGCGGCCGCGTGCCCGGGTGCGCACGCCTCTACGCGAGTGCTCATTGACGCAGCGGTCGGGCGCTCCCGCCCTTGGTTGCGCGCTGATTCCCCGGTCCGCTAGGCTTTTCCTCCGCGAGCCCCGAAACATGCGGTTCGCTCCCCTCGCACCCCAAAACTCCGTGGATCCAGTCCCACAACCTGATATCGGCGGCTTGCTGCTCGCCTGCCTGCCCGCGTTCGTCGCGGCGGCCTTCGCAGCAGCAAGCTCTGCCATTGGCGCACTCTCATCCGCACGCCGCGCAGCACTGAGCGACACGCTCGAAGGCAGCCGTAAGGCCGCCATGCAGCGCTACCTTGAGCATCACGTCGCCATCGAGGCACGCTGGTTGCTTTTGCGCGCGTTCGGCGTCGCACTCACAGCTCTGCTGCTCGCCGTCCGCCTCCCCACCCCCTGGGGTTCAGGGCGCGTCGCGCTCGCCGCCTTGTGCGCCGTGTTCGCCTACGCGGCCCCGACCGAGATTGCGCGCGCGCTCGCGTGCCGGGATCCCGAGCGCGCGGCACCTTTCCTGCTCAACGCGCTGCGACCGGCGGAGTGGCTCGTCGCGCCGCTGTCTTTCCCGCTCTTGTGGGTTAGCCGGCTCGTCGCGAGGTGGCTGTCACCAGCGCCGAGCCGTGCGCCCGGAGTGACTGAAACCGAGGTGGAGATGATCGTCACGGAGGGCGAGCTCAACGGCTCGCTCGCCCACGAGCAGTCCGAGATGATCCGGAACGTGCTCGAGTTTGGCGATATCACCGCGGCCGACGTCCAGGTGCCGCGCACCCACGTGACGGCGTTCGAGCTGAGGACGCCGCTGAGCCAGGTGCTCGAGCGCATCCGCGAGTCCGGACATTCGCGCTATCCCGTCTACAGCGGCGGCATCGATAACGTCATTGGCCTGCTGTACGCGAAAGATCTGCTGCGTCACGCCGCGAGCGGCGACCTCGCGAACCGCACGCTGGAGGGGCTGGTGCGCACACCAGTGACGTTCGTCCCCGACAGCCAGTCAGGCAGCAGCGTGCTGCGCGACATGAGGGCGGGCCGTCAGCACATGGCCATCGTGATCGACGAGTTCGGCGGCATGAGCGGCGTGCTCACCCTGGAAGATCTGCTCGAAAAGATCGTGGGCGATATCCGCGAAGAGCACGACGTCGAAGCGCCGCCCATCGTGGACCAGGGCGATGGTCGCTTGGTCGTGGACGCCAGTGTCGCGATCGCGGATCTGAGCCGCTATCTCGGCGCCTCGCTCCCCTCCGACGGCGACTATCACTCGCTCGGCGGCTTCATCATCGCTCAGCTCGGGCGCGTGCCCGAAGTGGGCACGCAGCTCACTGCACATGGCATGCAGTTCGACGTGCGTGAAGCGGACGAGCGCAAGGTCTCGAAGGTCGAGATCACGCGGCTGACTCCGCCCGAGTCGCTGATGCCGCGCTCTGCCTCGCGCATCACGGCCGCCTGACGCTCCGCTCGGATGCGAGCGCTGCCAAAGCCGCTGGCGCGGAGCTCGGATTTGTTGCGGTCCTCAGTGAGCCGAGGACCGCAACTCCACGCAGCCCGCTTTTACGGGGCGTCCTTGCCGATGACCTTGAGCTTGTCGGTGAGCTTCTGCGCCGCGTCGATGAGCCCCGGCCGATCCTGACCGGGGGTGTTGTCGCCGCGCAGAATCGTCTCCAGATCACCGAGCTCGCGACGGAGCTTGAACACCACGTCCGCCGGACACACAGCGCCTTGCGACCCCGGATCGACAGGCAGGAAATACGGCGAGTCGTTGTTGACGGGGTTGCCCGAGGTGTAGCGCTTGAACGTGGCCTGCTCCTTACCGGAGGTGATCTTGAAGTCGTCGGGCCACTTCTCCTTGGCTTGAAACGCCGACGGGAGCATCTGCATGCTGACCCAGGGCCCGTTCGGACCACTGGACACCAACGCGGCCCAGCGCACCGTCGGCTTACTCTGCTGCTCGACGAGCTCTTGCAGGCCCTTCTTGTTGCCGGAGAGCACGTTCTGGAGCTTCTCCTTCTGCGAGTTCGCGTCGGTCGCGCCGTTCGCGTACTCGATGAGCATCGCGACCACTTCTGCCTTGAAGCGGCCGATACCCTTGCCGGCCAGATTCTTACCGCCGAAGGGGATGTTGATGCTGCCGAGCTTCGACACCTCCTCTTCCGGATACTGCCCCTTCGAGAGCTTTTCCTTCGCGGATTTCAGGACATCGGCGAGCTTTTGCACCTCGGCGTTCGAGGCGTTGATTTCTTTGATGAGATCCTGAGCGCCTTGAATCGCAGCGTCTGCGCCCTTGGAGCGCTCCACGCCGCCACCCACCGCGAAGCCGCCGAAGCCGCCGAGCGCCGCCGCAACGAGGGCGAGGATGAGCACCTTCTTGCGGCCAGCGCGCCGCGCCGCCATCACTTCTTCGCCCATTTCGATGCGAATCGCAGCGGGCCGGGCCGGAGCCACCGCCTGCGGCTGCATCGCGCCATAGGGATTCGATGGGTCCACGGCCGGGCGCGAGGGCTGCGCGAATGGCGGAACCGGCACCCCCGAGGGAGTTAGGCCGGGGCCGCCGCTCGGCCGCGACATGGCCGGCCTTTGCTGCATCGGTGTACCCGGCATGCCACCTGAGGGTAGACTGCCCGGCACGGCGCTGGGGGTGCCCGCCATTGGCGGCGGGATGGATGAGCCACCCATGGCGGGCATGGGGGCGGTCTTCTTACCGAGGCGCGACTTGAGATCGATCTTGGGCTTCTGGTCGGTCATCGCGATTCATCGTCGCAAGGAGAAGGCGCGATCGGCTCGATCGCCGGCCGGTGCGACGGGCGGCACACTAGCGGCCCGCAAACCCGCGGGCAAGGTTGAAAAAGCGGTATTGCTGTAAGTACAGGACGCCGCCAGGGCGAAATAATCGCATCTCAGCGAAACCCGCTGCGAGCACGGGCGCTGTATTGAACCCGCGAAACCGTCACGTTCTTGGCTCACTTGGCGCGATAATCGCCGGCTTTGTCGTGAGCACACGCGTGCGCCAGAGCTCACGCGTAGTAAGACGAGGACCGTGGCCCCATCGGTCCTCGTCATCGATAACTACGACTCGTTCACGTACAACCTGGTGCAGTACGCCGCGTCGCTCGGAGCGACGTGTGACGTGCGCCTGAACGATCGCGTGTCGGTCGAGGAGATCCGCGAGCTTGCCCCGGACGGGATCCTTTTGTCACCGGGTCCCGGCACTCCCGACGATGCCGGCGTCACGCTCGCCGTAATCCGCGACTTCGCAGGCAAGACGCCCATCTTCGGCGTGTGCTTGGGACATCAGTCGATCGGACAAGCCTTCGGCGGCCGCGTGATCCGCGCGCCGCGGCTGATGCACGGCAAGACCTCGCCGATCGAGCACGATGGCCGCACCATCTTCGCCTCGCTGCCGAGCCCCTTCGAAGCAACGCGCTATCACTCGCTGATCGTGGAGGAAGCTTCGCTGCCGGATAGCCTCGAGGTCAGCGCGCGCACGGCGGAAGGCGAAATCATGGGGCTGCGCCACCGTTCGCTCCCTGTCGAAGGCGTGCAGTTCCATCCGGAGTCGATCCTCACCACGCACGGACTGGAGCTGATCTCGAACTGGCTAAAGGCCCTGTGACCATGAGCGTGAAGCATCTCACCTTCTCGGACGCTTTCTCCGAGCTCAGCCAGAAGCGGGCGTTGTCAGCGGCCGCCATACGCGAAGTGTTCGCGGCGATCTTCGCGGGCGCTTGGACTCCCACGCAAATCGCGGGCTTCGTCGTGGCGCTGCGCCTCAGCGGCGAAACGCCCGAGGTGATCGCCGCGGCGGCGGCCGCCATGCGCGACGCGATGGTGCGTGTCGAGCACCCGTTCTCGCTCGTGCTCGACACTTGCGGGACCGGCGGCGATCACTCGAGCACGCTGAACCTCTCGACGGGCGCGGCGCTGATCGCGGCCGCCGCCGGTATTCCCGTGGCGAAGCACGGCAACCGCGCCGCGACCAGCCGCTCCGGCAGCGCGGACGTGCTGGAAGCGCTCGGCATCCCGCTCGATACTCCGGCGACCGCGCAACACAGCGTGCTGCAAGACGCCAAGATCGCCTTCTTGTTCGCGCAAGCGCATCATCCCGCCATGCGGCACGCCATGCCGGTTCGGCGAGAGCTCGGCATCCGCACGCTCTTCAACTGCCTCGGGCCGCTGGCAAACCCCGCGGGGGCGACGCACCAGCTGCTCGGCGCCTTCGATGACTCGATGCGCGGCGTGCTGGCGGGCGCGCTGCGCGAGCTCGGCACAGAACGCGCTTGGGTGGTGCGCAGCAGCGACGGCATGGACGAGATGAGCCCCTTCGCAGCGACGCGCGTCACCGAGCTCGACCACGGTGACATCCGAGAGTTCGAGCTGACGCCGGAAGACTTCGGCCTGCGCCGCAGCCCCGAAGGTGCCGTGCGCGGCGGCGACCCCGCCGAGAACGCGCAAGTGTTGCTGAACGTGCTGCGCGGCGAGCCGCACCCGTCGCTCGATGCGTTCATCCTGAACGCCGCCGCCGCGCTGGTCGTGGCGGAGAAGCTGAGCCCGCGAATGGCGGCAGAGAAGGCGCGCGAGCTCGTCGCTTCGGGCGCTGCGCTGGCCACCTTCGAGCGCTTCAAACGAGCAGCAACCACCGCGCGCGGGAGCAGCAACTGAGATGGGTCGACTCGCTAAGATTCTCGACACGAAGCGGGCTGAGCTCGACGCGCTGCGCGAGCGGCAGCTGCCGCCCGCGCCGCCGCGTCGCGCCGTGAAGCTCGGCCGCGGCCCGGGGCAGACGCTGGCGCTGATCGCGGAGATCAAGCGGCGCTCGCCGTCCGCCGGCGCGCTTTCCGCGCGGCTGGGCGCGCCGGAGCGCGCCGCCGTCTACGAGCGCGCCGGCGCGCGCATGCTCAGCGTGCTCACCGACAGCACCTTCTTCGGCGGCAGCTACGATGACCTGCGCAGCGTACGCCGCGCCTGCGAGCTCCCGCTGTTGTGCAAAGATTTCGTCATCGACGAAGCGCAGCTCGACGCCGCACGTGCGTTCGGCGCCGACGCGGTGTTGCTGATCGTGCGCTGCCTGGAGCCGAGCGCGTTCGCACGGCTGTTTCGCGCCGCAAAGGAGCGCGAGCTGGTGCCCTTCGTCGAGGTGATGAGCGAAGCCGAGTCGGCGCTGGCGCTGGAGGCGGGCGCGGAGTTGATCGGCGTGAACGCGCGCGACCTCGACACGCTCGAGATGGATGCCGAGCGCGCGGCGCGCGTGCTCGCCGCGCTGCCCGAGTGGGTGACGCGGGTTCACCTGTCCGGCATCTCGTCGCCCGACGCCGTGGCGGCGCTCGCCGCCGGTCCCGCGGACGCGGCGCTCATCGGGGAAGCGTTGATGCGCGCTGACGATCCGGAGCCGCTGCTCTCGGCCATGGTGGCGCGCGCGGGCGGCTGAAAACTTTCGCGAAACCCTGCGCGGGCGTAGCCTGAGGCATGGCGCTCGACGCGCTGATTGACGCTTACCTCGGCCACTTGAAAGTAGAGCGCGCGCTGTCGTCGCACACCGTGAGCGCTTACGGCCGCGATTTGGCCAAGCTGGCCGCCTTCGCCGAAGCCAGCGGCGTTCACGACCCGAGCGGCATCGATCTCGGTCTGATCAGCCAGTGGGTGGCTTCACTGACGCGAGAAGGGCTGGGGCCGCGCAGCACCGCGCGGCACCTCTCGGCCGCGCGCGGACTGATGAAGTTCTTGGTGCGCGAAGGCGAGCTCGCCGACGACCCTACCCGCCTGGCTGCCCGTCCGCGCATCGGGCGCCGGCTCCCGCGGCCGCTGAGCGAGCCCGAGATCCTGCGCCTGCTGGAGGCGCCGGATCGCAGCACGCCGCGCGGCCTGCGTGATCGCGCGATGCTGAGCGTCGCCTACGCCGCCGGTCTGCGCGTGAGCGAGCTGGTGGCGCTCACGCTCGGCGATTTGGATCTGCGCCGGGGCATCGTCTCGGCGCTCGGCAAAGGCGGCAAACGCAGGTTGGTTCCGCTCGGTGAGGTGGCGCTGGCCGCTCTGGAGGCGTACCTCGCCGCGCGCCAGCGCGCCGAGCCGAAGCAGCGGCTCAGCACCATCGTATTTCGCTCTCCGCGCGGCGGTAAGCTCACGCGCCAAGGATTTTGGAAGATCGTGCGCGCCTACGCCGCGGCGGCGGGCGTGCGCGACGCGGCCCATCCGCACCAACTGCGCCACTCATTCGCGACGCACCTGCTCGGCGGCGGCGCCGATCTGCGCGCGGTGCAGACGCTGCTCGGTCACGCCAACATCGCGACCACCGAGATTTACACGCACGTATCGCGCGATCACGTGCGCGCCGCTCACCGCCGCTCCCACCCCCGCGCCTAGGGCGCCCCTCGCTTCCAAGCGAATTTCAAGCGAATTCGGCGACGGCGCAGAGCGCGCTCCGCTTGCAAACGGCTCCGCTTCGTGCGACGGGTCTCGCGTGCAAGGGGCGCTCGCTCACGACAGCGCGTTCTTCCGCCGGCTCGCCTACCTCGGCGCGCGTCACGGGCCGCGCTTTTGGCTGAGATATAGCCCGCCGCTGTTCGGCATTGCCTTCGCGCTGGCGCTGCCGGAGCGACGGCGCAAAGTGCGCGACACGCTGCGCTGGGTGCGCGGCGAAACGGGCGTGCTGCAAGAGCAGCGCGAGCTGTTCGCGACGTTCGTCCGCTACGCACAATGCCTGGCCGAAGCGCTGGCCTCGGAGCGGCCCGAAGCGGCCCATGCGCGCTGCCACGTCGATGGCGAGGCTTTCCTGCGTGAGGCGCTGGCCAGCGGCCGCGGCGCCATCGTCCTGACCGCGCATGCGGGACCCTGGGACGCAGCGGCGGCGCGGCTCGCCGGCGCCGTCGATCGTGAGGTGCTCGTGGTCATGCAAGCAGAGCACGACGCGGCGGCGCGCGCGATTCACGACGGCGTACGGCAGCGCGCCGGCGTGCGCGTGCTGCACGTCGGCGAACACCCGCTCGACGCGCTTCCGCTCCTGCACGCGCTCAAGGCCGGCGGCTTGGTGGCGATACAGCTCGATCGCTCGGCGCGCAGCGGTCGCGGGCTGCCGGTGCGGCTCTTCAATCGCGAGATCATGGTGCCAGAAGGGCCGTTCTCGCTGGCGGCCACCGCCCGGGTACCGCTGCTGCCGCTGTTCGCCCGGCGCCGCGGGCACTTCGACTATGACTTCGTCGTGTACCCGCCGATCCTCGTGCAGCGCGGCCAGGAGCATTTGCAGCGCGCAGCGCAGGCCGCGACCGACGCGATGGCGCGCTTCATCCAGGAATGCCCGACGCAGTGGTTCAACTTCTGAGCCTGCTTCGCCACGAGCAACGCGGGCCCGGGAATGCTACTGGTCTATGAGCCGTCGCCCGATGCCGACCGACTCCTCTCTCCGCCCGGCCCGAGCAGCGGGCACCGTGAATGGCGCACCGGCGCTGCTCTACGACTGGAATCAAGCGCCGGCGCTCGGCCAGCGACCGGGCGTCGTGGATGAGACGCTGCGCGACGGCCTGCAGTCGCCCTCGGCCGCGGATCCGCCCTTCGAGGCCAAGCGCGAGCTGCTCGAGCGCGCCGCCGCGCTCGGCGTCGATTGCTTCGCGATCGGCTTCCCAGCGTCGCGGCAGCGTCAGCTCGACGACGCGCTCGGCCTCGCGCGCTACGCCGCCGAGCAACGCCTCACGCTGGAGCTGTGCTGCGCGGCGCGCACGCTGGCCAGTGACATTCGCCCGGTCGTCGAGCTCGCGCAGCGGAGCGGCACTCCGCTTCAAATCGGCCTGTTCATCGGCTCGAGCCCGATCCGGCACTACACCGAGGGGTGGTCGTTGCAGCAGGTGCTTCGGCTCACGGAAGAGGCCGTGACCTTCGCGGTTCGTGAAGGGCTCAGCGTGCTCTACGTCACCGAGGACAGCACGCGCTCGCCGCCGCACGTGCTGGAGCAGCTCTACTCGACCGCGATTCGCGCCGGCGCCCAGCGCCTGTGCGTCGCCGACACCGCCGGGCACGCCACGCCGGACGCCGCCGTGCGGCTCGTCGGCTTCGCCAAGCAGGTCGCCTCCGCGCTCGACGCGCGCGTCAGCGTGGAATGGCACGGTCATCGAGATCGCGGGCTCGACGTCGCCAATTGCCTCGCGGCCTGGAGCGCCGGAGCGGAGCGCTGCCACGGTACGGCGTTGGGCATCGGGGAGCGCGCGGGAAACGCGCCCATCGAACAACTGCTCGTGAACCTGGCGCTCAACGGCTGGCGCGCTTTGGATCTATCCGGGCTCCCCGCGTACGTGGCCGCGGCGGCTCGGGCGCTCGGCTTCGAGATCCCGGACCAACAACCGGTGGTCGGCCGCGACGCCTTCAGGACCGCCACCGGCGCTCACGCCGCCGCCATCGGCAAAGCGCTAGCCCTGGGCGACGCCTGGCTCGCCGATCGCGTGTTCTCCGGAGTGCCCGCCGCCCTCGTGGGCCGCGTCCAAGAGCTGGAAATCGGCCCGGGCAGCGGTGAGGCCAACGTCATCGCCTGGCTCACCGCGAGACAAATCCCAGCTGAGTCGCACCTCGTGGCCGCGGTGCTGGCGAGCGCCAAGCAGGGTGACGGCGTGCTCAGCGAGGCCGAGGTGTTGCACATTCTACGCGGCGCTGGCGCCCCGCTGGGCGAGCCCGAGGCTGGACGGCTTGCGCGAGCGTCACGGGCGTGAGAAGCCTCGCGGTCCGCTATGCGCCTGCTCGTCGGTCTCTCCTCGCTCACCGGAAGCATTCAACGTTACGCGGAGCGCTTCGACGCGCTCGAGCTCCGCGCTGACTCCGAGCGCTTGCCGCCGCCTCGCACGCTGCGCAAGCTGCGCTCTGCGGCGCCCACGCTCGTCACGAGCTTGCTGGTTTCGCCCAAGCATACGCTGAAGCTGTTCGACGACGAGGCCGCCAGTGAGCCGCTGCTCGCTTCAGCGGAGGCGCTCGGTGCAAGCTTCATCGTGCTGCAGACCGGGCCCGAGCTCGGCCCGAGCCGCCGGACGCGTACGCGGCTCGAGGCGCTCGCTACCCGCCTGCGCGCGGAGAGCCGGCGCATCGCGTGGGAGCCACACGGCTTATGGGAGGATGAGGTGGCGCGCGAAGCGGCGGCCGCCTTGAACCTGACGCTGGTCCAAGATCTCAGCGCCACCGAGGGCAACCACGAAGCCAAGGTCTATACGCGCCTGCGCGCGATGGGCCCGGGCGCACAGCTGAAAGTGGCGGCGCTCGAGGCGCTCGCCGACGAGCTCTCCGGCGCCGAAGAGGCCGTCGTCATCATCGAAGGCAAGCCGAGCCTGCGCGCGCGGAGCCGCGTTCGACAGATCGTAGAGAGCGCGCTCGCCTTCGCTGACGAGCCCGGCAGCGCGGACCATAACGGCCAAGCGAGCGTTCCGGTGCGCACGTTGAGAGCCAAAGCGCCGAGCCAGGAATTCGAGCTGCCCGACTCGGAGTTGGACGAAGAATTCGACGACGAAAACGAAGACGACGAAGCGTTCGACGACGACGACGACGACGATGAGGACGAAGAGGGCGACGACGAAGACGAAGACGAAGAGGACGATTCGTGATGCGGGCGCGCAGCGCGGCACTTGCTAGTGAAAGCGTCGCGCAGGAAGCGGCCGACGCGCTGCTGAGCGCTGGTGCCGGCGCGCTCGGCGCGGTGCTCGGCGGCTTCTTCGCCGCTGCTGGGGCATCGCCGGGGGTGCTGCTCGGGCCGCTGTCGCTGCTCGTCGGCGGAGTCGGTCAGGGCGCGCGAGCTTTCGATGGCCGTCAGCGGCAGCCTGGGCTCGGCGCGCGCCGCCCGCGCGGCTTCGCTGAGGCGGAGGTGCCCGCGGCCGCCTGGGTAGCCGTCCCCACGGCCCCCTTCGCGGCGGTGATCGCCCACGCCTACGGAGCCGGCGCGACGTTTGCGGCGGTCGTGCGGCCCGGCGTCGAAGCCGCGCGCGCGGTCGGCGCGCTGCACCGAGCCGAGTGGCTCGAGCGTTTGGCGCGCGTGGGCGGCGCAGCCCTCGCTGAGCCGCAGTTTCGACGGCCGCTGCTGCGCGCCGGCGCCGCGAGCGAAGGCGGGCTGCTCACGCCGAGGGATCTGGAGCCGCCGCCAGACACCGATCAGCCCGCAACGGAGCTGTTGCGCGGCGACGTGCGTTGGATGCTCCCGCCCTGGTCGGGCAGCGCGAATCCCGGCGGCGCTGCCGGCTCCGTGCGCGCCATCTGCGCAGCCGACGGTCACGGCGTGCTCGCGGCCGCCTGCTACCAGAACGTCGAAACCGGCGTCGTCGTCGAAGAGCTAGAGCTCTTGGCACCACGCGCGGCAGTGCCCGTGCGGCGCGGGGTGACGCGAGTCAGCCCCGGAACACGGCTCCACGCATGCTTCGCCGCCGCGCTACGGCTCGACGCTGCGATGCGACCAGTGGAGATCGTCATCGAGCCGCAGAGCGAGACGCTCGACGTCGATAAGGTCGCGAGCCCGCGACTCATCGCGCGACGCGACCCCGAGGCGCGTTGGGTCACGACCCAACGCGCGTAGCTCGAGCCAGCGTCGACTGCGGACGAACAACGTGGACCGCAGCGAGCTGCGGTCCGCGGCACTCAGGCGATCTTGACGCCGTTCTGCTTCGCGAAAGCGACCAGGCCGATCTTATCGATCGTACGCAGGTCGCGCGTGGTGACGCTGAGCGCGACGTGTCGGCCGAGCTCGGGCACCCACAGGCGACGCGATTGAACGTTGACGTGCTGCCAGCGGCGCGTCTTGATGTTCGAGTGCGAGACGTTGTGCGCGGCGAGACGGCGCTTTCCTGTGATTTCGCTGCGTGCCATGACGAGGGCGCGGACCCTAGCTCAACGCTTCACGGCTTTCAACCCGACACGATTCTTCGCGCAAAATACGCGGCGCGCGCGGCCGGCGTCGACGCTGAGCGCACCACGGCAGAGATTCGTTTATGTTTTCTTGAGGTTAGCCGTAAACCCCTCAAGCGTTCAGGGAACTCCGCGTGCGGCCTAGCACCTTCGACGTCGAGCAGCCGCTCGCTCTTTTGGAGCGTCTGGGCCTCGCCGTGCTGCGTCGCTCGCCCGCGCATCCGCCCGTCGCCGACGCCGATGACCCGATTCACATCCTGAATCCCGCCGAGCGCCGCGCGCTCCGCCGCATCGAGCGCGGCGCGTTGCTCCGCGCCGCCATCGCGGGCGCGCTCTCCGGCTCGGCGAGCGCCAGCGCGGCGCTGTGGGCGCACCGCTTCTTACGACCTGACGGCTCGGCGGCGACGACGGCCGACGCGCTGCGCTTCTGGGCGGTGGTCGGCGGCGCGACGCTCGTCGCTTCGAGCTTCGAAATCGGGTTCCTGTATTGGGACGCGCTGCGCTCGGTTCATCGCATGGCGACCGCCGCCGGCCTGAAGCTGTCCGATCAGGCGCTGACGCGCGAGCAACGCGAGGTCGCGCTGGCGCTGGCGCGCGCGGCGCTGGAAGTGCCGAACCCCGCGCAGCCGGTGTTCGGAGTGAACCCGCACCGCGAGAGCGTGCCCGCTCTCATCACGCTGTCGGCGCTCCTTTACAAGGCCAAGGTCGCGCTCACGAACTTCCTCGTCAAGGGACTCTTGCGCAGCTTCATCGGCCGCTCGCTGGGGACGCGCGCGCTCGAGCTCGTCACGATTCCGGTCACGGCGATCTGGAACGCGGTGGTGTGCTGGCTCGTCGTGCGCGAGGCGCGCATTCGCGCCATGGGTCCCTCCGCCGCGCTCGAGCTCGTCACCTTCGCGTTCGCCGATCTCGCGCCGTCGAGCGCCGGACACGAAGGCGCTCTGCGGGCCGTGGCCAGCTCGATCGTGCGCACCCAGGATCTGCACCCGAACCACGTCGCGGTGCTGCGCGCCCTGGCCGCGCAAATCGGCAACTTCGACGTCGAGGAGCCCGATGATTCGCGGCGCTTCCTGGCCACGCTGGCCGCGCTATCCGCGAGCGATCAGCGCCTGTCGCTGCGTCTGCTGGTCATCGCAGCGATCTTGGACGGCCGCCTCACGCGCGCCGAGCGACGCCTGCTCACTCAGGCGTTCGCTGCCTGCGGACGGCGCGTCGATCTCGGCAGCATCGAGCGCTTGCGCCGCACCTTCACGGCGGGCCGCGAGCTCAATTTCGACCTCGTGCGCGCCGTCACCGACGAGGACAGCGCTTAGAGACGCTCTGGGCGCGCTGCGTCGCTCGCGCTCTGGCGCGGCCGCACGTCCGCGAGCCGGCGCACGAGCTCACGACAAAAGCCACGAACCCGCGCGAACTCGCGCTCGCGGCGCTGCAGCGTCAGCTCGTTCATGTAGAGCCGGCGGCTGATCTCGATTTGGATGGCGTGCACGCCCTGCTCTGGCCTGCCGTAATGACCCGTCGAGAAGCCGCCGCGATAGGGCTGGTCGTGCGCCACACTGAAGCCGGCCTCACGCACCGCGCGGTCGAGCGTGTCGATGACGGCGGCAGCCGCGCTCGTGCGCCCGCGGCTCCCCGGAACCACGTCGGCGCGTTCACGGCCGGTGTCGTGGTGGCCGTCACGACCGCGGCTCGGCATGGAGTGCGCGCACAGCAGCACCGCCCAGCCGAACATGGCAACCCGTTCATCCAGCAGCTTGCGCAGGGTGGCGTGGTACGGACGGTAATAGGTGTCGAGCCGGCGTTGCAGCTCGCTCGGCGGCAGCGGCCCCGCCAGCGCCGAGCGGCCCTCGGTGGTGGTGCGCCAAACCAGACCGTGCGGAGAGACCCGCGCCGAGCCACCCTCGACCGCGAGCGCGTCGAAATCGCTCTCGGCTCGATTCAGATCCACGACATAGCGGCTGGCGTGCGCGACGAGCAAGGCGGCGCCTTCACTCGGCGCGTCGGCGAACAGCTCGTCGACATAGAGATCGGCGTCGCGTCCCAGGGCGTGGGCTGGCGCGAGCAGCGTGGAGAGCGCCACCGCGTCCACCGACAGCCCCGCGTGCGGCACCTCGACCACCAGAGGGGTCACGGCCGCTTCGGGCTCACGCACGCTGAACGCCACGTACTTTCGTCTAGCATATCTGGTGCAGCGCCAGTGAGGCGGACAGCCCGACCCGACCAGCGCCGCACGCAGCGACGGAGCCGCTCCGGCCGCTGCGCCGCGCTCGGCGCACGGCCCGAGCTCCGAAGAGCTCGCAGCGCCAACATTGGTGCTAGCTCCCGGGCCGAGTGGAGCCTAAAGTGCCTGGCGCTTCATCGTGCAGGGTGTCGACGGCGAATGGCTCGCGAACGACTGCAGCCGTGACTCGCTGCTGGCGGGTGAGGTCACGTTTTATCAGCCTCGCCGCGGCTACCGCGTAAACGTGGACTCCGTGCTGCTCGCGCGCTTCGCTTGCGTGGGGCGAAAAAGCGCGCGCGCCATCGATCTCGGCGCCGGTGTGGGTGTGGTCGCGTTGCTGCTCGCCCATTTTCGCGCCGCTCGCGAGCTAATCTTGGTGGAGAGCGAGCCGATCGCGGCGCGGCTGGCTCGCTACAACCTCGCGCTCGCGGGCGTGCGCGGCCGCGTGCTCGAGGCCGAGGTCGCGGGCGCGGCGCTCGCGCCGCTGCGCCAATCGGCGCGCTTGGTAGTGTGCAATCCGCCGTTTTACGGCAGCGAGCGGCACCGAGCGCCGCGCGACGCCGTGCGCGGGCGCGCGCGCATGGGAGACGTCGCGCCATTTTTGAGAGCTGCGACGCGCTTGCTCGACGGCGAGAAGGCGCGCGCCGTCTTCGCCTATCCGGCCGCGGCGCTGCCGGAGCTGCTGCAAGCCGCCGCCGCGGAGCGCTTGGTTCCCAAGCGGCTGCGCCTGGTTCATCCGTACCAGCAGCGCCCCGCGCGCCTCGCGCTGATCGAGCTGCGTCGCGCGCGTCCCGGCGGGCTCGTCGTGGAGGCGCCGCTCATCGAATGGGTCAGCGCCCGGGTACCTCACGACGAGTTCCGCAAAATGAGCGACGGCGTCCCCGTCACGAACGGATGAACCGTTCGGACGGAGACGCCGCAGTCACGCTCAGCTCACGGCGCTGAGCGAGCTCTCGAGCTCCTTCAGTTGATCGTGAAGGGCGGAGTGATCGTGGCCGGGAGCCCCGCGCTCGCTCGGGAGATACCGGTCAGCAGCCAGCCGCCGCCCGTGCCACCACCGAGGCATTGCCAAACGCCGCCGCTGGAGCTCCAGTGAGAGGGCGCGACGAACGCGACGTTGGCAGCAAGGCCGTTCGCGTCCGGGGAGGCCGGGACGAAGAAGTTGCCGGTCTTGCTTTCGTACACCAGGAACTTCGCGTACCGATACGTGAGGTTCGTGGTCCCCGCGTTGAGCCACATCGAGCCCGTGCAGCCACCGTTGGAGTAGTAGATCTGCTGTTCGGGGAACGAGCCTCCCCAATTGATGGTGTAGTAGTAGCCGTTCGGGCTGCGCACGACGAGGTTATTGGTGTTGACCGTTTGGATCGCACCCAGGACTTGGTTGTTGGCATCCTTGAGGACACCGACACCTTGCGTAGCGCCGCTGCCGCCGCCACCAGCCGCGCCATTGCAGACATAGCGAGTGCTCTCGATTTCGCCGGCGTCGAGCACGCCGTTGGATGCCGTTCCGCTCGGCGAGCCGTCGTCCAGGCCAGTGTCGACCCTGACGCCGCCCGCAGCGCAGTTCGCACCAGCAGCCTCGGACGTCACCTTCACGAGTGACGAGTACCCGTTGGTGCCATTGCTGCCATTGCTGCCGTTGGTCCCGTTGCTGCCGTTGACTCCGTTGCAGACGTAGCGCGTGCTCTCGATCTCACCAGCTTGCAGCACACCGTCGCGAGCGGTGCCCGTCGGCATGCCGTCGTCGGCGCCGCTGTCGATGCGCGTGCCGCCGTTGGCGCAATTGGCTCCGGCGGCCTCGGCCGTCATCTTCACGAGCGTGGAGATGCCGTCGCTGCCAGCCAACCCGGTCGCCCCGTTGGCGCCGTTCGCACCGTTGCAGACGAAGCGAGTGGACTCGATTTCGCCGGCCTCGAGCGTGCCGTTGCCCGCCGTCCCACTGGGCGTGCCGTCGTCCTGGCCGCCGTCGATGCGCACGCCGCCCGCGGCACAATTCGCGCCGGCCGGCTCCGCCGACGTCTTCAGCAGCGAATTGGTGCCGTTCGTCCCATTGGTGCCGTTCGTCCCGTTGGTGCCGTTCGTCCCGTTCGCGCCGTTGCACACGTAACGAGTCGACTCGATTTCACCCGCCTCGAGCACGCCGTTGTCCGCCGTGCCGCCGGGCGCGCCATCGTCGAGCCCCGTGTCGATGCGAACGCCGCCGATCGCGCAGTTCGCGCCCGCAGCCTCGGCGCTGGTCTTCACCAGCGAGGTCGCGCCGTTGGTGCCATTCGTGCCGTTGGTGCCATTCGTACCATTCGTGCCGTTGCAGAGATAATGCGACGAATCGACTTCGCCGGCTTCCAGCACGCCATTGCCAGCCGTGCCGCTCGGCGAGCCGTCGTCCAGACCGGTTTCCACGAGTACACCGCCGACAGCGCAGTTCGCGCCCGCGGCCTCGACCGTCATCTTCACCAACGAGGTCGCGCCGTTCGTGCCGTCGATACCATCGGCGCCATTGCAGAGATAGTGCGACGAATCGATCTCGCCGGCCTCCAGCACGCCGTTGCCGGCCGTGCCGCTCGGCGAGCCGTCGTCCAAACCGCTGTCGATGCGCACACCGCCGATCGCGCAGTTCGCCCCCGCGGCCTCGGCGGTGGTGTTCACCAGCGAGTTTGCTCCGTTGGTGCCGTCGATACCGTCGGTGCCGTCACACAGATAGCGCGTCGCTTCGATCTCACCCGCTTCGAGCACGCCGTTCCCGGCGATACCCGTGGGCGAGCCGTCGTCCAAGCCGGAATCGATGCGGACGCCGCTCACCGCGCAGTTCGCTCCCGCGGCTTCGACCGAGGTCATCACCAGCGAGTTCACACCGTTCGTGCCGTTCGTCCCGTTCGTGCCGTCGACGCCATCTACGCCGTCGCAGACGTAGTAGCTGGCGCTCACCTCACCGGGGTCGAGCACGTTGTCGTTGGCGGTGCCGGTCGGCGAGCCATCATCGAGGCCCACGCTGATCTTCACACCGCCATTCACGCAGTTGGTGCCCGCAGCTTCCAGCTGCGTCGACACCAGCGACGTGAAGCCGTCCACGCCGTTCGCGCCGTTGCACACGTAAGAGGTGCGCTCGATCTCCTCCGCGTCCAGCACGCCGTCATTGGCCGTCCCGCTCGGGGAGCCGTCGTCCAGGCCCGAGTCGATGCGCACGCCGCCATCGGCGCAGGCCACTCCGGGCGGCTCGGCAGTCACCTCGGTCAGCGCGAAGAAGCCATCGACCCCGTCTTGACCGTCTTCGCCGTTACAAATGTACGTCGACCCGTCGACCTCGGTAGAATCGAGGATACCGTCACGAGGGCTGCCGCTGGGCATGCCGTCGTCCATGCCGTAATCGACGCGGACGCCACCGTTGACGCAGTGAGCGCCCGCCGGCTCCATGACCGTCGCAACGAGCGTGTTGAAGCCGTCGACGCCGTTGGTGCCGTCGCTGCCGCTACAGATATAGCGAGTGCTGTCGACTTCGCCCGCTTCGAGCACGCCGTTGTTGGGCGTGCCGCCGTTGCTGCCGTCGTCCAGGCCGATCGTGAGTTGAATGCCACCCACCGCGCAGTTCGTGCCTGCAGGCTCGGAGGTCGGCTCGACCAGCGCTTGGAAACCCATGTCGCCCTGCTCGCCCTTGGCGCCATCGAGCCCATTGCAGATGTACGAGACGGCGCTCACCTCGTCCGGCTCGAGCAAACCGTTGCCGGCGGTGCCGCCTGGGACGCCGTCGTCCGCGCCGACCTCGATACGCTGGCCGCCGTTGTCGCAATGGCTACCCGCTGGTTCGGCGGTCAGCCGCGCCAACACCGGCGCGGCCGCGGCGTCTCTGCCGTCGCACACGAAGAAAACATCGGAGATCTCGCTGTCGGCCAGCACGCCATCCGCGTCTTGGTCGACACCGCTCGAAATCTTGTGACCACCGGCGGCGCAGTTGGAACCTGGCTTTTCCACGGTCGTGGAGCTGAGCGAAGCGAAACCCGCTGGCCCCTGCTCGCCCGGCTCACCCTTGTCTCCGGGATCTCCTTTTGGCCCGTTGTCGCCCTTCTCTCCCTTGCTACCCGTCGCGCCCTGCTCGCCGGGCACACCGTCGCAAATCAGGCTGGAATCGTCGACTTCGGAGGGGTCGAGCTTGCCATCGTTGGCTGTCGCGTCGCCGTCACCGTCGTCATAGCCGACCTCGATGCGCTTGCCGCCGGCCGCGCATTCGCTACCAGGAGCGATGACCGTCGTCACGATGAGCGGAGCATCGCCGGTGGCGCCACGCTCACCCGAGCACAATTCGAAGCTTTGCTGTGCCTCGTCACCGTCGAGCACGCCGTTGCGGTTTTGATCGGCGCCGAGCGAAACGGCAACGCCGCCGTTCGGGCAGCGTTCGTTGGGTCCGAACGGTTCCGAGCCCGCCACCGTGGGCGGCGCATTCGTGCCGTTCGTGCCGGCTGGTCCCTCCCCACAACCACCCAGACTGATAACGACTAGCAAAGATAGGAATCGCGCACGTTGCATCGGACCTCCTCCGAAACCTTTCAGACGAACTTCGTCCACGACGAAGAGCTTCACTGACGAACTTCGTCGCTGACGACGAGCCCGTCTTTCGTGGATGCGCGTACGACCCGCGCGCACGACACGTAAGTGCCTGCGCGCCTATTCGATCCTCGCGACTTCGACGCTGCGTCCGCTCGCGACCGAACGTCGCCATGTCGAGATCCGTTTTGGCGACCCTCGCCGCTGCTGTGTGTCAGCCCGCGCGACAGGACTCGAGCAAGCGCCGGGAACGCCTCTGCGCGCCAGCGCGCTCAGCGGCTCCGGCGGGTGGGACACCGCGGGCGCTGTAGGTCCGCCCGATGCGCGCGACGACGAAAGCACGGACCGCGCGCAGCGGCGCTCCGCTTCGGGCGCGAGCAACGGCGAATTGCTCGCGGAGCGCCGCACGCTCAGCGTTCGGACAGCAATCGATCGAACAGGATCGCCGCGGCGGCGCGGACGCTCAGGTGATTGTAGCCATCAGCGCGCGGGGAGCGGATCGGCGCGAGCACTGCGTCCGCTCGCTCCATGACGCTCGCCGCGAGCCCCCAGCCCGTCCCGAAAGCGAGCAGCACCGGGCGCGGCTCGGCGGTCGCGAGCCGCGCCCGCGCGGCGGAGTGCGACAGCGTGCCGGCGCGTTCGCTCGCGCTCGTCACCCACAGCTCCGGCTCACCCAGCGCGGCCATCGCCTCTTCCAAGCTCTTCACGATGCGCAGGCTCTGCATGGCCGGCGAGCGATCGGGGATTCTTCGCGCCCCGGAGCCCGACGTCCAGTGGCTCTGAACACGCTCGGCCAGCTCGCGCTGCGCGCCGACCGGGTGCGCCACGAAATAATCACTCAGCCCGAAGGTGTGGGCGCTCCGCGAGATGTCGTGCAGATCCAAATTGGTGATCGCGGTGGTCACCACGTCTCCGGCGCGATCGAGCACGGGGTGATGGATCAAGACCGCAGCGACGCGCCTCATCGCTTGCCCTCGCCGCCATTGCCGGCCGCCGCGGCGAGATCCGGGCGTCGCTCCAGCGTGCGCTGCAGCGACGTCTCGCGCCGCCATTGCGCGATCTTGCCGTGATCGCCGGAGAGCAGGATCTCCGGCACCGTCAGCCCGCGGAACTCCGCCGGGCGGGTGTACTGCGGGTACTCCAGACGGCCAGCGCACACGGCGCTGAACGACTCCTCGCTCGTGGATTCTGCGTTACCGAGCACGCCCGGGAGCAGCCGAACGACGGCCTCGATCACGCACATGGCCGGGATTTCGCCGCCGGTGAGCACATAGTCTCCGATCGAGAGCTCCTCGTCCACGAACGTTCGCACGCGCTCGTCGAACCCTTCGTAGCGTCCGCACACGAGCACGCACGAGCTCAGCGTCGACAGCTCCCGCGCGCGCTCTTGATCGAAGCGATGGCCCTGCGGCGTCAGCAGGATGCGTCGCTGCGCGCGCACGACGCCCAGCGCGCGCTCGGCGCCTTCGATGCCGTTCACGACCGAGTCGGGGCGCATCACCATGCCGGAGCCGCCTCCGTACGGGGTATCGTCCACGCTCAGGTGCCGGCCGAGGCCGTAGCGGCGCAGCGGCTCGATCACGACCTCGAGCTGACCGCCTTCGACCGCGCGCCCCACGAAGCTCACGCGCGAGAAGGCTTCGAAGAGCTCCGGAAACAAACTCAAAACGGCGATCTTCACCGCGCCTCGCTCACTCGATCAGACCATCGCGGTTGGCAAGCTCGACGGTGCGGCCGGCGACGTCCAGGCGAGCGATGAACGCCGGCGCCACCGCCTGCTCGACGAAGCTGCCGTCGGGGCGACGAATCACCAGCGTGTCCAGCGTCGGATGCGTCTCGACGCGGACGACCTCACCGACGACGCCGTCGGGCGCCACTACCTGCGCGCCGATCAAGTCGACGAGGTAGGCTTCACCTTCAGCCAGCGCGGGCAGCTCGCTGCGCTCCACCAGCACGCGCGCCCCGCGCAGAGCGTCGGCCGCGTCACGATCGTGGATGCCCGCGAGCTTGATCAGCACGGCCTTGCCTGCGGGGCGCGTCGCTTCGATGGCGAGCACGCGCCGTTCACCGGAGGGCAGCTCCAGCGTGAGCCGCCTAGCTTGATTCAAGCTGTCACTGCCGGCCCAGTGCAGCTCCACCCGCACGAACCCACGAATACCGTGGGAACGGGTTATGCGCGCGACCTCGAGCGCGCTCAATCGACGATGTCGAGCTGAGCCCGGCGCCCGAGCTTGATCGAGGCCGCCGCGAGGATCGTCCGCATCGACTGCGCCGTGCGTCCGTCCTTGCCGATCACCTTGCCGATGTCCCCCTTGGCGACGCGCAGCTCGAGGATCGAGCTGTGATCACCTTCGATCTCCGTCACTTCTACACCGTCGGGATCATCGACGAGCGCCTGCGCGATGGTCGAGATCAAGTCAGTCAAGGACATCGGCAATGCCTCCAGCGTGCAACGGCTCAGAGAGCGCTTCTGCTCAGGCCTGGGGAGCGGCGGGGTGCTTCTTCAGCAAGCGCGTGAGCGTCGCGGAAGCGACGGCGCCGTTGCCCTGCCAATGCGTGAGGCGCGCGCGATCGATTTCGAAGCGGCCACTGGGATCGAACACCCCGATGTTCTCGATGAAGCGCCCGTCACGGGGGCTGCGCTGGTCGGCGACGACGATACGGTAAAAGGGCGCCTTCTTGGTGCCGTGGCGGGAGAGGCGAATGTGGACGGCCATGAACTTCCTCGGTTTCGATCCTTGCTTCGATTCTTGGGGGCGCAACGGTAGCACCCTCGCTCCCTGGCGCCAGTGGCCGCCAGGGCAGCCGGCGCCCAGAAATCCTGGGTCCCCGGCAGGGCGCGGACCCTACGGGAGGGTCGGCGGCGACGTCAAGCCCTGTTCGCCGGGCGGCGACGAGGCTAGATTCGGGAGTCTCGAAGGCGCTCGCCGGGAAGGAGCGCCGTGTTAAGGTGTCAATACGTGTCGAATTCGCGCGAGGATCTGCTGCGGGTCGTCCGCGATGTCATCGCACCGCTGATTCACGCGGACCATGGCACGTTGTACTTGGTCTCCATAAGTGACGAGAGCGTCAGTCTGCACTTGGCGGGCCGGCATTCGGGCTGCCCCGGAAACACCCTGGTGCGCCGCCGGATCATCGAGCCGCTGCTGCAGGCTGCGGTCCCGGGCGTGCAGGTCGTGGTGATGAGCGGCGCGCTGGTTCCGCCCGACGCCGAGCGCATCGCCTGACGCGCTGAGCAAAGGCCGGAAGCGTCACCGCGCGCTCACCTCGGCCAAGCAACGTCGTCAGCGTCCGGAGGTCGAGCGTGTGCCCGACCTCCGTCCATCGCGACCGGCGCTACTTCTTCTTGCTGCCCTTCGCCCTGGTGTCCTTGTCCGGCTTCGGGGGCTCCTCTTTCTTGGTCACCGCCGCCACGTCTTTGTCGAGCTCCTCCACGTCCTCCGCGTGGGCCGTGCGATAGCGGCCGAGATCCTCCTGAACCTTGCGATCGGTGTAGACCATGCCGAGCGTCTGGCCGCGATCGACGGCGCGGATGATCTTATCCGGATCACGCCACTCCGCCTCGTCGAAGGGGCGGCCCTTGTCGTAGTCGGCGGGCACGCTCTTGGGGGGCACACCGAACACCTTCGTCAGCGCCTTGAGCGCTTCCTGGAAGTTCTCCCCGAGCGTGCCGCCCTTCTTCAGCTTGTGCTCGTCGTAGATCTTCCAGAGGCGGTCCTTGAAGAAAAAGAAATGGCGCTTGGTGCCGCTCGAGAGCGTGATCACCGCCATGCTCTCGCCGTTCTTGTAGGTGTACTCGCCTTTGAGCGGGCTCTGGTCGACGCCCGTCGGCGTGTTGCCGAACTCGATGCGGCTCCGACGCAGCGCGCCCTTCCGGTTCTTCTGCTCCTCGTTCAGGGCGTCGAGCTCGAGGCCGGGCTGCGCTTTGCGAAACAGCGGCAGCATGTCCTTCTCGATCACCTTGTCGTAGATCTTGGCGATCTCTTCGAGCGAGAGCCCCCAACGCAGGCCGCTCGGAGAGATGGGCGTCGCCTTCTCGATGTTGCCCGCTCCAGCGGCGGCCGGAGCGCCCTTGGCCAAGGCAGCTCGCTCGGAAGCGCCTAGGAACGCAGCGCCGAGGGTGATGGCCAAGATGCCCGCGTACCGTGAAAATTTCATCGAAAATCCTCCAAAAATCCGTGCCGAAGCAGCGCCGGGAAAGTACACCTCGAAACGGTGTAGCTCAAGCGACCAGTGGCAAAACTCATTATTCGAACGAGCGCGCGCGAAGACAGAACACCACCCTTCGACGAGCGAAGCGCGTGGATTAATCAATCAACGCGCTAGCACACAGGTCGGTGCGACGCTGCCCCACTCTTAGCCAGACGATCACTTCATGCTCAGAAAACTTCAGCGCCGGAACACTGCCCGCGGCTGGTTTCGCGTGGTGGGCCTGCTCGGCGTGAATCTTTTCGGCGTGGTGGAGTCGGGCTGCGCGGCGAAGCCGCCGCCTGTCGAAGCAGCCGCGCCGCCAACGTACGGCGGCGAGCAAGCGGCGCTGTTCAGCGATTTGTTCCGACCCGAGCTGTTCGGCATCGACCAAGGATCGCCCCCCGAGCGAGACAGCTTGCTCACCGAGCGCCTGCAACACGCCGACTTCATCGGCCCGGTGCGGGTGACGACGGTCACGCGCGAGACGCGAGGCGCCAATCACAACTACACCATCGTCGTCCAAGCGACGGGCGCGCCGTTGCGCGGAACGCCGAGACCCGACGCGCTCGCGCTCACTGTGTACCAAGGCAGCCCCGCGTTCGCCTGGCTCGAAGGCAGCGGCGACAAATGGATCGGTACCCGCATGCTGCTGCTGCTCCGCTACTACGCGGATGGCGCGCACTTCTTCGGTACCGTGGACAGCGCGGAGATGCGCGCGGCGCTGTCCAACGTCAAAACCACGGCGCCGGCGCACTGAAGACACACTGGCGAGGAGCGTCAACGGGCCCGTCTGGCGCAACGACCTTCATTTCCTAGACTCCAGCGTGCTGCCGTGCTTTTGCGTCGGCAGCACGGCGCTTCACACAGCGAAGGCTGGCGCGCAGCGTCGATACGATCCAAATCGAACAGAAGTCGCATGGACATGTACCTTCGAGGCAGCACGGTCGAAATCAAAAGCCCTCGCGAAATCGAGGCGATGCGCGAAGTCGGCCGCCTAGCAGCGGACACCCTGACCTTGGTCGGCGCCATCATCCGGCCTGGCATTACGACGCAGGAAATTGATGACTTCGTGCGGCTCGACACCGCGAAGAAAGGCGCGCGCGCCGCCCCGCTCAATTACCGCGGCTCCGGGGGCGGACCCGCGTTCCCGAAGAGCGTCTGCACGTCCGTCAACGAGGTCGTCTGCCACGGCATTCCCGGCAATCAGGTGCTGCAGGATGGCGACATCATCAATGTGGACGTCACCCACGTTTACAAGGGATTCCACGGCGACACCTCGGCGACGTTTTACGTCGGGCGCAGCCAGCGGCCAGCCGCCAAGCTCGTGACCGAGGTTGCCCGCCGCGCGCTCGAGCTCGGCATCGAGCAGGTTCGGCCAGGAGGCCGACTGGGCGACATCGGCGCCGCGATTCAAGAGTTTGCCGAGAAGCAGGGCTGCTCCGTGGTGCGCGATTTCGTCGGCCACGGCATCGGGCGACGCTTCCACGACGAGCCGAAGGTCAGCCACTACGGCCACTGGGGCAAGGGGCTGCGGCTCAAGCCCGGAATGACTTTCACCATCGAGCCGATGATTAACGAGGGCTCATGGGAGATCGAGGTGCTCGAAGACGAGTGGACCGCCGTGACGGCGGATGGCTCACTTTCTGCGCAATTCGAACACACTGTGCTCGTGACCGACAGCGGCTTCGAGATCCTGACCCGCCGCGATCGCCCCCTGGAAAATAGCGAGATTTTCCCGGACTACTTCAGCGGCGGCGCGAGCTAGAACGCCGATCGAATTTGACTGCTCGGCGTTCTAGCCTTGGTTTGTGGGGTCGGCCCGCGCCGCCCCCTAGGCGGTCAGCCTTGTTCCACGGAATCCTCCGCTTTTTTTCTGGGTACTCCAAAGCGTTCGTCGCGCTCGGCACGCGAAAGCGCGCGCTCGCTCAACACTCGGCTTGACGGATTGCGTGGCAGCCGACTACGTTGCGCCGGGGCGTTGGCCCCGGGACGACCGTCCTGTTCGCGGCTGTCAAGCCCAAATCGATGGTTATGTGGGTGACGGCTCGTTATGAGTTGATCTGCCCTATTGTGCGATGTCCGCGCGAAAGAAGTCCAAGCCCCAGAAGAAGGTGTCCCGTCCCAAGCGCAGCGTGGGGCGGGCCGCAAGGCCGAGCCGTGGACGCGCGCCGAGCGCGCGAGCGCCCAGCTCCAGGAAGGGCGCCCCGGCCAAGGGACGAGCGCAGGCCAAGTCCGCCGAGCGCGCGAAGGCTGATCGAGGCAAGGCTGATCGCGCGAAGGCCAAGAGCCAAGCGCCAAAAGGGCGCGCGCCCAAGAAGGGCAAGGCCGACCAGCAGCGGCTGAAGGTCAAGGAGCAGGCCAAGCGCGCCAAGGAGCGCGAGGCAGCCCAAAAACAAAAAGAAAAAGAGCGCGAGCAGCTCCAAAAGCAGAAAGAAAAGGAGCGCCTCCTCAAAGAGAAGGCTCACCAAAAAGAGCTCGCCGCCAAAGAAAAAGAAAAAGCCCGCCTCCAAAAGGAAAAGGAGCGCGAGGCAGCCCAAAAACAAAAAGAAAAAGAGCGCGAGCAGCTCCAAAAGCAGAAAGAAAAGGAGCGCCTCCTCAAAGAGAAGGCTCACCAAAAAGAGCTCGCCGCCAAAGAAAAAGAAAAAGCCCGCCTCCAAAAGGAAAAGGAGCGCGAGGCAGCGCGTGAGGCCGAGCGCAAAGCCAAAGAAGCCGAGCGTGAGCGCCAGCGGCTCGCGCGTGAGGCGGAGCGTGAAGAAGCCCGCCGTCAAAAAGAGGCGGAGCGCGAAGCGGCGCGCAAGGCCAAGGAAGAGGAGCGGGCTCGGCGCGAAGCCGAGCGCGAGGCCTATCGCAAGGCCAAAGAAGCCGAGCGCGAGCGACTCCGGGCCGAGCGCGAAGCTGCCCGCCGAGCGCTCGAAGGTAAAGTCGCGCGCGCCAACAAGCGAGCGCAGCGCGCTGACGGCCTAGGTCGCGGCGCTGCCACGACCCGCGTCTATCGCCCGGACGCGATCCCGGACCAATCCGGCACGACGCGCCGCGCTGCCGAGCAGATGCGGCTCGTGGGAGTGCGCCTCAGCGGTCCTGCATCGAGCCCCGCTTCGGGCCCGGGCGTGCCCTCGTCCAGCGCTCCCGCAGCTCCTCCGCAAGTCGAAGGACGCCCGACGCCTCCCCCGCCCCCTTCGCTCAGCGTGGAGGAGCGCTGGGCACGCATCAACCAGCGCCTGGCCGCCACGGACACCGCGTTTCAACGCGAGTACCGCGAGAGCTTCGATATGTCGTGGATTTACCACGACAGCGCGCTGGAAGGCGTCGTCTATACCTTCCAAGAGCTGAAGACGGCCATCGATCCCTCCGTCACGGTGGTCCCCGACTCCAGCCTGCAGCCGGTGTGCGAAGAGATTCGCCGCAGCCGCCAAGCGATCGAGCTGGTGCGCGAGCTCGCCGAGAAGCGCCGCGTTCCGCTCAACGTCGACATCATCAAGAAGATCTACGTCACGTTGCACCCCGAAGAGGGCGACGTGAAGACGGTCAAGTACCGTAAAGACATTCCGCAGCACCGGCTGTACTTCCACGAGTACGCGCCGCCCGACAAGATCGCCTACAAAGTGCGGCAGGTCGTGGACTGGCTGAACGGTCCGGAGCCGAAGAAGATCAAGAACGCGCTGCGCGTGGCCGCTCGGGTGCACTTCGATCTATTGCGCGCCTTTCCGTTCCAAACGGACAGCGGCAAGGTCTCGCGCCTGCTCATGAACGTGATCCTGATGCGCGCCGGATATCCCCCGGCGATCATCCACTCGACCGAGCGGCAGAAGTACTACGAGGCCTTGAAGGGTCAGCTGCCCATCATCGTTTCGATGGTGAACGACGCCATCAACAACGCGCTGCTCAGCATCGAAAAGCGCCTGGAAGAGTATGAGTCGCGCGCTCGTCCTGGCGCGCCCGCGGCGCCCCCCGCTGCAGGCACCGCCGCGGCCCCGAGCCCCGCGCTCAGCGCCGAGAGCACCACTGAGGACGCGGCGTCGGAGGAAGAGGACGAGCCGGTCTCCGGCCAGGTCGCTAGCTCCGCCGAGAGTGAAGCCGAAGCGGGCGCCGACTCGCTGCCGCCCGCTTCGGAATCAGAAGCGGCGCCGGAATCCGAGACTGCCCCCGAGTCCGAGGCTGCGCCGGTGTCCGTAGCTGCGCCGGAGTCGGAAGCTGCCCCGGTGTCCGAAGCGGATGCCCCCGCGGAAGCGGACGATGCGGAGAGCAACGAAGAGTCCGATCCGGAGTCTTCGGACCGCGCCCCGATCAATCCGTAGCGGCCGCGATGGCCTCCCAGCCTGTCGCTTGCGCGAGGTGCGCGATGGCCAGGTTGTAGTCGAAGGTCGCGGACATCTGCGCGAAGCGACGCAGCGCGTACTCTTTTGACGGATCGACGATGTCCGCGTCGTCGGCCGTGCCGATGTCGATGCCTTGCTGCACTTGCAGCAACCATTTCTTGGCGTAGCCGGCGGCGCGCGTCTGCGCTTCCAGGCGTCGCTCGGCGTCCTGCGCTTCGCGGAACGCTTGCTCCACTTCCACGCCGACCCCGCCGAGCGCGTAGCGCTCGGTGGCGCGCTGCTCCTCGAGCTGGGCGTTGGCCTGGCTGAGGCGCGCCGACTGCGGCAAGAAATCCAGCTTGTAACGCAGCGCGAGCGCGGCTCCGTAGGACTGAGCGTGACCAGCGTCGCGCACGAACGGGTTACGCTGATCGGTGACCTGCGGCGCGTTCAAGACACGGGCGGTCAGCGCTAAAGCGATGTCCGGGAACAAGCGCGCGCGCTCGATGCGAGTCTGCGCCTCGCGCGCTAGAACGCCCGCGCGCGCCATGTTGATTTCCGGGCGGTACAGCCGCGCCGCCGCCAGGTAGTGCGCGAGCGGCCCCAGGTGGTGCTTGACGCGGACCAGCGGTTCATCCGGCAGCTGCAGCCTGCCCGGGATGCCCGTATAGAAGCGCAGGCCGGCGAGCGCCAGCGCCTGTTGTTTGCTGGCGTCGCTCTCACGCACGACGAGCTCCTCGCGTTGGATTTTGAGCTTGAGCAAATCGATGTCGTCGCCCTCGCCCTCCGCGATGCGCTGCTCCAGGCGCTCGGTGTATTTGTTCACGCGGTCCATGGCCTCGTGCAGCAGCGCCAGCGCGTCGCGCGCCAACAGCGCGCCGTAATAGGCGCGACGAACCGCGAGCCTGAGCTCGTTCTTTTCCTTACGGAGCTCGCCCTCCCCGACCTTCACTTGGGCGTCCGCGGCGTCCCACAGGTTGGTGATCTTGCCGAAGGTCCAGAGCGGGATCGCGCCCTCGATGCCGAACTGCCAGGCCAAGCCCATCTTGGTAGTGATCGGTAAATCACTGCTCGGGCTGTACACGGACGTGCCCTTCACGGTCGGCGCCAGCCCGAGGCCGCCGGTCACCGTGAACTCGCTGAACGGCGCGGTGCGCGCCTCCCACGCCTGCGCTTGTTTGCGCGCCAGTCGCGCGCGCGCTTCGTGCACCTTGGGGTAGTTCAGCTCGGCGAGCTCGAGGCAGCGGCGCAGCCCGTAGACGGGAGCGAGCGGGCGCGCGGCGGGTTGCGCGTTCGCTAGCGGGGCGCTGGCCGGCTCCGGCGGCGCGCTGGCTGGCTCCGAGGCCTTGTTGGGCGCCTCCGGCGACGCGCTCGGTGAAGCGCTCTCAGCATAGGCCGAAGATAGAAAAAGCGACGCCGCGATGCACGCAGCAAACGGGCTCACACGCCGAACGGTCATCCTTCGTCGTCGCGCATTCTGACCCCGGCGCGCTTGGCTGCACGCCTAAAATTGCTCCTGTCGAGGCCGGCCTGCCGCGCCGCCTCCGATACGTTGCCTCCCGCGCGCTGCAACAGAGCGTTGAAATAGGCGCTCTCGAACGCGTGAATCGCCCGATCCTTGGCCTCACGGTACGGCAAATCAGCCAGCGGATCGTTGCCGTGACCCGGGGCGGGCGTCGCCTCGGGCGGGGCTTCTACGCCGCTGCTTTGCTTCTTGGAAAACGGCAAATCGGCCGGCGAGATGGTGCCATCACGGCAGAACACCACCGCGTGCTCGATGGCGTTCTCCAGCTCACGCACGTTGCCGCTCCAGCGCTGCTGGCTGAGCACGTGCATCGCCTCAGCCGAGATCTTGCGCACCCCGTTGCCCGAACGCGCCGCGTACTTCTGCAAGAAGTGATACGCGAGGAGCGGGATGTCCTCGCGCCGATCGCGCAGCGGCGGCAGCGAAATGGCCACCACGTTCAAGCGATAATAGAGATCTTCACGGAAGCGGCCGCCGGCGATGCGACCCTTCAAGTCCACGTTGGTGGCGGCGATGACGCGGACGTCCACGATGCGCGTCTCGTTCGAGCCGACGCGCTTGACCTCACCCTCTTGTAGCGCGCGCAGCAGCTTGACCTGCGCGAGCGGCGGCAAATCACCGACCTCGTCCAGGAACAGCGTGCCGCGATCCGCGGACTCGAACAGCCCGGGCCGCGTCGCCGTGGCGCCGGTGAACGCGCCGCGCACATGCCCGAACAGCTCGCTCTCCACGAGATCCACCGGGATCGCCGAGCAATTCACGGCCACGAAGGGGTTGTTCGCGCGCGGTGAGTGTTGATGGATCGCGCGCGCGGTGAGCTCCTTGCCCGTGCCGCTCTCGCCCAAGATCAAGACCGTCGAGGACGTGGGGGCCACGCCCACGGCGAGCCGATACACCTCCTGCATCTCCGGGGAGTTGCCGATCAGCTCGCCGAATTTTTCGAGGTGCTCGAGCCGCCGCTCCAGCATCGCCGCGCGATCCAAGAGCCGCCGCCGCTCGGCGGCCTTGGTGATGGTGAGCACCACCTCGTCGTTGGAGCGGAACGGCTTGGTCAGAAAGTGATAGGCGCCGGCGCGCACCGCGTTCACGGCGGTCTCCACGTCCGCGAACGCCGTCATGATCACGACCTCCACGCCGCTGTGCTCCGAGCGCACGTGCTCGAGCAGCTCGAGCCCGCCCACGCGCGGCATCATCAGATCGACGAGCGCCACGTCGACCGGCTCGCGCTGCAGGATCTGCATGGCCACCGCGCCGTCGTCAGCGGTGACCACACCCATGCCGCGGCTCAGCAGCAAACGCGCCAGGCTGCGCCGCAGCGTCGGCTCATCGTCGACCACCAGCACGCGCGGGGGCGTCTCTTCCAGTTTTACGGCGCCGAACTCTCCGGAGCGGGCGCGTAACGTGATCGTCACTCCGAGCCTCGACGCGGTGGCAGATCCGAGGACGCCGCGGCTTGACGGCTGGGTCGCAAGGGCGCCTGCAAGCTCCGCTCACGCAGCTTGGACGCGGAAGCGCGCTCGGCCTCGCTCTCGCCTGCCGCCGGCGTGTAGACCTGCCCGCGCTGCTGATAGACGCAGACGCGATTCTTCCCTTCGCGCTTGGCGTGGTGCAGCGCGGAGTCGGCGGCGCGCAGCAGCTGATCTTTAGTGCGCACGTCGCGCGAGGGGAACAGCGCCACGCCGACCGACAGCGACAGCTCGGGCACGGCCGGCAAGTCGCTGAGCGGCGGGTTCTCGGCCGCGTCGCGCCAGATCCGCTCGGCCACGGTGACCGACCCAGCGAAATGCGTGCTCGGCAGCAGCACCAAGAACTCATCGCCGCCGAAGCGGGCCACAACGTCCACCTCGCGCACGGACTTGCGTAGAGAGTCGGCCACCGCGACGATGACGCGGTCGCCGTGCGCGCGGCCGCCTGCGTCGTTGTGCGACTGCAGCCGGTCGATATCGATCACCAGGCACGCGAGCGGGTCGTGGTAGCGTTCGGCCCGCTTGAACTCCTCGGTCATGCGCGGGTGCAGGTAGCGGTAATTGTAAAGGCCGGTCAGCTCGTCGTGCATGCTGAGCTGCTCGAGCTTGGCGCGCGCCTCCGCGACGTGATCGTGCAGGCGCTTGATGCGCAGCATGGCCTCCACGCGCGCGATGAGCTCGCGCTCGTCGAACGGCTTGCACACGTAGTCGTCCGCGCCGATTTTCAAACCCTCCACGCGGCTCGCGCTGTCCGTCTTCACCGTGAGCAGCACCACCGGCAGGAACGTGTCGCTGGTCATGCCCTTGATCAGGCGACACGCCTCCAGGCCGGACAGGCGCGGCATCAGGATGTCCAACAACACCAAATCCACGCCGCCGCGCGCGACTCGCTCGACCGCGGCCTGGCCATCGCCGAGCGCCTCCACGACGTAGCCGTGAGCGCGAAGCACGCTGGAAACAGCCTCACGGGTGAGTCGATCGTCGTCTGCGAGGACGATCGTGGAAGCCGTGGCCGGAGCCGGCGGCGCAGTGTTCGTCGAATCGACCACCAGCCGGAAGCGTACCCGAATGCGAATCTTTTGACGACTACAGCAAGAAACGCGTTCGGCACCGTCGGCCGGGAGGCACACGGCGGGCCTGCGCGCTCAGCGCGGCACGATTTCTACATTGAGCCCCGCGTCGAAGCCACGCCGGCCGAGCCTGCGCGAGGCCACGGCGACCAGCGAGAGACACCTACACGCATGTCGATAACCGAGCGCGGCCGATGACGCCAACCAGAGCTTCTCACTTATGTCTACATCCGACCCGAGCTCGGCGAAGAGCCCCGGGCCCCAGGGGAAGCGCACGCGGCCGCGCGCGGTCCAGCCGCTGCGGTCGAACATCGCGCCGGAGGGGCGCGCGAAATCCGTGCGCCACAGGCCCTGCGCGCGGCGAGCGTCGCCCTTCGCGCCATCGACGCGCAGCCCGACGCCAAAGGTCTGAGCCAGCCGCGCCTCGAAGCGCAGCGATAGCTCCGAAGCGGAGCGCGCGGGCAGCGAGCGGACGTCCACGGCGAGGCGCGCGGCTCCGGCGTTCATGCGAGCGCGCGCGCCGAGCACGCCGTCCTCTGCGCCGCGCTCGGCCAGGGCGCCCCCGCTGACGTCGAGCTCGAGCGCGCCGCGCCCCGTATTGGAGCCGAGCGCCGTCTGGACGCCGAGCAGCGCCAGCGCGGCGTTCGGCGCCGCGCCGAGATCGCTGAGCGCGGGCGCCGCGCCGTCGGTCGCACGCACACCGCTCACCAGCGCGCCTTCGACGAAGGGCTCGACGGTGTGCGTCAGGCTGCGCATGCGTCGCGCGAGGGGCAACCCGGCCCGCGCGCGCAGCTCGCTGCGCACGTCGTGCGCAGCGGCTCCCGCCCAATGCACCAGCTCGGCGCGCTGGCGTGCGCTGAGCTCGCCGCGAACTACGCCCAGCGAGACGGCGCTGCCGAGCGCCAGCGCCACGCGAGCAGCGAACAGATCGCCGGCGTTGGTCCGCGCGCTGGCGAGCCCGCTCGACAAGTCGTAGCTGGCGTAGCGGCCGATGCCGCTGCCAACGGCGAGCGTCGCGCCCGGGCCGAGGATCCCGAGCTCGCCCAGTGACGCGCCGCGCGGCGCGTCGCCGTTCAGCGCCAGGCCGAACACGCCCCGCCCGACGCTGCCGACCGCCACGCGCACGCGATCGCTCGGCAGCACCGCGCGCTCGAGGTCGCTCGTCGCGGAGATGCCGCGACGCCCGCGGACCAGGTCCACGCGCTCGGCGAAGAAGCGACCGTCGGCCGTCGCCGCGTGCGCCGAGGCTACGTCCAGCGCTTCGCGGCGGAACCAGTCGAAGGTGACGGCGGTGCGCCCGCCCAGCCCGGTGAGCAGCGCATCCGAGCGCACGCCCCCGCGCAAGTAAGCGGCGACACCGAGCTCGAAGGCGCGCCGGCCATTTTCACCGGTCGCCAGCGGCGCGTGAAAACCAGAGCCCAGCCACAGGCCCTCTTCCCCGCGGTATCCGATGCTCGGCGGCAGCACCCCGACACGATCCGGCGAACGCAGCCAGAGATACGGCGAGTAGAACACCGGGACTGGCCCGATGCGCAGCGTCGCGTGCTGCAACAACACGTCCGTGGGGGGCGCCAGATCCGCCGCGGCGAAGCCGAGCGTCACGGGCGGGTGCGGGCAAGCGCACAAGGCCAAGTTGCCGCTGCCTTGCACGTGCACTCCACGCGGGGAGCGCGACAACGTCACCGCCTGCGAGGTCAGCCGAAATCGGCGCGAGGTGACCACGACCGAGCCCTTCAGCTCGAGCGCGCCGAGGTCCGGCTCGAGCTCCACGCGATCCGCGCGAAAGTCCACCCAGTGCTCGACGGGACCAGCGCTCGGCGTCGCCGCGCTGGCCGGCGCTGGCTTGGCGGGCGGAGCGGCTGGCCGCGTCGTCTGCGCGCTGGCGCGGCCAGCGGCCGCGCTAGCGGCGAGCAGCGCGAAGAGGACCGGTCTGCGCTCGCGCACGCCGCTCAGAACCGGTGAGAGGACGTGCCCGGCGCTGCTTCCATGCGCTCCGGCCGCTGACCGCGCAGCCTCTGATAAAACCCATCGACCATCAGCGTCAGAGACAAGAATACCCGCGAGTCGGGGCTATAGAAAACGCTGCGGCGACGCCCGTCGCCGCCGAGCTGCGAAGCCAAATTCAAGTACCCGAGGTTGAACTCGAGGAACGGCAGCGGATCATAGTTGACCGCGACCGCAAACAGCGTCTGCACGCCCATGCGCGTGCCTGAGTTCGACGAGACCTCGACCGGGCCGGTGGCCACGGTGCGGCCGCCCAGTTGCACGGAGTCCGCGAAGGCATAGCGATACACGTAGCGCGCGGCGATATCCGTCGTGAGCGAGAACTGCTCGCTGAGCAGCGTGTCGACGCGCAGCGCGACGGTCGCCAAATGCTGCGGAAATGCCGAGCCGTTGAGCTCGTCGCTGGGCACCGAGTAACCTTCGGGATCGAGCCGCACGCGGTCGATGTCGTGTACGGGTACGACCGCCCTGACGAACTGGTAAGCGTAGGTGACGCGCGGCTCCAGGATCAGCTCCGGCAAGAAGCTGGCCGCTTTGCCGCGCAGCGGGACCTCCTGATCGATGCCGCCGCCGAGTCCCAGCGCGAGCACGCGCCCCCCGGAGTAGCTCACCTTCGAGGTGGGCAGAATCAGCAGCGGCGCTCGCAGCATCAGCTGCGTCTTCGGGCGTCCAGGCGCTTGCACGTCTTGCGTCGTGGCGACCCAGAGCTCGGCGTCGGTGAAGGTCCATTCCCCGCGCTGCGTCGTCGTATCGCTGTTCGTGAACTCGCGAATCAAGCGCACGTCGCCGCGCAGGCTGATCGTCTGTCGCGTGGCGTCGCGCAGGTAAAATCGCGGCGCGAGCCGCAGCGTCATATCGTACGTCGGATTTCGGCTTTGATAATCCGCGCCCAAGCCGAGCGTCTGCGTGGTGACCGAGTGGTCCCAGATGAGCAGCGTGTGATGCCACGGCAGCCGCGCCGACCGCCCTTCGCCCGCAGCCGTTGCGTCGCTGATCGCAACGTCCTTGACGCGACTGAGTTGTGCGTGC
This sequence comes from uncultured Sorangium sp., assembly GCA_966250485.1. GTDB lineage: Bacteria > Myxococcota_A > Polyangia > Polyangiales > Polyangiaceae > PMG-095. Next base: position 53,552 of record CBINHN010000021.1, on the reverse strand, counting down.
GCCGAGAGCGGTACGCCGACGCTGGCCAGCACGGTCAACACGAAGGACCCGAGACGTGAACATGGAACGAGCATCGAGCTTGGTGGTGCGTTTTAGCCCGGATCCGCGGCCGGCGCCGAGCTCATCGAGGCGGCGTTGCACCCAAGCACCCGGCGCGAGCGACCTCGCTGAATATTTCGGGCGAGCCTGCCTGAAGGAGCTGGCAGCGGCGTTCGGCGCTCCGCGAGAGGTCGGAAACGAATGACGCTTGGTGCTGGCGAACGAAACGACTATGAGGGCTTCGAATGGCCGCTGCTCTGCCGTCGACTGAAATCACCGCGCTGCTCGGACGCGGCACCCATTTCGAAGGCAAGCTCGAGTTCGATGGTCGCGTGCGCATCGACGGCAGCTTCAAGGGTGAAATCCGGACGACCGGCGTGCTGATCGTCGGAGACGGCGCAGAGATCGACGCGCAGATCGAGGCCGGAGTGCTGATCGTGAAAGGCGGCAGCTTGACCGGCAACGTCCACGCAACCGACAGCATCGAGCTCTACGTGCCGGCGCGCGTGAACGGGACGCTGCGCGCGCCGGAGATCTTCATGGACAAAGGTGTGCAGTTCTCCGGAACCTGCACCATCGAACGCCGGCCCGAGCCGTAGCGCCTACGCCGCTCCGCGCGCGGTTCCAGACGTCATTTTGTACGCTGCTTCGCAGCGGAGACGCGTCACGTTCTGTGACACCTGGATCCTGCCGAGTGTTGCAAAACGTATTCAGTGTCGAGCGCCGTTGGCGTGGTCACCGCGCGCATTTCGCGCAAAAACCCGGCAAACACCGCGGCAGAATGTACGTCTTCGGCGCCGCGAGCCTCGGCACGACGCATGCAAATAGAGAGCGCATGACCCTCTCGAACGCGCTCCTGCCCCGCTCTTGGCGCTGGCTCCGCACCATCACGCTGGGAGGTTTGATGTTCGCCTCGAGTGCGGTGGCGGCGGAAAGCGCTCCCCAGCGCCCCGTCGTGCGCTACGACGTGAAGACCTCCGGGATGAACGCCGGAGCAGCGCGCACGATCGTCGTCGCGCCGGACCACGTCGTCAAATCGGTGGTGACCGACTTCGGCCACTACGAGAGCTTCATTAGTCGCTTCCGCGCCGCCAAGGTCGTAGGGCGCGTCGGCGACAAGACGGACGTTTATCTCCAAGTGCCGATCATCAAAGGCGCGGTGAAGATCTGGGCCGTCGTCCGCTTCGATCCGCCAAAACAGGTCGGCGACGATCAGATCATCAGCGGCAAGATGATCAAGGGCAACGTGAAGCGCCTCGACGCGGTGTGGCGCTGGCACCGCGTCGATGATCAACATACCGAGCTGCGTTTGGAGCTCTTGATCGTTCCCGATCTGCCGGTCCCCGAGGCGGTCGTGCTGCCGGAGGTGCGCTACGCAGCGGCCAAGGCGGTCGACGGCACGCGCGTCGAGGCCGAGCGTCGCATGAACAAGCGCTGAGCGCGGGCTCGCGCAGCCGACACGCTGGCGAAGGTCGCGCGGCCGCGCGCGCTTGACGGAGCGCGACGCGCCCGCTAGCTGAGCGGCGTGTCGAACTGCGTCCATCCCGTACCGAACGCGCGCGCCGGGCGCGCATGAGCCGGCGCGGCGTCGCGCTGCTGGTGCCCACCGAACGGCACGTCGAGGCGCTCAGCGTCAGCGGCGTCGCCGCGCTCACGCAGCGCAAGCTGGTGCGCGAGCTGGCCGAGGCGGAGCGGCCGAACCTCGCCCCGACCACGCCGGAGATCACGCGCCTGCTCACCGCGGAGCAGCTCGGGATCCCGATCGCGCAGGCAGCCGCCCTCGACGACGCCGTCGGGCGCTTGCGCCGGAGCGGCGTCAGCTCGCGCATGCTGCGCGACACCCGCTTGCCGCGCGGCGCGCGCTTCGCGGAGCTGATCGCCCGCGCCGACACCACGCTGGCGCAACGCTCGCTGCGCGACGATCGCGGCTCGGCCTTGCTCGCGGCCGAGCGCGTGCGCAGCAGCGCTGAAGCGGCGGAGCCGTTCGCCGAGCGCGTGCTGGTGCGCGGCATCACGCGCTGGGACGCCGGTACGCTGGACTTGCTCGCCGCGCTGCACACGGCGCTGCGCGCGCGCGGCGGCGACGGCGTCAGCATCGAGCTGCCGCGCGTGGACAGCGCGCCGCTCGCGCTCGCCGTCGAAGCGCTGGCCGGTGATCTGGAGCGGCGCTGGGCGGAGGACAATGACGCGCCGAGCATCGTCTTCGAAGACGCGGCGCCGCTCAGCCGCGAGCGCGTGGCCTTGGTCGAAGCTTACGACGCCGAGAGCGAGGCGCGCGCCGCGGCGCGCGCGGTGCTCGAAGCGCTCGAGCGCGGCACGGCGCTGGATCGCATCGCGATCGTGCCCGTCGACCTGTCCGAGTCTTTCTTGGAGCCGCTGCGCTTCGAGCTGTCGCGCGCGCGGATTCCCTTCGCGGAGCCGCGCGGGCGGCCCGCGCGGGCCGCTCCGCGCGCCCACGCCGCGCTCGAGCTGTTGCACCTCGCGCGCGGTCCGCTCACGCGTGACGAGCTGTTGGACGTGCTGCGCGTGCCCGGCGTGCGGCTCGATCCCTGGCTGGAACATGGCAAATCGGCGCTCGGCGAGCTGTCGCACGAGCTCGCTCGGCTGCCGCTGCGAGTCGAGCGCGAGAGAGGCGAAATCCTGGCCGATCTGGCCGACCGCATCGCCGGGCTGCGCGTCGATGACCCAGCGCGCGCCGAGCGCGTCGCGGCGTTGCAGCAAGGCCTACTGCGCTGGCTCGCCGAAATCGAAGCGCTGAGCGGCGGAGCCTCGCGCGCGGAGCACGCCGCGCGCGCCCGCGCGCTGTTCGCGAAGCTGGGGCTGTTCACGACGTCGGCCGAGGCCCTGCGGCGCGCGCTGGCGCGCTCCATCAAGCGCGAGCCCGAGCAGCTGATAGGGCTCGGCCATGATGCGGTCGCGGCCTCCGCGGTGGAGACGGCCATCGATCGCACGCTGGCCGCGGCCGTCGCGCTGGGGCTCGCAGAGCGCGAGGTGCCGCTCGCGCGCTGGCTGGAAGAGCTGGAGCTCGCGCTCGAAGGGGTGGCGCCGACGCGCGGAGCAGCGCAAACGGCGGCCGTTCGCGTCGCGCGCCCGGACGACGTCGCCGGGCTCGAGCTCGGCTTGGTCGTGCTCTGCCGCGCCAGCGACGCGGGCCTGGACCGCGCGGCGAGCGGTGACGCGCTGCTCGGCGCGGAGCTCGAAGCCGCGCTGCCCGCGCGCGCACGCCCGCCGAGCGGCACGCTCGAGCAGCATTTTCGCAGCGCGACCGTGGCGGCCGTGCTGGCGCGCGCCGAACGCGCCGTGATCAGCTGGGCGCGTCACGACGGCGCGACGACGCTCGCGGCGAGCCGCTTGGGCCGCGCGCTCGCTGGTCATTGCGCGCTGCACAGCGAGCCGGCGTCGCCGCTCGCCAAGAGCGCTCGCCGCGTGGTGCCGCGGCGCGTCCCCTCAGCCGGCGCGCGCGCGCGCAGCGCGAACGAGCGCGCTCGCGCCGCGTTCTTCGCCAACCCCAACGCGCCGCTCGATGAGCTGAACGGCGCCGCGGGCGACCTGTCGTCGTTCTTCGGCGCGACGCCGGCGCGACCGCTGGCCGTGACGACGCTCGAGCGCGGGCTGCGCTGCCCGTTCCTCGCCTTCTCCAGCGCCGTGTTGAAGGCCGCGCGCGCCGATCCCGTCGGCGACGCCATCGGCGTGCGCGAGCGGGGCTCGCTGCTGCACGACGCGCTCGCCCGCGCCCTCGAGGCCACCGCGGACGCTCAGGCCAACACGCCCGCTCCAGAGCTGGTCGCGCGCGGGCTCGCGGCCGCGCGCGAGCTGCTCGATCGACGCGGGCGCAGCGCGCTGCGCCGCGTGGGCCTGGAGAGCACGCTGTCCGACGTGCGCGCCATGCTCGTCTTCATCTTCGAGCAGCGCGACGGCCTGTCCTTTCGCGCCGCGGAAAAGGGCTTCGGTGACGGCTCCGACTGGGCTGCGCTGGCCAGCGGACGCTTGCTGCTCTCCGGTCGCATCGACCGCATCGACGCGACCAGCGACGGCCGCAAGGTGCGCGTCATCGACTACAAGACGCGCGTCCCCAAGCAGGACGACCCCACGCTGCTGCAGCCGTGGCTCTACGCCATGAAGGCGGCGGCCGAGCTCGGCGCTGAAGAAGTCGAGTTTTGTTTCCTCGCGCTCGAGCAGCGAAACCCCAAGGTCCGGCCCGTCTACTCCGGGCCACCACAGAGCGAGGCGATGGCCGAAGCGCTCGAGCGCGCGGAGCGCTCGCTGATCGCGCTATCCGGCGGCCGCGTGCCCGCGCGGCCGCTCTCGGTGGCGAGCTGCGCGCGCTGTGACGCGCGCGACATCTGTCGCCGGCCCTTGTCCGCCCCGGCGCCGGAGGGCGACGAATGAACGAGCTCGCGCTCGGAGCGGCGCTGCCCGGCGTCGATCGCAACGCTGTCGTCGCCGCCAGCGCCGGCACCGGCAAGACGCACCTCATCGCCAATGTCTATCTCTGTCACGTGCTGGGGCTGACCCGCTCTCGCCGCGTCGTCCCCGCGGAGCGCATCGTGGCGACCACGTTCTCACGCGCCGCGGCGCGCGAGATCCGCGAGCGGCTCGAGCTCCGCCTCTCGCTCATCGCCGGAGAGAGCGCGGCACCTGGCAGCGGGCTCGACGCCGAGCTCCTGGCGCGCGCCGAAATGCTGGCGGTCGACGCGGCGACGCTGCGGCAGCGGGCGGCCGCCGCGCTCGCCGAGCTCGGCAAGACGCTGATTGACACCCTGCACGGCCTCGCGGCGCGCGTGCTGCGCGCCCACGCGCTCGAGCTCGACCTCGCGCCGGGCTTCGAAATCCTCGATGAACAGAGCGCGTTCGACGACACCAGCGCCATCGTGGAGGACGTGCTGTCGCGCGCCCTCGGCCGCAGCGAGGCAGAGCGCAACGCCGTGGGCGCGCTGCTCGACGCCGGCTGGGGCCTCGAGCTGGCGCTGCCGGCGATCGTGAATCTGGTCTCGCTGCTCGATGAAGAGGGGCTCGACGCGGACGCGCTGGAGCTGCCGAACGAGCGCGACGCGGCGAGCGCGCTGGCCGCGTCGCTGCGCGACGTCGGCGAGCGCGTGGCCGCGAGCCCAGCGCACCCGCTGCGCGCCGCGGCGCAGGCCAGCGTCGCCGCGCTGCGCGACGGCGACGCCGGCGCGCTGCGCGCCGCGCTGGGCGAGCTGTTCAAAGATCGCGAACCGACGTTGAAGAAGTACGAGCACGGGCCGGCGCTGGTGGCCGCGTTCGCCGGCCTGCTGCCGGGCTCGCCCAAGGCCGAGCGCGTGCGAAGGAGCGCGCTGTTCCTGGCCAGCGCGGCGAAGCTGGATGAGACGAGCCGAGCGATCCGCGCCCTGCTCGCCGAAGTGCAGCGGGAAATCCGCGCCCGGCGCCGCGCGCGCGGCACGCTCGGCTTCGGCGACCTGCTGCGGCTCGCGCGCGACGCGCTGCGCGACAACCCCGCGCTCGCCGCCGAAGCCGCCGAGGGCATCGAGCTCTTGATGGTCGACGAGTTTCAAGACACCAGCCGCGTGCAGCGCGATCTGGTGCTGCTGCTGCGTGAACGCCCGAGCTCGGCGCGCCGGCGCGCAGCCGGCACGCTGCCGGCGCCCAGCGACATGGAAGAGCGTGGGCTCGTCGTGGTCGGCGATCGCAAGCAGTCGATCTACGCGTTTCGCGGCGCGGACGTGTCCGTCTACGCGCGGCTCGCGGCCGAGCTCGCCGGCAGCGCGGCCGTGTCCGCGCTGGACTTGCGCGGCGTGGAGCCCAACGCGACGCCGGTCGCCGACTTCGCTTCGCGCGCGGCGAATTTCCGCTCCGGCGCCGCCATCCTCGACTTCCTGAACCGGGTATTCATCGCGGATTTCAGCCAGGATCCGCGGCGCGCGTTCGAGATCCGCTACATGCCGAGCGAAGCGCTGCGGCCGCCGCCGCAGTCGAGCCGCGCGCGCGGGCGCGTGACGCTCCTGAGCGATGACGGACGCGCGCCGAACAGCGCCGATCCGCTGGCGGCGAACGCGCGCGGGGCGCTGCGCACCGCGCTCGCCGCCGCCGGCTTTTGCGCGCAGGCCAGGGCTGAGGGCCGCGCCTATCGCGACATCGCGCTGCTCGCTCGTCGGCGCTCGACGTTGCCCTTGCTCGAGCTGGCGCTCGATCGCGCCGGCGTGCCGTTCGTGGTCGCCGGTCGCGCGCTCTACGCGACTAGCGAAGTGCGGGACTTGGGCGCGCTGCTGCGCCTGGTGCTCGATCCCTATGACCGCCGCTCGCTGGCCACGGTGCTGCGCAGCCCGCTCGGTGGTCTGTCAGATCGCGCGCTCGCGGAGCTGTCGCGGCCCGGACGCGGGCTGCTGCCGCGCTCGGCCTGGCACGAGGCCGAGCTGTCGAGCGAGGACGATCGCCAGCGTCTCGGCGAGCTCTCCGCCAGGCTCGCGGATCTCGCGGAAATTGGCCCGCGTTTGTCGCCCCGCGACGTGCTCGCCTTCGCCGTGGACCGCTTCGAGCTCGAGGCCGTGCTCTCGGCGCTGCCGCGCGGCGCGGCGCGCTTCGGCAACGTCGGTCGCCTGCTGGAGATCGCCGCGCGCCACGGCGGTGGCCTCGCCGCCTTCGTGCGCTGGCTGGATCGCCAAATGCTGCTCGAAGTGGACGAGAGCGAAGCCGCCACGTTCTCGGAAGACGACGACGCCGTCCGCTTGCTGACGATCCACGCCAGCAAAGGCTTGAGCTTTCCCGTCACCATCGTGGTCGATCTGGCGAGCGTGGAGGTGCCGCCGCGCGCGGCGTTCGCGCTGCATCGCGTCGACGACGACCGGCCGACGCTGGTCATTCGGCACCGCGGCGCGGATGGCGCGGTCCCGACGCCGAGCCTCGCGCGCTACTCAGAGGAGGCGCGGCTGCGCGCCGAGGCGGAGCGCCAGCGGCTGTTTTACGTCGCGCTGACGCGCGCGGAGGAGGAGCTGGTCCTCGCGTTGCCCGCGCTGGAGAACACCCCGCGCGGCCTGTGCGCGACGCTGCTGCGGCTGCGCGACAGCGGCGCGCTCGACGATTGCGAGAACCTGCGCACGCTCGACAGCGCGGAGTTGATCGACGTCCGCGCCGATGGCGACGCCGCGCTCGAGCCCGAGGCGCCAGTCCCGCCGCGGCCCGAGCACGCCACCTTTCAGACCGCCGCCATCGGCGTGACCGCCCTCTCCGACTTCGCGCTGTGCGCGCGGCGTTTTCAGCTCTTGCACGTGTTCGGCGTGGACGAGCTCGACGCCACCTTCAGCGAGGAAGCCCCGGCCGAGGTCGCGCCCGCCACGGACGGTGACGCGCGGCGCTTCGGCAGCGCCGCGCACCGCGTGCTCGAGCACTATCCGCTGGAGCGCTGGGGCGACCCTCTCAGCGAGGACGAATGCGTAGCCGCGCTGGTCGCCGAGGGGCTCAGCGCCGAGCACCCCGACACGCTGGCGACCGCGCGCGGGCTCAGTCGCTTCCTGAGCGGCGAGTACGCGGCGAGCGTGCGCTCCGGCGCATCGCGCGTGCATCGCGAGCTCGAGCTCTCGCTCGTCACCACGCACGGCGAAGCCCCCAAGCGCCGGCAACTGGACTTGTTCGCGCCGCGACCCGCCCCGAGCACGCCGCGCCACTCGGTGTTACGCGCGACGCTCGATCTCGTCGTGGAGCGCCGCGACGGCAGCATCGACATCGTCGACTACAAGCGCTCGCGCGGCGGGACCTCGGAGCGTTACGCGCTTCAGCTCTACGCTTATCGACGCGCGGTGGAGCAGCATTTCGGCGCGCGGGCGCTGCGCACCGGGCTCGTCGCGCTGCTCGCCGAGCGAGTCGAGCCCGAGTGGCTGACCGTACGCCCGCTCGATCTGACGAAGCTCGTGGAGGAGCTGGCGGAGCGCCGCTACGAGGGAGAGTTCCCGGGCGTGCCGCGGCCGCAATGCGAGCTCGGGCGCTGCGGGTTCATCGCGGCCTGCCATCCAACGCGCAACGTCAAGGCCAAGCGCCGGCGGTGAGAGCCTCGCTTCAGTACATCAGGTCGGCCCACCGGCACGACGGGACCCGTGGTATGCCGATGAAAGCCAAGCGAAACCTGTCGTTCGCGGACCCGGCAGCAAACTCGGGCAAGAGGCCAAATAACGCATGGTGTCATGCACAACCGCCTGACAGCTGACAGATCCGCCATATACTTCGCCGTCCGGAGGCACCGCGTCCTCCCGCTCACCCCCTGGGCCTTGGTCAGCTGAGCGCCCACACTCGAACCACCAAACCTACACCGAGACAAGAATGCCGCTCCCGCCCCGCCGAGGACTTTACGACCCCCGCTTTGAGCACGACGCCTGCGGCGTCGGTTTTGTCGCGAACATCAAGGGTGAGGCTTCGCACGACATCGTAAAGAAGGGCGTCGATATCTTATTGAACCTGGTGCATCGCGGCGCGTGCGGCTGTGATCCCCTGACCGGTGATGGCGCCGGTATTTTGATTCAGGTCTCGCATCGCTTCTTCAAGCGGGAGTGCGAGAAGGTCGGCATCGACCTGCCGGAGCCCGGGCGCTACGGCGTTGGTAACGTCTTTTTACCGCGCGACAAGACGGAGCGCCGCCGCTGTCAGGAGATCTTGGAGGACAAGATCTTCGGCACGGGTCAGAAGCTCCTCGGCTGGCGCAACGTCAACGTGGACGAGAACGCGCTCGGCCCGATGGCGAAGGCCAGCGTGCCGGTGATTCGCCAGGTCTTCATCGGCTCGACCACGGAGGACGAAGCCAGCTTCGAGCGCAAGCTGTTCGTGATCCGCAAGTGGGCGGAGCGCACGGTGCGCGAGAGCAACATCGCCGCGCGCGGCATGTTCTACCTGCCGAGCCTCTCGTCGCGCACCATCGTCTACAAGGGCTTGCTCCTCGCCGAGCAGCTCACCGGATTCTTCCGCGAGCTGGAGGATCCCGACATGGCCAGCGCGCTGGCCATGGTGCACCAGCGCTTCAGCACCAACACCTTCCCTACCTGGGAGCTGGCGCAGCCCTTCCGCGTGCTCGCCCACAACGGCGAGATCAACACGGTGCGCGGCAACTCCGCGTGGATGAGCGCGCGCGAGCAGCTGTTCGACGCCAACGACGCGTTCGGCCAGGACATTCGCCACATCCTGCCCACCATCGCGCCGAACGGCAGCGACTCGGCGCAGCTCGATAACGTGGCGGAGCTGCTGCTGCACGCGGGCCGTTCGCTGCCGCACGTGATGATGATGCTCGTGCCGGAGGCCTGGCAAAACGACGACCTGATGCCGGAGCACAAGAAGAGCTTCTACGAGTATCACTCGTGCTTGATCGAGCCCTGGGACGGACCCGCGGCGCTCGCCTTCAGCGACGGCAAGCGCATCGGCGGCGTCCTCGATCGCAACGGGCTCAGGCCGGCGCGCTGGACCGTCACCAAGGACGGCCTGGTGGTGCTGGCGTCGGAGACCGGCGTGCTCGATATCGCCCCCGAGAACATCGAGCGCAAGGGCCGGCTCGAGCCGGGCCGCATGTTCCTGGTCGACACCGAGAAGGGCCGCATCGTCGAGGACGAGGAGATCAAGGACGAGATCTGCAAGCGCAAGCCGTACGCAAAGTGGCTGCGCGAAAACAAGATCGCGCTCGCCGAGGTCGAGTCGTCACCGCCCTCGGCGACCTACCGCGAGCGCGCCTCGCTGCTCGAGCGCCAGAAGATCTTCGGCTACTCGCAGGAAGATCTGCGCATGCTGATCGCGCCCATGGCCGAGAAGGGAGAAGAGGCCATCGGCTCGATGGGCACCGACACGCCGCTAGCGGTGCTCAGCGACGAGCCGCAGCTGCTCTTCAACTACTTCAAGCAGCACTTCGCGCAGGTCACGAACCCCGCGATCGATCCCATCCGCGAGGAGCTCGTGATGAGCCTCAAAGCCTACATCGGCGGCGAGGGCAACGTGCTCTCCGAGCTCCCCGATCAGGCGCAGATGCTCGAGCTCGAGCAGCCCATCCTGGCAAACTCGGATATTTCGAAGCTGCGCGAGACGCACCTCCAGCAGGTGCGCGTGCCGCCCACGCTGTCCATGCTCTACCCCGTCGCGGAGGGCGGCGCGGGCTTGAAGGAGGCGCTCGACGAGCTCTGCCGCCAAGCTTCGCTGGCGGTGCTCAACGGCTACAGCTTGGTCATCCTCAGCGACCGCGGGGCGAACGAGCACATGGCGCCGGTGCCGAGCCTGCTCGCGACGGGCGCGGTGCATCACCACCTGATGCGCACCGGGACCCGCATGCGCATCGGCATCATCGTGGAGACCGGCGAAGCTCGTGAAGTGCATCACTTCTGCCTGCTGGCGGGCTACGGCGCGGGCGCCATCAACCCTTACCTGGTGTTCGAGACCATCGACGCCATGGCCAAGGAAGGGACGCTCAAGGATCCCGAGGTGGCGAAGAAGAAGTACATCAAGGCCACCAACAAGGGCTTGCTCAAGGTGATGAGCAAGATGGGGATCAGCACGCTGCAGAGCTATCACGGCGCGCAGATCTTCGAGGCCATCGGGCTCTCGCCCGAGGTGGTGGATCGTTATTTCACGGGCACGGCGACGCGCATCTCTGGCATCGATCTGGAGGTCATCGCGGAGGAGTGCCGCCGCCGCCACGAGAAGGCGTACCCGAAGATCGCGCGGCCGCTGCCGCTGCTCGACCTCGGCGGCCAGTATCACTACCGCGCGCAGGGTGAGCGCCACCTGTGGAACCCCACCACCGTGGCCAAGCTGCAGCACGCCGTGCGCATGGACGACATCAAGAGCTACAAAGAGTACGCGGAGTTCATCAACAAGGCCGCGAACGGGTTCATCACGCTGCGCGGTATGTGGGAGCTCGACTCTTCGCGCCCGCCGGTGCCGCTCGAGGAGGTCGAGTCCGCCGCGGACATCGTCAAGCGCTTCGCCACCGGCGCGATGAGCTTCGGCTCCATCAGCGCAGAGGCGCACGAGAACCTGGCCATCGCGATGAACCGCATCGGCGGGCGCAGCAACACCGGTGAGGGCGGCGAGCGTGAGGAGCGCTTCCAGCCCGATCCCAACGGGGATCTGCGGCGCAGCTCGATCAAGCAGGTCGCCTCCGGCCGCTTCGGCGTCACGACTTACTACCTTGTCAACGCCGACGAGCTGCAGATCAAGGTGGCCCAGGGCGCGAAGCCTGGCGAGGGCGGGCAGCTGCCGGGTCACAAGGTCGACGCCATCATCGCCAAGACGCGGCACTCGACGCCGGGCGTCACGCTGATCTCGCCGCCGCCGCACCACGACATCTACTCGATCGAGGATCTCGCCCAGTTGATCTTCGATCTGAAGATGGTGAACCCGCGCGCGCGCATCAGCGTGAAGCTGGTGGCCGAGGCGGGCGTGGGCACCGTCGCCGCGGGGGTCGCCAAGGCGCACGCCGATGTGATCCTGATTTCGGGACACGACGGCGGCACCGGCGCTTCCCCCCTCACCTCCATCAAGCACGCTGGCGTGCCGTGGGAGATGGGGCTCGCCGAGACCCACCAAGTGCTGGTCAAGAACGACCTGCGCAGCCGCGTGATCCTACAGGCGGACGGTCAGATGCGCACCGGGCGCGACGTGATCGTCGCGGCGCTGCTCGGCGCGGAGGAGTTCGGCTTCGCCACGGCTCCGCTGGTCGCCTCCGGCTGCATCATGATGCGCAAGTGCCACCTCAACACCTGCCCCGTCGGGATCGCGACGCAGGACCCGGTCCTGCGCGCGAAATTCGAGGGCAAGCCCGAGCACGTGATCCGCTTCATGTTCTATGTCGCGGAGGAGGTGCGCGAGCTGATGGCGGGCCTCGGCTTCCGCAGCATCCAAGAGATGGTCGGTCACGCAGAGGTGCTGACCCCGCGGCGGGACGTGAACCACTGGAAGTCGGCGCGGCTCGACTTCTCCGACGTCCTGATGCCGGCGGAGGCCGCGCCCGGCGTCGGCGTATGCAAGCTGATCGAGCAAGATCACGGCCTGGAGAAGGCGCTCGACAATCAGCTGCTCCAGCTCTGCGCCGAGGCGCTGGAGCGACACAAACGCACGCGGCTCGAGCTCGCCATCCGCAACGTGGATCGCACCGTAGGCGCCATGCTCTCGGGCGAAATCGCGCGGCGCCATGGCAAGGAAGGGCTGCCCGACGGCACCATCGAGGTCTCCTTCCGCGGCTCGGCCGGGCAGAGCTTCGGCGCGTTCCTGGTGAACGGAGTCGAGTTCTCGCTCGAGGGTGACGCCAACGACTACTGCGGCAAGGGCCTGGCCGGCGGCATCATCGCGGTGCGGCCGCCGCGCGGGGCCTCGTTCCGAGCCGATCAGAACATCGTGATCGGCAACGTCGCCATGTACGGCGCGACCTCGGGCAAGGCCTTCTTCAATGGCCGCGCGGGCGAGCGCTTCTGCGTCCGCAACAGCGGCGCGACCGCGATCGTCGAAGGCATCGGTGATCACGGCTGCGAGTACATGACCGGCGGACGAGTCGTCGTGCTCGGCACCACCGGGCGCAATTTCGCGGCCGGTATGAGCGGCGGCTTCGCGTACGTGCTGGACGAGCAGGGCGACTTCGAAAAGCGCTGTAACCTGGGCATGGTCGAGCTCGAAGCGCTCAGCCATGAGGACGCGGCGTTCGTCGCGGCGCTGATCCAGGAGCATCAGCAGCGCACCGGGAGCCCCAAAGCGGCCGCGCTGCTCGCCAGCTGGGAGAGCACCCTGGCTCGCCTGGTCAAGGTGGTGCCCATCGAATATCGACGCGTCCTGGACGAGCTGGCTCGCCGTGAAAAGGCGGCGACATCGGCCGGTGCTGTGCTACACGGAAGCCCCTGAGCAGCAGTCGTGGGAAAAATTACAGGATTTCTCGAGTTCGAGCGGATTGATCCCGACAAACGGCCGGTAAACGAGCGCGTCAAGGACTACCGCGAGTTCGAATTACCGGTCGTGCAGGAAGCGCTCGTCGCGCAAGGCGCGCGCTGCATGGATTGCGGAATCCCGTTCTGCAATACCGGCTGTCCGCTGGGGAACCTCATCCCCGACTGGAACGACCACGTCTATCGCAACGAGCCGCTGCTCGCGAGCCAAGCGCTGCACGCCACCAACAACTTCCCGGAGTTCACCGGGCGGGTGTGCCCCGCGCCGTGTGAGGCGGCGTGCGTGCTCGGCATCAACAACGATCCCGTCTCGATCAAGCTGATTGAGCGCTCGATCGCGGATCGCGCGTGGGAGCAGAACCTGATCGAGCCGCTGCCCCCGAAGCAGCGCACCGGCAAGCGCGTCGCGGTGATCGGCTCCGGCCCCGCGGGCATGGCGGCGGCGCAGCAGCTCAACCGCGCCGGTCACTTCGTGACGCTGTTCGAGCGGGACGACCGCATCGGCGGGCTGCTCACGTACGGCATCCCCGACTTCAAGATGGAAAAGTCGTTGGTGGCGCGGCGCGTGCAGCAGATGACGGCCGAGGGCGTCACCTTCAAGACGGGCGTCGACGTGGGCACCACCATCACGGCGGAGCAGCTGCGCGCTGATTTCGACGCCATCGTGCTCACCATCGGCTCACGCATTCCGCGCGATCTCGCCATCCCCGGCCGTGAGCTGCCGGGCGTGCACTTCGCGATGGACTTCTTGAAGCAGCAGAACCGTCGCGTCGCCGGCGACTCAGTGCCCAGCGAGGGCGAGATCGTGGCCAGCGGAAAGCGCGTCGTCGTGATCGGTGGCGGCGACACCGGAAGCGACTGCATCGGCACCTCGCACCGCCAGGGCGCCGTCAGCGTGACCAGCTTCGAGATCCTGCCGCGCCCACCCGACGAGCGCGCCCCCAGCACGCCCTGGCCGATGTGGCCGCTGATGTACCGCAGCTCCTCGTCCCACGAAGAAGGCGGCGTGCGCGATTTCAGCGTGTCGACCGAGCGCTTCTCCGGCGACGGCCGCGTCGAGCGCCTGGAGTGCGTGCGCGTCGAGCTGAAGAACGGCCGCTTCGAGCGCGTCCCGGGCAGCGAGTTCATCGTCGAGGCAGACCTGGTGCTGCTCGCGATGGGCTTCGTGCATCCGGAGCACCCCGGCATCGTCAAGGACTTGGGGCTGAAGCTCGATCGTCGGGGCAACGTGGAGGTAGACGCACAGTTTGCCACCAGCGTGCCGGGTGTATTCGCGGCTGGTGATTGCCAGCGCGGGCAGTCGCTCGTCGTCTGGGCCATCGCTGACGGCCGCAAGGCAGCCAAGGCGGCCGACCAGTTCTTGATGGGTCGCAGCGAACTACCGGGCTGAGCCGGCGCCATTCGCCGGTCGGCGCGGCGCCCGCTCGGCGCGTTGGCGATTCTCTGCTGCGGCGTCGCGAGAGCTACTCTAAAGCAAAGCCGTGACGAGCAAGCCGCCCCGCGGATCACGTCCGCCACGAAAGACCACGCCTCGCCCCCCGCCGCTCCGCGCGGCAGCGCCAGAAATTCGCGTAGCGATGACGCCAGTCGGACGCGAAACGATGGATGCCATCGAGGACGAGCTGGGCATGAAGCCGCGCCGAGAGCGCTCGCGACCGCTGCGCCCGCGCAGCGCGCCGGCGCCGTCTTCACCCGAGATCAGCGTCGAGCAGCGCCCGGTCGGGCGCGAGACGCTCGCCGCGATCGCGGAGGAGGCGCGCACCAGCGCGGCAGCCGAGGCGCGGGGCACGCTGCCAACCCTACCCTATGGCGATCGGCTCTCGAACGCGCCCGGAGCGGTGGCGCCATCCAAGCCGCCCGCCGCGCGTCGCCGCAATCAGCCGGAGCTCGAGGCGAGCCCAGCGGAGGAGCTCGAGATTTTCGAGATGATGACCTTCGTTGTACGAAATCCCGCGCCGAGCGCCCTGTCCTCCGAGTCCGCGCGCCGGGCGTTCGTCCGCGAACGGCTGGCGCAGCGGCTGCCGCGCGGGCGCGACACGAACGTTACCCGCATCGACGTGACGCCGTGGACCGAGCGCGACACCGTGATCGTGCGGGTTTGGTGCAAATTGGAGCCGAGCTCGTGAAAATCGCGACGTCCGCGCGTGTCCGGCGCTCCCTGCGCCTGCGCGCAGCCGCTCTCTCCCCTGATTTTGCGTCGTCGCGGATTGGCATGCGTGTTTCTATCGTGATAGGGCTGTCTAACAGCCGTTTCGCCCTCGTCCTCGTGCCTGCCGGATGAACGTCGCCTGCACTGCCTGTCCTGCGAAATACGCGGTGCCCGATGAACGGGTGCGCGGCAAACGGGCACGCATAACGTGTAAGCATTGCGGCACCTCCATCATCGTGGACGGCACCACGCTCGGCGGTCCGGAGCCCGTCACCACCGCCACCGGCTCGCGCCCAGCGCGCAGGACGATCATGGGCATGGGCAGCCCGAACCAGGTGCGCGCTACCGCAGCGGCCCTGCTCTCGAGCCCGAGTCACGCTCCGGTGCCCGCCGCTGGCGGCAGCGCCTGGCTGGTGGCGCTCGCTGACGGCCGGCGCGAGCCCGCGAGTCAGGCGCGCGTCGTCGACCTCTATGCGTCGGGAGCGATCGACGCGCGGACGTATATCTGGCGCGAGGGGATGCCCGACTGGAAGCCCCTGTTCAGCGTGCCCGACATCGCCGCTGCGATTCAGGCGCGCGGGCTCGCCGGCGAGCAGTCGGGAGCGAACGGTGCCCCCGCGAGCAGCCGCGGGTTCGACGGTCAGGAAGAAGCGACGCAGGTCGGCGTCGCTGTCAGCGACATGCTGCGCGCCTCGGCGGAGCCGCCGCACGCGCCACCGGCGTCGAGCCGCCGTCCCGCCGTCGGCGACGACGAGGACATCACCATCGCGCGCTCGGGCCCGCCCTCCGTGCCGTTCGGTCGCCCCGCACAGAGCCGCACGGTGGTCGGCTTGCCACCCCCGCGCAATCTGGCTCGCCCCCCCTCGGAGCCGCCGCCAGCCGCGCCGCGTCGCTCGACGCTGCCGCCCAATAACCGCATGGCGAGCCAGCGCCCGAGCGTGATCGACGACTTCGCGATTCCGCTGACGGGCTCTGCTGCGCCGCCGCCTCCGCCGCCCCCACCTCCGCCGGCCGCGGCGCCCGTGATGGCGCCGGCGCGCTCGGTGCCCCCAGTGGCGGCGGCCGTGATCACTCCGCAGTCGTCCTGGCCAGCTCAGCCAGCGCCTTCGCTCGGTGAACTGAGCGCCGCAGTGGCTCCCGCCGTCGCTGCCATTCCGGGGCCGGTGGCGCGGAATCCCGCGGAGTTCGAGCCGGCGCCGCGCTCCGGCGCGCCCGTAGCGGTTCCGCTCGAGTACCCCTTCGCCGCGCAGCGTCGGCGGCGCAAGGTGATCGCTCTCGCCGTGCTGGGCACGCTCGTCGCCGCGGCCGGCGGCGCCTTCATCTACTTCGGGACGCGCCCCGCGCCGCGCCCGGCACCAGCGCCCGTGGTCGCCGCGCCCGCGCCCACGCGACAACCCGAGCCGGCACCCGCCCCCACGCCTGCGCCCGAGCCGACCCCTGCGCCCGCGACGACCGCTGCTGCGCCAGAGCCCTCGGCCGCTGAACCCAAGCTCAAGGTCAAGCCGCTCGCCACGCCAGCGGTGGCCGCCGCTGCGCCGCGCGAGACAAGCTCGCGCAGCGCAGCGCCGCACCGCGCGGAGACGCCACGTCCCACGAAGTCGAGCGACAGCGAAGAAGACAGCGAGAGCACAGAAGCGAGCAGTGAGCCCCCCGCCGCGGCTACTACGGCCGCCGCCGACGAAAAAGACAGCGCGACCACGGCAGGCGCCGGGAGCAACCCATTCGATCGCGAGTCCGCCGCTCAAGCGCTGGGTGACGCGTCCGCAAAAGCATCGTCGTGCAAGACGCTCGGCGGGCCCACGGGCACGGCGGCGGCGACGGTGACGTTCTCCCCCAACGGCCGCGTGCTGGGTGTCTCGGTGGGCGGTGACTTCAGCGGCACGCTGGTGGGCGCTTGCATCGCGAAGTTGTTCCGCGCGGCGAGCGTGCCAGCGTTCGCGGGTGATCCCGTCACCGTCACGAAGCGCTTCACCGTGGAGTGAGCGCGCCGCGGCCGAGCGCCGCGGCGCTTTCGTCATCCTCAGGGGTGAATATTGATCAGCGTCCCCGGCTCGGTTTTTTTGTCGCTGACGTAGCTGGCGTGCCAGTGCTCCGGCACGCTCGGCGCCGACCACAAGAACACGTAGCGCGCGTCGATCGGGGCGAGGTTCACGCAGCCGTGCGAGCGCGGACGGCCGAAATCGTCGTGCCAATACGCGGCGTGCAGCGCGTAGCCGCCCTTGAAGTACATCACCCAGGGCACGTCGCGCAGCTCGAACTCGTGATCCGCGACGTCCGAGTCCATCGTCGCGGTGACGTGCTTTTGAAAGATGCGGAACATGCCCTGCGGCGTGCTCAACGTCTCACCCGGCTCGCCCATGCCGTCGCGTCCGGTGGAGACCAGCGTCGCGTACACCGGCACGTCGCCCTCCCACAGCGTGAGCGTCTGATTGGCGAGCGAGATGTCGATCCACTTGTTGTGCTTCTTCACCCAAGGGGGTAACGAGCTCGGCTTCGCGACGGTGCCGAGATCGTCGCTCTTCAGCCAACGACCATCCCGCGTCTCGACGAGCCGGGTCTTGCCGGCCATGCGCACGTTGCCGCTCAGCGGGACCAGCGAGCGGAAGGGCACGCGCTCGCCGTCGTCGAGCGCGACCGTGGGCGAGCGCGCCGCGCGCGCGTCGCGTTTGCGCACGAAGCCGACCGGCAACCCGATGCCCTTCAACGAAACGCCATGAAACGCTGATCCCGAGTCCGGCTTGAGTTTGTCCGCGGGCAGCAGCCGCGCGTCGGGGGTGATCGCGAAGCGCCGCCCGGCGCCGCTCGCGGCCGTGAAGCTGCCGATCAGGGCGACGCCGCCGTGGCGCTTGATGCGGCGGCTGATCACGGCGTAGCCCGGCACCTTGAAGGACGACAGGTTCGGGATGCGGCGCTCGCCGTCGAGCCACCACGGCACGCGATCGTCGCCGTTGCCGCCATAGCGCTCATTTTCACTCAGCGGCCGCGGCGCCTCCGGCGTCGGGCCGACGGCGAGCCCCTGCTCGTCGAGCTGCACGTCGTTCGCGCCCACGTCGAGCGCGTCCCACTTGTCCCTGAATTTGCGCCAGTTGCTCAAATGGCGATCGAGCCCCGCCTCGTAGCGATGCTGCTCCTTCGCGTTGGGGATGCGCATGTAGTTGGGCGCGCTCGCGCGCAAGAAGGCGTAGCGATAGGGCATCGGCTTGCTGCGGTCGGGCTCCACGGACAGCGCGCGCGCCACCGGATGATCGAGCTTGAGGGTCGCGTCCGGCCCCACGCACACGAAGCCCAAGGGCCGGACCGCGTACCAGCCACCCGCGCAGTCCCGCAGCGTCACCGGTGCCTCGGAGCGCGCGACGCGTGCACCCGCGCGCAGCACACCGATGACCTCGCCATCGCGGCTCGGCTTGGCGCGCACCGGCACCGTCATCGCCACCGGCGCCAGCAGCGGACCGTCAGCAGGCGGAACGGGGACCTGAGACCAATCCTCGACGGGCAGACTCGTACCGCCATTTTCCGCCTTCAGTTTCAAAGCCGGCGGTGTTTCGGCGGAAGCGCGTTCCGAACAGCCGAAGATCAAAGGCAGTCCGACGAAAATGGCGGCCGCCGAGTACCTCCTAGGTTCGCAAAGCATGGCCTCTTTACATGCCGAAAGGCGTCGCGGCGGGCCAAAAAACCAGTGCCTCTGCGTCGTAGGACTTGCGGGATCCACCCCTTCGCGAAAGGATGGTCGCCCCTCATCTGGAACAGCGAACGATGCCCAAGGATACCCTCACCGTCACAGACAACCGCACCGGCAAGTCCTACGAGCTCCCGATCACGGATGGCACCATCCGCGCGACGGATCTGCGCCAAATCCGCGTCAGCGAGCAGGACTTCGGGATGATGACCTACGACCCCGGGTTCATGAACACCTGTTCGTGCCGCTCGTCGATCACGTACATCGACGGCGATCTCGGGATCCTGCGCTATCGCGGCTATCCCGTCGATCAGCTGGCAGAGAACGCCACCTATCTCGAGGTCGCGTACCTGCTCATCAATGGCGAGCTGCCGACCAAGAGCGAGCTCGAAGCGTTCACCACCAACGTGACGCACCACACCTTCGTTCACGAGAACGTGCGCACCTTCATCGATGGCTTCCGCTACGACGCGCACCCGATGGGCATGCTGGTGGCGACGGTCGGCGCGCTGAGCACGTTCTACCCGGAGGCCAAGCACGTCGGCGATCACGAGATCCGCAGAAACCAGATGACGCGGCTGATCGCCAAAATGCCGACGCTGGCCGCCTGGAGCTACCGCCACAGCATGGGCATGCCCTTCGTGTATCCGAGCAACGAGCTCAGCTACACGGAGAACTTCCTGTACATGATGAAGCGCATCGCGGAGCCCAAGTTCGAGGTGCATCCGGAGATCGTGCGCGCGCTGGACGTGCTCTTCATCCTGCACGCGGATCACGAGCAGAACTGCTCGACCAACGTGATGCGCGGCGTGGGCAGCTCGCGCGCCGATCCGTACGTCGCCGTGGCAGGCGCGGCGGCGGCGCTGTATGGCCCGCTGCACGGCGGCGCCAATGAAGCGGTGCTGCGCATGCTGCGCGAGATCGGCAACATCGGCAACGTGCCGGCCTTCATCAAAGAGGTGAAGAGCGGCGTCGGCAACCGGCTGATGGGCTTCGGTCACCGCGTGTACAAGAACTACGATCCGCGCGCCCGCGTCATCAAGCGCCTGGCCGATCAGGTGTTCGACATCGTCGGCAAGAAGAGCCCGCTGCTGTCTGTCGCGCTCGAGCTCGAACGCATCGCGCTCTCCGACGATTACTTCGTTTCTCGCAAGCTTTACCCGAACGTCGACTTCTACTCGGGCCTGATTTACGAAGCGCTGCGCATTCCGGTGGATATGTTCCCGGTATTGTTCGCGATTCCGCGCGTGTCCGGCTGGCTCGCGCAGTGGGAAGAGCTGCTGCTCGACAAGGAGCAGAAGATCGCGCGGCCGCGTCAGATCTACACCGGCTACGACGAGCGCAAGTTCGTACCCATCAGCGATCGCTCCTCTACCCAAGTGCCGCCTGAGGCGGTGAAGAGCTCGCCGCGCGAGACCGACTGAGACTCGCGATGACGGAGTCGGGAGCCAAGCTCGAGAGCTGGATGCCGCCACGTTCGGCGCCACGGCAGAGCTCGCTCCCGACTCCCAGCGCTCGCCCGTCCCAACTCACGGGAGCGCTGCTCGACGAGCGTTACAAGATCCTCGGCTACCAGAGCCGCGGCCACGCCACGCGCACGTATCTCGCCGAGGATCTGCACAGCAACGGGCTGGTCGCCATCAAGATGTTCTCGCCGCCGCCCGGCGACGGCGCTGATTTCGCGGCGCGCATCTTCGCCGCGGCGAAGCAGGCCGAGCCGATCCGACATCCGAACGTCGTCGATCTGCTCGGCATGGGCACCACGCCCGCCGGTCTTCCGTATCTGGTTATGGAAGCGCCCGCGGGCGAGCCGCTCTCGGAGGTATTGCGTCGCGGGCGCCCAGCGACGGATCTCGCGCTGGTCATCGCGCGCCAGGCCGCCGCCGGCCTGGAAGCGCTGCACAAGGCCGGGCTCATCCACGGCGAGGTGACGGAGAGCAACCTGCTCGTGCTCGGCGCGCCCGACGAGCCATTCGGCGCCAAGGTGCTGAACTACGGGCTAGCGCGGCTGTGGGACGAGCCGCGTCCGGCGCCGGAGCAGGCGCCGAGCTCCGTCATCGAGCACCTAGCTCCGGAGCAGATCCTGCTCGAGCCGCTGGATGCGCGGACCGACGTCTACGGCCTGGCGATCGTGCTCGTACGGCTGCTCGTGGGGCACCTGCCCTTCGAAGCCAGCGCTGGACCCGTGCTGCGTCACCAGCTCTTTTCGCCGATTCCGCAGAGCACGTGGCTGGAGCCCGGGCTCGATCCGCGCCTGGAGGCGATCGTCGTGAACGCGACGCGCAAGCGCCCGGAGAACCGCTACTCGTCCATGGCGGAGCTGCTCGCCGACCTCGACGCCGTGGTCGGCCTCTCGGCGGCGCCGGTGGAGATTCGTCCGCTGGATCGCTCTCCGGACCAGTATGAGCCGCAGACGGAGGCGGGGCGCCAGCGCCTCGAGCAGCTGCGGCGACAACTCGCGGAGCCGCCGAGCGCCGGCGGCGCTGGACCCGGGTAAGCGCAGTGCGGCTGCCGCGCGCCGCCGGCTGGGTCGCTGCTCTGCTGTACGCGCTCAGCGCGTGTGCGCCGGAGCGCAGCCGGCTTCCGGCCGCGAGCGACAGCGCGCGCCGCGCGCCAGCTCAGCAGCACGCCGCGCGCACACCGGCGGCGAACGGCGCGCGCCACGCGCCGGTGGTCGACGAGCTGTTCGGCGTGCGCGTCGAAGATCCATTTCGCTGGCTGGAAGACGGGGACGATCCAGAGGTCAAAGCTTGGGTCCGCGCGCACAACGCGCGCACGGCGCGCAGGCTCGGCGCCGTGCCAGGTCGCGCGCAGCTCGAGGCGCGGCTGGCCGAGCTGCTCTCCATCGGCGCGCTGTGGCTGCCGGTGCCGCGCAAGACACGCTCAGGCGCGCTGCGGCTCTTTTACCGTCGGCGCGAGGGGCGGCAGGAGCAGCCGGTGCTCTACGTGCGCGACGGGCTGCGCGGCGACGACCGCGCGCTGGTGGATCCCAACACGCTCGCCAAAGGTGAGACCGTCTCGTTGGATTGGTTCGAACCGTCCCAGGACGGCGACTTGCTCGCGTACGGCCTGAGCAGGGGTGGCACCGAAGACAGCACGCTGCACGTGCGCGACGTCGCCAGCGGTCGCGACTTGCCCGATGTCATCGAGCGCACGCGCTACGCCTCGCTGTGCTGGGCGCCCGACGGGCGCTCGTTTTACTACACGCGCTACCCGCAAACCGGCAGCGTTCCGAGCGGCGACGAGCGCTTTTATCGGCGACTCTACCAGCACACGTTGGGCAGCGACCCCGCGCAAGATCCGCTGATCTTCGGCGCCGACCTCGAGAAGACGGATTTTCCCGGCTGCGACCTGTCGCCCGACGGTCGCACGCTCGTCGTCACCGTGAGCCGCGGCTTCAGCGAGAGCGTGCTCTACGTCTCGGACCGCCACGCGCGCTCACCGCTGTTTCAACGCATCACTCCCCCCGGCAAGCAACGCTATGGAGTCATCGCGCGCAACGACGCGTTGTACGTCATCAGCGATGAAGGCGCCCCGCGCAACCGCATCTTCGCCGTCGATCCGCGGCGGCCCGAGCGCGCGCGCTGGCGCGAGCTCATCGCCGAGCACGCGAGCGACACCCTGAGAACCTTCGAGGTGGTGGGCAACCGCTTGCTCGCCACGTACTTGCACGACGCGAGCTCGCGCTTGGAAGAGTTCGACCTGAAGGGCCGCTCCCTGCGCGCCATCCCCCTGCCCGTCCTCGGCACCAGCGACGGTTGCTCCGGGCTGGTGAGCGGCCCGGACGCCTTCTTCGCCTTCGACTCGTTCGCCGTGCCTCCCGAGGTGCGTCACCTGGACGTGAGGAGCGGTCGCGTCGCGCGCTGGGAAGGCGTTACAGCGCCGATCCGCGCGGAGAACTTCACGGTGGAGCAGCTGCAGGCGATCTCCAAAGACGGCACGCCGATCCTTGCTCACCTGGTGCGCCGCCGGGACGTACCCCTCGACGGCACGCCCAGAGCGACCTTGCTGTACGGCTACGGCGGCTTCAACGAGAGCGTGCTGCCGCGCTTCTCCCGCTCGCTGCACGTCTTTCTGGAGCGTGGCGGCGTGTACGTGCAGGCGATCTTACGCGGCGGCGGCGAGTTCGGCGAAGCCTGGCATCGAGCCGGTCAGCTCGAGCACAAGCAAAACGTGTTCGACGACTTCGTGGCGGTCGCCGAGTCGCTAGTCGCGCGCGGCGTTACAGATCGTGAGCACCTCGCGATTTACGGCCGCTCGAACGGCGGTCTCTTGGTGCTCGCGGCGCTGACGCAGCGCCCCGAGCTGTTCCGCGCCGCGGTCGCCGGCGTGCCGCTCGCGGACATGCTGCGCTACCCGCGCTTCTTGCTCGGCAAGCTGTGGGAGTCCGAGTACGGCTCGCCCGACGTAGAGCGCGAGTTTCGCGCGTTGCTCGCGTATTCTCCCTATCACCACGTGCGCACGGGCGTCGCGTACCCCGCGCTGCTGGTGACCACGGCCGAGGGCGATACGCGCGTGGATCCGCTGCACGCGCGCAAGTTCGTGGCCCGGCTGGAGGCCGCGACCAGCAGCCAGCGTCCGGTCCTGCTGCGAGTCGAGCCCAAGACGGGCCATGGCGCGGGCACCCCGCTGAGCCTGCAGCTCGCCGAGCTGACCGACGTTTACTCGTTCCTCTTCGCGGAGCTCGGGCTGGCGTCTTCCGGCGGGTCCACCCCGGCAGCCCCGGGCGAGTGACCACGCCGAACCGGCGACCGAGGCACGGGTCCGCTGCCCGCGTCTTTTTCCGTCCTTGCTCGGCGACCGGGAGTACACTGCGGGATTAGGGCAAAAATGAGGGACTCGTCGCGCGCCACGCGCTCACTCAACGGGATCCGACTCAGCGCCGCGGCGTTCGCGCTGAGCTTCGCGGGCAGCGGCTGCGTCATCGTCACCGAGCACCCCGTCGACAGCACGCCGCCGACGCCGCCGCCCAAAGCCACGGCTTCCGCGGCCACCCCGAGCGCGAGCGCCACGCCGGTGGCGGCCGTGCCCGTGAACGCCGGCGCGAGCGACGCGAAGCCGCTTCCCAAGCCGAACCCCCCGAAGTAAGAGCGAGAGAACCCCGAAGAAAAGGCCCAAGCTCCATGACGACTGCCCGCGAAAAAATGCAGGAACTTCATCAGCGGCTCCTCGAGCGTCCGGCGCAGGCGAAGGCGGTCGGCGCCGTCTATCGCTTCATCCTCGATGGCGACGGCGGCGGCACCTTCGTCGTCAATTTGAAGGACGACGTCGGCGTCAAAGAAGGCGACGGCGCCGCGCCCTGCACCATTCGCATGAGCGGACAAGACGCCATCGATCTGTTCGAGGGCCGCGCCAACGGCCAGGCGCTGTTCTTTGCACAGCGGTTGAAGGTCGAGGGCGACATCGCGCTCGCGCTCAAGCTGCAGGCGCTGACGGACATCTTGAAGTGAAGTCGGGACCGCCGAAGCCGTCGCGCGACGCCGGCCGCGCGCAAGATCTTCGGGGCACATGGCCGCTCTTCAACGAGGCAGCGGAGCCACCGTTCCCGGTGGATCCGCGCTTCGCCGTCACCCCCTTTCGCCCCGACCGGGAAGATCTCGAGACGCTCGGCCGCCGCGAGGATTTGCCGGAGACCTCCAGCAGCGCCGAGGCCGCCAACCAGCGCCTGCGCGACTCGCTGCCGCCACCGGCGCCCGAGTGGGCCCGCGCGGCGAACGCCCTCATCGATTGGCTGCGCGAGCGCGTCGAGCGCGGCTCGCTCCAGGGCGACGAAGAGGCCGTCATCGCGCGCACCTGGGCCGCCTTCTCCCTGGGCGGCGCCAGTGAGCCGCAGGTGCTGCGCGTCGCGCATCTGGTGAGCCGCGCTCACACGGCGATCCGGGAGTCGCACCGCGCAGCGGGCGAGCTCCAAGCCGCGATCCGCGACTGCGCCGGCGTGCTGCACTCGGGTATGCCCAGCGCCGTGCGCGAGCGCATGCCGTCCGAGCGCGCGGTGACCGTCGTGCGCAAGCTGCGCAGCGAAGCGGATCCCTGGGCCGCGGTCGTGGAGGGCACGAGTGAGCTGCTCGGCTGGAAGGACTACGCGCGGCTGCACGCCGCCTCCGCGATCCGAGCCGCGATTGAACGGAACCGCTGACATGACGCTCGAGGATCTGAGAAACCGCATCGACGAGATCGACGACGACATCCTCGAGCTGTTGAATCGCCGGGCCCAGCTGGCGCGTGAGATCGCGCAAGAGAAGAGCGCGCTGGGCGTACCGATGCCGGATCCCGAGCGTGAGCGTCGGCTGCTCGATCGCGTCGAGCAGAAGCTCGCCTCGCAGCCGGAAGCCGCGTTCCCGCACGCCAGCGTACGGCCGATTTTCCGCGAAATCATGAGCGCGTGCCTGTCGCTGCAAGAGCCGCAGACCGTCGCGTACCTGGGACCGCCCGGCACGTTCTCGCACATCGCGGCGCACGCGGCCTTCGGCCTGGCCGCGCGCTACGTCGAGACCGTCACCATCGGCGCGGTGATCGACGCCGTCGCACGCGGCTCGGTGACCTACGGCGTCGCGCCCATCGAGAACTCGACGGAGGGTGGCGTGACGGCCACGCTCGACGCGTTGCTCGAGGCCGACGTCCATATCCAGCGCGAGTTCGTGATCGAGGTGACGCAATGCCTGATCGGGCGACAGAGCGATCTCGAGAAGATCCGCCGGGTGTACTCCCACCCGCAGCCGCTCGCGCAGTGCCGGCTGTGGCTGGCGCGCCATCTGCCGTCCGCCGAGCTGATCACGTCGACCTCCACCGCCGCGGCCGCGCACGAGACCGTGCTCGACGACACCGCCGCGGCCGTGGGCAGCCGCCTCTCCGCGGAGCTCTATGATTTGACCATCATCCGCGAGGCGATCCAGGATCGCGCGGAGAACGCCACGCGCTTCGTGGTGCTGGCCAAGACGGACTCTCCGCCGAGCGGTCGCGACAAGACCAGCATCGTGTTCTCCGCGGCGCACGCGCGGGGCGCGCTGCGCCGCGCGCTCGAGATCTTCGACGGCGAGGGGCTCAACCTCACGCGCATCGAGTCGCGACCCGCTCCGGGCCGGCGCTGGGAGTACGTCTTCTTCACTGACGTGGAGGGGCACCGCAGCGACGTGGCGGTGTCGCGCGCCATCGAGCGGCTGCGCGGCACCTGCTCGACCGTGAAAGTACTGGGCAGCTATCCGCGCAACGACGGAGGCTGAGCCTCAGCGCGCGGACGCCCCCGCGCTGCCGCGCACGGCGGCGCTGATCTGCGCTACGACCTCGTCAGAGATCGCGAGCACGCGCGCGAGCCGCTTCAGCACCGCGCGCTCGCCGCCGCTCTCCGCGCCATCGGCGGCGACCAACAACACCGCGTTCGAAAACAAAAGCTCGCGAGCTTCACTCGACAGCTCACTGAGTGGAATGTCGTCCTCCAAGCTGCGGCGCGTGCGCGCAAACTCGAGCAGCTCCGCCTCTTCCTGCGGCGTAGCGTCGAAGCCGCTCAATAGCCCCTCGATGACGCTGGCCTCGCTCGACTCCATCTTGCCGTCGGCCCAGGCCACGGCGATCAGCGACTTTACGATGTTGCGTTCACTCGGAGTCACGCACACGATGTTCGCCGCTCTGCGCACGGCTTTCAAGAAGCGGCGCGGCGCGCGACCCGAGTGGGCCGCGCGCCGCCGAGACGCTTCCGGGGCTATCGCTCAATAACGATAGATTTCGGGCTTGTACGGACCTTCCACGGGCACGCCCAGGTACTCGGCCTGCTTCGTGGACAGCTTGTCCAGCTTCACCCCGAGCTTGCCGAGGTGCAGGCGCGCGACCTGCTCGTCCAGCTTCTTGGGTAGGATATGCACGCCGATCGGCAGCTTCTCGTTGAAGAGCGAGATCTGCGCCAGCACCTGGTTGGTGAAGCTCGTGCTCATCACGAAGCTCGGGTGCCCCGTCGCGCAGCCGAGGTTCACCAGCCGGCCACGCGCCAGCACCGTGAGCTTGCGGCCATCGGGGAAGATGAAGTGATCGACCTGCGGCTTGATGTTCTCTTCACGAACACCCGGCTGGCTCTCGAGCCACGCGATGTCGATTTCGCTGTCGAAGTGGCCGATGTTGCACAGAATGGCCTCGTTCTTCATGACCTTCATGTGCTCGCCGCGCACCACGTCGCAGCAGCCGGTGGCGGTCACGAAGATATCGCCGATGGGCGCCACCGCGTCCATCGTGTTCACTTCATAGCCCTCCATCGCCGCCTGCAGCGCGCAGATGGGATCGATCTCGGTGACGATGACGCGCGCGCCGAGGCCGCGCATGGCCTGCGCGCAGCCCTTGCCCACCTCGCCGAAGCCGGCGACGACCGCGATCTTACCCGCGAACATCACGTCGGTGGCGCGCTTGATGCCGTCCGTCAGCGACTCACGGCAGCCGTAGGTGTTGTCGAACTTGCTCTTGGTGACCGAGTCGTTCACGTTCATGGCCGGGCACTTCAGCTCGCCGCGCTTGAACATCTCGTACAAGCGGTGCACGCCCGTGGTGGTCTCCTCGCTGAGGCCGCGGATGGGGTCCGCGCCGCTGAACAGCTCGGGGTGGCGCTTGTGAATCCAGATCGTGAGATCGCCGCCGTCGTCGAGGATCATGTTCGGGCCCTTGCCGCCCTCGAACGCGAAGAGCTGCTTCTCCAGGCACCAATCGTACTCCTCCTCGGTCTCACCCTTCCAGGCGAACACCGGGATGCCCGCCTTGGCGATGGCCGCCGCGGCGTGATCCTGCGTCGAGTAGATATTGCAGCTGGTCCAGGTCACCTCCGCGCCCAGCTCGCGCAGCGTCTCGATCAGCACCGCTGTCTGAATCGTCATGTGCAAGCAGCCCGCGATGCGCGCGCCGCGCAGCGGCTTCTTGGCGCCGTACTCGGCGCGCAGCGCCATCAAGCCCGGCATCTCGTGCTCGGCGATCTGAATCTCCTTACGCCCCCAATCGGCGAGTCCCATGTCGTGGACGCGGTAGGTCTTGCCCTCTTGCGTCGACACCGTCGCCGGCTTCTGACGGCGGCGCTCCTCCTGCTCGATACTGACGGGTTGTGCCATGACTGCTCTACTCCTTCTTCAATTGAGAGATCGTTGCTTCTTTCGGGTGCGCGCCGGGACGGATGGCGACGAGCGCCTGCCAGCCGATGTGCCCGTCGACCGTACTTTGAACCAAGCCCTGCGACAGCGCGCTCGTATGCGCTGCTTCCAACCCCACCGCGCGCGCGTGAGCGACCAGCTCGGCGGGTTCGAATCCGTTCCATACGTCGGCCTGACGCTCGCGGAAAGCCTCGTCGGCGTGCCGACGATAATCCACGATGACGAGCCTGCCGCCGGGTCGCAGCAGCGCGGCCAACGCCTCGAGCGCCGCGCGCGGACGCGGCGCGTGGTGCAGCATGCGCGCGGCCACGACCAGGTTCGCGCCCTCACCGACGGCTTCGCGAATGGCGTCGTCGTCGAGCTCGGCGGCGAGCAACCGCACGTTGTCGTAGCCGCGACGCTGCACGCGCCGCGCGGCGCGCTCGAGCTGCGCCGCGCTGCGGTCGACCGCGATCACCCGCCGGTACAGCGGCGCGAGCGCGTCGAGCAACACCCCGTCACCGGTGCCGGCGTCGACGGCGAGCTCTCGCTCCGGCAGTAGCTCGCGCAACGCGAACAGATAAGCGGGCAGCTCGTTCGCGAGCGCCGTGGGCTCCGACGCGGAGCTCGGCTGCTCGAAGAACTCTCGCGTCTTGGCGTCACGCTGGCGCACGACGTCGGGGATGCGCGCGAGCGTCCCCTCGTCTTCACAAAGCCGGCGCCCGATCGCCAGCGCGTCGCTGACGACGGGGTCGCGCTCGAGTCCCTCGGAGATGCGCACGAAGGTCCGCGTCCCGTGCCGGCGCTCGGCGAGCAGCCCGGCCTGGCGCAGCGGCGCGGCGTGACGCGAGACGTTGGACTGCGACTCCTCCAGCAGCTCGGCGAGCTCGCCCAGCGCCAGCTCTTCCTCCGCGGCCAGCGCCAAGAGCCGCAGCCGAAATGGCTCGCCGAGCAGCCGATAGAGCTGCCAGCGGGACTCCAGAGCGGGGGCCGACTGCACGGGTTGCCTATACTTTCATCCTTTCGCAAGAATGCAAGAAAGAAGATCCGCGCGGTTCTACTTCTACCCACACTTGACTTCAGCTGAGCTGGCTGGGTGGCCCGCCGAGCGGCGCGGGCGGCCGGGTGAGAGATTGCGGCTCGCCACTCGGCTGAGCGTGGACGGATCGCACCTCCGTTCGAGTAGACTCCCCCGTCATGGATCGGTTCCGGCGCTTCGACGAAGCGTACTACCACCGCTTTTACGAGTCCCCGCAGACACGGGTCATCTCCGCGGAAGAGCACGCCAACCTGGCCGAGTTCGTGTTCGCCTTCGCTCGCTACAACCGCATCGAAATAAAGAGTGTGCTCGACATCGGTGCTGGAATTGGGCTGTGGCGCCACTGGATCGAGAAGCATGCGAAGGGGGTTCAGTACACCGGCACCGAGGTCAGCCAAGCCATGTGCAAGAAACACGGATATCAGTTCCGTGACATCGCGCGCTGGCGCGATCGCAAAAAGCACGACCTCATCGTGTGTCAGGGCGTGCTGCAGTACCTGCCCGATCCCGACGTCGCCCCGGCTGTCGCCAACATCGCCGCGATGGCGCGCGGGCTGGTCTACTTCGAGGTCACAACGCGCACGGATTTGCGCGAGCGCTGCGACAAGGCGCGCACCGACGGCGACATCCACGTGCGCAACGGCTCCTACTACCGCGGGATCTTCGCCAAGCACCTGGTCAGCGTCGGCTGCGGCCTGTGGTGGACGAAGGATCGCCCGCCGCCCTTCTTCGAGCTCGAAATGAGCGGGAGCTAGCATGGCGCAGGGTCGCGGCTTGCTGCGCTCGCTGAGCTCGGTGCTGCTGCTCGGCGGAACCGCGCTCGGCCTCTACAACGTCTACGCGGATAACGCCGACGTCAAAGCCTTGGCTCAGAAGGTCGCGTGCGGTGAGCGCCCGTGCACCGCCAAGGTGACGCGCGAGTCCCGCTCGCCGCTGGCGCAGGAGTTCACGTTCCAGACCGAGCTGGTCGAGCGCGGCAAGCCGAAGCGCGGCGCGAGCGTCGACGTGACCTGCAAACGCGCGCTCTATCTGCTCGGTGAGTACTCTTGCACCGGCCAGGGCGTCCTGCCGTAAGCAAGTCGGCCTAATGCGCGACGGCCAGCTCGGCTTCCAGCCGCGCGATCAGCCGGCGAATCTCGGGGACGTCGCCCGCGTGGGGCAGCGCCTGCACGTAGCTCTTCAGATCTTCCACGGCGGCGCGCGGCGCGCCGAGCCGCGCGTAGAGAAAACCGCGATCACGGACCTCATCGACGGCGTCGGGCAGGATGTCGGCCAGGTGGTCGAGCACCGCGAGCAAGCGCCCCGCCTCCCCGCGAGCCGCGTAGATACTCTTCAGGTTGATGAGCATGCGCGTGAGGATCTGCCGCACGCTGACCGGGTCGAGCATGGCGTCGACCAGCGTTCCGCGCGGCGCGCCACGCCGCAGCAGGTTCGCGAGCGCCGCGCGATCCAGGATCTCTCCGCCGAAGAAGGGGTCCACGACGACCGTGTCCGGACCGGCGTCGAGGCGCACCAAGAAGTGTCCCGGAAACCCGACGCCGTGAGCCTCGAGCCCCACCCGGCGAGCCACTTCCAAATAGATCACGGCGAGGCTGATGGGGATACCCAGCCGGCGCTCCATCACGACGTTGATGAAGGAGTTGTCCGGATCGTGGTAGCTCTCCACGTTGCCGCGAAAGCCGTTCGCGACGTAGAGATGGTCGGCCATGGCGCGCGCCTGCACGAGCAACGGGCGCCGCTCGAGCCCGCGCCCGAGGAGCGGTCGCGCGAGCTCGTCGAGGCGCGCGGACTCCTTCTCCGGGTCGACCCCCGGGTAGGCCAAGCGAGCGATGTGGACCGCGCCGTCGAGCAGGAGCAGCTCGTCATCGGGCCGCGTGGCGTAGGAGCGGAAGTCCACCGGCACCAGTATGCCCGCGGAATCCGCCGACGTCGAACTCAGCGGCCAGCCGCTACGCGGAAGGGCGCGCGCTGCTTTCTACCATCGGCCGCACCGAGCCCCTCGCGCCTGTGCACGGCTCTCGGCTAAGCTCGGCGCGATGGCGGAGCACCGCTTAGCAGCGAATCTTTGCCGCGTGCACCACGGGTTTTACCGGCGCGAACTCGGCAACCGGGGCACAGGCTTCGAAAGGAGATGCTCGTGAAGATCGTAGAAATCATGACGCGCGACGTGCACACGTGCACTCCGAGTGACACGTTGGCGACGGCGGCACAGATCATGTGGGAAAACGACTGCGGCGCAGTGCCGGTGGTCGACCGTGAGGGCAAGCTCGTGGGGCTGATCACGGACCGCGATCTGGCGATGGCGGCGCAACTACAGGGGGTTGCGCTGCGCGAGACGAGCGTGGCGAGCGCCATGGCGCGTGATGTCAAATTCTGTTCTCCACAGGATACGCCCGCGACGGTTCAAGCCATGATGCAGCAATATCGAATCCGCCGCGTCCCCGTGGTGGACAACGATCGACGCCTCGTGGGAATAATAAGCCTGGGTGACTTGGCATACGTGATGAGCACTCAGCAAACCCTCGGCGGCGATGGCATGACGTGGACCTCCATCGCGCACACGCTCGCGGCAGTGAGCACGCCCCGCATCCCGCGTTACCGGCATTGAACTCAGCGACGAGCTACCGCACCCAAACGTGGGATCGAGCGCCGCACGCCCTTGAAAGGAAATCGCCACCATGATGGCCATGCCCGAACCGAATGAGCACCACCGCAAGCTGCATCGTTTCGCTGGGACCTGGTTCGGTGAAGAACACCTGACGCCCTCCACCTGGGGACCGGGCGGGATGGCGCTGGGCAGATCGACCTATACCGTCGAGGTCGGCGGGCTCTTCGTCGTGCAGGATTACATCGAAGAGCGCGATGGCCGCGTGGTGTTTCGCGGCCACGGCGTGATGGGTTGGGACGAGAAGAGCAAAGAGTATCTCTGGTTCTGGGTGGACTCGCTCGGGTCCGTCCCGCCCCGGCCCTGGCGCGGCGCGTGGCAGGGAGAGACGCTGGTGTTCGAGCACGAAATCAACGAACGCCAGCGCGGCCGTCACACCTTCCACTTCCTGGACGAGGACAGCCTCGAGGCGAAGATCGAGAACTCGGAAGACGGCGGGCACACCTGGATTTTGTTCTTGGAGGCGACGTACCAGCGCCACTGAGCGCGGCGCTGCTCGCCGTCAGCCGCCGAGCAGCGCGGCGCCCAATACGCCCGCAGAATCTCCGAGCTCGTGCTTCAGGATGGGCGTCAGCAGCTCGTCGTTGAACACGTAGCGCGCGACTCGCTCGACGCCCTCGGAGTACAGCAGATCCAGGTTGGAGACGCCGCCGCCGAGGACGATCGCGCTGGGATCCAGGATGTCGATCACGTTGGCGAGCCCGCGCCCGAACGCCTCCAAGAGCTCGTCGAGCGCTGCCGCGGCGTGCTCGTCGACGGCGCGACGGAGCGCGATGTCGCTGAGCCTCAAGGCTCGGCCGCTGCGCTCGCGATAGTCTCGCTCGACGGCGCTGCCGCTGGCGTAAAGCTCGAGGCAGCCGGTCTTGCCGCAATAGCAGCGCTCGCGCCCGCGCAGCGCGAGGCCGAGCTCGACGCCCGAGCGAGCCGAGCCGGCCTGCTCCGGGCGGCGCCAAGCGCCGACCGCGTGATGTCCCCACTCCCCCGCCAGCGACTGCGGTCCCGGCCAGCAGCGCCCGCGGATGACGACGCCCCCGCCCACGCCGGTGCCCATGATCACACCAAACACGATGCCGTCCTGGTGAGCGCGCACGGCGCCGAGCCGAGCTTCTGCCAGCGCGAAGCAGTTGGCGTCATTTTCGAACAGCACCTCGCGCCCCAAGCGGCGGCAGAGATCCTGGCGAAACGGGCGGCCGTTGAGACAGACGGTGTTCGAGTTCTTCACCAAGCCCTCACGCCGAGTCACCGCGCCGGGCATGCCGACGCCAATCGCGATATCCCCGGCCGACGCCGGAGCCTGAGCGAGCGTGCGCTCGATGAGCAAGGCCGTGGTCTCGAGCACCGCCTCGTAGCCGTCTTGCGCCGGTGTCGCGATGCGCTGGCGAGCGAGCACGCAAGGCTCCGCGTCGAGCTGCGTGGCGCTGCGGCGTAGCAGCGCTGTTTCGGTCTTGGTGCCGCCGAGATCGACTCCGAGCGAGATGATATCCGACATGGTCTCGACCCAGCCGTGAGACAGGGCTGCTCCGGTTCTGCTCGAAGCGACGCCGCTTGTAAAGCCGCGCTGCTGCGTCCGCCGGGCAGAGCAGCCGCGCGTACTGCCCATCAGAGCCGATCCGGACGATACTCGATGTATGCGGGGAGCCCGTGGCGCGCAGCGAGCACTCGGAATGTTGTGGCTGGCGCTGCCCTTCGCTCTCAGCGCGTGCCAGAGAAAGGATCCCGGCGCCCCGCTGGAGCTCCCGCGCGAGACGGCGCTGGCGGCTCCCGTGCGCGACCCCGTCGATGGGCCTTGTAGCGACGTGGGCTCGCGGCGGGTTTGTTGGTCGCCGAGCTGCGCCAACGAGCTCTGCGTTCAGCCGCGCGTCGTGCCCGCGAGCATCCTGCAGCGCGCGAGCGAGTACCGTTGCACGGGCCGCGGCGAGCGACGCGTGTGTGCGCCGCGGCGCGGACGCGCGAGCACATTTCAGTGCTCGCGCGTCCGCTGTGTGCAGGAGCAGCCGCGCGTGCCCGATGACGGCGAATGGGAGTGCTCGGACGTCGTCGGTGTCGTACTGTGCCGGGGCGGCGCGGCTCCCGCCGGTGTCGCCAGTCCCGCCGCTGATCCCGGCTGGCTCTGCGGCGCGCGCCGCGCTGGCAGAGCCGGCGAACGCGTGTGCCTCGATCTCGATCCGGATTTGCCCGACGGGACCGGGGGCTATGCCTGTCACTTCGAGCGGCACGCAGCGCGGCTGCGCCGCGTGTGCGAGCGCAGTGAGGCGCCGCACATCGGCGGCGAGTGCTCGGCGGCGCGACGTTGTCCCGCGGGCAGCGTGTGCGCGGACGGCGTGTGCGTTCCGCGCCGAGCGCACGCCGACTGCTGGACCGATCTGGATTGTGGCAGCGGCGAGTGTCTCTACGGTTCGTGCACCGAGGCCGTGCGATGAACGGGCAGCGCTGCGGCTCGGCGTTCCTCGTGACGCTGCTCGCCGCCTGCGCTGGCGCGCCGCGCGAGGACTTTGCCGACGCGGTCAGCGTGCGCGTCGCCACCGGCGAGCTGCCGCGCGCGGCGCTGGAGGCGCTGCGCACGGCGCCGTCCAGCGTCCCGCGCTCCGTGCGTCAAGAGCGAGGAGCGCTGGTGTTCACGTTCCCGCGCGATCGCGAGCTCGAGCTGCGCGGACCTGGCGTCTGCACCCTGAAACTGGCGGCTCATGGTCCATCGAACCTGGAGCTCACGCCGCGCATCACCCTCTCTGCTCCGGCAGCCGACGTCGGCTACGACTCACGCTTCGAGATCAGGCTGAACGCGCGCTGCCCGGGTGACGCCCGCGGCAGCGTCAGCTGGGAGGTCGCGGGCGCCGCGCTCAGCCGCTGGCAGACCACAGAAGGTGGCCTGCGCTTCATCGGCCGAACGCGACGGGCGCCAGCGGCGCTCGCGGCGGCGCGCGTCGGCGATGTGGTGGCGCTCTCGGCTGCGGAGCGCGCAGAGACGCGAGTCACCGCGCGCTTCACCTCGCCCGACGGCGCCGTCACGGCCGCTACGGTGAGCATCGTGGCGGCGCCGCGCAGCAGCGGCTTGTCCAATGTTGCGCTGGGCGAGCGCGTGTTGCTCGCAGGGCGAGGCTACCGCGTCTCACGGCGGCCGCCGGGCGCCGTGGCCGATGCGATGCCCTGGGGCGAGCTCACGAGTCTGGTTCCGGACATGTCCGGTCTCTGGCTGCTAGAGAGCGCGGCGCGCGAGACGCGGCTGTTCGTGAGCCGCTACGACGAGGTGCCGCTCGACTGCGGGCGCGCGGACTGTCACGTCGCGGTGGCGCGCGCTGCCGAGCTCAGTCCGATGACGCACGCCTACAAGCGCCTCCTCGACGAACCGCTGTCGCCCGAAGCGCTCGTCTGCAGCCAGGGTTGTCACACGACCGGCGCGCCCGGTCGCACCGACGGCGGCTTCTCGCACGCGCTCACCACGCTCGAGCTCGACGCCAGCGAGCTGCCGAGCTGGAGCGCGCTGCCGCGCTCGCTGCGACGCGTGGGGGGCGTGACGTGCCTGGCGTGCCACGGACCCGGGCACCCGCCGGAGCCGCCCGCGCGCTGGGCGATTTTGCGCGGAGCGGTGTGCGCGACCTGCCACGACGCGCCGCCGCGCTACGGTCACGTGCGCGCGCTCAGCGGCTCACGCCTCGCGCTCAGCGACGCCGAGCTCGCCACGCGCACGAGCGCCGCTTGCGCCCGCTGTCACACCAGCTGGGGCTTCATCGACGCCATCTCGGATCGTCGAGACGGCCGGCGCATGCCGCCCGAAGACGCAGCGCCCGAGGGCATAACCTGCGCCGCCTGCCACGCCGTTCACGACGAGCGCGCGGTGCCGCAGGGCTTGCTGCGCCGCGCGCCGCTCGCCGAGCTGTATCTGGACCTGCCGGCGAGCGGCCTCGAGCGCAGCAGCGCGTGCATCTATTGCCACACGCCGAGCGACGCGACGGGCCCGAGCAGCGCGGCGATCTGGGCCGGCCGCGGCGCGAGCGATCCCATCACCGGCGCGGCGCTGCTCGGCCCGGCGCCGCACGCCGCGGTGCCGGGCGGCTGCGTCGGTTGTCATCGCGCGGGCCCCGCCGAGCTCGAGCGCGGCCGCAGTCACGCCTTCCGCGCGGACGTCGCCAGCTGCTCGGCGTGTCACGCCGAGCAGCCGCGCATCCCGGTGCTCGAGCGCGCGGAGCAGCTGCTCGCGCGCCTGGGAGACGCGCCGCGCTCCCTCACGCCGCCGCACGCCGACGGCCGAGAGCCTCACGGAGTGCGGGAGCGAGCGCGCGCGCTGATCCTCTTCGTGCTCGAAGATCGCGGCGCGCAAGTCCATAACCCCCGCTACGCCGAAGCGCTGCTCGACCGCGCCGAGCAAGCGCTCGGCCCGCTCCCCTAGGCCACTCCGCGCGCGCTCGCGGGAGCGAGGGCGTTTGGAGAAAATGGTCGGGGCGGGCGGATTCGAACCGCCGACCCCCAGACCCCCAGTCTGGTGCGCTAACCAGGCTGCGCTACGCCCCGATCCGACCACCGTCGCCGGGTTTTGCCGGCCCCGCGAAGGGACGACAAATCCAGCCGTCGAAGGCCCGCGCAACCTAGTCCTTTCAAGGAGGATTGCAAGGGTTTTCGCAAGCCGCGCCGCACGCAGCGCGCGCGCAGGTCTAAGAGAGGCGCGTGGAGAGGCGCGCTAGGTGCTGCGCCAGGCGGCGGTAGAGCTGCGCGGCGAGCCGCGGATCCGAACAGACTTCGGCGAAATCGTCGCCGCGCAGGCGCAGCAGGCGGGTGGTCTGCTCGGCGGTGGGCGGCTCGCCGACTCCGCCGACGCCAACCAGCGACTCGGCGAACACGAGCGCTCCAGCGCCGAGCCGTCGGCCGCTCGTCGGGTAGTGCACGACGCCGTCGAGCACCACGTAAGCGACGAGATCGCTCGCCACCGCGCGCGGCACGCGCTCCCCGGCCTGGATCTCCACCTCCACCGCGGCCGTCAGCGTGCTCAGCACGAAGGACTCCGGCAAGTCCACGAGCAGCGGGCTCTGCCGGGCGCGCTCGAGATCGGCCGCGTCGAGGCCGCGATCGCGGTCGCCCCGGCGCACGAAGCGGTCGCCAACCTCGATCACGATCGCAGTCGCGTTGTCGCGCCCGGTCTGCGCGGCGCGCGCGATGAGGGCGTCCGCCGCCTGCGTCACGCTGCCCGGACGCAGCAGCTCCGAGAGGGCGGCTTCGCTGTCGATTTGCGCATGAACGCCGTCGCTGCAGAGCAACAAGCGGTCGCCGCGCGCCAGATCCAAGAACGCGGTGTCGACGGAGATGCGCTCGCTCAAGCCGACCGCGTTGGTGAGCCCCGCGCGATAACCGGCGACGTCATGCCCTTCCTGACGCATGCTCTCGGTCGTGGTGTGATCTTGCGTCACTTGCAGCATCGCCCGCGCGCGCGCGAGGTAGACGCGGCCATCGCCGGCGTGAGCCACGAACGCGCGGTCGCGCATCAGCCACACGACGTCGAGCGTGGTGCCCATACCGCGCTGCTCCTCGTGCGCGGCTGCCTCCGCGCGCACGCGCTCGTTCGCGCGCTCGACGGCCGTCCTGAGCTGCGCGAACACCTCACGCCGCGACTCCAGATCTGCGCGCACAACGTAGCACTCGGCGGCGCGCTGGGCGGCGCGCCCGGCCAAGCAGCTGCGCAGCTCGCGAATGGCGATGTCGGCCGCGACTTCGCCGGCTTGGTGCCCGCCCATGCCGTCCGCGATCGCGAACAACGCGAGCTCGGGGGCGAGCAGCGCGACGTCTTCGTAGCTGGTGCGCTGTCGGCCTTGATCCCGCGCGGTGGCGAACGCGACCCGGTAGTCAAAGCGCGGCAAAATCGATGACACCGGCGTCAGCATAGACCGAATTGTCGTAGCCGCGAGCGCTAAGGGCTGCCAAGTTACGCGCCGTGCGCACCCTCGGCATCGAAACGTCGACCCGACGAGGCTCGCTCGCGCTGCTCGACGGCGACGAGCTTCACGGCAGCGTCGAGCACGACGCGCCGAACGCCCACTCGGAGCGCCTGCTGCCGATGCTCGAGGAGCTGCTGGCGTCGGCGGGCTGGGCGCGAACCAGCATCGATCGCATCGCGGTCGGCCGGGGTCCCGGCTCGTTCGTCGGGCTGCGCGTCGGCATCGCGCTCGCCGAGGGACTGTCACTCGGACTTGGTCGGCCGGTCGTCGGCGTGGTGTCGCTCGCTGCCATGGCGTTGGCGCTGCCGCCGGAGGCCGCGGGCGTGCGCGCGGCGTTGCTCGATGCTCGCCAAAACGAGCTCTTCGTGTACGCGTGCACGCCCGCGGGCGTGACCGTAATCGAGCCGCGCGCCGTGCCGCGCGCTGAAGTGGCGCCCCTGCTGCGCGCGGCTGGAGCGCAGCTCGTCGTCGGCGAGGTGGCCCCTGCGCTCGGGCTCGATATTCCCCACTCGTCGGGACCGGATTTGGATTTGCCGCACGCGCGCGCGGTCGCGCGCATCGGCAGCGCCGTGCAGCCGGAGCCCGGCGCTGCGGTGCTCCCGCTGTACATACGCGGCCCCGGCGCGACGCTGCCCAATCTCCCGCCCTCGCCCTTCGGCGCGCGCGGCGCCTGAGTCGCGCGCCGCTGAGTTCCCGGTTGGTGTACTAGCGCGCGCCTGATATAGAGCGCGAGTGCCTGAGGATTCGGACGCGCGCGACCAGCTCCTGGCTCGCTTCGAGCGGCGCTTCGACGCGGGCAGCACCGTGTTCCGCGACGGTGACGCGGCGGACAAGGCCTATTTGGTGCAAACCGGGCGCGTCCGCCTGTTCAAGCAAGTCGGCGCGCTGGAGCGCAGCCTGCGCGTCGTGCGCGCCGGGGAGCTGTTCGGCGAGTCCGCGCTGCTGAAGTCGGGCTCGCAGCGCGGCGCCACGGCGATCGCGCTCGACGACGTCCGCGCGCTCGGCTTGAGCTCAGCGGAGCTCGGCGAGCTGTTGCAGCTCGCCCCCGCTACCGGCGCGCGCCTCGTCGAGCAGCTCGTGCTTCGGCTACGCGACGCCGAAGATCAAATCGAGATTCTGATGGTGCGCGACGCGCAATCGAAGATCGTCATCGCGCTGCTCAAGCTCGCGCAACACCGCGCCGGCCCTGACGGGCGCCCGCAGGGCCTGCAGGTGACGCCGCTCGAGCTCTCGGCCCACGTCGGCCTGGACGTGGACTCTGTGAAGCGCATCGTGCTCGGCCTGCGCGAAGCGGGTTACCTGCGCGTGCAGGACGAGCGCTTGGAGATCCCCGACATCGACGCCTTGCGCGAGCTTTACGGCTTGTTGGGCGTGAAAGATCAACTGCGGGGCGGCTTGCGTGAGCCGAGCCGCCAGCGAGCGACACGCTAGACCAATGCTTAGGGTCGCTACCCTCACTCTGCTCCTAGCGCTGGCCGGCTGTACTCCGGTGGCCGGCGGTGCGGGGGCACAAGACCCCACACGCCAGGCGGAGACGGAATACGATCTGGCGCGAGATCTCTGGCTGCGGCGTGGCGATCCCAGAGAGGCGCTGTCGCACGCTCTGAAGGCCATAGAGCTCGACGAGCAAAACGCGGAAGCGCAGCACCTCATCGCGCTGCTTTATCTAGACTTCTGCGCTCGAAACAGCGAAGAGTGCCGCATCGCCGAGGCCGAGCGCCACGCGCGGCGCAGCCTCGAATTACGCGCTGATCTGCGTGAAGCGAAGAATACCCTGGGAGTGATTTTGATCCACGAACGCCGCTTCCGCGAGGCGGTAGAAGTGCTACGTCCCCTCAGCGAGGACATCCTGTACCAAACGCCTGAAAAAGCGTGGGGGAACCTGGGCTGGGCCTATCTCGAGCTCGGCGACGCCGATCGCGCCGTCGACGCGCTCCGTCGCAGCATCGCGGCGCAGCCGCTCTTTTGCGTGGGCAGCTATCGCCTCGGCCTGGCGTACGAGCGCAAAGGCGAGCCCCACGCCGCGCTCGACGCGCTTACGCGCGCACTGGAAACCGAAGCGCCCGAATGTAGTCGCTTGCAGGACGCCGTCGCTGCGCGTGCCCGTGTGCGCGCGGCGCTCCACGATACGGACGGGGCGCGCGCCGATTTAAGCCGCTGTCTCGAGCTCTCTTCCAGCACAGAAACTGGCAAAAATTGCCGCTCCATGTTGGAGAAGCTGAAGTAGTCTCGGGGCCGCCAATGCCGAGCGTCGGGCAATATCTGCGCGAGCAACGCGCGCAGCGAGGAATGAGCGTCGAGGAGATCTCGCGCGCCACTCGTGTGCCCGTCGCCAGCGTGGAACGCATCGAGGCCGATCGCTTCGATGAGCTGCCCGGCGAGGTGTTCGTGCGTGGCTTCTTGAAGTCCTACGCGCGCGCGCTCGGCGTCGCGGCGGAGGACGTGCTGGCGCGCTACACCGCGAGCCGCCGCGTCGCCTGGGTGACGCCGCTGCCGCTCGCCAGCGCGACGCCGAAGCCCGCGCGCGGTCGCCGTTTCGGCGTCGCCATCGCGTTCGTGCTGCTGCTGATCCTGTTCACGCTCGCGCTCAGCATCGTGCTGAAGCCGCGCGGCGACGACATGCCGCAAGAGTTGTCACTCCGCGCAGCCAGCGCTGACGCCCTGCGCGCGTGAGCGCCGCGACCATTCACGAGAGCGAGGCGCTCGTGCTGCGGCGGGTCGAGCTCGGCGACGCCGATCTGATCGTGCACTTGTTCACGAAGACGCTCGGTCGCGTCTCAGCCTTCGCGCGCGGCGCGCGCAAGAGCCGCAAGCGCTTCGGCGGCGCGCTGGAGCCGTTCTTCACGCTGAGGGTGCGGCTCGAAGAGCGCGAGCGACGCGAGCTCGTGACATTGCTGGAGGCCAGCGTGGTCACGCCGCGCTTGGGCCTGCTCGCTGAGCTCACGCGCCTAGAAAGCGCCGGCCGCGCGCTGGCTTGGTTGCGAGACGCGGCGCCCGCGCGCACGCCGGAGCCCGAGGTGTGGGCGCTGATCGAGCGCGCGCTGGATCGCTTGGCGGTGAGCCCGCGCGCGGCGTGCGAGCGTGAACTGGCCGAGACCGGGCTAGCGCTGCTCGGCGCCTTCGGCTGGGGCATGGATTTCGAGCGCTGCGTGAGCTGCGGTAAGCCCTGCCCCGCCGAGCGACCCGCCAGCGCCGAGCTCGCGCGCGGCGGCTTGGTGTGCCGCGAGTGCGGCGGCGGCCGCGTGCGCTTCTCGGCCGAGGCGCGCGCTCGCTTCGCGCGCGCCTCCGCCTCGGAGGTCGACGCGCTCGCACCCGAAGACGCGCGGCTCGCGCTCGACATCGTGGAGCGCGTGCTCGCCGCGCACACCGGCTGACGTTGCGCTCAGCTGACGCGAATCGCGCTGTTCTCGACGTAGCTCTCGCCGAGCGCCTCGGAGAGACGATACACCTGGTTGGCCGCGGTCTCATACGCGTCCACGAGCTCCAGCACGCCGAAGTGCAGCCGCACGCCAAAGCTCTCGCTGTGCTTGGCCTCCAAGAGCCCGCCGCGCACGCTGGCCTCCAGCGCGTTCATGCGGATCTCGCGCGCTCGAGAGTGCTCCAGATCGATCTCCGCCTTGCCGTCGAGCACGTCGAACAACGTGCCGAGCCCTTCGGCGAGCAAGCCGTGCATCTCCGCCAACGTCGCGGCGTCATCGCTGTCCAGCGGGACCACGTCGCGGCCGCTGGCGGACGCTACCACGCGCGTATCGAGCAGCCGCTCCGCTTGCCGATGCAACGACTCGAGCGAGCGCTGCAGCTGCAGGGCGGTGAACGCCGCGCGCCCCAACACGCGCGCCTCCGCGTCATCGCCGAGCGCGCTGACGGGGCCGGCCAGCAGCTCTTCATGCGCGACGTGAGCCTCGGCCAAGCGGTGCTCGGTGAGCCGGCCCGCCGCGCGGCTACCGCCATGAACGAGCTCCTTGAGCGAGGCCAGCGCGGTGCTCTGAATGCCGAGCACCGCGCTGAGCTGCGCGCGCACGACGCCGACCGCGTCGCCAACTTGCGACAGCGGGCGCGGCGCGACATCCGGAAATCGTCGCTCCAGACGTCGTGCCAGCCAGGGCGCGACCGGGAGCAGCACACAAGCACAGGCCAGCTGAGAAAAAGCAAATGCGACGCCGAGGTGCAAGCCGAGGTTCGGCAATAAGATGCGCTTGCCCCACTGAATCTCGTGCGGCACGCCGGGGATCAAGAGATCCGCCACGTAGCTCCACAGCCCGACGGTGGACGCTGCGATCAGCGTGCTGGCCGCGCCGAGCAGCAGGTTCAGGACGGCCAGACGTCGGCAGCGCCGCCCAGCCGGGGTCGTCACCAGCGCGCCCACGGCGGCGCCGAAGCCGGATCCGGAGAGCACCGCCAGGGCAGTGCGCAGGTCCCATTGCGCCGTGGTCTGCGCCAACACCAGCACCAAGACCGCGACGGGCGCCG
The DNA here is from genome assembly GCA_966250485.1 of uncultured Sorangium sp. Taxonomy (GTDB): domain Bacteria; phylum Myxococcota_A; class Polyangia; order Polyangiales; family Polyangiaceae; genus PMG-095. The sequence continues at coordinate 11,626 of CBINHN010000021.1, read as the reverse complement.
GGCCCTGCAGCAGCGCGACCAGGGCTGCACCGAGCGCGGCGCAGATCCCCAAGTCGACGAACGTATCGCTCTTCAAGCGCGCGACCAGCGAGACCAGCGTCGGATCTTGGACGAAGGGCTCGAAGCCGGGACGCAGAGTCTGCAGCCCGATAGCGATCAGGCCGGCGCCGAGCACGAAGCGCCCAAAGGCGAGTGAACGGCGATCGGTGGCGAGGCCATGCCACAGCACCCCAACGGCGACCGCCACCAGACCCTCCCGCGGATCGATGAGACCGGTGATCAGCGGCGCCGTCGCCGCGCCGAGCTGGGCGCCCAGGAACGCGATGGCGGCTGGACCCACGGCGAGCAAGCTCGAAGCGACCAGCGCGGCGAGCAGGCCAGCGGCGGCGCTCGTCGATTGCGCGAGCGCACCGACCACCGCACCGAGGCCGAGCGCTGAAGGGCCGCGACCGGCGACGCGCGCCAAGGCGTGCGCGCCGCCCAGGCCGGCCGCCTCTCGCGCTCCGCGGGCCAACACGCCGATGCCAAACACCAAGAGCGCGAACCCGCCGATCAAGTTACGGAACGGCTTACGGAAGTTCGGGGCGTGCAGGCGGACGTCATAGGGCTTGCTGCGTTCGCGGCCGTCGACCGCGCGCACCTTGACGTGGCCGGGCTCCAGCGTGTTCGGCAGCCGCGCGACCACCGAGCCGCGCCGGCGCGCCAGCACCTCCATCGGCGTCTTACCGACGAAGACCTGCACGTGAGCGTCGTCATCCGCGCCCGCATAGTTCACGGTCAGCGCGCCGCCGGGGGTCGCATCCGACGGTGACACTTCGAGGATTTCTATGCGCCGCGACTCCGCGGAGTCCGCGGCATCGTTGGCGCTGGAGCCGGCCGCGTTCGGCTCTTCTCCCGACGGCAACGCGAAATAGACGGCGATCGTCAGCGCCGTGAGCAGCCAGGCCAGCACCAGTCGCCAGCGCCGGCGGAGTCGTTCGCCCTCAACTCTGCTCATGCACCGCTCCTGCGGCCGCTACGAATTTGCTGAACGAGACCGGCTCGGCGTGGCTCTGCTCGAGCGCCTGGGTGAGCCACGCCGGCAGCGCGGTGCGCCGCTTCACCTCTACGACGAGGCGCGACTCGGCAGCGGCGGGAGCGCCGAGCAAGCTGCGCACCAGCGCGCGCTCTCGGCTCCAAAGATCTTTGGGCGCAGAGTAAAAGGAAAGATCGATATCGACCGTGATCCGCAGCGAACCGTCCGGTTCCTGCCAGGACAAGCGCCGATAGTTGACGAGGCAGCTGGCCGACAGCGGCTCGCCCAGCCGCTGAGTGTAGTCGACGAGCTCGTTCACCCCGAGCAGCGCCGTCTCGCGCTCCGCCTCGTGCAATAGGGCTGCGCCGGACAGCTCGCCGCCCGCGAACACCGTCGGCACCTCCCGCTTCGGCAGGCGAAAGCGGCGCTTCATGGTGCGCGTTCCCTCGCGACGCTTCATTTCGATCCAGACCCAGGGTTGAAAGCGCACGATTTGATCCGGCGTCGTCGCGAGCTCGGCCAGCGACGGATGCAGATCGTAGTACTCCTTCGCGCGCAACTTGATGTTGTGCTCACCGTCCGCCACGGCCGCGTTGAAGTGCCGCCGCGTCGGGGTATCGAAGTAAACCGTGGTCACGAAATGGTGCGCGTCCGGCAAGCGATTGGCGCCTTCACCAGTGAAGCGGTGCGGCGGGATCTTTTGCTGTAGCACCCGCGCGAGCGCCGTGAAGCGCTCGCGCGGCAATAGGAACTTCGTCTCTTCGCGCTCGGCGGTGATCTGCTCGTCTCCCGTTGGCACGGGGGCAGCAGGGACCAGGGCCGGAGCGCCCGGGCTCACGGCAGCGCTCCGTCCGGGTTAGTAATGCGACTCTCAACGAGCTCCTCTGTCTGAGCGCCGGTCTCCTTCAGCTTACCGACGCCGCGCAGATACCAGTACTCCTTTACGCTGCTGCTACTGCTGATTTTCTTCAGGTGCACTGCATGCTCGAAATGCCCGGCGGGCACGTCGACGGTGGCGTCACCTTCGACGACCTGCCAGAGATCACTCTGCTGGCTGGGGCTCATCGCCGCCATTCCGGCGGGGATCTTGATTTCTTTATAGCTGTCGGCCCACTGCACGCCCGTCTGCGTATGAGCGCTGCTGCCGTCGACATGCAAGCGCGGTGGATCCCAGTGCTCCTCGAGCTGCAGCATGCCGGTCATCGCCCCATACGACAGCTCGCGGAAGCGAATCACCACGTTGGTGTCGCCGTCCTTGGGCGCTTGCCAGCTCTCGGTCAGGTCCTTGCTGTCCATGCCCTTGCGTGTCTCGACCTTGAACGCGCGAGTCGCCGCGTACGGGCCGCTGCCGCCGACGTTCTCGGCGTCGAGCACGGTCGTAACCTTGGTGCTCACCACGCCGTCCTGCGTGACGCGATAGGTCCAGCTGTGTCCGGTAGCCATCGGCAGCAAAGCGCCTTTGGTGGGGTTGTCCGTGACTGGCGGATCCGAGCCGCCGCAAGCGACGAGAGAGAGAGCGAGCAGCGATGCAGCGACAGTGCTCAGCATGGGAGCGAGCCGAGCGCGTGCACGCGTTTCCGGAGCCGTAAACTTAACCATTTATCAATCCTCGAACAGTTGAACCTTGTGCACGCCGAGCGCGACCGCGCTGGCATGCTTCAACAATGAGACGTTGCCGGGGCGCGCCGCCAGCAGGCGCGTCAGCAGCTCCTGACCGCGCGGTCCGTCGGACAGCGGTCCGAGCGACTTGGCAACCGTGGACGGCCATACGTTGGCTTGGCTCTCACGCAGCTGCCAGGCCTCTTCCGTGTCCAAATCTTGAATGCTGTCTACCGCCTCCTTGCAGTCGGCCACGACCGCGCGGCGCATGTCCCAGGCGCGCGCGTCGCACGAACGCCGGAGCGTGCCCATCACGACCTTGGGCGCGAGCCGCAAAAATTCCTGTCGCCGTCGCCAGCTCTCTTCGTCCGTGAGCAAGCCGATGGAGGAGAGCGCCGCGACGGGGGCCGCGCGCCGCGCCTGCGCGCGCAGGGCCGCCGCGCGCTCCCCGGGCACGCCGCTCACCGACTTCGCCGCGACGCGCGCGATGTCGTACTCACCCGCGATGCGCTGCTCGCGCAGCGCCAGCCAGCGCTCGCGCAGCGCCCATGAACGCTCGCCGTCCAGCCCCGCGACGGAAGCCATGACGATCTCCGGATAGCGGTCGAAGAGGCGCTCGCGCTGCTGCCAGGAGAGCTCGTCATCGAGCCGCGTGAGGGACATGGCCACCTCCGCGGCGTATTGCGCCTCGAGCTTCTCGCGCAGCGCGCGCGCGCGCGGCTCCGAGTTCGGCACGCCGGAAATCGTGCGCAACACGGCGCCCGCATAGCGCGGCACGAGCTCGTCGCGCAGCTGCCAGCTCAGCTCGTCGATGCGCCCGGACGAAGCAGCGAGCACCGCCTCCGGGACACGCTCGGTCAGCGCGCGGCGTCGCTCGTCGATACCCGGCCCGAACAATCCGCCGAGCAAATAGGCCGCCACGCGCGGCTCACGCTCCATCCGCCGGTCGATCCAGGAGACGAACGAGGACAGCGCTTCCGCTGCCGAGCGCGGAGGCGCCGGCGGGCGGGAAGGCGCGTCGAGCTGGCTCTGCTTTCGCAGCTGTTCGATGGCAGACTTCGCGCCCTGCGCGTGCGCGCGCTGGATCAGCTCCGTCACGCGCGACACCGTCTCCTCCAAGGAGTCCTCGTTCTTGACGACGACCCAGCGCTCGGGACTTTGGGCCGCGAGCTCGAGGTAGGCGCGGCGCAGGCGGTGCTGCAGCCCGACGCCGGAGAGTCCTTTGCGCGAGGGCGGGCGCTTGTCCGCGACCTGCAGCTTGTACGCCTTGCGCCGCGCGCGCGCGAGCACGGGATCCACGTCCACGAGCACGACCAGATCCGGCGTGAGCCCGCCGGCAGCCGCCTGCAACACCGGCTCCGTGAACTCGGCGGGAAGATGTCGGCCCCAGCGCCCGAGGATCTCGGCCGTGTATAAAAATCGGTCGGCCAACACCACGTCGGTCTGCTGCAGCGCCGGACGCAACGCCTCCTCGATGAGCTGCACGTCGCGGGCGACGTACAGCAGAAACTCTGCTTGCGGCGTCAGCTCGATGTTGCGTGCATCGCGGCCTAGATCGCGGATCGCCTCGGATACGGCGGAGACGAACTTGCCTTCGGCGCGCAGGTGCTTGATCTCGAGACCTGCCGCGCGCAGCCGCTCGGCGACCTGATTGGACACCGTCGTCTTGCCGCTACCGTCGATTCCTTCGAAGACTACGAACATTACCAGGCGACTCCTGCCTGCAATAGCAGGCCGATATGGTCCGGATCTCGCGCCAGCAGATAGCCGTTTCCGAGCCGGAACCCGCTCGGAAAGTTGCGCTGGCCGCGGCTGATCTCACCTTGCAGCGTGATCCGCGCGCGATCCCAAAAGCCGGCGTTGACGCCGAGCGCGGCCTCCCAAAAGAGGTCCGTGCGAATGTTGCGGTCGGGGTCCATGCCGGCGAGCTGCGCGAAAGGTTCGATGTAGAGCGCCTCCTGCGCCATACCACCAAAGCGCCAGGCGACGATCGCGCGGCCCGCCACGAACCAGGTATCGTCCGCGTCCGACAACAGCTGCGGCAGCTCGAACCAGCTCTCACCCGCGATGGTCTCGAGCCAGATCCGAATGCCTCCGCCCGGCAGCGGCTCGTCCACGGTGACGTCCAGACCCGCCGTCGGATAGTACTGATAGCGACCAATCGCAGGCGAACCGACGCGGTGCTCGTACCAGGCGCCGATCGCCGCCGGCCCAGCCTTGATCTGCGCTCGAGCGACGAGGCTCTGCGCGTCGAGCGACATATTCTTGATGGTGTCCGTCTTGCGCTCCGCATCGGCGACCAAGGAGCCCTGAAACGCGCCGCCGCTGAGGCGAAGATGCAAGGGCCCCCCGCTGCGGTACGTGAACACGGCACCCGGCCGGCGGCCACCCACATCGAGCCAATCCACGAGCAGGTCGTGGAGCATCCCGCGACCTGCGAGCGGCAGCACCCAGGGTGACTCGCTCTCGATGGCCGAGGCCGGCACTTTGAACTGACCGGCCCTCAGCTGGTAATGCCCGCTGCGCGCCTGCACGAAACCGTCCTTGAGCGATGGCTTGCCGGTGAGCTCGAGCTCCGCCACGGCGGTCAGCCACGGCATCGGTGCTTCGTATTCGAGGCCCACGCGCACGCTCTGAACATCGAGATCGAGCGAGTTGCGCGAGCGTGAAGTGACGTTCGTGCCCTCGATCACGCGACGCGGGCCGCGCTGGAGCTCGGCGCGCGCGAAGACGCGGCCTTTGAGCTGAATGCGACCAGCGCGGCTACGCACCGCGCCGTCCCCCTCCGCCGCGTCCGCTCGGTCGCGTCGTTTCTTCTTCTTTTTCTCGGGCTCAGCCGTAGCGTCGGCGGGCGGCTCGCCCGCAGGCTCTGCGAGGTCACCCTCAGCCGCTACGGAGCCAGCCGCTGCGGGCGCGCTGCCCGGCGCTTGGCGGGGGCGCCGCAGGTCGCTTCCCGCTTCGCTGCCGGTCTCGCCGGCGGGATCCGAAGGCGGTTGCGGCGCCGGAGAGGTGGCTTCAGCCAAGGCGTCCGTCGCGTCTAGCCAGCTCATGCCACAGAAAAGGAGACACTGGAGCGCTGTCAGCCAGGGGCGTCGTGCGAAAACGATTCGTGGGCTCACTGACCTGGCCTCGGAAACCTTTTTGTACAGGAGCTCACGCTGAACATCGGCCAACCGGTCACGGCTGGCTCAGGGCCTATCTTCATTCTTCGCTGTAGTGACCGAAGCCCGCAAACTCCCGTCGCCAATTGCATTTTTCGAATTATTAGCGCCATCGTCACAATTTGGTGCCCGCACTAAATGCAGTCTTGCGGGAATCAATTCTCGGTCCCGATCGCGTCTGGCGTCAAGGTCGCCGATTACCTCACCTGGTCAAAAAGCAACCTCAGCCAGGCGCGGCGGAAGTGTTACGGTCACGTCCGCTCCGTGACCAGACTGCCATTCTTCGCCGCTGGCCTGCTTCTGATTGGAGCCGGCTGTGACACCAAGCCCGCCCCGACGCCCGGCCGCGCTGAACCACGTACGGGCGCGCGGCCGACGCAGCATCGTAGCGCCGCAGGGCCCGCTGCCGGCGGCACCGCAGCTGGCGGCGCCGGCGTCGCAGGCAAGGCCGGCGATATTGCGAGCGGTGGCGGCAGCGGCGCCAACTCGCGCCCGAGCGCCGACTGCGACACCACGCCGATCGGCGAAGGCCCCGTTCGCTTCGCGGTGATCGGCGACTACGGAAACGGTTCGCTAGCGGAAGCGTCGGTGGCGGCGCTCGTAAAGAGCTGGCGCCCTGACTTCATCGTCACGACGGGCGACAACAACTATCCCGCGGGCAGCGCCGACACCATCGACGCCAACATCGGCCAGTTCTTCCACGAGTTCATCTGTCCGTATCGTGGCGCCTACGGCGCGGGCGCACCGCGCAACCGCTTCTTCCCCACGCTCGGCAACCACGACTGGTACACGAACAACGAACCCGGCGCGTACCTCGACTACTTCGCGTTGCCCGGCAACGAGCGTTACTACGACTTCCAGTGGGGCAGCGTGCACGTCTTCGCGCTGGACAGCGACGAGCACGAGCCCGACGGCACCACGAGCACCTCGGCGCAGGCGAATTGGCTGAAGGCGCGCATGTCCGCGTCCACGGCGACTTGGAAAGTCGTGGCCATGCATCACCCGCCCTACTCGTCCGGCCCGCACACCTCGACGCCGACCCTGCAGTGGCCGTACAAGGAGTGGGGCGCCGATCTCGTGCTCGCCGGACACGACCACATCTACGAAAAGCTCGAGGTCGACGGCTTGCCCTACGTGGTGATGGGCGTCGGCGGCGCGAACCTCTATGAGTTCCTCGCGCTCGCTGACGGCAGCTTGACCCGCTACAACGCCGGCTTCGGCGCGGCGCTCGTCGAGGCCGACGCGACGCGGTTCGCGCTGCGTTTCTACACGTCGAGCGGCGACCAAGTCGATGAGCTGGTGTTGACCGCGAAATGAACGACGGCGACGCGCCGCTCGAGCCCGCTCGGCCGCGCTCGGCGGGCGAGGCCTCGGCCGAGCGCGGCCGCATCGCGGCGCGCGCCGTCATCGTCGCCGCGGGCACCCTCACCAGCCGCGTGCTCGGGCTCGTCCGTGATCAGGTCATCGCCGCGGTGTTCGCGCGGACCACCACCGACGCCTTCTTCGTCGCGTTCGCGTTGCCCAACGTGCTGCGCCAACTGCTCGGCGAGGGCGCCGTCCAGAGCGCGGTGTTACCCGTGCTCGCCGCGAGCAAGGAGCGCGAGGGCGACGTCGCCGCGCGCCGCTTCTTCGCGAACATTCGCGGCGTTTCCCTGCTCGCGCTGGCGTTCACGACGGTCCTCGGCGTGGCCGCCGCGCCCGCGCTCGTGGATCTGTTCGCGGTGGGCTTTCACGCGCTGCCCGGCCAATACGAGCGCACGGTGCAGCTCACACGCTGGGTGTTTCCGTACCTGTTCTTCATGGGTACGGCCGCGCTCGGCGTCGCGGCGCTCAATACTTACCAGCGCTTCACGGCGGCGGCGTTCGCGCCGGCGCTGTTGAACGTCTCCTTCATCGCGTTCTCGTTCGCCGCGCCCGCGTGGCTCGCCGCGCGCGGGCTCGAGCCTGGGCTCGCGCTCGCGGCTGCCGTGCTGGTCGGCGGCGCGCTGCAAGTGCTCGCGCAGTGGCCCAGCCTCGCGAAGATCGGCTGCCTCGGCCGGCCTCATTTCGATTTCGGCGACGCGGGCGTGCGCGAGACGTTCCGGCGCATGGGACCGGTCCTGGTCGGAATGGGCGTCTACTACTTGGACGTCCTGCTCGCGCGGCGCTTCTTGTCCGAGCTCGGCCTGGGCGCGCAGAGCTATTTCAGCTGGGCGCTGCGGCTGTGTGATTTCCCGCAGGGCATCTTCGTGATGGCGTTGCAGACGGCCGCGCTGCCCAGCCTCGCGCGACTCGCCGCGCGCGGCGATCGCGCGGAGCTCGCGAAGACCGCGGCGTTCGGGGTGCGTCTCGCGTTGTTCGTGGCCATCCCCGCCAGCCTCCTCTACGTCGCGCTGGCGGAGCCGCTGGTGGTGCTGCTGTTTCAACGAGGCGCGTTCGATCACACGAGCTCCACGGAGACGGCGCGCGCTTTGGTGGCCCAGGGCGCCGGCATCTGGCTCGTCGCTACGGTGCGGCAGCTGGTGGCCGTCTACTATGCCCTCGGGGATACGCGTACGCCGGTCGTCGTCGCGGCGATCGACCTCGCCGCCTTCGTGGTCGCGGCGCTGCTCCTGCGCGGTCCGCTCGGCCACGCCGGCGTGAGCGCCGCGGTCAGTATCTCGAGCTTGGTACAAGCCGCTTTCCTCTGGACCTTGCTGCGGCGACGACTGCCCGAGCTGCCCGGCGTAGAGGTGCTGGTTACGCTGCTGCGCACGAGCGGCGCCGCCGCGGTCGCCGCCGGCGCCAGCATCGGCCTCGCGCGCTGGCTCGGCCAGCACGCCTACGGCGCGAGCGCGATCGCGCTGCTCGCGGCGCCGCTGTTCGCGCTCGTCTTCCTGCTCGCCGCGTTCACCCTGCGCAGCCCCGAGCTACTCGCGATCACGCCGCGACGCTGGCGTCCGAAGCGGAACGCGCGCCGCGGCTGAGCGCCGGGCACCGCGCTCTGCTAAGCCTCGCCCATGCAAGCGACCGATATCGTCGAAGCCAGCTTCATCGCGGCGGCACAGCAGCCCGCGTCGCTCCCGGCGCCCATCGGTATCGAGATCGCCTTCGCCGGCCGTTCCAACGTCGGCAAGAGCAGCTTGCTCAATCGCTTGATGGGACGGCGCTCCCTGGCGCGCACGAGCTCCACGCCCGGCTGCACGCGCGGGCTGAATTTCTTCGAAGCGCGCAGCCGCGACGGGCTGCGCCTCACGCTCGTCGACCTGCCCGGCTACGGTTACGCGCAGCGCTCGCACGCCGAGCGGCGCGAATGGGCCGAGCTGATCGAGCACTATTTGCTGGAGCGACCGGTGCTCGCGGCCGTGGCCGTGCTCGTCGACGTGCGGCGCGGCCTCGAGCCCGAAGAGCACGATCTTTTGAAGCTGCTCGCCGAGCCCGGCAATCGCGCGCGCCCGCCGCGCCCGGTGCTGATCGCGACCAAGCTGGATCGCGTCGCGCGCAACGAGCGCGAGCGCACGCTGGCGGCGCTGCGACGCGAAGCGCCGCAGGTCGTCGGGTTCTCGACCGAGCTGCCCGAGACGAGCGACGCCGTGTGGCGCGCGCTGCGCGCCGCGATCGCTTAGGACTACTGAGCCGAACCTGCCGCTTCGCGTGCGCTGAGCTCGCGCGTGCAGTTTCCGTACACGCTGAAGCGCACCGAGCCGCCGCTCAGCTCGAAGCGCCACGCTGGGCCAGCCAGCGAGTGATAGTACTCGATGTGAGCCAGCCGATCCGGCGCGACGCCTTTGTGAAGCGCGCGCTGCCACACCTGCTTCGGCGAACAGCTGCGCGGCTCCGGCAGCGCCTCCACCTCCGTGGGCGGACACGGAATCGAAGGCTGATCGGGCAGCGCGAACAGGCCCGGGCGCTCGATACGCACCTCTTGCCGGCCGCACAGGTTGCGGGGCGGCACCACGCCGGGAACGCGCGGCGGCTGCGGGCCGTGCCGAGCGGGGCTCTGAAAGACATAGTGCGCGCTGCCCGCTGCCGTGGTGTCGATGGTGCCGTCGGACTTCACGTTGTCGAGCACGATGCCGCGCAGGCGTGTGCGGCGCGTGACGCTGCGCGCCTTCGGCAAGGCGGCGAGCGGATCGACGGCGTGCGGCCAACCCGCGAGACCAGCGCTGGTGGGTGGCGCGGGCGGCTCACCGTGCTCCGGCTCGGAGATGCGCTTGGCCCACAAGGAAATAACGAGACTGAGCAGAAACGCGAGGCCAACCACCGCCAGGCCGTTCAGCTTGTCGCGGCTCATGAGCGGCACTTTCGGCTGGGAGCTCGATTCGGTCATGACCCTGTACTCCAGCGCGCGATATCACCGCCGCCGCGCGAACGGCCGGCCGAGTCAAGCTCCAAGCTCCAAGTCTCCATTGCCGGCGCCCCCTATATCATCGCCGCGCCGCGCCCGGCGAGAGCTTCGGCGGCAGAAGTGGGAGCCCTGTGCGCGAAACCGTTGCGAGAAGGACGAGAGCGCGCTAGAAGGTTTGCCCCTTTCGGGCGCATAACTCAGCGGTAGAGTGCGTCCTTCACACGGACGAAGTCGCAGGTTCAATCCCTGCTGCGCCCACCGAAAGCAGAGCCCGCCCGCGCGGGCTCTTTGCGTTTCGTCGCTTCGCGCGCGACGCACTCGCGCCGTTCACGACGACGTCTCTCGGGCGCTCAGCGGCGCGACCTCGATGAACTTGCGCACGGCAAAGCGGTGAATGACGACCGTAGCGTGCGGCGCGATGCCTGCTTTCAGCCGCACCGCGCGGAGCTGCTCGCTCGCTTGGCTGATGCCCGGGATGCCGGGCAGCAGCAAGCCTCGCCGGCCGCTCGAGCTCGTCACCAGCACACCATAGACGTAAGGATCGAGCTCGCGGAGGTCGTCGATGAGCTCTTGCGCGCCGAGCACGCTGACCTCGATGCTGAGCAAGCCGAGCTCCTCCTCGGACACCGGCGGAAAGCGTGGATCGCAGCTGGCCGCGAGCACCGCGGCGCGCGCGGTCTCGGCGACCACGTCAGGTGTCACGGGCGTCACGGCGCCCACGCAGCCGCGCAGCCCAGCGTGGCGATCGCGCAAGGTGACGAACACGCCGGCGCGCAGGCGTGACTCGGTCGCGAGCTCGAGCGGCTCGGCGCGCAGCTCGGCGGCGATGGCTCGCCGCGCGATCGAGCAGAGTTGGGGTCCCAGCGCGTCGAGCTCGTCCACGTCCCAACTCTAGCGCGCGCGGCGTCGCGCGGTGCTAGCGTCCGCGCATGTTCCGTTGCTACGGCGCGCTCGCGGGTGCCGCGCTGCTCGCAGGTTGTGCGAGCCGCACCGTAGCGCCTACGGTGCGTGAGCTGACCGTCCGCGAGTACCTGTTCGGCGCTTTCGGCGGCGCGGCCGTGGACATCCGCGACCTTTGCCCGTCAGGCGGCGCGCAGCGGCTCTCCATCGAGCGGCACGCGGGAGACTACATGGCGAGCGTGCTGAGCTTCGGATTGTATCTGCCACACCGACTGCGGGTGCGGTGCGCCCCCGCCGAGCGAGGCCAGGCGCGGACGCCGTGATGCGCAGCGCTCGCTGGCTTTTCGCGTTGAGCGCGCCCCTAGTGCTCGGCTGTGCCAGCACGACGCTGCGCAGCGGCAAGCCCCCTGGCGAGCCGGCGCCCGGCTATTACGAACGCTGGCACGCGGCGTTCCTCTTCGGCGCGGTTCGCTCTCGTGAGAGCTACGACCTCGCGCAGCTCTGCCCCAACGGCTGGGCCGAGGTGCGCATCGGCCCAGACCCGTTCACGGCGCTTTCGAGCCTACTCACGCTGTTCCTCTATTCGCCGTCGCGACTCACCATCATTTGCGCGAGCCCGGACGCCCACCATCCCCCGCCCCTGCC
>CBINHN010000020.1:0-110022 GCA_966250485.1 uncultured Sorangium sp. | reverse complement strand
GCTCAGCCATGGAACCGCTGGTGTCGATCAGGAACTCCAGCAGGGGGGGCAACGGCTCCGCGGTGGACGCGGTGTCCGCGCAGGAGTCGATCATTGGAGCGCCGCCGCCGACGGGCTGGCTCGGCACCATGATCTGCGTCGTGCCGCCTGACGAAGAGCCGGTCACGGAGCCGCTCCCCGGGTTGCTCGTGCTGCCCGAACCGACGCTGTTGTTGCCGCCCGCGCCCGGCAACGGGCCGAAGCTCCCAGGATCGGCGGGAGCGCTCGAGCAGCCCACACCGATGGCAATGAGCGTCAGATAAGAAAACGTCGATGCGGATAGCGACTGCATGATCGGACCTCCCGGCACACGTGCACTGGGGGTTAGTGGGAAGCGACTGCGCGCCCCGACGGGCTCGAGATGACGAGGGCACCTCGATGCTCAGTTAGTGTACGCAGGCCCTCTTTATGCGGCAACTCCAAGTATTTTTTCAGTGGTCGTGGCGTGCACTGGCATAGCGAGATGTCACGGATTCGCAGCGTCGCTCCAAGTGAGAAGTCGCTGTGCCATTCAGTCGCTGAATTGCTGGCAGAGAAGAGTCTTCCATCAACGCCGGATGACGAAGTCGCCCCGCTCGGCGAGCAACACGTCAAGCGCACTTACGAGCTGCGCGCGCCCACGCTTGCAATGAGCGGCTGTCCCGATACCGTTACCGCACTCTAAATGGCAGAGCAGACAGAAACTTCCACGCTGTCGCTAGCGCGCTTTGCTCCGGAAACGAAGGCCGTGATCGTCGGCGCACAGAGCCTGGCCGACGAGCGCCGGCACAGCGAGGTGCAGCCGCTCCACGTCCTGGCCGTCGCGTTGCGGAGAAATCCGGCGTTGGCGGAGGTTTTTCGCCGCGCTGGCGTCGACGCGGGCGAGCTGGTGGCGGCCGTCGAGCGCTCGCTGGCCAACCTCCCGCGCGCCAATGAGCCCGCGTATCTGTCCGCCGGCACCGTCGATTTGTTGGGGCGCGCCGAGCGCGAAGCCGACCGCGAGCGTCACGGCGAGGTGAAGCTCGAGGATCTGCTGAACGCTATCACTCAGGAGTTACGCGGTCCCGCGGGCGAAATTCTGGCCGCCTTCCGGCTCGGTCCCGGCTTGCTCAGGCCGCACCTGTCGCTCTTGCGCACAGCGGCCAAGACAGCGTCGGAGCCGACGGCGTCGTTGCCGGCCGGGGGCTTCTTACGCTCGCTGGTCGGCGCGGCGCGCGCTGGCGCGAGCGCGCCGATCGTCGGACGCGCAGCGGAGCTGCGACGGCTGCTGACGGTGCTGGAGCGCAGCAGCAAGTGTCATCCGCTGCTCGTCGGTGAGCCGGGGGTCGGCAAGCGCGCGGTCGTCTCCGAGCTCGCGCGGCGCCTCGCTCGCGGAGACGTGCCGACCAGCCTCTCGGGCGCGGACGTGCTGGAGCTGGACGCCGGCGCGCTGCTCAGCGGCGCGCGGCTGCGCGGTGAAATCGAAGAGCGCAGCCGCAAGCTCTTGGCGCGCTTCGCGGGCGCGACCGAGCCGTCGATCTTGTTCGTGCCGGCGCTCGAGCAGCTCGTCGGCAACAACCCGGCGCTCACCGCGCTCAACGATCTGCTGCGCGCGGCGCTCGAGCGCGGGGAGCTGCGGCTCCTCGGCACGACCACGCCGGACGGGTTGAAGCGCTTGGAAGAGCGCGATCCAGAGCTCTTGCGCTCATTGACGCCGCTGACGATCGAGGAGCCGAGCCTGCCCGAGGCCACGGAGATCCTGAGAGCCGTGGCAGGGCGGCTCGCGGCGCACCACGACGTCGCCATCGACGAAGGCGCGGTGTCCAGCGCCGTGACGCTCGCGCATCGCTATCTCCAAGATCGGCGCTTGCCAGAGAGCGCCATCGATTTGCTCGACGAGACGGCGGCGCGAAAGCGCGTCACCGCGGACGGCTTGCCCGAAGCGGCGGACGCCGAGGTGCGGCGCCTGGAGGCCGTGGAGGCGCAGCTCACGCTGGGGCGCGCTGACGCAGCGAGCGATCCGGTGCGCGTGCGGCTGGAGGACGAGCGCCGCGAGCTCGCGCCGCGCGTGGAGACGATCCGCGCGGCGGGCGAGCGCCGGCGCGGCGCGGTGGCCGCGGTGCGCACGCTGCGCGCCGAGCTCGAGCAGCTGAAAAAGAGCGAGGCCCCGCCGAACGCGCGCGCGGAGCTGGAAGCGCGGCTCGCGCGCGCGGAGCAAGAGGTGCGCAACATGGGCGTCGCGGCGGATCTCGGGCCCGTGCAGGCCGAAGACGTCGCGTACACGCTGGCGGCGTGGACCGCGATCCCGGTGCAGCGCATGCTGGAAGGGGAGGCGGAGCGCTTGCTCGGCTTGGAGGAGCGGCTGCGCACGCGCGTGGTGGGGCAAGATCACGCGCTCAGCGCGATCGGGCGCGCCATCCGTCGCGGACGAGTCGGGCTGCGCGATCCGCGTCGCCCGATCGGCTCGTTCTTGTTCATGGGTCCGAGCGGCGTCGGCAAGACCGAGCTGGCCAAGGCGCTGGCTGCGCTGCTGTTCGACGACGAGCGCGCGCTCACGCGGCTGGATATGAGCGAGTTCATGGAGCGGCACATGGCGCAGCGCCTGATCGGCGCACCCCCCGGCTACGCCGACAGCGAGCAGGGCGGCTTCCTCACCGAAGCCGTCCGCCGCAGGCCCTACTCCGTGCTGCTCTTCGACGAGGTCGAGAAGGCACATCAGGACGTGTTCAACCTGCTGCTGCAGCTGCTCGACGACGGGCGCCTCACCGACGGTCGCGGACGCACCGCCGATTTTTCGAACACGGTCGTGATCCTGACCAGCAACATCGGCTCGGAGCGCATCCTGGAGACCGACCCGCGTTTGTTCGAGAGCGAAGAGGGCCAGAGCGCGATTCGCGACGTGTTGCTGGATCGCCTGCGCGAGTTCTTCCGCCCGGAGCTGTTGAATCGCATCGACGAGCTGCTGGTGTTCAGGCCGCTCGGCAAAGAGCAGCTGCGTCGCGTGGTCGAGCTCGAGCTGAGAGCCGTCGAGCGCCTGCTCTCCGACCGCGGGCTATCGCTGCGCGTCAGCGACGCGGCGAAGGCGCGGCTGGTGGATCTCGGCTATGAGCCGGCGCTCGGCGCGCGCCCGGTGAAGCGCACCATCTTACGTCAGGTGCAAGATCCGCTGGCCGAGGCGTTGCTCGCTGGGCGCCTCACCGGCCCCGTCGTCGCGGTGGACGTGGACGGCGCCGGCGAGGCATTGCAGCTGCGCAGCGAGCCGGCCGACGGCGCGGGGACGAGCTAGCGCCCAACGCGCTCGGCGTCATCGCCGGCCATGCGCCGCCGCCGGCGATATTCGAACTCCGTGCTGCAGGCGCGGATGCGCCCCGTGCTCTCGACGCAAGAAATCAGCTCGCGGTCGAACGGCGTGGTCAGGCAAAGTCGCGTGAGCGCATCGACCTGCTCGCTGACGCGCGGACTGGCGAGCACGGCGTCGCTCGCGACGCCATGGACGTGGCGTGCGTAGCGCACGCACTCGGCCGGACCGGGCGCTTTACGCTGGCACGCGCAGAGTACGACGGCGAGCAGCGGCGCCCAACGCATTCGTCGCCGGCTCAGGGGTGTCCGGCCGGCTTCTGCTCGTCCTTGGGCTCATCTTTTTGGAACTTCTTCAGATCCGCCGTGGCCCAGTCGGCGGCCCAGGAGCTGATGCTGAAGAACTCGTCCTTGCCGCTGACTTGCGCCCAACGGCTGCTGCCCTCCGAGCTGGCGCCGATCTTGACGTCGCGCTTCGCACCATCCTTCAGGGTGAAGCTGATGCTGCCGACCGGCTTGTCTAGGCCGAGGTCGCTCGCGGTCTTGCCCTTCTCCGCGAAGTTGTCGGCGTTCAGCGACTTGTAAGCGCGGATCAAGTCAGAGACCTTCGACGGCTGGAACTTGGGGATCTCCCCCGCGCCGCCCTTGGCGAGCCGCATCTTGCCGCTGAACTCGCTCGCGCCGCGCGTGAAGTCGAAGGTGCCGATGCTGTTCTCGACGTGCACCGCGTTGACGTCGTTCTCCTCGAACTTGAAGAGGCTGAGATCGCGCCAGCCCTTGACGTCGCGGTTGAAGAGATAGTCCGAGTAGCCCTTCACGGCGTAGACGCCGTCCTTGCCGGCGAAGCGCGTCATCTGCCCGCGGCCGCCGTTCTCACCGAAGTAAGCGTCGAGCACGGTGCCGTTGTCTTTGGACAGCACCACGTGCGTCGCGAGCTCGTCGGAGACCTGGTACTTCGCGTACTCGGTCTTGCCGGAGTCGATGGCCTCCGACACCTTGATGGACTTCAGGCTGTCGAGCAGGCTCTTCACGTTGGCCTGGTTGGCGAGCGCGTCCATGGGCTGCTCCAGCCGCCACTCCTCGCCCTTCTTGACCAGCGTGATGTCGCTGGGCGCGCCGCCGTCTTTGCCGGCTTTGTGGATGGCGATCTTGTTGACCTTCTTGGCGTCGTCTTCGGAAATGTCGACCTTGGGAAGATCCGCCGCGCGGGCGCTCAGCGAGTAGCGCTCCGCCTCGGCCTTCTCCTTGTTCTTCGTCATGTACACGGCACCGCCGAGCACGACGAGAACGCCCACCGCCACGTAAAGCTTCGTGTCCGTTGCCATTTCGTTCGCCTACTTCGCTACGGGCCACCTCTCGGCCGGACACCGGGGTTCCGGGCCGAGAGGGGCGAATCTGGGGTTTGGGATGGCCGCGCTCGGCTCAGGCGGCGGCTTTGAGGTTGACGCGCGCCGTTTGCCGGCGCTGCCAACGGAGGATGCCGAAGATCGCGAAGAGCAGCGGTACGCCGAGGGTCAGCGACCACTGCACCTTCATTTGGATGCTCTTGCGCGCGGAGCGGTACTCCTCGTCCTTGCGCTTGATCTCGGCCTCGTCGTCCTCCGCCTTGAATTTCGGCTTGCTCACGCTGGCGTACGTCAGCGTGGGCACGCCGATCAGCTTGGCGCTGGAGGCGATCAGATCGGCGTCACCGGACATCCAATCCAGCGTGTTCTTGAAGGACAAGATCATGCTGGTCAGGTGCTTGGTGTAAAACTGACCGATCTGCTGCAGCATGGGGTCGCCGCCCACGTTGCCGAACATCTGGAACTGGCCGCCCAGCTCCGGGCCGTTGCCGGCGTAAGTGAACGGGTTCGTGAGGAACTCGCTGGATGAGATCACCAGCACGCGCGACGGCTTGGGCGCGACCTCGTTCGCGGGCTTCACCTCGTCCGAGGGGTTGCCGGCGAAGGCGCTCTTCAGCTTGCCTTCGGCGACGGCGGCGATCACGCGCTGCTCTTGCGGCGGCTTCGGGCGCCACTGCTCGCGGATCTTCATGTCGATGGTGTCGCTCTTGTCGACCGAGGTGGCCGGCGTCGTGCGCGCCACGGGGAAGATCTTCACGTCCGGGGGCTGCTTGTTCTTGAGCAGCGTGAGGCTCGACGGGAACGGGAAGATGGCCTCCTCCATGCGGAAGAACCCGGCGAAGCCCGTGTCGAGCGGCTTCTCGTCCTCGGAGAAGCGCGGATCGTTCGCCACGTGCGCGATGCCCGGATGCCGGAACCAGGTCATGGTGCCGGTGGCTTGCGCGATGGTGGGGATACGGAACTGCGCGCCGAAGTCGAGCACGGCGTCCTTGTTCGGTTGGATGCCGTAGCCGGTGAGCAGCTTCTCCAGCCCGTGCGTGCTGAGCGTCGCCTTCATGCTGGGGTCTTGCGACTTCAGCGTGACGGCGGAGGCGAACACCGCGAGCGACTTGTTGCCGCGCATCAAGAACTCGTCGATGCGACGCAGCTCCTTCTCCGTGTAGTCCTTCTGCGGCTGGGTGATGATCAGCCCGACGAGGTCCTTGTCGATCTCGCTGGCGCCGTCCTTCAGGTCGACCTCCTCGATCTTGTAGAACGGGAAGGCCTGGTCGAGGATGCTCTGCAAGCTGGGAGCGCCGCCGCGGCCTTGCTTGGGCACCAGGTTGGTGTCGCTCAGCTTGAACTCGTCTTTCCCGGTGATCACGCCGATGCGGTACTTGAGGTTGTCCGCCTTGTCGCGAATCTCCCGGATCTTGTTGGTGATCCAGAACTCGAGGCCGTCGGTCTGACCCGGCATCAGCTGCGGGATCACCGCCTTCTCACTGCCGTACTTGAACACCAGACCGAGGTAGCCTTGCGCGATGGACGCCTGGTCTTCACCGGTGGCGCTCACCTCGCCGAAGGGCTGCTCCTGGAGGCCGGCGTCCTTGGCCTGCTGGCGAAGCTCGTCCGTGTTGGGCTCGATCAAGGTGAACTTGAACTTGCCCTTGCCGGCGATCTCGTACTCCTTGAGCAGATCGGTGAGATCGCGCACGAACACGTCGAGCTGGGGCAGGCCGGTCTTCACGTAGGCGTCGACCTGCACCGGGCTCTTCAGGCTCTGCAGCAGCCGCCCGCTACCTTGGCTCAGCGTGTAGCGCTCAGCCTTGGTTACGTCCCAGCGCTTGTGCAAGCCCGAGGCCAAGAGGTTCACCAGCACCACGATGCCGGCGATCACCACCAGATAGAGGCCCGCCTGAGCCGCGTTCTTACGCTTCTGTTCTTGTGTAGCCATGACTTAAGCCCACTTGCGGCGCTCGAGCGCGTAAAAGGCGACGGGCAAGCAGAAGCCCGTCACGGACAGGAAAAACAGCACGTCTTTGATGTCGACCAGCCCGCGCCAGAACCCGGCCAAGCGAGACTGGAAGCTGATGTACTGCAGCGTGGTCGGCAGCCAGCCACCGCCGCTGCTCGAGGTGAGGTACTGCGCCGCGTTGTCGAAGAACCACAACGCCGCGAGCGCGAAGAAGGTGATGAAGAACGCGACCGACTGGCTCTCGGTGAACGAGCTGATCACCAGCCCGAGCGAGACCGCCGCGGCGCTGAACAGGATCAGGCCCAGGTAGCCGCTCGCCACGGGGCCGCCGTCGAGCGGACCGAGCGTCCACGGCCAGCGAAACATGCCGATCGGGTAGACCAGCGTGGCCAGCACCAGCACCAGCACCAAGCCGAACGCGCCCAAGAACTTACCGAGCACGACGTCGCTGTCGCGCACCGGCAGCGTGATCAACATCTCCAGCGTGCCGGAGCGTCGCTCCTCGGCCACGAGGCGCATGGTCACGACCGGCACGACCAGGAAGCTGAGACCGAGCGGCGCGTACTCGAACAGCCGCTCCACGGAGGAGCGGTCGGCTTGCCAGAAGCCGCCCTGCATCATGAAGAACATCAACCCCAGCGCGAAGAAGCTGAGGCAGATGACCACGTAGGCGAGGGGAGAGTCGAAATAGGAGCGAAACTCGCGCTTCGCGATGGATAGCATCGGGGACATTTTTACGCCTTGTGCTCCGATTTGTGCTCGTCGGCGTCCTCATCGTCGCCGTCGTCCTCATCGTCGTCGTCTTCTTCGTCCGCTGCGGCGCTGGCCTCGTCGTCTTCCTCGGCCTCGTCATCGTCGTCGGCGGCCTTCCACGCCGCGCCGCGATCGAGCTTCTCGTCGCCGCGCGTGAGATCGCGGAACACCGCGTCGAGGCTCTGCGCGTCGCGGCGCAGCTCGAGCAGCGTCCAGCCCCGCGCCACGACGAGCCGGAAAATGTCGGGGCGCAGATCGCTGTCTTGCGCGCCGACCAGCTCGAATTTGTGGACGCGCTCGTCGGTCGGCAGGTCCTTCACGGAGCGAGCGCCGTGAATGCGCTCGAGCGCCTGGCGCGCCGTCTCCGCCGACGGCGCTTGGTTGCCCGCTTCGGCGTGGCGCTCGTCGATGGCCACCACGTAGCGCACACGGCCCGTCTTGCCGCGGATGTCGTCGAGCGGACCGTCCGCCACGACGCGGCCTTTGCTCACGATGATCGCGCGAGCGCAGGCCTCCTCCACCTCAGCCAGGTTGTGGGTGGAGAGCAGGATCGTGCGATCTTTTCCGATCTCTTTGATGTAGCGGAGCACCTCCGCCTTCTCATTGGGATCGAGATCGCTCGTGGGCTCGTCCAAAATCAGAATCGGCGGATCGTGAATCAGCGCTTGGCCGAGGCCGACGCGCTGGCGATAGCCGTGCGACAGCGTGCCGATGTCCTTGCCCAGCGACTGCGCCAGGCCGCACACCTCCACCACCTTCTTCAAGCGCGCCTTGAACTTGGACTCATCTAGGCCGCGCACCTCCGCGACGAAGCGCAGGTAGTCGTACACGGTCATGTCCGTGTAGAGCGGCGCGCGCTGCGGCAAGTAGCCGAGACCCCGACGCACCTCCAGCGGCTTGTCGAATACGTCGTATCCGTTCACCTTCGCCACGCCCGTAGTAGGCGAGATGAAGCAGGTGAGGATCCGCATCGTCGTGGACTTTCCGGCGCCGTTCGGGCCGAGAAAACCGACGACCTCGCCGCGGCGTACCTCGAAGCTCACTTTGTCGAGCGCGCGAACTGCGCCGTACCGCTTGGTCAGCGCATTCGCTTCGATCATGACGTCGGTAGCCATCCGAGCTCCCATCCTGAAGTTCCGCCCTTCTGCGGAAAACGAGACACTTACCCAACCGCTCGCCCGATGGGGGCGATGGGCCGCGGCATCCTAGCGATGGCGCGATCGCTGTCAACGGTCGCGCGCCGGGCGCCGAAGTCCGGCAGGCACGCGCTGAAACCATCGACAGCGCGGGCTATTCCCGATCTGTGCGCAGGGCGCCCAGTCGCATGGAGCGTTATCAGCGTGAGATTCGCGCACTGTGGTAGCGAGCACGCTGAGGCGGCCGCCCAAAGCTAGCCGGCCCGGCCATCGAGCCAAGACGGCGCTCCAGCACCTGAAAAGGTCAGAGCGTGCCGGCGCTGTATCCAGTCACGAGCGCCTGAGCGAGCAGCCCCCAGCCGTCGATCGCGACGAACAGCAGCAGCTTGAAGGGCAGGCTCACTTGCGTGGGGTTCAGCATCTGCATGCCGAGCGCGAGCAGCACGTTGGAGACGACCAGGTCGATCACCAGGAACGGCAGGTACAGCGCGAAGCCCAGCGCGAAGGCTTCGAGCAGCTCAGTGACGACGAAGGCCGGAATCAACACCAAGAGGTCGTCGCGTGTCACCGCTTCGCGTTCAGCGGGTGGGCGCGCCGCGCGCGCGACCTCGAAGAAGCGGCTGCGCTCCCGGCTCGAGGCGTTGGCCCGCAAAAAGGCGCGCACCGGCTCGCGCGCAGCGTCGACGAGGCCCATCACCCACGCGCTGCTGTCTCGCTTGACGTGCTCGTCCAGCAGCGGCGCGGCGCGCGCGCTGATACGCGAGCCGACCGGCGCCATCGCGAGCAGCGTGAGCGCGCCGGCGAGCGCCATCACGATCACGTTCGAGGGCACGTTCTGCGCGCCGATCGCGCCGCGCACGATCTGGAGCACGGTCGAGATCTTGACGAACGCCGTGACCGTCATGAACACGAACGGCAGCAACGACGCCGCGGCGAGGATGAGGATCAGCGACGTGGGTTGCGAGAACCAGTCCTCGCTCATGGCGCGTCGTCCCCCGGATCGCGCGCAGGCGCGCGCGCGCTCGTGTCGCGCAGTCGCTCGAAGAGCTCTTTGAAGCCGCGCGGCGCCGTGTGCGGCGTCTCCACCAGCGCCGGCAACGACGCGCTCGTCAGCTCCCCCAACTTCGTTAGTCCGCCCTCGCTGGCGCCGACCACGTAATAAGTGTCGTGTCCGACGCGCACGAGATATATCGCGCGCCGAGCGTCCAGCACCAAGCGTCCTGCGAGCGATAGCGGGCCGAGCGGTCGCCCGAGCCCCGCGCGGCGTGCGCCAAACAGGATCAGCAGCGCCAATCCTGCCACGACGAATAGCGTCACGACGGTCTCGAGAACGTAGCGCCCCAGCGGCGTCATCGCGGGGCAGGCTAACACGAGGCTCGGGCGATTGACGCGCGCAGGCGCGCGGCCGTATCAATCCGCTCATGACGAAGCGTTTAGGCCTATTCTCGCTGTCGGTTCTGCTCCTCGCGGCGTGCGAGCGCCCTCAGCCCGGTCCGCAACCGGTGCCGTCCGAGACGGCGAGCGCTGTGCTGCCGCCCGCTCCGATCGAGTCCACGGCTCCCGCTCCGGAAGCAGCGGCCCCCGTGGACGCGAAGGCGCCCGAAGAGCCGCCTGCGCCGAAGCCCCTGTTCCGCATCACCGAAGGCATCTCCACGCCGGAGAGCGTGCTGTGGGACGAGGCGGGGGACCGCTACCTCGTTTCCAACGTCAACGGCAAGCCCACGGACGCGGACAACAACGGCACCATTCTCGAGCTCTCGCCCGAGGGCAAGGTCAGCAAAGAGAAGTTCATCGCGGGCGGCGTGAACAACGCCAAGCTCGACGCGCCGAAGGGCTCCGGGATTTCCGGCGGCGTGCTGTACGTCACGGACATCACCGTAGTGCGGCGCTTCGACGCCAAGACCGGCGCTCCCAAGGGCGATATCCCGATTCCGGGCTCGTCGTTCTTGAACGACATCGCGGTCGCCAAGGACGGGCGCGTCTTCGTCTCGGACAGCGGCATCAACGCCAGCTTCGAGCCGACCGGCGCCGGCGGCGCGGTGCACGTGATCGACAAGTCCGGCAAGGTCAAGACCATCGCCAAATCGCCCGAGCTGAACGGCGCGAACGGCCTTTTGTGGCGCGAGAACGACAAGGATCTGCTGGTCGTCTCGCTGCTCAGCAATGAGCTCTACAAACTCGATGACAAGGGCGCGCGCAAAGACATCACCCAGCTGCCCGAGGGCATGCTCGACGGCATCGCTCCGCTGGGTGAAGAGCTGCTGATTTCGAGCTGGAAGGGCTCGGGCGTGTACCGCGGCAAGCTCGGCGGAAAGTTCGAGCGCGTGCTGGCCGGGCTGAAGGGCCCTGCCGATATCGGCTACGACGCGAAGCGGGGACGGCTGCTCGTCCCGCGTTTCCAAGAGAGCGCCGTCGAGATCTACGAAATCAAATGACGAGCTCGAGGCCCGCGCGTCTCGGACCGCGCGGGCCTGCTCGGACGCCGGCCGCGGCGAGCCTCACAGCCGAACTTTGGCGTGGTTGTCGGGCTCGTCGCGCCGCGGATCCATCTGCTCGCCTTGGATATAGGCGGCAACCGCGCGAAATGCGTATTTGACGCCGCGCTTGCCGGAGTTGTCCCAGTATTCTCCCTCTTCGGGCGTAAAGCGCAGCAGGACCAGGTCGGGGTCGTCCTTGCCGTCGAACCAGACTTTGTAGGTGTCTTTCCAGATCTCGTCGAGCTTGTGCTGATCGCGGACGACCTGGACGTGACCCTGCACGGTGGCGAACTGCGACGAGGTCTGAGCGGTGACCATCGCCCAGGGATCATCCACGATATCGCTCACCTTGGGCGAGTCGATCTTGGTGATGAACCAGAGCGCAATATCGTCGGAGACGTCAGCGACGCCCATCGGTCGGCCGTGCATGGCGCCGTCCGGTGACCGCGTAATCAACATTGCGGTGTCGAGGTCGCGCAGGATCTCGAGAAAATGCTCGGTGGCGTTGCCGTTGTGAGTTTGCATCGTGGCCATGCAAGCCCGTGAGCAAACTCCGTACCTCGAGCCTCTTCGGAGCGCTGACGAGCAATTGCGGCGAAAAGCGGGCCTGCGACGCGCAAGCCCGCCTCATGGGGGCAGCCGCGGGTCGTGCTTACTCACTCAGGACGTCTTCGCGCGTGACGGAGCGTGTGCTGTCGCGTCGCTTGCCCCGGCGCGCGGCTGCCGGCGGCGCTTCTTCGGCGCTGCTCGGCTCGTTGACGTCGCCGTTTTCTTCGGCGTTGGCAGCGGCCGCTTTCGCCTTGCGTGAGGAGCCCTCGTTGCCGGACTCGGCGGCGGCCGGCTTGCTCTCGGCCGTGTCTGCTTTCGTGCGCTTTGGCGCGCGGGGCAGGTGAATCGCCGCGAGCTGCGCGCTCAGCGCCTCGTCGTTCTCGGCGTAGACGCGCGCGTAGGCCAGCGCGCGCTGCGCTTGGCCGAGGAGCTGCTCTTGCCGTTCGCCCAAGGTTTGGCGCGCGGCGTTCAGCGCTGCTTGTTGCGCCTCGAGCTCCGTCGCGCTGTTTTCGACGTCGCTCGCGAGTCGGCGCAGGGCGGCCGCGTCGATGTCACCGAAGCGGAGCTCGCGCAGCGGCCCTTCGAAGATCGCGAGAATGGCCTGAATAGGGGGAGGAATGGCGTCCATCGCGCCTGAACATACATCCAGTGCTCGCCGCTGGCCAGCGACTCGAGGAATGCGTGAGGGCCGTCAGAAGTTTATCTTCGCGGAGCTTCGCCAGCCGTTATCCTCGCGAGAATCTGAGCTCAATCATGCGCGACACTTCGCTGCTCTGCTTGCTGGTCGTGCTGCTCGCCGGTTGCCGCTGCGCCCCAGAGGCGTCCTCTACCCGCGGAGCGCGAACCAGCGCGGCCGAGACGGCCGACGCCCAGCCCAACGAGGTGATCTTCAGGGGCGCGTGCGACGCCTCTGGCGCGGTGCCGCTCTCCGAGCGCACCTTCCTGGTCGCGGACGACGAGGACAACGTGCTGCGCGTGTACGACGCGGAGCGCGGCGGCGAGCCGCTCTCCGCGGTCGAGTTTTCGACGGCGTTGGCGCTCAGTGAGAAGCGCAAAGCCAAAGGCGGCGTGCGCTTCCCGGAGGCGGACATCGAAGCGGCGACGCGCATCGGTGAGCACGCGTATTTTCTGACCTCGCACGGTCGCAACACCGCCGGCAAGCTCAAGCCGGAGCGGTTTCGTTTCTTCGCCGCCGAGCTGCGAGACGGGCGCATCGAGCGCGTCGGCCAGCCCTACGACCAGCTGCTCGACGATTTGCTGGCGGAGCCGCGGCTCGCGCGCTTCGAGCTGAGCCGGGCCGCGGAGCTCGCACCGAAGGCGCCGGGCGGCTTCAACCTCGAGGGCATGACCGCGCGCAAGGAGGGCGGCGTATGGATCGGATTTCGGAACCCCATCCCGGCTGGTCGCGCGCTGTTGATCCCGCTGCTGAACCCCGAGGAGCTGATCGCGGGCGGCCGCGCGCGCTTCGGCGACCCGCTGACGCTCGACCTCGGCGGCCTCGGTGTGCGCGGCCTCTCTTCCTGGCGTGACAGCTACGTGATCGCTGCCGGGAGCTTCGACGGCAGCGGCAGCTCCCGCTTGTTCATCTGGGACGGGGGTCAACGCGCGGAGCCCGTCCCGGGCCTGGATCTCGACGATTACAACCCGGAAGCGTTCTTTTCTCCCAAGCCAGCGGCGCGCATGATGGTGCTGAGCGATGACGGCGCGCGCGAGCTGGACGGCAAGGAATGCAAGCGCCAGGAGCGGGCGCAGCGCCGCTTTCGCGGCAGGTGGCTGACGCTGCCGTGAGCAGCGGCCCCGCGCGGCGCATCCCGGCTAGGTGACCGGAGAAGAACCCGCGCGCTGCTGCGCCGCAGGTTGCCGCGCGCGACTTCCGCGGCAACGCTCGGCGACGTGCTGCTCGCGCGCGTTGCCGTTCCGGTGCCTCTCGGACAGGCGTTCACCTACGCCGTCGCGCCCGAGCACGCCGCGCAGATCCGGCGCGGCTCGCGCGTGCTGTGCGAGTTCGGGCGGCGGCGTTTGTTGGGTGTGGTGCTGGACGTCGCGGATCGCGAGCCGGACATCGCGCTCGACAAGCTGAAGGCGATCGCGGCCATCGTCGACGCCGAGCCGGTGCTGGCCCAGGAGCTGCTCGATTTTCTGCAAGAGCTCGCGCGCTACTACATCGCGCCGCTCGGTGAGGTCGTGCAGCTGGCATTGCCGGCGGTGGAGCGCAGCGCCGCGCGCGCGTTGGGCAAGGCCGAGAAGGGACGCGTCGTCGGTCGTACGCTGCAGACCGCGCGCGCGACCGAGCTCGTGCCCGAGAAGTTGTCGCCGCGCGCCCGCGAGCTGCTCACGTCGCTGCGCGAGAGCGGGCCCACGCCGCTCGCGACGCTGGAGCAGCGCTGGGCCAACGCGCGCGCCATCGTCAAGCGACTCGAGGCCAGCGGCGCGGTCCGCGTCGAGGCGCTGCAAGCCGAAAAAGATCCCTTCTTCGCCGACGCGGTCGCGCGCGACGTGCCGCCCGAGCTCACCGAGGCGCAGGCGCGCGCGGTGCAGACCATCGTCGAGCGGCTGGAGCGCAACGCCCGCGCGGCGTTCCTGCTCGACGGCGTGACCGCCTCCGGCAAGACCGAGGTGTACCTGCGCGCCGTCGAGCGCAGCGTGGGGCTCGGGCGCAGCGCCATCGTGCTGGTGCCCGAGATCGCGCTCACGCCGCAGCTCGTCACGCGCTTTCGCGCGCGGCTGGGCGACTCCATCGCGGTCTTGCACAGCGGTCTCGGTGAGAACGAGCGGCACGCCATGTGGAAGGCGCTGCGCGACGGGAAATTTCGCGTCGCGGTCGGCGCTCGCTCCGCGCTGTTCGCGCCCGTGCGCGAGCTCGGGCTGATCTGCGTCGACGAAGAGCACGACGGGAGCTTCAAGCAGGAGGAGGGCGTGCGCTACAACGCGCGCGACATGGCGCTGTTGCGCGCGCACCGCGCCGGCGCCGTCGCGGTGCTGGGCTCGGCCACGCCGTCGATCTCGACCCTCGCGCTCGTCGAGCAGAGCAGGCTCGAGCACCTGGTGCTCCCGGCCCGCGCGCGCAGCTCGTCCCGCTTGCCAGACGTAGAGATCGTAGATCTACGCCGCATGGGCGCGGGGCCCGGCGGCGAACGGCTGCTCAGCGTCCGGCTGTATCGAGAGCTCTCGCGCGTGGTCGAGGCCAAGCAGCAGGCCATCCTGTTCCTCAACCGGCGCGGCTTCTCGCCGAGCCTGGTCTGCGATGAGTGCGGACAGATCGCGGAGTGCCCCCATTGCTCCGTCGCGCTCACGCTGCATCGCGTCGGCGGCGAGCGCCTGCGCTGCCACTACTGTGACTACGGCGTAGCGCGCGTGCGCGCGTGCGAACGCTGTCACAGCGAGCAGCTCGTGGAAGAGGGCGCCGGCACCGAGCGCATCGAGAACGTGCTGCGCGAGATCTTACCGGGAGCGCGCGTGGCGCGCTTGGATCGCGACGTGGCCGCCGGCGCCAAGAGCGCGGAGGTGCTGGAGCGCATGCGCCGAGGCGAGATCGACGTGCTGGTCGGCACGCAGATGGTGACCAAGGGTCACGATCTGCCGGAGGTCACGCTGGTCGGCGTGCTCAACGCCGACGCCGCGCTGTCCTTCCCCGACTACCGCGCCGCGGAGCGCAGCTTCCATCTCTTCGTGCAGGTCGCGGGCCGCGCGGGGCGGGGCGCGAGTAAGGGCCGCGTGCTGATTCAGACGCGTAACCCCGAGCACCCGGCCATCGTGTGCGCGGCGCAGCACGACGTGCAGCGCTTCGTCGCGCAGGAGCTGGCCGCGCGGCGTGAGCTCAACTACCCGCCGTTCTCGCGGCTCGCGCTGGTGCGCTGCGACGCGTTGGAAGAAGCGCGCGCCGAGCGCGAAGCCGAGCGGCTCGCCACGCTCGCTCGCCGCGCGGGGGGCGCCGCGGTGACGGTGCTCGGTCCGGCGCCGGCGCCGATCCCGCGGCTTCGCAACCGCTTTCGCTTTCACGTGCTGCTCCGCGCCGAGCAGCGCGCCGAGCTCAGAAAGAGCCTGCTGGCGGTGGCGCGCGCCGAGAGCGACCGCCGCGTGCGGCTCGTCATCGACGTTGATCCAGTGAGCATGTTGTGACTGAAAATTCAGCGGTTACGGCGCGTTAGCGCTGCCGCGGCGGTCCCTTTGCGGGCTCGGGAACCTTTTTGGGGCTGCCGACTCCATTGTTCGTCACGCTCAACGCAATCGCCGGATGCCGATGAAGACCAGCCTCCACGTCGCGACGCCCGCCCCGAATCCGGCTTTGGTCGGCGCCGCGGCGCTGCCCGCCGCCGAGGCGCCGAGCGACGAGCTCATCGTCGAGCGCGTGCTGGGTGGTGATGTGGCCGCCTTCGAGCTCTTGATGCGCCGCAACAACCAGCGCGTGTTTCGCGCGGTGCGCGCCATCGTGCGCTCCGAGCAGGAAGCGGAGGACGTGATGCAGGACGCCTACGTCCGCGCCTTCGAGCACCTGGGCGGCTACCAGAAGCGCGCGAGCTTCGCGACGTGGCTGATCCGCATCGCGGTGAACGAGGCGCTCGCGCGCGGGCGCCGCGCCAAGCGCACGTCGCCCACCGCAGACACGGACGAGGTATTTGCCATGCCGGCCACCACGGCCACGCCCGAGCAGCGCACCAGCGACCGCGAGCTGCGGCAGCTGCTGCAGGCCGCCATCGACGAGCTGTCAGAAGAGTTTCGCGTCGTGTTCGTGTTGCGCGCGATCGAGCAGATGTCGGTCGCCGAGATCGCGGAGTGCCTGGAGCTGCGCGAGGAGACCGTGAAGACGCGCTTCTTCCGCGCGCGGCAGCGCTTGCGGCACGCGCTGCTGAATCGCTTCGACGCCAGCGCCGCGTCGCTCTTCGAATTTCATCTGACGCGCTGCGATCGCGTCGTGGCCGGCGTGTTCGAGCGCATCAGAAATCGCTCGGACTGAGCCCGTGCGGCGCGGGTCGCGTCGCTCTTCGCTTCGATCATGGCTGCGCGCTCGCGCGGCGGAGGTAACTCATGTTCATCGCCTTGCTACTGTTCGGGATCGCCGCCGTCGGCGGCCTAGTGCTCGCCGCCATTCGCTTCAGCGGGCGGCCCTATCCGCCGCTGGCGCTCGCGCTGGTCCACGGCGCGCTGGCCGCGGCCGGCCTGGTCGCGTTGATCGTGGCCATCGCGGGGTCTGACGCGCGGGGCGCGGCGAAGTTGGCGCTGGGGTTGTTTCTAATCGCCGCGGCCGGCGGCTTCGTCCTGTTCTTCAAGCACGTGAGCAAGGTGGCCTTGCCGCGCTGGCTCGTCGTGCTGCACGCGCTGGTCGCGCTGGCCGCGTTTCTGGTGTTGCTCAGCGCCGGCTGACCATGCGCGTCTTCGGTCATCCGCTGCACGCGATGGTGGTCGCGCTGCCGCTCGGGCTGCTCACGCTCGTGCCGCTCTGGGACGGGCTGGCCTGGCTCGGGTGGCTGCGCGCCGGCAGCGTCGTGGCTCATTACTGCGAGCTCGCGGGGCTGGTGTTCGGCGCGCTGGCGTTGACGACCGGCGTGGCTGAGCTGATCGCGCTGGGCGCCGGCAAACCCGAGGTGTTGCGGCGCGCGGCCTGGCACGGCTCACTGGCGCTCAGCGCGCTCAGTTGCTTCGTGCTCGCGTTCGTGCTTCGCGGCGCAGCGACGGCGACGGCCGGCCCGCTCGTGCTCGGCGTAGAGCTGGCCGGCGCGCTGCTATTCGTCGTCACCGGCTGGTTCGGCGCTGAGCTGGTCTTCGCGCACGGCGTGGGCGCCGTGCAACGCGATTAGCGGCAACAGCGAGCGCCGGTGCTGTAGTCGAAATAGTTGCCGGGATGAGTCGCGATGCGCGCGTCGCAGCCTTCTCGCGTCGCGCGCGAGAAGAAGCCGCCCAGGAAGCTGCCGTCGCTGACCCACTCGTCGACGTTGCCGACCATGTCGAAGATGGCGTCGCCGGCCCACTCACTGCGACAGCTCGCCGTCGCGCCGGTGGTTCGCAGCAACGTGCCGCGCTGATCCGTCACCAGCCCGAGCCTGGGATCGAGGTGCTCGCGGCTGGGATTGCCGTGCAACACCGCCGCTGGGTGCGTGTCGCGGAACACATTGCACGCGCCTTCTCGATAGCTCTCACCGTAGGGAAACTTGCGGTTCCTCTCGCCGCGGCACGCGAGCAGCCACTCGTCGCGCGTGCACAAGCGCTTGCCCGCCGCGCGACACGCCCGCTCGGCGAGCTCCTGGTTGAGGTAGCCTTGCGGCAGCACTCCGGGCTGCGAGCGCGCCAGCAGCGCCGGATCGCGCTCGAGCTGGAAGCTCGGGGGCGGCGGCACGGCCAAGCCGTTCGGCGCCGCGCGCTGTCGGTAGCGCTCCCAGCTCGCGTGGGTTTGGCCGCGTGTCGGATGATAGTGCGGCGAGAGCGGCTGCTGGGTGACGGCGTCGACGAGCGAGAGCTCATAGCGATCGACGCACACCTGGCCGCGCACATCGACCATATCAGCGGGGCAGCGGCCGCCGCTGCGCGGCGCGCCGGGCAATAGTCCGCCGGCGATCGGCGGCGGCAAGCGCTCTTCCGCTTCGGGGATGTACAGCAGCGCGAGCGACGCAGCGGGCGGCGCTGCGCTCGCGTCGGCTGTCGCGACCGGCGTGGACGCTGCGGGCTTCGCGTCGGCTTCGTCTCGGCGCTGACCGCGCGAGCAGGCGATCACGAGCGCGCAGGCCGCGCAGAGCAGGCGGCAATGCGCGCGCGGCACGCGCTACTTGCCGCGGTAGACGATCAGACCGTGTGACAGATCGTACGGCGAGACGGCGACGCGCACGCGATCACCCGGCAGCACGCGAATGTGATGTCGCCGCATGCGCCCCGAGAGCTGCGCGCGAACTACTGCCCCACCCTGGTCGACCTTGATGTTGTATTGGCCGCCACCGAGCGCGTCCTGGATGACGCCTTCCATTTCCAGAAGATCGCCCTTGCTCATAGGATCTCAGCGTTCCACAAGATCAACCGACACCGTTCCGACTGCGATATATTGCCGCACCGTGCGGCGACGCCCAAACTTGGGCAGGCGCAAGCTGACATAGTCGTTCGGTTGATGCAAGCTCCGGCGCGCGAGCCGACCGGCCCCCTGGTACCAATGAACTACCCCTGCATTCATCCGCGGTATTTGAGCCGCTGGACGCTTCCTCATGGCGCGTGTTGACGAGCGGCTCGAGACGTTTCCCGCCACCCTCTTCGATTACAACGGAGTCCTGGCGGACGATGAGACCGTCCACTTGGAGGCGTTCCGCGATGCGCTGGCCCCCCTCGGTATCACCATCTCCGAGCAGGACTACAACGACCGCTATCTCGGCTTCGATGATCGCGGAGCCTTCCGCGCGATCATTCAGGACTGCGGTCGCACTCCGACGGAAGCGGAAATCAACGAGCTCGTCGCCTCCAAGAAGCCGCTCTATCGCGCGCGCGCCGAGCTGCGTCTGCCGCTGTGCGACGGCGCCGCGGACCTGCTCCGGCGACGCGCGCGGCTCGGCCCCGTGGGCATCGTCTCGGGTGCGCTGCGCGAAGAGATACTCTTGGGTCTGGCTCGGCTCGAGGCCGAGAACCTCGTGCAGCACATCGTGAGCGCTGAAGACACCATCGCCTGCAAGCCGGATCCGGAAGGCTACCTCATCGCCATCACGCGGTTGAGCTCGCAGATCGGCCCCGCGCTCGCGCGGCGCGCGCTCGTCATCGAGGACTCCATCGCCGGCGTCGAGGCCGCGCGCGCTGCGCGGCTACCGTGCGTCGCCGTCACGCACAGCTACGGCCGCGCGGAGCTCGAGCGCGCGGGCGCGAACCTGGTCGTCGAACACCTCGACGAGCTGTCGGACGATGTACTCGGAAAGCTGTACCGCGAGCTCGGATGAGCGCCGGGTCAGCGTTGCTTTCAGCGGCGGCGCTGCTCGCCCTCAGCGTCGCCAGCGGCGAAGCGCGGGCCGCGTGTGACGTCGCGCCGCGCTATCGCGCCGCCCAGAGCAGCGATGAGCTGGCTTGGCAAGCGGCGCGCCTCGGCGCCATTCGCGGCGTCACCGTAGGCCCCATCGAGAGCGCGCTGCATCCGGACAAGGGCTACGGCTCCAAGGCCTTCGAACGCACGCTCGACGAAGCGGTCGCGCTGGGCGCGAGCTGGATCAGCCTGACGGTGTTCGGTCGCATCCTGGATCTCGCGCCGACCGGCGTCGCGTTCAGCTTCGAGCAGCCGTTCGAGCTGAACCAGCGCGCGGTAGCGCGCGCCGTGGCGCAGGCGCACGCGCGCGGCTTGTGCGTGCTGCTGGTCCCGCATCTGTGGGTCGAGAGCGGCGCCTGGCGTGGCGAGATCGAAGCCGGCGACGACGACGCCTGGAGCCGCTGGAGCCGCGGCTACAGCGATTTCGTCCGCGCCTGGGCGGAGCTCGCGCGCGACGCGCACGTCGACATGTTCGCCACCGGCGTGGAGCTCAGGAGCTGGGTCACCACGCTGCGCGCCCCGAGCTTTCTCGACGTGATCGCGGCCGTGCGCGCCGTGTACCCCGGTCTGCTCACTTACGCCGGCAACTGGGACGACGTGGAGGAGACCACCATCCTCGGTGCGCTCGATTTGATCGGGATCAACGGCTTCTATCCGTTGGCGGAGCACGCCGGGGCTTCCGTCGCGGAGCTCGAGGCCGGGGGGCGCACGGTAGCGGCGCGCGTCGCGCGGCTCGCGCGGTTGTGGCACAAGCCCATCATCTTCAACGAGTTCGGCTACACCACGCGCCCAGACCCGGCGCATCGCCCCTGGGAGTGGCCGGATTTCATGTCGCACGTCGTCGTCGATCAGGAGGCTCAAGCGGCGGCGTATCGCGCGTTGCTCGCGCCGCTGTTGGACGAGCCGAGCTTCGCCGGCGCGTTCGTCTGGCGCTACTACGCTGATCCCGACGATCAGTCGCAAGAGGCGGAGTGGGGCTTCTCTCCGCGCGGCAAGCTGGCAGAGCTCGTGTTGCACGATGCCTTCGCGGCGCGCTGGGCGGCAGATCCCAGCCCGGCGCCGTCCCCGCTCGTGCGCTTCGCGGCGGATCGCATCGCGCTCTATTGAAGCTAAAACAGCTCTTCGCCCGTCGCGGCG
Organism: uncultured Sorangium sp.; assembly: GCA_966250485.1. Lineage (GTDB taxonomy): Bacteria > Myxococcota_A > Polyangia > Polyangiales > Polyangiaceae > PMG-095. The sequence goes on along the minus strand of CBINHN010000020.1, from coordinate 89,395 downwards.
ACCTTGGGCAAGGCGAGCTCGAGCTTGGGGACGCCGCCTTCGCCAAGCTCGAGGTAGCGGTAGCGCGCATAGTTGCCGAGCACGCGCTCCACGTATTTCCGCGTCTCCTCGTACGGGATGCGCGCCACGAAGAGGTCCAGCTCGAGCGCGGGCGCGCTCTCCAGCCAACGGCGCACCGCGACGGGACCCGCGTTGTAGCTCGCGATCAGCAGCGGCAGGTTGCCGTCGAACCAGCCGCTCAGCTTGCGCAAGTAGCGCGCGCCCAGGCGAATATTGAGCTCCGGCTCGCTCAAGCGCTCGACGCTGGCGCTCAGCGCGAGCTCGGCGCCCAAGCGCTCGGCCGTGCTCGGCATCAGCTGCAGCAGCCCAACGGCCCGCGCGGGTGACACCGCGTCCGGGCGAAACACGCTCTCCTGACGCATGACCGCGTACAGCAGCTCTTCTTCGACGCCTTGCTCGCTCGCCGCGCTCTTCACGAGCTGAGCGTAGGGCCGCGGGTACACGCAATCCCACAGCCAGCGGCGCGCGCTGGTCGGCGCTCGCGCCAGCTCCTCGGCGCTGGCCGCGCGCTGTCCTGTGCGATAGGCGCGCTCCGCCACGGCGAGCTCGCGATACAACAAGCACAGCGCCTCGTCGCCGCGTCCGGGGTTCGCCGCGCGCACGCTGCGCTCGGCGCGCGCCAGCGCAGCTTCCGCCTCGCGATCCAGTCCCACGCTGCGCAGCGCTCCCGCCGGCTCCGGCCACGCCGGCGTGAACGGCGGCTCGCCCGCGCGCGGCGGGGCCCCCTCGCTCTTGGTTTCGCTGGGAGCGAGCGCGGGCGGCGGTGTCTCCCCGAGCGCTTCGAGGCGCGTCGCCGCCATCAACGCCGCGAAGGAGAGCGGCGCCTCGCGGATGGTGTCCACGAACAGCGCGCGCGCTCGCTCCTTGTTGCCAGCGCGTTGTTGCGCGACCGCGCACAGCTCCAGGTAGCGCGCGCGCTCGCGGGCGTCGCTGGCCGCGCGCGCCAGCGCCTCGAGCTCACGCAGGGCCGTCGAGGCTCGCCCGGCGATCAAAAGCGACACGGCGCGCTCTTCACGAGCGTCGGCGGCGAAGCGACGCCGCGCGCCGCGCGCGAGATATTGTTCGTAGCCGCGCGCGGCGGCCTCGAAGCGGCCCTCCGAGTAGGCCAGCTGTGCCTTGCGATACTCCGCCGTGTCGGCGAAGCTGCTGCCCGCGAACCCGCGCTGCAGGCGCTCATAGAATTTCAGCGCCGCCGCGGAGTCACCTTTGCGTTCATAGCAGCGCCCCGCGTAGAACAAGCACTCAGCGGCGCTGCCGGGGTTCTCCGCCGCGGCGGCCGTGAAGAGCTGCACCGCTTTGTCGAGCTCGCGCCGCGCGTGATAGCGCGCCAGCCCGCGGATGAAGGCGCTGCTGGCGCGTTCGGCGCTGCCGCGCGCGCCCGCGGGGATGCGCGACAGCTCGAGCTCCGTCGCCTCCACGCGGCCCGCCCGCGCGAAGCTGCGCGCGCGCGCCAGCTGCTCCTCTGGCTTCAGAGCGTGCGCGCTGGGCAACGCGGCGAGCAGCTCGAAGGCGCCTTCGCTCGCCGCGCACAGCGGCGCCTCGATCAACAGCCAGCGCAGCTCTTTGGCGCGCTCCGCTGGCGGATCGAGCGGCGCTACGTCTGCGAGCAAGCGATGCGCGGGCGCGAGCAAGCGACACTTGGAGGCGCGGCGTGGCGCGCGGCGCAGCAGCGTGTCCACCGCCATTTCAAGTCCGCGCCGGTCGGCCATGCGCGCCAGCACCTCCGCGCGCTCGAGATCCGCGTCGCTGTCGGTTCTGGGCTTCAGGGACTCGAGCGCCAGCGCGTATTGGCCGCTGCGCGCGGCCACGCGGGCGCGCCGCGCGGCGATGCTCTCGGACAGCGCAGGTAGGCTGGTCTCGAGCTCGACGAGCAGGGCTAGGCTGCGCGCGGCGTCGCCCGTCTTCTCGGCGGCGGCGGCGGCCGCGTAGCGCACGAGCGGCTCCGATTCCAAAAGCTCCGGTCGCGCGTCGAGCGCGGCGAGCGCCTCTGCCCAACGCTCGTTGCGCAAGAGCTCGGTCCAGGGCCCGTCCACCTTGGGCGGCTTCTTCGCTAGTACTTGAGTCTCCGGCGCTGGCGCCGCGTCGAGCGGCCGCGGCGTGTCACCGGCGGCGCGTCGGGCGCAGCCGAGCAGCGCGAGCAGAACGAGAGCGAGGCCGCGGGCGAAGCACACCGCTCGTTCTAACACGAAGCGGCGATCGCTGCGAAATAGCGGCGAGCCGCGCGCGGCGAGGCTCAATAACCGAAACGATATTCAGCGCGCAGCAGCGCGCCCGCGCGCCGCCCTGCGGGCAGCAACATGTCGTAGCCGACCTCCGCGCCCAGCGCGAAGTCACGGCTGAAGGAGTAATCGAGCCCCGCCATGACACCCAGCAGCCCGCCGTCGCGAGCGTACGGCGCTGCCGGCGTCGAGCTGAAGCGAAAATAACCGGCGCGCACGCCGAGGTACGGCACCCACTCGATGATGTCGAGTTTGTAAGCCAGCCCGAGGCTGCCGCTGGCGAGCTCCACGGCGGGCTGCTCGCTGGTCGTCGCGCGCTGCCACGAGCTCGAAACATCGAGCGTTGCATCGAAGACGTCGGATAGGCCATAGCCGGCGTGGAGGCTCAGCGCCGGGCCCGCGCGGTACGCCTTGGCCGGCGCCGTCACTCCGCCGCCGAGCCCCAAATGCCAGGGACCTTCGAACGCGTGAGCGCTGCGCGCGCAGCAAAATGCGGCGGCGAGCGCCAGCAGACGGAGGCAGGGGAGGCGATGACGGCCGGTAACCAAGATGCGCACGGCGGCAGCATAGCCGCTCGCGCCTGGCTGTGAGCGCGGAGAAGAGCGCGGGTTTGCGCTCGGTGAGCCGCGGTCTCACGTTGGGGGCCATGCCGTTTGCAGTAGTCACCGGCGCGAACCGCGGATTGGGCTTGGAGACGTGCCGTCAGCTCCTGAATCAGGGCTACGAAGTGCTGCTCACCGCGCGGGATGCCGCGGCGGCCGCGCGCGCCGCGCAGGAGCTGCAGCCGCTCGGGACGATCCGTAGCGCTGAGCTGGACGTGAGCTCGGACGCCAGCGTCGAGCGGCTGGCGCGAGCGCTGCGGCAAGGTCCGGCCATCGACGCGCTCGTCAACAACGCGGCGGTCTCGCTGCAGGGCTTCGACGCGCGCGTGGCGCGCGACACGCTCGACGTCAATTATCGCGGCGCCGTCCGCGTGAGCGATGCTCTGCTCGCGATGTGCGCGCCCGACGCGAGGCTCGTGATGGTGTCGAGCGGCATGGGCGAGCTCTCGAACCTGGGCGTGGAGCCGCGCCGGCGGCTGTCGGCGCGCCCACTCACCCGCGGCGAGCTCGAGGCGCTCGCTGGAGAGTTCGTGAGCAGCGTGGAGCAGGGGCAGCACCGCGCGCACGGCTTCCCTGCCAACGCCTACATTGTGTCGAAGGCGCTGCTAAATGGGTTCACTCGCGTCTTGGCGCACGAGCAAGCAGCGACGGCGCGCAAAGTGAACGCGGTGTGCCCCGGCTGGGTGCGCACGCGCTTGGGCGGAGAGGGCGCGCCGCGCAGCGTGGAGCAGGGCGCGCGCGGCATCGTCTGGGCGGCGACGCTCGACGGCGCCGCGCCGCGCGGCGAGCTCTTTCGCGATCGCGCCCGTATCGCGTGGTGACGGTTCACGTCGTGCATTGATGGCGCGCGCCCCCGCGGCTACGACAGCTCGGGTAAATTCTTTTGGTTATACTGCGAAGTGCCGGATTTTTTTCGGATTTTCTTCCGGGCGCCGCTCCATATCTCGGTTTACCTTGAGTGGACAGTGTCGGGTCGTTGTACCCGATTGGAGATGCCGCATGGAGACTGAGAAGGACGAACGCTGGTACGTACAGTTCGATTCTGGCGACGTGCGACTGATGACCTTGGATGAGCTGGACCAGGCGTTCGAAGCCGGAGAGGTTCACGCGCAGACCTACCTCATCCAGGTCGGTGAGACGCAATGGCAGACCCTCGCCGACGTCGCTGGTCTCGATGAAGCATCCGAGGATGAGTCGCAGGCAGCGGCACCCGCCGCCCCGCCCGCGCCCGCGCCGGTCGAGGCAGCGGCACCGGCCGCGCCGGCGCCGTTCTCCGCCCCGGCGGTGACGCGCGCGGAGTCGCCCGCCGCGATGCGACCGCAGAATCCCTACGCGACGTCGGTGATGCCGGCGGTATCGGCCAGCGCGTATCCGCCCGTCATCACGCAGGCGCCGAGCATCAACCCCACGCCGAGCACGATCCCGGTGGTGTCCGATCTCGACCTGGGCATCGAGACACGCTCGTTCAAGTCCGGTCGCAAGTCGGCGATGATCGCGGCGCTCGTCGCGCTCCCGCTGCTCGGTGGTGGTGGCTACGCGCTCACGCAACTCGATCAGCCGCCGCAGCCGCTGCCGAAGCTCGCCGCAGCGCCGCCTCCGCCCGCGACGAACGCGGCGCGGGACTGGAACTCTCCGGCGCCGAGCACGCCCGCGGAAGCGACGCCGCCGGCGCCGACTCCGTCTACCAGCGACAACTCGCCCGCGAGCTCCGACACGAAGACCAGCAGCCTCAGCGAAGACGTGAAGAAGGCGCTGCTCGAGAAGGACCAGGCCCGCCCGAAGGGCAAGAGCGCCAAGAAGGGCGCCCGGGGTTCCGCGGCGGTCTCGCGGGGCGCGTCCTCCAAGAAGGGCAGCAAGGGACCGTTCAGCGCGGGCGGCAGCAAAGACGACCCGCTGAATTCCAACCTCTGAACGGCAAAATCAACACACATCGGTCGAAGGGCCGATGTGTGTAGGTTTTTGTGCGTAGGCGTGGGTGTTCGCGTTACGATTTTCGCATGTTTACGCGCGCAGCTGCGCTCCTCATCCGCGGGCGCTGGGTCCTGACGATCGCCTTGTTTGCCGCCGCGTGCGGCCACCCCGTGCAGCGGCAGCTCGAGGGCACCTGGCACGGCGACTCCGTCGAGAACTTCGATGATCGCGATCTGGCTCGTGCGACGGGTTGGGCCAAGAGCCTGCGCTTCACGTTCGACGGCACCAAGATGAGCGTCTCGGTCGCCGCGGAGGAAGAGCGCAGCGGCAAATACCGCGTCAAGTCGGTGCACAACTCCGACGTCGTCTTGGCGGTGACGCGCAACGACGGCAAGGAAGACCTGACGCGCCTCAAGCTCGACGACGACAACGCTATCCGCTGGGTCATCGGCGAGTCGCGCGCGATCGTCCTGCGGCGCGAGCTGTAGCCGGCGACGTGCGGCGCGCCTCTGTGAGGGCCGCGTCTAACGCGAGAGCTCCAGCAAACGCGTGACGCTGGCGCCTTCAATCGAGGCGGGGAAGCGAACGGCGTACGCCTCTTCCGTGCTGCACTCGTGCACGCCGGGCGAGAGCGGCGGAGAGAAGGTCGCGGCGCTGACGCTGCCGTCCGGCGCGATCTCGAGCGTGACGCTGGTGCGCACGATGATGCGCACGTTTCCGGCGTCGTTCGTCTTCTCTTTCAAGCAACGGCTGACGCCGTCGATCAACGCGCTCACGCCGGCCTCGACCTCACCGATGGTGGGCTCGAAGGGCAGCGGCGGCGCCGGGCGCTCTTCCTGCACCTGCGCCACCTCCGCCGAGGCTTCGCTCGACGGCTCAGCCGGGGTGAGCTCCTCCACCTCCTGCGTGGCCACGGCTGGCTCCGGCGCCGGTTCACTGCTGGGTAGCGCTGCGGGCGGTGGTGGCCGCAGCGCGACTCGGCGTGCGCTGCGCTCCGGCGCCGCTGCGCGCGAAACCAGCGGCGCGCCGTTGAGATCGAACTCGCCGTGCTCGTGCGCGTGGAGCAGCGTGCTGGCGCGCGAGGGTCGCGTGACGGAGCCCACGGCCACGACACCTTGCTGCACGTCGACGAGCGTGCGATCCGAGCGCAGCACGACATCGAACACCGTGCCGTGCACGGCGACGCGCGTATCCGCCGCCTCGACCACGAAGCGCTCCGGCTCTGCGCTGGGCACCACTTCGGCGTGGAGCGCGCCGGAGAGCAAGCGGATGCGCAACACGCCGACGCTCGAGAGCACCTTGGCGGAGCTCCCCGGCGTGAGCGTCCAGGTGGCGCGGCCCGCGTGATTGATCACGAGCGGCGTCGCGGTGGTGTGCAGCACTTCCTCGGCGCCGACGGCGTCGCCGTTGAGCTCGCTGCTCTGGGCGAGCTCGGGCGCGGGCGTCGTCGGGTGCTCGGCGGCGTTCTCGCTGCGCGACCACAGCGCGAACGCGAGCGCGACGCCGATGAGCGGCACCGCGAACCACGCGAACGGCTGCCACGTTTCGCGCTTCGTGCGCGGCGCCTGGCGCCGAACCTCGCGCATGAGGTTCGCCTCCATCGACTCCCAGTCGACGGCGTGCGGGTCGCTGCGCTTCACTTCTTCGATCACGGCTCGCAGGGCGCGGCTCTGCGACTTATCGTGCGGCATCAGGCGGGCTCCTTCGCGGCGGAGCCGTCGAGCACGACTCGCAGCTCCGCGCCCAGCGCCGCCAGCGCCGGCTCATCGCAAAGCATCGCGGCGAGCTCTCGCCGCGCGTAGAAGAGCCGAGTGCGTACGGTGAGCACTGGCGCCTTCACCGTCGCGGCGATCTCGGCGGGCGTGAGCCCCTCGATTTCGTGCAAAATGTAGGCGGTGCGCTTCTTCTCGCTCAAGCGATCGAGCAAGCGATAGAAGGCCTCCACGCGGCGATTGCGCAGCGTCTGCTCCTCCGGTGATAGAGCGCCGTCTTCGATGTGCAGCCCGGGCGGTGCGTCGACCAGCTGCGGGCGGCTGCGCGCCGAGCGTCGTTGCATCAGCACGACGTTCACGGTCACGCGGTAGAGCCAGGTCGAAAAGCGCGAACCGAAGCGGAAATCCTTCAGGCTCCGGTGCACCTGCAGGAACACCTCCTGCACGACATCATCGACCTCGCTGCGCCAACCGAGCAGGCGCTGCACGAGTCGCGCAACGTCCCCGCGATGCTGACGAAACAGCTCACGGAACGCCTCCTCGTCGCCGCCCTGGCAGCGTCGCACGAGCTCCTCGGGCTCGGTCACGGCCCGTAGACTACTCTGAGGCTGCGCCGAGCGCCCAGGGATCATCCGGACTCCGGAGACGCTTTCGCGGTCGTGCTCTTCGCTGCGTAACGCGGGGGGACACATGTAGGGAGGCAGGGCTATTGCGCCATTAGCCATGTCTCCCTGCTTCGATGCACTTCGACGCCCGCCCTTTCATCGTTTCCGTCGAAATCGCGCAATCCCGCCCCACCCCCCGGGGTGACGGGTGCTCAGAACAGAGCGCGCAAGTCCACAGCTTCTTTCTTCTTCTGCGCGAGCAAGTGGTTGATGGCTCGCACCAGACGGGTCTTCGCCGGACCCGGCACCGGTTTCCCGGCTTGCGCGGCGTTGATGACGCGCTGTGTCACCGGCCGACCCGAGCGGGGCTTCTTGGGAGCGGCTTTCTCATCACCACCGGCTGCGGCAGCGTCCCCGCCCTTGGCCTTGCGCTTCGCTAGGCGGGCGGCGCGGTCCTCAGGGCGCAGGCGCTCGAGGGCGCGCGACGCGGACATGACTCGGCGCGCGTCGATCTTGTTCTTCTCCAAAAATTCGGCGAACTTGCTGGACATGGGTCGTCTCTCGCTTTGGCTGGCGCGGAGCGATGGCTCCGGTCAAACGGGGGGCGAGACCATAGCCCCAGGTTGCCGGGTCGTAAAGCGCGGCGCGGCGCGAGGGCCTCGGTCGTGAGCCAGGCCGACCTCGCGCAGGCGCTGGCGGCGGTTCGTGCCGTCGCTCCGGATGCACCTCGCCTCGGCGTGATTTTGGGGTCCGGCCTGGGCGCGTTCGCCGAGGCGCTCGCGGATCCGGTCGTCCTGCCCATGGCCAGCATCCCGCACTTTCCGGTGCCCGCGGTCGCCGGACACGCCGGTAATCTGTGCGTGGGCAGGGTGGGCAGCGTGCGCGTCGCCTGCTTGCAGGGTCGTGTCCACGCTTACGAAGGGCACGCGGTTCATCGCGTCGTCTTTGGGGCTCGGCTGCTCGCAGCGATGGGCTGCCGCGCGGTGATCCTGACCAACGCAGCGGGCGGCATTCGCGACGATCTCGGTCCCGGAGATCTGATGATGCTCGCTGATCACATCAATCTTACGGGACAAAATCCGCTGATCGGTCCGGAAGAGGGGCTGCGCTTCCCGGACATGACCGAGGCTTACGACGCGGAGCTCCGCACGCTGGGGCGCGACGCAGCGGAGGCGCTCAACCTCAATTTGCGCGAAGGCGTCTACGCCGGCGTCCTCGGTCCGAGCTACGAGACACCCGCGGAGATCAGAATGCTGCGCGCGATCGGCGCGGACGCTGTGGGCATGAGCACCGTGCTGGAGGTGATCGCGTTGCGACAGCTCGGAGTGCGCGTGGCGGGCGTGAGCGCAATCACGAACCGTGCCGCGGGGCTGTCTTCACGAACACTCGATCACGTGGAGGTCCAAGCGACGGCGGAGCGTATTCGGCGCGTGTTCGTGGAATTTCTGGCCCGCTGGGCTACTCTTTGTGCTTTGGAGCTGGCGCGTGAGTAGCCCGATCACGGACGAGCGATTGCAGGCGTACAAGTCGCAGGCGTTCGCCGCGCGAGAGCGCGCGTATGCGCCGTACTCCAACTACCTGGTCGGCGCCGTGGTGCGCGGCAAATCCGGCGCGCTGTACAGCGGCTGCAACGTGGAGAACGCCACGTACGGCGCCACCCTGTGCGCTGAGCGAGTGGCGATCGGCAACATGGTCGCGGCGGGTGAGCGCGAGCTGGATTGCGTCGTGGTCGCGACCGATGGCGGTCCGCTGGGGATGCCGTGCGGCATCTGTCGGCAGACGTTGGTCGAGTTCGCGGGGCCCGAGTGCGTGGTGGTCGCGGTGTCGCCGCGCGAGACGCGCCGCACGACGCTCGCCGCGCTCCTACCAGAACCCTTCCGGTTGCGCCCATGAAGCGTGACTCCGGCGTCCCGTACCGAGTGCTCCCTGGCAGTCCGCCGGAGCTCATCGTCTACGACGAGCCGCAGCCATGTCCGTACCTCGACGGCCGCGTGGCGCGCTTGCCGTTGCGCATCCCCGCGCGTCCCCTCACGCGCGGCGAGCTCGGTCAAAGGCTGGACAGCGGCGATCGCCGGCAAGGCATCTTCCTCTATCACACGAGCTGTCCCGGCTGCCGCGCGTGCGAGCCGATCCGCATCGACGTCGGCGCGTTTCGTTTCAGTCGCACGCACCGCCGCACGTTGAAGGACGGCGATTCATTGCTGCGCGTCGAGGTGGGGCCCACGCTCGTCGACGAGCGGCGCATCGAGCTTTATAACCGCCACAAGACCCTGCGTGGCTTGGGCAGCGGGCGCGCGCCGATCGACGCCGACGGTTACCGCGAGTTCTTGGTGCTGACCTCGTGTGAGACGTTTGAGCTTCGCTACCTCTTGGGTGAGGAGCTGCTCGGCGTCGCGATCGTCGACCGCGCGAACGACTCACTCTCGGCGGTGTACTGCTATTACGATCCGAGCTTCGCGAAGGTCGGCATCGGCACGTACTCGATCTTGAAGCAGATCGAGCTGTGTCGTGACTGGGGGCTGCCGTACCTGTATCTCGGCCTGTACATTTCCGGCTCGAGCCACATGCGTTATAAGGCGCGCTTCCTCCCGCACGAACGCTTGCTCGACGGGCGCTGGGTCGTCTTCGACAAACCCTGAAGCGGCCTGGCTCGAGCCGCTGCGCGCGGCGCATTCCAACCGATGTCCCTCACTGGCCTCACCAACCCCGCTGGCGGGCTGCGCTATCACCAGCGCGCGCTGCGCCACGCAAAGAACCTGTGGCAGCCCTTTCGCTGGGCGCTCGGGGAGTGGCTGCTCGGCTGGCAGCCGCCGGAGAAGACGCTGGTCTTGGTCGGGCCGAGCGGCGGCTACAACCTACAGCCCTTTTTTTTCGAGCGCTTCGAGCGCGTCGTGTGTCTCGAGCCGGATCCGGTGGCGCGCGCGCTGTTCGGCTGGAAGCTCCGGCGCGCGCCGCTCGATCGCCGTCCGCAGCTGGAGTTCATCGCCGAGGATCGGCTCGTGCAGCGACCGGAACGCTGGCTACCAACTCTCGCCGCAGCGGGCGAGAGCTGCGTTCTGTTCAGCAATATCGTCGGCCAGCTGCGGGTGCTCTTGGCGGCGACCACCACGGACGACGCCGCGCTCGCGCGCGTGCGCGACGCCATCCGTCAGAGCTTGCAGGGTCGCTCCTGGGCCAGCTTCCACGATCGTTTCTCCGGGAGCGCGCGCCCCGCCTTCGAGGGCACGCTGCTCTGCGACCGCCGCGCGGACGATGAAGCGTTGCTGACACGCGCCTACATGGAGGACGCGCCGGCGAGCGAGCTGCTCGATCACCTCACTTCAGGGTTCTTCCCGCCCGAGCTGCCGCACGCGTACTTCTCGTGGGAGCTCGAGCCGGGGGTGTTTCATCTGATCGAGGCGGTGGGCAGCGTTCAGACGCAGCTACCGTAGCTGTTCAGGCCGACCACCTCACGCGCGTCTCGGCAATCCAAGCCAGCCTCGCGGTACAGCACGCGGGCCGCCGATTCCAGCTGTCGCACCTTTTGTTCGGCGGGCGCCTGGCTGGCCTCACGCAACGCGTCGCGTGCCGCCTGAGGCACCATTTGGCTGTGGATGAGCAGGGCAGCGAGAGAGAATCCCATTCAAATGACTTCCTTGTAGCGGGGGTGAGTTGAACGTTGGGCTGGGGTTTCCTTTGTCAACTCACTTCCCTTTGGAAAGTGCAGTGGCTAGGCTAGGAGGACGATGGGCAAGGTCGTCGATTGTCGGTGCCGCGCGTTCCAGAGCGCGATTGAGGTCCTGGGCCGGCCCTGGACGGCCATGATCCTCACCGTGCTGCAGTCGGGGTCACGCCGCTTCAACGAGCTCGTCGAAGCGGCGCCGGGTCTAGGCACCAAGATCCTCTCCGCTCGGCTCAAGGATCTCGAGGCGCGCGGGCTGATCGAGCGGCGCGTGGACGCTGGGCCGCCGGTGCGCGTCAGCTACGAGCTCACGCACAAGGGTCGCGCCTTCGGGCAAGTCGCGCAGGCCGTGGAGCGCTGGGGCCACGAGCTCTCGAAGTAGCGGGCGCGTCATCCCGAGGGCATCGCGTGCGTATCGTCTCGCTCACCTGCTCCAACACCGAGATTGTTTGCGCGCTCGGCTGCGCCGAGCGACTGGTCGCCGTCGACGACCATAGTGATCACCCGGCGGACGTGGTTCGTGCGTTACCGCGCGTGGGGCCCGATCTGGACATCGACGTGCAGCGCGTGGCGGCGGCGCGCCCTGATTACGTGCTCGCCTCGCTCACCGTGCCCGGCCATGAGCGCGTCGTGGAGCGCCTGGCCGCGGCCAAGCTGCCATTCATCGCTCCAGAGCCGAGGTGCGTCGCCGACATCTACGCCAACATCCGCGAGATCGCCGCGCTGTTGCAGGTGCCAGAGCGCGCCGCGCCGCTGATCGCGCTGATGCAAGCCGAGCTCGACGTGCGCTCGCCGCCGAGCGGGCTGCGCGTGCTGGTCGAGTGGTGGCCCAAGCCGATCATCGCACCCGGGCGCGCCAGCTGGGTGCAGCAGCTGCTGGAGGCGGCGGGCCTGGACAATCCGCTGGCGGACCGCGACGTGCCGAGTCTGCCCTTGAGCGATGAGAGCGCGGCCGCGCTGCGCCCGGACGCCGCGGTGATCGCTTGGTGCGGCGTGCGGCTCGAGAAATATCGCAAGGACGTGGTGCTCAGGCGCAGCGCCTGGCAAGCGCTGGAGCTCGTGCGCCAGCAGCGCGTGTTCTGCGTGTCGGAGGCGTGGCTGGGCCGCCCTGGGCCGCGGCTCGTGGAGGGGGTGCGCGCCTTGCGCGGCATCGCCGCGACGTTGCTGCGCGAGCGCGGCGTCGCCTGACGACGCCGGCGCTCATCACTCGAAGGTGCGCGCTTCGATGTCGTCGACCTGAGCCAGCGCGGCGGCGAGGGCGTCCTTGGTGCGCTCCAGCGCGGCGCGATCGCCCTCCCACTTGTTGCGCGCGCGCGCCAAGAGCTCGCGGTCGCGCTGCAGCGCGGCGCGCGTCTCCTCGAACTCCGCGCTGAGCGCGCCGTGACGGTTCGTGAGCTCGCCGTGCTCGGCTTCCAGCGACGCGAGGCGGGCGGCGAGATCGCGCGCTTCATTGCTCTTCGCCGCGAGCTCGGCGCTGGTGCTGGCCAGCGAGTGCTCGCGCTCGGAGAGCGCGGCTTGCGTCGCGTCGAGCGCGGAGCGCGTCGTGTACAGATCGGTCTCCAGCCCTTCCACGCGCAGCTTCCGCTTCTCGAGATCACGGCGCGAGTCGTCTCGCTCGCCGGTGCGCTGCGCCAGCTCGCGCTCGAGGTTCGACTGCTGCTGATCGCGCTCGGCCAGCGCCTGCTCGTGCGCGGCGGTGAGCTCCGCGCGCTCCGACTCGTACTGAACGCGAGCCGCCTCGAGCGCCCGGGCGCGCTCGTTCAAGAGCTCGGCTTCGCGCTCGGCCAGCCGCTGATTGGCTGCGCTTTCGCTGTCGCGCAGGGCTTGCTCGTGCTCGGCGCGCAGCTTCTGCTGCGTCTCTTCGGCGCCGCGCTCGATCGCAGCGATGTACTCCGTGTGCGCGGCCTTGAGCTCGGCGTCGCGCGCGGCCAGCGCCTGTTGCTGCGCGGCCTGCGCTTCTTCGCGCGTGGCGTGCAGCGCCGCCTCGAGCTCCTGGCGCGCTTGCTCGCGCGCCGCCGCCAGCGCTTGCTCGCCGCGTTCGCGCTCGGACGCCTCCGTGGCCAGCACCGCCTTCTCGAGATCGGCCTGCGCGCGCGCTTCGAGCTCGGCTTCGCGCGCGCTGCGCGCCACGAGCTCCGCCTCGAACTGCGTCTTCAGCTCGCCGAGCTCGCCGCTCTTCGCCTCCAGCTCGCTCCGGGTCGCGTCCAGGTCGCTCTTCAGCTTGTCGGACTTGCGCTTGAAATCTTCGGCGCGCTTGCTGGCCGCGTCTTTGTCGTTCTTCAGCGCCTCGTTGTTGCGCGAGAGCTCCGCGAGCTGACGATCGAGCTCACCGATGCGATCCTGCAGATCGGCCTTGTCGCGCTCCAACGCGAGCGCGCCGTCGCGCAGCCCGAGCAGCTCCTTGTCGCGGTGCGTGAGCTGGTCCCGCAGATCGAGCAGCTCCTTGTCCTTCTTGTTGAGCTGCTCGCGCAGATCGAGAAATTCGCGCGCAGAGCCGCCGCCCTTGCCGGCTGCCAGCCGCGCCTTCACGTCCTCGAGCTCGCGCTGCAGGCGCTGCACCTCCGCGTCCTTGCTGCCCGCGCGGCGAGCGGACTCTTCCAGCTCGCCGACGCGGGCCTGCGCCGTGCGATGGGACTCTTCGAGCTCCTTCGCGCGGCTCTTGTAGCGCTCCAGCTCTTCGCGTAGCCGCTGCGTCTCCGCGTCGACGGCGCGCGCCACGACGGAGGGGCGCGGCGCAGCCGACGGCAAGGGCGCGGCCGCCGGCATCGGCGCGACAGAGGCGGCCAGCGGCAACGGCGGCGGGGTCACCGAGCGCTGCGGCGCCGAGCGCGGCGCGACGGACGCGGACAGCGGCAACGGCGGCGGCGTCGCCGAGCGTTGCTGCGGTGGCGGCGTCGGGCGGGGCGCGGCTTGCGAGCGCGTCGAAATCGGGATCAGCGAGCCCATCGCCGCTTCGGGCGGCTGCGACGCGATCTCGGCTTCCAAGATCTCGAGGCCGTTGGCGCCGGACGCAGGCGCCACGGATTGCGGCGCCGAAGGTGGCGGCTGCGACAAGACCTCGGCCTCGGTGATCTCGATGCCGCCGTCGGCCGGTTGCGACGCCGGCGACGGCCGCACGCTGACCAGCGAGTCGAAGGCTTGCTCGGTGAGCTGATCGGTCTCGAGCTCGATGTCGGCTTCGGTGACCTCCGCGACATCGTCGAGCTGAACGTCCTCCTCGATGACGATCGCGTCTTCGCTGATGGGCGGCTCGCTCTTCGGACCCAGCGGCACGAAGGCCTGGATGCGCGCGAGCAGCGCGGAAAACTCCAGCGGCTTATGCAGATAGTCCTCGGCGCGCGTGCGCAGCCGCCGGTGCTGCTCGAAGGTCTCCTCGCTGGAGTCCGAGCTCATGATTATCAGCGGGACGTCCTTCAAGCCCGGATCCCGCTTGAGCTTGTTGCACACCGAGAAGCCGTTCATCCGCGGCAGCTCGATGGCGAGCAGGATCAGGTCGGGTCGGTCGCGGGCGGCGGTCTGCAGCCCGATGCTGGCGTCGTCGACTACCGTGACGGCGCAGTCGAGTTGCGTCAGCCCCCGCCGCAGCTCTTCGGCAAATCCAGCATCGCTCTCGAAAACGAGCACCTTGGTCGGCATCGGTGAACTTTGCGGGACAGCAGGCTAGAAAAGTTAGGCCAGCTCAGTCCGAGACACCACGATATCGGGCGACTTCCGTGGGGTCAAACTCCCCGAATCTGCTCGATTTCGTACGAGTCGTTTTTTTTGGCGGCGCGACTCCGGCGTTGTCTCACCTACATCCGCCCGAAATATGCCGAACGGTAGCCGCGAGCGCTGACGCTCGCGCGGTTTACTCGCGCTTGCGGCTCGCCTTTTCTTCGTGACCGCTCTTGCCGCTGCGGCGGGCGAGCTGCGCCAGGACCGCGCGCAGCTCTACGCCGCGCGAACGCAGGCCGACGAGCAGGTGAAATAACAGGTCGCCGGCCTCGCTCGCCACGCGCTCATCGCTCTCGTTGGCGAGGGCGGCGCCGAGCTCGGCGGCCTCTTCGCTGAGCTTCGCCGAAATCTTCGCGGCGCCGCCGTCGAGCAGGGCTCGCGTGTAGCTCTTCTCCGCCGTGCTGGCCTGTCGCGCTCGGATCACGTCCTCGAGCTCGCCCAAGAACGGCAGCGCCTGGCGCTCACTTTCGACCAGGTCATCGACGGACGTCACGTCCGCGAAGAAGCAGGTGCTGCGGCCCGTATGGCACGAGGGCCCCTCGGGATCGACGAGCAGGATGAGCACGTCGGCGTCACAGTCGGCGACGACGCGCTCGACGCGCAGCGTGTGGCCGCTGGTCTCACCCTTGACCCACAGCGCCTGCCGCGAGCGGCTATAGAAGGTGGCGCGGCGAGTGGTGAGCGTCTGTTGCAGCGCTTCGCGGTTCATCCACGCCACCATGCGGATTTCGCCGCTCAGGCGATCCTGTGCGATGGCGGGGATGAGTCCGGAAATAGGATCGAATGTGAGATTCACGGCGCCGAGCGTAGCTTCTCATCCGGCTCTGGTCAGCGCTGGCGAGGGTTCGCTAAGGTGGCAGGGGCGCTCGCCCCCGCGCGGGGGAGTCGTGGGGGCCTAGGCCCACGAGAAAGATGAGCTAACTACGCGAAATCACGTCTATAATTGCCTGGCCCAGTTCCTGCTCATCGTTGCCACCAAGGCCGATTTTCCGGTCTTCAGAGGAGTTTTTGATGCCTCGCCCCCTCTCTTCGACCGCCTCCTTCGCCCGTATCGGCGCCTTCTCCTGCTGCGCGCTGCTCGGTCTGTTGGGCTGCGCGTCTTCCTCCGACCGCGCGGAACCGCCGACGGGCGACGGCGTCAATCAGATCGTTTACGCCGTGCGCCAGCACACCGTGATCGAGGACGGCACCGTGCAGAGCATCGATGTCACGAGCGGCATGGGGCAGGTGATGGACTACGGGCGCTACGTGCCCGGCGGCAAGCTCGTGCTGCACGACCTGAAGCTCGACCGCGTCGAGGTCATCACCGAGGACTATCCCAGCGCTGACATCGCGAGCGTCGACGTGAGCTTCGACGCCACCAAGGTCGTGTTCACCATGAAGCGTGACGCCGGCGATCACTATCACGTGTACCTGGCGCCGCTCGCGCGCAACGCGGCCGGTAAGTTCGAGCTCACGCAGCTGACCAACGGCCCGTACGACGATCAGCAGGCGGTGTTCGCGCCCGGCGATCGCATCGTGTTCACCACGAACCAGGGCTACACCGAGATGGGCACGCGCGCGGACGAGTACAACCACTCGCGCGTGGTGACTCAGCTGGCGACGATGACCATCGCTGGCGGTGACGCCGATCGCAAGCTGTGCTCGCAGAACTTGTCACACATCGTGACGCTGTTCCCGCTGCACGACGGCCGCGTGGGCTTCGCGCGCTGGGAGCACCTCGAGAACGTCAACGACGTGAAGCTGTTCGCGATGAACCCCGACTGCACGCAGATGATCGCGCTCAGCGGGCAGCACGGCAAGCCCGGCAACTCGCTGGTGCAGGCCACTGAATCGCTGACACCGAACGTCTTTTATTCGATCGTCACCAACCGCGAGAACACCATCCAGGCGGGCGCGCTGGTGCGCATCGACGCGCGCGCGGAGGGCGACCCGGAGCGCTTCGACGAGGAGAAGTCCGCCGCCGAGGCGTACACGGTGCTGACGCCGAACGTCCCGCTCGGCGACGCGGAGTCGCCCGAAGGTCGCTACCGCGCGCCGGCCACGTTGCCCAACGGCAATCTGCTGGTCTCCTGGGCGAACGGCCCCGTGAACGAGATCAGCGAGCTGGTCGCCACGCCGCCGGACTACGGGATCTACGTGTTCGACGTGAAGCGCAACCGGCGCGAGCTCGTCGCCAACGACGAGAGCGTGTGGGAGCTCTACGCCAAGCCCGTGGTGGTGCGCCCGGAGCCGCGCGATCTCTCGTCGCGGCAGGCCGTGGTCGACGCGGCCACGCCCGCCGTGCTCGGCTCCATCGACGTGAAGAACACCTCGCTCACCTCGCGGCACGGCGAGCGGCTGAGCGGCGCCCAGTTCGATGACGTCAGCCTGGACGAAGCGCTGGCGCACGCGGTGAAGGTGCGCATCATCGAGGGCTTCTCCAGCGAAGCCGCGAATCAAACGATGTTCGGCCTGACCATGGCCGAGGGCGCAGCGCTGCTCGGTGAAGCCAAGGTCGAGGCGGACGGCTCGTGGTTGGCGCAGGTGCCGCCCTACGTGCCGATGCACCTGCAGCCGGTGGACGAGTTCGACCTCGCCATCCGCAACCAGACCACGTGGATCCAGGCGATGCCGGGCGAGGGCCGCGTGTGCGGCGGCTGCCATGAGAGTCGGACCGCGCCGAACAACCCGGGCGGTCAGATGAACAACATCGCGTCCGGGCGCGGCCCGGAGAACTTCATGATCCCGGTGGCCGAGCGCGTGGAGTACCCCTGGGCCAAGGCCGACGACGCGGGCAACGAGAACGAGGTGCAGAAGATCCTCAACGCCAGGTGCGTGCGCTGCCACAACGAGACCACGAACGGCAACGGCCCGCAGGAGACGTACTCGGTGACGATGACCAACCGCCTCACCAACGAGGCCACGGAGTACCAGATTCCACGGCTCGATCTGTCGGACCGGCCCATCACGGTGACTTACGATCGCAACACGCAAGACTGGCCGGCGAGCTACGTCTCGCTGTTCTATCCGGCGGCGCTGGAGATGGAGATGGGCCGCGGCGCGATGGTGACGGGCACGGTGCCACCCAAGTGGGCAGTGCCGAGCGACGCGCGCCACAGCGCCTTGATCGAGAAGCTCAACGTGCCCTCGGTCAACGACGGCAGCCGCTATGCGTGGCCGCTGGGGCAGCCCTTCTCCGACGCGGGCATCGCGGGCGGCACGCGCAGCGATCACGCCGCGACGGCCGGGCTGACGCGTGATGAGCTCGTCAAGCTGATCCGCGCGATCGACATGGGCGGGCAGTACTACTCGCGCCAGAACACGCAGTTCGTACCCGCCATGATCGATCCGGTCGCTGGCAAGGGAGCGTCGCTATGATCCATCGAGACCAGGCTCGACCCATGAATACGCAGCACTCATTCCGCCGCTGGCTCGCGACCTGCTGCGCCGCCGCCGCGCTGGTGGGGACGGCGAGCGCGACGCGCGCCGCCGAGCCGGACCAGATCAGCGGGCGCGCGACGGTGTACCGCTCGCTGGACTCGAACTCGCTCGAGCACATCACCAGCGCCGAAGCGCTCGCCACCGAGCTGCGCTTCGACAACGTGGCGCCCACGCGCATCTGGAAGCTGCTCGAGCACGGTGAGAAGGTGGAGTGCCTGGACTGCATCCCGCGCGTCTCCCGCTTGCTGTTCAACAGCAACGCCAAGACGCGCGAGATCAGCGCTTGGTGGCTGCGGCGGCGCGTGTTCGGCGTGTTCGGCCCCGGTGAGGTCTACTCGCAAATCGTGGCGACGCTGAAGGACGGCAAGGAGAGCGAGCTGCGCCGCGCTTACGCCGCCAATGCGCTGGGCGAGTTCTTGAGCCCGGCGGGCGTGCCCATCGTCGCCAACGCGGTGGTCGCGGATCCTTCGCCGCGCGTGCGGGCCGCCGCGGTGGCCGCGCTGCAGCGCTTGAACAACGAGGGTCCCGCCAAGGAGCTGGGGCGCGCGCTGGCCGACAGCGACGAGGACGTGCGGCTCGCTGCCTTGTCAGCCAGCGTCTCGATCAACGTGTTCAGCAGCGTGGACGCGGTCGTCGAGCGCTTCAGCGATCCTTCGCCCGTCGTGCGCCGTCGCGCGGCGGAAGTGGTGGGTGCCATGCGCCTGTCCGACGTCGTAGTAGGACTCGTGGCGCTGTCGGCGCCAGGTACGGAGCCGGACCCCGGCGTGCGCGCGGCGGCCGTGTGGGCGCTCGGACAAATCGCGGATAGCGAGGCCAAGAGCGCCGTACAAATGGCGCTCAGCGACGAGAGCCCGCTGGTCCAGAGCGCCGCGCGCATCGCCCTGCGCCGGCTGTGATCGCCGTACGCGGGGCCGCGCGTTCGCGTGGTAAGCTCGCTCTCCTTCGCTGCGATGCCAATTCGTAATTTGCCGCGTCTGCACCTAGGCTCGTTGCTCTTCGTCGCGCTCACGGCGTGCCAGCGGCAGGAGCCCAGCGCGGACAGCACCTTCTACTCGCGTAAGATCAGCCCCTTCTTGGAGCAGTCCTGCGCGACGAGCCCGACGCGTTCGAGCTGTCACGTCGTGGCGGACGATCGCGGCAACGCGCTCGGCAACTTGAGCGTGGAGAGCTACGAGGACCTGGCTCATCGTCGCGACCTGCTGCTGAACTACGGGCCCTATGGCGTGCCGGGCTTGCTGCTCAAGGTGGTGCCCAACTTTCAGCTGTACCTGACGTCCTATGCGTCCAGCACGCCGACGCTGATCACGACCGACATCGCCCACGCCGGCAATCGCATCCTGGACTTCGCGAGCCCGTCGTTCACGACGCTGCAGAAGTGGATGGCGGCGGGCGCTACGGAGAACAACGCGCCGCTCGCGTCGCGCTCCGCTCCGAGCGGAGGCTGCTCCAGCGTCATCGGCGACGACGCGCTGTTCGATCCCAACAGCGATCCGACCAGCGCTGATTTCGCGTCGTTCGAGAGCGACGTGAACGGCCTCTTGGGCGAGCGCTGCGCGGCCTCCAATTGCCACGGATCGCCGGCCAACTCGTTGCGCCTCACGTGCGGCAACACGCGCGAGGAGCTGCGCTGGAACTACTTCGCCGCCGCCGACTACGTCTCCAGCGACGCGGCCTCCAGCGAAATTCTGCGGCGGACGCTGTCGCCCACGGCGGGCGGCACCTACCACGAGGGCGGCTCGTTCTTCGAATCGGTGGACGACCCGGGTTATCAGGCATTGCTGAGCTGGGCCAAGGCCAAGGGCGGCCCGAGCCACGTCCCGAGCGAGCCCGGCTTCGAGTTCTTCGCCACGCGGGTGCAGCCCATGCTCGTAAAGCGCGGCTGCATGATGCTGGGCTGTCACTCCGCCTCCATGTTCCACGACTACCGCTTGCGCGGTGGCAGCGGGGGACACTTCGGCCTGCCGGCGACGCGCAAGAACTACGAGCTCTCGCTCGAGCAGATCGCGCTCGAGTCGCCGGATCCGAACGTCAGCCGCTTGATCCGTAAGAACCTGTCGCCGGCGAGCGGCGGCATGCTGCACCGCGGCGGCCCGCTGTTCGCCGCTGATGGCCACCCCGAAGACTGCAACCTGGCCGACGCCGAGAGCGGCCCGCTCGACGAACAGCCACCGTACTGCGTGTTGGTGTCCTGGATCATGAAGGAGCGCGCCGCTCGTCTGGGCGCGAACGGCGTGCTCTCCGCGATCGTCTACGTGCGGCGCGCCGCGCCCCGTCCGGGCCTCGACACGGTCCAGGATTGGGAGGAGTTCGCGCCTGGCGCCGACGTGGTGCGTGTCGCGGCCACGCTCGAAGCGGGCGGCGCGATCAGCCTCGGCGCGGAGACCAGCCTCTCCCGCGCCTGCGGCTTGGATCCGGCGACCAGCGACGCGCGCCGCCCGGCGGTGTCGTGGGACGGCACGCGCGTCGCTTTCTCCGCGCGGCGCTCGGCTAGCGAGCCCTACAAAATCTATGTCGCGGATGATAGTGGCTGCGCGCTCGACGCCGCGATCGAGCAAGGGAGCACGGCGGGCGGGGAGCTGATTCACAATTTGGATCCCGCCTTCGCTCCGGACGGCCGCATCGTGTTCGTCTCAACGCGCGGCAACCTGGTCGATCGCGGCCCCTACGCGCCCGCGGGGCCGCAGCGAACGCCGTCCGACCCTTCCAAGCTGAACACCAACTTGTACGTGCGCGAGGCGGACGGCAGCATCCGGCAGCTCACGTTCCTGCTAAACCAGGAGATGCTGCCGGCCTTCATGCGAGATGGCCGCGTGATCTTGAGCGCCGAGAAGCGCGCGTACGATTTTTATCAGCTCGCGGGGCGCCGTATCAACCTCGACGGCGGCGACTATCACCCGCTGTTCGGCCAGCGCAACACCATCGGCTACGACCAGTTCACGAACGTGGTGGAGCTCACTGACAAGAACTTCGCGGCCATCTTCTCGGATCGCGGCGCCGCGCACGGCGCCGGCACGCTGGCGGTGATCAACCGCAGCATCGGCATCGATCAGCTGAGCGACAAGCCGGAGGATTACCTGATGGATCCCGCGGCGATCGATTTTCCGAACCCGGTGTTTTATCAGCGCTCGATCCACATCGTCGATCCAGCCGCCAGCGGGCACCTCGATGCGACGCAGGGCGCGTATGCATGGCCGTCACCGCTGCCGGACGGTCGCGTCTTGGTGAGCTACGCGGCGAACGTGGTGAACCTGGCCTCGTTCTCGGGAGACTTCGACGTGGTGGCCGTGGATCCCGCGACGGGCGCGCGGACGCCGCTCATCACCGGCGCTGGCGACGCGCTGTGGCCGGTCGCGGTCTATCCGCGCGCGAACCTGGGCGTGTTCCGCTCGCGGCTAGACGAAGCGAATGGCTCGACGCGCGTCGACCCTTCTCGCGGTGACGTCGCCGAAGTGACGTACCTCGACCTGCCGCTGCTGACGTCGTTGTTATTCCAGAACACGCGCACGGGGCGCCCGTTCTCCGAAGCTCCCAGCGCGGTCGAGCTGTGGCAAAACCTGCCTCCGGAGCCGGGCGTGGTCAGCTTCGCGACGGGTGGCCAGTACGTGACCAGCGATCGCTACGGGCAGCTCTACGTGCGCCGCGCACCGCTCGGTCAAGTCACGCCGTTTGGCGACGGCTCGGCGAAGATCCTGCTGCCGGGCGGTGTCTCCGTGTCGCTCGCCGCCCAGGTGGCGCTCGCCGGCGACGCCGCGAGCACGCTGCATTTCCAGCGGGAAGAGCTGCAGTTTTATCCTGGCGAGGTCGCGCGCCAGTCGTTCAGGCGCGAGTTCTTCAATGGACTCTGCGGCGGTTGCCACGGCTCGGTGAGCGGCCGCGAAGATCAGGTGGCGCTCAAGCCGGACGTCTTGACGCAAGCCTCGAACGTCGCCGCGCACGATTTCGTGACCGCGGATTTGAGCGCCCCGGCGGGAGCAGCGCAGGGCCCGGATTTTCCCTGAGCCGTTCCGCGCCGCTCCGCGCGCCCGCGTCACTTGATGACGATGGTCTTGCCGACGCTGATCTTGTCGCCCTCGAAAGCGGGCACCTGCGCGCGCCGCAACGTCGAGGCGATGCAGCCGCCGGTTTGCGTCCCCGCAAAGGGCGGTCCGCTCACGGTGGCGCTGGTGACGCGACCGGACGGCGCAAAGGTCACGGTGACGACCGCCACGCCGGTAGGATCACCCGGTTTGCGGCATGACGCTGCTTCCGCAGCCGCGCTGGTCAGCGCCGCAGACGCCGCGCTGACGTCGAAGGTCTGACCCGGCTGGGCGGGCGCCGGCGCGGGGCGCGGCGCAGCTGGCGCTGGGACCACAGCGGCTTCGGCGCGCGGAGTCGGCTCGGTCTCCGCGGCTGAGCTCTTCGCTGACGTGACCTGCGAGGAGCGCTCGGCGCTGGCTGCGTTCTCGCTGCGCGTCGCGCTCTCATGGTGCGCGATGGCGTTCGTCGTTGGCTTCTCCGCTAGCTCACGCGTGCGCGGCGTTGGCGTCGGAGCAGCCACCGCAGCGGGCGGCGGCTCGACGACTTGCGAGGCCTCCGGCATCGGGGTGGCGCTCACCGGCACCGGCTCCGGCGTCTCGATGGGCGCCGGTGCCACGGCAGCGTTCTCGGGCGACGAATCGCGATTGAGCGCGACGGCGGGAGGCTCTTCGTCCCCGCCGCGGGTCAAGGATACACCGACTGTCGCAGCCAACGCGGTGCCGCCCAACAGCAGGAGCAGCACCGGGCTGACGCGGGGCTTTCTCTTCGGCGCGGAGGTTCGCGCGAACGCTTGCGAGGGTACGCTGGAGTTACGCGGGGCGTTCTCGGACAGCGCGGAGCCGCGCTGGGTCTCCGGTCCCGGCGCCTCGGGCTCAGCCTTTGCTGCGACGTTCGGCAGCGGTTGGGTCAGCGCCGTTTCGTCCTCCGCGTCGAGCAGCGGCGGCTCGATGGCACCATTCGCGCCGCGGCTGCCGCTCAGGCCGAGCAGGAACTCTGCGTCTGCGCGCGGCCGCGGTTGTCGCGGCGTCAACAGCTCTTCGAGCGCAGGCTCGCTCCCTTCGTCGCTCGGCGGGCCCGGCGGCACTGACTCCGCCATGTCCGAGAGATCCACCGGCACGTCGTCGGCGCGCGCCGGCGCCTCGAACAAATCACGAGCGAGGGCGCTCGCGGTGGCCGGCCGCGGGCGCGTCACCGGCAGCGGAGTCTCCGTTGCGCTCGCGGGCACCGGGGTCGCTGTCGCCGCATCATCGGGCTCCGGTGCGGGCGGCGGCGGCGGTGGTTCCGGGCTCGCGCTGATGTGTGGAACGAGCGGCGCGCCCAGACCCGGGCGCGTCTTCAGCGGCGGGCGCGGCTTCTTCGGACGCGTGAGCCCTGGTGGCACGGGTTTACGCTTTTCTGGAGACGGAGGTGGACGGGAGCTGAGTCGGCTCGGAATATCCGCTGCGCCGACGCGAATGGCTGCTTGGCAGTGTTTGCAACGCAGGATGGTCGTCTTGCCGGAGAGCTTCTTGCGGACTAGCTCTTCTTCCACGCTGAAGCGCGCTCCACAGGAGCGGCAAGTCACCGCATAAGCCATCGTGGCTGAGTATCCCCGGAAGGCACGGGCGTCGCAAGCTCGCCCGCGCGGACTTTCAAGCTAAATGCGCGGGACAATCGCGGAGAGATGCCGCCCGCTGCGCTTCCCGTCTCGGCGGAATGAAAAGAAGCGCTCTGGCTCGCCGAAGGTGCAGCCCGTGACGTGATCGATGGCGGCCTGAGAAACTCCGCATCTTCGCAGCTGAGCGTCCACGATTCGGCGCAGATTCACGTGCGGTCGCTCGTGAGTCCGGTCTACCACCGCGGCGACTGGAGACGCGTCCTCTAGTGTTGCGGCGACTTCCTCGGAAACCTCGAATGCGCCGCAGGAAATGTGCGGTCCCACTGCGGCCACCAGGTCCACTTCGCCTTGCGCCACGCTGCGCAGCGCGGCGACCCCGGCCTGCACGGCGCCCCCCGCGACGCCGCGCCAGCCCGCGTGCACGGCCGCCACGTGGCCGGTGCGTCTACAAGCGAGCAATATCGGGACGCAGTCCGCGCTGCGGACGGCGCAGGCGAGCCCGGGCGCGGCGCTCACGACGACGTCGCCTTCGGTCTCCAGGAACGTGCGTGCGGGCTCCTTGCCGTCCGCGAGCCGCGCGGTCCGGCCGTGCACTTGAGACAAGAAATAAATGCGCGTGGCATCGACGTCGAGCTTCGCCGCCGCCCGGCGCAGGTTCTCTTCGACCAGCGCCGGCTCGTCCCCCACGCTCACGGCGAAGTTCAGCGACGCGAAGGGCCCGCTCGAGACACCACCACCACGAGTGAAGAACGCATGCCGAAAGCCGGCGTCGCGCAGCAGCGCGCTTTCCAGAGAGTCCGCCATCGCCGGCCAGTGTAGTCGAGTCGCGCGGCGAGCCGCCGAAAGCGCAAGCGGGCGACCAGGTCAATAGGTCGGCTCGGACCCGCTTTCGGCGCGCCGCTCGGCTGCCGAGTGGCCGAACCGTCGCTGAATGCGCGCGGGCAAGCGACGCTCGGCGATCTTTGCTAAGTGTGATAGCCGATGCGACCGAAGGACCCGTTCATAGGCCGAGCCATCCTGGGCGGCCAATACCAGGTGCTCGAGAAGATCGGCACTGGGGGCATGGGCTCGGTCTACAAGGCCTCGCAGCCATCCATGAACCGGATGGTGGCGATCAAGATCCTGCACCCCAAGCTCGCCGGTCGCAAAGACCTCACGTCGCGCTTTCGCCGTGAGGCGCGGGCCATGAGCCAGCTCACGCATCCGAACACGGTCAAGGTCTTCGCGTTCGGAGAGCTCGAAGAGGACGGCTCCCTCTACATCGTCATGGAGATGCTGGAGGGCAAGAACCTGAACCAGATCGTGCGACGAGAGGGGCCGCTGCCGCCCGAGCGCGCCATCCCGATCATGGTGCAGGTCTGCGGCGCGCTGCAGGAGGCGCACGACATCGGCATCGTGCACCGCGATTTGAAGCCCGAGAACATCTTCCTCGCGCGCCAGGGCGGCATCACCGACTTCCCCAAGGTGCTCGACTTCGGCCTGGCCAAGGTGACGGAGCGCCAAATGCAGCCTGGCTCCATCATCCTGACGCAGGAGGGCATGGTCTTCGGCACGCCCGAGTTCATGTCACCGGAGCAGGCACAAGGGCGCACCCTGGACGCTCGCAGCGACATCTATTCGCTCGCCGTGATCTTGTACGAGCTCTTGACCGGTAAGTTGCCGTTCACGGCGCGCACGCCGATGGAGTACATCCAGAAGCACGTGACAGAGCCGGTGCTGCCCTTCGCCGAGCGCGCTCCGGATCGCAAGTTCCCCAAGGGTCTGGAGGAAGCCATCGGGCGCGCGCTCGCGAAGCGGCCGGAAGATCGCTACCAGACCGCCGCTGATTTCGCCGAGGCCATCCGGCCCTTCGGAGGTCCGGCGGCGCAGGCCATTCCCTGGGTAAAGAGCAGCTTACCGGTGACGCCAGCGGCGGCGCCGAGCGCCGCGCTCGCCGCGACGAATGAACGCGGGCGGCCCAGCACCGGCATCCTGCTCGGCGTCGCCGCCACGTGCCTGGCGCTCGGCGTCGTGCTGGCGGTGCTGGTCATGCGCGTGCTCGGCCGTTGAAGCGATGGACCGCGAAGAGGCGCTGCGCGTTCTATACAAGGGTCTGAAGATCGCGGGCGCCGTGCTCGGCGTCGGCGCCGTCGTGGGCGCCGTTACGGTGGTGCTCGTGCTGCGCCACTACGAGGCCAAGCTGCCGAGCGTCGAGCAGCTCAAGAGCGGCTATCGTCCGCCGCAAGTCACGCGCGTGCTGGCCCGCGACGGCACCGTGCTGGGCAGCATCTTCACCGAGCGGCGCACCGTCGTGCCCTTCGCCGAGCTGCCCGGCCACGTGAAGCTGGCGTTCCTCGCGGCCGAAGACGCGAGCTTTTACGAGCACCAGGGGCTCAACTACTTCGGCATGTTGCGCGCGCTGTTCGCGAACCTGCGCGCTCACTCGACGCGCCAGGGCGCGAGCACCATCACCCAGCAGGTGGTGAAGAATCTGCTGCTCACGCCGGAGCGCACGTATCAACGCAAGATCAAAGAGACGATCTTGGCCAAGCGGCTCGAGCAAGAGCTGAGCAAGGACGAGATCTTCTCGCTCTATCTCAATCACATCTACCTCGGACACGGTCGCTATGGGGTCGAGGAGGCGTCGCGCTATTACTTCGGCCGCAAGGCGCGCGAGCTGGATCTAGCGGAGGCCGCGCTGCTGGCCGGCTTGATCGCGTCGCCCGAGCGCTACTCGCCGCGCGCCGATCTCGACAAGAGCCTGGCGCGGCGCCGCTACGTGCTCGGGCAAATGCTGGAGAAGGGCTTCGTCACGCGTGAGCTGTTCGAGCAGGCCAACGACGCGCCGGTGCGGCTCGCGCCCAGCAGCGAAGAAGAGAGCGAGCTCGCGCCGGAGATGGTCGCCTACGCGCGGCGCTTGCTCGAGCAGCTCGCCGGAGAAGCGGCGCGCCAGGGCGGCTACACCATCACCACGACCATCGAGCCGCGGCTACAGGCCGCCGCGCGCAAGGCCGTGCGCGATGGGCTCACTGCCTACGCCGCGCGCCAGAAGCTCGAGCCGCCGCTGGTGCAGACCACGCGCCGGCTGTGGGGCACGCCCTTCAGCGGCGAGCCGCGGCCAAACAAAATCTACGTCGGACAAGTCAAAGCCTTGGACGATGAAAAAGGCATCATCGAGGTCGAGCTCGGCTCGGCCCTCGGCCGCGTGCAGCTGGCGCGGGAGGATCGCTTCAACCCCAAGCATTTACTGCCCAGCGCGTTCACGAAGGTGGGGGCGTTGCTGCGCGTTTCAGTGAGCGGCCCGGTGGAGCCGAATCGACCGCTGTCGTTGCACCTCGAGCTCGGACCTGAGGCGGCGCTGGTCGCGGTCGACGTGCGCTCGCGTGACGTGCTGGCGCTCGTCGGCAGCTATGAGGCCATCGCCGGCGGGCTGGATCGCGCGACGCAAGCGCATCGCCAGCCGGGCTCCTCCTTCAAACCCTTCGTGTATGGCTACGCGCTGGCGTCGCGCCGCTTCACGCCGGCCAGCGTGCTCGAGCTGCCGCCACGCAAGCCCGAGAAGGGCAAAGAGCCGGAGCCTGGACCGCGCCGGCTCTCGGTGCGCACGGCGATCGCCGAGAGCGACAACGCCGCGGCCGAGCATTTGCTCGCGTCGGTGGGCGCGCCCAACGTGATCGAGTGGGCGCACTCGCTGGGCATCGAGTCGCGGCTCGAGCCGACTCCGTCGCTCGCGCTCGGCGCGTACGAGGTGACGCCGCTCGAGATCACGGCGTCGTTCGCCTCGTTCGCCAGCGGCGGTTGGTATCAGGCGCCGCGGCTGATCAGCAAAATCGTGGGGCCCGACGGCAAAGAGCTGGCGCTGCCGGCACCGCCGCCCAAGCGCCGCGCGATCTCCGAAGAGGAAGCGTACCTCGTCACGAGCTTGCTGCGCGGCGTGGTGCAGCGCGGGACCGCCAAGCGCGCCGCCAATCTGGGCCGGCCACTGGCAGGCAAGACGGGCACGACGAACCGAGCCAAGGACGCTTGGTTCGTCGGCTACTCCACCGAGCTGGTGGCGGGAGCTTGGGTTGGCTATGACGATGCGCTTCCGCTCGGCTGGGGTGAGTCCGGCGCCGTCACCGCGCTGCCGATCTGGATCTCGTTCATGAAAGCGGCGCACGAAGGTCGCCCGGTGACCGACTTCCCGCGGCCGAACGGCATCGTGACGGCGAGCGTCGACCCCGCGACCGGGTTACTGTCCTACACGGGTCAGAGCGACGCCATCGAGGAGGAGTTTCTCGACGGCACGGTGCCGACCGAAGCTGCGACGCCAGACGCGGGCGCGCCCGGAGCCGCGGTGGACGACGAGGCCGCCGAGGGGGTGAAGAGCGGCGACGATTTGCCGACCGAGGCGCTGCGCGGCGAGGCGGACGCTGGGCTCACCCCGGTTGGCGCTGCGCGCGCGCAGCGGCCGAGCAACTCTGGCCCGGAGCCCGAACGAGCGGACGCCGGCGCGGCGGAGCCGCCGCCTTTTTGAGCTGGGCTCGCCACGCTGGCTCGGCCCGCGGCGGTGGACAATCCAGGAGCGGCGAGTAAAACGGTCGACGGCGCCACCCCCGCCGACCCTTCGAGGGAACCTGCAAGAGGCGAGTTGAGATGACTGTTCGCGTCCCGATGCTCTTGGCTCTAACCCTGACGGTATTCGGTTGTGAGAAGCACGAGCCGCCCAGCGAGGCGCAGCGCAGTGACGCTGGCGCGCCCAAGTCCGAGGCGATCGATCCCAGCCTGGCGCAGGCAATGGCGGCGGCCTCCGTCGCGGCACCGAGCGCCAAGAGCCAAAGCGACGGCGGTCCGCCCCCCAACGGGATCTTCGCGCCCGGAGCCGCCGACAAGGAGCTCGCGCGCGGCCAGCCGCCGAAGCTCACGCTCGGCTCGGAGGGCAGCGAGCCCAAGGTCACCTTCACACCCCAGCCGAAGCCCGGCAGCAAGCAGAGCGGCACCATCCAGGTGGTGCAGCAGAGTCAGGGGGGAGGCTTGCCGGTAGAGTTCGCCGTCACCTTCGAAGCGCAGAAACCGAAGGTGGAGGGCGCGCCCGCTCCGGTGCCCGTGGTGGTGCGGGTCACGGGCGCGAAGGTGGCGCTGGCGGGGGCGCCCAAGGATCTCGAAGCGCAGGTGGCGAAGCTGAAAGGCACCAAGCTCGAGTACGAGGTTTTACCGGACGGCGCCGGCAGCGGTTACAAGTACGAGCTGCCGAAGGGCATCGGCAACGACTTCACGGACATCGTGCGCTCGCTCTCCGATACGCTGGCCGCGATCACGCTGCCCTTTCCGCAGAAGCCCATGGGCGCTGGCGGCTTCTGGATGGCCACGAGCCGCGATGGCCTGCTGGGGCTCGACCTCGTCACTTATCGCATGGTCAAGATCGAGAAGATCAGCGGCAACAATGTGACCTTGCACGTCAACACCAAGCGCTACTCCGCGACGTCCGATTTCGATCTGCCCGGCCTGCCGCCGGATGCTCCGCGTAACCTGGCCGAGTTTCGTTCGGCGTCGGAGGGCAGCATCGAGCTCGAGCTGGGCAAGCCGTTCCTCACCGGTGGCACGCAAAACGGCGTGCTCGCCGCGACGCTGCAGAGTCCCGGCAAACCCAACGCGCGCGGTACGCTCGAGGTGCGCACGCGCTCCGAGCTGAAATTCTGACGTTCGGCGCCGCTCGAGACAGCTCGAGCGATGAACGAGGCGCGCGCCCGTTCATCGCTCGGGACGACGTCGGAGCGGGTTCGACTCGGACGTCGTCGGCTATCTCAAAATCCGAGGCTCTGCTTGCGCTCTTCCGCGCCCGGCAGCGCATCACCCTTCTGGTTGACGACAGGCAGCCCGGGAGCGCGATCCGCGTTCAGCTGGATGAAGCTCTTCTTGTCGTCGGGCAGCTGCGTCTCGTCATAGATGGCCTCCACGGGGCACTCGGGGACGCAAGCACCGCAGTCGATGCACTCGCCCGGATCGATGTACAGCATCTCAGCGTCCCCGTGAAAGCAGTCGACGGGGCAGACGGCGACGCAGTCCGTGAAGCGGCATCCCTTACAATTGTCGGTAACGACGAAGGCCATGGGCCCGCTTTTAGCGCTCCGGAGTCTTCGGATCAATACGCGCCGGCGCTCGCGCCGCGTAGCTCCGCGCGCGCTGTGATGCAGCGCACTGCGGGCCGCCGAGACCACCAGCGCCCACAGCAGTTCGCGCCAGCCGCTCGCCGGCGGATCCCGTGTGCCGGGAACGCGCGAGACTCTCTATTTCCGGAGCCGGACTACTCGGCGAACGGAGCGGGGTCGCCGGCGCCTTCACGGACCAGGCGCGGTGAGTCAGCCGTCAGATCGACGACCGTGGTCGGGACGGTGCCGCCGGCCCCGGCGTCCAGGACCAGCGCCAGACCAGGAAACTCGAGCTCGATCTCTGCCGGATCGGGCGTCGGCGCGACGCCGTGACGCGCGGCCGTGCTGGAGATGATGGGACGGCCGAGCTCGGCGGCCAGCGCCAGCGCGACAGGGTGGTTCGGTATCCTCACGCCTACGGTCTTGCGCGGCGTCTGTACCAAGCGCGGTACCTCTCGCGTCGCCTCCAGGATGAAGCAGTACGGGCCCGGCAAGTACTGCTTCAGCGTACGATAGACGCGATCGTGCATGACGGCGTACTTGGCGACGTCGCCAAGGTTTTGACAAACGAAGGCCAGCATTTGCGAGCGGTCCATACCTTTGATTTGGTACAGCCGATCGACGGCCTTCTTGTTGAACAGATCGCAGCCCAGCCCGTAGCAGGTGTCGGTCGGGTAAGCGATGACCTCCCCCGAAGCCAGCGCGTCGACGGCGCGGCGAATTTTACGGGGTTCTGGGGTAAGCGGGTTGATCTCGAGGAGCATGGACTCAGGTCCTGAGCGCGAGCAGGCGCACCGTGCGTGCGGGCACGGGCAGCTCGAAGCGGTCCAACTTAGCATGAAACGTGGAACCGTCGAGTGCGTCCTCGGCCTCATTCGTGCCACACGCGCTCACCGTCGCTTGGGCGTCACACCCCGTGGGATTGATCACGAACAGCGCGCGCGGAGCTCCGTCACGATCATGATGTACCGTCGCGGAGAGCTCGCTCGGCTCGAGCGCGATGCTCGGCAGGCCCAACACCTCCACGGCGCGATCCACCGCGGAGCTGAGCGTCGTCGCGCTGCCGTCGAGGAACGTCGGGAGTCTTCCGAGGAAGGCATGGCGTAGCGCGCCGGGCGGCTCTCGCGGAGTCAGCGTCTCGTCGCGCTGCGGCAGGTGGGGCCCGATGCTGACGGCCCGCCCCGCTTTCAGCCCGGCTGCGGCCGCCTTCATGATCTTGCGCTCTAGGCCGCCCGCGCAGGCGATCACCGTCCAGCTCGCGTGCTCCACGCTGTACTCGCAGAGCTCGCCGCCGACCACCGCGAAGGGGATGCGCCGACGCTCGAGCTCGGCCTCGAGCGCGTGCCAGAAACGTTCGGCCTCGAGCGCGAACGGCGCGCCCAGGTCGAGCTCGTCTTCGAGCTCGGCCTCGGCGGCGCCGTACCCTAGGAGCCGAAACGCGACCGCGCTCAGCGGACCGAATGCGTGCAGCACGCGATGTAGCCGGCGCAACATGCGCGGCACCACCAGGTGCACGGCCGTTCGCCGCGTCAGCTGATTGAGCTTCAGGCGCTGAAACGCCGCTGCGATGCGCGACCAGCTCTCCGCCGAGCCGCGCGGCACCCCGCGCTCATCGTACGGCGCGCCGATCCAGCGATCACGCTCCACCGCCATGTACAAGTTGTAGCCGGTGAGCCCGTACGCCAGCGCGGTCAACGCCGTGAAGGTGTCGTCGCGCTCGCTGTGCGGCGGAAAGAATGGCGGGAAGCCGGCGCCGAGCTCGCACGCGAACGCGGGCGTGCCGAGCGCCATGGAGCGCACCGAGAGCTCGCTCGTCCTGCGCGCTATCTCGACGCGCTGCTCGGGCGTGGCCGCGTGATAGTAGTCCAGGCCGATCAGCTCGACCGCGCGCCGCACGCGACTCGGGTCCAGCGGCGTGAGCGCTTCGGCGAGCGGGAAGTTGTGTGAGAGGGGCACGTCCATTCCGCTCGCGCGCAGCGTCTGGCCGAGCTTGTCGAAGCACACTGCCAAGAGCTCTTCCTGCGCCTCGGCCCAGTCCAGGTGACGGCCGAGCTCGCGCGCGCTGCTCGCTTCCAGGCGGCGCGGCGGCTCGAGCTCGAACGAGCTCACTTCCTCACCCAGCGCGCGCGAGAGCTCCGAGAGCGAGCCGTACTTTTGCTTCAAAAACTTGTGATAATTGCGGATCGCGTCGGGGTGATAATCCTGATCGTAGACGCCATCGCGGAAGTACAGCGCGCCTTCATTGTCGATCTGACAGAGCACGATCGGCCCAGCGGGATAGACGAGCGGCGCTAGCCGCTCGCCGACAGCACGCAACCAAGTCGCCGACTCTCTCAAGAACTTGCGGCTCGCGTAGCTCGGCACCGGGAACGCGAGCGGCGGCGCCGGCAGCACCACTGGCTTGCCGCCAGGTGAGCGCGCCTGACACTCCGCATCCCAAATGATGCGCTCCGGAATTCCGAAATACGTAAGCTCCGCGTTGACGTGCGGTCCCGGCCGCACGCAGGCATGAAGGCCGAGCTCGGCCGCGAGCTGTAAGAACGCGACTACGTCGAGCCGCGCGTCGCCTTCTCCGAAATCGAAGTGACCAGCAGCGGTCTCGTGCACACCCCATGGGATGTAGGTGTCGACGAGCTCGAGCCCGAGCTCGCGCAGCGCCTTCAGCGCGGGCTCCCAATCCGCGCGAGCCATTCGAAAGTAGTGCACGCTGCCCAGCAACAGCGGCAGCATTTTTGGCCCGAGCGCGACGCCCTCGCGGCAAAGGTGCGCTCGTGTTACAGCAGGGGTCCGGCCCTCGTCCTTGCGCGCCATGGCGGCGCACCTATATCATGAGGGCTCGGCCCCGCGCCGCCCGCGTAGCTGAATGCACGACACTCTACAGCGCATCTCGTTCGCGGCGCGCGCCCGCCGCCTGCTCTGGGTCGCCCTCGTGACGATGGGGAGCGGCGCTCTTGGCTGCGCCGGTACCAGCTCGCCGAGCTCCCGTCCGCCGCCGCCGCCCGTGAGCCGCGTCGAGCGCGCGCCCGAGACGGCTCGCAGCCCAGCGAGCGAGCCGCCGGCGCTACCCAGCGACGACGGCTTGGCCGCTCGCTTTGCCAACGCGCCGAGCCTCGCGCGGTTCAGCGGTGAAGCTAGCTACTACAGCGACGCGCTCGCCGGTCGCAAGACGGCGAGCGGCGAAGTGTATCAGCCCCGAGCGCTGACCGCGGCGCACCGCTCGCTGCCCTTCGCGAGCGTGGTCAAGGTCACGCGTCTCGATACCGGGCAAGTGGTGTACGTGCGCATCACCGATCGCGGACCCTTCGTGCGCGGTCGTGTCCTCGATTTGTCGCGCGCCGCCGCTGAGCAGCTTGAGATGATCGGACGCGGCATCGCCAAGGTGCGCGTCGACGTCGTGGCCTACGGTCCCGTGAAGCAACGCAAGAGCGCGCGTCACCGCAAGAAGAAGAAGCGCTAGCGCGCGCGACGTCGCGCGCTGCGCGCCCTCGAGAGCGGCGGCTCGTCGTGCCACAGCACGCGCGTCCCCGCGGGCGTCCACTCGTAACCGATGGAGCCTTCGATGACGAGCGCTGCGCGTGGGCCGTCCGGGCCCGAGCAGATGCCCACGTCGATCAGCACGAGCCGGCCGCCGTACGCGAGCGCGATCCGACCGCGATCGGCGGCGCGGCGCGACTCCGTCTGCGTGTGACCGACCACCATGCGACGAGCGCCGAGCAACGCGAGCGAGCGGCGCAGCGCGCCGCTCGCGCCGGGCTTGCCGTAGGCGAGGCTGCGATCCCAGAGCGGCCCGGAGTTGGCGCCCAAGATACTCGTCTTCGGCGTTCGCAAATAGAAGCTCGGCGTCGTGCGCCACGCGGCGCGCGCGGCTTCGTTCAGGCCCTCTACGCCGTGCTTCGCCCACTCCGGCAGCAGCCCGGCGTGCACGAACACGGCGTCCCCGCTGCTGTGCGCGACGGGCAACGCGCGCAGCGCGCGGCCGAGCTTTGCGCGCGGAGAGAGCGCTCGACGCAGCGCGGCGCGACCGGGTACATTGGCGATCTTCCACGCCTCCAAGCGCGGCGCGAGCGGCAGAATCGGCCCGCGTGGGCCGTGCTCGCGCAGCAAGCGGCGCGCGGCACGCGCGACGCGCGACGGCCAAGCGCGGCGCTCCGCGGCGCTGGCGAAGGCCAGGTACTCCCCCTCGGTGCAGTACGCTTCGTGCCGCAGCGCGGTCATGACTTCGTGGTTGCCGAGCAACACGGTGACGCGGCCGCCAGCGCGCGCCGCTTCTTGCTGCAGCTTCAGTAGGCGTGTCAACGCGGCCCGCGCGCCGTCACCGCGGTTGAACAAATCGCCGACCTGGATCAGCTCGCTGCGCCCACCAACCC
Source organism: uncultured Sorangium sp. (assembly GCA_966250485.1). Classification (GTDB taxonomy): domain Bacteria; phylum Myxococcota_A; class Polyangia; order Polyangiales; family Polyangiaceae; genus PMG-095. The sequence continues at coordinate 55,400 of CBINHN010000020.1, read as the reverse complement.
AGCGACCCGCTCGGTTGATCAGCCCGGTGCCGCGCAGGATCTCTTCCAGCGCGTCGTCCGCCCCGTTCAAATCACCGATCGCGACCACGCGCGGCGTCGCGCGTCCGCCGCCGGCTCGTCCCTTTGCGTCACGTTTGCCCGCCACGACGGACGCGACTCTAGCATAGTTGTTGCGGTGGCCAGCGCGGCCGTGATTCAGCGGCCCGCCGCGGCTGCCTCTGATCTAAACTCGCGCCGTGCGGATGCGATTTGGAGAACCGGAGGACGACGAGCAGCGCGCGCTCGCCGAGCTCGATCTCAGAATCGATCGCATGTTTCAGGCGGCGCTGAGCGCGGCGCGCGACGCCGCGTGGTGGAAAACCGCCGTGCGCGACGTATCGTCGGAGCTCGACGCGGAGCAGCTCGAAGACGGAACGGTCGTGGTGCGGCCCTGCGCTCGTCCCTTCACTCCGCTGGCCGAGCGCGTCGTCGCGGCCGCCCCGCGTGGCTTGTCGCTCGTCAACCGGCGACCGCCGCGCACCTTCGCGGACGCGGTGGCGCGCGCGAAGCGCCGCGGCTTCGATTTCTCGCGCGCGACGGCGCGCGCCGGTTTCGCGCGCGGGCACCTGCTCGAAGTGGTGATCGGCTGCCCCGGTGGTAGCGGCAGCGACGACGAGCAGCTGGCCGCGGAAGCGCTGGTATGGGAGATCCTCGGTGAGCGGCGCGCGGACGACTGGATCGGCGCGGTCGATGTCGTGCCCGCGCCGCGCGGCGGTCCGCTGCGCGTCGTCTCCGCGCCCGAGCCCGCGTCGTTCCCGCTTTCGGAGCTGCCGGCCGCGGTGGCCGCGGCCATCGAAGGCGTCTATGCGGGGCTGCCCAACCTGCCGCTGTGTTTGTTCGAGGCTCCGCTGGACTGGACCATGTTCGAGCTGGATCCGGAGCCCGCGGACGAGTACCGCGCGGACGATGATCTGGTGCTGGTCAGCACCTGTGTGCCGGAGCTCATCAAATGTCACCTCGAGCGCGCGCCGTTCTCGTCGCTGCGCTTCTCGCGTCACGGCGAGCTGTTCATCTATTTGAAGTATGCCGGGCGGGGCAGCCCGGAGACGCGGCTCGCCGCGCGGCGCCGGCTCGAGGATCAGCTCGACGAAGCGTTGGTGCCAGCGCGGCTCGGGCGCGTCGTCGGCGGCGGGCTCGGCCTGCGCTACTCGTACGTCTATCTCGCGATCACCGCGCCGGAGCGAGCGTTCTCGACGCTGGTCGAGCTCGGCGTTCAGGCGCGCCTGCCGGTGCGCAGCTGGCTGCTGCCGCTGGACAGCGATCTGGCCGCAGAGTGGTGTCAGATCTGGCCGGACGCGCCAGCGCCGCCGTAACGCCTTCAGCCGCGAGCAGCGGCGTTGCTGCGCGCGCTGGCTCGCGCGCGTCGCAGTAGGCAGGCTCAACGCGGGAACAGCCGCTGCAAGAGCTCGCCGAGCTCGCGCAGCACGGGGTCCGCGCGGAGATCCGCGAGCGCAGCCTGCGCTTTGCGGATCGTGGGCTCGACGAACGGCAGAAAGCGCGGATTTTCGTGCACGCGCTCGAAGAAGACGAAGCGGCCGGCGTCTTTGAGCTTGCGCTGCACGGTGACCAGGCGAAATTCCCGGCCGATGACGCCGCGCTCTGCGTCATCGAGGCCGAGCTCGCGCGCGAAGTCGTCGAGGCGCGCTTCGATGAACTCGGTCGAGAAGGTCTGGTAGCTGTCGCTGAGCAGCGCGACCAGATCGTAGATGCGCGGCCCGAGCATCGCGTCCTGGAAATCGATCCACGCCAGTCGCGGCTGCGCGTCGCCGCCGATCACCATCAGGTTTCGGCTCTGGTAGTCGCGGTGTACGAAGCCGCGCGGCCAGTCGGCGATGGTGTCGGCCAGGTGCTGCGCGGCGCGATCGAACGTGTGCCGCTCCGCGGCGCTCAGCGTGATGCCGCGCGCCTCCAGCGCCCACTCCCGAAAATGCTCGATCTCCCAGCGCAGCAAATCTTCATCGAACACGCGTTCGCCGATGACCGAGCCGTCCGGCAGCGTGTGCAGCGCGCGCTGCGCCGCCGACAAATCCCGCACCGCCTGGGCGTAGAGCCGCTCGCGATTTTCGGGACGGCGCGTCAAGTGCTGCGCGAGCGTCTCTCCGAGATCCTCGACGAGGATCAGCCCGTCCTCGCAGGCTGTCGCGAGCAGCGCCGGAACGCGCACGCCGCGTGACTCGAGCAGCTCCCGCACCTCGAGGAACGCCCAGCGCTTCGCTTGCGCCGATACCTTGGCGATCTCATGACTCTGCACCGGCACGTACATCAGGATCGCGCTGCCGGTCGTGGTCCTCACCCGGAAGAAGCGGCGCACGGATGCCCCGCCATGAATCTCCTCCAGCTCGAGCGGCGGCTCCGTGCCTGTCGCCTTCGCGACCAGGCGCTCCATGGCCGCTAGCGGCAGGCTCTCTGCCGCCCGCAGCGCAGCGGGTTCCTTGGACGGCATCGTCCGCCCTTTTTAGCGCCTCGCTGCCAAATTCGCGATGGCTTCCGCTCGAGGTGCCAATCAGCGCCGCATCTTCGCGCCAATTGGCGGCGTTCTTCGCTACATTGCCGGCGTGACCGCTCGCCAGGGCCTCGAATCTCGCGTCCAGCGGCTGCTCGGCGCGTTCGAGCTGGGCGCGACCCCAGCACACGTCCAGGGGCAGCTCGTGCGCTGGGCCGAGCTCGTGGTGGAGTGGAATCGGCGCGTCGATCTGACGGCGGCCCGCTCGGACGACGAGCTCGTCGATCTGCTGCTCGCGGACGCTGCGGCAGTCACTCAGAAGTTGCACGACGAAGACTCCCAACGCTGGGTGGACGTCGGCAGCGGCGCGGGAGGTCCGGGCCTGGCGCTCGCCATGCTGCGGCCGGCCGCGCATCTGACGCTGGTCGAGCCGAAGGCGAAGCGCGTCGCATTTCTACGCGCGGTGATCGGCGAGCTCCGCTTGCCGAACGTCGTCGTGGAGCGCAAGCGCAGTGAGGAGCTGGGGGCTGGCTCATTCGCGGTCGCGGTCTCACGCGCCACCTTTCCGCCGGCTGAATGGTTGACCGAGGGAGCACGCCTGGCCACAGCGCAGGTGTGGGTGCTCGTCGCACGCAGTGAGCCGCCGTCGTTGCTCGGAATGTCTCTCACTGAGGAGCACGGGTACCGCTGGCCGCTCACAGGCGTCGACCGTGTCGCGCTTCGATACACTCACGCGACGTAACCGCCGTCGCGCTGCGCACGCTCATCCGAGCGTCGCAAACGAGCTCAAAATATTGGAACTGCGTCTCAGTTCGTTCGAGCAGCAATCTTCCAATGACGTGCAAGGACGATCGCCCACCGTGCAGACGCTCGGGCTCTTTACGCGCCGCACTGGACGCCAAAATTGTCCCAATTCTTACAGAATTCGCGGCAATTTACGCGGCAGAAGAAATTTGGTGCGTGGGAAGGTGTGAGCTGTCACTGCGTACAATTGAACAGAGTGGCGGCCGCCTCCGGATCAGCTGCGGATGGCCTTGAGATGTTGGTCGTTGCGTGACAAGGCTGCGCTGCTTCACGTCACTGAATGGATTGAATACCCGGTTCGAGCTGTTCGTCGATTTCGGAGCGCTACACTCTGCCGACCCCCAAAGGAGAACCTCGCGATGTTTCGTCGTATTGCAGTTGTCGCCGCCGCCGTCACCTTGACCACGATCGCGTTCGCGTCGAACGCGGCGCTGTCCAGCGTAGAAAAAGGGAGCGTCAAGATTGAGGGCGTTGCCAAGCCGGGGCTGGGCAAGTTCGATGGCAAGTCCACTGATATCAGCGCCAAAGAAGAGGGCGGCAAGATCATCTTCACCGCTGACCTGAAGTCCAAGCTCGACATGGGCCTGCGTGCGAGCCACACGCGCGAATGCTTCAAGACCGAGAAGCATCCGGTGGCCAAGCTCGTGGTCGATAAGAGCAAGCTCAAGATGCCCGAGGACAACGGGAACGTGAGCGGCAAGGTCACCGGTCAGCTGACGCTCGCCGGCGTGACCAAGCCGGTCGAGGTCAGCTACAAAGTGAGCCGCACCGGCTCTGATTATCACGTGAAGGGCGGCTCCTTCAGCTTCAACTACACCGACTTCGGCGTGGAGAAGATCTGTAAGCTCGGCGTCTGCGTCGAGCCGAACGTGACGATCACCATCTCGAAGCCGATCAAGCTGCGCGACAAGTAACCTGACAATTGGGAGGAGGGCGGCGCGGCGCGGGACGATCCGCTTCGCGCCGTTTTCCTTTTTGTCGCCGTCCGTGCGACGTGGCCGCAGGTCGACGCGGGACGCTTCTGGAGCCGATTGACAGCGGCGCCGGTCCTAGCCAAAAGTCGAAGTCATGCCGAATCGTCCCCGAGGCGCCGCTATCGCGCCTCGCTTTGTGCTGCGCGGACTCTCCGTCGTAGTCGGGTGCTTGCTCTTGTTCGCTGCTCGCAATGCCCACGCCTATCCGTGGATGATCAAGCACGGGTACACGAACTGCGCTGGGTGTCACGCCGATCCTTCGGGCGGTGAGCTGCTCACGCTTTACGGCCACGCCATTTCTTGGGAAGCGCTGAGCACCAAATGGGGCGGCTCGAAGGAGTCCGCTGCGGTCGAGACGCGGCGCGCCGCCGCCGCGATCCAGCGCGCGGCGCACGCGAAGAGCGCTCCGAAGAAGAAGATCGCCGCCGAGAAGGTGGACCTCGACGAGGAGCCGGCGGCGAAGGGCGCCTCGACCAAGAAGGCTTCCAAGTCGGAAGACGAGGATGAGGAGGGTGAGGAGGCTGCCGAAGAAGAAGGCGGCGAAGAGTCCGCGGACGAGGAGGGCGCGGCCAGCGACGAGGCCGAGGCGAGCGCGAGCAGCACGGAAGAGCCCTCGCCGTTCCAGGGCATGAGCGGCCTGACGGGACCACTCCTCGGGTTGATGAGGCCGAACGACAAGCTGCTGCTGGGCGGCAGCTTCCGCATGGCGACCTCGTACACCGACTCGGGTGTGCGCGTGTTCCCGATGCAGATCGATCTCTACGGTCAGCTGCGCATCGGAGAAAAGCTGCGCTTCGGTGGCAGCCTCGGCGTCGCGAAAGTACCTGCCGGCTCGCCGCACGCGCGCGCCGCGCAGGTGACGACGAACCAGGGCGACGGCTACAACCTGATCTCGCGTACGCACTGGGTCGGCTTCGACTTCGGCGACGGCGCGCACACCATCCGCGCTGGACGGCTCAACTTGCCCTTCGGCATCCGCATGTCCGAGCACACCATGTGGATCCGCGACAAGACGCAGACCGACCGCGAGTCGGATCAGCAGCACGGCGTCGCGCTGTACATGGGCTTCGACAAAGTGCGCTTCGAGCTGATGGCCATCGCCGGCAATTATCAGATCAACGAGGAGTTTCGCGAGCGCGGCTACGCTGGCTACATCGAGTTCGTCCTCGCCGAGCAAGCGACCCTAGGCGTGAACAGCCTCTACACCGAGGCCAAGAACGACCGCCTCTTTCCAGAGGGCCTGCGCACGGCGCGCAGCGCGCACGGCCTCTTCGTCCGCGCCGCCCCCGGCAAGATGGTGTCGATCATGGCGGAGGCCGATCTGCTCACGCGCTCGCGGCGTGAGCTCGGCTACGTGAGCTACGTGCAGGCGGATTTCGAGGTGCTCAGCGGGCTACACCTGATCGCGACCGGTGAGATGATGGACCTCGGCTGGGCCGGCGGGCGCGACCGCACGGTGGCGCGCACCAGAGGTCAGGGCAAGCCCGACGTGGGCGCGTGGGCCAGCGTGCAATGGTTCTTCCTGCCGCACTTCGACTTCCGCGTGGACACCATCATCCGCTCGGAGACGCAAGTGCTCGGTCAGCTGCACGTCTACCTGTGAGCTAGCCAGCGTTCGCTGACGAAAAAGACCGGCCGCGCTGCGCGGGGCCGGTCTTTTCGTTTCTTCGGCTCGGGGCGCGCTCAGCCGCCTGCGCCGGCGCCCGCGTTTTCGTCGCCGCCTGCCGCGCCGCCTGCGCCTGCCGCGCCGCTCGCGCCGGCTGCGCCGCCCGCGGCTGCACCGCTGCTGCCGGCGTCACCGCCGCTACCAGCCTCACCGCCGCCCGGAGCGCCAGCGCCGCCGGCCTCGCCAGCGCCTGCGCCGCCGGACTGAGCGCCGCCCTCGGGCGCGCCGCCCTGCGCCGTGCCGCCCTCGGCGCTGCCGCCAGCGCCCGCGCTCGAGTCGCCACCCATCGCGTTGCTGCCGCCTGTGCCAGTGCCGCCGCTCGCGCTACCGCCGGAGCTTTCGTCCGTGATTTTACCGCGATCGACGTCGGCGATCAGCGTGCAACCGACGACTGAGCCGAGACCGGCGACAAGGAAAACGAGAAGAGAACTACGGGTGCTTGCGAACGTGGGCATCAGCGCTGCGCCTCGTGGAAAGGTTTCGACGTGGCGAATCTTGCTCTACCCCGGGGCCGATGCGCAAGTGGCGCCCGAGCCAGCGCGCGCGAATGTGAGGTCTGGTGTCCCGGCCGCAGATCCGAGGCGGCCGCTGCGCCGCTTTTTCTGCGTTCCCCGCGATCAGGGCTCCTCGCCTGGCGCTCGGCCGGCTACGGCTGAAAGAGGAATGGCAGTCACTGTACACCTCGTCGACGGCACCTATGAGCTGTTTCGCGCGTACTACGCGCGGCCGAGCCAGCGCACCGCGCGCGGCGCCGAGGTCGCGGCGGCTCGCGGTGTCGTGGAGACCCTCATCTACCTTCACGCCAACAGCGGCGCGACGCACATCGCTTGCGCGTTCGATCACGTCATTGAGTCGTTCAGAAATCGCCTGTTCCACGGCTACAAGACCGGCGAAGGGCTGCCGCCCGAGCTCACTGAGCAGTTCCCGTTGGTCGAGCGCGCCGTCGCGGCGCTCGGCGTCGTGGTGTGGCCGATGATCGAGTTCGAGGCGGACGACGCGTTGGCGACCGCCGCGGCGCGCTTCGCACGAGACGAGCGCGTCGAGCGCGTGGTGATTTGCTCGCCGGACAAGGATCTCTTGCAGTGCGTGCAGGGCGAGCGCGTCGTGTGCTGGGATCGCCAGCGCGAGCGCGTCTACGACGCGGCCGCCGTGGAGCAGAAGCTCGGCGTCGCGCCGCATTTGGTGCCCGACTTTTTGGCCCTGGTGGGCGACAGCGCCGACGGCATCCCTGGCGTTCCGCGCTGGGGCAAGCAGAGCGCCGCGCGTGTGCTGTCGCTGTGCGGCAGCCTGGAGGCGATCCCCGCGAGCGCGGCGCAGCTGCCCGCGCGCATCCGCGGCGCCGACGCGCTGCTCGAGTCGTTAGCCGCGCTGCGCAGTGAGGCCACGCTCTACAAGACGTTGGCCACGCTGAGGACCGACGTTCCGCTCAGCGAGTCGCTCGACGAGCTCCGCTATCGCGGCGCCGAGCGCGGCCCCTTCGAGGCCATCTGCGCCGAGATGGAGGCCGATCGGCTGCTGTCACGCGTCGTTTGGGCCAGCTGAGCCGTTCTCGTCGTACTAGTCTAGGCGAGCACCATGTGGAAACCGAGCTTGTGCGTTCCATGCGCAGTGGCCGTGACGCTCTCGTCCGTGAGCTTGGCTCGCGCCCAGAGCGGCACACCGACGAGCCCCGGCTTGACGCCACCACCGGCGATCGAAGTGGAGCCGCCGCCTGCGGCTCCCAACCAAACCGAGGCTGAGCTCGCGCGCGCCGATCGCCAAGACGCGGGCCGCGGCCTCGAGTTCGTGTGGTTGAACGTCGAAGGCGGAGTGGAGCACCTGGGGCTGCAGACGTTTCGTGAGAAGCGCCTGGTCGACTCCGAAGCGATCAAATCGGTACAAACTGGGCCGGTCTTTGGCGCGGGCGCCGGGCTGCGGCTTCTGTTTTTGACGGCCGGCGCGCGCTTTCGCTTGGCGTCGTTCTCGGCGTGGCAGCTGTGGACGCTCAACGCCGAGTTCGGCTGGCGCGTGCCGCTCGGCTCGCTCGAACCCTACTTCACCTTTGGCGGTGGCTACGCTTCGCTCGGCGGCTTCGATTCGGGGCGCCTCGCCGAGGCTGGCATCGCCTCGGGAGGACTGCGCGCTCGCGGCTTCAACGTGCGCGGGGGCGCGGGGCTCGACTATTACCTCGGTCAAACGCTGTCCCTCGGCGCGAACTTGTCGGGTGAGTTCCTGTTCCTGTCGCGCTCCAAAGCCAGCAGCCAAGCGGCGGCCTCCAACCCGGAGCTCGCGGCGCTCTACGCGCAGAGCGGCTCCGGCATCGGCGGCGGCGTGACGCTCAGCGCCGTGTTCGGCGTTCACTTCTGAGGTTGGTTTGCGCGCTCTGCTCGCGGCATTGACGACGGCGCTGGCGCTGGGCCTCGCCTGGCTCGTCTGGCGCAAGGCGGGCGGGGCACGAGCGTCGCGTAAGGCGAGCGTGTACGCGCTGAGCGGGGGAGCGTTGTTGGGTGCCGCGTGTCAGCTGGTGGAGCGCTCGGTGCTGGCGTTCACCGGGCTCGACTTCGAGGTGCGCGTCGCGGGCGTCGGCGGCGCGCTGATGGCCGTCTTTCTCCTCGCTGGGCCGTTGGAAGAGGCGGCCAAGGTGCTCGTGGTCTGGCCGCTGTACCGCTCGCGGCGCTTCGACGGCGCGCGCCTCGGCGCGTGCTACGCCGCGTTGTGTGGCGCGGGCTTCGCTGCTGGGGAAGGCATCGCGATCCTGAGCCGCGCCGAGGCGCTGCTCATCACGAGCGGGCGCGTCGTGCTCAGCTCGTTCGCGCACGTCTTCTTCGCGGGCGCCTGGGGCTTCGCGCTCGGCGCCGGACGCCAGCGCGGCCGCTGGTTCTCGCTCACCTGGCTGCTCGCGGTGCTGCTGCACGCGCTCTACGACCACATCGTGTGGGGGCGCGGCCCGGGCTATCTGCCGGCCACGGTGCCCATGCTGGCCTTCATGCTGCTGGGCGCCTGGCTCGTGCTGCGCGATTGGGCGCCACATCCGATACACGTCCCCACGCGGCTCGAGCCGCCCACGTTGCGCGAAATGCGTCAGGCGCTGCGCCCCGCGGAGCGACCCGTGATGTGGCGCTGGGTGGGCGCAGGTCTGTTCGTGACGTTGGGGCTCGTCGTGTCGCTGGCGGTAGCCAGCGTCTTCGTCGGCCGGCGCATGGGCATCGATTTTACGTTGGCGGACGAGGCTGACGTGCGCTCGGCCGGGCCGCTGGCGTTGCTCGGGATCGGCGTGCTCGCGGCGTTCCCCATCTCCGGGTTTCTGTTGGCGCGCGCGAGCTCGGCGCACAGCGTGCTCGAGCCCGCGCTCTCCACCTTACTTGCTCTCGGTGCGCTGCTGGTCTTGTTGGCGTTGACCGCGCCAGTCGCGGTGTTGTTCGTCTTGGCCGTGGCGCCCGTCGCGCTCGGCCTAGCTTGCGGCGGCGCCTGGCTCGGTCTGGAGCGATGACGAGCGCAGCGCTCAGCGGTTCACGCTGCTCATGTCGGCGTAGCGCTGACCCACCGCCGCTCCCTTGGGGGAGATCTCGTCCAGCGTGCGCAGCTCCTCCTCGCTCAACGTGAGCGTCGCCGCGCGCACGTTCTGCTCCAGATAAGTGCGGCGCTTGGTGCCAGGGATGGGCACGATGTCCGCCCCGCGGCTCAGCACCCAGGCCAGCGCGAGCTCGGCCGCGCCGACCTTGCGGCGCGCGGCGAAATCTTCCACGCGCTTCACGAGCTCCAGGTTCTTCGCGAAATTTTCGCCCTGAAAACGCGGAAACATCAGGCGTCGATCGCCGGGCGGGAAATCCGACGGCGACTTGATGGCGCCGCTCAAGAAGCCGCGCCCCAGCGGGCTATAGGCGACGAAGCCGATACCGAGCTCACGCACCGCCGGCAGGATTTCGTCTTCCGGTTCACGGCTCCACAATGAGTACTCCGTTTGCAGCGCGGAGATGGGGTGCACCGCGTGCGCGCGGCGGATCGTCGCGGGGCTCGCTTCAGAGAGGCCGAGGTAGCGGACCTTGCCGTTCTTCACGAGCTCGGCCATGGCACCGACGGTCTCCTCGATCGGTACCTTGGGATCTACGCGGTGCTGATAGTAGAGGTCCACGTGATCGCGCCCGAGCCGCTTGAGCGAGGCGTCGATGCAGGCGCGCACGTACTCGGGGCGGCCGTCGATGCCGCGGAACGAGCCGTCCGTGCCGCGCACGTTGCCGAATTTGGTCGCGACCACGACGCGTTCTCGACGACCGCGCAGCGCGCGGCCGAGGAGCTCCTCGTTCTTGAATGGGCCATACATGTCGGCGGTGTCGAAGAAGTCCACGCCGAGCTCCAGCGCGCGATGAATGGTCGCTATCGACTCATCGTCGTCCCCTTGGCCATAGAACTCAGACATGCCCATGCAGCCGAGTCCGATCTCCGAAACCGTGAGCCCTTGGCTACCCAGCTTGCGTTGTTGCATCGAGCCTCCTTTTGCGAGTGCGGGAGCATTGTGCTCGTGCGCGCGCGCGGCAAGGGGCAGCGCTCCAGCGGGCTCGCTAGCCGCGCTGAGGCGTAATGGCGGCTACACGTCCGACCTGGCTAGCGCAGCGCACGTGGGATAGCGTCACGTTGCCGGCGCGTCTCTCATCCCCGGCGCGCTAGCGCGAGCTCTTCCGCGCCGCTCTGCGCGGGATAGGACGAGCGGCGCCGCACGGTGCTCGGCGCCTCGTTGACGTATTGGCTGCTGCGCGGCGCGGCTGCGCTGTTCGGCAGCGAGCCTCGTCTGGCGCTCTCGGGCGCGCGATGGCGCCGCGCTCGCTGCCGCTCGGCCTCTTGCGCCTGCCAGGACAAGAGCTCCTCTTCGACGAGCCGCTCGGCGCTGGCATGCTCGAGCGCCCGCAGCTCGGGCGCCGCGTTGGGATCAGCGAGCGACGTCTCCTGCCGCACGCGGCGGTGCGTGTTGGCTGCGGCGCGGAACAACGACGCCAGGCTGGGGCCGAGCGACAGTGACGCGGCGGCAGTGGCGCTCGCCATGTGCAGCTTGACGATGAAGCGCTGCTGGCTGGGCGCGTCGCTCTCGACGCCAGCCGCGCGCCGTAACAGGTGCAGCGCGGCCACGCTGCCGCTCTTCGCGATGGTGCGCGCGCGACGCAGCTCGGGGACACTTTGCGCCTGCGCGGCCAAGCGCCGCAGCACGGGGCGAAACGCCTGCACGCGGTCGCGCTCCGTGGAATAGAGCTCCAGCCGCCCCGCGCTCTGCAACAGCACCAAGGACGCGCCGCGCGCGCCGGCCTCCGCGCTGCAGGCGATCTCCTCTCGCAGCGAGAAGCTGCCGGCGCGCTCCGCTTCGTCGGTGGGCAATTCGATGACGAGCAGATGGACGGTTTCCTCTGCGGCCGGTCCCACGCTCAACGTCAGCTCGCTGACGAGCGGAGCGCTGAGCGAGCCAGCGTCGCGGTGAGTGGTCGCAGGCACGCAGGACATTGTGCACGGCTCATGCCGAGCCCAGAAAACACAGCGGTTTCGCGAAAATGCGCTCCTGCGGCGAAGCTCGTCGGGGGTCATTTCCGACCCGCGTCATCAGGGTAACCGGCGACCTAGGGTTCCTGCTGACCCAGATTAACCGTCGTGTCGGCTGGAATCGCTTCCAGCTCGAGCTCGGGCTCCGGCGCGTAGCCCGGCGCGAGCATGCGTCGCAGGTCGAACGCCACGAAGCGCCCGAGCAAGTGCGGGGCGACGCTGACCCACAGCGTGCGCGAGCCGGTGTCCATCACCACGCCGTGGGTCGCGATCAGCGCGTCGATGGCGTCGCGGTCCCCGAGCTTCAGCGTGCGACCGCCGGCGCCCTTGCGATCGCGCAGCATGGCGACCGCGGCCGAGACGGTCACCGGGCGCCTCGCGGCGGCGACCAGCTCGTCGCCACGCGCGCGGCGCGCCAGCGTCGAGGTCTTCGCGCGCACGGCGAGGTTCTTGGGATCGTTCGCGGCGGGGCCTTCGAAGTGGTTGGTGACCGCCGCCGCGTCGCCCAGCGGCGCCGCGAAATCCGGCGCGCCGGGCATGCGCTCGATGCGCAGGCTGTTGCCCGCTGCGTCGGTGACGATCACGATGTGGCTGACCAGCGCCGGCAGCGTCGCGAGCAGCTGGCGCGCTTCGTTCGTCGAGTGCGCGCGCGACAGCACCGCGCGCAGCGCGTGCACTACCGGCTCGCCGCTGGTCTGCGGTTGACCAGCGCGCGCGCCGTGCACGACGACGGCGACGCCTTCCAGGTTCATGCCGCTCACCACGCCGACGAGGCCGGGCCAGGCGACGGAGGCGAACGGGATGCGCCCCTGCGAGCGCACGAAGAACACCGCCTTTTTGCGGTCGAAGATGGGATCGACCTCGAAATCGAAGTTGCGCGCCAACAGCCCGCCGCCGCCCGCCGTGGCCGCGCCAGAGAACACGAAGGTAGTGCAGCCGATCAGCGGCGAATGCTCGAACGAGAGCGCGATGTCGTACAGCGCGTTGAGGTACGCGAAGCGCTGAAAGGTGGGGAACAGGTCGGCGTAGGGGTCGGGTTGGAAGCCCAGCGCGCCGGCGGCGATCTCGAGCCGGCGCTCCTCGCTCATGTGCTCGGCGACGTGACGATAGCGCAGCTCGGCGAGATCCAGCAGCAGCGCGCGCAGCGGCCAAGTGGGCACGGCCTTCTTGAAGTTGCTGAGCAGCACGCCCTCGTTCTCGACCATCTCTGGGTAGAACAAGCGCGAGTGCGCGAAGCCAATTTGCTGCGGGGTGCCGCTCAGGTGCGCCTCCAGCACGCCCTCGCGCTCCACGACGAAGGAGTCACCCAACACGCGCAGCCCAGCGCGCGGCCGGCTCACCTCCGCGCGCGTCACGTCGATGTGCGGCGCCGGGATGCGGCAGGCGCGGCCGAGCGCGAAGTCGAGCGCGAAGAGCAGCGCGAAGAGCGCGAGCAGGGCGACGCTGAGACGGAGCGCGATGCGGTACAGCCGCGCGCTCATCGCTCCTCACGCGCGCGAAACGGCGTGGTCGCGACCGTGTGCAAGATACGGCTCACGATGCGCGCGGGGTCACGCAGAGAATGAAAATGGGTCACGCGCTCTGCCTCCGGTGGGTAGATCACGCGCACCGGCACTTGCACGATGGGCAGCCCGCGGCGCACGGCCTTGAGGATGACCTCGGCCTCGAGCTCGTAGCCGCTGCTGGCGAGGTCCAGCGCGAGCGTCTCGCGCAGCGGGTAGCGGCGCAGGCCGCACTGGGTGTCGGCCAGGCTCTGCCGCGAAAACCAGGACATCCACAGGTTGGAGAAGCCGTTGGAGAAGCGGTTCGCTCGCGGCGCGCCGGCGCGCCGTAAATCGCGCACGCCGAGCACCAGCGCGTCGGCGCGGGCCTCGCAGCGAGCGAGCTTCAGCGCCTCTTCGCTGGGGTGTTGTCCGTCCGCGTCGACGGTCACGGCCGCGTCCGCGCCGAGCTCGAGCGCCCGGCGTAAGCCGCTGAGCAGCGCCGCGCCTTTGCCGCGGTTCGAGGCGTGGCGCAGCACCAAGGCGCCGGCTGCGGCGGCGAGCGCGCCGCTGCGGTCGCTCGAGCCATCGTCGACCACGAGCACCGCGGGGCTGGTGCTGGAGTCCAGGTTGCGAGCCGCGGAAGACAGCTCGGCGACCACCGCGGCGATGGTGCGTTCGGCTTGGTACGCGGGCACCACGAAGGCTATGCGCATGCTCGGAACGCGCAGCATAGCTCGGTCTCGCGCCGCCGCTCGTGCTAGAAACCGCGCCGTGCCGCTCGACCCCGAAGACTTGGAAAAGCTACGCCGGCGCGCCAAGGTGCAGATCCGCACGCGCATGCGCAGCTTGCGCGCCGCGGTCCCGGCGCCGGCCCGCGCCGCGCGCTGCAACGCCATCATCGAGCGGGTGAGCGGCTTGCCGGTGTTTCAGCAGGCCAGCGCGCTGGCGCTGTTCTGGCCCATGAGCGATGAGGTGGACTTGCGGCCGCTCGACACGCTCGCGCGCAACCTGAAAAAACGTGTGTACTACCCGGTCCTGGATCGCCGCGACGGCGGCCTGTTCAGCGGGCTCGCGCTCAGCGAGCGGGCCGAGGAGCTCGCTGAGCGCGGCTCGCGCTTCGCCGAGCCGCCGCCGGAGGCGCCGCGCGCCGTGCGCGGCGAAGTCGAGCTGGTGATCGCGCCGGCCTTGGCCGTGAGCGCCGACGGTCATCGCCTCGGCTACGGTCGCGGCTTCTACGATTCACTGTTGCCCGACTTCCGGCCGCCGGCGCGCGCGCTGATCGTGGCCTTCGATTTCCAGTTGTTGGTCGAGCTGCCGCTGGAGCCGCACGACGTGGCGTGCGACCTCGTGGTCACCGACCAGCGCACGCTGGCGCCGAGCTGACGAGAACAGCGCTGATGGCTAGCGGCGCTTCTTCGCGGCGCGCTGGCAGTCCAGGCATACGCCGTAGAGCTCGTGCTTGTGCTGCTTCACCAAGAAGCCGTAGCGGTTCGCGACGCGCGCTTGCAGCTCTTCGATCAGCGGCTCCTCGAACTCGGTGATCTTGCCGCACTCCAGGCAGATGAGGTGATCGTGGTGATGCTGCTCGTCCACCAGCTCGTAGCGGGTGAGACCATCACCGAACTTGTGCTCTTGCACGATGCCGCTGTCCGCCAGCAGCTTCATGGTGCGGTACACGGTGGCGTAGCCGACGCGCGAGTCCACCGAGCGCACTTGGCGCAACAAGCCGTCCAAGGTGACGTGCTCACCCGAGCCGAACAAGGCGTCGATGATCAGGCGGCGTTGCTCGGTCGAGCGCAACCGGCGCTTCGTCATGTAGGCGTCGAGATCTCGACGCAGCCGGGTTTGATCCGGGGCGTGCGAGGTCTTTCCGCTAGTCGCCGCGCTCTTCACAACAGATCTATTTTCTGTCCCGGCGCGCGAGTCAAGGGTCGAATCCAGCCTTCGTCCGCGATTCCACGGCTCTTAGCGCACCCTTGGCGCAGATCTCTTTCAGTCAGCGTCGAAGGCGCAGGCGAATCAGCGCTAGAGCGCCGCCGAGCGCTGCGGCAATGGGGCCCAGCGCGGGCGTGATCAGGCCGAGCGTCGCCGCCACAGAGGCGAGCGCGCCGGGCGTCAGCGCGAGGAGCAGCGCCAGCCGCGCTTCTCGGCGGGCGTCATGTGCCAGCCTGAGCGCGTACGCGGCATCCCGGACATCGTCCGAGGCGAGCTGCACGTTCCATTCAGCGGTGGTGCTGCCCGCGGTGGCGAGCGCGATCGAAACGTCTCCCGCGCCGAGCGCCAAATCATCGGCGGGGCTGCGCCCGACGACGGCCACCACCGCGCCGCCATCCATGAGCCGTCGGATAGCGTCAGCGCGTTCGGCGGGCGCGAGCTCGGGGCGCAGGTGATCGATGTCG
The DNA here is from genome assembly GCA_966250485.1 of uncultured Sorangium sp. Classification (GTDB taxonomy): domain Bacteria; phylum Myxococcota_A; class Polyangia; order Polyangiales; family Polyangiaceae; genus PMG-095. Next base: position 40,089 of record CBINHN010000020.1, on the reverse strand, counting down.
AGCGCGTGACCCAGCGCCTCGCACGTTTCGCGTGAATCTCCGGACAGGAGCACCGGCTCGACGCCGATGTCCAAGAGGTGCTGGACGGCGGCGCGCGCCCCGGGGCGCAGCCCGTCTTGTAAGCCCAGCAGCCCGACCAGGCGCCCGCCGAGCGCGACCAGCAGCACGTTGCGACCCATGGCCTCGAGCTCGGTGATGCGCGACTCCACCGCGGCGACGCTGACGTGCTCGCGCAGCATCAACGCGCGGCTGCCCACCACCAAAGATTGTCCGGTCGAAGCGACGGCCATGATGCCGAGCCCCGGTTGTGGATTCGGGCTGCGCACGCCATCTGGCCGCAGACTGCGCGCGCGCGCCGCGCGTAACACCGCCGTGGAGGTGGCGTGTTGCGCGCCGCTCTCCGCGCCGGCGACGAGCGCCAGCACCTCCGCGGCGCGATGCTCACCGAAGCCTTCGATATCCGCCACCTCTGGCTCACCGAGCAGCACCGTGCCGCGCGCGCAGAAGGCCAGCGACGAGACCTTGCCCGCGCGGTCGAACGCCTCCGCCGAGCGGAAAGCGATGCCGCGCCGCAGCCCCTCTAGAATGGCGCGCGCCACGTGTTGGGCGGGCAAGCTGGCCAGGGCTGGGGCTACCAGCGAGGCGTGCACGCCGACCGCGAGGATGCCCACCTCGACCCAGTCGTAGTTGCTCGCGAAGGCGGCGAGCGCTGCCGCGCCCGTCAAGAAGGGCGAGATGCGCTCGGCCACCAAGCGTCCGGCGCGCGCCAGCGACGAATGCAAGTCCGCGCGGCGATGCAGATCACTCGACAAGCGCACCCACGCGCGGTCGGGGCCGGCCCAGCTCACGATGGCGCGCAAGCGCCCTTCGATGAGGCGCGCGCCCGCGACGATCACATCGCCCTCGCTGCGCTCTTCCCGCGCGACGGCGCCGCGCCAGGGCAGCACCACGGCGTCGCCGGCCATGATCGTGGCGTCGACGGGCGCGGTGTCCCCCGCCTCCAGCACGATTTCTTCGCCGGGTCGCAGATCGAGCGAGCGCGCTTCGACGACCTCGTCTCCGACCACGCGCTGGCACTTGCCGTCCAGCGCTTGCAGGATCTCCTGGCGCTCGATGTCGAGCGGCCGCCGCGCGCGGCGCACGAGCAGCGCGCTGATCGAGACGATGAGCGTGACCAGCGCGGAGAGCGTCACCGCGTCGCTGGCGCTGGGCGAGCCGGTCACGTACGCGATCAGCGCCACGCCCACGCCGCCCGCCGGCGCCACCAACAGCGCGACCGGGCTGATCTCCGTGGGATCGCGCTCCCCCATCCACGACTCTGCGGCCAGGGCCGCAGTGGCCACGGCGGCTAGCACCAGGCGCGCGGTGAGCGCCACCTGCGAACTGCCCGCCAGCGCCAGCGCGATCGCGAGGGCGCCGCCTACGGCCGACAACGCGAGCAACAACGCGCCCACCACCGGGGGCTCTTGATCGTCCACCGCCGCGGCCGGCGCGGGCAACGAGCTCGGCGCGCCAGGCTCTGCGCGTGCGAGCGCCAGGCTCTCGTCCGCGTCCACGCCGACCAGCGCGAGCTGGCGCAGCGCGGCGTCGTTGCCGTGCGGCGCGTCGGCTGCGGGCCGCACTTCCGGCGCCTTGGGCGGCGATTCGAGCAGCGGCGGGCTCGGCGAACGCTCGCGTTCACGCTCACGACCGTGACCTTGCTCACGCGGCATCGGTAACGGCGTCGTCAGGACGCGCGGATCGTAGCTCGAGTAGCAGCTCGCGCTGCAAAAGTACCGAAAGCGCTCACCGTAGATGGCGACGCGCTCGGCGCGCAGCGGATCCACGCCAGCTCCGCACTTGGCGCAGGGCACCGCCGCGACGTCGGAGCTCGCTCCCGCCATGCTCACGACGTTGCGAGCACACGCTCGACGATGACGAGCGCCTCGTCGATTTGCGCGTCGCTCACCACCAGCGGGGGCGAGAAGCGCAGCGCGCGTGCGCCGGCGATGGTGACCAAGAGCCCCGCGTCTTGCAGTTTGCCGAGGAGCGGGCGGGCCAGCGCTTCGTCCTTGAGCACCAGGGCCTGCAACAGGCCGCGACCGCGCTGACACTCGACGTGCTTGTCGTGGCGCTCGACGAGGCCCTGCAAGCCGCGCGCGAGCCGCGCGCCGCGCTCGTTTGCGGCCGCCATGAGCCCCTCCTGCTCGAGCGTCTCGAGGACGGCGAGCGCGGCGGCGGAGGCCAGCGGATTGCCGCCGAAGGTAGAGCCGTGGCTGCCCGGCGGCAGCGCGCCGCTCAGGCTCTCGCGGCAGAGCATGGCACCGATGGGCACACCGCCGCCCAGGCCCTTCGCGAGCGCGACGACGTCGGGCCGCACGCCCTCGTGCTGGGCGGCGAGGAAGGCGCCCGTGCGACCGACGCCCGTCTGAATTTCGTCGAGGATGAGCAGCGCGCCGCTCGCGTCCGCGAGCTGACGCAGCTCGCTCAAGAAGCCGGACGGCGCCGGCTGCACGCCGCCCTCACCCTGCACGGGCTCGATCAACAGCGCGGCGACGTCGGGGCCCATCGCCGAGCGGACGCGCGCGCTGTCGCCGTACGGGACGTGGGTTACGTGCGGCAGTGAGCCGAAGCCTTCGCGATACTTGTTCTGCCCGGTGGCGGCGAGCGCGCCCAGTGTGCGGCCGTGAAAGGAGTTTTCGAACGCGATCACGCGCACGCGGTCTGCTTGCCCCTGCGCGTAGAAGTGGCGACGCGCGAGCTTGAGACAAGCCTCGATCGCCTCCGTCCCCGAGTTGCAAAAGAAGGCGCGGTCCATCCCGCTCAGGCGGCAGAGGCGCTCGGCGAGCCGCACGTTGGGCTCGTTGAAGAAATAGTTCGAGAGGTGCAGCAGCCGGCCCGCCTGCTCCTGGATCGCGCGGGTCAGCGCCGGATGAGCGTGCCCCAAGATACTCACCGCGATGCCCGCGAAGAAATCCAGGTAGCGTTTGCCTTCGACGTCCCACAGCTCCGAGCCGCGACCGCGCTGGAACACGAACGCCGGCTGGCGGTAGTTGGGGTACAAATAGCGCCGGCCGAGATCGACGAGCGCTGCCTGGTCGAGAGAGGGCGAGGTCATTTTTCGGTGAGGTCCTGGGCTTTACCAGAGCTTGGCGCCGCCCGCGAGAGCAAGCGCTCGGCGGTCTCGAGGAAGCCCGCGGCGCTCGCCGCGAGCGTGCGAAAGCGCGGCGCGACCGTGGGTCGCCCGCTCAAGTTGCGAACACCGATGGTGAGCGCGAAGGCCGCGAAGCACGCGCCGTCGTTCTCACTGTCGCCGATGAAGGCGTAGCTCCTGAGCGCCTCCAGCGGGTCGCGCGGCCCCAGCACGCGCAGCGTGCCGCTGGCCTTGTCGGCGCGATCCAGGCTCACGTGCAAATGCACGCTGGACGCGACCGTGGTCGCGCCCAGCGCGCGCGCGCTGCTGCGCGCCGCGTCGACGACCTCGCGGCTGACGCGGCGGTGCTCGCCGATATCGAAAGTGAAATCACTGATCCGCTGCCAGACGTCGTCGCTCGGTGCGAGCTCTGGGTGGCGGCGCATCAGCTCCGTCGCCAGCGCGTCCAGCCGCTCGCGCCGCAGCCGGCGCTCCTCGCGCGGCGAGGGATCGTCCAGCACGACGCGCGCGCCATCGCGGCGCACGGCGATGGCGCCGTTCTCGGTCACTGCGCCGTCGATCGGCCATTGATGCACGATCACGGCGCCCCAAGCCGCGGGGCGGCCGGTGACGGCCCACAGCTCGTAGCCGCCGTCGCGCAGGCGATAGAGCGCGTCGAGCGTCGCCGGTAGCAAGCGGCCGTGCTCCAGCAACGTATCGTCCAGATCGAACAACAAACCGCGCAGGCGCGAGAGCTCGGCGGCGGTCAGGGCAGAGAGCGGGCGCATGGTGAGAGCGGAGCTTCGGTTACTTCACAGGCGTCGCACTTCGGCGACCAGCGTGCTCAGGTATAGGCCTTCCGGGAACGCGGCGGGCACCGGGTGATCCGGCCCTTGAAAGAGCCGCTCCAGCACCACCGCGCCCACCCCGACGTCGCGCGCGCCGAGCGCGAGCGCGCGGGTCAGATCCGAGACGCCGAGCGCCGCCGAGCACGAGCACAGCACGAGCAGCCCGCCGGGCCGCGTCGCTTGACAGCCGGCGCGGCTCAGCTTGCGCATAGCGTCGAGCGCGCGCTCGCGCTTACCGCGGCTCGGCGCAAGCTTCGGCGGATCGAGGATCACGAGATCGAGGCCGCCGTGACGGCCCGCGTGGCCGAGCGCGCGCTGCGCGTCAGCGCATTCGAATTTGATCTTGCCGCTCAGGCCGTTGAGCGCGGCGCTCTCCGCCGCTGCCTCCAGCGCGACGGCGCTGGTGTCTACCGCCTCGACCGAGAGCGCCCCACCGCGCGCGGCGGCGAGCGCGATGGCTCCGGCGTAGGTGTACAGATCGAGCACGCGCCGACCCCGGGCGAGCTGCTCGATGCGCTCGCGCAGCGGGCGCTGATCGAAATAGAAGCCGGTCTTTTGCCCGAGCTCGAGCGGAACGCGGAACGCCAAGTCGCGCTCGCGAAACTCGAAATGGCTGAGCGTCGTGTCGCCGCGCACCACGCCGCTCGCGGGCGCGAAGCCTTCGCTCGCCGCCGTGCGCGTCGACGTGCGATCCACGATGGCGCGCGGCGCGAGCAGACGCTCGAGCGCGTCCAGCACCGCGGCCTCTCGCCGCTTCATGCCGATGGTGCCGAGCTGGATCGAGAGCACGTCGCCCAGCTGGTCCACCACCAAGCCAGGCAGCTCGTCGCCCTCGGCGTGGACCAAGCGCAGCCCGCTCGTGCTCGCGCTGGGCAGCCCCAGATCGCGACGCCGGCGCAGCGCGTCCGCGATGCGCTCGCCGATCAGCTGCGCGTCTATCGCCCGCGCGGGGTCGCGAGTGTAGAGCCGGACGGGGATGGCGGAGCGTGGCGAATACAGCCCGCGGCCCAGCGCGTTGCCCCGGGCATCGCGCACCACGACCTCGTCGCCCGCGCTGACGCCGCCCTCGACCCGGTCCACCGCCTGAGCGAAGACCCAGGGGTGGCCCGCCCAAACCGGCTGCACATGGCCTGCGCGCAGGGTAACGCTACCGACGCTCACGTTGAAAGGTCGCGCAGCCTAGCATCGCCCTCCGTCCTCTGCGCCAGCCCCGCGGCGTCGTTTTCGTCCTCGATCCCCGGCCAGGGCGAAGGTGCTACCCTCGGGGCACCGTTCACCATGAGCCAAGTTCATTCCCGGACGGGCAGCTGCGAATTTCGACTTTTACTCGGCGCCGGCGTGCTCGCCGCCGCTGGGCTCTGCTCCGGGGTCGCTCACGCCCAGGAGCCGTGCCCGGAAGGCGATTGGTTCTGCGAGCCGACGCCACCCGCGCCGGAACCGGCGCCGCCGCCCGAAGCACCCGCTGCCGCTCCGGAGCAGCGACCCTCGCTGGAAGAGTCGCCGCTGACGCGGGAACGACGACGTCCCGAGCTTCGCTTCGAGGAGCCGCCCCCGCCGCGACGCAGGCACCGGCGCCCATTGTTGCGCTGGGGTATCGACGCGCACGTGTTCGGCGCCTTGCTCGATACGCGCTCCGGCAGTGACGCCGGCATGGGCGGCGTGGGGAGCGGCCTACGCTACCGCTTCTATCCAGAGTTCGCCATCGAGGGCGACCTCGAGCTCGGCTTCGGCACGGACTACAACGGCTTCGATCGCACCGAGGTCGCGGCTCTGTTTCACGCCATCGGCTTCTTGAATCCGCGAGACGCCGTGCGTGTCTACGTGTTCGGCGGACTCGGCGTGAGCACGGCGCACGTGTCGGGCACGAGCTCGGAGGTGTTCCCGGCGTGGTCCACGCGCAGCCACAACTACGGCTACTTCGGCTTCGACGTCGGCGCCGGCTTGGAGGTGCGCGTCACGCCGCGAGTGGGGCTGCACCTGGATTTGCTCGGCTTCGTGCGCGATCGCACCGACGCTGATCGCGGCTCTCGCCCCGAGTTCACGGATCCAGAGACCGGGCGCACGACGAACAGCTCGGGCGGTGGGCTGTTGCGCGTCGGCGCGATGTTCTACTTCTGACGCGCAGCGCGGCGCGCTCGCGGTCTACAAAAACAACTGTCCCCGGATCTCTCAACGAGCTCCGGGGACAATCATGATCCTGCGGAAACGAGCCGCGACTTACTGGACGAGGTCCTTGAGCGCCTTGAGGGCGGTCGCACGCACCTTCTTGCTCGCTGGCTTCGCGGGGATCGTGATCGGCTCTTTCGTGAACGGGTTGATGCCCTGGCGCTCTTTGGTCGCCGGCTTCTTCACGACGCGCAGCTTGACCAGGCCCGGCACCACGAACTCGCCGGGGCCGCGCGAGGACAGCTGCTTGCGGATCAGGTCCGAGAGCGACTCGAACACGCGGGCGACGCTCTTCTTGTCCAAATCCGACGAATTCGCGAGCTCAGCAACGACCTGAGCCTTCGTAAGTCTCTTTCCAGCCATGTTTTCCTCCTGTGGATAAATCCTGCGAGCTATGGACGCCTTTGCTTTGGCCCTTTCGGTCGCCCCAGCGACCATGAGGCCGCCGTTTCAGCCGACCAAGGCTGCGCGAAGCGATAACAGGTAGCTGGCAGCACAATCAAGGGGAAAAAATGAGATGGGGTGCCAGAAAAAGCATTTTTTATGCGGGTCGGACACGGGGGGTCCCCCGTACCCCGGGGAGCACGCTGGATCCGCAGCCGGTAAGCACCGTGAGCCTTGTTCCATGCGGCGCCGGACCGCATGCTCGAGAGAGCGTCACTTTTTCTCCGAGTTTCACGGGCTTAAAGATCATCTTTATCGACGAGCACGAACTCGAGCTCTGGCTTTTGCGCGGCTTGGGCGCGCCGTGTTCGACCGCGCGCTGCGCGGGGCGTCCGGTAGCGGGGCTGCCTTCACGAGCTTGCGCGCCATCGCGTCCATGCGTCGTTTTTTCGGCGCGGTGTCGTGATCGTGGCCGAGCAAATGCAGCACGCCGTGGGCCAGAAGGAAGCGCACTTCGGGCAGTAGCTCTCGGCGTCGTGAGTCCGCCTGGCGCTGCGCAGTATCGAGTGAGATCACTACGTCGCCGAGCAGGCGCGGTCCCGGGCCCGTATTCTCGAGCGGAAAAGCCAGGACATCCGTCGGGCGATCCTTGCCGCGATGGCGCAGATTGAGAGTGTGAATCGTGCGGTCGTTGGTGAGTAAGACGCTGAGCTCCGCGTCCGTGAGGCCGAGGTGAGCGAGCATGGCTTCTGCCAAGCGCCGCACGACGGCGGGAGCGAGTGACGGTGAACGCGGCGCGCGACGGCTGACCAGGGCTGGCACGCGCGCTGATGTAGTACAGCGCGTGACGCGCTTGGACCGATTTCATGGTCGCCTCGCGCGTCGCGTGCTGCGACGATGAGCAGCGCGCGATTCGCCTGGAAATGTAGATTTCTCGTGCAGCGCTCGCGTCGGCCCGCTCGGCGCTGGAGCGCGACTCCCAAAAATGCGCGGCGGCTTTCCAAGGTACGAGGGCCACGCTAGGTTTCATCGGTATGGCTCGCCCGTCGCGTCCACCGGGCTTCGACATGACATATCGCCCGGCCGAGACGGCATTTGGTCCGCCGTTTCGCGCCAAGCTGCCGTCGTTTTTGTACCTGTTCGTGGCGCTGTGCGCGGTCATGACGGTGCTGCTCGCGGAGCGTAGCCCGGCGGGTAGCTTCCTCTACGTCAACATCGTCGCGCGCGGCGCGCACGGCTTCATCGGCGCGCGCGCGGTGGCGCTGATGCTCGTGCTGGGCGCGATTTCGTCGATGATCCGCGCCAACATGCGCGGCGTTCGTATCCGCGGCGACGGCGTCGAATATCGCGACATCGTCTCGCTCGGCTTACCCAAGCTGCGGCGCTATCGCTGGGCGCAAATCGATCGCATCGTGCTCGACCTGCCCGATTGCGTCGCGCTGGACGTTTGGGACGGCACGCGCGCGTTCTTACCCGAGGTCGCCGATCGCGAGACGTTGGCGGCCGCGCTCGAGAAGATCGCAGCGGCGCGCGCGATCCCGGTGCGCGGCGGCGCAGGCCTCGATGAGCTGCCCGAGTCCGCGGACTACGCCGAAGAAAGCTCGTAAGAACGCCTAGTTTTTGCGGTGGCGCCGCGCGCGGCGGTGATAGCGTGTGCGCCGCATGAAGGGCAAAAAGCCGACTCGCGAGACGAACGCCACCATTTTGCGTCAGGCCATGCTGCGCCGTTTACCGCGCCGTGTCGCGGCGCGTGGTGAGCTGATGCTGGCAGCGGTTCCGAGCCTGCTCGATCACTACCAGACGTCGTTGCTGGCCATGTTTGGTGCGCTCGGCCGCGTCTTCAACGACGCGGAGAAGGCTCACCTGCGCGGCGTGCTCGAGACCTGGCTGAACAAGGGCTGGGAGCTCTCGCCCTACTCTCGCCTGATCGTGCGTTTCGAGACGGACCCGCCGCCGAAGACGACGCTCACGTATAACGTGAACCTCAACGTCGTCACCATCGCCGACGAATACGAGCACTGGACCAAGACGCGAACACCGCCGCTGTTCGGCGCGCATCCCGACGCGAAGGTGATGGACGTCGCGTTCGCGCAGGGCTTGCCCGCGGAGTGTCCGGTGCTCGACATCGGCGCTGGCACTGGCAGAAACACGCTGCCGCTGGCGCGCGCTGGCTTTCCCACAGACGCCGTGGAGCTCGCGCCCGCGCTGGCCAAGCTGCTGCGTGAGGAGGCGGAGAAGGCCGCCGTCAACGTCACCGTGTTCGAAGGAGACGCCACGGATCGCTCGCTCGGGATCCCCAAGGAGCACTATCAGCTGGTGATCATGGCGGAGGTCGTGGCCTCGCACTTCCGCAACGTGGCTCACCTGCGCAGCTTGTTCGAGGTCGTCGCCGACGTGCTGCGGCCGGGCGGGCTGCTGCTGTTCAGCGCGTTTCTGCCGTTGGATGGCTACAAGCCGGATCAGCTCGCGCGCGAGCTCGGCGAGGTGTTTTGGTGCGCTATCTTCACGCGACCCGACTTCGAGAACGCCTTGGCCGGCTTACCCTTCGAGCGCGTCGACGAGGAGTCGGCGCTCGAGTACGAGCGCGACCACTTGCCGCAAGAAGCCTGGCCACCCACCGGCTGGTTCGAGCAATGGACCAGCGGGCGCGATCTATTCGATTTGCCGCCCGGCCGCGCACCGGTCGAGCTGCGCTGGGTGACGTACCGCAAGAAGTGAGCGCAGCTCGGCAGCAGGCGGACTACGGCTTGCTGGCGCCGTAGGCGAGCGCGAGCAACGCGATGACCAGCGCGAGCATCCAGAAAATCCAGCCGCTCAGGGCGCCGCTGCGGAACTTGGGCGGGATCGACGACAGCCGCGCGCTCACCGCGGCTAGGGGCGTCGCGGCGGGCGACGCGGGTCGCGGTGGAGCTGTGGTCGGCGAGCTGCGCGCTGGCGCGCTGGGGCGCGGGGAGGAGTCCAGCGCCGTCCTCCCCGTGGGCGTCCGCGACGGCGTCGATTTGCGGGATGGCGTCTTCGACGTCGGTGAGCTGGCGACGACCGTCGCTTCGGGATCGGGTTCCGAGCTGCGTGGCGCTGGCGCTTTTTGCTTCCGGAGCTCAGCCGGCGGCACGATCAGGCCGCTGGTCGCCGTCGGAGTGTCCGTCTTGTCCTGCACCGAGAGCAGCTGGTAGGCGAGCGCCTCCGGCAGCGCGCGGCTGGTGCTCATCACCGCTTCGACGAGCTTCTTGCGCTCCGGGTTCATGCGCTCACGCACCGTGCGCGCGACGTCCGCCGGTACCACCATGCGCGACGACGAGAGCATCCATTGCTCGAGCGCGATGCGCATCTCTTCGGCGGTCTGATAACGCTGGTTCGGATCCGCCGCCAAAGACTTGACGACGATGGCCTGCAGCTCCTCGGAATAGTCCGGCTTCAGCTCCGTCGGCAGGCGGAACTTGCCTTGCACGATCTTGCCGAGCGCGGTGGCGCCGCCGCCGAACGGCCTGAGGCCGAGCGTCGCGACGTAGAGCACGCAACCCATGGCGTAGACGTCCGCGCGGCGATCCACGCCGCGCCCCAGGATCTGCTCCGGCGGGATGTAGGCGAACTTGCCCTTGATCTCGCCGGTGCGCGTGCGTGAGTGGAGCTGGTGGCGCGCCTTCGCGATGCCAAAGTCGCTCACCTTCACGTGGCCGTGCATCGAGATCAGGATGTTCGGCGGCGAGACATCGCGGTGGACGATGCCGAGCGGCTGTCCATCGGGATCCGTCGCTTCATGCGCGGCGTGAAGACCCGCGCATGCGTCCGCGACGATGCGCGCGGCGACGAGGTCCGGCAGCGGCGACAGGTCCGTTCCGCGCTGAACGAGGCCGCTCAGCGAATCGCCCGCGACCCACTCGAGCGCCATGAACAGCAGGTCGCCGTCACGCCCGAGCTCGTAGATCTCACAGACGTTCGGGTGGTGAATCGACGAAGCGACCATCGCTTCATCGATGAACATGCGCGAGTACTCTTCATCGGCGGCGTACTCTGGCCGTACGAGCTTGATAGCTACGGTTCTCGCCAGCCCACCGCCTTCTGGGCGCGCGGTCCACACCTGCGCCATGCCGCCAGCGGCGATGGGGTAGAGCAGGCGATAGCGGCCGATCGTCTTGCCGGCTAAGGCGCGCGGAGTCTCATCGAGCTCCTCCGGGCGAACCATGCGCGAGCCGACGGAGGACACTTCTTTGGGTTGTGACGCGGCGGGCACTTTGCCTTTTTCTGCACCGCTGCTGTCCATACCGAAAATCAGATTAACCGAGATGCCGTATTCGAGCCAGACCTTTCCCTTGGCGGATCGTGATGTTTTGCCGCAAAAGTCGGGGGACGTAGGACAGCGCCGTCCATGGTGGCCATGGCGCGCGCAGCGCGTCGGACTTTTATAAATGCGGTCTGCGCGCTCGATTTCTGAAGTGCTCGCGCGATTCTGGGTGCGTGCGTCTTACACGCGGGAGTGCTGTTCGCGAAGTCAGCGCCGCGCGGCCGAGCGCAGGCTTCGTCCGCAGCTGCGCCGGGCGCGCGGCGCCCCGCGTGCCAAGCTCGCCGCGCGCGCAGCACGATTTTCGCTGGAGGGCCGGCCCGGCTGGTGCCGAAGCTCGCCATCGGCTAAATCCGCTGGAAGTCGTGTATTCTTCCGCGTTCCCGTGCATGCCTGAGCGTGGGCAAGAAACCCGAGCCGAGCTATTCTGTGGCGCCCTGTTCTGTGGCGCCTGACGAGCTCGGGTGAGTCTACGTCCCAATGTCTGAGCCCCTCACCCAACGCCCCCCTGGACCGTCGAGCCAATACGAGCTGGTGGTCTACATGCGCCAGCAATCACGGGTTTATCCGCTGAGTCCCGGGGGCATCGTCGAGATTGGACGCAGCCCAGACTGCCAGATCCCGATCGACGACCCCTCCGTGTCACGGCACCACGCTCGGCTGCACGTCGCGGACGAAGTCGCGGTGGAGGATCTCGGCAGCGCGAACGGCACCAGCCTGATGCACGGCGCCCGGACCCGTCAGGACATGGAGGAGACGGACGCCAGCGCCAACCAACGCCTGGAGCCGTTCCAGCTCGTCGAAATGACGCCGGGCGATGTGTTGCGCATCGGCGCCGTCATCATGGTGCTGCAGTTCCGCGGCCGCTCCAGCATCCCGCCGCCGGTCCCGAAGGAGCAAATTGGCCCGGCCGTTCTGCTCGATCCCGAGATGCGGCGCGTCTACGACCTGGCGGCGCGCGCGGCGGCCAGCGACATTTCGGTGCTGATTTTGGGGGAAACCGGCGTCGGCAAGGAGGTCATGGCCGAGACCGTCCATCGCCGCTCGCCGCGCGCGGAGTTCCCGTTTCTGCGCCTGAACTGCGCTGCCTTGCCCGAGAGCCTGCTGGAGGGCGAGCTCTTCGGCCATGAGCGCGGCGCCTTCACGGGAGCGCACGCGGCCAAGGCGGGCCTCTTGGAGTCCACCGATCGCGGCACCGTGTTCTTGGACGAAATCGGAGAGCTGCCCCTCGGCACGCAGGCCAAATTGCTGCGCGTCTTGGAGGAACGCACCGTGATCCGGCTCGGCGCTACCAAGCCGCGGCACATCGACGTGCGCTTCGTGACCGCGACGAACCGCGATCTCGGGCGTGAGGTGCGCGCCGGCCGCTTCCGCGGAGATCTCTATTATCGCATCAGCGGCCTGGTGGTCCGCATCCCACCGCTGCGCCAGCGCCGCGCAGAGCTGCGGCCGCTGGCGCAGCACTTCTTGCGCGAGTTTTGCGCGCGCTCCGGCAAGCCGCCGCCGCGTCTCAGCGCGGCAGCTTCCGAGATGCTCTACAACTACGACTGGCCCGGCAACGTGCGTGAGCTGCGCAACGTGATGGAGCGCGCGGCGCTGCTCGCGAGCGAGGGCGAGGTTCGTCAAGAGCATGTGCTGCTCGAGCCCTTCAGCGAAGACGAGGCGCCGGATCTCGACGACTTCGACGCGATCACCAAGGTGACGACGGTGCTCGAGCCGGGGGCGGCGGCTGCTCCCGCACCCGCGTCACCGGCGCCCGCCGCGCCGCCCAGCGAGTCGGAGTCGCAGCGCGGCAGCGAGCGCGATCGCATCATCCGCGCCTTGGAGGCCTGCGGCGGCAACCAGACGCGCGCGGCGAAGATGCTGGGCATCTCACGGCGAACGCTGATCAACCGCCTCGAGGAGTTTCAGCTACCGCGCCCCAAGAAGGGCTGAGCTCCAGCGCGAGCGCGACGAACGGCATGGAGTAGCGCCCAGGGAGCGGCGTGCCGCCCCACGAACCAAGCCTAGAAAGGCTCGAAGCAGTCGTAGTTGCGCTGCGACACGATGAGACCGTCGCGAAAGGTCAGGAACACGGCGAAACGCGCGCGCAGCGTGTCGCCGGCTTGCAGCTTGCCGAGGGGCACCGCCAGCGTCGCGCTCCAGAGCACCTCCAGCGCGACCTGTTCGCCCTGCTCCAGGCTGCTCACGATCTCGTAACGCTCGCTGCTCACCGCGCGGCGGCCGCGCTCCGCGGCTTCTCGCAGCGCGCGCAAGTCACGGCGCGCGCCCTCGGGCACGAGCCGGTTCGGAAACTCCTCCTGGATGATGTCGGGGCTGAAGAAGCGCTCGGGTTCCGTGCGTTGCTCGATAGCTTGCAGATACGCGATGGCTCGCTGCAGGTTGCTCATGTCTGGCAGGCTCCGTGCTCGTCAGTCCGGCAGATTTGCTTTGTTTGCGGCCCGTGGGGGCAAAAGGGACTATCCATTCGGCACCGTGACTGACCTCGATGCCGACCGGTTCTACTTCAAGCAGCTGCTCGCCGGGAGAGACTTCGCGACGCAGGATCCCGTGGCGAAGCAGATGGTCAACTTCGTCTATCTCCTCGGCGATCGCGAGACGCGCGAGGCGCTGGTCGTCGACCCCGCGTACAATGTCGCCGAGCTCGTCGACATCGTCGAGAACGACGGCATGCGCCTGATTGGCGCGCTGGCCACGCACTACCACCCCGACCACGTGGGCGGCGACATGATGGGTCTCGAGATCGAAGGCGCTCGGGAGCTGGTCGCGCTGCGCGGGATGAAGATCCATATCCAGCGCGATGAGGCCGAGTGGGTGCAGCTCGTGACTCAATTGTCGAAGTCTGATTTGGAGCTGCACGACAGCGGCGACGTGGTGCGGGCGGGCGAAATTGCCGTGCGCTTGATCCATACGCCGGGGCACACCCCTGGCAGCCAGTGTTTCTTGGTGGAAAACCGCTTGATCGCCGGGGATACGCTGTTTCTGAGCGGCTGCGGGCGCACCGATTTGCCTGGCGGCGACGCGCGGCAGCTGTATTTCAGCTTGAATCAGCGGCTCTCGCAGGTGCCGGACGACGCGCTGCTCTTCCCGGGTCACCTCTACTCGAAGCAGCCTTCGGCCAGCATGGGTGTCACGCGACAGAGCAACTTTGTATTCAAGCCGAAAACTGAAGAGGAGTGGCTGCGCGCCTTCGCGCGCTGAGTGACGCGCGCCGCTCCCGCGCTCTTGCCGGCCGAGAGCCGCTCAGCTACGGACGAGCACCGGGGTAATATGATCCGTAACGCTGCTCGGCTGCTGGTGTCCGTCCCATTTCTCACGCTGGCGCTCGCGCGCTGCAGCTCGGACGATCCCGACAGCGAGCTCGGGCGGCCCCTGAGCGGCGGCGCGCTCAACGGCGGTTCCTCGAGCTTCGGCGGCAGCCCTCTCGGCGGGCGCGCTGCCAGCGGCGGGACGGGGAATGGCGCAAACGGCGGCAGCACGAGCGCGAGCGGCGGCGCGCCGGACGAGCCAGCGACGGGCGGCGCCGCGCCCGACGGCAGCGGTGGCGCTCCCGAGAGCAGCGGCGGCGCCGCGCCGGAGGCGAGCGGCGGGGAGAACCAAGGCCACGGCGGAGTGAGCTCGGGTAGCGGCGGCGCGAAGGCGAGCAGCGGCGGCGCGGCGCACACGAGCGGCGGAACCGTCGCGAGCAGCGGCGCTGGCGGTGAAGGCGCCGCTGGCGACGAGAGCAGCGGCGGCGCGCCGAGCGCGAGCGGTGGAGCCGCAAGCGGCGGTAGCGAAGCCAGCGGCGGTAGCGAAGCTAGCGGAGGCGCGCCCTCTTGTGGCGAGGGGCAGAGCGCCGTCGATGAAACGTGCAAAGTGGACGACGGCGGTGCCTGCGAGCGTGCGGCGGATTGCGTGAACGGCCATTGTGTGAGCGGCGTGTGCTGCGCGACGGCTTGCGATGCGCCCAGCGCGTGCGAGATCGCCAGCTGCGAGGGCGGCGCGGCGTGCGTGTATCACCCGTTGTCGTGCGACGACGGAGATCAATGCACGGTCGACGGCTGCGACGGCGAGAGCGGCTGCACGCACGTGAATCCCTCGCTCGCTTGCGGCGGTTGGGACGGCGCAGAGTGCGCGGGCGAAGCGCTCACCGCGCTCGTGAGCGGTGAACAGACGATCTGCGTCCCCCCGCGAGTGGAGGGCAGCGTGCAGATCTGCGCAAACCAAACCTGCGGCGGCGCGCCCGGCTGCACCGTGACCTATCGCAGCGAAGACGTCGCGGTGAGTCCAAGCGACGACGGCTTCACCTTGAGCGCGCGACTCGTCGAGCTCACGGGCACCATCAGCACCAGCGGTACCGTCGCTTGCAACTTCGCGCTGGGCCTGGCGCGAGCGATCCCCATCACGGTCGGCATCACCCCCGAGCGCGCCGGCTGCGCCGGGAACGTGAGCCTCACCGCCGTCGTGAGAGAAGACTGGCGCGATGTGCAACTCTCCGGTGGCGGCATCATCTGCGGTAGCGTGGCCGGAGCGTTGCAGGCCCTGCTCCCCCCGGAGCTCAACCGCGCCGTAGCGGAGGCAACACAGGCTTTGGAGTGCGCGGCTTGCAACGACGATTGCCCACAGGGCATCGTCTGTCGCTGAGCGGCGGCTGAGTCAGCCGCAGGACTGCGCGTGTTCGCGCGGTCTCTGCGTCGAGCTCATTGTCCGTCAGAGAACGGATTGTCGTTGTCCAGCGTGCGCACTCTCTTGGTGGGCCGGTGGCTGCTGGCGGGGGTCACGCTGTCCGGGGTCGTCGGCGGCGGCGGTTGAGTGGCGGGCGCTGCGGCCACTCGCGTCGGCGCCGCCGGGCGGCGCCCGCTGCTGGCCACGTGCGGGCGCAAGGTGATCACCACCTCGCGATCCGCGTCGAACGCGACGTCTTGCACGCCGGTGACGTAGCCGGCGAGCTTGGCGTGCACGCGATGGACCTGCGCGGTGGGCGTCGTGCTGAGCGCGTAGGGGTTTGGCAGCGCCGGGCCGTCGTCGATCGAGAGCTCTGCGTTCGGCGGCTCCGTGCGAATTCGCACGTTGACGGTGCGCGTGGGCTCCGGCGCGGGTTGCGGCGCGGGCTCCGTGCGTGGCGTCGTCGTTTCAGGGAGCGCAGGACTCAGCGACGCGGCGGGCGCGGGAGGTGTCGGCGCGGGCGCCGGCGGCGTTCCGCGGTTCGCCAGCGCGCCGATCACGGTCAAGGCCACGCCCGCTGCGGCGAGCCCGCCCCAGAGCTTCTTGCGGCCCGCGCGGGGCAGCTGCTGGCCCGGCAGCGTGCTCGCCGCGGAGCCCGACAAGGTCTCGATTCCGGGCGGCGGCGGCGGCGGCTCCGGCTCCTCGGGCGGAGGAGGGGAGTCCATCGCGATGAGCGCGGAGTCCACCGCCTGTTGGCGGCTCGCCACGCGATCGCCGAGCGCTTGCTGAATCAGCGCCGCGACGTCCGAGTCGGTCACCATCGCTCGCTCTGAAGCGAGCCAGCTCTGCAGCGCGCGGCCCATCTCCTCGGTCGTTTGGAAGCGAGCGGCCGCGTCGCGCTCCAGCGAGCGCAGGATGATGCGCTCGAGGCCCGGCGGGAAATCCGGCCTGACGCTGCTCGGCGTTTTGATGGGCTGCTCGAGCAGCTGATAGAGCGTCGCGAGCGCGTCCTCGCCGTGGAAGGGCCGGACGCCGAGGCTCGCCTCGTAGAGCACGCAGCCCAGCGCGAACACGTCAGCGCGGCGATCCACGTCGCGCGTCGTGACTTGCTCGGGCGCCATGTACGAGAGCTTGCCCTTGACCTCGCCCGTCTGCGTCGGCGCGTGAATTTGCCCGCGCGCTTTGGCGACGCCAAAGTCGGTGATCTTTACCTGACCGTTGGTGGACAGCAGGATATTTTGCGGTGAGACGTCGCGGTGCACGACGTGCAGCGGCGCGCCATCTTCACCAGCGAGCTCGTGTGCGGCGTGCAAGCCCGCGCACACGTGCGCGACAATACGAGCCGCCATCGTCGGCGGCACGGCGCCGCCGGGCAGCGCGTCGAGCAGCTCGCGCAACGAGCCGCCGTCCGACCAATCCATGACGACGTAGACGACGCCGCGTTCGCGATCGAGCGCGTGAATGGAGCACACGTTGGGGTGCTGGATCTGCGAAGCGATGCGCGCTTCATCGAGCAGCACTTTCCAATATTCCTCGCTCGCAGCTTCTTCGGCGAGCGCGGTCTTGATGGCGACCAAGCGCGGCCGCGCGACGAGTCCCTGCTCGCGCGCCACCCAGACCCGGCCCATTCCTCCCGCCCCGATGGGAACGAGTAGCTGAAAACGACCCAGGATATCCCCGGGTTTAAGCGCGTTGCGATTCGACACGATACGACTCACGAGCATAGTCTAGCTTCCGAGGCTTCGCACCCATAAGTTAGCGAGCTCATCAGCCACTCACCCCAGTAGGGGAGAGCGCGGACAGCGGGGTGGGTGAAGGCGCGCGCGTGTGGGCTCGGGGCGCACCGCGCGGCGGCGCCTCAGAGCGCGTCGGTCGGCTGCTTCAAGATCGCGATTTTTCCTTCGAGTCGCGCGCTCTTCCACACCTTGTTGTGCGCGTCCACGATCAGCACGCCGACGCCGTCCAGTGAGTCCGCGAGCTTCAGGCCCTGCTCGGGGCCCAGGATGAACACCGCGTCATCGATCATGTCGGCGGTGAGCGCATCTTCTGCCCACACAGTGACGCTCCGCGACGCCGTCGCCGGGTACCCCGTGCGCGGATCGATGATGTGGTGATAGCGGCGGTTTTGCCAGATGTAGTAGCGCGCGTAGTCGCCGGCGGTGCTGAAGGCGTGATCTTCCAGCGCGATGGTCGCGAAGAAGCCGCCTTTCGTGTCACGCGGATCACGAATCCCGCTGATCCAGGGCGACCCGTCGGGCTTGCGCCCGGCGCCGTAGAGGTCGCCGCCGGCCTGCACGAGGAACGCGCGCAGCCCGGCCTTTCGCAGCACCGCGACGGCCTTGTCCACGATGTAGCCCTTGGCGATGCCGCCGAGCCCGATCTTGCGTCCCGCTGGGATGCGCACGCGGCGACCCGCGACATCGAGCTCCACTTTGCGATAGTCGATCAAGGCGCGCCGCTTGGCGACCAGCGCTGCGGGCGGCGGCGTCGGATGCTCCTCCTGCGCGGAGCCGAATTTCCAGAGATCGCTCATGACCTGGAAGGTGATGTCGAACGTGCCGCTGGAGGCCTTGCCGGCCCAGAGCGCCTTTTCGATCACGCTCACCGCCTCGGGCCCGACCTGCACCCAGTGTCCTGCGCCGAGGTTGATGCGGCCCACGTCGCTGTCATCGCGCCACTCGCTGAGCAGCGACTCCAGGCGCCGCATCTCCGCGATGGCCGCGCTGAACGCGGCCTCGGTGTGCGCCGCGTCGGTGCTCGGCGTGGTGTAGGCGATGAAATGCAGCGACGTGCCCATCGCGGTGTCGTTGCGCTCGAGCTTCGTGGGCGAGAACGCGGTGTCCGCTGCGCTGCTCGTGACCGCCGCCACGGTGCGCGGCGCGCTCGGCGGCTCGCGCTCCGCGCGATCCCGGCAGGCCGTGAGGCACGGCGATGAAAGGGCGACAGCGAGCAGCGCGCGGCGGCAGAGCCGCGCGGCGCGGTCACGCCCGCGGCGCGGCGGGGAGGAGCAGGTCATTGGTGGAATAAGCCAATGTAATCGATAATTTGGGTTCTGGTCGAGGCTCTGGCCGCGAGCCTACGACGGCCTCGTTCGCGGTGAACGTGCCCGGCTTTGGGCGGCTGGGCTAGGCTTCTGCGCAATGACGCTGGATCGCCGCGCATTGGATCGGGCCGTCGACGAAGCCTTCCCCGAGCTCACGACGCTGGCGGAGCGACTCCACGATCACCCAGAGCTCGCTTATCAAGAGCACCGCGCCGCGGCCTGGATCGCGGAGCTGGTCGAAGCGCGCGGCGTCAGCGTGGAGCGCCGCTTGTGCGGCGTGGACACCGCGTTCCGCGCGCGCGTCGGCAAAGGAGACGGTCCGAGGGTCGCGATCCTGGCCGAGTACGACGCGCTGCCGGAGATCGGTCACGCCTGCGGTCACAATTTGATCGCGGCCGGCGCGGTGGGCGCCTTTCTGGCGCTGGCCGAGCAGCTGTCAGCGGTCACGGGCAGCGTGGAGCTGATCGGTACGCCCGCCGAAGAAGGCGGCGGCGGCAAGGTTCGTTTGCTGGAGGGCGGCGCCTTCAGCGGCGTCGACGTCGCGATGATGTTTCACCCTTATGATCGCGACATCTTGGCGCACCCGGCGCTGGCCACGAATCGCGTCACGTTCGAGTACAAGGGCGCGCCGGCGCACGCCGCGATCGCTCCATGGGACGGCAATAGCGCGCTCACCGCGTGCATGGAGACCTTCCGTCTCATCGACTCACAGCGCGTGCACTTCCATGATGGCGTGCGCGTGCACGGCATCATCAGCGACGGCGGCCAAGCCGTGAACGTGATCCCCGAGCGCGCCGAGAGCCGCTTCTTGCTGCGCGCCATGACGCTGCAGGAGCTCGATCGCATCACCGCCATCGTCGAGCGTTGCGCGCGCGGCGCCGCGCTGGCCGCCGGAGTCGAAGTGCAATCCTCGATCCAGCGCGGTTACAAGGACATGCGCAACAACATGGCGCTGGCGCGCCGCTTCGGCGCGGCGCTGGAGCAACTGGGACGTCCCGCGCGCGAGCGCGATTCCTCGGTCGGATCCGGCTCGACCGACATGGGCGACGTGAGCCACGCCGTGCCGGCGATTCACCCCTACCTCGCGATCTGCGACAAGGGCGAGACGCTGTGCCACGAGCGCGCCTTCGCCGACTGTGCGCGCAGCGCGCGCGGTATGGAAACGATGCGCCTCGCCGCCAAGGCCATGGCGCGCACCGCCGCTGACGCGCTCGAAGACGCCGCGCTGCTCGCAGCGGTGAAGCGGGAATTCTGCGAGGGCTGAGCCGAGCGCGCAGGACTTTCCCGCGGCTCGGCGGCGCCGCTATAGTCGAGCCATGACGTGTTCGCGCGGCAGCTTCATCGTAAGCCCTCTCGTCCTGCTGATCCTGCTCTCCGCCTGCGGAGGCAGCGCCACGCCGCCCGCGACCGCCGGCGAAGCAGCGGCGCCCGAGGGCAGCGCTGTGCCCGCACCGACGAGCAGTCAAACCGAGGCCGCGCCGGCGCCCGCGGCGAGCACGGAGACGCCAGCGAGCGGTGATGCTTCGGGCCCGAGCGCCGCCACGGCCGAGCACAAGGAGAGCGCAGGGCCGACCGCGGAAGGAGGCGCCGAGCCCGGCACGGGCCGTAACGTGAGATACATGGTGAGCCCCGACGGGATGCGAGTGGAGCTCGAGGGGTTGTCGCTCACGCCGAAAGCCGAGGCCGTGAAGTCCGGCGCCGGCTACGGTATCAAGCTGCGCGTCGACGCTCGCGCGAAGGACGATGAAGCGCATTTGATCTTGGCGCCCAAAGGCAGCGAAATCGCGCTGGCCGGCAGCGTCCGCCGCGCAGGTCAGAGTGAGCCCGAGAAGTTCGGTGACGAGCGCAAAGGCGACGAGCAGGTCACCGTCAAAGGCAACAAGAGCGTCAGCATCACGCGCAGCTGGCCCAGCGCGGGCGGACCCAAGCCGCTCGCGCCGGGAGACGAAGCCGAGTTCATGGTCGGGCTGTGGGGCGTTGGTAGCGATCCCAGCGCGCTGCGCCCGCTCAAGAAGTTTTGCAAGATCACGCTCAAGCTCGACAAGGGCAAGCCCCGGGTCGTGCTGGGTCCGCCTGACGGCGTGGGGCGTTAGCTCGCAGCGGGCCAGGCTGTGCTGGCGAATTACAGCGCCGTTCTCAGCCAGTTGCGCAGCGGGCGATAGAAGACGCGCTCCCAGTCGCGGTGGAAGTAGGCGTCGGCTTCACCGAGCTCGGGGTTGCTGTCGATCGCGACCGAGCGCGCAGACGTGAAGAGCCCTGCCGTGTCGAACATGGCCGAGCCGAAGCCGGTGCCTTCCACGAAGATCTGCACCTTGCCGCGGAACGCGTCCACGTTGTCATAGTGGTGCTCGTCGCGGCCGGCCAGGCCGCAGGCCAGATCGCGCAGCGCGGCGACTGACGCGTAGTTGTCGAACAGCGGCCCCGTGAGCTCGAGCCGGGCTTGGTTCGTGTACACGTATTGCTGGCTGGTGAAGTCCGTGATGCAGCGCACGAAGCCGGGCGTCGGTGCGATCGCCCCGGGCGGCGGCGGCGAGCCGAACACGAACAGCTCTGCCAGCTGGTTGGTGGTTCCGGGCGGAAACGGCAACGGCGATGGCGCGTTGCGATCCGCCGCTGCCAAGCGCAGCACGAGACCGGGCGCCGCCGCTCCGGCGTCATACACGACGCCGCTCGCCAGCTTCGCCTCGAGCTCGCTGCACATCGCGTCGTTGTGGGCCACTATCGCGGGGTCCTCGCTGAAGAACGTGCCTTCGTACAGGAACACGCCTTTGAACTGGCTGGGGGCGCGGTTGACCGTGGCCAGCGCCGCGTTGGCGCCGGCGGAGAATCCGCCGAGCACCGGCTTCTCTCGGGGGTTTCTCGCCTGCAACAAGGACAACGCGAACAGCGCGTCCGCCGAGTAGCTGTCGAAATTCCAAGTTGCCATCACGCTGCAATCGGCAGCTCCCGATTCGCAGGCGCCGGGCGCGAGGCGTGTGCGCCGCTGGTCGACGAGCCATACATCCACGTTGGTCTGTGCCAGGCGTCCGGCGAGCGACTTGATGTAGCCGCCGCTCTCACTGATTTCGTAGAACGCGCCCGGCAGCAGGAAAGGGCTGAGCAAGATCAACGACCCCGAGTGATTCCCGCATTTTTTGTGGACCCGCGTGATCGCGAAGCGGTTCAGCGGGTTATTGCCGACTTGCACCTCGTACACGACGCGCTCGAGCGAAGGATGTGGAGCGCTCACGGTGGTCGAGACCACGTGGTAAGCGTTGAGACCATACGCAGCCAGAAGCGCGATCGAACCGATCATACTCAGTCCCTCACTTTCGTTGTTTCGAGCTCCTCAATAATGAGGAAATCGTCGGACTTGTGAATAGGACTTTCATGCGAGTCGGCGCGCGAGCGCGCTACTCAGGTAGACCTACCGCTCCGCGCCAAGCGTGTTGAGCTGCTACCAAGTGAGATACGGGCGCGGCGCGGCGCTCAGCGGCCCTGAAAGCGCGGCGCGCGCTTCTCTTGGAACGCGAGCAGCGCTTCACGACGGTCTTCACTGGCCAGACAACGCTTGTACGCGTCGAGCTCGGCGGCGAGACCTTCTGCGAGCGGCAGCTCCGCGGCGCGCAGCGCGCTGAGCGCGGCTGCTTGCGCGATGGGCGCACCGCGCAAGATCGGCTGGATGTAGGCCAGCGTCGCTGTCAGCAAATCCTGCTCTCGCGGCACGACGCGGTGTACCAGGCCGAGCTCGAGCGCGCGCTCGGCGTCGACGCGCGCGGCCAGCAAGATCATTTCCTTGGCCTTGGCCGCGCCGATGATGCGCGGCAAGCGCTGGCTGCCGCCAGCCCCGGGGATGATGCCGAGCGCAGTCTCCGGCAGCGCCAGCGTCGCGTTCGCGCTCGCGACGCGCAGATCACAGAGCAGCGCGAGCTCGAGGCCGCCGCCCAGCGCCGCGCCGTTGATCGCGGCGATCGTTGGTACGGAGGAGCTCTCCAGCCAGCTCAGCTCGCTGCGGTACAGCGCGAGCAGCTCGAGGACCTCGTCGTCACTCATTCCCAGGCGCTCCTTCAGATCTGCGCCCGCGCAAAACGCGCGGTCACCCGCGCCGGTGACGACGATCGCGCGCACTTCAGCGTCTTGGGCGAGCTCGCCGCCGACGCGGCCGAGCGCGCGCACCAGCGCGCGCGACAGCGCGTTCATGCGCTCGGGACGATCCAGGATCACGAGCGCCGCGCCGTCGCGGCGTTCCACGCGTAGCCCGTCGCTCAAGCGCGCCTCCGCCGCGCGCGTTTGCTGGCGGGGCGCCGCTTCGCCTTCACCGCCGGCTTGGCGCTGACCTTCTTTGACGCCGCGCCGTGCTCGGCTTTGGCCTCGAGCTTGGCGAGACGAGCCTTGAGCTCGCTGAGCTCGTGGCGCACGCTCTCGAGCTCGTCGTTCACGCGCTTGCGCTCGGCGGCGGCCTCGCCCAGATCGCGCAGCGCCTCGCGCAGGCGGCGCTTGACGCGGCCGTCGAGCTCGTGCTCGAGCGCGCGTCGCAGCGCCGGCCTCGCGCGCGTGTCGTTCAAGCGCACCAGCGCCGAGACGACGTCGCTGCGCACGTGCGGATCGCGATCCTCGAGCAGCGCCTCCAGCTGCTCGCGCAGGCGCTTGCCCTCGCCGAGCTCCCCGAGCGCGCTGATCGCCGCGCGCCGGCCGCGCGTGGGGTGACCGTAGCGCGTGCGCTCGGCCACGAGCGGCACGGCGTTCTCGTCGCGCAGCGCGGCCAGGCCGTCGAGCGCGCCCATGCGCACGAGGTCGCCCCAAGAGCCCTTGTCGAGCAGCGCGGTGAGCGCGCTGAACGCGGTCTTTTGGCGCGTCTTGCCCAGCGCGCGCGCGGCCTCGCTCTCCACGGCGTAGCTCGGGTCCTTGCGGCTGAGGCGCACCAGCGCGGCGGCCGCCTTCTCATCGCGAAAGTTGCCGAGCGCGCTGGCGACGGCGCGGCGCACCTTGGGGTGCGCCACCTTCTCGTGCTCCAAGAGGTAGCCCAGCGCGGCCGGCGCGCGCGTCTTGCCCAGCGCGCGAGCGGCTTCGGCGCGCACCATCCAGGCTTCGCGCTCGTCGGCGAGCGCCTCGCGCAGCGCCGCCAAATTCACCGGATCCGGCTTTTTGACGAGCGCCTCGGCGGCGCTCCAGCGCAGCAGCGCCGAGCTCCCTTTTTGGAGCTGGCGGCGGAGCAGGTCCGCCGGCGCGTCCAAGTGAACGTTGCCGATGACGCGCAGGTCTGGATCGAAGCCGACGTAAGCCGGGCGCGTGGCGCAGGGGACGATCAGCCCGTCGTGGCTGCCGCGCACGCGCTTCTTGTGCCGCGTGCGCTCGCCCGTGCTCGACATCACCTCGATCTCGAGATCGAGCTCGAACACCGCGACGTCAGCGCCCTTCTGGGTCTGCTTCAAATCGACGACCACGAGCCCGTCCTCGTACCCGATCTTGACCTTCAGATCCGGGTGCCCAGGGCGGTACAGCCACTGATCGAAGAAGCGCTCGAGTGATCGGCCCGACACGCGCTCCAGCGCGCGCTGCAAGTCCAGCGTCTCCACCAAGCCGTAGGCGTGCTCGCTGAGATACGCGTTCACGCCGCGCCAGAACACCGCGTCCCCGAGCTCGCGCCGCAATAGGTGCAGCACGAGGCCACCCTTTTCGTACAAATGCCGATCGAACAGATCGATCGGCTCCTTGTAGTCGCGGCACACGATCGGCCGTTGATAGCGAGAGCCGGCCTCGGACAGGTACGTGGCGAGATCGTGCTGGACGCCGTAGTCGTATTCGTCGCGGCCCAGCCGATCCTCGCGCTCGAGGTGCTCGAAATAGGTAGCGAAGCCCTCGTTCAGCCAGGCGTGCGACCAGTCCCGGCACGTGACGTAATCACCGAACCATTGGTGGGCGAGCTCGTGCGCGATGAGATCGTTGGAGCTGATGTCGAGCGCGGCCTTGGCGTCGAGCAGCACGTGCTCGTAGAGCGTGGTGGCGGTGGTGTTCTCCATCCCGCCGAACACGAAATCGCTGACCACGACCTGCGAATAGCGGCTCCACGGGAACGGCACGCCGAGTAGCTTGGAGAACAGCTCCACCATGCGCGGCGTCTCCCCGAAGGTGCGCGCCACAGCGGCTTTCTGCGCGAGCGGCACGTAATAGCGAATTGGGATACGCTGGCCGGTGGCGAGCTCGGCGTCGCGATCACTCTCCACCGCGAAGCGGCCGACCACCAACGTGACCAGGTAGCTCGGGTGCGGCTTCTCGAGGCGGAAGTGGTAGCGCGTGCGGTTCTTCTTCGCGCGCTTGTCGGTGGCCACCTCCAGCGGTTCGCCGTTGGAGAGCGCGATGAAGTCGGAGGGCACCTCGAGCGTGAGCTCGGTGCTCATCTTGATGTGCGGCTTGTCGTGGCAAGGAAACCAATGCCGCGCGTCTTCGTCCTGGCATTGAGTCCAGACTTGCAGCGGGCGATCGCGCACCGCCGCGTCGGGCTCTAGGAAGTACAATCCGCGCCGCGGCACCGCGCGGTACGCGATGCGCACCTTGGCGTGCTGCAGCTCGGCGAGCCCGTGCACGAGCAGGGTGTCCCCGTCGTACTCGTAGGAAAGCGGGACCTCGCGGGAGCCGTCGAGCAGCACGACCTCGGCGAGCTCGAAGCCGATCGCGTCGAGGGCCAGCGAGTCCGCGTCCGGCGCGACGCGATCCAGATCCAGCGTCGCGCTGCCGGCCACCGCCTTGTCCTCGAAATCGAGCTCGAGATCCAGCGCCAGGTGACGGATCAAGAACGGCCGCGCGCGCTCGTATTGACGCTCGGTACCGCTCAGCGCGAAGGCGCCGGAGCCGAGGGCCGCGCAGCCACAACGTTCGTGAAAACGCGCTCTACTCTCCATTTACAGCGTCCAGCCATACCGGCGATGGCGCGTCACCGCAAGCCGGCCCGGCCCGCGGTTGAAGCCCGCCAGGCCAAGCCTATATTCAGCCGGTGTCGATCACCGTGACTGGCGACGTGGAGCGCGTCACCTACGAAAACGAAGCCACGGGCTTTCGCGTGCTGCGCCTCGGCTCGCTCGAAGGTGACGCGGCGAAGCGCGGCACGTTGGTCGTTGTCGGTACATTTCAGGCCATCGGACCGGGGGCGCGCGTGCGCGTCACCGGCAAGCTCGTCAACGATGTTCGACATGGCGAGCAGCTGAGGGCGGACGTGCTGGTGCCGCTCGAGCCGACGACGCTGGTCGGTATCGAGCGCTACTTGGCCTCTGGCTTGATCCCGGGAGTTGGGCCGGCGCTGGCCAAGCGCATCGTACAGACGTTCGGGTTGGAGACGCTGCGCGTGCTCGACGAGCAACCCGAGCGCTTGCGCAGCGTCTCCGGGCTCGGTCAGCGCAAGATCTCGGATATCAAAAAGAGCTGGTCGGCGCAGCGCGCGCTGAGCAGCGTGCTCGTGCTGCTGCAGACGCACGGCGCGTCGCACAACCTCGCGCTGCGGATTTGGAAGCACTACGGCGATCACACGGCGAGCATCGTGCAGCGCTCGCCGTACCGGCTCGCGCTCGAGGTCCAGGGCGTCGGCTTCAAAACGGCGGATCGCCTCGCGCAGTCGCTCGGTATTTCGCACGACCACCCCGAGCGCTGTCAGGCGGGCGTGCTGCACACGTTGGCCGAGCTCTCGGAGGCCGGGCACGTCTTCACCGAGCGCGTTGAGCTGCTCGCGCGCGTGGCGGAGCTGCTCGGCGTCGCTGAGGCGCACGTGGACGCCGCGATCGACGTGCTCTATGCCGGCGAGCGTTTGGTCGTCGATGGCAGCGCCGTGTACCTGAGTTGGTTACACCGCGCCGAGGTGGAGACCGCGGAGCTCGTGCAGCGCTTGGTGCTGACGCCGCTCGACGCCGTCAGCAGCCCCGCGCAGGCCATCGCGGAGTTCGAGCAGTCTATCCAGCTTACGCTCGCGCCCGGCCAGCGACACGCCGTCGAGCTCGCCGCGCGCGAGCGCCTCGCCATCATCACCGGCGGTCCCGGCGTGGGCAAGACCACCATCGTGCGCGGCATCGTGGCCGTGCTGCTCAGCCAAAAGCGCAGCGTGTGCTTGGCGGCGCCCACCGGGCGCGCCGCCAAGCGCCTGGCCGAGACTACGGGACGCGACGCCAGCACGCTGCACCGTTTGCTCGAGTTCGAGCCGCGCAGCGCGGAGTTCCAGCGCGGCAAGGACCGGCCGCTAGACGTGGACGCCGTGATCGTGGACGAAGCATCCATGATCGATCTGAGCTTGATGCGCGCGCTGCTGGCCGCGCTGCCTGCCAAGGCGCGCCTGATCATCGTGGGCGACGCCGATCAGCTGCCCAGCGTCGGGCCGGGCGCGGTGCTGCGCGATTTGATCGAGAGCGGCGTCGTCCCTTGCGTGCGGCTCGCGGAGATCTTTCGGCAAGCCGAGGCCAGCGGCATCGTCGCCAACGCGCACCGCATCCTGCACGGCGAGCTGCCGGAGAGCGCTCGCGCGGACGACGCCAACGGCGACTTCTTCGTGATCCAGCGGCGCGAGGCGGAGGAGGCGGCGGAGCTCGTGCGCGAGCTGGTTACCTCGCGCATCCCGCGCCGCTTTTCGCTCGACCCGCGCCGTGACGTGCAGGTGCTCACTCCCATGCACCGCGGTCCGGCCGGTACCGCGGCGTTGAATCAGCTCTTGCAGCAAGCCCTGAACCCCGAGGGGCCGGCGCTGGATTTCCGCGGCGGCAAGCTGCGGCTCGGCGATAAGGTGCTGCAAACGCGCAACGACTACGAGAACGAAGTGTTCAACGGCGACGTCGGAGTGATCGTCAAGGTGGACAGCGAAGCCAAGAAGCTCAGCGTGCGCTTCGAGGTGGGAGAGGTCGAGTACGAAGAGAGCGAGCTGGACGCGCTCACGTTGGCCTACGCGATGAGCGTGCACAAAAGTCAGGGCAGTGAGTATCCGGCCGTGGTCGTGTTACTGTTGACGACGCATTTCGTCATGCTGTCGAAGAGCCTCCTTTACACAGCGGTGACGCGCGCGCGAAAGCTCGGCGTCCTGGTGGCTGATCCGCGCGCGCTGTCGCTCGCGGTCTCTGACGCGCGTCGCGAAGAGCGCCGCACGCGCTTGGCGGAGCGGCTGCTGCGCGCGCGGCCGCGCGCAGCAGCGGAGCAGCGCCGTGTCTGAGCTTTCCCGGCTCGATAAGGCAGCGCTGCTCGCCGCGCTGCGCGACGGGCTCGCCGGCGAGCTCGAGCGCGTGAAGGCGCGCGCGCTCGACGCGGCACAGGGCGCCACTCACGAAGAGAACCGCGCGGAGGGCGACAAGGACATGCGCTCCACGGAGGCGTCGTACGTGGCGCGCGGGCTAGCGGAGCGCGCCGTCGAGCTCGAGCGCGCGTTGACGAAGCTCGCGACCGTGAGCGTGCGCGCCTTCTCCGCGGCGGCTGGCATCGAGACCTCGGCGCTGATCGCGGCCAGCTGTGATGGGCGCCGCATCGTCTACTTCCTGGTCCCCGCCGCCGGAGGTGAGCGACTGTCGTTCGCAGGCGTCGAAATCAACACGCTCACCCCCTCGAGTCCCCTCGGCCGCGCCCTGCTCGGCTTGTCCGCGGGAGACGAAGCGGAGGTGAGCACGCCGCAAGGGCTGCGAAGCTACGAAGTTCTGGAGGTGGCGTGAAGCGGCTCGCCCGTTGACACGCTGAAGCCCGGCTGTTAGCCGTAAATGTTCGAGCCAGGAGCCACGCGCGGTGAAACTTCGACGCTTCGGTGTGCTGATCGTTTTGGCGCTGATGAGCCTGGTCGCGCCTGCGCAGGCTGCTGACAGCGGCTGCACGCTGCGCAGCGAGCTGCGCGCGTGTACCGGAGAGCCCGGCTTGGTGCGCGTGGGCGACGCGCTCGGCTCCGGCCTGGTCTACATCGCCAGCCGGCCCAGCGATCACGCCATCGTCGCGCTAGTGGCGGACGGCAATCGCTACCACGAGGTGGGCCTCTATTGGCCCACGCCGCGCGATCCCACCTACAAGTTTCGCCGCATGAAGCGCCTGCCGAGCGACACCACGCTGGTCGGCAACGCCGCGGATCAAACCATCATCGTGCTGCGCGAAGCCACCGAGCTGGTGGTCGACGGTGAGCTGCTCACGTATCAGCCGCTCGACTACAATGGCTTCACGCTGACCGTCGACGGCTGCGGCGGCGACGACGAGCTCGAGGGCGGCGACGGCAACGATCACCTGTTCGACTACGCGGGGCAGAACCAATTCCGCGGCCACGCTGGGCGCGACTGGCTCGAGGGGACGGGCACGCTCTTCAGCGGCGGCGCGGGCGACGACTGCATCACCGCGGACGGCGACGGACACCTCGCGCAAATCCTCGGCGACGACGGCGACGACACCCTGGAGAGCACTGGCCGCTTCGGCGTCGCGCTCGGCGGCGCGGGCAGCGACACCTGCTCGGCTGGCACGGTCGATGAATGCGAGGACCTGGCTCCCGCCATGTGCCTCGCTTGGAATTAATCAAGACGCAGACGCCGCATCGCCTCGCGGAGCTCGAGCGCTCCGCCCGTCTTTCGAGTGGTTTAGTGAAGGCGCGAGGCGCCGGCCGGCAGGCGGGCAGCTCTGGTCCCCTACGCCTCCTCTGGAGACCAAGGCTATCGCCGATTCGGCGTCGGCGACGCGGACGGTGTAGGCTGCGGTTCTCGTCTATCCGACAGCGCCGGACTCTCCATGGCTTCGAACAGAAAGAACGGTTCACCGAGACGCTCAGGTCCCGCCCGTATCGAATACCTCAAAGTAGAGAACTACCGCGCACTTCGCTCCGTGGAGCTGAAGGATTTGACTCCGCTGACGGTCTTGCTCGGTCCGAATGGAAGCGGCAAGTCGACGATCTTCGACGTATTTAACTTCCTTTCGGAGTGCTTTCAAGCGGGGCTCCGTCCCGCATGGGAGAATCGGCAGCGGGGACGGGAGCTGAAGACGCGCGGTTCGGAGGGACCGATCGTTATCGAGCTCAAATATCGCGAGATGCCGCGGCAGCCGGTCATCACCTATCATCTCGCGATTGACGAAGAGCCCAAAGGCCCGGTGATCGTTGAAGAGTGGCTTCAGTGGAAGCGCGGATCGCACGGGCGGCCATTCAAGTTTTTGGATTACAGACGCGGGCAAGGCAGCGCGGCGAGCGGAGAGGAACCCGACGAAACGGACAGGAGGATCGACACGCCGCTCCGCTCACCGGACTTAATTGCCGTAAACACGCTCGGCCAGTTTGCTGCTCACCCGCGCATCGCGGCGCTCCGGGAATTCATCACGGATTGGTACGTCTCGTACCTATCGATTCAGGATACCCGTGGCCAACCCATGGCGGGTCCGCAGGAACGGTTGAGCAAGACCGGTGACAACCTGCCAAACGTGATTCAGTATCTCAAAGAGCAACACCCAGAACGTTTGGAGCACATTTTCGCCGTTCTGCAGAAGCGCGTCCCCCGGCTGGAGAGGGTGCTCGCGGAGCCGATGCCTGACGGAAGGCTGCTCCTGCAATTGAAGGATGCTCCCTTCGAAAGGCCTGTGCTGTCTCGATTCGTGTCAGACGGAACGCTCAAGCTGCTTGCTTATCTTACGGTGTTGTACGATCCCGAGCCTCCACAGTTCATCGGCGTTGAAGAGCCAGAGAATTTTCTGCACCCGCGCCTACTCTATGAGCTAGCTGAGGAGTGTCGAGCCGCGACAGAACGATCGCAGCTTCTCGTCACGACTCACTCGCCGTTCTTCTTGAACGCTGTACGGCCGGAGGAGGTTAGAATCCTCTATCGCGACGAGAGTGGTTACACGCGAGTCATTCGCGCGGCTGATGTGAAAGGCGTAAGCGCATTTGTCGAACAGGGCGCTCAACTTGGACATCTGTGGCTGGAAGGGCACCTTGGAGTTGGGGATCCACTCGTGAACTCGGGCGCGCCCGTCCGACGAGGAAAGCTCGGATGAAGGTCGAGCACATCGAGGTCCTCGTGGAAGAGCCCTCCGCCGAAGCGCTGCTCACCATTCTCCTCCCCAAACTTGTCGAGCACGCGACCTTCACCATTCACGTGCATCAGGGGAAGAAAGACCTACTTGCCAAGCTCCCGGCGAAGCTACGCGCCTATCGGCACTGGCTTCCCGCTTCGCACCGCATTCTCGTGCTGGTCGACCGCGACGACTCGAATTGCGTCGAGCTCAAGAGTGCGCTCGATCAGCTGGCGCTCGACGCGGGTTTGAGCCCGCGGTCCAAGCGTGCCAAGCGGCAGTATGCGGTGCTCAATCGCTTGGCGATCGAGGAGCTCGAGGCTTGGTACTTCGGTGACTGGAACGCTGTTCGGTCAGCGTACCCGCGAGCGGCATCCAACATCTCGGTCCAGACAAAGTATCGGCATCCGGACAAGATCTCGGGAGGAACTTGGGAGGCCTTTCAGCGTTGCATGCAAGCTGCCGGCTACTACAAAACCGGGCTACGCAAGATCGAGGTTGCCCGTTCGATCGCGCCCCATATGGATGTTGGCAGAAACACCTCGGAGAGCTTTCGGGCGCTGTGTTCGGCGCTTGCCGAAATGACGTGAGCGAGGTGGACGGAACCTGGCTTTGAGAGCTGCGCGCGGGGTGCGCCCTGAGACAGCCCGTCTTTCGAGCGCAGACGCACGCGGGCGGCTCAGCTCATGGCCTTTAGCCAGTGAGCGTAGGCTGGCGGCAGGATTTGCTCCGGCGTCGGCTGTCCGAGCGCTTGCGCCGCGTGGTACGGCCAGTTGGGCTCTTCGAGCATCTTCTTGGCCAGCATGACCAGGTCGAGCTGCCCTTTGCAGATCGCTTCATCAGCGACCTTGGGATCGCCCAGGTTCCAGGAAGACGTGGTAGCAACGCCCGTCTCGCGCCGAATCCGCTCCGCGAACGGCGCCATGAACGCGGGCTGGCCGAAGGGGATGCGGCTCGCGTCCGGCGTGTTGAAGCCCAAGCTGACGTCCAGTACGTCGAGGCCTTGGCTCTTGAAGCGGCGCGCGAGCTCGACGCACTCCTCGAAAGGCTGCTCGCCCGGCACGTAGTCGACCACGCCGAGCCGTACGCTGAGCGGTAGTCGCGCGGGCCACACCTCGCGCACCGCGCTGAACGTCTCGAGCAGGAAGCGCGCGCGGTTCTCGAAGCTGCCGCCGTACTCGTCCGTGCGCTGATTGGCGAGCGGTGAGAAGAAGCTCTGCGCCAGGTACCCATGCGCGAAGTGCAGCATCAGCCAGCGAAAACCGGCGGCGGCCGCGCGCCGCGCGGCGGCCACGAACGCGTCGCGCACGCGCCGAATGTCGTCGTGGCTCATGGCGCGCGGCGCGCGCGACAAATGTCCGCCGAAGGCGTTGCTGCTGGGGGCGATCGGCTGCCACGCCTCGGGGTGGTCGGCGGGTAAATGATCGTCGCCTTCCCACGGCCGCCGCGCGCTCGCCTTGCGTCCGGCGTGCGCCAGCTGGATGCCGGCGACCGCGCCCTGGCTCTCCACGAAGCGCACGATCCTCTGGAACGCCTCGAGTTGCGCGTCGTTCCACAGCCCCGTGTCGCCGGGGCTGATGCGACCTTCGGGCGACACGGCGGTCGCTTCGGCGACGACCAGCCCGGCGCCGCCGATGGCGCGCGCGCCCAGGTGGACGAGGTGCCAGTCGTTGGGCACGCCGTCGCTCGCCGAATATTGGCACATGGGGGATACCGCGATGCGATTACGTAACCGAACGTCCTTGAGCTCGAGCTCGCTGAACAGTGTCGCCATGGCGGTACTTCAGAGTCGCGGCGTATCAGAGTCAACCGGGCTAGTGATAGCGAGCTGGGATCGCGCAGGCCGCGGCTGCGCGCGATGGCCGCTGGGTCGACCGCGGGCGGCGTTGGGGCTATGCTGAGCGGCGGAAAACGCCTCGCGCGAAGGTCGATGAATGGCAGGCACTCCCGGTAGCGGCATCGCAAAGCTGCTGTTGCGGCTCGCAGGTTGGCGTCTCACCGGCGTGGCCCCGGACGTGCCGCGTTGCCTCGTGATCTTCGCGCCGCACACGTCCAACTGGGATTTTCTGGTGCTGCTGCTCGTGCGCGCGGGGTTTCATCGGCGCGTCTCCTACTTGGGCAAGCACACGCTGTTTCGGCCGCCCTTCGGCTGGTTGTTCCGCGCGCTGGGCGGCATCCCCGTGCAGCGCAGCGAGCACCACCACCTGGTCAAGACCATCGCGCAGGAGTTCGTGAAGCGCGAGCGGCTGTGGCTGTGCATGGCGCCGGAGGGCACGCGCCAAAAGACCGACTACTGGCGAAGCGGCTTTTACTACATCGCGTTGGAGGCCAAGGTACCCGTGCTGTTCGCCTTCCTGGACGCGGAGAAGCGCGAGTGTGGCCTCGGCGACTTGCTGTATCTCAGCGGCGACGTGGACGCCGACCTGGAGACGATCCGCCGCTTCTACGCGGACAAGCGCGGCTTCTACCCGGAGCAGGAGTCGCGCATCGCGTTCCAAGCCAAGACCCCGGCCTCGAGCGTCACGGCCGCGAGCCCCGGCGACGCTTCGCCCGCGCCTTGAGCTATGCACAAAACGCGAAACGCCGGGCTAGGAGCCCGGCGTTTCAGCGGCGCAAAGGCGCGGCTCACTCCACGAAGATGTCGACCGTGGGCCGCATCTTGGCGCACTCGGCCAGGATCTTGTGGGCGATGTGCGTCTTGAACGCGCTCACCAGCTTTTGGTCGACCGCCTTCTTGTCGTCGACGTCCACGAAGGCCTGCTGCGTCAGGTTGTAGTCGAAGCGGGGCGCCCACTTGCGCGCGCCGAGCCGCGCTGTCGTCGAGCAGTTGTCGATCATGTACGACACGCCGCGCGCGTGCATGTACGGGTTCAAGGAGTCCACGCACTCGATCACGCTCTCGTTCGCGACCTCCGAGTAGGGGTGACCCTTCTCGAGCAGCACGTCGATCTGCGCCATCATGGTGGCGATGTACACGCCGGCGGTGAACGGGTTCACGGGCGTGGTCTGGTTGGCGCGCTGCTCGCGCACCTTGGCGCCCACGCGCCAGGTCTCGGTCTGATCGATGGTGCCCATCGGGCGGCGCTTGAGCCGCTCACCGGCCAAGATCACGCTGCGGATCTCGTTGCCGGAGGAGACCTCGTCATAAATCTCCTCGATGATGTCGCGCGCGGCCGGGTAGGCGGCGGAGTAGGCGCGCTCGAACTCGGACTTGCCGGCCGCGTCCATCCCTTCATAGACGGCGAGGATGCCCGTCTTCGAGATGGTCTTCGAGATCGGGCCGGTGATGGCCTCGCTCGAGTTCAGGAACGCGGCTTCGCGGCTCATCCCCTGCGCCACGTAACGGCGATACAGCGACTCGATCACGCCGTGCACGGCGCCCAGCAGGATGCCGCGCTCTCCGAAGATGTCCGACTTGTACTCGGACTCCAGCGTGGTTTGGAACGTGTACGGCGAGCCGATCGCGATCGACCAGCCGAGCGCGATGTCCGTCGCGCGGCCGTCCACGTCCTGATGCACCGCGAAGCTCGCGTTGATGCCCGCGCCGTTCACTTGCTTGCCTTGCACGTAGAGCCGGCGGACGCTGGGCCCCATGCCCTTCGGGCACACCGCGACGACGTTGACGTTGGCCGGGAACTTGGCGCCCACCGTCTTCATGTGGCCGAGCAGGAAGCCGTGCGACAGGCCGAGCGTGGCGCCGGGCTTGAGCGCCTCGAACACGCGACCGTAGAGCTCGGCCTGCGCGGCGTCCGAGATCAGCAAGAGCACCAGATCGGACTCCTTGATCACGGCGAACATCTCACCGAGCGTGCCGTTCTCCTCGCTGAACCCGGCGCGCTTGGCCTCGGCCATCGAGCTCGAGCCCGGGCGCAGGCCGATCTTGACGCGGATACCCGTGCCCTCCAGCGAGTCGCGCAGGTTCTGGGCTTGCGCCGGGCCCTGGGAGCCCCAGCCGATCACGCCGATCTGCTGGATGCCGGCGAAGGCTTTGGGCAACAGCGGCAGCAGGTGACGGCCGCCCTTGACGATCTGCTCGACGTTCCCTTCGAGCTCGATGCGATCGATTTGAAAGATTTTGGAGCTGAAGCTGAGTGTTTGCGACATGAGGATCTCCGGTGAACGCGGCAGGCAAGCGCGGCGAGCGAGCTCGTGCGCGTCGAGGAGCTGGAGTCTACGCTCCAGGCCCTATTCCGTGAAATGCGATGATTGCGACACAGTCTTGCACGAGCCGCAACGCTGTGCTCGCGCTGTAACTGGTCGAATTGATTATGGTTTGCGCCATGTTTTGCGCCGTGGGCAAGACCGGTTAGGCTCCGTTCCGGAGCCAGCAACATCGGGCCATGGACTACGACGACCTGCGGCTATTTACCCACCTGGCTCGTACGCTGCATTTCACCCGTACCAGCCGCGAGTGCAGCATCAGCCTGTCCGCCCTGTCGCGCACCATCCAGCGGCTCGAGGCCGAGCTCGGGCAGGCGCTGTTCGTGCGCGACCGGCGCAGCGTGGCGCTCACCCCCGCGGGTGAGTTGTTTCGGGACTACGCGGCCGACGCGCTCTCCCAGTTTCAGGCCTTGCGCCACCGCATCGAGGACGGCGGTGACAAGCTGAGCGGCACGATCCGCATCTTCGCGTCGGTCACGGCGGTGCAGAGCTTCTTGCCGCGCATCCTGGCCAGCTTCCGCCGCGCCTATCCAGAGATTCAAATCGAGCTCGAGACGGGCTACGCGATCGACGCGCTGCTGCGGCTCGAGCAGGGCGCCGTGGACGCGAGCGTCGCGGCGCTGCCCGCGCGTATTCCTCCCAGCTTGGTCTCGCGCGTGGTCGTGGTCACGCCGCTGGTGTTCGTGGCGCCCGCCGCGGACTGTGAGGTGACGCGGCTCGTGGAGCGGCGGCCCATCGCGTGGAACGAAATCCCGATGGTGTTACCCGCCAGCGGCTTGGCGCGCGCCGCCGCGGACAACTGGTTCGCACGCCGCCGCGCGCGGCCGAAGATGTACGGCGAAGTGGCCGGCAACGAGGCCATCCTCTCACTCGTCAGCTTGGGCTGCGGGCTCGGCGTCGTGCCGCGGCTCGTGTTCGAGAAGAGCCCGCTGCGCGCCGAGCTCCAGGTGCTCGACGTGGAGCCGCGCCTCGGCGAGTTCCGAGTGGGCGTGTGCAGCGAGCGGCGCTCGTTGAAGAACGCCGTGGTGCGCGCGTTCTGGGATTCGATCGACGACGGCTAGTTCACTGGCGCATTGCGTCGCGCACGAACAGCGCGTGGCCTTGCTGGTTCAGAAACTCGCTGTTCCAGGGGCCATCGACCGGCGCGTTGGGCGCGAGCAGGCACGTGGAGTCGACGGGGCAGTTGTCGAGCTTCCACGCCGTCCAGCTGATGCCCTCTTCGTTCAGGAAGTTCAGCCAATTGGCGGCTTCTTCTAGGCACACCTTACCGTCGGTGCCGCCGTCGGCGTCGGTGGCGCCCCACTCCGTAACGAACAGCGCGGCGCCGTTGGAGAGCGCGGTCCTCGCCTTCCTGCGCAGCCAATCTTGGTGTGAGCAGGAGTAGAAGTGCAGCGTGTAGGCCAGGTTCTCGCCGGCGAGCGGCGCCAGCGCGGCCACGTCCACGTTTTGCGACCAGCTGGGCGTGCCGAGCACGATGACGTTGTCGGTCGCCGCGCGGATCGCCGCCACTACGGCCTCGTGGTAGGGCTTGATGTCGGTCCAGCTGACGGCGAGCGGCTCATTGAACGGCTCGTAGATCAGGTTCGGCACTCCCGCGTACTTCTGAGCCAGCTCGCCGAAGAAGGCCACGGCTTGCTCGCTGTGCATGACGGCGTTGTGGTCGTGCCAGTCGACGATCACGTAGACGCCGGCCGCGATCGCGTTGTCGACGATGGTCTCGACTTGGCGCTGCGCCAGCTCTGGGTTCGAGAGATAAGCGCCGCTCGGCTCGATGCCCATCGACGCGCGGATCACGCTCAAGTTCCAGTGATCACGCATCCAGAGCAACGCAGCGGGGCTCTCGGCGAAACCGTCGGGTTCCCAGTTCAGCCACATGCTGCTCACTCCCTTGAGCTGGACCGCGTCGCCGTTTTCATCGACCAGGCGCGTGCCCACGATGGAAAGCTTGCCGTGCGCCTCCAACGGCGTAGGACCCGAGCGCTCCCAGCTATCGTCCGTCGTTGGCTCCACGCTGATGCGCGGCTTGGTCGCGCTGGTGCTGCCCACGTCGCAGCTCGACGCGCCGAACAGAAGGGTGAGCGGGAGCGCCCAGCGGCAGGCGCTGAAGCAGCGGTCCAAGAGTGAAGAAGATTGAAAGTGTCGCATCGTCGTGATCCGGCGGACAGCTAGAACGAGCGGCTGCCGTGGTCGAAGACCCGCGGCTCCGCGAGCGAGGTCGGTGCGCTCGAACCGGCCAGCTTCCGCAATGTCCGCGCTCGAGCGGATCGATCATACAAAGCGCCATTCTAGCGAGCTCAGCGCGCGAGGGCAGCGGGCCGGCCGCCGCCCGAGGCGGGATCTGGATTTCTCGATTGCATGTCCTTCGAATCGGGGCGAATTCTTGGTATTCCGGTGCGACCAGAGTGGGCAGCCTCGTCCCTATCGGCATGATTCGACGCAGCGCGAACAGTGCTCTGTTGGCGCTCGCGCTGCTGTGGGCTGCGCCGGCCGCTGCCGAGCCGGCTCGACCCGCGCAGAGCGGCGAGCCCTTTCGCGTGGCCTTCTCGTCGACGACCAGCTGCCGCAATCCGGGCGAATTCGTCGACGAAGTGTTGCGGCGCAGCAAGCGCCTGCGACCGGGAACGAGCAGCGAGGCCGGCGTCAGCTTCGTCATCGAGCTCAACGATACGCAATCGGGCACCGAGGGCACGCTGAGCGTCGTGTATCGCGATGGGGCAGTCAGCGAGCGCTCGGTGCCGGGCGCGGATTGTCACGAGGTCATTTCCGCGATGGCGCTGATCGGCGTGCTCATGGTCGAGAGCGATCCCGCGCGGCCGCGGCTGCCGCCGCCGCGGCGCTCCAGCGTTCGCCCCTCAGCCCCCGCGCCGGAGCCGCCCGCTCGGCCGCGCTCGCGCTGGAGCTTCGGGCTCGCTCAGTCGCTGCGCCTGGAAAGCGGGCCCCTGCCGGCGATGGCGGTCGCCGAGGCGCTGCACGCGGAGCTCGGCTACGCCTTCAGCGAGCTCTGGCGCTCCAGTGTTCGCATTTCAGGCCACACGGCGCGGCGCCGCGTGGACACGGCGGCGGAGCAGTTGCTGGGTAGCGCGGCGTTTCACGTCAGCTGGGCGCGCGTCGCGGTCTGCCCGCTGGTTTGGGTGCCGTTGGAAAGTTTGACTGTGAAGCCCTGCGCTTTCGGCGAAGCAGGGAATATCCACGCCGAGGGTTATCGCATCGAGAACGGGTACAGCACGGAGGTCTTCATGATGGCAGCGGGAGCCGAGCTCGCGCTCGAGTTGAGGCTCGCCGGCCCGTTGACCTTGCGCGCCGAGCTCGGTCCGCGCTTCATGCTGGCCCCTGCAGCCGGCGAGGAATTTTACCTGCAAGCTCGTCGGCCTGGGCTCATCGTCTTCGAGGTGCCGGGCGTCGGGTTCTCCGGCGGTCTTGGCGCTGGTCTGAGCTTTTGAGGTTTTTCGTCGCTGCCGCACTTTGCGCGATCGCGGCGCGGCGTTCGGCACATAATGTGAGCCCGAGTGTCTCTCACGCCGCAGCCTGAGCGTAGCTCGCCCCGCGAGCGCAGCTCGCATTACTCCGCCGGAGCAGCGACGGCGGACGCCTGCAAGAGCCCTGACGCCTCTGCTCGCATCGAGAAGAGCGGCGTCGTGCACACGCGGTTGGAGAGCGAGCAGCCGCCGCGCACTGCGGCCGAGCGGGACGCTTTTCTCGCCGAGCTATTGCGCCGGCACTACGCGAGCGTGTGGCGAACGCTGCGCCGCGTGGGTGTTCCAGAGGACCGCGCGGACGACGCGGCCCAAGAGGTCTTCATCGTCGTCTCCCGCAAGCTGGAGCAGATTCGCCCCGGTTGCGAGCGAAATTATCTACTCAACTCCGCCGTGCGCGTCGCCGCGAACTATCGTCGCGCGGGTCGCGCCCGCCGTGAGGTCATGGACGAGGAGCTGCTCGACGAGCAGCGCGACCCGGTGCCGGGAGCCGACCATCTGCTGCAACGTAAGCAGCTGCGTGAGCGGCTGGACGAAGTGTTGAGCAGCTGGCCCGCCAACGTGCGCGCGGTGTTCGTGCTGTTCGAGATCGAAGGGCTCAGTGTGCCGGAAATCGCCGAGCTTACCGACACCAAGACGGGCACGGTGAGCGCGCGGCTGCGCCGCGCGCGCGAGTTGTTCCTGCTAGCCGCCAAGCGGCTGCGCGCGCGCGGCGTCGTGGAGGGCCACGAGCGGTGAGCGACGTAGAGCGTTTGCTAGACGGCCAACATGACGATCTCGCGCTGGAGCTGCTCCGCGCTGGTATCGAAGAGGGCCCCTCGGAGGAGTCGTTCAAGGCGGCCGCGCTGGCGCTCGGCCTCGGGAGCGCCGTGTCGGTCGGTGCTTCGACGGCGGCGTCGGGGGCGGTCGGCGCGTTGGGCGCGTCCCAAAAAGCGGGCGCGCTGGCGGCTTCCGCGAGCGCGCCGGTCGGTGCGCTGAGCAGCTCTCTCACTGGCGCGCTCATCGCCAAACACGTGCTCATCGGCGCGATCGGCGGCGCCGTGGCCATGGGCGGCGTGAACTACGCGACACAGCGCAGCAACAGCGCGCCTGCGCCTGCGGTCTCGGCGTTGCAGAGCGCACCAGCGCCTCGCCGTGTCGCTGCGCGCCCGCCGCGCGTCCATAGAGAGCTCAGCGTGCGTCCCGCAGCTTCGGAGAAGCCGGTGACACCACCCGCGGCGCTGAATGAGGCGCCCAAGCCGGCCATGGGAAGCGCGGCCGTAGCGCGAACCGCGGCGATCCCCGCCGTCAAGCGAGAGCTTCCGACGCCGCCCGCGCAGCCCAGCGCTGCGGCGTTCGAGGCGTTGCCCGAGCCTACTGCGGCGCCGGCAGCGCCATCGACCTTGGAGCTGAACAAGAGCTTGAGGATCGAAACGGCGTTGCTCGACAGCGCTCGCAGCGCGTTGCTGGCGGGGAACCCCGCCCAAACCATGCGCGTCCTCGAGCAATATCGGCAGCAGCGGCAGAGCACCATCCTCGAGCCTGAAGCGACGGTGCTGCGCATCCGCGCGCTCGGCGCGCTGGGGCAGCGCGCCTTGGCCGCGCGCTTGGCGCGGGCGTTCATTCAACGCAACCCGCAGAGCCGCCACCTCCCCGAGCTGCGCGCGCTAGCGGACGACGAAACCCTCGAGCGCTGAACGCGGAGCGCGCGCCGCATTTCAGTCCCGCTGAAGGCGCGCCGCTGGGCTGGCAACGATGCTTGCCAGTGCACCGCCACAGTCATAAAAGAAGCAGTGCGCTTTCTTCGCCCGTTGTTCTGGTTCGCCTTGTGCTGGCCATTGGCGCAAGCCTGCGCCGGGAGCGAATTCACGACTCTAGATGGCAGCGGTGGTTCCACCAGCAGCGGTGGCGCGAGCGGCTCCAGCAGTCGGAGCGGTGGTCAGTCGGGCGGGGGTAGCGGGGGCAGCAGCGGTCGCGGCAGCGGAGCCAGCTCCGCGGGACCCAACGCCGCGGGCGGCGCGGCCGCCGGCGAAGCCGGC
>CBINHN010000019.1:0-116127 GCA_966250485.1 uncultured Sorangium sp. | reverse complement strand
CTTCACGCGGCTCGCGCGCTTCACGCGGCTCGCGCGCTTCACGCGGCTCGCGCGCTTCACGCGGCTCGCGCGCCTCACGGGGCTCGCGGGGCTCGCGCGCTTCACGCGGCTCACGCTCTTCGCGGGGCTCGAGCGACTCACGCGGCTCTTTCGCTTCCAGCTCGCTCGCTTCCGGGAGCTCCGCGGGAGCGTCGCTGACGCTGTACGACGGTAGGTCATCTCCACCGCGCTCCTCGGCTCCGCGTCCGCGGCGGCGACGGCGGCGGCGACGGCGCGCGTTGGGATCCCCGCGCAGCGCGTCGTCCGTCGCTTCGGCCTCGGGCTCATCCGAAAAAATGGGACGATCGTCGTCCTCCTCGGACTCGAAGAGGTCGCTGGCGTGCGCGGCGAGCTCGGCTCGCTCGCGCTCTGCCGCGTTCGGCGGCAGCGGCTCACCCTCCTCCGCGAAGTCATCGAGGCTCACGTGCGCGGAGACCTCGGGCTCGGCTTCGAAATCGATGTCTTGGCCGGACAGCTTCTCGAGCGCGGGAGTGCGGTCGCGGAGGCCCTTTTCGATCGTCTCTTGGTCCCACTCGCGGAGCGCGAACACGCCGGGCTTCAGCCGCACTAGCGGGTTCTCTTTGTCGCCCTTCTTGACCAGGGCGGCGAGCCGCGCGCCCATGGTAACTTCGGGACTCTTGCCTACGTGGCTGAGGAGGTTCTTCTCAATCGCTACGTCAGTTATTTCCTTGTAATGTAGGGGCTTGCCTACGAGGCGCAGAACCTGCGCCGCAGCTTCCGTAAACGTCATCAGAGAGTGTCTTTCGTGTGGAGGAGAACATGCCGTTCTCTCGGTCTCCGAGGCGCCTCCGGGGAAGCGCGAATCGCTCCCGCCTCCGGCAGAACGCCTCGCCTGGAGGCCCTCAATAGCACGCCCCCGAGCGGCTAGTGGCTTGAAATCAGCGGCGTTCGGCCGCGAACGGCGCGGCCAGGGCCCCTCTCGTGCCGCAACGGCGCGTTGTCAGCCGCCCGCTGCGCTCCGCTCAGGACCTAGAAAACGACTCGTCCACAGAGAGAGATCCCGTTAGACTGCGCCATGGCGCCCCAGATCC
The DNA here is from genome assembly GCA_966250485.1 of uncultured Sorangium sp. Lineage (GTDB taxonomy): Bacteria > Myxococcota_A > Polyangia > Polyangiales > Polyangiaceae > PMG-095. Next base: position 115,036 of record CBINHN010000019.1, on the reverse strand, counting down.
TGCTCGTTGAGCTGCTACGGATCGCGGGCGTCATTGGCCTCGAAATCCGTTCCGTCGGATTGCGCCGTAAACAGGCTAGCGCGGGCGGCCTGTGCACCATCAACGGGCGACCGGTCGTCATTCTCAATGAGCGCGTGAGCGCCGTCGATCGCGGAACCGCGCTCGCCGATGCGCTGGTCGGTCGCGACCTCAGCGCCGTCGAGATGCCAGCGGAGGTGCGCGCTTTCCTCACCCGTAGGGCGCGTTCGCGGTCACGCTTGTTGCTACCCCAACGCGGACCGGGCCCCGGCCTGGCGCGCTGCCGGGCCGAGCCCCGCTCGCGCCGCTACCCCCACCCCTGAGAGCTCGCGTGCAGATCGAAACCGACGTGGCGCTGGCGCCGCTGACAACCATGGCAGTGGGAGGCAGCGCGCGCTTCTTCGCGCGCGCGCAGAGCGAGGCCGATATCCAGCTGGCGCTCGAGTGGGCGCGCGCGCGGCGCCTCCCGCTGCGCATCCTCGGCGGCGGCAGCAATGTCGTGGCGCCGGACGGCGGCGTGGCCGGGCTCGTGCTCTCGATTCAAAATCAGGGCCTCCACTTCGAAATGGGGGCGGAGCGCGGCCGGGTCATCGCCGCCGCGGGCGAGCGCTGGGATGATGTAGTGCGCGGCTGCATCGAGCGCGAGCTGGCTGGCCTCGAGTGCCTGAGCGGCATTCCCGGCCTGGTCGGCGCAACGCCGATCCAGAACGTGGGCGCCTACGGACAAGAGGTGAAGGACTGTATCGTCAGCGTGCGTGCCTTCGATCGCGAGGGCTGGCGCTTCGTCGAGCTCGACGCCAGCGCGTGCGAGTTCTCGTATCGGGACAGCCGCTTCAAATCGCGCGAGCCAGAGCGCTTCGTGATCAGCGCCGTCACGTTCGAGCTGGCCCGCAGCGGCATCGCCACGCTCCGCTATCCCGAGCTGGTACGGGCGCTGGGGGGGAGCGCCGGCACGCTGCGCGCCGCGCGTGAGGCCGTGCTCGGCCTGCGGCGCGCGAAGTCCATGTTGCTCGATCCTGCCGATCCCAACCGCAGGAGCTGTGGTTCCTTCTTCGTCAATCCGCTGGTCGCCCCGGAGCTCGCCGAGGCGGTGCGCGCGCGTTTTCCGCAGCACGAGATGCCGCGCTTCCCGCAGCCGAACGGCGCCGTGAAGCTCTCCGCGGCCTGGCTGATCGAACGCGCCGGGTTCCAAAAGGGCGCTCGCTCGGGCGCCGTGGGCCTCTCCACGCGTCACGCGCTGGCGCTGGTCTGCCACGACGGCGCCAGCGCGGAACAGCTCACGCAGTTTGCGGCTCAGGTGCAAAAAACCGTCTTGGAACGTACCGGAGTCGAGCTCTCGCCCGAGCCCGCGCTCTGGTGACGCTCGGCGTCGCGAGCGCACGGCAGCGTGCGCAGGGCGTCGAAACCTGGGACCGGTTCCGTAGCTCCTTTGGCCTAGAAACAACGGACTTGCCTGGACCTGATTTCCGGCCTATCGAAGAGGCCCCATGGCTGAAACGACCCGCTACTCCCCTCGCCTCTCGCGTCGCGTGACGCGACTCTCATCGCTGCTCGGCGCTCTCGCTTGCTTGAGCTTCGGCTGCGCCTCGCAGCAGACTCCTGCTGAGACAGGTGGTCACCCGACCGGGTCCGCCACGACCGGGCTCGTCCCGTCGAACGATCCGGGGCCGCCGGACGACATGCCGATCACCGAGTCGCCGAAGCCGCCGAAGGCGACGGGCAACCCGCTCAAGGGCGCCAAGCTGTGGCTCGATCCGGAGATGAACGTCACCCTGCGCGCCAACGCGCTGGAGAAGACGCAGCCGGAGATCGCCAAGCTGTTCCGCGAGAAGATCGCGAAGTATCCGCAGGCGCAGTGGCTCGGCGAGTGGAACACCAACGTTTACCGGAAGGTGCGCTGGGACACGGATCGCGCCGCCGCCAAGGGCGAGCTGCCCATGTTCGTGCTGTACAACGTGCCCGGCCGTGACTGCGGGCAGCACTCCGCGGGCGGCCTCAAGAACGGCGACATGTACAAGCGCTGGATCCGAAAGATCGCGGCCGCCATCGGCGATCGCGGCGCGGTGATCATCCTCGAGCCCGACGCGCTCGGTCTGCTCGAGAAGGAGAACTGCCTCACCAAGGAGCAGCAGGAGGAGCGGCTCGCGCTGCTGCAGGACGCGATCCGGACGCTGCGCAAGAATCCGAAGACCATCGTGTACCTCGATGGCGGGCATTCGCGCTGGCACCCGGTCGAGGAGCACGCGCGGCTGTTGAAGGCTGCCGGCGTGGAAGACGCCAATGGCTTCGCGCTGAACACCTCCAATTACCGCAGTATGGAGGAGCTGTTGCCGTTCGGTAAGAAGCTCAGCGAGCTGCTCGGCGGCGCGCACTTCGTGATCGACACCAGCCGCAACGGCAACGGCGCGTTGGGCGTAGAGTGGTGCAATCCTCCGGGTCGCAAGCTCGGTATACCGCCCACCACCGAGACCGCCGACCCCGCGATCGACGCCTATCTCTGGCTCAAGCGCCCTGGTGAGTCGGACGGCGCGTGCAACGGCGGCCCCCCCGCTGGCGCGTTCTGGGACAAGCAAGCGATCGAGCTCGCGCAGTAGCGAGCAAGGCGCCCGGCAACGGAGCGTCAGCGAACAGGGAGCGGAGCCGCCGAGCACCGCTCCCTGTTCCGTTTTGTGACTCACCGTGCGCCGGCTCGAGCGCGCCGCCAGAGCAGCCGATCCAGCGACGCCCGGCCGCCCCCGCGAACCACGAGCGCGGCCACGAGCGCCAGCGCGAGCAGGTGAAACTCGAAGCCCTCACCCGGCTGGTTAGAGAACCAGTTCATGAAGAAGCCGTTCGAGGCGTGCACCGTGATGACGGCGCCCAGCATCACCGCGCCGGTCCCCAGCGCGGCGATGCGCGTGAAGAGCCCCAGGATCAAGGCTAGCGCGCCCACGAAGTCACTCACCATCACGAACACGGCGACCGCCGCGGGCAGGCGCAGCACGTCCTGGAAAAAGTCGAGCGTGCCGCCCACGCCCCCGCCGCCGAACCAACCGAACACCTTCTGGAGCCCGTGTGCGAGGACGACGCCGCCGAGGGTGGCGCGCTCCACGGCAGGCACCCAGTCGTCTTGGGTTTGCAGCACGAGCTCGCGGAGACGCTCGCCTAGCGTGCCCTTCAGCGCCGCCGCGCGCGGCAGCGTGTCGAGGCTGGGGGCGGTCACGGCCTCACCTCCAGCGCGTCACCGGCTGCGGTGCATGCGACGAACCGGGGGAGTGCGGCCGAGCTGAGCTCGAGCTTCAACTGAGCGAGGCTGATCTCGTTGGACATGTGGACTCCTGTCTTCGCCGCCGGGAGTTGGCCGCGGCGGATGTCGTGGTTTTAAGGAGCTCGCCATCAACAGTCGAATGAATGTCTGTTATATTAGATATCAGTTCTGTGAATATCTCGAGCGTGAACCTGAACCTGCTGGTGGCCTTCGCTGCGCTGTTGGACGAGCGCAGCGTCACGCGCGCCGCGCGGCGAACCGGGGTCAGCCAGCCCGCGATGAGCAACAGCCTGGCGCAGCTGCGCGCGCTGTTCGCTGATCCGCTGTTCTCCAGACAGGCGCACGGGCTGGAGCCGACGCCACGCGCGCTCGAGCTGGCCGAGCCGGTGCGTCAGGGCCTGCGGCTGTTGGCGAGCGCCTTGGCCCCAGCGACGTTCGACGCGAAGACCGCGCAGCGGCGCTTCGTCCTCGAAGCCAGCGACTACGTCGAGTTCGTGCTGCTGCCGCCGCTGCTGCGACGCTTGACGCGTGAGGCGCCCGGCGTGCGCGTGGAGGTGCGCCCCTGGGGCCGCCACGAAGTGCCCGCCTCGCTCGCGCGCGCCGAAGCCGATCTGATGATTGGCTTCTACGACGACGTCCCGGCGCACCACCGTCACCAGCTGCTATTCGCTGAGGAGTACGTGTGCATCGTGCGGCGCGATCACCCGCGAGTGCGGCGCGAGCTGTCGCTGGCGCGCTATCTGGAGCTCGGCCACGTGCTGGTCTCCGAGCGCAGCGACACGCCCGGCTCCGTGGATCGCGCGCTCGCGCAGAAGGGCAAGCGCCGTCACGTCGCGGCGCGCGTCTCGCATTTCTTGATGGTCCCGATGCTGGTCGCGCGCAGCGATTTGGTCGCGGCGCTCAGCCGGCGCGTCGCCGAGCCGCTGCTGAAGCCGCTGGGCCTGCGCGCGCTGGCGCCGCCGCTCGCGTTACCGTGCGGCAAGATCGGCCAGGTGTGGCATGAACAGCTCGACGCCGATCCCGCGCAGCGCTGGTTTCGAGCGCTGATCGCGGAGGTCAGCGCCGAGCTCTAGCGCGAGCTCAGGACGCCAAGCCGGCGTACAGCGCTTCCATGGCTTCGTCGATGCGCGTCGGATCGGTGCCGCCCGCTTGCGCCATGTCGGGCCGCCCTCCGCCCGAGCCGCCCACGATCTGCGCGATCGGTCGGATCAGGTCGCCGGCCTTGAAGCGGTTGGTGAGCGGCTTCGCCACCGTGAGGACCAGCTGCGCCTTGCCATCGTGCACCGAGCCGACCAGGACCACGCTCTCGCCCAAGGTGTCGCGCAGCTTCTCCGCGAGCTCGCGCAGGGCTGCGCGATCCGTCACCTCGCTGCGCAGCGCGAGGGCTTTGATCCCACCCACGTCGCGCGCCTGGCTGACCCAGCCGTCGAAGCCGCTGCCGCCGCCGCTCGCGAGCTTGCGCGTCAGCTCTTCGATCTGCTTCTCTAGCTGCTTTTCGCGCTGAAGCAGCTTCTCCACGCGATCGCTCAAGGTGGCGGGCGTGGCGCGCAGCCGCTCCGCGAGGCGCGCCAGCGTGCCCTCCACCTCGCGCGTGTACTCGAGCGCGCCTTCGCCGGTGACCGCGATGATACGTCGCACGCCGGCCGCGACGCCTTGCTCACTGACGATGCGGAACAGGCCGATCTCGCCCGTGGAGCGCGCGTGCGTGCCGCCGCACAGCTCCAGTGACTCGGCCATCGAGAGCAGGCGCACGGTGTCGCCGTACTTCTCTTCGAAGATCATCATGGCGCCGCGCTTGCGCGCCTCTTCCATGCTGAGCACCTCGGTGCGAATCGGGTGGTTGGCCAGCGTGCGCTGGTTCACGAGCAGCTCGATGCGGCGGATCTCCTCGGGCGTGAGCGGGCGGCCGTGGGCGAAGTCGAAGCGGAAGCGGTCGGGGCCGACCAGCGAGCCCTTCTGTTGCGCGTGCTGGCCGATGACCTGACGCAGCGCCCAATGCAAGAGGTGCGTCGCCGAGTGGTTGCGTCGCGTGCGCTCGCGCCGCGCGACGTCGACCTCCAGCTCCGCGCGCTCGCCCACGGCGACGGTGCCGCTGGTGACGCGCCCGCGATGCACGACCAAGCCGGGGATGGGGCGCTCGGTGTCTTCGATGGTGATGCTGGCGGCCGCCGTCTTCATGACGCCCTGGTCGCCCACTTGGCCGCCGGATTCGCCGTAAAACGGCGTTACGTCCGTCACGATTTCGACGGGGTCGCCGCTGTGAGCGCCGTCACTGAGGCGGCCGTCCTTGATGATCGCCGCGATGCGGGAGCCGTCGCGATCCTTGTCATAGCCGGAGAAGCGCACGGCCCCGCCGGGCACCAGCGCGAGGGCCTCGCGATACGCGGCTTCCACCGCTTGGTCCATGCCCTTGAACTCGGAGCGCTTGCGCGCTTCCTCCAACGCCGCTTCGTAGCCGGCGTGGTCGACGGCGAAGCCGCGCTCGGCGCAGATCACGTCGGTGAGGTCGAGCGGGAAGCCGTAGGTGTCGTACAGCTGAAATGCGTCGCTGCCAGCGAGCTGCGTCTCACCGCGGCCGCGCAGCTCTTCGAAGCGCTCGTCGAGCAAGGTCAGGCCACGCTCGATCGTCTCGCGGAAGCGCACCTCTTCGCCCTCGCACAAGCTCGCGATCAACTCTCGGCGTTGCGTGAGCTCCGGGTAATGATCGCCCATCAGGTCGGCGACCTTGCTCGCGACCTCGTGTAAAAATGGGCGCTTGATGCCCAGGCGATGGCCGTGGCGGATCGCGCGGCGCATGACCCGCCGCAGCACGTACTCACGGCCGGTGCGGTTCGGGCTGAGCCCCTCGGCGATCAAGAACGCCGTCGTGCGCGCGTGATCGGCGATGACGCGCATGCTGACGTCGTCGGGGTTGGCGCTCGCGCCGTACGGCTTTTGCGCCAGCTGCGCCGCGCTCTCCACCAGCTCGCGCAGCACGTCGGTGTCGTACGCGCTGCCGCGGCCGCGCACCGAGCACGCCAGCCGCTCGAGCCCCATGCCAGTGTCGATGCTCGGCGCGGGCAGCGGCTCGAGCGCGGAGTTGCCGTCCGCGCCGACGCTGCGCTCGAACTGCATGAAGACGAGGTTCCAAATCTCCATCCAGCCCACGCCTGCGGGTGTCTGCTCCTCCCCGAAACGAGCCGGGCTCGGCTCCTCGTCGCCGTTGAAGAAGTAGATCTCACTACAGGGTCCGCACGGGCCGGTGTCGCCCATCGACCAGAAATTGTCGGCCGAGCCGAGGCCGCGCACCCGCTCGTCGCCGAAGCCGGTGACCTTCTTCCACAGCTCGCGCGCCGCGCTGTCCTCCGGGATGCTGCCTTCACCGGCGAAGTAGGTGACCATCAAGCGCTCTTGCGGCAGCCCGACGACGCGCGTGACGAACTCCCAGGCGTAAGCGATGGCCTCCTCCTTGAAGTAGTCACCAAAGCTGAAATTGCCGAGCATCTCGAAGAAGGTCTGGTGCCGCGGAGACGGCCCGACGGCCTCGAGGTCGTTGTGCTTGCCGCTGATGCGAATGCACTTTTGGCTGGTCGCGGCGCGCTGGTAGGACCGCCGCTCGCGACCAGTGAAGACATCTTTGAACTGCACCATGCCGGCGTTGGCGAACATCAGCGTCGGATCGTTCGCCGGGACCAGGGGACCGCTGGGCAGGACCTGGTGGTTTTTGCCGCGAAAGAACTCCAAAAACGCGCGGCGCAACTCGGAAGATGTCTGGGGGGAACTCATGGACGGCCTCTGGATTAGCAAATCGCCCCTCCGGCGGCCACGGCTCCGGCGGCGACGAGCCGAGAACCTGCGAAAGCGGCGCTCGGCCGCGCCACTTTCCCCGCGCTTTACGCCCATCGTAAGCGGGCGAGCGCCCGGCTACACTGCGAGCGGCGCATGAGCAGCGAAGCGACCGAGGCATACGCGATCGAACACGGGCTCGGCGGTGTGGGCGCGCGGCTGCGACTCGGGGGCAAGCTGCCGCTGGCTGGCGGCGGCAAGCTGCCGGTCGATTTGTGTCTCACGAGCCGCGGAGCCTGGTTGATCGCGCAGGAAGGGCGCTTCGTCGGCCGTGCGCTGGAGGCCGGCGACAGCGAGCGCGTGCGCTACGAGCGCGGCAAGCTGAGAGATCACCTCGTCGTCGAGGGCAGCGAGCTCAGCGTGCCCGCGGGGCGGGCCGTCGACGCGCGCCGGCTCATCGCCATCGGACGCGTGCGCAGGGCCTTCGCGCTGGACGCCCGCGAAGCTCGACTGGTCGGCTGCGATCGCTACCTGGAGCCCAGTGAGACCGCGCTGCGCGAGCTGATCGCGGCGGTGCTCGACCCGCAGGACATCGCGATCCTGCTGATGTGCGCGGGTGAGCGGGAGGTGACGTCCGCGCTCGGTGCACAGGTGAACGAGACGACACACGTGCTGCTCAGCGCGGACGGCGCGCTGCGCATCCGGCTCTCCGAGCTCGGCGACTACGAGGTGACGCCGCTCTCCGCCGCTGAGCTGCGCAGCTCCACGCACAAAGGCGGGCTGCTGCTCAGCGACGGTCAGGTGGACATCGCGGTGCGCGAGCGCGCGGCGAGTCTCTCGGCGGAGCTCGTCGAGCTCTCGGCGTATCAGGGCGCGGAGCGGCTCATGGAGGCCGCGCGCCGGCTCTGGCTCGCGCGCAAGGCGAAGGAGGTGCCGGATCGCCCGCGGCAGCTGCTCGGCGCGGCGGCCGAGCGCGGCGCGGCGCTGGCCGCGTTGCTGGCCGCCTTGCTCGCGCTGGAGATGGGTCGCGGCGCGCCGTCGCGCAGCGAGCTCGAGCGCGTGGTCGCGGCGCTCGCCGGCGCCGGAACGTCAGTGGACGAGGTCATGGACGCGTTCCAGCGCTGGCAGTTCTCGGCGCCGAGCGGGCGCGAGCTCGTGCGCGAGCTGGGCCTGTTCGGCGCCGCCGCGGAGCCGTGGGCGCTGGCCTTGCACCGCGCCGCCTACGGGCGCTTGGATCTGGCGCAGCCGGACGCCGAGAGCGCCTGGGACGCGGAGCTCGCCGAGCATGAGCTGCGCAGCGGGCAACCAGAGCGCTCACGCCGGCTCGTCGAAGCGCGGCTCAAGCGCGTGGCGCCCGACGAAGACGCGGTGCTAGCGCCCGAACGCGCGAGCTTCGCGCACGTCGAGCGCGTGCGGCTCTACGAAATCCTAGTGCGTGAAGCCGAGCGCCGCGGTCAGCGCGACGTACGCTCGCTGGCTGCCCTCGCCTGCCTCGAGCCGTCCAGCGAAGGGCGCTTGCTCTCTTTGGCGCGCGCGGAGCCGGCGCTGGCCGAAGACGCGCGCGTGATCGCGCGCGCGTCGCGCGCGCTCGCGTGTCTCGCGCCGGGCGGACTACGCGACGCGGAGGCGGACGCGCCGAGCGACGTGCCTCCTGCGCTGGAGAAGAGCGCTCTCGAGAGCGTGCGCCATCCGCTCGCTCGCGGCGCGGGCCGCTTGGCGACGCGCCTGTCCGAGCTCGTCGCCTCCGTGCCCGAGCCGGACCTGGGCTTCTTACGAGATTTCTGTGAGGAGCTCGCGCCCGACCGTCACGCCGATGCCGCGCGCGCGCTGCGCCGCGCGACGCACCTGCTCGGCCTCGGCGCCGTGGCCGCTTACATTTCTCACGGCGCCCGCAGCGTCGGAGTGCGCGCCTTCGGCTCGCGCGAGCCGTTCGTCCTCATCGGCCAGAGCCACGTCGCCAAAGAGGGGCCGTACGTGCTGCGCGGCGCCGAGCTCGACTTTGCGCTGGGCGCGGAGCTGTCGCATTTGACGTTCGGTCACCAGCGCGTAACGGCCGGCGAGGTGTGGGCCGGAGCCGCTGGCAAGACGCGCGAGGCGCTCGTCCTGCTCGGCTTCGTCGTGCCGCTGGTCGCGGAGTTCGGCGGCCCGCGCGCGCAGCGCGTGTTGGGTCGCATCGGCGCGGAGGCCATCGAGCGCGCGGCCGGCCGCGCCGCAAAGCTGGGCGAGCTCTTGGGTCGTGACGACGAGCGGCCGAGCCCCGCCCTCGGCCAGCGCAACGAAGAGCTCATCCTCGCGCATCGCCTCGTGCAGCTCACGGCAGATCGCGCTGGGCTCGTGGCCGCGCAGGACTTGCGCGCGGCCTTACGCTCCGTGTTGCTCACTCGCGCGGATTACCGCGAGGTCCTGCTCGACGCCGAGGGGCGCGGGCTGCTGCCGGCGCTCGCCGCGCGGCGCACGGCGAGCGCCGCTTTCGCGGACTTGTTGGTGCGCGTCCGCGCGCTGATCGCCTTTTATCTGTCCAGCGATTTCGACGCGCTGAGCGTCGCGTCCGCGCGCGGCGCGCTCACCGGCCAGTGAGCGCTCGCGCGGCACGAGGCGCTAATCAGCGCCGCCCGGCTGCTCGTCGATGCCGCGGTTGGCGAGCTTGTCCGCCTCGGCGTTGAGCTCGCGCCGCACGTGGGTCAGCTGCACGCTCTCGAAGCGCGCGAGCAGCTGCCGCGCCTTCTCGAATAGCGGCTTGAGCCCCTCGCTCTTGACGCGATACTCGCCCTTCAGCTGCTTGATCAGCAGCTCGGAGTCAGCCCGCACCTCCAGCGCCGCGACGCCCAGCGCGAGCGCGCGCTCGAGGCCGAGGAGCAGCGCGCGGTACTCGGCGATGTTGTTGGTGGTGTGACCGAGGTACTGGCTCTCCGCGGCCAGCACCTCGCCTTCGGGCGACTTCAGGATGGCGCCCACCCCCGCAGGACCCGGGTTGCCGCGCGCGGCGCCATCACTCCACAGGATGGCCTTCGACTTCGGGGGTGCGCTGTCTACCGGCGGTTTTTTAGCGGCCACGACGCGGCCGGAAATAGCGGCTGCAGCGCAGAAGTCAACTTGGATTCCCGGTCGTCTCCTCAACCATGCCTGGCCGAATCCGACACGAGACCGCTGCTGCGCCGCCCGCGCCGGGTAAATTCGTGACGCGCGCGCAGCTCGAGATAGATGTCTTCGTACGCGCGAGCGACGACGTCCGCGCCGCAACGGGCGAGCACGCCGGCCTGCTGAGCGTCGGCGCGCTCCTGACGCGCGGCCGGCTGCTCTGCGAGCCGCGCGAGCGCCTCCAGCCAGCGCTCCACGTCGAGCGCCGGCAAGAGCTCGGCGCCGTCGAGCTCGGCGAGGGGGCCCTGCGCGAGCGCGACCACCGGGACGCCGAGCCGCATCGACTCCAGCAGCACGATCGGCAGATCGACCTTGCCCCACAAATCATCGACCGGAAAGAGCACGGCGCTGGCACCCGCGATCAGCGACAAAAGGTCTGCGCTGGTGTCGACGAAGCGCACCGGTCGCTGCGTCAAGCGCGTCCGCAGCTGCTCCGCGAGCTGCGCGGCGGCCGCCGTCTTTCGACGATAGGCGAAGACGACCACGGCATCCGGCAGGCGCGCGTGGATGCGCTCCGCGATTTGCGCGGTGAAATCCGCTCCGCGACTCACCTCCAAATCACCCGGGTAGACGAAGAACGGCGCGTGCTCCGGGATCGCGAGCTGGCGACGCGCCTCGATGGCCTGTTCGCGGCTGCGCGCGACGTCGCCGGGCACCGGCGGCGGGATCACGGCGAACGACCGCGGGAGCGCGCGCGCGCTGCTCGTCAGCTGCGCCTGGACCTGGCTCAACGTGAAGCGGCTCTGCGCGACGACCACGTCACCGAAGAGCAGCCGGTCGATGCCGCTGAAGGAACGCGGCGCCGACGCGATGGTCTGCACCACGGGCACGCCGCGACCGCGGCTGAGCCAGCGTCCCGCGTTGCTCGTGCGCGCATTCGGCGCGTACACGAAGTGCCAGAGATCAGCGCGCGACCGCAGCAGCAGCCACGCCGCCGCGCGCAGGTTCTGGGCGATCGCCGGGGTAAAGCTGCCGGGATCCGAGTACACCGGCACGCTGCGTACGCTGCCGCCGCGCTGGTTCGCCAGCGGGGGCGCGCCGGGAACGCTCAGCACGACGGGCTCTACACGCTCGAGGCGAGACGCGACGTCGCGCACGAGGCACTTGGTCCCGTCGTGAAAGGGAGGGGCGATCGGCTTGGAGACGAACAGGACACGCATCGCAATCTGCCGGCTATACCCGGTTTTCAGCGCGACGGCTGCTCCGACTAAAGCTTTTTGCCCTGCGGCCGTTGGCGGGCAGGGTGAGCTCGAAAGCCGCCGCCTTCATCGCCGCGCTGCTCTTGGCGGCGGAAGCTGCTGCCGCGCCGCAGAACGGCGCTGCGGCCGCTGCGGCCACTGCGGAGGAGGGCAAGTCCAGTGACGACGCGGTGAAGGCCCGCGCGCGCTCGCTCTACGAGCGCGCGGTCCGCGCTTACGCGGAGGGCAAGTACTACGACGCGGCAGATCTGTTCTTGGAGGCCAACCGGGTCTATCCGAGCGCGGATCTCGTCTTCAACATCGCCAAGGCCTACGACAAGCTCGGTAACCAAGCGGGAGCCCTGGCTCACTATCGGGAGTACCTGCGACGCGCGGGCAGCGCGGCAGATCCGAGCGCCGCCGCGCGCGCGAAAGAGCTCGCCGCGGCGCTGGCACAGCGGGGCGTGCAGCAGCTCAGCGTGCTCAGCGATCCAGAGGACGCGCTGGTGCTGCTCGACGGCAAACCGGTCGGCATCACCCCCTGGACCGGCGAGACCTGGCCCGGCAAACATCGAGTCCAGCTCACGCTCGCGGGTCACGAGGCGTTCGAGACCACGGTCGAGGTCGCCAGTCATCGCGCTGAAGATCTCAGCGTGACGCTTTCGCCCGTCGCCGCGCGACCTGCGCGACCGGCTGCCGAGCAGCCGGCCGCGCAGCAGCGCACTCAGCCGGCGGTGGCGCCGCTCACTTGGCTCGCGCTCGGCGTCGGCACCGCCGCGCTCGGCACCGCCTTGATCGTGGAGATGGCGCATCAGGAGCGCGCGGGGCTCAGCCGCACGGGCGCTTTCTTCGCCGGCGCCGGAGCTTCCGCGTTCGCGCTCGGCGGCGTGCTGCTGTACGTCGATTTGCGCGTCGCGCCAGCGCAGCGGCAGGGAGCCGGCGCAGCGCAGCGCGCGATGCTGGGCCTGCTCAAGAAGTTCTGAGCGCTCGCGTCCGTGCCGCTGCCGCTCAGCGAAACGGATTCTTCAGCTCCGAGTGCCCTGCGCGCCGCGACGGCGCGCGCGCGGGCGCAGTGCGCCGCGGCGGCGTCGCGGCTCGCGTCCTCTCCGGCGTTGCCTCGTCGCGCGCGGACGAGGCCGCATCTTCGTCCGGCGCGGAGGCGCTGGCGCCGAGCGGCGGTGAAGCGGGGCGCGCCGAGCTCGGCGCAGCAGCGGGCGCGCGCGGCCGCGGGGCGGCCGCAGGAGCTGCACGAGGTGCGGCTGACGTGACGGGCTGCTCCGGCTCGCTCTCGGGCTCGCTCGACCAGGAGGCGAACACCGCGGCGCCGACGAAGGCGGAGACGGCCGCCGTCGCCGTGATCCAAACCCAGCCGCGCCCGCTCACGGCGGGAGCGCTCGGGCGTTGCTGCATCGCAGTGGGTACCGTGGGCGCGCTGCTGCCGCGCGGCAGCAGCGCGCCGCCGATGCGACGCGTGCCGCTGGTCTCGACCTGCTCCGGCTGGGTCAAAAGCGACGGCTCGCTCACCGCCTCGGGACCGCGCTGCGCGGGCTCCTCGGCGGGGAAGAGGGAGTAGCCGGGGACCGCGCTGCTCTCGATCCAGGCCTTGAGCGAGGCCGCGCAGATGTCTTCTTGAACGTCGCGCGCGATGAGCCAGCGCGCGAGCTCCGCGCCCAGCTCACGCATACTCGAAAAGCGCTGCTCGCGATCCTTCGCCAAGCCGCGATGGATGATGGCCCAGAGCTCGGGCTCATCCACTTCGTGCTCCGCGAGCGGTCGCGGCTCGGCGTTGGCCACGTTCCACATCGACGCGTGATAGCTGTCGCCCTCGAACGGCCGGCGTCCCGACACCATTTGGTAGAGCACGACGCAAAGCGCCCAAACGTCCACGCGCGCGTCGACGTCCGGATCGCCGCGTAGCTGCTCGGGCGCCATGTATGCGGGGCTGCCGATCAGCGAGCCGTCCTTGGTCAGCCGATCCTGCGCGCGCTGCTCGAGCTTGGCGATGCCGAAATCCAGCACCTTGGGCTGCAAGCGCTTGTTGTCGCCCAGGCGCGACAGGAAGCAGTTCTCCGGCTTCATGTCACGGTGGATGATGCCGGCGGCGTGCGCCGCGGCCAGCGCGTCCGCGATGGGCAGCAGCGTCTGCGCCGCGCGTACGGGCGTGAGTCGTCCGCGCCGGCGCAAGAGCTCGGCCAGGCTTTCACCGCGCAAAAGCTCCATCGCGATGAAGGGGTCGCCCGCCTCGCTGAAGCCGAAGTCGAAGACCTGAATGATCGCGGGGTGACCGATCGAAGCCGCGGCGCGCGCCTCCTGCAACATGCGCTCGGCGATGCCCTCCACGTTCTCGGCGAGCTCCGCCCGCATCAGCTTGAGCGCGATCTCGACGTCGAGCGTGCGATTCTTCGCGACCCAGACCGAGCCCATGCCGCCTTCGCCCAGCACGGAGACGAGCTGGTACTTGCCGGCGATGATGGCGCCCGCAGCGTAACGCCCGGTGTGCGCGGCCCCCTCGTCCGGCGCGGCAGGCGGGACGGTCGGAGGCAACGAATCCGTGTCGCTCGGGTCGGCTTCCTTTTTAGCCAGGGCGGTCACATGCCAAACGAGGACTAAACCTCGCCTCGGCGGAGACAACGGCCGCGCGTTCGCGGACTTGAGGTCTGGCGCGGCGCCCGCGCTCGAGCTCAGAGCCGCGCGGCGGCGGCGGCCTGGATGGCGTTCTGCGCCCGGCTGAGCGCGCTGTGCACCGCCGCGACCACCACCTCTTGGCGGATGGCGGCGCTCGCCGCGCGATCTTTGGCTTCTTCTTCGCTGGCGGCGGCGCTCGCCGTGCCCGAGATGCGACCCATAATCGCCTCCTCCGGCATGGTGTGCAGGATGTACTCGATGCTCGCCGAATAAACGATGGAATCCCCGTCGCGCTGCGCGGCCAGCCGCTGGATGTTGGGCGTCACCATCACGACCGGCTGCACGGTCTCCGCAGCGGCGCCGTCCCCGCTCGTCACGACGTCGACGCCCGGCATTTGATCCAAGCGCTTGCGCGACTCGGCCAGGATCTCGCGCTCGATCGCGCTAGATTTCACGCGCGTGCCGTTGCGCACGCTGGCGAGCCGCACCAAGATGCGCCGCGTCGGCTGCTCGGCCTTGTCACGCAGCCGCTCGAGCGAGCTCGCGATCGCGCGACGCACGGCCTGCGACGAATCCGCGGCGTGCTCTTGCAGCGCGCCGATCGCGCTCGCGTCACCCAGCTTGCCGAGCGCCGCCGCGGCCGCCGCTCGTACCGACGCGCTACGATCGTCGAGCGCCTGCTCGAGCGCCGGCAGCGCGCGCTGATCCTTGCTCGAGCCGAGCTCCAGCGCGGCCTGCACCCGCACCCGGAAGTCGCTGCTGGAGGTCAGGCGATCATTCAGCTCCGCCACGCGCGGCCGAGCCGGCGCGGAGCCTGCGATAGAGAGTACGGCGATCAGCGCGGTGACGCGTAGCGAGCTCAACATCGAAAAAAATGGGTTCGAACGTACCCTCAGCATGATGCTGAACAGACGCACCATTCGCAAGCGTGCTAAGCCGCCCGCGCGCAGGTAAGTAGCAGCGGTCGCGTGTGTGTGCGACCTCCGCCGCGAATCACAGCAAAGAGCGCAGCTCGTCGCGTAATTCGTTTTCGTCGCCGCGACTGAAGCCAGCGTGCACGAAACGTACGATGCCGTGTTTGTCGATGATGAAGCTGCTCGGCATCTTCGGCGGCTGATAGCTGTGCGCGGCGCTCTGCCCCTCGTCCCACGCGATCGGGAATTTCGCGCCCGTGGATTTCGCGAAGGCGCCGAGCTCGTTCGGCGCTTCGTCCACGCTCACCGCGAGCACGACTACCTTGCCCCCGAATTCGTCCACTAGGGACTGATAGGCGGGGAACGACTCGCGGCAGGGCTCGCACCAGGTCGCCCAAAAGTCCACGATGACGAGCTTGCCAGCGTAATCCGCTAGGGTGACGTTGCCGTGCCCGTCCCCGCGCGGCAGCTCCAGCGCGGGCGCGGTGCTGCCGAGCAACGGGTGCTCGCTCACCGCGTGCGCCGCGCCGCGGTCCGAGCCGCCGCCGCCCGCGCAACCCGCGGGCAGCGGCGCGAGCGACAGCAGCAGCGCGCCCAGCGGCAGCGCCCGGCGCGCCGCCGCTACGAGGCGCGCGCTCTCAGCGCCGCCGACCAGCGGGCGCCTGATCCGGGCAACCATCCTCGTCCTGATATTTGTTGAAGGTCTCCGGCTCATCGACGCACTCGTCTTGGTCGTCGAGGATGCCGTCCTTGTCGTTGTCGGGATCCGGGCAGCCGTCGGTGTCCTCGAAGCCGTCGGTGTCCTCCGGCTCGTTCGGGCACTTGTCTTTCGCGTCCGGCACGCCGTCGTTGTCGACGTCGGACTCGTCGGGGCAGCCGTCCTCGTCTTTGTAGTTGTTCTTGGTCTCGGGCTCATTCGGGCACTGATCCGCGGTGTCCGGGAGCCCGTCGTTGTCGTTGTCGAGCTCGGGGCAGCCGTCGGCGTCCTCGAAGCCGTCCACGTCCTCGGCTTGCATCGGGCACTTGTCGGCGACGTCCGGGATGGCGTCGAGATCGTTGTCCTTGTCGGGGCAGCCGTCCGTGTCCTCGTAGCCGTCTTTGTCTTCGGCTTCCGTCGGGCACTGATCATTGTGATTCTCGATGCCGTCGCCGTCGTCGTCGTGCGACTCGGCGATGTACGTGAAGCCGATCAGCGCGCGCACGTCCGGCGCGCCGACGCCCTTCACCAACCCCGTGCCAGCGCCCAAGCTGAACACGGCTGGCAGCGTCATCGGCTGCGCCTGAATGGCGGCTAGCAGCTCGAGCGTGTTCTCACCGGACGTGGAAGAAAAACGCGTCGAGCCGAACGCGTCGAGCACCCCACGCACCACTGGGCTCACCTGAAACGCCGCGGCGACGCTGTAGCGTCCCTCCGAGCCGACGCGCGTCTTCTCGCCGATGCCCGCGCTGTCTCGGATCAAGCCGCCCAGGTTGATGGCGTAAGAAAACGGGCCTTGCTTGCCGTCGATGATGACGCGACCGATGCCAGTGGGCGTGCGATCACCGATGTACTTGTGGTGCGCCGTAACCGAGCCGAGCGGCGCGGTGCCGCTCACCGCCACGCCCACGACGAACGGCGAGTCGACCTCACCGTAGAGGCGCCCTTTCACCTCGAGCTCGGGATCGCCGATGCCCACGCCGCTGAGCCCGCCCTCGTCCGGCAATCCGCTCCGCAAAATGCCCTGGCCTTTGACCCAGCTGAGCGGCACGCGCAGGCCGAGCTGCAAGCGCGGGATGATGGTGAACGAGCCCATCAAGTCCGCGGTGAGCAAGTTTTCGACGACGCGCACCTCACGCGTCTGCTGCGCGGTCGTGTCGCATTCGTTGCTGCCATTCGTCGTGCACGTCTTCACCGCGAACGGCTTGTACGCGTAGTGCAGCATCAAGCCTGCGCTCCACGTCTTCTCGCCGTCGGTGCGCGCGCCGCGCGTCACCAAATAGTTCCGCGGCCCCGGCGCAGACTGAAATCGCTCCGCGGAGAAGGTGGGATCCACCTTGGTCTGCGCCAAGGCAGAGCTGGCGAAGGTCAGCGCTGGCAGCGAAACGGCGAGCGAGCACAGCGCACGCAGCGCGCTCCCCGTGAAAACCCTGTGTTGACGACGAAAGCTGGGCAAGCACTTCCTCCTGCGAACGATGCGTCCCGCGCAGCGCGGAACCTCCGCCTCGGCACGATCCCATCCTGGATATCGACTCCAGCCGTTTTCCGCAAGTTCCGAAGCTCCGCTCGCGTGCCCGGATTTCTCGCCGCCTTGCGTACGCCAGCGGTGCGACGCGCGCCGCCGATGTATGCTGCGGCGCAGACGTGATCTGTCGAAACTGCCGCGAGACGCTGGAAGCCGGTGCGCGCTTTTGCACCGCGTGCGGCTTACCCGTCGCCGCGCCGGTCAAGCTCGGGCGCGGCAGCGCGCTCGCGCTCGATGATTGGGCCTCCGTCGTTCTCGGCGAGCCGCTTGGGCAAGGCGGGATGGGGATCGTCCACCGCGCGCAGCTCGAGTACACGGCCGCCGGCCGGCTGGCTGGCACTCCCGGCCACCCGGTCGCGGTAAAGGTGCTGCGCAGCGAGCTGCACAGCAGCGCGCGGGCGCGACAGCTCTTTCAACGCGAAGCGGCCGCGCTCGGACGCCTCGCGCATCCCAACATCGTTCGCTTCATCGCGCTCTACGAGGCGGACGGCAACGAAGCCATCGTGATGGAGTTCGTGCAGGGCTCACCGCTCTCGCACGTGATCCACGCCGCCGACAAAGCGCGGACGCCCGCGCAGGCGCCGTGCATCGCGGTGGAGCAAGCGTGGCACTACTTCGCGCAGCTGCTCGGCGCGCTCGCGGCCGTGCACACCATCGGTATCCTGCATCGCGACGTGAAGCCGGGAAACCTGTTGATCCGCCCCGACGGCGTCGCCAAGCTCACTGATTTCGGCATCGCGCGCTTGCCCGAGAGCGGTCCGGGCGCGACCGGCGGCATCATCGCCGGCACGGGGGCGTACATGTCACCCGAGCAAGTGCGCGGCGACGAGCTCGACGTGCGCTCGGACCTGTATGCCGCCGCGATCGTGTTTTACGAAATGCTCGCCGGCGTGACGCCGTTCGATCGACCCGAGCGCGACGAGCTCATGGTGCGCACCGCTCAGCTCGATGAGGCGCCGCGCGCGCTGGGCGAGACGCTCGTCGGCTTGCCTCCCGAGCTCGACCTGGTCATGGCTCACGCGCTCGCCAAAGATCGCGGGCACCGCTTCGCCACGGCCGTCGAGCTGGGGGATGCCGTGCGCCGCGCCTTGCGCATCGAGCCCGGCCGCGCCTGGGCCGCGCAGCGGGATTTCGCGCAAATCGCGCGCACCATCTCGCAACCGGTCCCCCAGGCCGGACCGGAGCTCATCGAGCGGGCGGAGCGGCTGCGCACCGCCATGATGACCCCGCTCGACGGCTGATTCACAAGTCCCCTCTTGCCCTCCCCTGCCTTGCGTGCGAAAGGACGCACGGACTTGCCCGGCTTTTGCGCGGCGAGCCTCGGATAATCGACGATGCAGACCCGCTTTTGCCCGGCATTTGTCGCCGTTTCGCTGCTTTCGGTGAGCACCGCGTTCGCGCAAGGCGCAGCGGCGCCGCGCCCAGATGCCAAGCCGGCCGCGAAGCCCGCCCCCGCTCCCGCAGCGGCCCCTGCCGCCGAACGCGCGCCAGCGGCAGCCGCAGCGAGTGAAGAAGACGCTGCCGGCGAAACGAACGAGCCCGCCACGGCGCCCGCCGAGCCGGAGCCCACCGCACCTGAGCCGCCGCCCGCCGCTGCCCCCGCTCCGCGCGCTCCACTCAGCCCGTTGCCCGCGTATCCCTCGCCGGCGGCCGACGCTGCCGCGCTCGAGGGCGTGGGCAAAGAGCGGCCCGCTGCCGCGCGCGCGAACACCGAGACCGACGTGTTCGCGGACGATTGGTGGAGCCACGCCCGACCCGTGCTGGAGCTGCACGGCAATTTCCGCGTGCGCGCCGAGATGTTCTATCGCTTCTCCCTCGGCAGAAACGACGCTCCTGCCGGCTCGCTGTGGCCGCGGCCGCCGGACGCGCCCTACACGCCGCGCAACCTCTCGCAGATCGGCGCGCCGCTGTGCACGGCCGATGAAGCGGGCGGCGGCAGCGATAGCACCGCGGCGCTGGTGCCTTGCAAGAACAACACGCAGGCCGGCGCGAACCTGCGTTTTCGGCTGAACCCGGAGATTCACGTCTCCGACAACCTGCGCGTCATGTCGCAGATCGATCTGCTCGACAACGTCGTGCTGGGCTCGACCTCGAGCGGCTACTCGGTGACGCCGCGTCCCGGAGGGAACGGCGGTTACGGCGTCGCGCGGCGCAACGGCTACGAGCCGACGAGCTTCAACGATCAGACCACGGAGCCGCCGCGTTCGGGCATCAACTCCTTCAGCGACAGCATCCACGTGAAGCGCGTCTGGGCCGAATACTCGACCCCAGTCGGCGAGCTGCGCTTCGGCCGCATGCCGAATCACTGGGGCCTCGGGCTCGTGAACCACTCCGGCGACGGCCCCGACGCGGACTACCAGTCGACGGTGGATCGCATCCAGTTCGTGGCCGGCATCAAGCCGCTGGATCTGTACATCTCCGGCGCTTGGGATTTCCCCAACGAGGGCGGCACCAGCGCGGTGATCTCGAGCCCTGCTGCGCAGCCGTACGATCTCGCGCAGCTCGACGACGTCGATCAATATACGTTCACGGTGGCGCGCCGAAAGAACGCGGAGCTCACGCGGCTCGCGCTCACGCGCGGCGAGCTGGTCATCAACGGCGGCGTCCAGCTCACTTATCGCAAGCAGCTGCTCGCCAACGACTTGGACTCTTACGATTGCTCCATCGGTGGCACCGGCGGCGCTGGCGCGATTGGCTGCGGACCGGACGCGACTTACGGCCTCGTGCGTCGCGACGCGCACTACTGGCTGCCGGACGTGTGGGTGCAGCTGCTCTACAAGCAGTTCCGCTTCGAGGCGGAGGCCGCGACCATCCAGGGCTCGACGCACAACCCCGCGAACTCGGTCAACTTCGATCCCGACAGCAAGTACAAGTTCGCGAGCTGGGGCGTGGTGACCGAGCTCGAGCAGGCACTAGTCGAGAATCGGCTGCACCTCGGCCTCAATTTCGGATGGGCTTCGGGCGACGCCGACGTCGACGGGCTAGCGCCGTCCAGAAATCAATCCACGTTCGGCCAGCGCGGCAACGATCGCAGCATCTCGACGTTCCGCTTCAACCCCGCGTACCGCATCGACCTGATCCTCTTTCGCAACATCCTGTCGCGGGTGCAGGGGGCGTATTACTTCCGGCCGAGCCTGGCCTACGATTTCATGCGCGACCACACCGGCCAGCGCTTGGGTGGCTCGGCCGCGGTCATCTGGTCGCGCGCGAGCGAGTTCATTCAAGCGCCCGGCCACGAGCGCGATCTGGGCATCGAGCTCAACGGCGCGCTCTACTTCCAGTCCAAGGATGGCGCGCTCAACGACCATCCCGACAAGATGGGCGGCTTCTACGCTCGCGCCGAGTACGGCATCCTGTTTCCAATGGCCGGCCTCGGCAATCCCACGCTGGTCCCGGGCGACACCTCGAGCGCGCAGATCGTGCGACTCTACTTGGGCGTCCTGTTCTAGATCTTTCTCGTCCGGCGAGATCGCTGCCGGCTGCGCGTGGTCGCGCCAGCGCTGCTCGCCTGGACGCCGGACAGGCGTGGAGCACGGCGATATACTGCGCTCGTGCCCTCGATCTGGACGTTCTCGCCGGTATTGCTCGCGGTCGCGCTCGCGGGTTGCTCCAGTACTCCGCCGAGCTCAGGCTCCGCGCGCGACGGCAATAGCGGCGCTGGCGGCAGCGCCACGAGCGGCGGCGCCGGCGGCAACGGCGCGCCGAAGTGCGATGCCGGCCCCGGCTATGCAGAGCCCGCGCAGCCGCAAGAGGTGACCCGAGTCACGGCCACGCTGCTCGACGAAGACGACGAACCGGTCACGGACGAGATGGTGCAGGTGTGCGGCACCGACATCTGCGTGCAGGGCAGCAGCGCCACGAACGGCGGAGTGGTCATCAGCCCGCGCCAAGCCATCACCAAGCCGGCGTTCAAGTTCGGCATGGGCGTGCAGACCCCGCGCTTCGCGTGGCTGCTGCCGGACGAAGCCGAGGTCGACCTGGGTGTGGTGCACAGCTTCCGCTTCCCGCCGCTGAGCAGCGGCGCGGAGCTCGTCAATGCGGCGAGCGCGACGTCCGGCGGGCTCACGTTGATCCCCGCCGCCGAGGGACGCATCAAGTTCGACAAGCTCACGTTCACCGAGCCGGAGCAGCTGCGCCTGCGCGCGCTGCAAATCCCGCTGGCAGCAGCGCCGGACGTGGTCGACCCGAGCTTCGGCTTCGAGCTGATTTACGCGGCGACCCCCACCGATACCGTGTTCTGCCCGCCCGCCAAGCTGATCGTCGAGAACAGCGCGGAGTGGCCGGCGAACAGCGACGTGGAGATCTTCCTGCACGGCGTAGACGTGGAGGAGGAGTGGGCGCCGTACGGCGGCTGGGGCAAGGTCAGCGACGCGCGGGTCTCCGACGACGGCACCACCATCGAGAGCACGGCGCCGGGCTTGCCGGTCCTAGGCGTGCTCGCCTTGCGACGCCGATGAGCGCCGGCGGGCGCAGCTCGGCGCTCCTCATCGCGCTCGCCGCGAGCGGCTGCGGCTCGAACCGCCCCACGCTGCCCGCGGGCGAGAGCGTGGCCGAGAGCTGCCCCGCGGTCGCCTACCCTGCCGGGCCGTATGGCACCGAGCCGGGCAGCGTGCTGAAGAACGCCTGCTTTCGCGGCTGGACACGTCCGGACAGCGCCGCGCACGACGCTTCTAGCCTGGAGTCGGTTCAACTCTCGGACTACTTCGATCCGACGGGGGCCGCGGGTCGGCGTTTGCTGCTGCTCAACACCGCCGCGGTGTGGTGTTCGGCTTGCCGCGTCGAGCATGAGCACTTATCTGAGCGCGCGAGCGAGCTCGGACCGCGCGGGCTCGTGATCCTGAGCGCGTTGTTTCAAGATCAACAGCGAAACCCGGCGGACGTCGAGGATCTGACGACCTGGGTCGAGACCTTCGAGAGCAACTTCCCGATGGTGCTGGATCCTCGCTATCAATTCGGGCTCTACGCTTCCGCCGAGACAGCGCCCTTGAACCTTGTGATCGACGCCCGCGACATGACGATCTTGCAGAAGTACATCGGAGATCAGGCGGCGGTGATGTGGCCGTACATCGAGAGCCGGCTCGAAGCTCCACGCTGACTCGCGATGCGCCTGCTGCTCCCGCCGCTCACGCTGGCTGCCCAGGCGCTGCTCGCCAGCGCAGCGCACGTCGCGCTGGCGGCGCCCAGCAGCGCGCCGCTCGTGGAAGTCACGGAGGCGGGCAGTCTGCTCTACAACTCGGACAATCGGGATACGCGCCCGGGCGAGGTGTCGAGCGTAGCCAACGACCGCTGGGGCATGCTCTACAATCGGCTCAACCTGCAGGTCACGAGCGGCCGTTTGACGCTCAGCCTGCGCGCCGACAACGCCTGGTTTTACGCCTCGCCCACGCCTCGTGCGCTCGCGGAGCGGCTGCTCGACACCACTAGCTCCGCGAGCGAGGTGGAGCAGAACGCGCTCTATCACCAGAAGCTCGACGAAGCCGGCATCGAGCTCTCGAATCGCTTCATCAACTGGATGTACCCCGCCAAATACGCGGTCTCCTACGGCAGCCCGGATCTGGAGCTCACGGTCGGAGACAGCTATGCGCAGCTCGGACGCGGTCTCGTCTTGAGCTTACGCAAGCTGGACGAGCTGGCGAGTGACACTACCCTGCGCGGCCTGCGCGTCGGAGCGCGCTTCAAGGCCGGCGAGGGACGGGTGAAGCTCACGTTGCTCGGCGGCTCCAGCAATCCACTGCGCATCGACGAGGCCAGCGGGCGCTACCTCGGCGTCGCGAGCTCCGTGACGCCATCCTTCGTGGCGCTGACCGAGGCGGGGATGCCGCGCGCCATCAGCACTGATTTCGTGCCCGCAGGGGGCGACTGCGCGCGCTTCGGCACTTGTAGCTACGCGCCGGATCGCCTCGTCGCAGGTCAAGCGGAGCTCGCCTTTCGTGGCGCGACGCTGGGTAGCCAGTTCAGCGTGCTGTTCCGCGAACCCCCGCTCGCGCTCGACGTCGTGCGTACGGCGCAGCAGATTACGACGGTCAGCCAATCCGTGGAGCTCGTCAACCTGCTCCAGCACGGCGGGCTGTACGTCGAAGCCGCGACGCAGAAGCTCTCGCACCGCGCGGGTGATCCGACCGCCATCGCTCAAGGCTACGCGCTCTACGGCACCGCGAGCTGGGTCAGCAAGGCCTTCTCGCTGCTCGCGGAGGCCAAGCATTATCGCCGCTTCTTCCCGCTGCTCGCCAACATCAGCACGGCGCGCGCGAGAGAATTTTCAGGGGTGCAATACAGCGCGCCCCCCACCACGGAAGAAATCTGGAACGACACGCAGTTCGGCAGCTTCAACACCTGTGTCAGCGGCGGGCGGCTCAAAGGCGAGCTGCACGTCACGCGCGCCATGTCCACGTCCGCCTGGGTCGGCCGCTACGTGAGCTCCGCGGAGTCGGCCAGCAACGACCGCTGCGACAGCGGTGCACGCGAGAACCGCGTCTGGGATCTCGCGCTGGCCCTCGAAGCGCGGCCGCTCACGCGCGCCGCTCGCTGGCAGCTCACGACCGGCGCTCGCTTCGACGATACGGATACGCCTTTCGTGACGAGCGCCGGCGAGAGCAGCGCCTACTACCGCGAGCTATTTACGCGCTATCAAGTGAGTGAGCCGCTGGGCGGGCCCTTCGTGCTCGAGCTGCAAGGCGTGCACCGTCGCCGCCGTGAGCCCGTGGGTGGGCCGCTCGACGAGTGGTTCGAAGGACAACACTCCACGGGCATCGACTGGGGAGAGCGCCTGAGCGCGGCGCTCGGCGTCGAGTACGACACGCGCCCGGACGTCCCGCACGGCTATCTCAACGTCATGCTCAGTTACCGGCCGAGCCGCGCGCTGTCCTTCGCCTTCTTCGCCGGGCAACGACGCGGCGCGCTGCGTTGCGTCGGAGGCGTGTGCCGCATCTACCCGCCCTTCGAGGGTGTCCGGCTCGATCTCACGCTGCGCTACTAGAGCCCTCTTGGTGCCAGCGACGCGCGTTTTATCGACTGGCGAGCGCGGCTTCGACTTCGGTTTCGAGCGCGTGTTCGGCGCCGCCGGCGTAGCCTTCGCGCTTGGACAGCACCGCGCCGTCGCGGCCGATCAGCACGCTGTAGGGAGCGCTGGTCTTGGGGTTATAGAGGGCGACGACGCGCGTGTCCTGATCGAGCAGCACCGGGAAGCTCACGTTCAGCTTTTGCACGTGCGAGCGCACCTCCAAGAGCTGATCCGAGCCGTCGATGGAGATGCCGAGTACGAGGAAGCCTCGCGCTTTGTATTTCGTGTACAGCGCGTCGAGCGCGGGCATCGCGCGCAAGCAGGGCTCGCAGTACGTCGCCCAGAAGTCGAGCAGAATCACCTCTTTGCCGAGGTGCTCGGACAAGCGCACGCTGCTGCCGTCGAGCGCCGGCAGCTCGAAATCCGGCGGCCCCGAGCGCTGCTCGCTCGCGGAAGCCGCCGGCTCAGCGGAGCCCGCCGGAGCACCGCAAGCGCACAGCGCCAGGCCGACGCCGAGCGCGAGCGCGAGCGCGCGAGCAGGGCTATCGACGATAATCACGGCCGCAGCCGCGTCGCGACGCGGTCGAAGTACGTGCCGCTGTAGCCCATCGTCACCTCGATGATCCGCATGGTGTGCGCGTCGATGAGGAGGTTCATCGGCGTGGCGTCCGACCCGAAATAAGCGCCAGTCTTGAAGGCCGGATCGAGCACCAAGCCGAACGGCAAATCGAAGCCGTCAGGACCACCCCACACCACGAGATCGCTCGGCTTCGCCGGGTCGTAGTTCACGTCTTCGAACAACACGCCCAGGATTTCGAGCCCGCGCGGTCGATACGTCCCGTAGATGTCCGCGTTGATGATGTGGCGATACTCCGAGCGGCAAACCGAGCACCACACGGCTGACGCATTCAGCACGATGAAGTCGACGTCGCTCTTGCTGCCGTCAGGGTTGTAGAAATCCGCGAGCTCCACCTTTTCCAGGTGCTGCGGATCGAAATTGGCGGCTCGCGGGTCTCGCCAACCGAGAAAGCTCAGGTTCGCGATGGTAGCTCCAGCGGCGCGGCCGTAGGGACCCGGCGGGTACTCTTTGACGGAGGACGGCCGCGGCGCGGCCGGAACATCAGCCGGCTCTTGCTCTTGATCCGGCGCTGCCCTCAAGGCTTCGCTCGTGCAGCCGGCGAGCACCACGGCAACGAGAGCGGCTAAAACAGGTGCGGTTCGCGTCATACGGCCACCGAGAAGCGATAGTATGCACCAAAGTGGGCGCTCTCGGGAGCCCTCGCCCAAACCCATGGAAATTACGACCGCGCACGCGCCGAAGCATCATCCGCGATTCTTTCGCAGCGGCGTCGCGCCGCTCTTGCTGCTCCTCGCTGGGGTCGCGGGCGGCTGCGAGAGCAGCCCTGCCCGGCAGACCGCGACGCCGTGCGCGACGGACGCGGACTGCGCCGCAAAAGAGGGCAGCTTCTGCGATGATGGCGCCTGCACGGTCAAGCACTGCACGAGCGACGTAGACTGCGCGAGCCACGGCGGCGCCTGCGTCGAGGGCAGCTGCGCGACGGCCTGCAGCTCGCACTTCGACTGCGCTCCGGGCGGCCTCTGCAAAGCCGCTCCCACGCCGTACTGCGTCGCTGGCGAGCCCGCCAAGGACGGACAGTTCTACCAACACTGCCCGCTCGGCGCCGAAGAGTGCGATCGAGACGCCGGGTTCATCTGCCTGGGTGGAGGCGTCGGCGACATCGACGCCTACTGCTCCACGGACTGCAAACAAGACAGCGATTGTCCGACCGGGTTTCGCTGCGGCGCGCTCGGCGTGACGCCATGCGGGAACGCTTGCGGCGTCGGCGGGAGGAACGTGCCCGGCTGCGCGCCCACCGCGGAAATCGGCGCGGGCAAGCGCTATCAGTGCGCGCAGCCGCTGGGCGTCGTGCAGCACGTCTGTCAGCTCCGGCGCTTCTGCGATCCGTGTGAGACCGACGATGATTGCCTCGGCACACCGGGCCAAATTTGCGCGCGCGATCAGAGCGGCGAAAAGATCTGCACGCAGCTCTGCGATCCGTCCATTGACTCTTGCCCCTGGGGCGACGCCAGCGTGTGCGATCAGTTCGACGCCGAGCGGGCTGGCTACACCTGCGCGCACCGCTTCGGCGCTTGTCACGGCCAGGGTAAGGCCTGCGATCCGTGCCGCGATGGCGACGACTGCGCGCCCACCGGCTTCTGCCAGACCGCGCAGTTTACGGGCGAGCAGTTCTGCGTCGATCTCTCCGTAGCGTGCGATTGCGGCGATGACGCCGACAGCGGCGGGCTGTGCCCCGGTCACGGTTGCCCCGACTCACCGGGAGGACTGCCGACGACGTGTGCGTCAGGGCCGAACTACGATGACACCATCATCGGGCACCGTTGCTTCGGCGCCAGCAGCTCGGCGGACGCCTCTTCGCCGCGCACCGGCTGCTGGCCCGCGCATTGAGCGGCGCACGAGCGTCGCTCAGCGGCCGCCCGCCGCGAAGCGGAACGCCGCGGCCACGCTGCGCGTCACGAGCGTCTTTCTGCCTTCGTCGCGCTCCAGGCGCTGCGCCTGGAGCTCACCGATGCTGGTATCGAGCAGCACCGCCGAGCGTTGAAAGTGCGCGGTGAGCTCGTTGCGCAGGTGCGCCATGGTCTCCTCGAACTCGCGGTCGTTGCGCAGCGGCGCCTGGCGCGTGTCGACGACCAGCCCGAAGCCGCGGTGTTCGTCACGCAACGTGTGCAGCAACGCTTCATTGTCTGCGGCCAACGCGGCCAACGACGACGCGGGCAAGGGCGTGCGATGCAGCACGACGATGTGTTGCTCCGGAAACTCCTCCAGCACCCAAAATTCGCTGTCGTGCAGGCGTCGAATGTTGGCCGCCGGCCACTTCGAAGAGGTATGCGCGCGCGTGCTCGACGCCTCACAAATATGGCGGAAGCGCGCCTCGAGGCGCGCGTAGTACTGCTCGACCAGCGTCGCCAGCTGGCGCACGTGAGCGATCAGCTGTGCGGCGCCGCGCTGGCGCGTGTCGAGCTCCAGCGTCTCGAACACGCGCAGCCCTCGACTCAACTCCGCCTTCAGCTCGGCGAGCAAGCGCGTATCTTCCAGCCGCGCTGCCTCCAGCACTCGCACGAACTGGTGCTCGCGCGCGAGCCACTGCGGCAGCTCCTCGAGCACGGCGCGCGAGACGCCTTTGGCGTAGCGAGTGCGCGGATCCTGGCTGATCGCGCGCAGGCGATCGTGCATGAACGAAGGGCTGTCGTCCGGCGCGAACAAGCACTGTGAGATGAGCCACAGCGCCGGCAGCGTCTCTGCGCGCAGCGGCTTCAAGCAGTTGCGCAAAAAGCGCAGGTGCGCCTCGGCGGCGCGCGACAGCTTGTAGCCGCTGCCCAGCGGACGCTGGTCGTCGCCGATGACCCGCGAGTCTTGCAACGCCCAGTCCGCGTTGTGCGCGTTCTGCATCTCCACGACCAGGTGCAGCGCGCGCACCCAAGCTTGATAGGCCGCGCGCAGGTTGACGCGTTGCGTGCCGCTCGGCCCCGCCACCTTCGCCGTGAAGGTCTCGAACGAGAGCGGGCGAATGCGCCCGATGCGGTACATCTCGCGCATGGCGTCGACGTCGGGCTGACGATCGTGCGCGCGGTTGTAGCCGTGCGCGGCGTCGATGCCGGCGTAGGCGCGCACGATGGTGCGGCCGCCCGGGTGCAGCTCGGCAAACTCCGTCAGATCATAGACGTTGTGCTCGAGGATGAGCCAGTAGCCGGCCTTCTCGTTGTTGTGCTGCGCGACCTCCGAGACGTCAATCCAGCGGGTCTCTTCGACGATGGGCTTGGCGTCGGTGTGGAGCTCGAGCACCAAGCGATTTTCTCCTGACAAGCGCCGCAAGAAGCGCTTCCCGGCGCCGCCCTCCTCGGCGCCGTCCGCTTTGGCGAAGCTGTCGACCGCGCGCTCGAGGCTCGCGAGCACGGTGCTCGCGAAGCTGCTCCGGCCGCAGACGAAGACGTACGCGCCCGGACCGCCGTCCTCGGTCGATTGCATCAAGCGCCACAGCGCGGCGGCGCGCGAGGGCTCCAGGATCAGATCCTGGATGCGCCGCGTGGGACCCTTGCTGGTGACGAAGCCGACCTTGGGGTCGAACGTCAGCCGCGCACCGCTGCGGGTAAACGCCACGTCGAGCCGCAAGCGACCGAGCTCGAGCGGCCGGCGCAGCTCTTCACCGAGCAGAAACTCCGCAGGGCTGCGCAGCGACATCAGCAGCCAGCACGGCGCGGCGTCAGCGGCGCGAGCGCGCTCCTGAATGAAGGCATAGTACGGCGCGACGCCGGTGCCGGCGGCGAACAGGATCAGAGGCCGGTCCGCGTCGAGCGGCAGCCGAAAGCGCGCCGGACGCTCGATGCGAAACGGGACCGGGCGCTGCGCGGCCTTGGCGTAGCTCAAGAACGACGAGGCCGTCCCCTCACGCAGGTTCACCCCAGAGTACGCGCCGCTCGTCGCGGTGTCCCCGCGCGCGGATTGGCTGCTCGGCGGCGGCAACGAGAGACGGGCCGGCTCGGCGGCGTAGCGCAGCTGACCCACGGTGAGCTCCAGGGTCCGCGGCGGAGCATCGGGCGAGTCCTGATCCACGAGCGAGATGGAATACAGGCGAAAACGCTCGGGCGGGATCAGGCGCGACAGGCGATCATCGAGCGCGCCGCTCTCGCTACGCCACAGCGTGCGCGGATCCAGCCCGCCGTTGGCCAGAATTTGCACGAGCTCCCACAGCTCCCAGCGCTCGGTGGCGCCGAGCTGGATTTGCGTCAGCAGGCGCGCGTCCTGCGTCTTCGCGTGCAGCGCCTCGGCGATGCGCGGTGTGACCGGTCGAATGCAGCCGAAGCGCAAGATGTCGCGGATCGAGAGCTGGCTGGTGTCGGCTTCTTCCAGCCGCAGCCGCAGCGCCTTCTGCCACTCCTCAGTGAGCGCCACGCGCTCGTCGCCGCTCGCGCCGAGCACGGCCAGCGTCTTTTCGACGAGCTCGCTGCCGTTCTCGGGCAGCACCGCGCAGCGGCTACCGGCGCGGTAGCGCGCCCCGGAGCCGGCCACGTCCAGCGCGATGCGCCGCACGCCCGACGCGCCCTCCTCCGGCGCGGGCGTGACGTTGGTCACGGCCGCGTGCTGGCAGGTGTGCGGGCGATGAGCGAGCCGCTCGTCACGCGCGCTCTCGAGCTCGGCGTCCACTTGATCCCAGGTGCGATCCTTGAACGCGCCGGAGAAGCCGCCGATAGTCACGGAGCGGCCTACCTTGAAGGCGAGCTCGAGGTAGCCGTAGACCTTCATGCGGTGGCGCCCGAGAAAGCCGTGCTCGCCGGCGTAGAGCTCGAGCGCTTCGCGGAACGCGCCGCGCAGCGAGGAGCTGTCGCAGCGCTCCACGAAATCCACCACCGACACTTGGCGCAGCGCATCCAGCAGCTCTCGCCAGAACGGCGGATAGTGCAGACTCAGCTGCTGAATCTCTCGCCCCAAGAAGGAGTCGTTACGCTTGCGCCCGAAGAACAAATCGAGCGCGTTGAAGATCGGTGAGGAGGTCCCGCTCGGGCCCTGATCGCCGGGGTGTATCGGCACCGCGAGCGGCGCCACGGTCTTGGCCCAAACCACGGGATCGACGTACGTGCTGCTGTACGGGTTGGGATTGATCTTCAGCAGCGAGTCCGAGACGATGCGGTCGAGCGCGGCGATGATCGCGACCAGCGCGCGCTCCAGCCCGCCCGGGTCCGAGCTGGCGATCGCGTCATGCGCGCGCACGAAGGCCTGCACGATGGGGGTCGAGCGCGCCAGGATCTCCACCTGCGTGAGGTAAAAGACTCGCTCCTCGCGGTTGTCCACGGTGGGCAGCAGCAGCCGCAGGTTCTCGACGCGCAGCGGATCTGCTGCGTTCGCGTCCACCACTTGCCAGTTGTAGACGATGAGGTCGATATAGCTGAGCACCTCCTGGCTGCGGCCGAGACGCGCGCGCAGCTGCTGCCACGGCACGCTGATCGCGGCCGGCAGCGCCTCCGGCGCCGTGGGCTCCGCCGTCCAGTAGGAGTGCGCGAGCAGCGCGAGCAGCGCCGTGGCGCGCAGCACGTCCTTGTTGTCGAGGTTGTGCTCGGAGGCGTCGAGCAGCGGCAGCTGCTCGACGCGCCGCCGCAGGCGCAAGCTGCGAAACAGCGCCGGCAGCTCCGCCGCGATTTGATCCCAAGCCGCAAAATCGCTGTGCAGCCTCTTCAGCGGCGCGATGCTCGGCAAGAAGCCGTGCTCGAAGGAGAGGAAGCCGCGATTCTCATGGCCCACCGTGGCGTTGAAGCGCTCCGCTTCGCGCAGCAACAGCGCGAGCGGCGAGCGCTGAGCGCCCGGGCTCGGCGCCGACGCGTCGTCGCTCAGTTTCGGCCAGAACCCCAATCGACGCCCTCCTCCTCCTTGAGAATGGGGATCGCCATGGTTCCCGAGTAGCGCCGCCGCACGCCGCTGGTGCGGTGCGCGATGAACTGCATCAGCGCTTCGCTGGCGATCGGCTTCTCCAGGAACACGACGCCCGGCTGTTGCAGGAACTGCCGCGCCCGCGCGCTGGTCGGACCGCCACTCGAGAACACCGTGCGTTCGAGCAGCTCCGGGTAGTCGCGCTGCAGCGCCTCATAGACGGCGATGCCGTCCGTGCCAGGCATCATCAGATCACAGAGCACCATATCGAAATCCTGATCCTGCGCCAAAATTCCGAGCGCTTCGTCGCCGCCGTAGGCCGCGACCACGTTGTGGCGGCGGCCGAGCAGGCGCCGGTACGCGCGCACGAGGTTGACCTCGTCGTCGATGACCAGGATGCGCAAGCATGGCTCGGCGCTGGGCGGCGTGGAAGGCACCGCCACTCGCGGGCTCAGGCCGGTCAGCAGCGGGATCATCGCCTCGAAACAGGCCCCGCGCAGCTTGCCCTTGCCCAGACGCAGCGTACCGCGATGGCGATGCACGATGTCCGCGCACACCGACAGGCCGAGGCCGGTGCCGCGCTCCGCACCCTTCGTGGTGAAGAACGGATCGAAGATCAGCTCCGCGAGCTCGGGCGGGACGCCCGGTCCGTCGTCTTGAACGCGCAGCAGGATACCGTCGCTGGTGCTGGAGGTGAGCACGTGAATGCGACCGCCGCCACCCTCCTCGATCGCCTGCGCCGCGTTGAGCAGCAGGTTGAGCACCACCTGAATCAAGCGCCCGCGACTGGCCGGCACGCGGTCGCTGGCGTTCAGCTCGCACTCGACCTGCGCCACGTGCCGCACTTGATGACGCACCAGGTTGCACGCCGTGCGCACCACCTCGTTGATGTCGACGTTCTCTACGTCGTCCTCGTCGATGCGAGCGAAGCCGCGCAGGCCCTTCACCGTGAACGCGATGCGCTGAATGCCCTCCAGCGAATCGCGCACGCTCTCGGTCGCTTCGCTGGCAAAGGACTCCATCGCCCGCTGCAGGGACTCCACGCTGACGCCGGGGCTACGCACCTCCGCCAGTAGGCGCTCGAGATCCGCCTGCAACAGCTCCAAATTCGTCAGCGTGCTGGCGGCGGGATTGTTCACTTCATGAGCGATGCCGGCGGCGATGTGACCGATGGCCGCGAGCCGCGAGGAGCGCACCAGGTGAGCCTCGGTTTCCTTGAGCGCCCGGTAAGCTTCCTCCAACTCGGCCTCGCGCGAGAGGTTCGCCGAGATATCGCGCACCAACGTGACGTACAGCTTTCGTCCGCGTGAAAAGTAAGTGCCGCTGCGGAGCTCCGCGAAGAACAGCTCGCCGTCCTTCTTGCGCAGCCGGATCGCCTGCCGATGCACGCTGCCGTGCTCGGTCAGATCTCGACTGATGCCGTCCACGACCGCGGCGTCTTCGGGCGGATGCAGCTGCCGGCCGGTCATGCCGCACAGCTCTTCCCGCGCGTAGCCGAACAGATCGCAGGCCTTGACGTTGACCTCGACGAACTTTGCAGAGTCAAAGTCCGTGATGAAGATGGCGTCCGGCGAGCACTCGAAGAGCGCCCTGAACCTATGTTCGAAATCGACCGAAGTCACGACATGCGTCCGTGCGGGAGCGCCGACAACAGCGAAACCACTCTCCAGCTCGCCGACCTCTTTCGCGCCGCGTAGCAGGCAAGTCTGCGGCTCGTCGTGCAGTGAGGCAAGCTGCCGCAGCGTGGCGGCGCCGGCGACTTCACTTTCGCGAGTGGGCTGGGTGAAGGAATTCCTACGCGCGAATGTGGGCACATGTCTCACCGTAACTCGCTCCTGAGCGTGAACACGCGGACAAAACGAAACCGGCGCGCCTCGCGACGCGCCGGTCTCATTTTTCGTGAGCGAGTCGCAGTTACGCAACGTCGCTCGCCCGTGGCGGCTCAGCCGCCGGAGCTGGCGGTGCCGCTCACGCTCGCGCTGGCCATCACGCTGACGTTGATCGAGGCCGCGGCCTTGACCGAGCCCTCGAGCTGCGCGCGCAGATCCGCGGTAAAGGCTGCGACGCACGTCGGAGCCTTCGGAATATCGGCGAGCAGGTTCACGCTGGCATCACCCAGCTCGACAGCGGCGTCGGCCGCCAGCTTCGCCTGACTCCAGATCTGAATCACGACGGGGAGGTTGTCTTGCAGGTTCGCGGCGAACTCCGCGTCGAGATCGCCGTCGATGATGAGCTGCGGCTTGGTGCAGCTCGCATTCAGGTTCGCCTGGCCCTTGCAACCCGCCTCGCAGTCCGCGTCCACTTCGCACGAGGGCTCCGTGAGCGTCCCCTCACACTTCGGAGCGGTGGCCGTGCCCTTACACTCGCCCTTGCAGCGCGCCTCGCCCTTACACTCGGCCATGGCGCTCGCCGCGGCGCTGCAGGTGCCGGAGCAGGTGCCCTCACAGGAAGCCGAGCAACTGCCCTTGCACTCGCCGTCACACTTACCGGCGCAGCTGGCCGAGCCATCGGCGTTCATGATCTCGGCGTCGCACTTGCCGTCGCACTCACCGTTGCAGGTGCCGCCGCAGCTACCGGTGCAGGTCGCGTCGCAGGTGCCTTGGCAGTCGACGGTGGCGCCCGCCGAAGCTGAACACTCCACGCTGCCGCTGCACTCACCATCGCAAGCGACGGAGAGCTCGCCGGGATCGCAGCGCACTTCCACGCTGCCCGGATCGCACTTGGCGTCCACGGTGCACTTCGACTCGCAGCTCAGCTGAGCGCTGGCGTTCACTTCGCAACGCGGCGGCACGTACGTGAGCGAGATGTTGCCCTTCACCTGCGCCGAGATGGCGGCTTTGGCTGCGTTGCACGCCGCGGTGACGTCGTCGTCCTCCACCTCGGTGCCCTCCGCCGGCGGAGTGTCCCCAGCGATCTTTGCGCAGGCCGAGGTGAGCTCGAACTTCATCTTGGCAGCGGTCGCGTTGAGCTTGCCAGCCGCGGTGCCCACCGCGTCGATCTTGGCTTTGAATTCGCAGTTGTTGGCCAGCGAATCCGCCGTATCGCTGCAACCGCCGAGGCCCATGATCAGAACCAGCGCGCTCGCCGGCAGAGCTCTAATAGCCCAAAGTGTTTTCATCCCAAGCTCTCCTTTACGTATGTCCGAAGCGCCGCGAGCCATTCGCGGCTCACAGCGCGGTTTGACGGAACGCGCCGTCGGACCACGCAAGCTATCTCAAGCCGTTCGCGAATACCATGTTTCACAACGCAGCTGACCGCCCGGTCGAGGCAAACAGCAAGAACGGAAATGCGGCTTCTCCTACACGTCCGCACAAGCGCGGCGGCACACCATCGCCGCAGCGTGCCGCACTTGCGTCACGCTCGCGGGACCCAATTCGGTTTCGGTTTGGTGTACGAGTGCGAGGCGTAATTACGTTCGCGCCTAAAGAGCGGGCGCGAAAAGCCGTTCCGATGAGCGGCGATGACCGCCCAGCTCAGTAAACCGAAGCTGACCACACTCGACGGCAAGTACACTCTGCTACGGGAGCTCGGCTCCGGCGGCACCGGTACGGTTTACGAAGCCGAACACGTTTCAGTCGGCAAGCGCGTGGCGATCAAGCTCCTCCACGCCATGGTGGAAGCGGGCGACGCACGCGAACGGGCTGTCTCCGAGGCGCGCGCTGCAGCACGCATCGCGCACGCCAACGTGGTCAGCATCCATGATCTCGGTGTCACACCAGAGGGCGTTCCTTATCTGGTGATGGAGCTGTTGCAGGGGGAGACGCTCGCCCAGCTGGTCGCGCGCCAAGGCGCGTTGCCGGCGCGAGCCGCGTGCGAGCTCATGTTGCAGCTGTTGGCGGGGCTCGCGGCCGCCCACCGAAATGGCATCGTCCACTGTGACCTCAAGCCGGCGAACGTCATCGTCACGCATCCGAGCCCCGAGCAACCGCTGGTCAAAGTCTTGGACTTCGGCATCGCGCGCTCGCTCTCGGACGGCGCGAGCGACAGCGCCACGCTCGTGCTCGGGACCCCCATGTACATGGCGCCGGAGCAGGTGTGCGGCGAACCGATCGACGAGCGCACGGACGTCTACGCGAGCGCCGCAATCCTCTATTTTTTGGTCACGGGGCGCACGCCCTACGAAGCGCCCTCGACGCGCGAGCTGATGCGCCAGGTCTCGCGCGGTGATTTCCGGCCCGTGCTCGCGGCGAATCCGGACGTTCCTCCCGCGCTCGCGCAGCTCATCGAGGCGGCCATGCAGCGCAAGCGCCGCGACCGCACCGGCAGCGCCGAGGAGCTGGCGGAGAAGCTGCGCGCGTTTCTCGGGTCATCGTTCGCCGCGCGCGCGCCGGATCGCAAGATCGCGTCGAAGCCGCCCAGCGTCTTGCTGCAGTCGCGCCCGTCGTCGGCGCGTTCACGTCCCCCGGCGTCAGCGGTCGTGAAGGTCGACCTCAGCCCGCGGCTCGTGACGGACTCGCTCTTGCTCTCGCCGCGGCTGCCCAAGCCGCCGGCATCGCCCAAGCTGGAGGCCGGGCGCGACTTCATGCCGCTCGTCGGTGACACGGCCGGGGCGCGCGAGCTTGCCCGGCGACGAGCCAGCATGGCCATGCCGGGAGGCGGAGCCGGCCTGGGCCCCGCGCTCATCGCCATGCTGGTCGGCTTCATGGCAGGCGTCATCCTGGCGTGGGCCGTCGGCCTCATTTGATCCGCTGTCCCGCGGCGCAGCAGCTTTTTTTGCACGAGCGCTGGAGTGAGAGGAAACCGCTGTTCGAGCCGCAGCATTTGACAGTGTGACCGCTAGGGCCTACTCCCCCGCGCATGGCCGAGCCCCTCCCCGCGCGCGCGATCGCCGCTGATGACCCGATCCCCGAAGTCAAAAATGTCGTGCTCGTGATGAGCGGCAAGGGCGGGGTCGGCAAGAGCACGGTCGCGACCAACCTCGCGCTCGCGCTGTCACGAATCGGGAGCGTCGGCTTGCTCGATGCAGACATCTACGGACCCAGCATCCCGACCATGCTGGGCGTCAGCGGCCGCCCCCTCAGCGACGGGCAGAAGATCACCCCGCTCGAACGCTTCAAGGTCAAGCTGATGAGCATCGGCTTCTTGCTCGAAGACGAGAAGTCCGCGGTGGTCTGGCGCGGACCGATGCTGCACGGCGCGCTGCTTCAGTTCTTGAAAGACGTCGCCTGGGGGCCGCTCGATTTCCTGTTGCTGGATTTGCCGCCTGGCACCGGTGACATCGCGCTCACGCTGTCTCAAAAAGTGCGCGCCTCCGGCGCCGTGGTGGTGACCACTCCGCAAGAGGTGGCGCTGCAGGACGTGTATAAGTCCGTATCGATGTGCCAGAAGGTCGGCATTCCGATCTTGGGCGTCGTCGAAAATGAGAGCTACTTCGTCTGCGACGGCTGCGAGAAGCGACACGAGCTGTTCGGCGCCGGAGGTGGCGCGAAGATCGCCGAGTTTGCGGGCGCCCCGCTGCTCGGCCAGGTGCCGCTCGTCCCGGCGGTCCGCGAGTGGGGCGACGCCGGAACTCCCATCGTAGAGGCGTTGCCGAGCTCGCCGGCTGCCCAGGCGTTCACCACCATCGCCGAGCGCCTCGTCGAGAGTCTGCGCGTCCAAGGCGGGGGCGAGGCGCTGAGCATCGACCGCAGCGGCGGACAGAACCGTCACCTGCCGATCTCGCGCTGACGCGGCCGCGCGATGAAGGAATGAAACAGCCGTGACATCGCGGTAGGAAAGGGAAATCCCGCCCGGGCTGCTCGGTTCTGTTGCAGGATGGAGACCCAAGGCGCTCCGTTCGTGCTAGGGGGGAGCGCCGGGTGCGGGTACTGCCCGTTCCCTTTCCGCACCAGGCACGTTATAGGCGAGGCGTCCGCATGAGCTCCGAAACAGCTGAACAGCCCCAGTCCGTCACCGACATCACGTCGGCGACGCCAGCAGAGCCGCACGCGGATCCAGCCCCAGCCGCGGCGGGCAGCACTGAAAGCGTCGACGCGAACGCGGCTGACGCGAGCGCGGCCGACGCGAGCGCCGAAGCGCACGAGGCCAACGCGAGCGCCGAAGCGCACGAGGCCGACGCGAGCGCCGAAGCGCACGAGGGCGAAGCCGACGGCCAGAGCGACGCTGCTGAAGAAGGCGGCGAAGCCGAGGCTGGTGAGGGCGCTGAAGCGACGCCCGGCGAAGGTCCGGCGAAGAAGAAGCGCCGCCGGAAGAAGCGCAAGAAGAAGCCGGAAGCAGCGGCGGGCGTCGAAGCGGAGCCGCGTGAGTCGCAGCGTCCACACCGCGCCAGCGACCGCGCGCCGTTCCACGTCGGTGAAGAGGTGTTCGGCAAGGTCACCGCCCTCCTCGACACCGCGATCATGGTGGACCTCTCGGGCAAGGCGCTCGCCATCTTCGATCGCAGCGAGATGGAGCCGGACGATCTCGTCCCCGCGGTGGGGGATCGCTTGGTCGCGCGCGTCCACAATGACGGCGCGCGCGGCGGCCTGGTCGTGCTGACGCGCAAGCCGCTGCGCGAAGAGGAGACCAAGCCGAAGCTCGAGCAAGCCTTCAAAGCGGGCGAGCTCATCTCCGGCCTGATCACCGGAGTGATCAAAGGCGGCGTCGAGGTCGACATCGGCGGCGTGCGCGCCTTCGCGCCAGCGTCCGGCATGGATTTGCACCCGGCGCAGGCCAATTTCGTGGCCCTGCTCGGTCAGCGCCTGGACTTCAAGATCGCAAGCTACGACAAGGGTGGGCGCGACGTCGTCGTCACCCGCCGTCCCATGCTCGAGGCCGAAGCGCACGAGCGACGCAAGCGCGCGCTGGCGCTGTTGACCGAGGGTCAGGTGCTCTCGGGCGTGGTGCGCACGGTCGTCGACTGGGGCGCGTTCGTGGCGCTGCCGGAGGCGGAGAACCTCGAAGGTCTGGTGCACGTGAGTGAGGCCAGCCACGACTCGCGCGCGCCCCTCGCCGAGCTCATCCGTCCGGGCGAGCGCTTCGACGTCAAGATCATCAAGATCGACGAGAAGGGTAAGATCTGGCTCAGTCGCAAGGCGCTGATCGAAGATCCTTGGGCCGAAGCGCGCCAGAAGTACGAGCCACGTTCGCGGCACACGGGCAAGGTCACTCGCCTCGAGCGCTTCGGCGCGTTCGTCGAGCTCGAGCCCGGCGTCGAGGGCATGATCCACCTCTCGGATCTCTCCTTCGAGCGCGTCGAGCACCCGAACGTGATCCTGCGTGAAGGGCAGGATCTGGACGTCTTGGTGCACCACTTCGATCAACGCTCGAAGAAGGTCACGCTGCACCTCGCGCCGCCTCCGGAGCGCGCCAACGAGCCGGCTCAGCGCATCGTCAAGAACGCGCTGGTGAAAGCCGAGGTCGTGAAGGGCGAGAGCGCCGGTGTGGTCGTGCGTGTGCTGGGAGTCACCGGTCGCGGCGCCCGCGGCTTCATCCCCGCTGGACAGACGGGTACGAACCGCGGCACGGACCTGCGCAAAGCGTTCCGTCCCGGCAGCGTGATCGACGTGAAAGTGTTGGACGTCGATCCGCGCTCCGGTGAGCCGAAGCTCAGCATCCGCGGTTACAAGGAAGATGAAGAGCGCCGCGCCCACAAAGAGTATCGTCAGAAGCTGAAAGAAGAGGGCGGCTTCGGAACGCTGGGCGATCTCTTGCGCGACAAGCTGCGCGGCTCGCAGGAGCGCGAAATTTAAGAGCGGCGGCGGGAACGGTGAGGTCTCCCCAGGGACCTCACTCGAGGCAGACTATTTTGGAAATCAGCCAGCGGGCCAATCGTTGCCAAGGCCCGGCGCGCTCGATTGTCCAAGTCGGTGGTGTTGAACTATCGTCCCGCCCCTGAGAGCCTGATTTTGGGCCCGACGCGGATATGCCGGAACGCACGGATCGTGAGCTCGTCGAGGCTGCCCAAAATGGTGACGCGGATGCTTTTGGAGCGCTCGTGCGCCGGCATCAGCGGCGCGTCTATCGGCTGGCGCTGCATCTCGTCCGCAACGCCGCGGAGGCGGAAGACGTGACGCAAGACACCTTCGTCCGCGCCTACGGCGCCCTCGATCGCTTCGACGGGCGCAGCGAGCCGTTCACTTGGATCTATCGCATCGCGGTGAACCTCTCGCTCAACGCGATTCGCTCGCGCAAGACGAGCGACCGCTCCAGCACGCCCGATGATCCGCGCGTCGAGCCGCTGCTCATCGAGCGACGAGCGAAGCTCGCGAGCCCTGAAGCGGCGAGCGAAGACAAAGAGCTCGCCGTCGCGCTGCTCGCCGGCATCGACCGTTTGAGCGAGACGCTGCGAACGACGCTGCACCTCGCCGTGGTGGACGGCCTCTCGCACGCCGACGTCGGCAAGATCTTGGGCTGCAGTGAGGGCACCGTGGCTTGGCGCGTGCACGAAGCTCGGCGCCGGCTGCGCGAGTATCTGATCGAGACCGGCCATGGAGAGCAAGATGGCTGACGAACCTGTGCGCTTGCCGGATCGCGCGGAGGCGTTGCTCTCCGCGCTCTCCGCAGTTCCGGAACGCGACTGGGAAGCTGACGCGCGCGCGATCGAAGCTCGCGTGCACGGCGCCGCTCGCAACGACACCGACGACCGCTGGCTCGAAGCACCGCTTCCGGAA
The DNA here is from genome assembly GCA_966250485.1 of uncultured Sorangium sp. Classification (GTDB taxonomy): domain Bacteria; phylum Myxococcota_A; class Polyangia; order Polyangiales; family Polyangiaceae; genus PMG-095. The sequence goes on along the minus strand of CBINHN010000019.1, from coordinate 75,899 downwards.
TCATCGCCGCTCGCGAGCGCTGCCGTCGTCGCTGCGACACCTTCGTCCTCGGCGCCGCCGCGCCCCGCGTCCTCGGCGCCGCCCCCACCCGCGCCGAGCGGCTCATCGAGCTTGCTCGCGCTCGCGCGCTCGGTCGCGCAGAAAAACTCACGCCCGGAAGCCACGGACATCGCGCGCGAGAGTCTGTCCGCGGCGGCAGCGGCGCGCTCGCAGACCAAGGCCATCGCGGAGCGCGTGCGGAGCTCGACGCCTGCCAGCACCCCACCAGCGGCTCCCCCCACGCCGCCGCTGGCGCGCGTCGGCTCGGCGCCTCCTGTCGCGGCGGCAGCGGCCGAGCCCAGCCGCGAGCGCGTCGTGGCCGAGCTGGTGAATCGGCCGCAACGCGCTGACGCGCAGTCGGTGCCACCGAAGAAGAGCGCGGGCCCATGGGTCGCGATGAGCTTGCTCGGCGTCGCCGCGGCGGCGGTGATCTTCGTGTTGCTGCGCAGCGATCCCGAGCCGCCGGGCGGTCTCGCGCCGGAGCTGGCCGCCAACGAGGCGCCGGGCGCTGCGCAAAGCGCGAGCCTCGAAGCACCGCCAGCGCCCGTAGCGAGCGCGCCCGCGGTCGCTGCCAACGCAGCGCCGACGCCCCCCGAGACGCACGCGGCGGAAGCCGCGAAGCGCGAGGTCGCGGCGAGCGCGCAGCCCGCGACGACCACGCACGCGAGTCACGTCGCCACGCCGGCGGCGAGCCACGTCGCGCTGGCCGCCAAAGCGGCGCGACCGGCTCCGGCGCGCATCGTGCTGGAAGAGACGCCAGCGCCGCCCAGCGCTGCCAGCGCCAGCGCGGGTCCGCTGCGGCCGGCAGCCGGGTCGCGCTTGGGGGGCCTGCCCGATCGACCGGCGACCGGCGCGGTGCAGGCGGCCATCGGTAGCGTCATGGGCGCGGCGCGCTCCTGCGTCGCTGGCGCCAGCACCCCTACTCCGGCGCAGGTCATGTTCGCCTCCGACGGCACCGTAAAAGCCGTCACGGTCAGCGGCCCGAACGCGGGCACCCCCGCGGCGAGCTGCATCGAGAGCGCGCTCAAGCGGGCGAGGGTCGCGCCCTTCGCGAGCCCCTCCTTCGCGCTCATGGTCTGGGTCCGGCCCTAGGCGCGCCGGCAGCCTTTTCGCTTATCGATGCGCGCGCGTTGACAAGTGGGTCCCATTCGCCCATAGTCCCCGCCCCTCCGGTCCGGGTTCTCCGGCCGGTGCATTTCCATAGGTTTCACGGATGGTTTCCTCGACTCGCCAGACCGAGCGGCGGCGCGCAATGAACACGAGCCGCGCTGGACGTGCCAACAAGAAGGCGCGCGTGCGCGCTGGGACCCCTGCTTTCCCCGTGCACCCGGAAGGCTACGCGCCGACCGCGGCTGACGCCAAGAAAGCCAAGTAACTCGAGACAAGGTACAGACGAATGGCGAACCACGCGTCAGCAGACAAGCGAAACCGGCAGCGCATCGTGCGCACCCAGCGCAACCGCGCCATCACCAGCTCGGTGCGCACTATCGTGAAGAAGGCTCGCGCCGCGCTGTCCGGCGGTGATGCCAAGGTCGCGGCCGAGAAGGTCAAAGAAGCGAGCCAAGCGCTCGCCCGCGCCGCGAGCAAGGGCACGCTGCACACCCGCACCGCCTCGCGCGTCACCTCGCGCATCGAATCGGCTCTGGCGAAGCTCGCGCGCTGAGCGCGAAGGCCCGGGTCACGGGTCGTGCTAGCCTAAACGGCCGTGAGCACCGAGGCCACGGCTGGGGTCCTTCCTGAGCAGACGCTCGTTGGTAGCGTCGTGGCTGGGAAGTACCGCGTCGACCGCTTGCTCGGTCACGGCGGGATGGGCGCCGTATTTCAGGCGACCAATCTCGCCATCGGCAAGCGCGTGGCGCTGAAGTTTCTGACGCGCGACGCCGCGCGCGACGCTGAGGCCGCGCAGCGGTTTCAGCGTGAGGCGCTCGCGGCCAGCATGGTCGAGAGCTCCCACATCGTTCAGATCTTCGACTCGGGCACCAGCGACGACGGGCTCCCGTTCCTGGTGATGGAGCTCTTGACCGGGGAAGATGTGCGCGCGCGGCTCCAGCGGGAGCAGCGGCTCAGCGTGGAGGTCGCGGCGGCGATCGGCGTTCAGGTGCTGCGCGCGCTCGTCCGCGCGCACGCGCAGGGCATCGTTCACCGCGATCTGAAGCCCGACAACATCTATCTCTGCGAGCGCGATGACGGCGCGCTGCTCGTCAAGCTCGTCGACTTCGGCGTCTCCAAGCTCGCGCGCGGCCCCGCGCTCGACACGCTGACGGGTCGCGGCACGGTGCTGGGCACGGCGTACTACATGTCGCCGGAGCAAGCGCAGGCGCTCGAGGATGTCGACGGCCGCACCGATCTGTTCAGCGTCGGCGCGATCCTCTACGAATGTCTGAGCGGGCGACCGCCGCACGTGGGGCCCACGTACGAGGCGGTGCTGATCGCGATCTGCACCAAAGATCCGGAAGACATCCGCAGTTTGGCGCCGGTCGTGCCGCGCGCGCTCGCCGACGTGATCCATCGCGCGCTCGCGCGAGAGCGGAGCCAGCGCTACGCCAGCGCCGAGGCGATGCTCGACGAGCTGTGCGCGGCGCTGCCCGGCGCGCTCTCGCCGCGCACGGAGGCGTCGAGTGTCCCGCTCTCGTCGGCGAACATGCTGGCGAGCCGAGGCGCGCTCGGCAGCAGCGGGCGCGGCGCGCGGCGGCGCCGTGCTCGCAGCGTCGCGCTCGGCGCGCTCGCCCTCATCTCCGGCTTCGCGCTGACCGCTCTGTGGCTGGGCCGGCGCGGCTCGCTGGCAGCGGCCAAGGACGATGCCGCCGTCGAGCTGCGCCACCGCGCGCCGGCAGCGGTGTTGCCGCAGCCCAGCGCGGTCGCTGCGCCGCGCGCGGACACCAGCGCCGTGACGTCTGCCAGCGCGGCGCCGAGCGCGTCCATTAGCGCCGCGCCGAGCGCGTCCGCTAGCGCCGTCCCCGCTGTTAGCGCGCCGGCCACGAAGCGCGCCGTGGAGAGCCGCAAACGCTCGAGCAAATCGGCTGCCAAAGCGCCGAGCACCGACGCGCGCCCGGCGAAAGGCGGCGTGGTCAGCGGTCTCGAGCTCAGCACGCGCGAGCCGTGATAGACGATGCGCATGGCTCGCGTCTGGCCCATCGCGCTGCTCGCGGTGTCTGCGCTCTCGGCCGCCGCGGCCCGAGGACAGACCTCGAACGCCGTAACGGCGCAGCCGAGCGGGCCCGAAACTACGGAGCAGCGCAAGACGTTGAACGCGCGGCGCCACTTCCGCGTCGGCGTGAAGCTGTACCGCGACGCCAACTACAAGGCGGCGCTGGCGGAATTCGAAGCTTCCTATCGTGACAAGCCGGGCGCAAGCTCGCTGCAGAATGTCGCGCTCTGCCTAAAGGCGTTGTTTCGCTACGCGGAGGCGGCGGAGACCCTGCGGCTGCTCTTGGAGCGGCACCGCGCCGAGCTCAGCGAGCCGGAGCAGCGCGCCGTAGAAGCCGCTGCGAGCGAGCTCGCGGCGCTGGTGGGCCGCGTGTTCATCAGCGTACGGCCGGAGAGCGCGCAGCTGACCATCGACGGCCGCCCCATCTCGCGGGAGGAGCGTGAGCGCGGTGTGCCGCTGAACGTCGGCGAGCACACCGTCGCGCTCGAGGCTCGCGGCTACGCGCGCCAGGTCAAGATCGTGCGCCTCGCGAGCCAGCAGGAGCTGCGGCAGACGTTCGCGCTCACGCCCAACGCCGGATTTCTCGAGATCGTGGCCAGCGATCCCAAAGCGGCGATCGCCGTGGACGGGGAGCCGCTGGCGTACGAGCGTTGGTCAGGGCCGGTGAAGCCTGACAGCGAGCACTTGGTACAAGTCTATCGCGACGGCTTCGAGCCGTTCGAACAGACGGTGCACGTCTCGCTCGGCAAGACGCTCCACTTGCGCGCGCCGCTCGGCGCGGCGACCGGCGTCGTCGATGAGCGCAGCGCCGCGACGGGCAAGCCCGCGGCGCCGCCGCCGCCGCGCGCGCCCGTCGGATACTATGCTCTGGTCGCGCTCAGCGTCGTGGGCGTGAACGAGACGCCGCTCGACTACAAGCTGACGGGCGCGAAGGCCGACATGTCGCTGCCCTCTTTCGGGTTACGCGGCGGCTATCGTATTTCGCGCAGCGTCGCGCTGGAAGCAGCGTTGGATCTCGGCCGCCTGGACGCCAAGGATGTGTGCCAGCCGAACCACGCTGCGCCGGAGAGCGGTTGCTTGGCGAAGCGTGACTTCTCGCTGCGCTCGCTGCGCTTCGGCCCCAACCTCCGGCTCATGACCGCCGGAGAGACGTTGCGCTTCGCGCCCAGCATCGGCGTAGGCTTGGTCAGCCACAAGCTCGAGATCGAGCCAGCCGTCGGAGTAGACGGGACGCAATTCTCCGGCGGCAGCGCCTCCGGAATGGATCCTTACTTTTCGCTCGAGCTCGCCGCGGCGTACAATTACCGGCACCTCTACCTCGAGCTCGGCGTCATCGCGTTCATCGAAGGCGCGCGCGCGCTGCGCGGCGGTATCGACAGCTCCGCCGAGCAGGCGGCGTTCGAGAACGGCACTCTACCGATGCTCGGTTTGACGCTCAAGGTCGGCTATAGCTCCTGGGCTCCGAAGCGCTGAGTGGCGCCGCATCGCGGCGCCATCACTCCAGGGAAAACCAGCGGGCCATAGCTGGCCGACTCCCTCCGATGCTAGGCTCTCGCCGTCAGCCATCATCGGCTGCCCGTCGACAGCCCCGGAGCCACCATGACTGCCGAATCGACCGCGATCGAAACGCACTCCAGTGAGAGCCGCAGCTTCGAACCCAGCGCTGAGTTCGTCGCGCGCGCGCGCATCAGCTCACTCGCCGATTATCAGCGCCTCTACGCCCAGAGCCTGAATTCACCAGACACTTTCTACAAGCGGGAGACCGCGGAGCTGGTGTTTCGCAAGCCGTGGACCACGTTGCGCGATTGGAAGCTGCCACACGCCAAGTGGTTCGTCGGCGCCACGCTGAACGTCAGCGAGAGCTGTCTGGATCGTCACCTCGGCACCGCGCGCGCCAAGAAGCCTGCGCTGATTTGGGAGAGCGAGCCGGGCGAGACGAGCAGCATCAGCTATGAGCAGCTGCATGAGCAGGTCGTGCGCATGGCCGCGGGCTTGCGCTCGCTGGGCGTGAAGAAGGGTGACCGCGTCGCCATCTACATGGGCATGGTGCCCGAGGTCGTGGTCGGCATGCTCGCCTGCGCGCGTATCGGCGCGCCGCACACGGTCGTGTTCGGCGGCTTCGCCGCGGAGTCGCTGCGCGATCGCATCAATGACTGCCAGGCGAAGATCGTGCTCACGCAGGACGGCGCGCTGCGCCGCGGCGCGGTGGTGCCGCTCAAGGCGACGGTCGATCGCGCGCTCGCCGACGCGCCTTCGATCGAGAAGGTCGTCGTGTACCGCCGGCTAGGCCAAGAAAAAGCGCCCATCGAGCTGAAGGCGGGCCGCGATCTCGATTGGAACGAGCTGCTCGCCAGCGTGGGGACGCCCGGCGAAAAGGGCGCGCCGGAGGAGGTCGAAGCCGAGCACCCGCTGTTCATCCTCTACACCTCTGGGTCCACCGGCAAGCCGAAGGGCGTGCTGCACACCAGCGCCGGCTATCTCACGGGCGCCTATCTCACGACCAAGTACGTCTTCGATTTGCGTGAAGACGACATCTACTGGTGCACGGCGGACGTCGGCTGGGTGACGGGCCATAGCTATATCGTGTACGGCCCGCTCGCGAACGGCGCGACGTGCATCTTGTACGAAGGGGCGCCCAACTTCCCGGACTGGGGCCGCTTCTGGCAGCTGATCGAGAAACACAAAGTCACCATCCTGTACACCGCGCCGACCGCGATTCGCGCCTTCATCCGGCAAGGCACGGAGTGGCCGAACAAGAGCGACCTGTCGAGCCTGCGGCTCTTGGGCAGCGTGGGCGAGCCCATCAACCCCGAAGCCTGGATTTGGTACTACGAAAATATCGGGAAGAAGCGCTGCCCCGTGGTCGACACCTGGTGGCAAACGGAGACCGGCGCGATCATGATGACCACCCTGCCCGGCGTGCACCGGATGAAGCCGGGCTCGACGGGTCTGCCCTTCTTCGGAGTCGTGCCGGAGGTCGTCACCAAGGACGGCAAACCAGTTCCAGCAGGCAGCGGCGGACTCTTGGTCTTGAAGGAGCCGTGGCCGAGCATGTTGCGCACGGTATGGGGCGACGACGAGCGCTTCCGCCGCCAATACTTCTCGGAGATCGAGGGCGTGTACTTCACGGGCGACGGCGCTCGCCGCGACGCGGACGGCTACTACCACGTCGTGGGACGCATCGATGACGTGCTCAACGTCGCCGGACATCGCATCGGCACCGCCGAGATCGAGAGCGCGCTGGTGTCACACCCGGCGGTCGCAGAGGCCGCGGCCGTGGGTCGCCCCGACGACCTCAAGGGCCAAGCGCTGGTCGTCTTCGTGACGCTCAAGCCGCCGAATGAGCCGTCTGAGGAGATGAAGAAGAAGCTCGCCGAGCACGTGGGACAAGAAATCGGCAAATTCGCGCGGCCAGATGTGGTGCGCTTTGCCGAGAGTCTGCCCAAGACCCGCAGCGGTAAGATCATGCGCCGGCTGTTGAAAGACATCGCGGCGGGCCGCGAGGCACAGGGCGACGTCTCGACGCTCGAGGATTTCAGCGTCGTCGCGCGGCTGCAGGGCGAAGAATGAGGCGCGGGGAGCGGCGGTGAAGGCCGTCATCATCGGTGCGGGCCGAGGCAGTCGCCTCGGTGACCGCACCGATCACGTGCCGAAGACGTTGGTGGAGGTCGTGGGCCGACCCATGCTCGACCACATCCTCGACGCGCTCGGCGCCGCAGGGTTCACCCGCAAAGACATCGTGTTCGTGTGCGGCTACGCGGAACGAGAGCTCCGTCGCCGCTACCCGGATCTGGAGTTCGTGCGCAATGAGCGCTGGGAGAGCAACAACATCCTGGCATCGTTGCTGTGCGCACGCGACCGGTTCGGCGACGGCGTCATCTCGACCTACGCGGACATCGTGTACGAGCCCGGCGTGGTTCAGCGCTTGCTGAAGGCTCGCGAGGACATCGTGCTCGGTTGCGACACGCGCTGGCGCCGCCGCTACGTGAGCCGCTCGCAGCACCCGGAGACCGACGCCGAGAAGCTCATCGCGCAGGGCCGGCGCGTCACGGCGCTCTCACGCCGCATCCCCAGCGAGCAGGCGAGCGGCGAGTTCATCGGCGTGATGAAGCTGAGCGCGCGCGGCGCGGCCGAGCTGTGCGCGGCCTTCGACCGCCGCAAGGCGCTCTCCGAGGGGCAGCAGTATCGCGAGGGGCGCAGCTTCGAGCGCGCTTACCTGATCGATCTGCTCGACGAAATGCTGGAAAATGGCGTCGAAATGTACCGCGAGGACACCGCCGGCGGCTACATGGAGATCGACACGCAAGAAGACCTGGGACTCGCCGAGAGCTGGTGGCAAGCGTGGCTAGCGAGTCACGCGAGCTGAAGCGGCTCGCCCCCGAGCAGCTCATCGCGCGCTTGGACGAGCTCGCGGCCACGACGCCGAACGGGCTGCTCGCGTTCGATGCAGACGGCACCCTGTGGTCCGGAGACGTGGGCGAAGACGTGTTCCACGAGGCCGTGAAGACCCGCCTCATCGGGGAGCCGGCGCGCGCCGCGCTCGAGCAAGCAGCGCGCGAGCAAGGCGTGCCCGCGAACGGCACGGCGACGGACATCGCCAAGCGCATCTTCGACGCCTATTCGGCCGGTGAGTACCCGGAGTGCGAGGTCTGCGCGATGATGAGCTGGTGCTACGCCGGCCTGAGCACGGCCGAGCTCGCGGACTTCGCCGAGCGAACATTTGCGCGAGCGGGGCTCGGGCAACGACTGCGCCGAGAGCTCTCGCCGATTTTCCAATTTGCTCGCGCGCGCGGGTTGCGAGTGGTGGTCGTCTCGGCGTCGCCGCAACCCATCGTGGAACGCGCCGTCGCGCTGTGGAATATCTCGCCCGAGGACGTCAGCGCGTGCCGTGCAGCGACTGAAAACGGCAGGATTTTGCCGCGCTTGGAGGCTCCGGTGCCGTACGCCGAGCACAAGCCCATCGCGCTCAAAGAGCTGGCGCCGGGCGCCCCGATGCTAGCGGCGTTCGGCGACAATGTCTTTGACATGGACCTGCTTCGGGCTGCGTCGCTCGCCGTGGCCGTTCACCCCAAGCCCGCCCTGAGGGCGCGTCTCGCCGAGCTCGAAGGAGTCTGGCTGTTCGAAAACGAGCCCTGAGTCGCGCCCGCACGACGCGACTCGCTCAATCTCGCTCGACGATGCCACCAGCGACGGCGCTGTCCGCTTCGTACCATCCCGCGACGACGAGCAGCTCCGACGCGGCGACGAGCGTGATGAGCCCAGCGCCGCGGACGCACTGAGCGCGCGAAGAGACGTCCCTCGGTGGCTGCTCCAGCATTACGAGCGCTTGCTCCAACATTTCGATAGCGCGCGCCAAGTTGCGAGCTTGAGCCCGCACCTGCCGAGACCAACCTTCCGGTGCGCTCGCCGCCTGCGGCACGCGCCTCCACGACGCGCGCTTCGACGCGGTGCCGCCCGCAGGCCCCGCCTTTCCTCCTCGCCGACCGCGCACCGGAACACCCAACCTACCGGGCCCTGCCGCGCGATAACTCGGCGGCCGTGAGGCTCGCACCCAGAGCAAGTTCGAGTCGTGCATGGCACGCAGCATATACTGAACATCCGCTCAGATCCATCGAGAAAGCTCCACGGCTGCTCGGGGTTGGCAGCGCCCCGCTAGGGCTTCCGCATGGCAGCCGAAGCGAGCACGCGCGAACGGCCGCGCAAAAATACGCCGTCCGAAGCAGCCATCCGCGGCGGCGCTTCATCAGCCCCGCTCATGGGGTTGAACGCCGATTCTTCGAACGCGGCCTCGACGCGGCCGAACCAATCTTCGTCCGCGTCCGTGGGGCTTGGCTCCGGCAAGACGATGATCGCCACACGTTCACCTTTGAAGCCGCTCGCGATCCAGCGGCGCCCGCTTTCATCGAGCCGTAGGCGAGCGATCCGCCACGTGAGCCTGGCTTTGGCGGGAATCGGCGGTGTGCGCGGTGCCGTCATTGCTACCCTCCTCATTCCCTTTTACTGCTTTCTTTGCGCGGGTCAACATAAAAGGGACTTAAGTACCCTCATTGGCGGAAACCGCCCGGACTATCGCTGAACTCGCATGCCAGCCCCCGCCCATCGCCGCGCGAGAGAAGTCATGCTGCACCTCGGAGGGAACGTGCGACGACTGCGCATCAAGCGCGGCTGGACGCAGGAATACCTCGCCGAGGCCACTGATTTGGATCTCTCGTACACGCAGAGAGTGGAACGCGGCCAAATCAACGTGACGCTCGGCACACTCGTGACTTTCGCAGACACATTGGGAGTACCGCCAGGGCACCTGCTGAAGCCGGGCAAGCCTCCCGTGATCAAGCGGGGCCGCCCGGCGACGAAGCGCAGCGGCTAGGCATCGACCGCAGCGGCGCCTGTCAAACGCCGACACGCCCGCGCGGAAACAACTGAGTCGCGAGCCCGCCACCGCCGCAGCGGCCGCCCGAGGGGCGAGCACGGCTAAGGCCGCGGCGCGAGCAGCGGCACCACCGCGCGTGGGTGGTGCCGCTCGCGCTCTGCTGCTCAGTTTGCGGCGGCGGTCGTCGCGACGCGCGTGGTCGATTGCAAGAAGACGCCGCTGTCGTTCGGGAAATAGCGCTGTGGCACGAGCGCGCGCCACGCGAAGCTCCCCATGAAGCCGCCCGGGCGAGCCGCTTCATCCACCGAGGCGAGGTCGCCGTGCACCTGCACGAACCACTCGTGCGGCACACCGCGACGCAGCGGAAAGCTGCCGCCGACGAGCGGAATCTTGGTTTGTTTCTTGCTCGTCACCACGAAGGCGCCGCGCAAAAAGTCAGTATCGGTGTCTTGAATGCGGAATACGAACACGCGCGCGTTGCTGGTCCACTGAAAGGAGGTGCTCTCGCTGATGTCGGGCGCGTCCATCGCGGGAGTGACGAGCGAGGGCGTGGCCGGCAGCGTGAGCGCCACGTTGTTCTGCCCGACGGTGACGGGCTTGTAAGCGCAGGCGACCGCGTCGGTGCGGTTCGCGCCGTAATAGCCATAACAGGCCGCGAACGTGAGCTCGGAATTGGGAATCACCGGCACCAAATAGCTGAACTCGTCCGTCGTCGAGTCAGGGCCATTCACGACCGGGAGCATCGCGTTATCCGCGAAGCGGAGGTAAATCGAGTTGTAACGGCGCTCGGCTTGCGCGCTCGTCACCGCGCCCGAAACCGTCCCCGTGCTGATCGGCGTCGTCGGGTTCGGAAAGTCGAAGGACAAGGTCGTCGGAGTGTTCACGTCGAGCGCGACGGATTGCGTGTAATAAGCGTCGAAGCTCGTCGCGATCTCCTCGTCCGCCGAGTTGAAGCGCAACACGTGGAGCCCTGCGTTGGCCTTGCTGCCGCCCGCCCAGTACGCGTAAATGTAGTCGCTCTCGTCGGAGATCCAGCCGCTAGTCATGCCATGCGGCGCGCCCAAGCTGATGATCGTGTACGGTGGATTTCCGTAGCTGCCGTTCGTGATGGTGTAGGTGAGCTTCGCCGCTTCCCAGGCAAGGCCACGATACACTTGCAGGGTGGGATCACGACGTGTCAGCCCCTCGTAGAGCCAGGTGTAGGGCTGGGACTCGCCGCTGCTACCCGTCGGCTGCACCACGAACAGCACGTCGTACGTGGGCGCGACGTCTGCGATCTCGAATTTACCGTTGGCGTCCGTCTGAGTCGTCTCCGCGCCGATGGTCACCGCTACGTTCGGCACCGCGGTGCCGTAGTAGTCGATGATGGTGCCGCGCACGGTGGTGTCCGTGTTCGTGGCGCCGCCCGCGCCAGCACCGCCGTCGCTAGGACCGGCACCGCCGTCACCGCCGCCGCCGAGCCCCGCGTCGCCACCGGCGTCGCGCCCGGCGCTCCCGCCAGTGCTCGGCGCGCCGCCCGTCGTCGTGTTCTTCCCGCCGGTCGCGCTTTCACCAGCCGTCGCGCTGCTCCCTCCGCTGGCGCGACCGCCGTCGCTGCTCACGCGCCCGCCACTTGCCGATTCGTTGCCGCTGCCGCTGGTCGGGTTGCTGACGCCACCGCTCGCCACGGCTCCGCCGCTCGCCCCAGCGCTGCCACCGTGCAGGGCGGCGCCACCGGTTCCATCGCCGGTCACCGTCACGTCTTCGATGCCGAGCAGGGAGCCGCACGCGGCGACCAGAGGCAGGAGCGCCAAGGGCCAAGAGCGAAGTCGGAATTGGGATACTGAAGAAGACATCAGAACCTCCCCTTCATCAGCAAGCTGCCCGCGCCGACGCCGACAGCGACGCTGCTGTCGTGCTGAGAACCGGCCGTGAGCCACAGCACGGCGCCGGTCGCGAGCGCGGCGCCTCCGGCGATGAAGAACACCGTCGACAGCGTCGCGGCGCTCTTCGCCTGAGCGTCCGGATCTTTCGCGCCCTCGTCGCACACCGATGGGTAGCTCGAGCAGTGGCGCTTCGCTTCGCTCAGCTTCGAGCTAGCGCGCAGCCCGAACACACTGCCAAGGCCTACTCCGACCACACCGACGCCGGCCACGATGAGCCCGGCCGTCTTGCGCGTGCTGCCGCCGCCGGAGCGCGCCGTCGATTCATCGCGGACGAGCGGCGCCGCCGAGCGCTGCGAAGACATTGCTTCGAGCGCTGGCACCGTGACCGCCTCGCGCGCGCCATCCGCGGAGAGCTCCACCGTCGTGTACCACTTCAACTTGCCCGGCGCCGTGGCCTCCACCACGTGCTTGCCTGGATCGACCGGAATGGGCGAGCTGAGCTCGCCCGAGTCGACGAGCAGCCCGTCGCGACGCACCTCGATGCCGCGTGTCGCCGCTGCGGCGGGGCTCAGCGCGATCGTCAGGCGCGCAAGCTTGCTCTCGAGCGCCGCGGCGCGCTGCCGCGCGAGCTCCTCGCGCTCCTTCGACTCCGCCGCTTTGGCCGCGGAAATCACCTCGCGAAATTCAGCCCACGCGCTCGCCGTGCGGCCGGTCTTTTCGTAGCATTCGGCCAAGTTCAGCATGGTCCCTACGCCGGGATCCAGACGCTGGCTCGACTCGAACTTAGGGCACGCCTCCGAGTAGCGGCCGGCGTCCATCAGGCGCCGCCCCTCCGTGAACAGCGCCTCGGCCGCGGCCTTGTCGCCCCCCGCGGCGCGCGCGAGCGCCGGCAACAATAGCAACGATGTTACCATCCCAACCAGTAGCCTCATTCCCCCTCGCTACCTTAGGGCGCGCGAATCAACAAGAGCTAGCGCGCCGGGCGAGCCCTTTGCGGCTGGCGCCGAATGAAAGGCGCCGTGAGCCGCAGGTCAAACCGTGAATTTGACAGCGTCTGCGGAGCGCTGCGCTGGGCCGTGATACACGGCCTCTACGTTGTTGCCGTCCGGGTCGAGCAGGAAGGCGGCGTAGTAACCAGGATGATACAGGCGCACTCCGGGCGCGCCGTTGTCCTTTCCGCCCGCTGCGAGCCCCGCGCGGTAGAAGCGATCGACCATCTCGCGATCCTTGGCCTGAAACGCAAAGTGGCAGCGGCCGGTCGCAATTTTGGCCGACGCGCTGCTCTGGAGATCGGAGACGAAGAGCTCGTCCGCCCAGAAGAAGCCGGGCCCTTCGCCTTGCACCGGAACGCCCAGCACCTCGAGCACCGCAGAGTAGAAGCGCTTGCTGCGCTCGAGATCCGGCACGACGAGCTGCAGGTGATCCAACAGACGGCCCCGATAAAACTCCTGCGTGGTCATCGCCAAGTCCTAGCTCGTCGGCGCCGCAGCGCCCAGCACTTGAGCCGGGTAGTCACTCATATTAAAACCGCGCGTTCGAGATCCCTATGATGCGCGGCCCAAAGCACCTCTTCAGACTGAAAGACGCGGTCATCTTGGCCACGCTCACGCTCGTGACGGCGGCGGCGTGTGGCGGCAATGAGCCACCGCCCAAAAGTGAGGCAGACGCGCCGCGCGCCCGTCGCGGCGACGACGCCGACGAGCCGCGCGGCATGCGCGCGGACAGCGAAATCGGCGGCTTGAATGAAGCCGCGGTCGATGCCGTGTTCAAGAAGTCTTTGAGCGGCCTCGAGCGTTGCCTGCAAAAGGGCAGTGAACGCCTCGAGTACCTGGGCGGTTCGGTCGGCTTCTTCATCAAGGTAGACGGCGACGGCCGCGTGGAGGAGGCGTACCTGGAGCACTCCACGTTGGGCGATCGCGAGACCGAGCGCTGCATGCTGGGCACACTTCGCAAGAAGACGTGGCCCAAGCCCGTGGGCGGTATGCACGGCCTGGCGCGCAAATCCTTCGACTTCGATGCGCCCGCCGACGTGCGCCCGCCGGTGGAGTGGAGCGCGGCCGACATCGAGCCGGGCCTCAAGAAGCTGAGCGACAAGCTCGCGGAGTGCGGCGCGCACGGCTCCGGGAAGTTCGAAGCGACCGCGTACATCTCGCAGGACGGCAGCGTGCTCGCCGCCAGCGTGACGCCACCCGACGGGCAGAGTGAAACAGCGATCGATTGTCTGATCGACGTGATTCGTGGCGGCAGCTTCCCTTCACCGGGGAGCTGGCCCGCCAAAGTGACGTTCAAATTGTGAGCGCCGCCTGGAGCGGTGCGCCACGATGCGCTAGCCCTCGTGCATGCACCGAGAGGAACGCGATTTCTCCATCGTCCTGCACGCGGTCGCCGAGTTCGGCGCCGACTACACGGGCGATGAAGACGGCTACGCTTGGCACGAAGACTTCGAGCAACGCATCAAGCCCAAGCTCGTGGCCGCGGTGCTGGCAGCGCTGCGCGCCGAGCCCGGCTGGAAGGTGCTCTCGGCGCCGCGCGGCCGCGATCCCGAGCGCGCGCTGGAGCTCGACGTGATTCGTCAGTTTTAGCGCTCGTCGGCCGCGTCGAGCCGGAGCACGATTTCGTAGTCGCCCGGACCGTGCGCGGCGTCTTCTGCCGGACGGTAGGCGATGCGCTCGGCCAGCTTGCGGTCCTCCAGCGCGCGCAGCAGCCGCTCGCGGCGCTCACGGCCGAGCGCGAGCGGCACGTTCACGTCCTCTCGCCCTTCGCGGAGCTCACCGCGCACGCCGCGGCCCTCGCCCAGCCAACGCTGCGTAGCCTCGAACACCAAGCTGAACTCGCGCCGGAAGGTCGAGCCGCCGCTGGCGAACACGCCTTGCGCGGCGATGCGCACGGCGACCGAGTCTTTACCAGGACGAACGCTGGCGAGCTCACGCAGCTGAGCCGTCGCGAGCGCCACCTCGAGCGCCTGCGCCAAGGCGCCCAGCGCCGGCGTCGCGTCGCTGCGCGCCTTGGAGAGCTCCCCTTCGAGCCGCGCCTTGTCGGCGGCGTAGCTCTTCAAGCTGTCGTTCGCGCGCGAAAGATCGCTGCGCAGCTGCTCGATCAGCGCCGACGTCTCGTCGCGCTCCTTCGCGAGCACGCCGTGCTCGTATCGCTCTTCGGCGAGCCGTTGCTTCTGTTCCTCGAGCCCGCTCTCCCCCTTCTTGAGCTCGGACTCTAGCTCGACGATCTTGCGCTTGGCAGCCGCCAGCTCGAGCTCGGCTCGGCGCCTTCCCTCCGCCTGCACCTCGGCGGCGGACGTTGCTTCCTCATAGCGCGTGGCCGGAACGCAGGCGCTGAGCGCGCCGAGCACGGTCAGCGCAGCGAGCGGTACGAGCCAGCGCGGCGCGGGCGACGACAGCTGGTGACCCTGGGGCGACTGCATCGATAAGTACTTCATGGTGCTCTTTCAGCTCTGCTCTCTTCAGCTCGAGACCGCGGACGCGCCGCAGGTCGAGGTGCTCTTCGCGCCGCGCGCTCCACGGACCGGAGCCGGTGATTCGTGCGCGAAATCGTAAGATGCCGGCGCTGCGAGGGGCCAAGTTCTCGCGCCGCGCGCCGCCCACTTATGAAAGCGCTCGCCGCAAATTTGGCGACGCCGCGCGATGAGCGTAGGGCCAAATCGTGAACCGAGTAGGCTCGCCGCGTCGTGTCGCACCGCTGCTGGCGGCGCTGCTGTGCGCTGCGGCGCCGCCGGCGCGTGGCGCCGATACGGCGCCCTCGGCGAGCGGCGCTGCCGCGGCGCCCGCCGAGGGCAGCGCCGAAGCGCAGCGGCCGCGCGCGGAGGAGCGCGCCGCCAGCGAGCGCGCTTGGCTGACCGACGCGGGCCTCTCGCACGCCGCGAACCGGCTGCTCGAGCAAGCGAACCCGGTGGAAGGCGCGGCGGTGCTGGTCGACGTGCGCAGCGGCCGTGTGCTGGTGTTCAGCGAGCTGAAGCACGGCGGCGCGCCCGGTTCGGTGCTCACGGCAGCGCGCGCTCCCGCCGCCAGCGTGTTCAAGCTGGTGACCACCGCGGCGCTGTTCGAGCTCGGCGGCGTACGCCCCGCAGACCGCGTCTGCATCTCCGGCGGGATGAAGAGCATCGAGCGCCGCCACCTGGACGCTCCGCGCGGCGGTGTTCAAACCTGCGGCAGCTTCGCGCAGGCGCTGGGGCACAGCCGCAACGCCGTCTACGCGCAGTTGGTGACGCGACGGCTGGCGCGCCAAGATCTGATCGACATCGCCGAGCGCCTCGGCTTCAACTCACTCGTCCCCTTCGACTGGCCCGTGCCCGTGGGCAAGCTGGTGGTGCCCTACAACGATCTGGAGTTCGCGCGCACCGCCACGGGCTTCGAGAACAGCGCGCTATCGCCGCTCGGCGGCGCCTACCTCGCGAGCATCATCGCGCGCGGTGGACTGGCGCCGCGCTTTCATCTGCTGGCACCGGCGCCCGCTGACGACGAGCGCGAGACGGAGCCCGTGCGCGTGCTCAGCGCCACCACAGCGCGGCGCATGACGCGCATGATGGAAGTGACTGTCAGCAGCGGCACCGCGCGCACGGCGTTCAACGACGAGAACGGACGCAGCCTCTTGCCCGGCGTGCGCGTAGCGGGCAAGACCGGCACGCTGCGCCCGGGGACGCGACAAGAGACGACCAGCTGGTTCGTCGGCTTCGCGCCGAGCGATCACCCGGAGGTCGCCATCAGCGTGCTGCTCGAGAATGGCCCCGTCTGGCGCCAGCGCGCCGCGGAGGTCGCGCGCGATTTACTGCGCGTCTATTTCCACCGCCGCGGCGTACCCCACATCAGCGATCCCTTGGCCCGCGGCTGAGCGCGTTGCGGCGGCGGACGTAGCACGCGGCGACCAAGCCCAGCGCCGCGAACAGCGCGTTCCGTCCTACGGGCGCGCCCGGCACGCTGCAGCCGCATTTTCCGCCGTCGCTCTGGGCGCCCGCCGTCGCCGCGTCGGCGCCCGCGTCGGCCACCTCCTTGGCGCCGGCAGCGACACCGGGCAAGCCGAGCGCCGGCAGCGGGGTGATCACGACCTTGGCCGGCTTGATCTGCGTGCGGCTCTTGCGTGAGAGATCCTCCGCGATCCAGGTCTTGCGCAGACCGCGATAATCCGGCGGTGATTTGCCCCATTTACCGCGCTCCGGGTGCTGGCACTGAATCACCGGCACCCAGGGGTGGAAGTTATTGTAACGGGTCTGAAAGCGGCTCGCCGGCGTGGTCTTCACGTCGGTGTCGATCTCCATTTTCGGGCCGTGGGGCAGCGCGACGCCACCTTCGGCGCCGGAGCTGGCCGCGCCGATGACCGGATCCTCCGGCAACGTCGCGCTGTCGTAGCGGTAGTGAAGGCGCGTCAGGATGTACTTGTTGCGCTCGACCAGCGCCTTGCGCACGGCTACTGTGGTGCGCTCTTCGTCGAGCTGTTTCTCGCGCTGCTTGCGCTCCTTCGGCTTCAGCTCCTTGAGCTCGGCCTTGCGCGCGTCCTTCTCTTCTTTGCTGAGCTCGGGCGGCTTGGGGTTGCGCTCGGCCTCCGGCAGATTTTGCTCAAAGACGTCCGCGCCCATGCTCAAGAGCTCGTGGATCATCAACGGCTCGGTCGGGCACGGCTTGCCACAGCTGTCAGCGGGCCACGCGTACTCGAGCAAGAAGCTCTTCGGGTTCTTCTCCAGGATGATGTCGTGGAGCGCCGCATAAAACTCGCCCATGCGCTCCTTGACCGCGAAGTCCACGTTGATGTTGGTGGGCGGAAAGATGGTCTTGTAGTTTTTCACCTCGTAACGCGCCTCGGGATCGAGGACGTAGACGAAGAGCTCTTGCTTACCCGGCGAGTCCAGCAGCCCCGGCTTGGCGACGATGGTGTCGAACGGCTGCTGCGTGCTGTAACGAATCGGTGAGAGCTGCGCGCGGTCGCCGCCCACGAGCTCGATGCGCTTGGGGTCGACCTCCGCGATCAGCGTCTTCATCCCGCGGTCGAGGTACGGCTTCAGCGCGGCCTGCGCGCCGTCCGGCGCCTTGTAGCCCTTAGCGGAGAGCCAGCGCACCACGTCCTGGCTCGGAGCCAAGACGGTGAACTTGTACTCGCCCTCTTTTTGCTGCGCCTTGACGTCGAGGAACAACTCCTTGGCGACCTTCTTGCCGCCCCCCGTCGGCCCGCCGCCGAGAAATCCGGCGCCCTCCACCTTGAGTGAGCGCTCCCACTCCTGCTGCGGCGGCGAGGGATCACACGGATCCTGCTCCCAGAACTCGTGAAAGCGCGGCGCGCTGAGCTGATCGACGCGATCCACGAACTCGCGCTTGAGCGTGGTCACGCGATCCGCGGCGACGTCCCCGGGCACGAGCAGCACCACCGCGAAGCCCTCGAGCGGGCCCTCATAGTCGGGCATGACGCTGACGGCGGTCGCGCCCGCCTTCTTCATCACGACCACTTGCGTCGTGTACGACTTGACCTCGCCGCCCTTCTTGCTGGCGAAGAACCCGTTGAGCGCCGCGGCCGGCCCCGAGAAAGCTGCCGTTGCGAGCGCAAGGAGAGAGGCGAATCCAACAGAACGATGCATGGGTGCGGTGAAACTAGTACACGGCTCGGATTCTGCGTCCGGGATTTTTGTTTTCGCCTGCGCCCTTGCCGGAATTGTGGAAAAATCCGCTGACCGCTCGCCACCCGACGCTCGCGGCAGCAGTTCTTCCATGACCGGCTGGGATCGCCTCGACAACGACCGCTTGCGACGCGCGCTGAGCGCGCAGGCGAACGTCGCGCCGATCGCGGCGCGGCAGGCCGCCGTGGCCGTCGTGCTCGCCGAAGACAGCGCCGGCGTCTCTTTGCTGCTGATCCGGCGCGCGGAGCGCGCGTCGGATCCTTGGTCCGGTCACATGGCGCTGCCCGGAGGTCACCGCGAGCCGAGCGACGCCGATTTACACGCCACGGCACTGCGCGAGACGCGCGAGGAGCTGGGCCTCGACTTATCCCAAGGGGAGTACTTGGGCGCGCTGGGCGCCTTCTCACCGAGCACGCGCTTCAACATCAGCGTGCACCCCTTCGTCTTTACGGTGTCCGCGCGGCCCGCCCTGTTTCCGAACCACGAAGTGGACGTGGCGCTGTGGGTACCGCTCGCCGATCTCACCGCGAGCGCGCTCGCGCACGAGTACGAGCTCGTGATCGCCGGTCAGCGCCACCGCTTCCCGGCTTTTCGCGTGGGCGAGCACAGCGTGTGGGGGCTCACTTACCGCATCGTCTCCACGCTGCTCGAGCGCGTCGCCGCCAGCGAGCGCGCCGGGAGGGAGACGCCTCCGTGAGCGAGACGCAGCCGCTGGTGGAGCCCGCGCCGGGCCAGCGCTGCCGCGCCTGCGATGGGCACGTAGCCGCGGACACGCTGCGCTGCCAGCGCTGCGGCGCGGCTTACGGCGAACAGAACCGCTGCCCGCATTGCGGCATCGTCGCGGGTACGGAGCCCGCGCTGGGGCTCGGGCGTTGCCGCGCTTGCGGCCTGCCGCGCGTCACGCTCAGCGCGAACCTGCCGCGCAGCGGGGCGGAAGCGCCGCTCTTGGCGCGGGCTCACCGTCAGCGCCGTCTGGCGCGCTTCAGCACGCTCGCCGCGCGCCTCGTAGCGGCCGCCACGCTGTCGCTCTTTTTGGTCATCGCGCTCGCGCTCGCGAGCCATTTCTCGCTCGGGCTGCTGCTGCTCTCGCTGCTGGTCTTCGTACCGGGGGCGGCCAGCGTCTGGCTCGAGCTGCGCGCTCGTCACGCGCGCGGCGAGCACGAGCGAGCGCTCGACGCCGCGCTGGCGTCGCTGACCGCGGACATCGTGCGACACACCGCGCTCACCGACGCGGAGAGCCTGGCTCGGCTGCTCGGCGTGGACGTGGCACGCGCGACCCGACTCTTGGCCGAGGTCGAGGTCAGCGCGCTGCTGAATAGCGGCCCGACCACGGCCCGGCTCGGCGCGGTGCCCACACGCACGGACGCGGCCGACACCGAAGCCATCGCGCTCGGCGACTCCGAGCTCCCGGCGCGCACTGTCCACCACCAGCAGCGATGAACCGACATTTCACACGCCGCGCGGCGACCGCGACTCGGAGCCGCTTGCTCGCCCGGCCACGCACAGCTAAATGGGCCGCGAATCTTGCTGACTCGCCGCGCTCGCACGGAGGATCGTAACCTCCCCTCGCAGGCCCTCGTGGCCCGCTCAGCGATGCCCGCCACGCCCGCCGCCGCCCACAGCTCGGATCGCGCCGAAGGCGCGCTAGCGCGCCGCTTCATCGTGGATCTGGGGCCGCAAGATTGGCTGGTGCTCGGCTACGTCGCCGTGCTGCTCTTCGCGGTGCTGCAGGGCGAGCGCGGGCCCGCATTTCCCAAGAACCTGGCCGCCGTGCTGGCGCTCGTCGCCTGCGGCGTGCTGGGCATCGCCTTGACGCGCAGCGGGACCGTGCCCGAGGGCTGGTTCAAGGCCGCGCTCTATCGCGTGTCGATCTACGGCCCGGTGCAGATCAGCTACTTCTTTTTTCGGGACCTGCTGCCGGCCATCAACCCCGGTGTCCTCGACCACCAGCTCCACTTCTTGGATTTGCGGCTATTCGGCGTCGAGCCGGCGATGGCGCTCGACCGCATCGTGACGCCGAGCACCACCGAGTGGTTCGCGTTCTTCTATTTCGGCTACTTCTTCGTGTTGGCGCTGCACGTGGTGCCGATCCTGTTCATGTCGCAGAGCCAGCGCGTGCTCGGAGAGTTCGCGCTGGGCATGGTGTTCACCTTCTGCATCGGCCACACGGTGTACATGCTGGTGCCTGGCTTCGGGCCGTACCGCGCCATGGCCAGCCAATTTCAGACCACGTTCCCGCACGGGCTCTGGCTCGATCTCGTGATGGACACCGTGAAATCGGGCGGCGCGCAGAAGGACATCTTCCCTTCGCTGCACACCGCCGCGCCGACCTTCATCGCCCTGTTCTCGTTCCGCCATCGGCACCGCGTACCCTACCGCTACACGTGGCCGCTCACGGCGTTCTTCGCGCTGAACATCATGGTCGCCACGATGTTCCTGCGTTGGCACTACTTGGTCGACGTCGTCGCCGGGCTGGCGCTGGCCACGCTGGCCTCAATCGTCGTGGTGCCCATCGTCGACTACGATTTGCGCCGCCGAGCGCGGCTGGGGCTCGAGACGCTATGGCCCATGTGGTCCGCAGCCGCGAGTCGAGGACGCGCCCAGCGTTGATGAGCGCGTCCTCGCCCCCTGACGGGCGCTTCACTTTTCGTAGACTTGCGCGGCGGCCATGCCCTGACCCGCGCTGACCCGCACCACGACCTTCATAGGGCCGCCGACCGGCAGCGCCCATTTGAAGCAGTTCGGAGCGGCGCCGACCACGGCCGTCGGCCCCTGCGTCTGGTCCGCGGCCATGACCGGTGAGGCGAGGCCGGGCACGGGCATCAGCGGCACCAGCTCGATGTCCAGGTTCTGCACGGTCGGGAGCGCGGCGCCGACCACCGTGTAGCACTTGCCTGGATTCATCTGCACCTGGCTCTCCAGCACCTGACCTTGCTGGAAGTTGCCAGCGATCGCCGTGCCGACGGCCTTGGCGCCGGGTGCGTGCTGCGTCGCGAGGGCACCGAGCAGCTGCGTCGCCGCCGCCGCAGACGCGGCATCCAATTGCTGAGCCGGGCTCCCGGCAGCCGACGTCGCGACCGGCGGCGGCGCGCCCGTCGCGGGCGGCGTCTCTCCGGGCGTCGCTGGCGCGGGCGCGGTGGCCACGGGTTGCGGCTGGCCCACGGCGGCGCCCGGAGTCTGGCAGAGCTGCCCGTCGAAGTATTGCCCTGGCGGACACTGCGTCGCTGCTGGTTGCCCGGTGTTCGCCGGCTTGTCGTCACCTCCACAGGCGACGAGCCCGAGCAGGGCAGAAGCAGTTGCGAAGCGAGCAGCGAGTCGAGTCTGAGCCATACGTCCTTTACTGCCTTTCACGACCGTTTTGCGGTCGCGCGGGCAGTCTACTCGGATTTATTGGGACGCGGCGAATAATGCGGACCGACCGCTGCTCGCCAGAAAAGCCGCCCTGTCAGCCGTGCGTGCCCACGCCGGCGCAGAACCCTTCGTAGTCGATGTAGCCCTTGATCGTCGGGTTCTCGCCGCATGCCGGGCAGTCCTTGTCGCGCCGCAGCTTGAGCACGCGGAAGCTCATCTTCAGTGAGTCGTACGTAAGCAGGCGGCCGATCAGCGGGTCGCCTTGGCCGAGGATCAGCTTGATCGCCTCCGTCGCTTGCAACACGCCGATGGCGCCCGGCAGGATGCCGAGCACACCGGCCTCGGCGCAAGAGGGCGCGAGATGCGCCGGCGGCGGCTCCGGATACAGGCAGCGGTAGCAGGGCCCCACGAACGGCTTGAAGGTCGTGACTTGCCCGTCGAAACGGAAAATCGAGCCGTGAATCACCGGGATGCGGTGAAAGAGGCTGGCATCGTTGACGAGGTAGCGAGTCGGGAAATTGTCGCAACCGTCGATGATGACGTCCCAACCCGCGCCGAAAATGCGATCGACGTTGCTGCTGTTGAGCCGCTCGGCGTACTTGATCACCTTCACGTCCGGGTTCAGGTCGGTGAGCGCCTTCTCGGCGCTGTCGACCTTGAGCATCCCGAGCCGCGAGGTCGCGTGGATGATCTGGCGCTGCAAATTGGAGGCATCCACCGTGTCGGCGTCCACCAGGCCGATGGTGCCGACGCCGGCCGCCGCGAGATAGTAGGCGGACGGGGCGCCCAAGCCGCCGGCGCCCAGGAACAGCACTCGCGCGGAGAGCAGCTTCTCCTGACCGCGCTCACCCACCTCGGGCAACAGCAGATGGCGCGAATAGCGGTCTTGCTGCGCGGGGGTGAGATTGGGTGGTTGCTCGACGGGGTACTTCAGATCTTTCCAGCGCACGAAGCCGGGGTTGGCGCTGAGCACGTTCGAGTAGCCGAACTCCGCCAGCGTCTTTGCCGCGAAGGCGCTGCGCGTTCCCCCGGCGCAGTAGACGATGATTTCCCCGTTCTTATCCGGCAGCTTCTGCTCGGCCTGCATTTCCAAGAAGCCGCGGGGGATGTGCACCGCTCCCGGGATGTAGCCCGCGCGAAACTCATCCTTCTCCCGCACGTCGACCAGCGTGAACGGTCGCTCGCCGCGCTGGTCCAGCCGCGCGCGCAGCTCGTCCAAGGAGATGATTTTCACCGATTTTCTGACGTCGGCAAAGGCGTCCGCGTAGGTCTTGGGCATCTGAATTTCCTAGAGAGCTCGGCTTCGCAGAAAGTCGCATTTTCCGATGCGACAATTGCCGGACAGTTTTGTGCTTTTCGCGCTGGAGTCAATCCCCCACCGTTCGGCCACGCGACCGGCATCCCGCCCGCACAGCCTGCCGAATGAGAAAAGCACAGGAGATGTAACCTGCGCGCGGGGAAGGTCGTTCGGGGCTTCGGGTATACTTGAGCGCCTTTTCCGGGCTAGGCAATCTCCAGCGGCGATGCGGCCGGGCACTCGGCGCTGGACCCGCCATCCGTTAAGGAACCTCGACTTCATGTCTCAGAACCGTCTCGGAGAACTGCTCGTCCGGGAAAAACTGATCAGCTTACAGCAACTCCGCAAAGCTCAGGAGGAGCAGAAGCGCTCGGGGCACAACCTCGTCTACACACTCGCGAAGCTCGGCATCCTGCAGGACGGGGAAATTACGAATTTCCTCTCCGCGCAGTACCGGCTGCCCGCGATCAACCTCGATACGTACGAGATCGAGTCTGACGTGGTCAAGCTCGTCAGCCGCGAGGTGTGCGAGAAGCACCGTATCATGCCGGTGTCTCGCACGGGCTCGACGCTCATCGTCGCGATGAGCGATCCAACCAACCTCAACGCGATCGACGACATCAAGTTTCTCACCGGGTACAACGTCGAGCCGGTGGTCTCGAGCGAGACCGCCGTCCAGACCGCCGTCGAGCGCTACTACAACGCCGGCCCCTCCTACGAGGAGGTCATGGCCGACTTCGCGCTCGGCGACGAGGACATCGATTTCGGCGCGGACGAAGAGGAGATCAGCGCCGTCGAGCTCGAGCGCGCCAGCCTCGACGCCCCGGTGGTGCGGCTGGTCAACGTCCTGCTGCTGAACGCGATCCGCAAGGGCGCGAGCGACATCCACTGCGAGCCGTACGAGAAGCGCTTCCGCGTCCGCTACCGCATCGACGGCGTGCTGCACGAGGAGATGTCACCGCCGCTCAAGCTCAAGAACGCGCTGGTCAGCCGCCTCAAGATCATGAGCCAGCTCGACATCGCCGAGCGCCGCTTGCCGCAGGACGGCCGCATCAAGCTCAAGATCGGCAAGGGCCGCGAGATGGATTTCCGCGTCTCGGTGCTGCCCACGATGTGGGGTGAGAAGGTCGTGTTGCGCTTGCTCGACAAGGGCAACCTGCAGCTCGACATGACCAAGCTGGGCTTCGACCCCGAGCCGCTCAAGGACTTCCAGTGGGCCATCAACCAGCCCTGGGGCATGGTGCTCGTCACCGGGCCCACCGGCTCCGGCAAGACCACCACCCTGTACTCGGCGCTCAGCGATCTCAACAAGCCGGGCGTCAACATCAGCACCGCCGAAGATCCGGTCGAGTACAACCTGCCCGGCATCAACCAGGTGCAGATGCACGACGAGATCGGCCTGAACTTCGCGATGTCGCTGCGCTCGTTCCTGCGCCAGGATCCGGACATCATCATGGTGGGCGAGATCCGCGATTTCGAGACCGCCGAGATCGGCGTGAAGGCGGCGCTCACGGGCCACCTCGTGCTCTCCACGCTGCACACCAACGACGCGCCCGCGACGATCTCGCGCCTGCTCAACATGGGCGTGGAGCCGTTCTTGATCACGGCCAGCGTGAACCTGGTGTTGGCGCAGCGCCTGGCGCGTAAGATTTGCCAAGACTGCCGCACGGAGGCCGAGTTCGATCCGCAAGCGCTGATCGACATCGGCGTGGACGAGGAGCGCGCTCACACCGCGCGCGTGTTCAGGGGCTCGGGCTGCCCCACCTGTAACAACACCGGCTACAAGGGGCGCATCGCGCTGTACGAGGTGATGCGCTTCCACGACGATCTGAAGGAGATGGTGCTGCAAGGCGCCTCCGCGGCCGAGCTCAAGGCGGCCGCGATCAAGCGCGGCATGGTCACGCTGCGTATGGCCGGCATTCGCAAGCTCCTCGAGGGCTTGACCACCGCCGAAGAGGTCATGCGCGTCACCATGGCGGACTGAGGAACGAGGGCGCATGAACGGAGCCGACGAGGGCGTCAAAGTCAACCTGCACCAGCTGCTGCGCGCCATGATCGAGAAGGGCGCGAGCGACATGCACATCACGACCGGCGCGCCTCCCCTGCTGCGCATCGACGGCGCGGTGGTGCCGCTCAAGCTCCCGCCGCTCTCACCCATCGAGACGAAGCAGCTCTGCTACTCGGTGCTCACCGAAGAGCAGAAGATCCAGTTCGAAAAGAACAAGGAGCTGGATCTCTCCTTCGGCGTGAAGACGCTGTCGCGCTTTCGCGCCAACATCTTCTTGCAGCGCGGCGCCGTCTCTGGCGCGTTCCGCTCCATCCCGTTCAAGATCCTCTCCTTCGAAGAGCTGGGGCTGCCGCCGGTGGTGGCGGAGCTGGCTACGAAGCCGCGGGGCCTGGTGCTCGTAACGGGGCCGACCGGCTCCGGCAAGAGCACGACGCTCGCGTCGATCATCGACAAGATCAACTCCGAGACGCGCCAGCACATCATGACCGTGGAGGATCCGATCGAGTACCTCCACCCGCACAAGCGCTCGATCGTGAACCAGCGGGAGGTGGGCAGCGACACCAGCACGTTCAAGCACGCGCTCAAGTACGTGCTGCGCCAGGATCCCGACGTGGTCCTCGTGGGCGAGATGCGCGACCTCGAGACCATCGAAGCAGCGCTGACCATCGCGGAGACGGGTCACCTGGTGTTCGCGACGCTGCACACCAACTCGGCGATCCAGAGCATCAACCGCATCATCGACGTGTTCCCGCCGCATCAGCAGTCGCAGGTGCGCGCGCAGCTGAGCTTCGTCTTGGAGGGCGTGCTGAGCCAGCTGCTGTTGCCGCGCACCGGCGCCCCCGGGCGCGTGCTCGCGCTGGAGGTGCTGGTGCCCAACGCCGCCATTCGCAACCTGATCCGCGAAGACAAGGTCCATCAAATCTACACGCAGATGCAGGTCGGGCAGCAGAAGCACGGCATGCAGACGCTGAATCAGTCGCTCTATTCGCTGTACGCGCGGCGGCTGATCGCGCTGGAGGAGGCCATGGGCCGCTCCTCCGAGCCCGAGGAGCTGCGCAACATGATCGAAGGCCGCGTCGCCGGCGGCGCCAGCACGAGCTCCGGTCGCGCCTAGAACGCGCGCAAGCGGCGTCACGTCCGCATTCGCGGGCCTTAGGCCAAAAGTTACAAAATCGCCGGGGCGCGGGCGGACTTCGCCGTTTTCAGGAGTGTTTCACGCGCGCCTCACGCGCGCGTCGCGAGCGCCGCGCGCGGCGCGAAGCCGCCCAGAAACACGGCGTTTCCGCGGCCGCGGCCGCGCCGCCCCCGAGCTCACCCCCGCGGATTATTTCCGCATCGTTTCGCGCGGCGGGGTCACGAGCGAAATGTGGAAACAATTGTGACATACGCGCGCAATCGCCGGGTTGATAGGTCAACCGTGCCGTTCCTTGGAGGGAGCGGTTTAGCTCGCGGACGGTCCGCGTTCCCACTTCTCGGAGATATGTGATGCGTACGACTCTGCTTGGAACTCCCGTGACACTGCTTTCGTGCGCGGTGGCGCTGCTGACCGCCAACGCTCGCGCTCAGGACGCAGCGCCGCCTGCGGCAGCCCCGGTGGAAGCGGCACCGCCGCCGGCCGAGCCCGCCGCCCCGGCCCCGGTCGTCGAGACGCCTCCGCCGCCGCCCGCGCCCACGCCCGCACCCGAGAGCCCGGCGGAGCCAGCGGCCCAGGCCGCCTCGACCGAGGCAGCCGCGCCGGCAGAGGAAGAGACGCTCCCCGCGGCGTGGATCCGCTTCGATTCGGACATCGCCGGACTCCAGCTCTGGGCCGGCGCGACGCATCCGCTCGCCGACGGCATCGGGCTCGCGACGGACATCTATCTTGCGAGCTCCGGCGGAAACACGCTGGGTGAGTTCGATATCGGCCCCGCGTTCACCGCCGGACCGATGACCATCACGCCGATGCTCGGGTTCCAGGTGGATTGGAGCACGCGTCGCGCCGCCGCGCTCGTCCCGCAGCTGTACGTGACGGGCGGCCCTGATCCCATCTACATGGAGCTCTGGATTCAGGATTACCAATATCAAGTCTTCAAGGACGGCGACAATCACGACCTCTATACGCGCTTCTTCATCGACTACAAAGTCAGCAACTTCTTCGCGCTGGGACCGCAAGTGGAGCCCTGGTTCGCGCTCAACAAGAAGAACGGCGACGGCAGCGAGCGCAAGAGCGGGCTCACCAACCTCGCGCTCGGCGGCAACGTGATGCTCACCAACTATGGCAAGGGCGGCACGCTGCTCTTGTTCGCGGGTTACGAGCTGAAGAAGGACGCGCGCGACGCGTACCCCGGCGCGTTCGCCGGTCGCTTCACGTTCCTCTACAACTTCTGAGCTGCGCCCTCAGCAGCGCTTCGTCTCGAGAACGGGGGCGGTGGTGGCGACCGCCGCTCCCGTTCGCTTTTATTCGTGCCGCCGCCTCAGCGCGGCTTCATCAGCTCGGCGACCGCGAGCGCTTCCGGGTTCTTCGGCAGTCGTCGCACGACGCTCACGACGTACGTTCGAGCCCGTTTGTCCGCGCTCATCGCCAGCGCGCGGGCCGCCAGCAGGCGCAGGAACGCCGGCGACTCATCCGGCGGCGGCTCGAGCTGCGCGAGGCGCGCGCTGGCCTGCTTGGGCTGATTCAGCGCGACGTCGATCACCACTCCCAGCCACTGCGCCACGGGGCCGAGCAGCGCGGGATAGCGCGCCACGAGCTCCCTCGCCTCGGACGCCTTGTCCTTCTCCACGAGCTCGAGCGCGCGCTCGACGATGAGCGGGACGCTGGCGCCCTCTGCCAACGCGGCTTGGCTGGCGGCGAGCGCGTCGTCGAGGCGCCTCTGGTAGCGCCTCAGCCGGGCCACGCGCAGCAGGTGCGCCGGAGAGAGGTTCGCGCTGCGCGCCGAGAGCACCTTCTCCGCCAGGGCGAGGTTGCCGGTCGACAGCGCGGCGTCCGCCGCGACCATGTCACCCCAAGGGATGGAGGGCGAGGCCATGGCCTCGAGCTTCGCGCTGTCCGGATAGCGCGTCGCGAGCAGCACGCCGGGGCCCGCGGCCAGCGCCGCGAAGGTAGGCGCGTCAGCATCGAGCGACGCGAGCGCGCCGCGCAGATCCGCGGCGTTGCCCGTCTCATACGCGACCACGCTGCGCACTACCGCGACGTCGGCCGATTTGGGATCGAGCTCCTCCACGGCTTTCTGTGCTTCCTCCACGCGGCCGCCGAGCAGCGCGACGCGCGCCGCCAGCGTGCGCGCGCGCGGATACAGCGCGGCGAAAGAGAGCGACTTCAGCGCCGCCTTGCGTGCCAAGGCCTCATTACCAGCGTCGATGGCCAAGAACCCGAGCGTCGCGCCGAGCGCCGGTCCGTCCACCGCGAGCAACGCCGACTCGATGGCCTTGCTCGTCGCCTCCAGGTCGCCTTTGCCCAGCGCTTGCACGGCGTCGACCATGGCCGGCACGGCGCGCAACGGCGAAATCAGCTTGCGCGCCTCGTCGGCGCTGAGCCGCGCGGCGGCCGGAGGTTCCTGCGCGCGCTCAGGCGTGACGACCCAGGCCAAGCCGGACAGCGCCCGCAGGTTGGGCTCGTCGGCGCTCACCTTGCTGGCTAGCTCGTCGATGATCGGGCGAGCCTTGGCAGGGCCGTACTCCAGCAGCGTCAGGCGCGCGAGCAAGAGCTGCGCGGGCACGAGCTTCGGGTCCAAGGCGCGCGCGTGCTCATAGCGCTCCAGTGAGCGCGAGTCGCCAGCGCGTTCGAGCACGACGCCGGCCACCAGCTGGTAATAGGCGTCCTTGCCGGCCTCGACGTCCCACTTGGGCAGCAACGCGGCGGCGCCGGCGAGATCGCCCTCGACGAAGAACGAAGCCACGCGCCCGACGGCGAGCTCGCGCTCGCGCAGGCCGACTTCACGGCCGCGGTGAATGGCGGAGTCCAGCCCGCGCGGCTCGTCCGCGAGCAGCAGCGCGCCGAGCACTCGATTTTCGAGCCACAGCCGCCCGGCGCGCTCGCTGCGCGAGTCGAGATCGAACACGCGGCTCAGCTTCTGATCGGTCGCGCGTAAATCCGCTGGGCGGCCCGAGTGCAGCAAGGCAGAGACTTCGTTGCTCAACGTCGCTGCCTGCTCTGCGCGCTCGGTCTTGAGCTTCTGTGAGTACTTGAAGCCGCCGATCCCCGCGCCAGCGACCAGCACGATGGCGGCGACCAGCGGCCACACTCCGCGCGAGCGCTCTCGCGGCTGGGCCTCCCACGCCGGCGCCGCGCCGCCGCTGGGCTCGAACACACCGACGCGCGCCAGGTGCTGCAACAGGATCGCAGGTGACGGCTCGGCGTTATCGACGTAGCCGTCGTCCGTGAAGCCGCGCGCGACGCTCGGCGGCCGCGCCGCGCCAGCTCGCTCCGGCGCGGAGGGCCGCAGCTCCGGCGGCGCGAGCAAGGCCTGGCTCGCCGAGGGGAATGGGTTCTTCGCTGGCGCAGCTCCCGCGCGCTGCGCCAGCGCGGCCGCATTGAGCGGCGCACGGCTGACGTCGGTGGTCACGTCGCTGAAGCTGGGACGCTCATCGACCTCGCCCGCGAAGTAGCGGCGATCGATGGTCGTCGGCTCTTCCCCGTCGAGCGCGAGAGGGGTGGGCGCGGCGCGAAGATCACGCGGCAGCGGGCGCGCCGGCTGCGGCGGCGCCGTGCGCGGCTTGCTGACCGGGACGGAGCGAGCAGGAGCTGAACCCCCGCGCGTCGGCCCGCTGTGAGGCTTGTGGCGCTGCACTGCGTGAACCTCCGAAACTTCGACGTGATCCGCCTCGAAGCTAGGCAGCGGCGGCGTGCCCGCGACAGGCGCTCTCGGAGGCCGACTCGGAGATCGCTTCACTCCGGAGCCAAGCGGCCGCGCGCGCGGCTTCGTAAGAGGCGCTGGGACAGGATGGGAGCGAGCAACCTCTGCACGCACGCGCTCGGCGCCGCTCGTACGCTGCACTAAAATCAACACCTTCGCGCGGTCGCGCAGCGAGCGTGTGGACGCATCGCCGGCCCCGAGCGCCATCGCGTGCGCGAGCGCCGCGTGCGCCGCGGCGGCGTCACCCTGTCGCAGCAGCGCCTCACCCAATAGGCGAAATCCCTCTGCGTCAGCCGGATCGGCGTCGGTCGCCAGCAGCAACGCAGCCTGCGCCGCCTCGAAGCGGCTGGCTTCGAGGTGCATGCGCCCGACCGCGATCATCACGGGAGCGTCGTCCGCGTGCCATGTCTCGGCGCTGGCCGCGACCTCCTCCATCCAGTCTTCGCGACCCGCAACCGCGAGCTCCCCGCAGACACGGATGGTGAGCTCGGCTGAGGGATTGCTTCGCCACGAAGCGATGAGCTCGTTCAGCGCTCCCATGCTGTTCTCAGAATACCCAGAGATGATGCGGTTTTACGAGCGCGGCGCACGCAAAAAAATGCGCGGGGGCCGAGCGCCCGGTGCCGCGGACCTCGCGCCTCCGAACGCGCGTCCGGCGCGCTTTCACAAACGAAACAGGGCGAAGTTGGCGCCGCGCCGGCGAACGGTCACAGTTCGGTCCGCCGCGCAAAGCCCGCGCGCCAAAGTTCATCCCCGAGTGTGTTCCGATGTGTGGAGTCTTCGGTATTTTCGGCCACGAAGAGGCCGCCAATCTCACCTACCTCGGCTTGCACGCGTTGCAGCATCGCGGCCAGGAGAGCGCGGGGATCGCGACCAGCGACGGCACGCAGCTGAGCCTGCACCGCGGCATGGGCCACGTCATCGACGTGTTCCCGTCCGAGCAGCTCGCACGCCTCAAGGGTGATAACGCCATCGGGCACGTGCGCTACTCCACCGCCGGCGGGTCGCTGTTGAAGAACGCGCAGCCCATCGCCGTCGAATATTCGCGTGGCTCGATCGCCATCGGTCACAACGGCAACCTGACCAACGCCGACCTGCTGCGCGAGACACTTGAAGCGCGCGGCTCGATTTTTCAGAGCACCAGCGACACGGAAGTGCTCGTGCACCTGATCGCCATCAGCGCGCAGCGCCACGCGGAGGACCGCATCGCCGACGCCCTGAGCCAGGTGCAGGGCGCCTACTCGATCCTCTGTTTGACGCCCACGGCGCTGATCGCCGCGCGCGATCCGATGGGCTTTCGCCCGCTGTGCCTGGGCCGCATGCCGGAGCAGGGCGCGTACGCGGTCTCCAGCGAGCCGTCGAGCTTCGATCTGATCGGGGCCGAGTACGTGAGGGACATCGAGCCCGGTGAGCTGCTGGTCATCGACGCGAGCGGGCTGCGCAGCGTGCGCCCGTTTCCGGAGGCCCGGCGCAGCACCTGTATTTTCGAGTACGTGTACTTCGCGCGCCCGGACTCCTCCATCGACGGCATCAGCGTCTATGAAGCGCGCAAGAACTTGGGGCGGCTGCTGGCCGAGCAGTTCCCCGTCGAAGCGGACGTGGTGGTGCCCGTGCCGGACTCCGGCGTGCCGGCGACGCTCGGCTACGCGGAGACCGCCAAGATCCCGTTCGAGCTCGGGCTGATGCGCAGTCACTACGTGGGGCGCACCTTCATCGAGCCGCAGCAGAGCATCCGTCATTTCGGCGTGCGCTTGAAGTTGAACCCGATCAGCAGCGTGCTGCGCGGCAAGCGCGTGGTGGTGGTGGATGACAGCATCGTGCGCGGCACGACCAGCCGCAAGATCGTGAAAATGTTGCGCGCGGCCGGCGCGCGCGAGGTGCACCTGCGTATCTCGAGCCCGCCGACGAAGTGGCCCTGCTATTACGGCATCGACACCCCCACGCGCGCCGAGCTGATCGCAGCGACGCACAGCGTCGAAGAGATCAACCAGTACATCACGAGCGACACGCTGGCGTATCTACCGCTCGAATCGATGCACCGCGCGGTGATCGGCGCTCACCCTGCCCTCGCCAAAGACTCGCGCGCGCAGACGCTCCCGGTCTTGCAGGACCGGCGCGGCGATCTGGACTCCTTCTGTCACGCGTGCTGGTCCGGCGAATACCCCATCGAGTTCACGGCTCATCCGCGGCAACGTCAGATGTGCCTGCGCGTGGTCTAGGCACCCGCGAGACGGGGCGTTGTGGAGCCGCCTGGTAATTAAGACCCGCTTTCGTGGCAATTCGCCACAGAGTGGCGATCCTGGCGAGCACGCGCGCGGCAAAATACCCTCAAATCTTCGCTGTTTCCGCGTTACTGGCAGCACTGAGGCGCTTGTGAGGAATTTGGCACAGAGGTCGCATACGCAGCGAGCTCGAAGCAATGGCAGGCAGCACGAACGTAGCGTGGGCGCGTGACGAGATCGGCATTCCGGGGCTCGATGACATCCTCGGAGGCGGCTTGCCGGAACACCGGCTCTATCTGGTGAAGGGCTCGCCCGGCGTCGGCAAGACCACCCTCGCGCTGCAGTTCTTAATGGAAGGCGCTCGGCGAAAGCAGCGCACGCTCTACATCACCTTGTCGGAGACCGAGCAAGAGATCCGCCAGGTCGCTGATTCACACGGCTTCAGCCTCGACGGCATCGAGCTCTTCGAGCTGTCGAGCGCCGAGCAGACGCTGCGGCTCAACGACGAAAACACGCTGTACGCGGCGGAGGACGTCGATCTCAAGGAGACGGTGCGGGTGCTGCTGGAGGAGGTGCAGCGCGTGAAGCCGGATCGCGTCGTGTTCGATTCCTTGTCGGAGATTCGGGTGCTGGCACAGACGACCGTGCGCTATCGGCGGCAGCTGCTCGCGCTCAAGCAGCACCTGGCCAGCTGCGACTGCACCACGCTGTTGCTCGACGACCGCCTGGGCGACGATCCGGACGTCCAAGTCGAGAGCCTGACGCATGGCGTGATCGTGCTCGAACAAGTGCCGCTTCAATACGGCGCGGACCGCCGCCGTCTACGCGTCAGCAAGCTGCGCGGCTCGCGTTTTCTCAGCGGTTTTCACGACTTCACGGTGCGCACCGGCGGGCTCTGGGTGTACCCGCGACTGATCGCGGCGGAGCATCGCTCTCAGCTGCTCGCCGAGCCCATGTCGAGCGGGGTCGCCGGCCTGGACGCCATCCTCGGCGGCGGCATCGATCGCGCGACGTGCACGCTGATCACGGGGCCCGCTGGGACGGGCAAGAGCGCGATCGCGACCCAGGTCGCGGTGGCCGCCGCGCAACGCGGGGAGGCGGCCAGCGTCTTTTTATTCGAGGAGCGGATCGGCACCTGGCTGCAGCGCGGACGCCAGCTGGGAATGAAGCTCGACGAGCAGCTCGCCAAGGGTTCGCTGCACCTGCATCAGATCGATCCCGCGGAGCTGGCGCCCGACGAGTTCACCTATCTCGTGCGGCAGGCGGTCGAGCACGAGGGCTCGAAGCTCATCGTCATCGATAGCATCACCGGCTACTTCACGGCCATGCCCGAAGCGCGCTTCCTCAGCTTGCAGCTGCACGAGCTGCTCTCGTTCCTCAGCGAGCGCGGCGTCGCCTCGCTGATGACAATGGCCCAGAGCGGGCTGCTGGGGAAGCAGATGACCTCGACCGTCGACCTCAGCTACCTCGCGGACACCGTGTTGCTCCTGCGCTACTTCGAGGACGGCGCGCGGCTGCGCAAGGCGGTCTCCACGTTGAAGAAGCGCTCCGGCGCACATGAGGATACGATTCGCAGCATGCACTTCGGACCCGATGGTATCCGCGTGAGCGAGCCCCTGGCTGGCTTGCGCGGCATCCTGACCGGCTCTCCGCTCAACCTCGCGCAGCAGGAGAGCGCCGGTGCGGTTCGCGCTGAGCAGTGAAGACGAGCAGGGCCAGGTAGCCGCCCAACGAGTGCTCGTGCTCGTGCGCGGCTCGCACGAAGGCCAGTTGACCCTGCGCCTCTTGCTCGGCGGCGGCCTAAAGGGCGTGTTGTGCGACGACATCGACGGTTTGTGCAGCGCCATGGAACAAGGCGCTGCGGCGGCGCTGATCGCCGAGGAGATGCTCACGCTGCCGGCGGTCGCGCAGCTCGGCGCGCAGCTGCGTCGACAACCGGCGTGGTCCGACTTCCCGCTGGTGGTGTTCAGCAGCGGCGCGCGTAGCCGGACGCTGCGCGACCGCAGCGCGACTCAGCTCGGCAACATCACGTTCTTGGACCGGCCGGTGCACGTCCGCTCGATGCTGGCCGCGATTCGCGCGGCGCTGCGCAGCCGCCAGCGCCAGTACGAAGCGCGACGCGCGATCGAGTCGCGCGACGCATTCCTGGCCATGCTCGGGCACGAGCTGCGTAACCCGCTGGGCGCCATCGCGCTGGCGATTTCACTGCTGGACCAAAAGGCGAGCGACGGGAAGCCTCGCGAGTACTCGATCATCGAGCGGCAGTCGCGGCACCTGGCGCGCCTGGTGGACGATCTGCTGGACGTCGCGCGCGTCACGCACGGCAAGGTCGCGCTCGCGCGCGAGCGCCTGGACCTGGCCGAGATCGCGCGTGGCGCCTACGAAACGGCGGAGGCGCGCGCGAAGGAGCAGCGGCTCGCCTACGACCTCCGCGTCCGCGACGCTCCGCTCTGGATCGACGGCGATCGGCAGCGCCTCGAGCAGGTGTTCGGCAACCTGCTCGGCAACGCCATCAAGTACACGCCGCGCGGCGGCGCGGTGATCCTGGATCTGCGAGCCGAGGCCGAGCAGGTCGTCGTGCGCGTGCACGATACGGGCGTCGGGCTGGCGCCGGAGATGTGCCAGCGCGTGTTCGATCCCTTCGCGCAGGTGGCCACGTCGCTCGATCGCGCCCAGGGCGGCCTCGGGCTCGGCCTGGCGCTGGTGCGCAGCATCGTTCAGCTGCACGGCGGCAGCGTCGCGGCCACGAGCGAGGGCCTGGGCCGTGGCAGCTGCTTCATCGTTCGTCTGCAGCGCTTGCCCGACGGCGGCGAGCGCCGCGCTCGCAGGGGGGACGGCGCGCCGGCGACGCTCGCCAAGCGCGTCCTGCTCGTCGAGGACAACGCCGACATCCGCGACCTCTTCACGCAGCTGCTCGAGCGCGCCGGGCACGAGGTGGCTTACGCGAGCGATGGCCCCCAGGGCTTGCAACTCCTGCTCAGCTTCGCCCCCGATGTCGCGTTCATCGATCTCGGGCTGCCTGGCTTCGACGGCCTGGAGCTCGCTCGCCGGGCGCGCGCCAGCGGCTCGCGCGCGCACCTGATCGCGCTCACCGGCTACGGTCAGGCCGAGGACCGCAAGCGCACCTCCGAGGCCGGCTTCGACGACCATCTGGTCAAACCGGCGCTGGACGGGGAAATCGCCCAGGCCATCCTGCGCGCGCGCACGTGAGCGCTGCCGGCCAGCGGCGCCCCGAAGAGCACGCGACCCCAAGGCGGACGGATGGTACGCTGGACGCGGAGTCTCAAGCGCCGCGTGCTCGACCAACTACCGCCCCAAGTCTCGATTTACGAGGTCTCTCCGCGTGATGGCCTGCAAAATGAGGCCACGCCGATCTCGCTGGAGGGCAAGCGCGAGCTCGTGCTCGCGCTGATCCGCGCCGGGCTGCGCCGCATCGAGCTCACCAGCTTCGTGTCTCCGCGCTGGGTGCCGCAGCTCGCCGACGCGGAAGAGCTCGCGCGCTCGCTGACGCCGCCGGAAGGGGTGACCCTGAGCGCCTTGTGCCCCAACGCGAAGGGCCTCGAGCGCGCTCGGGCGGCGGGGCTGCACGAGATCGCGGTGTTTCTATCCGCCTCCGAGACGCACAACCGCAAGAACACCAACAAGACCATCGAGCAATCCTTCGACGCCTTCAGCGAGGTGCTGCCGCAGGCGCTCGCCGCGGGGATGCGCGTGCGCGCTTACGTCTCCACCGTGTGGGGCTGTCCGTACGAGGGTGACGTGGATCCCAAAGTGGCGCTCGGCATCGCACAGCGGCTGCTCGAGCTCGGTTGTTATCAAGTCTCGCTAGGAGACACCATCGGCGTGGGGACGCCGCTGCAAACCCGAGAGATCCTGCGGCTATTCCTGGCCGAAATCGAGGCCGGGAAGCTCGCGCTGCATTTTCACGACACGCGCGGCACCGCGCTCGCGAACGCGCTGGTGGGGCTGGAGTTGGGCATCACCGATTTCGATGCTTCGGTCGCGGGCGTCGGTGGCTGCCCCTACGCGCCGGGCGCCGCGGGTAACCTCGCCACCGAAGATCTGGTTTACATGCTGGAAGGCATGGGCGTTCGTACCGGCGTGAACCTCGATCTGTTGATCGAAGCGGGGCGCGTCGCGGAGAACGTGATCGGACGGCGCCTGCCCGGCAAAGTGCACCAAGCCGGTCCCCGCACCCGCCGCACCGCCTCCATCCGCCCATGAGCGCCGGCGCCGTACCGTGAGGCACAAAGCGCCGCGTACGTGTTCACACATGTGTAACCCGTATCGGTGAACGGGCTCAAACACGCGATGATTTTGCGCGCGCAGCAATATTCGTATTTGCGTTCGATTCGCGCACGTGAAAACTTTATGGATTGGTCCTCGAGTCCGTAATGGGAGCGCTAGGCGCTCTCGCGCCCTGACGTGTCTCAATCTGGTGGTTCCCGTGAAGCGCACACCGGTGCTCGTTTGCTATTTGTTGGGCTCAGTCGCGATGGCCTGCGGCGGAAATGATAGCGGCCCAGGGCAAGGTGACGGCGCCGGAGGTCAGCCGCTGCTCGGCTTCGGCGGCACGAGCAGCGGCAGCACGGGCCAAGGCGGTGGCGGCGTCGTCATCGGCGGCAGCGGCGGCTCCAGCGCCGCCGGCGCCAACGGCAACGCCAGCGGCGGCTTCGATCCCGGCATGACGTGCGCGGCGAGCTCCGTCGAGGGCGAGCGCCTGCCGGTCGACCTCTACTTCATGGTGGATACGACCGGCTCCATGAATTGCCCGGTGCCGGACTCTGCCAGCTCACCGTGTGAGGTCGATCCCGGCCGCCCCTACGCTGCAGTGACGCGCTGGACCGTCGAAAGCAAAGCGCTGACCACGTTCATGGATTCGCCGACGAACGCGGGCTTGAGCGTGGGCATCGGCTTTTTCCCGAGCGCCGCGAACTTGTGTGATGCGAAGAGCTACACCACTCCCAAGCAGGAGATCGCGCTCCTACCGGAGGCCGCGGCGAGCCTCAACGCCGTCATCGCCGCACAGAAGCCCTCGGGGAATACACCCACGGTGGCGTCGTTGACCGGCGCCATCGAGCACGCGCGCGCCTGGGCCAAGGCGCACACCTCGCACCGCGTGGCGGTAGTGTACTCCACGGATGGCTATCCGAAGGGCTGCGACGGTAAGAACACTATCGCGAACGCGGTCAGCGTCGCCAAATCTGGGCTCAGCGGTTCGCCGCCGATTCAGACGTACGTGCTCGGTTTGGGCCGCAATCTGTCCTCGTTGAATGAAGTCGCGGCAGCGGGCGGCACTGAAAAAGCCTACCTGATCGAGACCGGGACGGACGCCGCGGACAAGCTCGCGCAGGCGCTCGACAGCATCCGCACGCGCTCGCTGTTCGGCTGCACCTACTCCGTGCCCGCTCCGCCGCCGGGTGACACGCTCGACTACGGCAAGGTCAACGTGCGCTTCACGAGCAGCGACGGCAAGGTCACGAACGTGCTCCAAGACGCGAACCCCACCGGCTGCAGCGAGGGCTGGGAGTACTCCGCTGACAAGAGCGAGATCAACCTGTGCGGCAACGCCTGCGAGACGCTGAAAGGTGATCTCGGCGCCAAGCTCGAGATCTTGTTCGGCTGCATGACCGAGGTGGACGTACCGAAGTGAGAGATTAGCGCGCGGTGTCGCAGGTCAAGGTCGTGAAGTAGACCTGCTCGCTGCCGTCGAGCCAGTCATCGAACAGCACGGCGATGCGCCCGCCCGGGCCGATGGCGGCGGCGGGCGCGACGCTGTTCGTCGCGCTCGTGGTGAGCCGCTGGCGCGCGACGAGCTCGCGCAGCTCGCGATCCAGCACCTGCCAGTACACGTCGTAGTGGCCCGCACGATCGTCGGCCCATAACACCAGCAGGCGATCCCCCAGCGAGATCGCCGCGTGCGAGCGCGCGAACTTGGCCCCGGCGGTGACCGGCCGCGGCGCCACGAGCAGCTCGCCGCGCTCACTGAAGGCAGCGCCCCAGAGACTCTCGCCCCAGTTCTCGCCGCGCGTCGACCACAGCGCGATGAAGCGGTCCGCGACGAAGTAGAGGCCGGGCGAATGCACCTGCGCGCCGAGCGGCGTCGAGTCGCGCGCCGCCGGCGTCGCGTCGGGCTCGAGCGCAAAGCTGCGGAATCCGAGCCGGCTCTCGAGCGCTGCGTCGAGCGTGGTGTAGGCCAGACCGATGCGAGTGAGCCCGCGCGCGAGCACGGGATTTTCTGCGATGGGCTCGTCGCCGACCAGCAGCTCGTTACCGCCTCGCAGCGCGCCGTCCGGGAGAACCCGCTGACCGAAGATGCGCACTGCGTCGCCGACGACGGCAGACTCTTCGCGACGATCGCTCCAGGCGAGCAGATATTCCGCTCCCGTCCACAGCAGGTCCGGATCGAGCGAGAAGCCGCGGGCGTTCGTGATGCGCAGATCGGCGCCGAGCTTGGCGCCGTTCGTCGTGAAGCGATTGAAATACACCTCGTAGCGTCCGCCCTGCCGCGCGTCGCTCCAGCTCGCGGCGACGCCGTCCCCCGACCACGCCAAGGCCGCGCCGTAGCTGTCGCTGTTCAGCTCGGAGACGGGGTTTTGGAAGCGAACGTTGCCGCTCACGTCGACACCCTCGAGCAAACCGACGGAGCGCTCGCCGCCGCTCGGCGCGCGGCGCGTCCCCGTGTACGTGAACAGGAAGCCGTCCGCCGTCGCGACGATCGCTCCGCGCGTGGCGCGGACGTCGTCAGCCGTCGAGACGCGCAGCGGCCCTGCGAGAGCCGCGCTGTAGCGCGCGCCATCGTCGATGACCCCGTTACAGTCGTTGTCGACGCCATCGCAGCCGGCGCTCTCCACGTTGCCCGGAAACGCCAGGGCGTTGTCGTCGTCGCAGTCTTCACCGCAGGCACCGGGTGCGCCCGGAGCGAAGCCAGGCCGCGGGCCCCGCACGCCATCACCATCGCGATCGAGGGTGAGCGGCGCGTGCACGCAGCCCAGCGCCGGCTCGCAGCGCTCTTCCGTGCAAGCGTCGCCATCATCGGGACAGGCGCGCAGCGCGACCTCGCACCTGCCCGCGCTGCACGTCGCGACGGAGCAGGCGTCGGGCGGCGCGCAATCGGAGTCCAGGGTGCACGACGCTGCGCTACCGGCAGCGCCCTCGCCGCGAGCGCCGGACAGCTCGGAGCGCCCGCCGCACGCCGCTGCGAGCAGCAACGTCGTCGAGAGGCAGAGCCAGCGAGAGCAGCCGCGCATCCGTTCCCGCACGCTCAGTTGCAGACGCCGTAGCCTTGCACGTCCGTTTCCTCACAGAGCGTGCCGTTCGCGCACGATTCGGCGACGTCCACGCGGCAGAGCCGCGCGCAGCGGCGCCCGGGACGCGCGCCGATGACGCAGACGTAACCCGGCGCGCAACCCGCCGTGCCGTCGCCGCACAGCGCGCCCTCCAGCCCGCTGCCCGCCGGGCGGCACTGCGCACCGAAGATCTGCGCACCGCAGCCCCTGCCGCTCGGATGCTCGACGTACGGGTAACAGCCATAGCCCGGCAAACATCCGGCGCCATCGAGCAGCGGGTCGCACTCGAACTCTCCCGCGCGTGGCGGCACCTCCGGGCAGCCCGGGTCCATGAACGGCGTGTCGTTCGAGCTTTGGGCGCCACCCGAGCTCACTCCGCCGCTCGAGCCGCCGCTCGCCGCGGCCGGCGCGCCACCGCTGCTGCTCGTGGCGCTACCTGCGACGCCGCCGTTCGCTTCCGAGTCCCGCGCGACCGCCCCGCCGCACGCCGCCAGAAGAGCGACGCAAGAGACGACCAGGCCAAAACGCCACCCGAGCATGCGCGAGCAAGGATAGCGGACGAGCGCGGCGCTGTCCCGAACCGCGACGAACGCGCGATAATTCGGCTCGCGCTGTCAAAGTCTGCGATCCGTCTTCACCCGGCCGGCAAGCGTTGCTAAACGCACGAAGCATGCGCCACACGTTGCTGCTCGCCTTTTCGCTCGCGCTCGCTTGCCAGCGCCCCGAAGAACCGCAGAGCGAGCGGCGCAGCGAGCCGCCCGCCAGCCACAGCGCCGCGAACGTCGCGGCCGCGCCTAGCGCGCCGCTGCTACTCGCCACGGCGAGCGCGCCAGCGGCCACGGCCTCGAGCGAGAGCGCGCCCGCGGCGACGGCTTCGAGTAAGAGCGCCCCCGCGCCCTGCGTCGTGCCGCTCGCCGAGCCGCCTCCGCCACGCGCCGAGCCAGCCAACATTTGCCCCAAGGATCCGGGACCGGCGCCGAAGCTGGCGCGCGGCGCGGTGCGCTTCAAAGAGGCGCCCGGCGCGCCCCGAATCCAAGTCGAGCGCGCGCTCACGCCGGCGGAGCATGAGCGCGGGCTCATGTATCGCACCAAGCTGGCGGACCATCACGGCATGCTGTTCGAGTGGAAGGACGAGACACGCCGCGTGTTCTGGATGCACAACACCTGCATCCCGCTCGACATGCTGTTCATCGCCAAGGACGGCACCATCGCCGGCATACTGGAGCAAGTGCCGGTGCTGAACGATCGCCCGCGCGGCGTGCCCTGCAACGCCGGCTATGTGCTCGAAGTCAACGCCGGCTGGTGCCGGCGGCACTCCATCAAACCAGGCACGCACGTCACGTTCGAGTAATCCCCAGGAGTTGCTGCATATGATGACACGATCCAGTTTGTTGCGCGCTCTCTCCACCGCCGGCCTGGTCGGCACGCTGACGCTCGGCGCGTGCCGCTCGCGGCCGCCCGAGCCCGAGAGCGTCAAGGTCGATGACACGCCGACTCCGAGCGCTGCGCCCGCCGCGCGCCCCGCCGCGGCCGTCGACAGCGCGAAGGCCGAAGCGACGGCCAGCGCGAGCGCGGCCCTCGGCTCGGCGCCGGCCAGCGCGGCGCCGCCTGGCAGCGCGGCGCCCAGCGCGAGCGCGGCCGTCGCTGCGCCGATTCCGCCCGGGCACCGCAAGGTCTCGGCCAAGCCGGTGCAGCCCGTGCAGCCGAGCCCCGACGATCCGTTGAAGGGCAAATTCACGCTCGAAGACGCCACCAAAGGGCTGCCCGGCAAGGGTCCGCTCGTGGCCGAGATCAAGACGGACCAAGGCAAGCTCGACTGCCAGCTCTATGAAGATCGAGCTCCGATCACGGTCGCCAACTTCGTCGGTCTCGCGCGCGGGCTGCGCCCGTTCAAGAACCCGAAGCAACAGTGGGTGAAGACCCCGGCGTACGACGGCACCACCTTTCACCGCATCATCAAGGGCTTCATGATCCAGGGCGGCGATCCGGCCGGCACCGGCGCCGGCGAGCCCGGCTACGTCATCCCCGACGAGATCTGGGAGAACGCCTATCACTCGGAGCGCGGGCTGCTTTGCATGGCCAACCGCGGGCCCAACACCAACGGGATGCAGTTCTTCATCATGGACGGCTCCGCGCCGCACCTCGACGGCGGCTACACCATCTTCGGGAAGTGTGGACCGGACGCGGTGATCGAGAAGCTCGCCAGCTCGGAGGTGCAAGGCGACCGCGCCGTGCACCCGCCGAAGATTCAAAAAGTCACGATCCGTCGCGCGGCGGCCGCGCCCGCGAAGTGAGCGCGCTCAGCGCTGGCGCTGGCTCACGATGCGCCCTCGCTCCAGCGTAAACACCTGATCGGCGTTGCGGATCGTCGTCAGCCGGTGCGCGATGATGATGCTGGTGCGACCCACGGCGATGCGATCCAGCGAGCGCTGGATCGCCGCCTCCGTCTCGTTGTCGACGGCGGAGGTGGCCTCGTCCAGGATCAGGATGGGGGCGTCCTTCAAGATGGCGCGAGCGATCGAGATGCGCTGGCGTTGACCGCCGGACAGCTTCTGGCCGCGCTCCCCCACCGGCGTCTGGAACCCTTGCGGAAGCGCGTCGATGAAGGCCTCCGCTTCCGCCAGCCGCGCGGCCTCGCGGATCCGCTGCGCATCGCTCACGCCGCTGCCGTACGCGATGTTCTCGCTCACGGTGCCGTCGATCAAGAAGACGTCCTGGCTCACGAACGCGATCACGCGCCGCAGATCGGCCACCCGCAGCTCGGACAGCGGCACGCCGTCGAGCAAGATCGCCCCCGCGCGCGGCTCGTAGAAGCGCATCAGCAACTTGGCCAACGTGCTCTTGCCCGAGCCGGTGGTGCCGATGAAGGCCGCGCTCGTCCCCGCCGGGATCGTCAAATTGATGCCGCTCAGCACCAGCTCACGGCCTTCGTACGCGAACGCGACGTCGCGAAACTCGAGCTCACCCTTGACGTCGGATTTGACGAGCGGGCGCCCGTCGCGGTCGTCGCGTCGCGCGCTGGCGAGCAAGTCCAGCACGCGCTGCGTGGACGCCATCGCGCGCTGATACAAGTCCACGGTCTGCGCCAGACCGGTCAGCGGCCACAGCAGCCGCTGCGTAAGGAAGATCAGGACGCTGTACGAGCCGACCGCGAGCCGCCCCTCCAAGGTCAGCGAGCCGCCGACCAGCAGCGTCGCAACGAAGCCCGCGAGGATGGCCATGCGGATCAACGGGATGAACCCGGACGAGACGCGGATGGCCGCGGCGTTGCGCGCCGTGTAGAGCTCACTCTCACGAACTAGGCCAGCGAGCTCTCGTTCCTCCGCGACGTAGCTCTTGATGGTGGCGATACCTTGGAGGTTGTTGCTCAAGCGCGTGCCGATCGCCGCGGCCTGCTCGCGCACGCCGCGATACAGCGGCTCGGCCTTGCGCTGGTAATAGAAAGCGCCGACCAGGATGATCGGGATTGGCAGCATGCTGAGCAGCGCCACGCCCGGAGCCAAATAAAAGAACACGATGCCGATCAAGACAGTGGAGGTCGCCACCTGGATCAGCGAGTTGGCGCCGCCGTCGAGGAAGCGCTCCAGCTGGTTGATGTCATCGTTCAAGATGGTCACTAAGCCGCCGCTGCTGCGGTCCTCGAAATAGGCCATCTCCAGGCGCTGAACGTGGCCGTAGGCCTCGGCGCGCAGCTCGTGCTGCACTCGCTGCGCCAGGTTCCGCCACAGGATGTTGTAGAAGAACTCGAACAGCGACTCGCACATCCAGATCGCGAGGGTGAGCGCGCCGAGCACGTACAGCTGCTGCTTCACGTCGACGACGCCGTACGCCGCGAGCGCGGAGTGCTCCCGCTTCACGACGGTGTCGACGGCGACGCCGATCAGGATCTCGGGCGCGATGTCGAACAGCTTGTTGAGCACCGAGCAGCAGGTGGCGAGGATGACGCGGCCGCGGTGTCGCGCCGTGTAGGTGATGAGTCGGTGCAGCGGGCTCTTCGAATCTCGGTTCGCCGTTTCGCTCATGATCTGGCTGGCTTCGCGCTGCAGGTCGGCTCGGCACGACGCCGGCGCGAGTGGCCGGCGTTTTAACCCCGTTGCCCGCGCGAGGCACGCTCGGCATTTTTTCTTGCCAGTGACGCGCTGGCCGGGTTTCGATGAGCGGACTCGAGATGCCGCTGATCTTTCGCCGAGCGCCGCGCGCGTTCACGATGCTGACCGTCACCGCCGCCCTCACCGCCGGCTGCGATTTGTTCCCGCCGCAGAGCGGCGCCGCGAACCCGCCCCCAGCGGCGACGCCCGAAGCGTCGGCTGCGCCCAGCGTGTCGCTCCCGCCGCTAGAACCCGAGCCAGAGCCGGTCGCGAGCGCGAGCGCGAGCCTCGCGCCCGAGCCTGTCGAACCCGGCGTGCGCCAAGACGCGGGGCCGACGCGCGGCTGGCTCTCGAAGGCTGCGATCAAAGAAGGCATCGAGCGCGGCAACCCCGAGTTCGTGGCCTGCTATCAGCGCCGCAAGAACGCGGCCGCGCGCGGCAGCATCAACGTGAACTTCGTGATCGCGCCGGACGGCAGCGTGCCGCACGCCGCCGCGCTCGAACAAGGCACGACGTTGGAAGATGACGGGGTCATCGAATGTGTGCTGGGCGCGTTCCAGCGACTCTCGTTTTCGCCTCCTTCAGGCGGGCGCGCGGTGGTCACTTATCCGCTGAACTTCGAGCCGGCGCCGTGATACGATATTGGCTTCGTCTCGGGGAGAACGCATGAACGCATTCGGAGTGATGTTCCTGACCTTCGTGACGGCCGCGCTCACCGCCACTGGCACGGTCTACGTGATCGAGCAAAAACACCTCTTTCACAACGAGCCGGTGGTCGAGGTCACGGTGCCCGACCTGCGCGGGCTCAGCGAGCGTGAAGCGCGCGAGAACCTGCGCGCGCTCGGCTTGGTGTACCTGGCCACTCCGCGCGAGGCGAGCTCGGCCACGGCGGGCACGGTCGTGCGTCAATCCGTCCCTGGCGGGCAGCGCTTGCCGCGCTCGCATCCGGTGAGCGTGACGCTCGCGGACGAGCTGCCCAAAGTGCCCGCCGTCGTGCGCATGACGCAAGCGGACGCCACGGCCAAGCTCCAGCAAGCGGGCTACAAAGTCGAGCTCGGGCCGAAGGTCGCCGACGAAACCGTACCCGAGGGCTCCGTCGTGACCCAGGAGCCGACCACCGGCACGCCATACCCGAAGGATCGCGTGGTGACACTCTATCTGTCGGCGCCCAGCGTGGAGGTGGAGCTGCCCAAGGTCGTGGGCAAAAACGTCAACACGGCCAAGGCTGAGCTAGAGAAGCTGGGCCTGACCGTGAACGTGCGCTGGCTCAGCGTGGCAGAGACGTCGACGTACATCGTGCTGTCTCAAGATCCGCCGCCCAAGACCAAGCTGAAGGCCGGCGACGCCGTGCAGCTCTCCGCCAATCGCTGACACCGCCGCGCGCGGCGCCAGCGCGTCCAG
Organism: uncultured Sorangium sp.; assembly: GCA_966250485.1. Classification (GTDB taxonomy): domain Bacteria; phylum Myxococcota_A; class Polyangia; order Polyangiales; family Polyangiaceae; genus PMG-095. The sequence goes on along the minus strand of CBINHN010000019.1, from coordinate 31,373 downwards.
CGGAGTCAATCAGGCTGATACAGGATCGTCTGCGACGGCTCGCTGAAATAGTAGCGGGCGTACTCCGCGCGGCCGAAGGTCAACGCGCCGAAGGAGCTGACGAGCAGCGAGAGCAGCGCCAGCGGCACGAAATAGCCGCGCACGCTGACGCCGCCGACGGCCAGCAGCGCGAACAAAAACACCGCGTAGTCGTTGGAGAAGCGGTAGCCAAATTGGAGCCAGCCCGTGTTCTGATAAAAGAGCGAGGGCAGCGCGGTGCACAGCGCCGCGACGAGCAGGCCCGTGCTCACGCTCGGGCGCGCGCGCGGGCGGAACAACACGAAATACAGCGGCGTCGTCAGCCACAACGCCAGGCCGTGCTGATTGATCGTGAAGGGCGCGCCTGCTCGGCCAGGGATCCACGGCAGGCTCGTCAAGATCACGCCCAGATTCCTGGCGAGATAGTGATAGCTGAACAAACCCCAGCGCTCGATGCGCGCGCGCCAAGCGATGTCGAGATAGCGGTAGCCGCTCTCGAATGGCTCGGCGAAGCGCGCCCAGTTCAGCACCAGCAGCGCGCCGCTCACGACGACGAGCGGGGCCGCGAAGCGCAGCAGCGACGTGAACAGCCGCGCGCGATCCAAGCTTCGCAGCAGCGCGCCGAGCCCGCGCGGCGCCGAACGCGCCGCAGCGGGCGCTGCGGCGCGCACGGCTTCGAGCACGAACAGCGGCGCGGCGAACCACAGCGGCGCGCGCGTCGCGCCGCCCAGCGCGAGGCACACTCCGGCGAGGAAGGGCCACTCGGCGCCGATCGCGCAGCGCAGGTACAGCGCCGCGAGCACGGCCGCGACCACGTGCGCGGCGAACCAGACGGTGCCCTGCACGGCCGAAAAGAAGTACACGCTGCCGAACGCGAAGAGCAGCGCGAGCAGCGCGTTCTCACGGGAGCTGCGCTGGCTCTGGCCCGCGCGGCTCAGCTTCTCCAGCGCGAGAAACAACGAAGCGGGCGCGAGACCGGCGAGCAGCAGGAAGACGAGCCCGTCGGGCAGCGCTGCGGCGCCCCCGCACAGCGCGACCAGCGGCAGCAACAGCAGCGCGGGGAACGGCGGGAAGACGACGTAGTAGCGCCCATCGTAGAGCGCGAAGTCGTTGTTGCCGGCGTAGGCGGGCGGCGGGCCACCCAGATCGAGCCGCCCCGCGCGGAAGGCGTCCGCCAATAGCGCGAAGTGATTGTACGGCGTGTGCCCCGAGAGCAGCTCGCGCGGGGCGATGAGCAGCGCGACCAGCGTGAATAGCGCGTAAATCCCGGCCGCGCGCGCGAGGCGAAGTGTCCGAGCAGAGCGCGGCGGTCGACGTTCCAAGGGGGAGTGCTATACACCGCCCGCATCGAGCCCGGTGCGCCCGCCCGACGCCCAGCGCGCCCGTTTCCCCCCCGCGCTGGGCGGAACCCGGCGCCACGCTCAAGCCGTCCCTCATCCCGCCGTGTCCAAGCCCCTCTTCGTCATCCCGGTCGCCGATCTCGAGCACGGCCCGCGCTCGGTGAGCTGGGAGCTGCCCGAGGCCTGGCTTCGCGCGGCCCTCTCGGACACCGAGGCCGAGCCCGCAGGCCCCGGTACGCTGGAGGCCGAGCTCACCAAGAACGGCAACGAGGTCCTGGTTCGCGGTCGCGCGGACGTCGCCGTGCACATGCCCTGCGTCGTCACGCTCGAGCCCCTGCGCTTCGAGCTGAAACCCGAAATCTATCTGCTCTTGGCGCCCGATCCTGGCGCTCATCGCCGGGCAAGTCGCGCCAAATCCGGCCGCTCCGGCGCGGACGCTGGCGGCGCTGGCAACGCCGCTCGTTCGGGAAAGAATGGGGGCGCTGGGCGCGCCAAGGGCGGCGGCTGGACTGAAACGCCCGAGCTTAGCGGCAGCGAGGCCGCGCGGGACACCTTCGACGGGGAGAAGGTGGTGCTCGATGACTTCGTGCGGGAGTTCATCGTCCTCGAGCTACCGATGTATCCGAGGCGTTCCGACTTGCCTTCGACCGAAACCCCCGCTATCGGTGCGCCCTCGACGGCCACGGAGAGCTCTCCGGCGGCGGTCGACCCCCGACTTTTGCCGCTGGCGGAGCTAGCCAGTCGGCTTCGTGAGCAGAAAAAGGAGTGAATCGTGGCCGTACCCAAGCGACGCAAGAGCAGCAGCCGGCGCGACATGCGTCGCGCACAGCATGACAAGGTGACCGCGCCGAACATCGTGCCTTGCCCGAATTGTTCCGCGCCGATGGTGCCGCACCGCGTTTGTCCGTCGTGCAGTCACTACGCTGGAAAAGCAGTCTTCAAGGAAGACGCGAAGTAGAGCGGCCGCGCGACAGTGCAGCGCCAACGCGACCTCACAACGCTTCGCGTCAAGTTGTCGTCGGGCGATGATCCCTGCCCCATCGATTGGTTCAACCATTTTGCGTGACGGCGCGTGTCGAGCGGCGTAACGGGTAGTCATGTCTTCGCGTCAGACGCCCCGTAGTCGCATCCTCGGCACGGGCGCCTATGCTCCCGAGCGAGTGCTCACCAACTTCGACCTCGAGAAGATGGTGGACACCTCTGATCAATGGATCGTCGAGCGGACGGGGATCCGCGAGCGCCGCATCGCGCGCCCCGACGAGACCACCAGCGACATGGCGTTGGCCGCCAGCCGTCAAGCGTTGGCGGCTGCCGGCCTCGAGCCAAAGGATCTGGACATGATCGTGATGGGCACCGTCACCCCTGACGTGCCCATGCCGGCCTGCGCGGCGCACTTGCAGCACAAGCTCGGCGTCAGTGACATCCCCGCGTTCGACATCTCGGCCGCGTGCGCAGGGTTTCTCTACGGTCTCTCGATCGGTGACCAGTTCATCCGCAGCGGGATGCACCGCCACGTGTTGGTCGTCGGCGCAGAGCTCTTGAGCCGCAGGCTCAACTGGGAAGATCGTACGACCTGCGTGCTGTTCGGCGATGGCGCGGGCGCCGTCATCCTCGGCCCCGCCAACGGCGTCGAACGCGGCGTGCTGTCGACCAAGCTGCACACCGACGCGACCCTGGCGGAGTCGCTCTGCATCCCGGCCGGTGGCAGCCGCGAGCCGATGAGCGAAGAGGCCCTGCGCGCCAAGCGCGACAAGGTCTTCATGTCCGGTCAGGACATCTTCAAGGTCGCGGTCAAGAACCTCACGCGCGCTTCGCTGGAGGCGCTGTCGGAAGCTGGGCTGAGCGCGGGGCAAGTGCGCTGGGTCGTGCCGCACCAAGCCAATCTGCGCATCATCGCGCAGGTCGCGCAGCGCTTGGATATCCCGCTCGAGCGCTTCGTCCTGAACATCTCCCGCTACGGCAACACCTCGAGCGCGTCGATCCCGATCGCGCTCGACGAAGGCGTACGCGACGGCCGCATTCAGCCGGGCGACACGGTCATGATGTGCGCGCTCGGGAGCGGAATTTCCTGGGCCAGCGCGCTGGTTCGGATGTGAGAACGACGATGCGAATCGCTTGGTTATTTCCCGGCCAAGGCAGCCAAGAAGTGTCCATGGGCAAGGTCGTGTGCGACGCCTCGCCCGACGCCCGAGCCGTGTTCGACGCCGCGGATCGGGCGCTGGGACGCTCGATCAGCCAGCTGAGCTTCCAGGGTCCCCTCGAGGACCTGACGCTGACGTTCAACACTCAGCCCGCGCTGCTCGCGACCAGCATGGCGATCTTGGCCGCCGCTCGTGAGCTGGTTCCTGAGCTGCCGGCCCCGGCCGTGGCCGCGGGACACTCGCTCGGCGAATACTCGGCCCTGGTCGCCGCCGGCGCGCTGAAGTTCGAGGACGCCGTTCGCATCGTAGAGCTGCGCGGCCGCGCCATGCAGCAAGCCGTGCCCGAGGGACGCGGCGCGATGGCCGCCATCCTCGGCGGTGACCGTGAAGCCGCGCTCGCGCTGTGCGCAGACGCGCGCGACGCCGGCGTCGTGGAGGCGGCGAACTTCAACGCCCCAGGGCAGGTCGTGCTCTCCGGTGAACGCGTGGCCGTGGAGCGCGCGGTGCAGCTAGCAGGCGAGCGGAAGCTGAAGGCGAAGCTTCTGAACGTGAGCGCGCCGTTTCACAGCTCGCTGATGCGCCCTGCCGCGGAGCGCGTCGACGCGGCGCTCGCCGAAATTACGATTCACCCGCTCGCATTTCCAGTCGTGGCGAATGTCGTCGCCGAAGAGAACACCGATTCTAGTCGCGTCCGTGAGCTGCTGGTCCGTCAAATTGACGGGCCCGTGCGCTGGGACGAGACCGTGAGTCGCATGGCAGAGGCCGGCGTCACGCACGCGCTGGAAATTGGACCGGGCAAGGTGCTGGCGGGCTTGGTCAAGCGCATCGACAAGCGCATTCGCGTCCACAACGTCTCCGATCCCGACTCGATCCGCGCGATCGCGGCGTTCTTGGGCTGAAGCGCGGGCGCGGCAACGCGCTGCGTCGTGAGCGCGAAGCCGGGGTGCCGCACGTGCGAAATCGTCTGCCAGTTGCGGTCCTCGGGGGCAACCGTGCTAAACACGCCGCGCCACGCAACAGCGGGACCTCCCATGTTCGATCTGTCAGGCAAAGTTGCAATCGTCACCGGCGGCTCACGCGGCATCGGCCGCTCCATCGCCACGAGTCTAGCCAGCCAGGGCGCGCACGTGGTGCTCGGCTACGCGCAGGGTGAAGCCGCGGCGCAGAGCGCGGTGGAAGCCATTCACGCCGCTGGCGGCCGCGCGGAGGCCGCGCGCATCGACGTCTCGGACGCTGCGGGCACCGAGCGCAGCATTCAAGAGCTCGCCAAGCGCTTGGGGCGGCTCGACATCCTCGTCGCCAACGCTGGAATCGCGATCGACGGCCTACTGCTGCGCTTGAGCGAGGATGATTTCGACAAGACGCTGGCGGTGAACTTGAAGGGCGCAGTGACCAGCGCGCGCGCGGCGATCAAGGTCATGATGCGCGCCAAGACGGGTCGCGTGATCTTCATCTCCAGCATCGTCGGAGAGATGGGCAACGCCGGGCAGACCGCGTACGCCGCGTCGAAGGCGGCGCTGCTCGGCGTGACGAAGAGCATCGCGCGCGAGTACGCCTCGCGGAACATCACGGTGAACGCCATCACGCCCGGCTTCATCGACACGGACATGACCTCCAACCTGAGCGAGCAACAGCGCGCTCAGATCTCTGCCGCCATCCCGCTGGGGCGCACCGGTACGCCTGCCGAAATAGCCGCGGCCGCCGTCTTCCTCGCCTCAGATGAGGCCGGCTACGTGACGGGCCAAACGCTGCGCGTCAACGGCGGCATGTACATGTAACGCACACAATTTCTGGTCGAAGCAATTAACGCATAGCAATGGGTACGCCTCTCTGATAAAGGCGCCCGCTGGAGAAGAAACCATGGCGGAAGGTCGCGACATCACGGCCGAAGTGAAGCGAATCATCAAAGAGCAGCTCGACGTCGACGAGAAGGACATCAAGCCCGAGTCCACCTTCATCGACGATCTCGGAGCTGACTCGCTCGGCCTGGTCGAGCTGGTCCTCGCTTTCGAAGAAGCGTTCGAGATCGATATCCCGGACGAGGACACCGAGAAGATCCGCACCGTTCAGGATGCGGTCGACTACATCGAAAAGCACCTGAACAACTGATTGGATCGTTTGCCGTTCGATCGGCTCGCGCGGCGGCGCTGGCTCGAGTGAGCTCCCACTGGGAGACGCGCGCGAGTCTGCCGTAGAGCACGCCGATCGAACCGGAGGCACATGGAGCGCGTCGTCGTCACAGGCTTGGGGCTCGTCACGCCGAACGGAATCGGCACGGAGCCGACGTTTCAATCGCTCATTCAAGGTAAGAGCGGCGTCGGACCGATCACCATCTTCCCGGCGGGTCCCGAGTACGCCACGCGGATCGCGGCCGAAGTCAAAGACTTCGACCCGACCGTGTTCATGGAGAAGAAGAAGCTCAAGGAAGCGTCGCGCTTCATTCCATTCGCGATGGCCGCCACGCGAATGGCGCTGGAGCAAGCGGACCTCAACCTGACGGAAGAGGAGCGCGACCGAACGGGCGTCTTCATCGGCGTGGGGCTGGGCGGCCTCGAGAACCTCGAGCGCTGCACGTTGACGCTGACGAACAAGGGGCCGGGCAAGGTGAGCCCCTATTTCATCCCCTCCTTGATCGCCAACATGGCCGCGGGGCAGGTCTCGATCGCGTTCAACCTGCGCGGTCCGAGCCTCGCGCACACCAGCGCCTGCTCCTCGAGCGGTCACGCCATCGGCGAGGCCGTGCGCTGGTTGCAGCGCGGTGACGCGGAGGTGATGATCGCGGGCGGCGCCGAGGCCACGATCACGCCCATCGGCATCGGCGGCTTCAGCGCCATGTTCGCGCTCAGCCGCCGCAACGACGAGCCGGAGCGCGCCAGTCGTCCCTGGGATCGCGATCGCGATGGCTTCGTGTGCGGTGAAGGCGCCGGCACCCTGGTGCTCGAGACCCTCACCCGCGCCAAGAAGCGCGGCGCGCGCATCTTGGCGGAGGTGCTCGGCTACGGCACGACGAGCGACGCCTATCACATCACCAAGCCATCCCCGAACGGCGCGGGCGGCGCGCGCGCGATGAAGCTCGCGCTCGCCGACGCCAAGCTGGCGCCCACCGCGATCGACTACATCAACGCGCACGGCACCTCGACGCCCGCGGGCGATCTCGAGGAAGCCAAGGCGGTGATCGACGTGTTCGGCGCTCACGCCTTGGACAAGAAGCTGTGGGTGAGCTCGACCAAGTCGATGATGGGCCATTTGCTGGGTGCGGCCGGCGCCGTCGAGGCGGGCGTGTGCATCAAGGCCCTGAACACCTCGATGATCCCGCCCACGATCAACCTGGAGAACCAGGACCCGGAGGCGCCGCTGGACTTCGTGCCGCTCAAAGCGCGCGAGCGACGCCTGCGCTACGCCATGTCGAACTCCTTCGGCTTCGGCGGCACCAACGCGACCCTGATCCTCGCGTCTTACGAGGGTTGATTGGCCGCGCGCGCCGCGCTGAGCGGCCGGGAAGCGCGGCGCTTTCCGGCCCAAAGTCCGGCAGCTGCTCACGACCGCCCAACTCGTGGCACACTGCTCGTCATGCGCGGCAGTCCCTTATCTTCGCGTACCCCCGACCGCGCGGGCCCCGATGCAATGCCCCTACTGTCGTGAGATGGAGAGCCGCGTGGTGGACTCACGCCTCGCGGTTGGTGGCACCGTAACGTGGCGACGCCGCGCATGCGACGCCTGCGGGCGGCGTTTTACGACCTACGAGCGCGTCGAGAATCAGCTGCCCGTCGTCGTGAAGAAGGACGGACAGCGCGTGCCGTTCGACCGCAACAAGATCTTGCGCAGCCTGCACATCGCCTGCAACAAGCGGCCCGTCTCGGTCGAGGCCATCGAAGAGCACGCCGCCGTGCTCGAGCGTGAGCTTGCCGAGAGCGGCGAGAAGGAAATCGCGTCGCTCGTGATCGGCGAGCGCGTCATGAACGTGCTGAAGCGGCTCGATGAGGTCGCTTACGTGCGCTTTGCCAGCGTATATCGCTCGTTTCGCGACATCGACGAGTTCATGGCCGAGATGGGCAAGCTCGTGCGTTCTCGTGAAGGCGGCGAGCCTGGGGCTGGACTATGAGCCCGACAACCGCCCTCGCATTCACTCGCTGAGTCGCACCCAATGGCCGACCTCGACAGCATGATGATGGCCCGAGCGCTGGAGCTCGCACGTCACGGTGATCCCTCCCCCAACCCCCACGTTGGCTGCGTGCTGGCAGACGGCGCCCACATCGTGGCCGAGGGGCACCACGAGTCCGCCGGACACGATCACGCCGAGCTCGTCGCGATCAAGACGGCGGGCGAAAACGCGCGCGGCAAGACGCTGTACGTGACGCTCGAGCCCTGCAATCACCATGGCCGTACGCCGCCCTGCGTGGACGCCATCTTGGCAGCGGGCATTCGGCGCGTCGTGTTCGCGGTGCGCGATCCCAACCCTGGCGTCTCGGGTGGCGGCAGCGAGCGCCTGCGCGCGAACGGCGTCGAGGTCGTGACCGGCGTGATGGAGGCTGAAGCGGCCAAGATCATCAAGCCGTGGGCGAAATTCGTCACGCAGCACACCAGCTACCTCACGCTGAAGCTCGCGCTGTCGTTGGACGGACGCATCGCGACGCGCTCCGGTGCGTCGAAATGGATCACCTGCCCCGAGTCACGCCTGCGCGTACAGACCCTGCGCGCGCAACACGACGCCGTTATGGTCGGCGTGAACACCGTGCTCACGGACAATCCTCGGCTCACGGTGCGTGACGTCCCTGGCCGCAGCCCTGTGCGCGTCATCGTGGACAGCAAGCTGCGCCTGCCGCTGTCGAGTCAGGTGGTGCAAACTGCGAAAGAAGTCCCGACCTGCGTGGCCACGACGCAACAAGCGCCCCGTAGCCACATGGAGGCGCTGGAGGCAGCGGGCGTCCGCATCGTGCGCGTGCCCACCACGGCGGAGGGCCGCTGCGATACCGTCGCGATGCTGCGTGAGCTCGCGGCGCGCGAGGTCGTTTCGGTGATGTGCGAGGGCGGCGCCGAGCTCGCGGGCAGCCTGCTGGCGCACGGCTCGGTCGACGAGCTCCATGTGTTCATGGCGCCGCGTTTGCTGGGTCCGCGAGGGCGCCCGGGCGCGGTCGACTGGGCGGGGCCGGACAACCCGGCGGACGCCCCTCAGATCGATCCCCCACATTGGGAGCTCTCGGGCGTGGACGCCTATCTCTGGGGCCCCCTGACGTATCCCAAACGCGCGCCGAAGACGACGACGTAACCAGACACTGATTCACGCTTCGTGGCGGGCCTTATGTACGCGGAGGGCGCATTGCGAGCGGGGATCGCGGGTGTTAGATTGCCGGAACTGCGATGCTGCGCGAAATTCTGAAATACCCGGATCCTCGGCTGCGAGAGGTTGCCAAGCCCGTCGCCGCCGTGACGGATGAAATCCGCACCCTGATCGATGACATGGCCGAGACCATGTACGAATCGAAGGGCTGTGGCCTAGCGGCCACGCAGCTTGGCATCAATCACCGCATCTTCGTGGTGGACTGCGCCGCGGAAGACGAGCCCAGTGATTTCCGTGTTTTCATCAACGCTGAAATCATCGAGGCGGATGGGCAGCAGACCTGGAACGAAGGCTGCCTGTCGTTCCCCGGCGTGACCGAAGACATCAAGCGCGCCGAGCACGTGCGCGTGCGCGCGCTCGACCGCAACGGCCAGCCCTTCGAGCTCGAGGCCGACGGCTTGCTCGCGGTCGCGATTCAGCACGAGCTCGATCACCTCAACGGCGTGCTCATGATCGACAAGCTGAACGCCGTGAAGCGCCGCATGATGGGCCGCAAGCTGGCGCGCGCCAAGCAAGAGCAACCGGACGTCTGAAGCGCCGCACGCTGCGCAGACGCTCCACGCCGTCGCGCAGCGGCGTGCGAGCTCAGCGCGGCCGCATGAACAGCGCCGTATCGATGGGAGCGCCGCGCGTGCGCATCAGATCGGCGATGGCCGGGATCGTCGCCGAGGCCGCGAACGTGCCTTCGATGAGCCCGCCCGACGCGGTGCGGTCGATCGCGAAGCTGAAGATGTCGGCGAGCTCCAAATCGTTGTTGGCGACGCCGAGCACCTCCGCGACGCGCAGCACCCGGTGTCGATCGTCGCGTAGCCGCGCCACCTCGATCACGATCTCGAACGCGCCGGCTAGCATCTCCATCGCGCCATCCCCGTAGCGCGGGCGCAGATCTGCGGCGAGCCGCAAGAACCCGCGCCGGAGCGAGCTGGCTTGCCGATAGGCGACGAGCCCTTCGGCGCCCTCACTGGCGGCTCCGACCAGCGTGGAGGTGACCGCGGCCGACGAGAGATCTGCGAACAAGCGCACGTAAGGCGCGCGCGCGGCGAGCGCGAGCGCTTGGACGGAGCCGACAGCGTGCGAGTCCGGCGAGCCCTCGCCGATGAGGCCACCGGAGTAGAGCACCTCTCGCTCACCGAGTGACGACGCGAGCGCACCCAGCACGAGCTCGACGCCACCGTCGCGGGGGCCCACGACGAGCAGGTTGAGGCGCGCGAGCAGACACTGCTGGAGGAAGTTTGCCAGCGTGCGCGACGCCGTGCCACGGCGAACGAGGTCATCGAGAGAGCCGACGAGGCGCTGAGCGCGCGACAGCAGGACGATGGGCGTGCCCGCGGGCGGCACGGAAGCGGAGAGCGTCCAGCCATCCGGGAGGCGGCGCTCGACCTGGATCGCGTCTCCCAGCGGCGCGCCGGAGCGCGCACAGAGCCGAGCCACGGCCCAGCGCACCGCCATGGCACACGAGAAGCCGCCATCATAGAGCGTGGCGCGGCCCGCGCGCGTGAACGTGACGCGATCATGGCTCAGCACCGCGATGTCCGTCACCGAGGCGTCGGCGAGCAGCTCGGGCAGCGGTCCGAGGTCGACCAGATCACCGCGCGCCAGCGAGACCACGCGCTCCACTGGCACGTTGGCGGGCACCGCGCGGTCGCCGACCAGGTTCGACCAAGCTTCGCGGATCGACTGATCGATGCGACCGCTCAGATCCGGCCCGACCTCGGCTTCCAGCTCGGCGCGCGGCAGCGCGCGAGCGACGCGCTCGACCACGGCCGAGACCGCTTCGAACAGCAGCCGCTGCGTCGAGTCCTCCTCGTCCATCGTGCGCGAGATGAGCGGCGGCAGCTGCGGCTCGGCCGAGGCAGCGGGATTGGAGCGGAGGATTTGCGCTTTGAACGGAGCGCGCGTAAGCTCGTCCTCTTCGTCCAGCGAGGGTCTGCCGCTGGCCCCGGGCTGGGAATCCCCGGAGGTCGGCATCGGCGCACGAGCGCCCGGCGGCAGGCTCGGCAGCGGCATCGCCGCAGAGGCCTCTACCGCGCCCGGCGACGGCTCGATTTTCAGTATGAAATCGCCGATGTAGATCTGATCACCCTCGCGCACGATGGTGGCTTGGGTGATGCGCCGGCGGTTGACGTACGTTCCGTTCGTGCTGTTCAGGTCGGTGACGATGAAGCGGCCGTCGCGGTACAGCAGGCGCGCGTGCCGCTTGGACACGTTGCCCTTGGGCAGCATCAAGTCATTGCCCTGCACGCGCCCGACGCTCAGCTCCGTTCCCTCGAACAGCTCCCGACGCTCCGCCCCGCCCTTCTCGCGGATCACTATCGCAAACATGGGGGCTTTTGCGGGGGACGTCGGCGAAACCACGGCGTTCCTCAGAGCACGCCGCGTCTACGGCGAAGGGTAGGTGCAGGCGATGATCGCCGACGCGGGTGCGCTGAGCATGAGGAGGAGGGATAGGAGTCTTGGGCGAGCATTCAGCCAGCCTAGACCCCTAGATTCCCGAACGGCACGGGCTTCTGTCAACGAAACTGTGGAGCCCCGCCCTGAAAGCCGGCGAACTGCGCGGCGCCGGCGATGATTTTCTAGCGGTCCGCCCCTTCTCCTCGAACGTCCTTGGTCACGAGCGCCAGCAGCTCGCCGGCAAGTGACAGCACGTCGCGCTCGCTGAAGCCTCCGGCGCGGAACTCGCGGTAGATGTTCTTGGCTAGAATTTGCACGGCGCGCGGGTCCTTGGGGGACGATAGCAGCTCGGTTTGTGTCATGGCTGTAACTTGGTGTCAGTGACCAGCAACTCGGCGCCGCCCTCTCTGCGAATTCCGTTCCAACACTGCGCCCGCGGATTTTTGCGCTGATTTGCCGGAAGTCTTCGAATGGCTGCGAATCGCGTTTCGCACTTCGACCGCGAAGCGGACTTGGCCAGCGCAGAGTATTACGCGCACGGCGGAAAAGTGGTTCAACCGGTGGAACCAGTGGCGCCGGCGGGAGGATACGAGCGCACCGTGTCGAGCTGAGGCCGGCTGACCTCGGCGAGAGCGCTCGTAATGAGCTCGCGTCCGTCATCACCGAAATACAGCGCCTCACCGATGCTCGGTGCGTTCAGGGTCGGAACGCAGGTGCCGTCCACTGTGATGCGAATGCCGCCGCTGAGCCGGCGGCTGAGCGCGAGGTGTCCCGGCAACCACTGCTGCGTCCGGCGATCCCGCACGGCTACGCAGCGGTCACCGCGAAAGTGATACTCGGTGTTGCGCGTCACGTACACGCTGTGCTGACGCCGCTCAGGCCCAAAATAAGCTGTTTCCATGCGGGGCTCCTCGCGCCGGATTTACCCACGCGGCGAACGGCCCGGCCAAAATCCGTGCAACACTGGGGCGCGTTCGCCGTGAACTGGCGCCCGCCGAGCCAGCCGGCATACGATCTTCGCTCTGCTGTTGTCGCAACGAGGCCATGCCTTAAACAATGAGACGCAAGACGGCGCCGAAGGATCATCCGCGACCGGGGCTGTCGAAAGCTCGCGCGGAGCCGTTGCTGTCGCGCCGCGCGATGCCGCTCGTGAAGAGCAGCGACTACCGCTGGCGTGAGCTGTTCGAGCGCGCGGACGTGATGAGCGAAGGCAAGACCCGCAGCGACGCCGACGGCGCCATGTACTACGGCTCCACCAGCGTGCTGTTGCCGTTCGCGTCGCGCGGCGGCGGCGTGCCCGACGAGCACGCCGACGAGGTGCTCGCGTTGTTGAGCGCCGACCCGCACGCGCGCGTGCGCGCCATCCGCATCGCGTGCTTGGAGGCGCAGGTGCGCGCGCGCGCGCCGCTCGGGCGCGTGCGCGCCGAGCTCACGGCGCGTCGCGATCGGCGCGGGCTGTGTATCGTGATCGAGGTCGAGGCGCGCGTGTTCGAGCACGCCGCCGGAGATGCCGACGCCGCCGCGCCCAGCGTGAGAGGGTCGCGTGCGGAGCGCCGGTGAGCGCGCAGCAGCGCGCGGCCGTAGGCACGCACCTCGCGCCGCCGTCAAGAGTAGAACGCAGCGCCGAGCACGCCGGCGAGCGCGCTGCCGCGTGCTCACGATGCGAACACGAGCCGCGCGTTTTTCCGCGTCGTGCCAGGCCGTTCCCGCAAATTCGGCGCCGGCTCTTGACAGGAGAGCGCGCGCGGAAGAATTGGTAGGACCCTCGAGGGTCGTTGCCCCGGGCGTTGGTTAAGATGGGTCGGAAAAAGCAGCGCGACGACAAGATCATCCACGTCGTGTTCGGACCCGGCGGGGGACGCGTTCAACGCCGTAACGAGCGCATCGCGCCCGTCGCGGCGGAGACGAACGGCGGCACGCGTGAGCCGCTCACCGATCTGTTCACGCTCAGCGAAATCGCTCGGCTGCTCGATCTGGCGCCGACGCGTCTGCGCACGCTCGACCGCGCCGGCGTGGTCTCACCCAGCGGGCGTCGCCGTGGCCGCCGCGCGTACACGTTCTCGGACCTGATCGCGCTGCGCAGCGCGAAGACGTTGCTCGAGCGCAAGGTGCGGCTGCGCGACGTGACGCGTGCGATCCAGGCGCTCAAGCGTTCGCTGCCGAAGGTGACGCGCCCGCTGCAAGAGCTGCGAATCGTCTCAGACGGACAGCGGGTCGTGGTGCGCACGCAAGACGGCGCGTTCGAGCCGTTGACCGGTCAGATGCTGCTCGACCTCGAGGTGAAGAGCTTGCGCGAAGACGTGGTGCGCGTGCTGCGCCCCTCCGCGGGGCGGGAGCGAGCGCGCACGGCTTACGAGCTCTATCTGCGCGCGAGCCAGCTCGACGAAGATCCGCGCACGATGGACGACGCGGAGCGCTTGTACCAGGAGGCCGTCCAGCTCGACCCTTGGCTCGGCATCGCCTACACGAACCTGGGCAACATCCGCTTTCGCCGCCAGGACACTGACGGCGCGGAGACGCTGTATCGCAAGGCGCTGGAAATCGACGCACGCCAGCCCGAAGCACAATACAACCTAGGCTACGTGATGCTCGAGCGCGCCCGACCGGATCTCGCGATCCCGCTGTTCCTTGGCGCGATCAGCTCGGATCCCAAATTCTCGGACGCCTACTTCAACCTGGCCATGGCCTACGAGCAGGTAGGTGAGACGCAAAAAGCGCGTCCCTACTGGAAGAGCTACATCTCGCTCGAGCCCGCAGGGACCTGGACCGAGATCGCCAAGCGGCATTTGTGACACCCATCGCCGTCGCGCCCCGCGCAACATCAGCGGATTTCTCGCACGAAAACACAATCTGACCCGCGCGACGCACGGCACGCGTCGGCAGTGCGTCTGGATGTGTCACAACGTTCTCGCTGAGCGCGGAAGCAGTGCGGCGCTACCCTGCCCGCACGGTCGCAGTCGGAGGTCTCTCATGCAGCGCACTCTGGGTTTCCTGACGCCGGCTATCGCCTTGTTCGTGGCGTCGGGGTGCAGCGGCTCCCTCGCTGACGGACAAGGCGACAGCGGCGCCGCCGGTAGCTCGTCCGTCGCAGGTACAGTGGGCGGTCCCAGCGCCGGCAGCGCCCCTTCGCAAGGGTCCGGCGCGGGCGGTGTCGGCAACGCTGGCGCGGGCACCGTCGGCGGTAGCTCGAGCGCGGGCAGCGCGACCGCTGGCAACGCGAGCGCGGGCTCAGCGACGGGCGGCGTCAGCGTCAAGCCGAGCACGCAGGCGTGCCCGAGCAACGCCATCGCGGGGACGCCGCTGCGGCGGCTCACCAAGTTCGAGTACGCCAACACGGTCAAGGCGCTGCTCAACGTCGATCCGAGCCCCGCCAACGATCTCCCACCCGACGAGGTCACCGACGCCTTCAGCAACAACGCCGGAGTGCTCACCGTCTCGGCGCTCCACGCCGAAAAATACGTGCTCGCTTCGGAGGCGCTGGCCAAGGCAGCGGTGGCGAACCTGGCGACGCTCACCGGCTGCGACGTCGCCAAGACGGGCGAGGACGCTTGCGCGGCGCAGTTCGCCAAGAGCTTCGGGCGGCGCGCGTTCCGGCGGCCGACGACCGCCGAAGACGAGCAGCTGCTGCTCGCCGCGTACAACGCGGGCAAGACCGGCGGCAGCTACGCCGAGGGCATCGAGGTGATGATCCGCGCGGCGCTGCAGTCGCCGCACTTCTTGTATCGCCTGGAGCTCACGCCCTCGCCGAGCAACGCTCCGCTGGTGCCGCTCAGCCAGTTCGAGCTCGCGACGCGGCTCTCGTTCTTGCTCTGGTCCACCGGGCCCGATGACGCCCTGCTCGACGCCGCCGCTGCCAGCCAGCTCATGACCAAAGAGCAGGTCGCGGCCAAGGCGCGCGCGATGCTGAAGGATCCCAAGGCGCGCGTCGCCATCACTCAGTTTTATAACGAGTGGCTCGGCACGAGCCGGCTCGACATCACCAGCAAAGATCCGACGCTGTTCCCCCAGGCGTCACAGGCAGTGATCGACGCGATGAGCCTCGAGATGCCCGCGTTCTTGCAGAACCTATTGTGGAGCGGCGATCATAAAGTGAGCTCGCTGTTCACCTCGAACGTGGCCTTCGTTACGCCGGCGCTCGCGCCGATTTACGGCGTCGCAGCGCCCGCCGGCAGCGGCCCGCAGATGGTGACCTTGCCGCCCGAGCAAGGCCGCGCGGGGATCCTGACGCAGGCGGGCTTTTTGGCGGTGCAGGCGCACCCGGATCAGACCTCGCCGGTGCTGCGCGGCAAGTTCGTGCGCAGCCGGCTGTTGTGCACGCCGCCCCCGCCCCCACCGCCGGACATCAACATCACCCCGCCCAAGCCGGGAGACGCCGCGACGGCGCGCGAGCGCTTCAGCGCTCACCAGGACGTCGGCGCCAGCTGCAATGGTTGCCATCAGTTGATGGATCCCATCGGCTTCGCGTTCGAGAATTTCGACGCGCTGGGGCAGTACCGCACGACGGAGAACGGCAAGACCATCGACGTGTCGGGTGAGATCGTCGCCGCGGACGACCCGGCGCTGGCCGGCAAGTTCAACGGCGTGCGAGAGCTCGCCGACAAGCTCGCTGGCAGCAAGCAGGTGCGCGACTGTGTCGCGACGCAGTGGTTCCGCTACGCCTCCGGTCGCAACGAGGCCAGCGCCGACGCTTGCTCATTGGGCACGCTGCAGGAAGCGTTCGACGCCTCCGGCGGCGATCTGCTGGAGCTAATCGTGAACATGACCCAGGTCGACTCCTTTTGGTACCGGCCCCCCACTACGCCGTAGCGAAGAGGTAGCTGCCATGAATCCCCTTAGGTTCACGCGAAGAAATCTGCTGCGCGGCTCGCTCGCGGCCACGGCCACGATCCCCTTGCTGGACGCGCAGCGCGTAGAAGGTCAGAGCGCGACGCCGATCCGCTTCGTGGTCTTCACCTTTCCGAACGGCACGCGCAACAAGCTGTTCTGGCCGACGGGCACTGACGCGAACTTCCAGCTCAACGCGCTCACCCAACCGCTCGAGCCGTACAAGAGCAAGCTCACGTTCTTGAAGGGCATCCGCCTGAACGACAAGCTGCAAAACGGAGCGCTGGGCGGCACGCTGGGCTCGGAGCACGCGCGCGGCACCGGCGGCATGCTCACGGGTCGTCCGCTCAATGAAGGCATGGAGTTCGAGAGCTTCGGCAATACGCACTCCGGCTGGGGCAGCGGACAATCGATCGATCAGTACCTGGTGCAGCGGCTGAACCCGATGACGCCGTTCAAGAGCCTGCACCTCGGCGCGCAGGTCAAAGACACCCAGGTTCGCGCGCGCATTTCGTACACCGGCTCTAATCAGCCGGTGCCACCCCGCGAGGATCCCAAGGAGGTGTTCAACACGCTGTTCGGAGCGGGCGGCGAGACCGACCGGCTGCGCGCGCAGCGCAAGAGCGTGTTCGACGCCAACAACGCGGAGGTGGAGCGCCTGAAGAAAATCGTGGGCGCCGCCGACCGCCAGAAGCTCGATCAGCACCTGCTCGCCATGCGCGAGGTCGAGCAACGCCTGACGGCGATGCCGAGCGGCAGCGGCGGCGGGGACAGCACCTGCGCCAAGCCGACGCTGAACGACGCGGTCTATACCGATCAGCAGCGCTACGCGGACGTGGGCACCATGCAGATGGATCTCGCCGCCGCGGCGCTGGCCTGCGACATGACGCGCATCCTCACGCTGCAGTGGTCGTACTCCGAGAGTGAGCATGAGTTTCCCTTCTTGAAGGTCAACAACAAGGCCATCTCCGGCAACCACCACGTGATCTCGCACGACTTCTCGCAGAGCGGCGTCAACTTCGACGCCTATAACGCGATCCAGACCTGGTACGCCGAGCGCTTCGCCTACTTCCTGGGCAAGCTCGACTCCTACAAGGAAGGCGACAAGACGCTGCTCGACAACACGCTGGTGCTGTGGGCGACGGAGATCGGCGAGTCGACCCAGCACGACCTGGGCATGATGCCCTACGTGTTCGCTGGCAGCGCCGGCGGCAAGATCAAGGCCGGTCGCGTCGTCGATTACACGGGCGCAGATGGCCGCGGCCGGCGCGACAACAATCAAATGCTGGTCTCCATCGCGCACGCCATGGGCGCCGAAGACCTGACCTCGTTCGGGGATCCTTCGGGCAAGACCGGTCCCCTCGACGGGTTGGTCTAAGGCGCTCTAGGCCTTAAGCCGCCGCGAAAGACCACTCCGCCGCGCTGGGAGCTGGCTGTGGATTGGTGCGCCACGGCCACAATGCTATGGAACTTGCCATGCTCCCCGAAAGCGATCCGGTCGCCGCGATCACGGTCGCGGCCGTGCAGATGTCGAGTCAGGAGGACGTGGCCCAGAACCTGCGTAGCGTCGACACGCTGGTTGCGAGCGCCGCCAAGGCGGGCGCCGAGCTCGTACTGCTGCCCGAGTGCTTCGCGTTCATGGGACCGGAGGCGGAGCGCGCTCGCTATGCAGAGCCGCTCGACGCCAGCGACGGACCGATTCAGAGCGCCTTGCGCCGTATCGCCCAGCGCGAGCACATCACGCTCATCGGCGGCGGCTTCCCGGAGCGCTCCGCCGATCCCGAGCGGCCGTACATGACGAGCGCCTGCTTCGGGCCGAGCGGCGAGCTCATCGGCGCGTACCGAAAAATGCATTTGTTCGACGTCGATCTGCGAAGCCACGGCAGCTTGTGCGAGTCGCGCAGCACCACGCCCGGCCCAGCGCCGGTCGTGGTGGACGCAGCGGGGTTTCGCGTCGGGCTCGCGATTTGTTACGACGTTCGCTTCCCGGAGCTGTTCCGCAAGCACGTGGACGAGGGCGCGGAGCTCGTGACGTTGCCGGCCGCGTTCACCCTCTACACGGGCAAAGATCACTGGCACGTGCTGCTGCGCGCGCGCGCGATCGAGTCGCAGTGCTATGTCATCGCGGCGGCACAGTGGGGCAAGCACCCCGAGAATCGCGCCACGTTCGGGCACGCGCTGATCGCCGATCCCTGGGGAACCGTCGTGGCCGAGGCCTCGGACCGCGTGGGCTTCGCCCTCGCGCGCGTGGAGCGCGATTTTTTGCGCGAGGTTAGGACGCGCATCCCGGCGCTCTCGCATCGCCGCCTGTGAGGCTCTCGCGAGCGCTGCGCCGGCGATGACCATGACCACGGGAGCCATGCAGGAGTTCCGCGGCGCCGGCGGCAGCGGCGAGGGCGCGGCGGGGCTGGTGCTGCTCTATGCCGAGCCGTTCTCGGTGCTCCCGGCGGCGTTCGTGCTCGGCCGCAGCAAGGCGGTGATCGGCCGTGAGCCACCGTCGGATTTCGTGCTGCCGGTCACCGCGGTGTCGCGCGTGCACGCCGAGCTCAGCCGCGAAGGCGGCCGCTTCTGGCTGCGCGATCTGGAGAGCCGCAACGGCGTGCTGGTGAACGGCCGCAAGATCCAGCGCGTCGAGCTGGAGGACTGCGACGAAGTGCGCATCGGCGACGCCATTTTCAAGTTCGTCGCCAGCGCCGCGGAAGAGTACGCGCGTTACCGCTTGGACGGCAGCATGGTCGGCGGCAGCTATCGCCGTGCCCAGCAGCCGTCGTTGCTCGTCGGCGGCTACCAGATGGATTTGCTGGTCGCCGACATCGAGCGCATCGCGCCCGCCGGACTCAACGTGCTGTTGCTCGGGCCGAGCGGCACGGGCAAGGAGGTCGTGGCCAGCGAGCTGCACCGCTTGAGCGGCCGCCGCGGCGCGTTTTGCGCCGTAAACTGCGCCGCGATCCCGGCCAACCTGCTGGAGAGCGAGCTGTTCGGCTACAAGCGCGGCGCCTTCTCCGGCGCCGAGCGGGACAAGCCCGGCATCTTACGCGCCGCGCACGGCGGCACGCTGCTGCTCGACGAAATCGGCGACATGCCGCTCGAGGCGCAGGCCAAGCTCTTGCGCGTGATCCAGGCGAAGGAGGTGCTGCCGCTGGGCGCGACGCAGGCGGAGCGCGTGGATCTGCGCATCGTCGCCGCGACGCACCGCGATCTCTCGCGCCTGCAGCGCGAGGGCCGCTTTCGCGAGGATCTGTTCGCGCGGCTGAACGACTACAAACTGAATTTGCCGCCGCTGCGTGAACGTAAAGAGGACATCTACGCGCTGACGCGCGCGTTCCTGTTGCGCCACGGCGGCGAGCGGAACGCGCCCAACGTGCCGTTCATGGTGGCGCTCCTCCACCACGATTACCCGTACAACGTGCGCGAGCTGGAGGGCGCCATCAAGCGCGCGGTGGCGCTCGCCAAGGGCCCGCTGCTGGACGTCGAGCTGTTGCCCGACGGCATCCAAGATTCGCTGATCGACTACGGCCGCCCCGCGCCGACGCCCGGGCCGCGCGGCGCCGGCGCTGCATTCGAGAGTGAGCACGAGGGCGAGAGCGCCGGCGCGCCGAGCGCCGCCGAGCTGCGCGGCTTGCTCCAAACGCACGCTGGCAACGTAGCGGCCGTCGGCCGTGAGCTCGGCAAGGCGCGCATGCAGATCCATCGCTGGATGAAGCGCTACGGCATCGACGTGGATGAGTATCGCAGCCAGGGCTAGGCCGGCGTCCCTGGCCGGGCTCGGCCTGGTCCTCGCCTTCGCCAGCGCCTGCCCTACCCGCTTACAAAAGACGCAGGAACGCGACGCGCTGTGCGCCTCGGCCTGCGCGGCGCTGCGCTCGTGCGACGCTGCACCGAGCCGTTGCGGCGCGGAGTGCGGCGCGCTGCGCGAGCAGGCGCGGAGCTACGCTTGCGCCAGCGAATACGACGCCTACCTGGCCTGCCTCAGCGCGGGCAGCGCTGTTTGCGTGGGCGAGGTGACGCGCAGCGAAGCGCTCGCCGCCCTCGGCGCCGCCGCAGCGTGCGGCGAAGCGCTGGCTCGCTATCAGCGCTGCAGCGCGCCCTGCCGCGAGCACGGGGTGGTCCGCAGCGGCACCCGCGAGCTGGTCGTCGCGGGTGAGGCCCGGCGCGTGCAAGCGGAGCAACGCAACCTCGGCTGCGGGACGGCGCGGCCCGAGCCGGTCCGAAGGAGCGGCGCAGGGGCGCCTTGCGAGGCCGCCAGCGTGTGCAGCGAGGCGCGCTGCCCGTGCCCCGCGTCCCCGGCCGCGACGCTGGCGCGCGCTTGCGTGGACGGACGCTGCGCCGACGCAGCGCTCAGCTGCCGCGTCGTGCCGCTGGCCGTGGAATACGATCCCTGCCGTCCCGCCGCGAAATCGGCCAACTGATCGTGCCTGGGACGCCGAGGCCATAAACAGCCGATTTCAGCCTCCGCGCAGCGCGCGCGCTGGCCGCTGGTTCGGCAGCGGCGGTTGACTTCCCGCGCCAAAAGACGGTAGCGAAACGCGGCCGACGCCGGCACGCGCCGGGTCGGGGAGTCGAAACGCTTGGCCACACGACGTACGAGCACGGGTTCCGAAGGCGATCGCCCCCGCGGCGGCCGCGGAAAAGGCGGCGGCGAACCGCCGGAAGCACCACCCCAAGAAGAAGGCGCAGCCCTCGACGAGATCGCGCAGAGCCGTTACCTCAACTACGCGCTCAGCGTCATCACGTCGCGCGCGTTGCCGGACGTGCGTGACGGCCTGAAGCCCGTGCAGCGCCGCATCCTCTACACGATGTGGCAGCAGAACATCAGCGCCGAGTCGAAGCATCGCAAGTGCGCGAAGGTGGTCGGCGACGTGATGGGCAACTATCACCCGCACGGCGACGCCGCGATTTACGACGCGCTCGTGCGCTTGGCGCAGCCGTTCGCGATGCGCGCGCTGCTGGTGGACGGCTCCGGCAACTTCGGCTCGCTCGACGGCGATCCCGCGGCGGCGATGCGCTACACCGAGTGCCGCCTGGCGCCGATCGCGGCGCGCTTGCTGGACGAGCTCTCGGACGACACCGTGCCGTTCCGGCCCAACTACGACGGCACCAAGACGGAGCCGGTGGTGCTGCCCGCGCGGCTGCCCAACCTGCTCATCAACGGCACCACCGGCATCGCGGTGGGCATGGCCACCAACATCCCGCCGCACAACCCGGAGGAGGTTTGCCAGGCCTCGATCCGGCTGCTGGACGCGCTGCTCGACGGCAAGCAGCTCTCTTCACGCGAGCTGTGCCGCACCGTGAAGGGCCCTGATTTCCCGACCGGCGGCGTGATCGTCGCGGACGCCGAGGAGATCAAGCAAGCGTACGAGTCGGGCTCGGGCACGTTGAAGGTGCGCGGCACCTGGAAGCTGGCCGGGCAGAGCAAGGCCGGAAAGCTCGTTCACATCACGAGCATCCCCTACGCCGTGAACAAGTCGGTGCTGGTGGAGCGCATCGCGGAGGTGGTGGTCTCGCGCGCGATGCCGCTGCTGCTCGACGTGCGCGATGTCTCCACCGACGACGTCTGCATCGAGCTCGAGCTGAAGAAGGAGTCCGACGAGAACAAGGTCCTCCATTACCTGTTCAAGCACACGCCGCTGCAGACCAATTTCACCCTGAATTTCACCTGCCTGGTGCCGACCGAGAACCCCGAGGTGGGTCGCCCCGAGCGCCTGGATTTGTCGCAAATCCTCTGGCACTTCCTGCACTTCCGCCTGGAGGTGGTGACGCGCCGGCTGGCGCACGAGCTGGCCGCGCTGAATCAGCGCATCCACATCCTGGAGGGCTTCGAGAAGGTCTTCGACGCGCTCGACCAGATCATCAAGATCATCCGCAAATCAGAGGGCAAGGCCGACGCCGCGCAGCAGATCATGAAGCGCTTCCAGCTGGACGCGGAGCAAACGGACGCGATCCTGGAGCTGAAGCTGTATCGCCTGGCGCGCCTCGAGATCCTCGTCATTCAAAAGGAGCTCAAGGACAAGCGCAAGCGCGCCAAGGAGATCCGCGGCCTGCTGGACGAGGCCGAGTCGAAGGGGCGCTGGGCCATCGTGCGCGGCGAGCTCGAAGAGCTGAGCGCGTCCTTCGGCAAGGAGGGTCGCCGCCGGACGCTGATCGAGTCCGCCGGCTCCGACGTGCAGTTCTCCGCCGAGGAGCTGATCGTCGCGGAGGACAACCACATCCTGCTCACCAGCGACGGCTGGGTGAAGCGCCAGAAAGAGATCAAGGATCTGAAGACCACGCGCATCCGCGAGGGTGACAGCGTGCTCGCCTGGGAGGTCGGCTCCACCAAGCAGAGCGTGGTGTTCTTCTCGAATTTCGGCACCGCCTACACCGCGCGCATCATCGATATACCGGCTACCACTGGCTACGGTGAGCCGATCCAGAAGCTGTTCAAGATGAAGGACGGCGAGCGCATCGTGAGCATGTTCTCCCTCGATCCGCGGGTGCGCGGCGAGCTGTCCGAGCCCAAGCAAGGGCTGCCCAAGACCTACGGCGTGGCGGCCAGCAGCGACGGCAACGGGCTCTGCTTCGGCCTCGCGCCGTTCGTCGAGCCCAGCACGCGCAGCGGCCGGCGCTACGCGAAGCCCGCCGAGGGCACCAGCATCGTCGGCGTCGACCTGGTGCACGGCAAGGAGACGCTGATCGTCGCCAGCCGCGGCCGGCGCGCGCTCTTGTGTCCGGTCAAGGAGGTGAGCTACCTGTCAGGGCCTGGCAAAGGTGTGCTGTTGATCAAGCTGGACGGCGACGACACGGTCATCGGCTTCCGCGCCGCGGCCAAGCCGGATGACGCGCTGGTGGTCGAGACGTCACAAGGCGGAGAGCAGAAGATCTCGCCCAGTAAGTACGAGGTGAGCTCGCGCGGCGGCAAGGGGCGCGAAGTGGTCAAGCGCGGCACGCTGGTGCGCAGCGTACCGCAGCCGCCGCCACCACCCCCCGCCCTCGACGGCAACGGGTCCTGACAATGTCGAAGACGTACACCGCCAAAGACATCACCGTCCTCGAGGGGCTGGATCCCGTCCGCAAGCGGCCGGGCATGTACATCGGCGGCGTGGGCGCGGCCGGGCTCCATCACCTGGTCTGGGAGATCGTCGACAACGCCGTCGACGAGGCGATGAACGGGCACGCGACGGACATCACCGTCACCTTGCACAAGGACGGGCAGAGCGTCTCGGTCAGCGACAACGGCCGCGGCATCCCCGTCGACCTGCACCCGACACACAAAAAATCGGCGCTCGAGATCATCTTCACCACGCTGCACGCGGGCGGTAAATTCGAGGGTCAGAACTACAAGACGTCCGGCGGTCTGCACGGCGTGGGAGCGTCGGTGGTGAACGCGCTGTCGCAGCGGCTGGTGTGCACCGTGCGTCGCGACGGCGCCGAGTGGAAAATGGAATTTCGCTCCGGCACGCCCGTCGGCAAGCTGACCAAGGTCGGCGCCGCGCGCGGCAGCGGCAGCACCATCTTCTTCCGCCCGGATCCCACGATCTT
The DNA here is from genome assembly GCA_966250485.1 of uncultured Sorangium sp. GTDB lineage: Bacteria > Myxococcota_A > Polyangia > Polyangiales > Polyangiaceae > PMG-095. The sequence goes on along the minus strand of CBINHN010000019.1, from coordinate 7,803 downwards.
TCCGAAGATCGAGTTCAGCGCGGACACCATCCGCGAGCGGCTCGAGACGACCAGCTTCTTGCACCGCGGCATCAAGGTGCACTTCGTCGATGAGGTGTCGGGACAGAAGTACGACTTCGTCAAGGAAGGCGGGATCGCCGACTATCTCGCCCACATCTGCCAGCTCGGCCAGAAGAAGAGCGTCCATGAAGCCTCCTTCGTGATGGCCAAGGACGGCGAGGTGCGCGTCGAGGTCGCCCTGCGCTGGACCGAGTCGACCGACGAGCTGCTGCGCAGCTACGTCAACGGCATCCACACCGGCTCCGGCGGCACCCATGAGAACGGCCTACGCGCCGGCATCGTGAAGGCGGTCCGCAATTACATCGAGACGCACAACCTCACGCCGCGCGGCGTGACCTTGGCCGCGGAGGATATCCGCGAAGGCTTGGTCGGCATCATCAGCGTGTTCGTCCCCGAGCCGCAGTTTCAAGGCCAGACCAAGGACCGCCTGAACAACCCCGAGGTGCAGCCGGTGGTCGACGCGGCGGTGCGCCCCGCGCTCGAGCAGTGGCTGAACTCGAACCGCACCACGGCCGAGCAGATCGTGGCGCGCATCATCTTGGCCGCGCGCGCGCGCGAAGCGTCGCGCGCCGCGTCGCTGCAGGTGACGCGCAAGGGCGCGACGAGCGGTCGCCTCACACTGCCAGGCAAGCTCGCCGACTGCTTGGCCCACGACCGCGCCCACACCGAGCTGTTCATCGTGGAGGGTGACTCCGCCGGCGGCTCCGCGAAGCAAGGCCGGGATCGCAACCGCCAGGCCATTTTACCGCTACGCGGCAAGGTGCTGAACACCGAGGGCATGAGCCTCACCAAGGTGCTCGAGAACAAGGAAATCAGCGACCTCATCACCGCGCTCGGCTGCGGAGTGGGCGCTTCCTTCGACATCGGGCGCCTGCGTTATCAGCGCGTGGTGCTGCTCGCCGACGCCGACTCCGACGGCCACCACATCACTACGCTGCTGCTGACGTTCCTGTACCGTCACCTGCCCGAGCTCATCCGGCAGGGTCGCGTCTACGTCGCGCTGCCTCCGCTCTACCGCATCGATATCGGCAAGGAGACGTACTGGGCCGCCGATGACGACGACAAGGCCCGTATCCTCAAAGAGAAGCAAAAGGGCAACGCCAAGCCCGAGATCACCCGCTTCAAAGGGCTCGGCGAAATGATGCCGAAGGTGTTGTGGGACACCACGCTGAACCCGAAGACCCGGCGCCTCTTGCGCGTCGAAATCCGGGACGCGCTCGAGACGGACCGCATCGTCAACGAGCTGATGGGCAAGGATGCTTCGGCGCGGTTCCGCTTCATCATGGAGCGGGCGGACCAGGCGGAAGAGCTCGACGTTTGAGACCAGACCGACTTAGGCGCTCGGGGCGCGACCGTCGTCGCCCGCGGGTTTTTTCTGCCTCCATTGCGCTCTCGGCTTGGCAAAACCATGGGCCTGGGCTAACGCGGGGCGGCCGCGTGCGCCGAAAGCCCTCACCATCCGAACCGACGTCCGAAGCTGCGTCCGGTGCCTCCATCAGCCGCTCAGCGCTCGCGCGAGCGGCGTGGCCATTGCGCGGTCGCTGGCTGCGTCTAGCCCTGGCGTTGGGGATGCTGTGCGTCGGCCTGCTCGCGGTCGTCGGCCGCGCCAGCGCGCAGCCTGCGCCCGCCGCTCCTGCTCCTGCGGCGCCCAAAGCGCCCGCTGCAGGGCCCACCGCGGCTCCGCCGCCGGCCACCAATGGTGCGGCTCCGGCGCCGGCAGCTCAAAGCGCGGCTCCGGACGCTGCCAAGGGCGCAGCTCCGGCCAAGGCGGCTCCGGCACCGGCAGCCCAAGGCCCAGCTGCGGACAGCGCCGCGCCTTCAGCCGATGCCGACGCCGGGGACGAAGCCGCAGCGGGCGAGGACGCCGCCCCAGCGGACGGCGCGCGCCCGGTTCCCTCGCCCACCGAGGAACCGCCGCCACCTCGCATCGAGATTCCGCCCAGCGAGGCCGAACAGGCGGCCGGCTACCCGATCGTGCGCATCGTGGTCGCGGGCAATCGCCGCGTCACCGAGGACGACGTGCTGGCCTATCTGCGCGAGCGGCCGGGCCAGAGCTTCTCACCGCCGGCTCTGACGCAAGACGTCCGCGAGCTGTACGCGTCCGGGTTCTTCGACGACATCGAGGTGGATCTGGAGCGCAACGACCGCGGCGTCGTGCTGCGCTTCGCGGTGCGCGAACGGCCGAGCATCGCCAAGGTCGAGTTCGAGGGCAACTCCGAGATCGACAACGACGATCTCAAAGAGGGCATCGAGCTGAAGGCGAACACCGTGCTGAGCCACCCGGCGGTGCGGCGCAGCGTGCAGAAGATCCGCGATATGTACGCGGAGAAGGGCTACTTCCTCGCCGAGGCGGAGAGCGAGATCATCCCGCAGCGCAACAACGAGGTGACCGTCCGCTTCCGCATCAAGGAGCACCAGCAGGTCAGCGTCCGGCGCATCACCTTCATCGGCAACGATCATATCTCGAGTGAGGAGCTGCGCTCCGTGATGTACACGGGCAACGCCGGCTTCTTCGCCTTCGGCTCGGGCGGCCCCTTCCGTCAAGACGCCTTCGAGCGCGATATCGCGGTGATCAGCGCGCTCTACTACGACCGCGGCTTTCTCCAGGTCTCGATCAGCACCCCGCGCGTGATGCTGACGCCGGACAAGAGCGGCATCGAGGTCTCCGTCACCATCGAAGAGGGCCCGCGCCACAAGATCCGCCAACTTCGCATTTACGAGCGGGGCCCGGACGGCAAGGAGGTCGAGCCGATCGGCGGCCGGCGCAACCTGCGCATGATGGTGCGCGCGAACCCGGGCGACTACTTCAACCGCGCGGCGCTGCTCGAGGATTTGCAGGCGATCCGCTCGCTCTACCGCGACAACGGCTTCGCCAACGTCGACGCCACGCCGCAGACCAACATCGACCCCGACACGCACGAGGTCGACGTCATCGTTCCGGTGGAGCGCGGCCCGCTGGTGCACTTCGAGCGCATCGAGGTGCGCGGCAACTCCAAGACGCGCGATCGCGTCATCCGCCGCGAGATGGAAGTCGCGGAAGGCGAGCCCTTCAACGAGACGCTGCTGGAGCGCTCGCGTCGGCGCATCACCGCGCTGGGCTACTTCGAGCGCGTGGACGTCTCCACCGAGCAGGGCTCGGCGCCCGACAAACTGAACGTCTACGTCGAGGTCACGGAGAAGCCGACCGGGACGTTCCAGATCGGCGCCGGCTTCTCCAGCCTCGAGAACTTCATCGCCACGGCGCAGATCCAGCAGGCGAACCTGTTCGGCAACGGGCAGAGCCTGGCCTTGCAAGCGCAAGTGAGCGGCATCCGCGCGCTGGTCAGCGTGCGCCTGTACGAGCCGTACTTCTTGGACAGCAAGTTCAGCGCGAGCGTGGATCTGTTCACGCAGCGCCGAATTTACACGGACTTCTCGCAGGACAGCACGGGCGGCTCGCTCACGTTCGGGTACCCGTTGATCGCCCCGGAGCTCACCGCGTCGCTGACGTACACCGCCGAGAGAGACTCGGTGTCGACTCAGCCGGCGACCACCTTCTTGAGCGGCAGCACCGGCGCGCAGACCAGCGTCTTCAATCGCCTGCCGCTCGCGAACCTGTTCAACGACGGCTTCACGTCGAGCATCCGTCCCGGCCTGATCTACGACACGCGCGACAACCGCCTGTTTCCTACCAGCGGTATCTACCTCTACGGCTCCAGCGAGCTTGCCAGCTCGTATCTGGGCTCCACCAACCGCTTCCTGCGCCACCGCGTGCTCGGCCGCTTCTACTACCCGCTCGGCCTCGGCTTCGTGCTCAAGCTCAACACCGAGTTTGGCCACGTGACGAGCCCCGCGCAGGAGGGCGTGCCGATTTTCGCCCGCTTCTTCCTGGGCGGCATCATGGACGTGCGCGGCTTCCGCTACCGCACCATCGGGCCGCGCGTCGGCCTCACGAGCACGACCGATCCGAACAGCTCGCCGATCCCCAACGGGGCGAACATCGGCGGCAACTTGCTCTATTTCCAGAACCTCGAGCTCGAGATCCCGCTGGTCGAGTCGGTGGGCGTGCGCGGCGTCATCTTCACGGACGCTGGCAACACCTGGAACCTCGAGGACAACTACTGCCGCACGGGCGGCGTCAGCGTCCCCTTCCCCGAAATCAGCCCCTGCTTCAACGGACTGAGCAGCCTGGCGCGGCTGCGCACCTCGTATGGCGCCGGTATTCGCTGGTTCTCGCCGCTCGGCCCGCTGCGCTTCGAGTGGGGTTTCCCCTTCAAGCCGCTGCCGTACGAAGAGCGCAGCGTGTTCGAGTTCACGATCGGCAACTTCTTCTGAGCGCCTCGCGGGCTTGGGTGTAATCTCAGAGCGTTGAGCTCAGCCGACGAACGCGACTCGCCGCGCACGGATCCCAATCCGGGCGCGATCTCGAGCGGCTCGAGTGAGCCCGCGGCGAGCAACACGCGTCCGACCGAAGCTGGCACGCGCGCCTCGCCACCGAACGACACCTTGCTGTCCGTGCCTCAGCCGACGCGCGAGGATCTCATGATCGAAGCGCGCATCTCCAACCTGGAGCAGCGCCTGGAGACCGCGCTCGAGCGACTGGAGCGCCTCGAGCAGCGTCCGCGCGCGGGCGGAGCGGCGCTCGGCTCGCACTGGCTCTGGCTGCTGTTCCTGGCCGCGTTGGCGCTCGCTTGGCAGCTCTTCGCGCGCGGCCGCTGAGCGGCGCGGAGCGAGTCGTGAGACGCCTGCCGCGGCGGCGCGGAGCTCGCCCGCAAGGGGTTCGCCCAGGGTTGTCGCCTAGCGTTTGATGGTCTACGCCGGGGAGAGCGCCGGGCTCGGAGTCCATCCGCGTTGGCCCGCACCGTCGAGTAATGGAAGACCAGCCGACACCTCCGCAACATCCCCCCAACGAGCATCCCGTCAGCATCCACGACGAGATGCGCACGTCTTACCTCGACTACGCCATGAGCGTGATCGTGGGGCGCGCCATCCCCGACGTGCGCGACGGCTTGAAGCCCGTGCACCGCCGCATCCTGTTCGCGATGCGCGACCTGAATTTGCAGCCGGGCGGCGCGTACAGCAAATGCGCCAAGGTCGTCGGGCAAGTGCTCGGCAACTACCACCCGCACGGCGACGCCAGCGTTTACGACGCGCTCGTGCGCATGGCGCAGACGTTCTCGATGCGCCACCTGCTGATCGACGGCCAGGGTAATTTCGGCTCGGTCGACGGTGATCCCCCGGCGGCTTACCGCTACACGGAGTGCCGCCTCGCGCGCATCTCCGTCGAGCTGCTGGCGGACATCGAGAAGGACACCGTCGATCACACGCCGAATTTCGACGAGTCGACGGAAGAGCCGCTGGTGCTGCCGGCGCGCTTCCCGAACCTGCTGGTGAACGGCTCGGGCGGCATCGCGGTGGGCATGGCCACCAACATCCCCCCGCACAACCTGCGTGAGGTGATCGACGCGACCATCCACCTCATCAAGAACCCCGACGCGGACCTGGCCGCGCTGATGCAGTTCGTGAAGGGGCCGGATTTTCCGACCGGCGCCTTGATCTACGGGCGTAGCGGCATCGCGCAGGCGTACCTCACGGGTCGCGGCAGCATCATCATGCGCGCGCGCAGTGAGGTCGAGAAGGTGGGCGGCAGCCCCGAGCGCGAGCAGATCGTGGTCACCGAGATCCCGTATCAGGTGAACAAAGCGCGCCTGCACGCGAAGATCGGCGAGCTGATGCGCGACAAGCGCATCGAAGGCATCCGTGAAGCGCGCGACGAGAGCGACCGCGAAGGCATGCGCCTCGTGCTCGAGCTGAAGAAGGACGTGTTCCCGCAGGTGGTGCTGAACCAGCTTTACCGGCTGACGGATCTGCAAACGTCGTTCGGCATCATCAACCTAGCCATCGTTCACGGCCGTCCCGCGGTGCTCAGCCTGAAGGAGACGCTGCAGCATTTCATCGAGCACCGCCGCGAGGTCGTCAGCCGCCGTACCCGCTTCGAGCTCGCCAAGGCCGAGGGACAGCGCGAGCTCATCGAAGGGCTCGGCATGGCGATCACCGAGGTCGACCTGGTGATCCGCACCATCCGCGAGTCACCGGATCCGGACGTGGCGCGCGAGCGCTTGATGGCGCTGCCGCTCAGAGGTCTGGAGGCCTTCGTGCGCCGCGCGGGCCGCCCCGAGGCCGAGCTCGAGGAGGCCCGCGGCCGCCCCGAGTACCACCTCTCCGAGCGTCAGGCGAAGGCGATCCTCGAGATGCGCCTGGCGCGCTTGACCGGGCTCGAGCAAGAAAAGCTCGCCAGCGAGTACGGCGCGCTGTGCGATGAAATCGCGCGCCTACGCGCCATTTTGGCGGAGGAGCAGCTCTTGATGGAAGTGATCCTGAAGGAGCTCAGCGAGGTGCGCGAGAAGCACGGCGAGGACCGGCGCACGGAGATCGTCGAGAGCGACGCCGAGATTCAGCTGGAGGACCTGATCCAAGAAGAGGACATGGTCGTCACTATCTCGCACTCCGGCTACATCAAGCGTACGCCGGTGTCGACGTACACGACCCAGCGCCGCGGCGGCAAAGGCAACCGCGGCATGGAAGCGCGCGACGACGACTTCATCAACCAGCTGTTCGTCGCCTCTACGCACACCTTCGTCTTCTTCTTCTCGAACCGCGGCAAGGTCTACGTCAAGAAGGTGCACGAGGTGCCGCTCGCGGCGCGTAACGCCAAGGGTCGCGCCATCGTCAACTTCATCGAGCTGGAAGAAGGCGAGCGCATCGCGGCGATCACGCCGGTGCACGGCTTCGAGCCGGGTCTGTTCGTGACCACCGTCACGCGCGGCGGCCAGATCAAGAAGACCGAGGTCACCGAGTACGAGAACTACCGCGAGAAGGGCATCATCGGTGTGAAGATCGCCGATGACGATCAGCTGCTCACCGCCGTGGTCACCGACGGCAACGCAGAGTTCTTGCTGGCCACGCGCAAGGGGCAGTCGATCCGCTTCGACGAGCAGCAGGTGCGTCCCATGGGGCGCAACACCGCTGGCGTGAAGGCCATCGAGCTCGAGGAGGGCGATCAGGTCGTGGGGCTGGCGCGCACCGAGCCGGAGCGCGATCAGGTGCTCGCGGTGTGCGAGCGCGGCTTCGGCAAGCGCACCCCGCTCTCCGAGTTTCGCTCGCAGAACCGCGGCGGCAAGGGCATCATCCTCATCGACGCCAGCGATCGCAACGGCCCGGTGGTGGGCATCTCGCTCGTCAAGCCACTGGACGAGGTGATGCTGATCACCGATCGCGGCCAGACCATCCGCATCCGCGTGGACGAGATCCGCGAGACCGGACGCAACGCGCAGGGCGTCAAGCTGATGAGCGTGGAGGAAGACGAGCGCGTCGTGGCCGTGGAGTCCGTCGGCGAGAGCGCTGCTGCCGAGTCGGCCGCGGTCGAAGGTGAAGTCGAGGGCGTGGCCGACGGCGTAGAGCTGCCCGAGGGCGCGGACCTGACCGAGGCTGGCGAAGTCCCCCCGAGCAGCGCAGCCGCGGCCGCTGAGGAGCCGGGCGCCGGCGGCAACGACGGCTCGAACGACGATGGCGCGCAAGGCAGCTGACGCTGCGTCGCTCGCCGAACCGCGCGCGCGCAAGCCCGCCAAGGCGCCCCCGCGCTCGGCAAAGCCTGCGAAACCAGCGGCCAAGCGCCGGCTAGTACGCGCGCCAACGCCAGCGCGCGCCGCGACGCCAGCGCGCGCCGCGAAGCCAGCGCGCGCCGCGAAGCCGGCTGCGACGCCG
>CBINHN010000018.1:0-117633 GCA_966250485.1 uncultured Sorangium sp. | reverse complement strand
TTAGCGTCGGCTGCCAGCAAGATCCCGCTGTGCGCCTCCGCTTCCACGAGCTCCCAGCCGTCGCCCTCGGGCTTGGGCTCTGCGCGATAAACCCGCAGACTGAAGCGGACCGAAGCCGCTCCGCAAGCCTCGTACAGGTTGGCGTAGATGGCGTAGCCGCCGCTCGCGGGTGAAGAAGCAAAGATCAGGTTCTCGCGGTTGATGCCGTCCGCCACGCAGGCGCGCACCGAATCGCGCTCCAAGCTGCCGGTTCCTGGCGTGCTCGGGTCCACGCTGCCGTCGGGGCCGGCTTCGGCGGTGCTCGGGTGCTTCGCGTCCACGATGGAACCGCTGGGCGTAACCACCCGCAAGTCCAGATCGGCGTCGGCGTCCCAGGACAAGCTGATCACCGCCGCCGGCGGCGCCTTGCTCGAGCTGCACAGCGAGGCGTCGCCGATGGGCGACGTGAAGCAGAGCTTGGAGGCTGCTTGCGCGCCGGCGCGGCCCGCTGCGTCCAGCGCCACGAGCACGAGCTCCTGCTCGCCGCCCGGCACTGCGCGCGAAAAATCCACGCGCGCGCTGAACGAGTACTCATTGTTCGCCGTCGGATCGGGCGCGCCGACGGGGAAGACCCAGTAGCCGCCGCCGAGCGCGCGCAGCGCGAGCCCCACTGCCACGGCGTCCGTGCTGGTGCGGCCCGACACCTGTTTGCCCTGGTAACCAGGGGGAACGATCAGCCCCGCCAGCTGCGTGGAGGTGATCGAGGGCGTTGCCTCGCCCGGCTCCTCGCTCGGTGAAGTCCCGGGCAGCGCGCCGCGGTGGAACTGAGCGCCGCTGACGCGCACGGGCTCCTCGAGCCCGCTGGCGAGCGTTTCACCCGAGCAGCCGCTGAGCGCCAGCGACGCGCATAGCACGCACGAAATCGCCGCGTATCTCATAGCTCGACCTGAAATCGCACGGTGGCGACGTCGTTGCGCGCGTTGGTCGGCACGCCGACGGCGTCGCGCGCGAGCTTGTCGTCGATGAAATCGTATTGAAAGAGCAAGCGCGCGCGGCCCGGCAAGATGAGGCCGAGCAGCGGCGACAGCGCGCTGATCCGCGCGGAGGTCGGCAGCAGCGTGCCCTGACGCAGATCGAACAAGTCCGAGTTCGGGTCATAGACGGAGTAGCGGAGCCCGACGACGCCGTAGCGCGTCACGTTCTGCAGCAGCGCGACATAGGCGCCCGCCTCCCGCACGTCCACGCCCGTGAGCACCGGATCGGCCACGTACACCGCGCGGTCGTGATTCGACGCGATATAGGCTTCGCCGTAGAGCTTGCTGAGACCGAGCGGCGTCACGAGCGAGAGCTCCAGATCCACGCCGTAAGCCCAACGCGAGAAGTTGCGCGAGGGGCTGGCCGCGCTGGCCGGCACCGGCACGATCTCGGCGGGCTGGACGCGACCATCTTCGTTGTCGTCGCGCCACGCCACGCCGGCCTTGGTGGCGCCCGTGCCCGCGTGAAAGCCTTTACCCCGCGCGAACGACAGGCCCCCGCCAAGGGAGAGCGTCGGCAGGGGACTAGCCTCTACGCCGAAGCGACCGCTGAGATCCTTGGCCGCGTTCGGATCACGGGGCCAGCGCCCGTTGAGCGTGTCCAGCGGCTCACCGTTGGTCAGCGCGAGCGCGTAGCGAAAAACGGACAGCGCGCCGGAGAGCTTCACCCCGACGTCGGCCTCGGTCGGAAACAGCGCGAGCGACGCTTGCGAGCGCTCCATGAAGAAGCGAGCGCGAGTCGACTCCGCGAGCTCGTAGCCGAAGGGCAAATCCGTGACTCCCAACGTGAGCATCACGAGCGGCGTGAGGGAGTCTGGGTTTGCGCCGCGGTACAATAAGGACGCCTCCGCGCGCCGGACCCCGAACGAGACGCCGCGCGCCGTGTTCGCGTCGAGCTCCAGGGCCGCGCTCACGTACTGCCAGCCGTGGTCCACGCGCAGACGCCCGCGGCGGAGCAGAAAGCGATCTTGATTCAGCGGGCTACCGCCTTGCTGCAGCTGATCTTCCGAGAGCTGATGAGCCTCGAATTGCGCCTGGAGATAGCCGCCGATGGTGAAGCCCAACGGCACGCTGCGCGCGTACGGATCCGCGTCGAGCGCGACGGGCGGCGTGCGCGGCGCGCGCGGCGCTGGCTTGGCCAGCGCCGCGCCGCCGCGCGCTTCGAGGCGCGACAACCGCGCCTCCAAGTCCACGATTCGCCGTCGCAGCGCGTCAGCCTCCGGCGCCTGCGCTGGAGTCGGAGAGCTCGCTGCCGGCGCCGGAGCGGCCGGCGGCTGCGGCGCTGCAGGCGGGCTGCTCGGTTCGGGGGGCTGCGACGCGGGCAGCTCGAGATCGTCGGCGGGCGTGTCCGCAGCAGGCGCCGGCTCTGGCACCTGCCCGAGCGCCGGGCGAGCGCTCGCGCTCAGCGCGCAGAGTAGCGCTGCGAGCCACGGACGTGACCCGCCGACGAAGAACGATGAGTATGACAAAGCGATCCCTGGCGTGGTTCGTGCGAGCGATCAGGACCCGGGCAGCGGCGGCAGCGAGCCGTCCGCCTTCAACAGCGGCAGCCGCGACCTGCTGTTCTCGAACTTGGAGCATTGCGAGCTCGTGCACTGATTCAAAAACTCGAGATCGCTGCTCGGGCATTTGAAGCAGCCGTCTTCTCCGCTGCCCGGCTCGCAGTCGCCGTCCGGCGCGCCGCTGCCGCCTTCACCGCCGCTGTTGCCTTGCCCGCCGCGTGCGTCCGCGCCGCCGGACGCGTTGCCGCTGCCACCTTTCGCGTCGCCGCCGCCGCTGCTCTCATCGCCGCCGCTGTCCGACGAGCCAGCGTCGGCGCCACCGGTCGAGCTGTCACCGCTGCTGCCGCCGTTGCCACCGCGGTTGGGCGAGCCGGCAGCGGAGCTCCCGCCACGGCCCCGCGTGGGATTGTCGTCATCGGAAGAGCACGCGCCGGCCAAGCCCGCTGCAGCGACGAGGAGCAACGCCCAGAGCGCGGGCCGCGGAGCAACCTTGAGAGCATTCTTCGTTTGCATGATCAATAAGCCTCGCAATAGCCACGGCGGCAGGTGGAGCTCGGGCCGACCTCACTGCACTCGTCCTTCTCGCCTTCTCGAGCGCAGGGCGTGCAGCTGGTCTCACCGGTAGCCAGCTTCTCGAAGGCGCAACCGCACGGGTTCGGCGGTGCGTAAGAAGAGAGCGGCCCCACGTCTTCGTCTCGCTTCACGCGCATCGCGCATTGCGGCACGTTGTAGCTGCTGACCAGAATTTCGAAGGGATCCAAGCCCTCGGGCGCCGTATCCGGATCCGTGAAGTAGTTCACGAACGCGCGCACGTTCGGGTTCTCGATCTCCCCATCCTCGTCCACCCGCGCGAAGAAATGGTTGTACGTCCACAGGTAGTACTGGCCGTTTCGCACGTTAATCTTGTCGAAGGCGTCCGGCGTCGAGTCCGGCCAGTAACCGCAGCTCTGGCCCGTGTGTTGGTAGGCCAATGTCTTCAAGGTGGCGCGGTTCAAATCCGCGTTTTGCGCGGACACGAAGCCGATCGCGGAGTTGAAGTCGGTGGCGGTGCCGACCTTGCTGACCGTCTCGCTGTTCTTCTGCAGGGAGGTGCCCTTGAACGCGTCCGCCGGAATGCCGAGCGCGCTGGCCATCACTAACTGCACCGCGGCAGCGCGGGACCGCACGAACACGTTCGCGTCCACGTCCCAGGGCGCCACCTGACCGGCGGAGCCGCCGAAGCCGAACACGAAATAGGCCGCCTCGCGGCTGATCGACGTCTGATCGGAGGCCGCGTTGACTACGAAGTTGACCGACTGCGCGGCTCCCACGAAATCTCCGACGCCCGCGGGCAGCCCGTCATAGCCGCAGCTCTCCGCCGTCGAGTTCTGGTTGCCGAAATCTGCGACGACGCCCTCCACCGGCAGCGTGCAATCGACCGCCGTGGCGTTGCCATTTGGCCAGTAGTGCACCGTGCCGGTGATGCGGTAGTCGTCATCGACGAAGGCGTCCGCCGCATTGCAGCCGCTCGGATCCGCATAGAAAACCGTGATCGTGCCGTACAGCTTGGCGGCGAGCTGAGCGATGGCCGGCGTGAAGGCGCTGCCGCCCGTACCGTAAATGGGATTGGGAAGATCGCTGGGACAATCCGCGGCCGCCGCCCACCGCGGCGCGGCCAAGAACGCCGCCGCCACGAGGCCTGCGCCCAATGCCGAGTTCAACCTGAGCTTAAGCATGACTTCTCCGTCGGCGGCGCCGCGCGCGACGCTGGGCCCACCGTGTCTTCTCTTTTAGACGCGAACCGTGTGAGGAGGCCGCACGACCGCGGCTCACGCTCGCCCGGGCGTGAGCACGAGCAGCGCGCCGCGGACGGCGGGTTGTGGAACGCCGGAACCAACCGGCAACCACAATATCCATCGGATAACTAGATTATTAGAGGAGCCTCGTCAACGAGAAATCGAATCTCGCCGTTGGCCTCGCAAGTTTCGTTAATGGGCCGCAGCCGGGAGCTCTCCGCCCCGGCCGAGTCCGTCGAGCAGCTGACGGAAGCGAGCCAAGCCGCAGCGCCTGAGCAACAGGCACTCGCGTCCGAGCTGTCGCGCTCTCCGCCGCGCGCCAATGACCGCGGAATGGCTGTTCACATCGGTCACGACGATGACGAGATCGGAGCGCTCTACCAGCGATTCCAGCGCCGCTTGACCACGCCCGGCGGTGTCCCCGCTGTGGCACTCGAAGGAGTGTCCGAGGCTCCCGGCCAGCGCCGCATAGCGTTGCTCTCCACGTTCTACTCCGCCGACGAGTGCGATGCGCATGGGGCTCTCCATTCCCTACCATTTAGATGGGTAATAGCTGTCGCTGAGCGGGCCAAGGACGGAGCTTGACTGTCGTCGAGCACCGTTGCCGCAGCGTAGCCATGCTTTGGCTGTAGCTCGGCGCCCGGGGCCGGTCAAGACACACGTCTCGTATGATAGACGCAAGCGGTGAGCGTCCACGCTCGTAGCCCGCGGCAGCGCAGACGATCCATCGCGCCGGAGCGCGAACGGCTCACGCAGCGGCGCTCACAAGCGCACCGCGCGCTGACTGCGCTGGCGGCCAGCTCAGCGGCCGTGACGACGAGCCGTAGCGGCGGCGCGCGCGGCGCTACAGACGCATCCGTATTCGCGCGGCTAGCACGCCGCGCAGAGCGCACGCGCGACCAGACGGTCGGCGCTTCAGCGACACCATCCCCCTGCGTCCACCGTGGTAATGCGCTTCAGACGCGCGTCTCGAGTCCGCAGGCAGCAGCACCTGGCGCGAGGCATCGCGCGCAGTTTGGAGCCGAAATCAGCTGCGGTAACTGGCGGTGACCACGTACTTGAGGACGCGCTGACAGGGCGCCGTTCCCGTGCTGCCTCCACAGGCGTCTTCACCTTCGAAGCGAGTCAAGCCGGCGCGGAGCGAGCGCAGGATCTCCTGCGTCACGTCGTGGCCTCCGCCGGTGCAAAAGCTATCGTGACAAGGCAGCTCGAAGAGCGCAGGCGCGTGCGCGACGGGAATCCGGCGCACGTGATTGGTCTCGACGATCGGCGCGTCAGCGCGCAGCTCACCGAGCTCGAGCTTCAAATCTTCCAGCGCGGGGACCAGATCACGCAGGCGCGGCGCCGCGTCTTCACGTCGGCGGCGCTCGGCGGAGCGCGCCGCTGCTTCACTTTGCCGCTGCCGGAAGCCGCTCACTGGTCCCACTCCACGACGGGCTGCGGCCCGGGAACGATGCCCGCGATGTCCGGATCCTCACCTTCGACCACGACCTTGTTTTCCCGTTCGCCCTTGCGCAGCTCGCGCTTGGCCGCTTTTTCGCGGCGCTGTTCCTGACGCTGTGCCTCTCGCTGCCGCTTCTTCGCGGTCGGGTTTCCAGCCATTTTGAGCCTTCCAGAAAGACGAACACGCCAAGGGCCAGACAGTGGGCGAGGCGTGTTCTCGATTCCACTGCACGACTGCAAACGACCATAGCCCCGCCGTCTGAACCCGCAAACGGTTCGACGGCAGGGCAAAAGTCACTTCGGCAAATTCAGCGGCCAGCGTAGCAAGATGCCACGGACCGTAGACCGCCTACCTCTTCTCACCAGCGATTGCGACGATCACCGCCGCCGCCACCGCCGCCGCGCGGACCACGATCACCGCCGCCGCCGCCCGGACGACGACCAAAGCCGCCACCGCCGCCGCCACCAGCGCGGGGCTTGCGCTCCTCGGCGATGTTCACGCGCAGGGGACGCCCGTCGAGGTCCGTGCCGTCGAGCTCCGAGATCGCCTTCTGCGCCTCGGCATCGCTGCCCATGACAACGAACGCGAAGCCACGAGAACGGCCGGTTTCACGGTCGATCACCAGCTTGGCCTCGGACACCTCACCGCACTGCGAGAAGGTGCGGAGCAGCGTGTCTTCGGTCGTGTAAAAAGAAAGGTTACCAACGTACAATCGGCTATTCATGACTAGCTCTCGTTCTTTGGGGCGGTCTCTATCTGCCAGAGCCCTCGAGGGGCGCTGGTTGCGGCGTAGCGCCGCAGTCACAGAATCTCTGCTGGGAAACGGCTACCCGCGATCTCAAAGACGAGAGTGCAGCCAGACGGTCACCGAACACGCTGTGAACACACGCCACCCTAGCTGGAAATTGCTCCAAAGACAACCATTCGCGAGGCGCGGCCGTCCCTCAGCGGCGGATGTCGCCACCTTGTGACCTGCCGATACGGCGCAATAATCGCGCGGCTCACTGCGTCAACGGCGCTCCCAGCGCCCGTCCGCGTGCTGAGCGAAGCGTGACTCTTTCGCCCCATGGACCGGAGCGTCGTCGGCGAAGGGCCAGCCGCCGAAGCGGGTGCGCTGATAGTCGCTCATCGCCGCTTGGATCTCGGCGCGCTCGTTCATCACGAATGGCCCGTATTGTGCGACCGGCTCTCCGATGGGACGTCCCTGCAACATCAAGAGCTCGCTCTCAACATCGCCCGCCTGCAGCGTGAGCTCGCGATCGTTCACCACGACGGCCGCGCTGCGCGCCGGCACGGTCTCCCCGTCTATTTTCAAAGACACCCCGAGAAAATGATAGAGGGTGCGCACCACGGCCGAGTTGCTGGCGGCGGGCAGTCGCCAGCTGGCGTGCGGCTCGAGGCGGATCGACCAGATCGCAACGTCGCTGTCGGCTCGGGCCGCCCAGGAGTGCGGGGGCGGCGGCGGTGGGCGCCGATCCGCGAGCTGGCCGGCGATGAGCGTGATCTCCGCGGCGAGGCCGGCTGCGTCGCGCGCTTGAACGCGCGGCACCTCTTCATTCCACAGCATCGCGAAGTGCGGAGGAACGAGCTTGTCCGCCGCGGGCAGGTTCAGCCAAATCTGAAATAGCTCCAGCGGGTTTGGCGCTTCTCGATTCAACAACGGGAACATCTCGGAGTGCACGATACCGGCGCCAGCGGTGAGCCACTGCACGTCGCCCGCGCCGAAGCGTGCGCGCGCACCCAGCGAGTCCGAGTGATCGATGATGCCGCGCCGCACGATCGTCACCGTCTCGAAGCCGCGATGCGGGTGCTGCGGAAAGCCTGGCACGGTTTCGCCGTGGTACATGCGCCAGCCGTCCTTCCCTTCGAAGTCTTGTCCCAACTTGCGGCCGGCGAGCGACGCAGCGGGCCCGAGCCGTTCATTTCCCGCGGGATAGGCGTCGTCGTGATGAACACAAAACAAGAACGGATCGACGGTGGCCCAGGGGAACCCGAGCGGCACGGTTTCGAGGATAGCGGCGCCCATCGCCGGAGCTTAGGACGTATTTGGGCGGACGCTACGCGCCCGGCGCTCTCGTGGTGCGCGCGCCCGCAGCGCCGCTACTCGATCGTCGAGCCCGTCACCTGCGGGTTGCCCTTGGCGAGCACGAAAATCCCAGGGTAGCCGCTGGTCTCGAAGCCCTTGCTGGGGTTGTGCGACAAGAACGAGTCGCGGATGACCAGGCTGCCGCTCCTGTCGTTGCTGACGAAGAATATCGCGCCGCCGCCCTCGTTCGCGACGTTGTCGACGACCTTGGTGCCGCACAACGTCAGCGTGAAGGTGTTGCCGTCATTGTAGATCGCGCCGCCGCTGCCCCCGCCGGGCGTGCCGCTGCGCGCAGGGTTCGCCCCGCTGCCGATCGCTCGGTTGTCGCTGAATAGGCTGTTGATGACGCTATACGAAACCCCGATGCTGCTCAGGCCGCCGCCGTTGGAGCAGACGTTGCCCAAGCCGCCGGCTGCACCGAAGGTGCTGTTCACGACGTAGACGGGCAAACCGTGATACTGACTCAACACGCGCACCGCCGCGCCGCCGACGTCGGGTCCGCTGTCATCACACACGTTGCGAAAGAACCGCGAGTTTACGATTTTGAAGCGGCCGCCGCGCACGTAGATGGCCCCGCCACCGCCGTCCTCGTCCACCGGCTGCCCTTTGGCGTTGCCGTCGACGAAGGTGAGGTTTTGCACGGTGAGCGCTGGCGTGTCCTGATCTTGGCAGTGCTCGCTGGTCCACTTCTGCGCTTCATCGCAGGTGTTTTGATATAGGATCCTGACCTTGCCGCCGCCGCTGAGCGTCACCTTGTTGCCGCCGTCGATGACGATCTTGGGCCCTGTGTCGTTTACCACTTTGGCGGTCTCGCTGAGGGTGATCGTGACCGGCTCGGGACCGCAGTCGAAGGTGATGACACCGCCTTTGGCGACCGCCTTCACGAAGGCGCCTCCGGTGCAGCTCGCGGCGCTGCCGTCGCCGACCACGGTTTTCGGAAGGGTTACGTCCTCAGCCTGCGCGTCGCTAGGAATTGAGCACGCGCCCTCGGGGTTGCCGGCCGCGGGCCACTCCATCGCCGTCGCGCCAGCGGCGGCGCTGCCGCTCGATGAGCCAGCGGTTGCCGCCGCGCCGCCCTTCGTCGAGCCACCGCCGCTCGCAGGCGCAGCGCCAGGGGGACCCTCCGCGCCGTCATCGCTGCACCCTGCGATGCTGCTCGCCATCAGCGCGCCGAACATGCCAAGCTGCATCAGCCGCATCGTGTCGCTCCCAGAAAAGCAGCGTATACCGCCCGCAGATTCGGCGTTGCACAGGCTGCGCTCGCCGCGTTCGTTTGGTCGCAGCTCGGGCCAGGCGCGGAGCGCTTGTACCACCCGCACTTACGCCGCGCTGCGCGTCGTTGCAGCGACGAGACTCGCGCTCACGGCGGCGGCGCTGTGCCTGGCTGTCAGCTGTGAGGACTCCGGCGCGAGCGACGACGACCCGCTGCGCAACGCCGAGGTCGTCCACTGCGACATGCCGCTCGACCACGCTTGCATCGAGTACGATCGCGTCCGCGCGGGGGAGCGCTCTAGCTTCGTCGTGCTCGCGGAGGCGCGCTCGATTTGCGCGCAGGGCTGGCCCGGCGGAAGCCCAGCGCCAGGGGTGTTCGCCGGGGGGCCTTGTGAAGCCGAGCAGGCGCTCGCTCGCTGCAGGATCATCCGCGGCTACGTCGAGCTCGACTATTATAACGCTGGTTTCGCAGACAGCGCGACGCGCGACGATCCGCTGACGCCGCTCGGAGATCTGTGCAGTCGCTCTGGCGGCGGCTTGGAGCAGCCGCCGTTCTGAGCCGTCTCCCCAAGCACGGCGGTTCCGTTGTAGCGTCCGCGGCATGCTCCTAGCTCGTTCCACGCTAGCCGGTGGCTGCCTGGTGCGCTCCTCGATAGCGGTCTCGCTGCTGGCAGCGCTGTGCGCGAGCGGCTGTATCAAGCGCAGCGCCGACTGCGTCCCGCAAAACGCGGCGCCGCCCGCTCCCGCCGCGCCGAACGACGCGGCGGCCCCGCTGCCGCCGTCTACCCCGCTGCTAGCGGCGTCGGGCGTGGAAGCGTTCGCGCTGGTCGGTGACGCGACGAGGGCGTCGCTCTCGGCCGCTGCCGTCGGCGGGCAGCCCTTCGCGCGGGTCGTGCGCGCGCAGGTCAAGGCGCCGTCGGGCTCCGAGTGGACCGTGCAAATGCAAGCGAAGACGACCGCGGCAGTGCAAAGCGGCGACGCGCTGCTCGCGACGTTCTACGTGCGCGCCGTCGAGCCGCAGGACAACGGTGTCACGGAATCCCAGTTCGTGTTCGAACGCGCCGCCCCGCCGTACACCAAATCAGTCAGCTACTCATTTCGCATCACGCCGCAGTGGCGCAAGGTGCAGGTGCGCTTCAACGCGGCCGAGAGCTACGCGGCCGGCGAAGCTCAAATGATCTTCCGCCTCGGCTATGATCCCGAACAGTTCGAGCTCGGCGGCGTCACGGTCGAGAATTTCGGTCCCTCCGTGAAGCTGAGCGCCTTGCCCAGCAGCGAGCTCGCCGATCGACGCTTGCTGGCTCAAGCAACGGCGCCGGAGCCGCCCTTGACGGTCATCGACGGCGGAGAGCTGCCGCTGAGCGTGAACCCGTCGCGCGTGATCCGCCCGATCAGCCCATACGTGTACGGCATCAACGCGCAGCACCTCGCCGGTTCGGGAGCCACGCTGCGGCGGCTCGGCGGCAACCGCGGCAGCGCGTACAACTGGGAGAACAATGCCTCCAACGCCGGCAGCGACTACCAGCACGTGAACGACGAGTGGACCTGCAGCGTAATGGGCTACGAGAACTGCAGCGAGCCGGGCGCGCAGTATCTGAATTTCGTCCAGGACAGCAAACGTGAGGGCGCGGAGGCGATCGTCACCGTCACGATGCAAGACTATGTGTCGGCCGACAAGAACGGCGACGTCAAAGAGGAGGAGAAGGCGCCCAGCAAGCGCTTCGTAAAGAGCCTGCCGCGCAAACCAGGACCGCTGTCACTCAAGCCGGATCTCGACGACGGCGTCGTGTATCAGGACGAGTTCGTCCATCTCCTGCTCTCGAAGCTAGGCCCTGCCGCGCGCGGCGGCGCCAAATTCTACTCGCTCGACAACGAGCCCGCGCTGTGGCCCGTGACGCATCCTCGTATCCACCCCGCGGCCGCGACGTACCGCGAAATCGTGCAGCGCAGCGAGGCGACCGCGTCCGCGATCCTGGACGTCGATCCCTCCGCGTTCGTGCTCGGCGGCGTGGCGTTCGGCTGGAGTGAGTACGTCAATTTCGCCAACGCCCCGGACGCTGCTGAATTCAACGAGCGGTACGGCACGTACCTCGACTACTTCCTGGCCTCCATGAAGCAGCTGGGAGCGAAGCGCGGACGACGGCTGGTGCACGCGCTCGACCTGCATTGGTACCCCGAGGCGCGCGGCAGCACGCGTGTCACGGAAGCTGACGTTTCGCGCAAGACGATGGTCGCGCGCCTGCAAGCGCCACGCAGCTTGTGGGACGCCGAGTACAAGGAAAAGAGCTGGATCAGCGATCAGCTCAACGAGCCGATCCGGCTGCTGCCGAGGATCAATGAGATCATCGCCAAGCGATATCCTGGCACCAAGCTCGCGCTGACCGAGTACAATTTCGGAGCTGGCAACCACATCTCGGGCGGACTCGCGCAGGCCGACGTGCTCGGCGTGCTCGGACGCGAGGGAGTCTACATCGCGAACTACTGGGGCGACGGCGCGGGCAACGGCGAGCTTCCGCCCTACATCCTCGCCGCCTTCAAGCTCTATCGCAACTATGACGGCAAGGGCGGCCACTTCGGCGACAACGCGGTCGCTGCCAAGAGCGCCGATAACGCCGCTGCCTCGATCTTCGCCGCGACGGACACCAAGACCGGCGCGCTCACCATCCTCATCATCAATAAGGATCTGCAGAAGAGCTACACGGCGAAGCTACGCCTGGACTCCGGCAAATACACTCGCGCAGACAGCTATGTGCTGGACCGCAACGCCGCGACGATCGAGCCGGGCCCGACGCTCACCATTCGCGCGAACCAACTGGAGCACGCGCTACCCCCGCTGAGCGCGACCTTGTTCGTCTGTAAAAAATAATTGAACGGATCGAACACCGCTCGCGGGCAGGATATTCCCCGCAAACCCTGGCCAATCGGCCGAGAATTAGGCTCCGGCGTCTCGCGGGGTTCTCGCGACATTTCGCGTAGAGCGCGGCGGCTGAGCGTCGTGTAGATCGCAAGGGTCAACGTGCCGATCGCCCCTTCACGGTCTCGCAACCTGCGCCGTCTCCTCTCTCTCGCCGTCCTGGCGCTGCTCATCGGCGGCGCTGTGTTCGGCTATCGCTACTATCGCTCGCACCAGGATAGCGGTCCCGTTTTCGAAACCGTCAAGCTCGATCGCGGCTCCATCGTCGCGCGCGTGACGGCGACGGGCACGCTGTCCGCACTGGTGACCGTGCAGGTCGGCAGCCAAGTATCGGGTCGCATCACGACCTTGGCCGCGGACTTCAACTCCCAAGTGAAGAAGGGGCAAGTCATCGCCAAGCTGGACCCGGCGTTGTTCAAGGCCGCCCTCGAGCAAGCGCGCGCCAACCATCTGGCGGCCAAGGGCAACCTGGCCCGCGCCGAAGCGCAAGCGGAGGACGCCGCGCGTCAGGCGGAGCGCATGAAGCAACTCGCCGAGCGTAACCTGGTCGCGCCGGCCGAGCGTGACACCGCGGTGTCCAACGCCAAGGCGCTCGCCGCGCAAGTGCAAGCCGCGCGCGGCAGCGTGGAGCAGACGCGCGCGGCGTTGCACCAAGCAGAGGTGAACCTCACCTACACCACCATCCTGTCCCCCATCGACGGCGTGGTGATTTCGCGCAGCGTAGACGTGGGACAGACCGTCGCCGCTTCGCTGCAGGCGCCGGTGCTGTTCACGATCGCGGAGGACCTGCGAAAGATGCAGGTCGACACCAACGTCGCGGAGGCCGACGTCGGCCGCCTGGAGCCGGGCATGCCCGCGACCTTTACCGTCGATGCTTATCCTTCGCTGCGCTTCAAGGGCAGAGTACGTCAAATTCGTAACGCGCCGCAGACGCTGCAGAACGTCGTGACCTATGACGCGGTGATCGATGTCGATAATTCCGAGCTGAAGCTGCGGCCGGGCATGACGGCCAACGTCACCTTCACCTACGCGGACAAAGACGACGTGCTGCGCATCCCCAACGCCGCGCTGCGCTTTCGTCCGCCGAGCGAGCTGTTGCCGCCCGCGAGCGCCACGCGCGGACACGGTCTCGCGCCGGGAGCAGCCGCCGGCGCTGCGCAACGTGGCTCGCGCCCAGGCGGCGCAGCAGCGCGAGAACGCGCGCCGGACCAGCGCAGTGTCTGGCTCTTGCGCGGCAACGTCCCGCAGCAGCACGCGGTGCGCATCGGCATCAGCGACGGCAGCATGACCGAGATGCTGGAGGGTGATCTGAAGCCCGGAGATCTGGCGATCACGGGCACGACCGGCGCGCAGCAAACGAGCGGCGGCGCTCGCCCGCCGCAGCGCTTCCGGCGCCCCTTCTGAGGTGAGCGATGGACGAAGGCCAGCGCGCGCTGATCCACCTCGAGGCGGTGACCAAGGACTATCATTTGGGAGAGATCGACCTGCGCGTGCTGAAGGGCATCAGCCTGGACATCCATGAGCACGACTTCGTCGCCATCATGGGCTCCTCCGGCTCCGGGAAATCCACGCTGATGAACATCCTGGGCTGCCTGGATCGCCCGAGCGGCGGCCGTTATTGGCTGGCTGGGCGCGACGTCTCACACCTGGGGCGCGGCGAGCTGGCAGAGGTGCGCAACCAGACGCTGGGCTTCGTGTTCCAAAATTTCAACCTGCTGCCGCGCACGAGCGCGCTCGAAAACGTCGAGCTGCCGCTGGTGTACGCCGGCGTCCCCGGGCGCGAACGCGTGCGGCGCGCGCGTGAAGCGCTGGAGCGCGTGGGCCTCGGCGATCGCCTTCATCATCACCCAAACCAGCTGTCAGGCGGTCAGCAGCAGCGCGTCGCCATCGCCCGCGCGCTCGTCGGCTCACCGCGGCTCATCCTGGCAGATGAGCCGACGGGCAACCTGGACTCGCGCACCAGCATCGAGGTGATGGCGCTGTTCCAGGAGCTCAGCCGCTCCGGCATCACGATCGTGCTCGTCACGCACGAGTCGGACATCGCCGAGCACGCCAGCCGCGTGCTGATCATGAAAGACGGCCTCATCGCGGCCGATCGCAGGCAGACGCCGCGCCTGGCCGACCTCAGCGCGCTCGCGCAGGAGGAGCTGACCTGATGATGCTGTGGCAGACCTTCCGCATCGCCATCCGCGCGCTGCTGCGCAACAAAATGCGCTCATTTTTGACCACGCTCGGCATCGTGATCGGCGTCGGCGCGGTGATCGCGATGGTGGCCATCGGCGAGGGCGCGAAGGCGAGCGTCGAGCAAGCGTTCACCGCGATGGGCACCAACCTGCTCATCGTCATGCCCGGCAGCACCACCGCAGGCGGCGTCCGCGGCGGCTTCGGCAGCCAACCGACGCTGACCTGGGACGACCTCAAGGCCATCCAAACGCAGGTGAGCACCGTCAGACTCGCCGCGCCGCTGCTGCGCACCAACACGCCGATCCTGAGCGAAGATCAGAACTGGACCACGCAGGTGATGGGCACCACCGGCGACTACCTCGACATCCGCAACTGGTCGGTGTCGAGCGGCCGCGCGCTGACGAACTCGGACGTCGAGACCTCGACCAAGGTCGTGGTGCTGGGACAAACCGTGGTCACGCGCCTGTTCGGTGAGAACGCCGATCCCATCTCGCAGATGGTGCGCATCAACAACGTCCCGTTCGAGGTCGTGGGCGTGCTGGCGGTCAAGGGCCAGTCCTCGTCGGGACAAGACTACGACGATACGGCGCTGGTGCCGGTCACGACCTTCGGCAGCAAGATCCAGGGCGGGCTCAAGAACTACATCTCCGGCGTGATCTTCATCCAGGCCACTTCGCCGGCGGACACCGCGCGCGCGCAGACGCAGGTGAGCGAGCTGTTGCGCGATCGCCACCACATCGGCCCCGGCAGTGACGACGATTTCTCGATCCGCAACCTGACCGAGATGGCCAGCGCTCAAGCGGAGGGCACGAAGACCATGACGACGTTGCTCGCCGGCATCGCCGCCGTCTCGCTGCTGGTGGGCGGCATCGGCATCATGAACATCATGTTGGTCAGCGTCACCGAGCGCACGCGCGAGATCGGCTTGCGCATGGCGATCGGCGCCAAACCCGAGCAGATCCTGGCGCAATTTCTGGTCGAGGCGTTCGCGCTGTCGCTGATGGGCGGCGCGCTCGGTGTGGCCGTCGGTGTCGGCGCGGGGCTATGGCTCGCGTCTCAGTTCGGTTGGCCGACGCTGGTGCGTCCCGACGTGATCGTCATCTCGGTGCTGTTCAGCGCCCTCGTCGGCGTCGGCTTCGGACTTTATCCTGCGCGCAAGGCGTCGCGCTTGGATCCGATCGAAGCGCTGAGGTACGAATGATGACGGAGCAGCGGATCTACAGTGCCGCGCTCGCGCTCGCGCTGACTTGCGCGTTGGCTCGCCCGAGCCGCGCGCAAGAGGCGCCGCCCGAGCCGGTGAGCCCCGCCGGCAGCGCGCCAGCGCTTCCGCCCCCTGCCGCAACGCTACCGCCCAGCGCACCGCCGCCGTCCACGGCGCCCGCGGGCCCGCTGTTGTCGCTGGAGCAGGCGCTGCGCGTCGCGCTCGAGCGCCATCCGCGGCTCGGTCAAGCGCGCGCAGCGACGCGCGTGGCCGGCGCTCGCGCGGACCAAGCGCTCTCCGGATATTTGCCGCAGGTCCGAGGCACGGCCAGCTACCGGCGCACGGAAGCGCAGGTGCGCGGCAACGGCATCGTCGGGCAAAACCTCTATCTCGCCGAGCTCTCGGCGAGCCAGTTGATCTACGATTTCGGCCAGACCAGCGGGCGCTACCGCGCCGCGAGCTCGAACCTGGAGGCGCTGCAGCAAAACGAGACCGTGACGCGCCAGGAAGTGACGCTCGCGGTGAAGAACGCCTACCTGCAGGCGCACGCCCAAAAAGCGCTGCTCGATGTGTCGCGAGAAACATTGGCCAATCAGCTGCGGCACTTGGCGCAGGTGGAAGGGTTCGTGGAGGTCGGCACGCGGCCGCGCATCGACCTGGTGCAGGCCCAATCCGACGTGGAGAGCGCGCGGCTGAGCCTGGTGAACACCGAAAACGCCTACGCGGTCGCGCGCGCGCAGCTCGCCCAGGCCATGGGCCTCGAAGTTCCGGCTGACTTCGAGGTCAGTGATCAGGGCCTCGCACCCGTCGCGGAGGAAGGCGCCGCCAGCGCGGATCTGTTCCGGCTAGCCATCGCGAACCGCGCCGAGCTCAAGGCGCAGGCCGCGCTGACGCGCAGCCAAGAGCAGACGTTGCGCGCGGTGAAGGGCGCCTACGGCCCGACGCTGAGCGTCTCCACTGGCATCGCTGAGAGCGGGCCGGCTCCGGACAGCCTGAGCTGGAGCTGGAACGCGCAAGCGACGCTCAACTGGAACCTCTTTCAAGGCGGGCTCACGCGCGCGCAGGTCGCCGAAGCTCACGCCAATTTGGACAGCGTCACATTGCAGACGGCCAGCCTGCGGCAACAAATCTTCGTGGAGGTCGAGCAGGCGCGCCTCGGCGTGCGCGCCGCGAAGCAAGCGCTGAGCACCGCGGACAAGCTGGTGGCGAACACGCGCGAGCGGCTCAATTTGGCGGAGGGACGCTACCAGGTCGGCGCGGGTAGCATCCTCGAGCTGGCCGACGCGCAGCTGGCGCTGACCACGGCGCAGGCGCAGCGTGTCCAAGCCGACTACATGCTGTCCGCGGCGCGCGCCGCGCTGACGAAGGCGCTCGGCCGCGAGTGAGGCTTCGAGCCGCCGCCGAGCGGCTCAGGATACGCGATCGACCTTCACGATCTTGACCGCGCACGCTTTGTACGCCGGTTGGCGCGAGTACGGGTCGAACGCGGCGAAGGTCAGCTGGTTCATGGTGTCGTAGTGCATCGGCATGAACACCTCACCCGGCTTCACTGAGTTGGTGATGAACGCGCGGGCGCGCACGGTGGCGCGCTTCGAGCAGACGTGCACCAGCTCGTCCGGCTTCACGCCGAGCGCGCGCGCGTCGACCGCGGAGAGCTCGACGTAGAGCTCGCTGGGCGAGAGACGACTCAAGACCTCCGAGCGCTTGGTGCGCGTCTGCGTGTGCCACTGCGCCGAGCTCCCGCGACCGGTGAGCAGCAGCAGCGGATACGCCGAAGAGGTCGGCTCCGGCAGCGGCCGGGGCTCGGCGAACAAGAACTTCGCCTTGCCGTCCTCATGGAAGAAGCGACCGTCCTCGAACAGCCGACGTTCACGCGCGGGCTCCGCGCTGCCCTCCGGCAACGGCCACTGCACCCCACCCTCGCGATCGATCATCGCATAGTCTTCGATGCCGCTGATGTCGCACGGCCGCCCGCGGCTCAGCGTCTTCAGCAGCTGAAAGACGGCTTCTGGTGAGCTCCACTCGCGGAACATGTCGGACACGCCCCAAGCCTCCGCCACCAGCTGAAAGATATGAAAATCAGCCAGCGCCTGCCCGGGAGCACGACACACGCGCTTGATGACACCGACGCGGCGCTCCGAGTTGATGAAGGTGCCCTCCTTCTCGCCCCAGCCGCCGGCGGCGAACAAAACGTCCGCGTGCTGGGCCGTCTCGGTGTCGCGGTACATGTCCTGCACGACCAAGCACTCCAGGCGACCGAGCACGTCGTGCAGGTGGGCTTGGTTGATCCAGGAGTGCGCCGGGTTGGTCGCGATGACCCACAAACCCCGGATTTTACCGGCCAGAATGCCCTCGATGATCTGGTCGTAGGCCAAGCTGGGCTGTGCGGGAATGGCGCTCTCTGGGATGCTGAGGATTTCGGCGACGTCGCGGCGGTGGTGCGCGTTCGTGAAGTCGCGGCCACCGAACAAGTTGGTGGTGTTGCTGAAGATCCGCGACCCCATCGCGTTGCACTGCCCGGTGATGGAGTTTGCCCCCGTGCCGGGCCGACCGATGTTGCCGGTCATCAGCGCGAGCGCGATGATGGCCTGCGCGGTGCGCACGCCTTCGTGGCTCTGGTTGACGCCCATGGTCCACCAGAAGCTCACCCGCTTGCCGTCGTGGATCAGCTTGGCCAGCGCCTCCAGCCGTTGCGCGGAGATGCCGGTCGCCGCGGCGGCGTCGGCGAGCGAATAATTGGCCACGTGCGCGGCGTACTCGTCGAAGCCGCGCGTGTGCGCCGCGATGAACTCGTGATCGAGCCAGCCGTTTTGGATCAAGACGTTGGCCAGCGCGTAGAACAGAACCAGATCGCTCTTCGGCTTGAGCGCGAAATGCTGCGAAGCCGCCATCGCCGTCTCCGTCTTGCGCGGATCGATCACGACGATGGCCGGATTATGGGGGTTCTTGCAGACGCGCTCCCACATGATGGGGTGCGCGATACACAGGTTCGAGCCGACCAGCACGATGACGTCGGATTCTTCGAAGTCCTTGTAAGTGAACGGCGGCGCGTCGAAGCCGAAGGCTTGCTTGTAAGCGACGGCCGCGGTCGCCATGCACTGCCGCGTGTTGCCGTCACCGTGGAGCATGCCCATGCCGAATTTGCCGAGCGCCCCCAAGAAGGCGAGCTCCTCGCTGGGCATCTGCCCCGTTCCCAACCAGGCCACCGCCGCGCGACCGTGCTTCTCCTGAATGGCCTTGAAGCGATCGACCATTTCGCCGACCGCCTCCTCCCAAGAGACCTCCACTAGCTTTCCGCCGCGCCGCAGCATCGGAGCCGTCGCCCGCCCCGGGCTGCGTAGCGGTGTCAGCGCTTCCCAGCCCTTCGGGCACGCCATGCCGAGGTTCACCGGGTACTCGGTGGTCGGCACCAGGCTCGTCGCTTCACCGCCGTTCAACAGCAGGTTGAGCCCGCACCCCGTCGAGCAGAACCCGCAAACCATCGTGGTCGTCGCCTCCGCCTTCAAGCGCGCCGGAACACGACCGAGGCCGAATTTGCCCGGCTGCTGCAGCAGGTCGCGCGTGAGCGGTCCTTCACGACGCACCAGCAGGTCGCGCCCCAGGCGGCCCAGGTCTCGCAGCGATGACGTCATCGGATGCCTCCCGGCATGCGCGAGGCCGGCGCCGCGCGGAAGAACAGATACCGCTCCACGAGCTCGCTCGTCAGCAGCGCGGCGAGCCCGACGGCAGCCAGCGACGGCGCCGCCTCGCCCTGGAGCAGCAGTAGCGGCACCACCACGCCGCCGATGATCGCGGAGGCGAAGCGCGCCAGCGTCGCCCAGCGCAGCTCTCCCAACATCAGGATGGCCATGCGCTTGAAGACCGACAGTCGCCGCTCGGCGAAGTGTCGCAGGGTGCCGAGCTCGAAGCACAGCTTGACGACTGTGACGCCTAGCGCGAGCTGCAGCAACGCGCGCCCGACGAGATCATCGAGGCCGTGAGTGGCCGTTGAAAACGCGTCCACCGTCACCACCGCCATCGCACCCAAGCACAAAGTCGAGCCGAAGAACTTGATGCCCGTCTGCGTGCCGGACCACTGCTCGCGGCGCGTGGCGACGTAGACCATCACGGAGAACAGCACGCCCAGCACACCGGCGACCGCGGCGAGCGTGCCCACGCTGCTCGCTGCGCCGACCACCATGTCCTTGTGCGGAAAGGCGGGCAGCAGCGGCGCCGCGGCGAGCAGGCCGTAGAGCACGCCAAATTTGGCGAACACGCCGAACGCGACGACCTCACGGCTCATCCACGAGGTCCGCAAGCCGAGGAACGCGCGATAGGCGAGCCACGGGCGCCCCAGGTGGAAGATGGCCGCGAACAGGCCGACGAAGGCCCAGCCGCAGGCGAACACCGTCTGCGCCAGCGGGCTGCCCATCGGGCGCCCCACGAGGCGCTCGATCAACAGGTTCAGCGCGAACGCGCCGACCGCGAGCTGCGTGAGCGTGAGCATCACCACGAGCGGCGGGTGAGAGTGCTCCGGGCCCGTGCGATAAAAGTCGGCCGGCAGCATGTTCGCCGGCATCGGCTTCTCGCCCTTGTACGTGGTGGTCGGCAGCGTGTGATCGGGCGCCGGGCTCCCCGGCAAGAAGCTCTGTGCGTTGCTGGCCTCGATCACGTGCGCGCGCTCGACCACGCGGATGGCGATGGCTTCGTTCGGGCAGGCCTGCACGCAGGCCGGCGCTTCGCCGTGCGCCAGACGGTCGCTGCACATGTCGCACTTGCGGACGATGCCCAGGTTTTTGTTGTACTTCGGCGCGTCGTACGGGCACATCAGCGTGCAGTACTGGCAGCCGATACATTGATCATCCAAGTGCTTGACGATGCCGGTGATCGGGTCCTTTTCGTAGGCCTGCACCGGACAGCCGGCGAGGCACGCGGGCTCCAGACAGTGGTGGCACGAGGTGGTCACCGTCTGCAGCGCAGGCGCCGCTGGAGTGCCGCCGTGCAGCAAGCCGACGGTGCGCCACATCTCGTTGTCGTCGAGGCCGTTCAGGGTGTGACACGCTGCGACGCACGCTTTGCAGCCGGTGCAAGCGTCGAGATCGACCTCGAACGCATATTGCTCGCCAGCGCGCGGCTTCTCCAGCGGGATCAGGTCGCGGTAGTACTTGGCCTGAGCCGGCACCTCGCCCGCCTCGTGGTGCTTCGCGAAGCGCTCCACCGCTGTCAGCGTCTGCTGCAGCTCGAGCAGCTTGGCGACCGGCAACACCGGCAGCCGTCGCTTGCCCTTGGGCGCGCTCGGCTCGAGCGCCTTCAGCTCCACGTGAGTCGCAGCGACGGTCATCTGGGCACTGCCTTCGGCACGCCGAGCTCGACCCGTCCGCCGCGCTCGCGCACGGGATACACGGGTAAGCGCACCTTGGGATCATCGAGGCAGACGCCGCTGCGCAGATCGAAATTCTGCTTGTAGATGGGCGAGGCGATCTTGGGGATCCCGCCGCGATCACCGACGATGCCGCGCGCGATCACGAATGCCTTACTGAACGGGTCGAAGTTGGACAGCGCGTACAGCGCGCCGTCACGGCCGCGGACGATGGCGACCTGCTCGCCGGTGACCATGGCCGCGACGCCCGTGCCAGGCACGATGGCAGCGAGCTCGCACACGTCCACCCAGCGTACATCGTCGGTCGCCATCGGCACGGACTCGAGCTCCGTGCTCTTCGTCTTCGATATATCCATTCGCGATTCCATTTTTTCCTTCACAGCCCGGCGGGCAGCACGGGCAAGCGCAGCCGACCAGCCTCCACCAGCGGCACCTTTTCGGGCCAAAACGCGGGCCGCTTCTGGCCGCGCTCGGCGACCACGACGACGCTGGGATCGCTCTCGTCCGTGTTCACGAAGGCGCGAAACTGCTTGAGCTTCTCCGGGCTCTCGACGGTCGTCTTCCATTCGCACTGGTAGGTGCGCACTACGTTCTCCATGTCCGCCTCGAGCTCGCTGGCGATGCCGAGCGAATCTTCGACGACGACTTGGCGCAGGTACTCCAGGCCGCCCTCCAGCTTGTTCAACCACGTGGCCGTGCGCTGCAGGCGATCCGCCGTGCGCACGTAGAACATCAAGAAGCGGTCCAGGTAGCGGATCAGCGTCTCCTCGTCGACGTCCGCGGCGATCAGCTGCGCGTGCTGCGGCTTCATCCCACCGTTGCCGCACACGTACAGGTTGTAGCCCTTCTCCGTCGCGATCACGCCGAAGTCTTTGCCTTGCGCCTCGGCGCACTCGCGCGCGCAGCCCGAGACGGCGCCCTTCAGCTTGTGCGGGCTGCGCAGGCCCTTGTAACGATTCTCGAGCTTCAGCGCCATGCCCACGGAGTCTTGGACGCCGTAGCGACACCAAGTGCTGCCCACGCACGACTTCACCGTGCGCAGCGCCTTGCCGTAGGCGTGCCCAGACTCGAAGCCAGCGTCGACCAGCTCCCGCCAGATGTGCGGCAGCTGCTCCAGGCGAGCGCCGAACATGTCGATGCGCTGTCCGCCGGTGATCTTGGTGTAAAGGCCGTATTTTTTGGCGATTTGGCCCATCGCGATCAGCTGATCCGGCGTGATCTCACCGGCGGCGACGCGCGGGACGACCGAGTAGGTGCCGTCACGCTGAATGTTGGCGAGGAAGCGATCGTTCGTGTCCTGTAGCCCTTGGTGCTCTTCTTTGAGGATGTATTCGTTCCACACCGAGGCCAGGATCGACGCCACCGCGGGCTTGCAGATCTCACAGCCTTCGCCGGCGCCGTGGCGCGCGATGAGCTCATCGAAGGTGCGGATCTGGTGCAGCTGCACCAGGTGAAACAGCTCTTGCCGGCTGTGCTTGAAGTGCTCGCAGAGGTGGTTGTTGACCGCGACGCCCGCCTTCTTGAGCTCGCACTTCAAGAGTTCGTCGACTAGCGTCGCGCACGAGCCGCAGCCGGTGCCCGCTTTGGTCGCGGACTTGACGCTGCCCAGCGTGAGCAGCTTCTGCTCGCGGATGGTGTTGCAGATCGAGCCCTTGCCCACGTTGTGACAGGAGCAGATGATCGCCGCATCCGGCAGCGCGTCGACGCCCAGGCCCTTCTTGGCGCCTTCGCGCGGCGGCACCAGCAGGTCCTCCGGGTGCTCGGGCGCCGGCAAGGCGTTGTTCACGTAAGTGGTGAGCTCGGTGTAGCTGCTCGCGTCACCGACCAACATGCCGCCCAGCAGACGCTTCTTGTCCGCGCTCAGGACCAGCTTCTTGTAGGCGCCCGCCGTGCTGTCGAACAGGCTGACCACCAGCGCGCCGGGGGTGCGCGCGAAGGCGTCGCCGAAGCTGCCGACGTCCACGCCCAACAGCTTGAGCTTGGTGCTCATATCGAAGCCTTCGAAGCGCGCTTCTTCACCGACGAGCGTCGCGGCCGCGACCTCTGCCATGCGGTAGCCCGGCGCCACCAGACCGTAGGTCTTGCCATCGAACACGGCGCACTCCCCGATGGCGAAGACGCGCGGGTCGCTGGTCTGACAGCGCTCGTCGATCGCGATGCCGCCGCGCTCACCCAGCTTCAGCCCCGCCTTGCGCGCCAGCTCATCGCGGGCGCGAATACCGGCCGAGAACACCACGATGTCCGCGTCGAGCTCGGCACCATCGGAGAAGGACAAGCCGAGCACGCGCCCGTGCTCGTCGCTGCGCACTTCGGTCGTCGTGCGGCTCACGTGCACCGAAACACCGAGCGCTTCGATACGCGCGCGCAGCACGGCTCCGCCCACGTCATCCACCTGCAACGGCATGAGGCGAGGCGCGAACTCGACCACGTGCGTCTCCAGGCCGAGGGAGCGCAGCGCCCCCGCCGCCTCCAAGCCGAGCAGGCCGCCGCCGATGACGATGCCGCTCTTGCAGCTGGCGGCGGCCGCGCGGATCGCGATGAGATCGTCGATCGTGCGGTACACGAAGCAGTTCGGACGCTCGCGGCCGGGCACTTCGGGCACGAACGGCCGCGAGCCCGTCGCGAGCACCAAGCGATCGTAGGCCAGCTCGCGTCCCGACGCTGACTTCAACGTGCGCGACGCGGTGTCGAGCTCCACTACCGGATCGTTCAACAGCACCTCGAAACCGGCGTCGCTGTACTCGTTGGGCGCGGGCAGCGTGAGCGCCTCGGCCGTCTTGCCATCGAAGAATTTCGACAGGTTCACGCGGTCGTACGCCAGCCGGTTTTCTTCCGCGAACACCGTCACGTCGTACGTCGCGCCGAGCTTGCGGCGCACCACCTCACACAGGAATTGGTGGCCCACCATACCGTTGCCAACCACTACCAAGCGCGGCCGGCTCTTACCGTTGGACGTCATTGTCGAGATCTCCGTGGGGGACAGTGGTCAAGCGCGGGCTGCCGCCAAATTCGGCAGCCGCTTGGCGAGGAAGGTCGTGCGCAGGTAACACCACCAGGTGGTGGCCACGCACAACACGTAGAACGCGACGAAGTAGCCGACGGCCAAACCGGGGCCGCCCGTTGCTTTGATCGCCGCGCCGAACGAGCGCGGAATGAAGTAGCCGCCCAGCGCCCCGATACCGGCCGCGATACCGATCACCGCGGCGGTCTCGCGGCGCGCGACGATGAGCGCCTTGGCTTCGGCCTCCGCGCCTTGGCCGCTCGCCTTGCGCAGGTGCAGCGTGCGGAAGATCACCGGGATCATCCGAAACGTCGAGCCGTTGCCGACGCCGGTGGTCGTGAACAGCGCGAGGAACGCGCCCAGGAACAGCGGGAAGCTCTTTTGCTGCACGGCGACCAGCAACGCCAAGCTGGCCAGCGTCATCGCGATGAAGTTGATGAAGGTCAACCGCGAGCCGCCCCAACGATCGGCGAGCTTACCGCCGAGCGGCCGCGCGACGGAGCCGACGAGCGCGCCGAGAAACGCGAGGTTGGCCGACACCTCGGGGAACTGCGTCTTCAACAACAAGGGGAACGCCGCCGAGTAGCCGACGAACGAGCCGAAGGTTCCGATGTACAGAAAAGAGATGATCCAGGTGTGCCGGTTCTGCGCGACCACGATCTGGTCTTTGAAGTTGGAGCGCGCGTTGCTGAGGTTGTTCATGAAGAAGAACGCGCCGACGGCGGCCAACACGATCAAGGGCAGCCACATGAGCCCCGCGTTCTCGAGGTGGAGCGGGCCTTTGCCAGGCAGCAGCTCGACGCCGATCACGATCGGGACCAAGAGCTGCACCGTGCTCACCCCGATGTTGCCGCCAGCCGCGTTCAGACCGAGAGCGAAGCCCTTCTCCCGATCAGGGAAGAAGAAGCTGATATTGGCCATGCTGGAGGAGAAGTTCCCGCCGCCGACGCCCGCGCTCGCCGCCGCCAGAGCCATCAACCAGAAGGGTGTCGTCGGATCGCGCACCAGATAGATCAAGGACAGCGTCGGCAACAGCAGCAGCAACGCGCTCACCACAGTCCAGTTGCGGCCGCCGAATTTCGGCACCGCGAACGTGTAAGGGAAGCGAATCAGCGCCCCGACCAGCCCGGGCAGCGCGACGAGCTGGAACAGCTGATCCGTCGTGTAGTCGAAGCCCGCCTTCGGTAAGCGCGTGGCCACGACGCTCCACACCAGCCAGACCGAGAAGCCGATGTTCTCCGCGAGAATGGACCAGAGCAGGTTGCGGCGCGCGATGGGCTTGCCCTTCTGCTCCCAAAAGACAGCGTCTTCGGGGTTCCACTCGCTAATCCAATATTTCGCGTCCTTGCTCATCGCTTTTCTCCACCTTCTCCCAGCAGCCGGAGCCCCAGTGTTCCCGCTGTGTTCCCGCGATGTTTCTGCGCCAGCTACGCGGGTTTCGCCGTGTCTGAGCGAGCGAGGACGAGCAACACACGTGCCACCAGCTCCTCGAGCCGGCATTTCACGCGGGATTCGAGCGCGCTGCGCTCGCCCGGAAACCAGCAGAAAACACCGCGAAACAGCGAGCTCGCCAGCGAGCGACAGTTTCGTCGGACGACGTCGAGCGCTACGACGAAACTGTCGCTTCGCTCCGCGGCGACGCAGTCGATAACTCTTCAGAGTGATGACGCAGCTGCCCGTCGCTCCGCAAAGCGGCGCCTTTTGGCGCCGTCGCCGGCGATGTTTCAGCGAGGTATACGAGCGACAATTCTGATGGCGCAGCGGCGCCTCGCGCGATCACGCGAAATAGTGGCTTCGCTCGCCGCTTTGAAGCGCGCCGCCTCGCTCGCTTCAAAGCGCCAGGACGGCGCGCGCCGAAGGCGCGTAGTGACCGGCCGGATAGCGATTCAAATACTCGCGAGCGAGCTCCAGCGCGCCGTCACGACCGTTGCGCTGCAACGCCAGCAGCATGCGGCGTCCGAGCGCCTCCGCGGCATACGAGCCGTTCGGCGCCTCCGCGAGGTACGTGGCGTACCACTCCTCCGCCTCGACGACGGAGCCGGAGCGCGACTCGAACAATTGCCCGAGCAGGAACGCAGCGTCACGGGCCGCGCCGGTCTCTGCGAAGCGCGCGCGCACTCCGCGTAGCGCGCGCTCGGCGAGCGCAGCGTCGCGAGCGCTGCGCGCCGCCTCCGCCAGCGCGAGCAGATCCGCGCTGTCCGCCGTCCGCAGCACCACGTCGATCGCGGGCCCGCGCGCGGTGGCCAACAGCTCGGCGGCCTTGCCGCTATTGAGCAGCTGCTCGAAGCCCAGCGCGGAGCCTTGCGCTTCGCTGGGCCTCGGCGCGGCCGCGTGCGAGGCGAGCTCTTCTACGTCCTCGGCGTCGCTGCGCGCGATGATCGCGCTCTCGCCTTTGCGAACGCTGAGGCGCTGCCCCGCGTGCAAGCCCAGCCCGTCGTTCGCCAGCGGCCCCTCTACGTTGACCAAGCCACTTCGCACCGCCAGCTCCAGCAGCTGCTCGCGCTCTTGCCAGCGCATCCAAAACGACGCTTCGCTGGCCAGCACGTCGTAGGGTCCCGCGTCGAGCTCCCAAGCTGACTCCGCGCTCTGGCCAACGTCCGCCTTCAGCTCGCCCTCGACGACGCGTACGCGCGCGCCGACGTGATTCACGGACAGCACGCGTCCCTCACCGCCGGACGCCAAGCTCAGCGATGAGCCATCCGAGAACTGCAGCGCGGTGGGACGTGTCTTGTCGCCGAGGATGCGGCCGTCCTCGCTGACGCTGCCGCCAGTTACGGCGTATTTCAGCGGCTTGCCGGAGAAGCGGCGGCCCAGCTGAAAACCGATGAGCAAGGTCAGCGCGACGACGATCGCCCCCGCGACGAGCCAGCGCGCGCGGCGCGGGCGGTGCAAGCGCGCCAAGCGCAGCCCCAACAGCTGCTGCCAGCCGCGATGCACCTGGGCCGGCGTCAAATCCGGGTGAGCGACGCGGAGCAGCTCAGAGAAGTCGTAGCGCCGCTTGGACAACGACGTGCTCACGCGCCCTCCCGCACATCGCGCGTTCCCCCCGCTTCTCGCCGTAAGTAGGCGCCGAGCAGCGGATCACCAGCTGCGAAGTACTGAAAGCGCTCACACGCGGCGCGCACCTTGCGCTCCGCCGCCGCCGTCGAAAGCTCGAGCGCGGCGCTGATCTCGTCGATGCTGAAGCCCTCGAGCTCGAACAAAACGAACAACATGCGCTGCGTAGGGCCGAGCTGATCCAACACTTCATAGAGGCGGCTCAGCGCGAGCTCCCCCGCCGCATTCAGCCGCCCAGGGACGATCGCCAGCGACTCGATTCTATTGCTCAGGCCCAGCCAGCGCAGGAGGCGCCGTCGCTTGAGCTCTCTCCGCAGCGTGCGCGCGGCATACCGAACCAAGAGCCGGGGTAGATTTCCAGCGCGCTGCTCACGCTCGGAGCGACCGAAAGCGTCCGCGAACACCCGTCGCGTCAACGCCTCCGCGGGCGCACCGGCGCCGAGCCCGGTTTGCAGCAAAGAGAAAACGAGCGGCGAATAGCGCTTCCACATGGCCTCCGCCGCCCAAGGCTCGGCCATGGCCCACGCGGCGGCGAGGATAGCGTCGCTGAGCTCACCCGAGCCGGCGCCGCTCACCACTCGCAAGTGGGGCACAGCGCGAGAATTCAAGCCCATTGCGCCATCCTTCGCTTGGCAGAAGCGGCGCCCGGGCTCGAGCTCTGGCAAAAGGACATTGGCATTAGGAAAGTGACCGGTCCGCCCGTTTGGCTGTCACAAAACCTTCGTGTTCTCAACAATAGACGGGACATCGCAAAATGCGGAACGGGTTCCAGGTGCTTGGGGTTTCGGCCCCAGAAGCGCCCCCCACCAGGGGGGACAGCGATGACCCGACCCCCTGATGGATTCCCGGAAATCGCCGCGCGGACACACAAAATATGAACCGTCTGCCGGCTATCGCGTCCAGAGGGCGAACGCCCCTAGCCCGAGCTCAGCGCACCAGCAACGCTTCCGCGGCCGTACCGATCGCGCTCATCAGCAGCGCTCCCAGCAAAGCGCGGCCGAAAGAAACGATTCGCAGGCTGCTAGAGAGCGAGTCGGTCAGCTTCAGCAGTATCGCGCCGACGATCCAGCGCGTGATGAACGCCAACAAGAAGCCGAGCCCCAGCGTGCCGACACCGATCAAAAAGAAGATCAACCAGCCGAGGAAGAACTGGAGCACGCCGAACAACGCGGCGACGCGCACCGCGCCGACCACGC
This sequence comes from uncultured Sorangium sp., assembly GCA_966250485.1. GTDB lineage: Bacteria > Myxococcota_A > Polyangia > Polyangiales > Polyangiaceae > PMG-095. The sequence goes on along the minus strand of CBINHN010000018.1, from coordinate 89,689 downwards.
CGCCGCGCAGCTCGAAGCCCGGAAGCACGGCTGCCGTCAACCACACGGCGAGGCTCTGGATCAGCCACGATAATAACCAGCTCACGGCGCTAGCTTATACCGCGACCGCTGCTCGGAACAGGGCGTCGCCGCATTTGCGTTCACGCGAGCGTGCTCCGCTATCAGCCGGCACGAGCCCGAATGCGATGCTGCCGCTCTTGCCTGCTTTTCAGAGCGGCGTGAGCAGGCGCTGCAGCTTGGCGTCGAGCTGCTCGAAATTGAGACTTTCGCCGCCGTCTTCCGCGGGCGGTGCGGGCGCTCGCGACAACGTGTGCCAATAAAGGACGCGCAGGGGCGGCGCTCCGCGCGCGTCGCGCACCAACGCGAGCGCGTGTGCCAGCGCTTTGGCCGTGTAGGTCGGCTCGGTGACGATGCCGGCGCCGCGGGCGAGTCGCTCCGCGCGAGCGCCGGCCTCAGTCGGTACACCGTAGCCAGCACCCAGCGCGTCGCGCACGATGTGCAGACGCGCCGTCAGCGCCGCGCTGTCACTCGTGTCAGGGGCGAGCCGCCGCGCGAGTGAGAAGGCCGAGCGCCGCGGCAGCATTCCCGGCACGACCTGCACAGCCGCGATACGCGCGCGCAAGCCGTGCTGCAGCGCGCCCGCGGCGAGGCCCGCCGCGGTGCCGCCAGAGCCGAGCGCGACCACGATGACGTCGGGTTCCGGCAGCTCACCGGCGGCGATCTGCAGCGCGAGCTCTTGCGCCGCCGCGGCGTAGGCGGCAGCTCCCAGCAGATCGCTGCCGCCCGGCGGGATCCAATGGTCGCCGCGACGAAAGCTGCGCGCGACGGCCAGAGGAGCCAGGTTGAATGAGGGCACCACCGTGACTTCGACCCCGCGCGCCAGCGTCGCGAGGAAGACGCCTTCGGCGTGCGCCGTACGCGGCTGCGGCCCGAGCACCGCGGCGACGCGCAGTCCGTACGCGGGCGCGAACAGCGCGGTGGTGAGCACGTGATGGCTGCCCGCTGCGCCGACCGTGAGCACCCGCTTCGCGCCGCGCTCACGCGCTTGGGCGAGAATGCGCACGAGCTTTCGGACTTTGTTCCCGCCGTACGTGGCGTGAATGGCGCCGTCGTCTTTCAGCCACAGCTCCGCGTGCGGCGTGGATAGGTCCGCGCAAAGCCGGACCGGCGTGGGCAGCGAGGGGCAGACGGTCACTGGCTTAAGCACTACCATTTCCGGCCATATCGAGTAGAAACGTGGCGGATCACGCGATCCGAGCAGCATCATGTCTTTTGCATCCAAGCGCGCCGTCCTGGTTTGCGTGCGCCTTCCGCACGTCGAAGCGCACGAGTTCGAATCGAGCCGGCTCGAGCTGACCCGTCTGGTCACGACGCTCGGCTATGAAGTCGTCGCAGAGATCGTTCAACAGCGCAGCGCGCTCTCCCCGGCCACCGTGATCGGCGAAGGTAAGCTGCAGGAGCTCGCCGCGCTCACGGGCGGCACAGGCCGCGTGGGCAGCGCCGCGCCACGCCGCGCTCACAAAGCCGCGCAACGCCGCGACGCGAATGAGGACGCCGATAGCGATGATGACGAGCGCGACGAGTCCTCCCCCGACGAAGACGCGCCCGAGTCCACGGACGACGCCAGCGCAGCCGTCGAGCTGATCGCCGTGGATCACGAGCTAAGCCCCTCACAGCTGCGCAATCTGGAGCGCGCCACGGGCACCAACGTGCTGGATCGCACGGGCGTGATCATCGAGATCTTCCATCGCCACGCGCAGAGCCAAAAGGCTCGCCTGGAGGTGGAAATCGCGCGCCTCACGTACGCTGCGCCGCGCCTGCGCGAGTCACCGCGTGGCAAGGAGCGGCAGGCCGGCCGCGGCGCGGGTGAAGCCGCGCTCGAGCTCGATCGGCGTCGCATCCGTGATCGCATCGCCGAGCTGCGAGAACAGATCGCCGGCATTCAGCGTGAAGAGAGCGTACGCCGCGCGCACCGCCGCGGCGCGCGGCGCGTGGCCCTCGTCGGCTACACGAACGCGGGGAAATCTTCGTGGATGCGCGCGCTCACGGGCAGCCAGGTGCTGGTCCAAGACAAGCTCTTCGCGACGCTCGACACGACCGTGCGCGCGCTGTTCCCAGAGTCGCGGCCGCGCATCCTGGTGAGCGACACCGTCGGTTTCATCAAGAAGCTGCCGCACGATCTGGTCGCCAGCTTCAAGAGCACGCTGGACGAAGCGCTGGAGGCTTCACTGTTGCTCTATGTCGTCGACGGCGCGGATCCCGACTGGGAGAGCCAGCTCGAGCTCACGCGCGCCGTGCTGCGCGAGATCGGCGCGGGCGATTTGCCGTCGCGAATATTATTGAACAAAGTCGATTTGTTGTCGGCTGATGCGCGCGCCGAGCTCGCGCTGCGCTTCCCGGACGCGCTGCAAGCCTCCGCGCGCGATCCCAGCGACGTCGCCGAGGTGCGGCGCGCGCTGATCGCGTTCTTCGAAGGCTCCTACGTCAAGGCGCAGCTGCTGGTGCCCTACGATCGGCAGCGGCTCGTGTCCGAGCTGCACGACTCCGGGCGGGTGCTGTCCGAAGCCTATGAAGACGACGGCGTCCACGTGGAGGTCCTGTCCGACAACGAGACCCTGGATCGAGTGCGGGCCGAGCTTGGCCGCTGACCTCGCACCGACGCCTGCGCCGCCGCTGCGTCCGCAGCCTCAGCCGAGCGGCGCGCCGCGCACGCGCTTCGTGCGCGGCCGCGCCAAGCCGCGCGGCGTGGTCTGGTTCGGGCTGACCTCGTTTTGGGGCCATTTTCGCCACTTCATCGCCGCGGCCATCGCCACGGAAGATATCGATTCTCGCGATTGGATGACACCCGACGACCCTCGCGAGCTCGGGCGGCGAGTGATCGAGGAGCTGGGCGGGGACCCCACGCGCGCCACGGTGTTGGAGGGTATCGGCCGAGATTTGTGGCTCGATTACCTGGCGGATACGGGCGACGACGTGTCCGTCAGCGCCGCGGTCGCCGCGCTGCTCGCGCGTGAGTACGAGCTGCCAGATCCGGACGACGCCACGCGCGTGGTGCGCGCTCCACGCGGCGAAATTCTGCTGTTCGGCGGGGACACGGCGTACCCCGTGTCGACGGCGAAGGAGATCACCAACCGCGTGCTGGTGCCCTTCAATCGCGCCATCGAGCAGAGCGGCGATACGCGGCCGCGCGTGCTGCTCGGCATCCCCGGCAACCATGACTGGTATGACGGGCTCGACGGCTTTCAGCGCATGTTCCGGCGCCGGGACAGCGCGCACGAGCACCGGCCGAGCATGCTCGGCGTGTCTCGGAAGATGCTCGAGCACTACACGGAGTGGGCACGCGAGCTCGTGCTGGGTGGAAAAGTCGAGAAGCCCGCCGCGCTCGTGCTGTCCGGCTACACCCCGGTGCAGAACGCCAGCTACTTCGTGCTCCCGCTCAGCCCCACGATCCACCTGTTCGCCGCGGATCGTCAGCTGAAGACGATCGACGCGCGCCAGCGCGCGTTCCTGTCCGATTGGTACCAGCAACATCCCGAGGTGGCGCCCTGGGTGCTGCTGCCCGATCCTTTGTATGCCTTCGGCGCGCCGAGCCCCACCGGCACGCGCTCGGTGCAGGCGCTCCAGCTCGACTTCGAGGCGCGTCCCCATTTCCTGCTCTCCGGCGACGTTCACCACTACGAGCGGCTGAAGACGGCGCATCTGCTGCACGTTACGGCCGGCGGCGGCGGCGCGTTCCTGCACCCCGCGCCCGTGTTCGAGTCGCGGCTGCGTTCGGACGTGCGCTTCCCCACCGCGCGGCAGAGCCGCGCGCTGCTGCGACAGGTGCCGTGGAAGGTGGCGCTCGGTCGCTCCGGGTTGCTGCCGCACCTGGCCATCGCGGCGGTCGCGAGCCCGGTGTTGGCGTTCGGCGAGCGCTTCTATGAAGAGCCGCTGCACCTGCTCTCGGCGCCGCTGTTGACCACCGTCGTGACCGGCACGATCTACGCGCTGATCGGCGGCGTGCGCCTGAAAGCGCGCTCCGTCGTACCGCTCGCGTACGCCGCCGGGCTCGTTACGGCCGCGCTGCCCGCGCTCGCCGCGCTTTCGCTGCGCGCCGCGCTGAGCGGGCTCGCGCTCGAGCTGCCTGCTTGGGCGTGCGCGACGCTGATCCTGCTGCTCACTGCGTACAGCGGCGCCTTCGTATTCGGCGCCTACCTCGCGCTGCTGACGCGCTTCGGGCTCGAGCACACGCAGGCGTTCACCGCGCTGGATCACCCTGGGTTCAAGCACTTCTTACGGCTGCGGGTGCGCGCGGACGGCCGCGGCATCGACGGCTACTGTATCGGTCTCATCGATCCGCTGCGCCCCGGCGAGCAGCCCGTGCTCGTGGATCACTTCGCTTGGCGGCCCGACCAGGCTTGAGGGCGCGCCTACTCCCGCAGGAAATGACAGGTGTACCCGCCGGGGTGTTTCACGAGATAACGCTGGTGGTACTCCTCGGCGCGATAGAACGGCCCCGCATCGACGACCTCCGTGACGATCGGGCGCGACCATTTCTTGCTGTCTTCCACGCTGCGGATCGCCGCCTCCGCATCACGCCGCTGCGCCTCAGAAGTCACGAAGATCGCGGAGCGATACTGCGTGCCTACGTCGTTGCCCTGACGGTTCTTCGTCGTAGGGTCGTGCATGCGGAAGAACCAGCGCTCGAGCAGCTCGCGATAGCTGAGGACGCGCGGATCGAACACGATCCGGATCGCCTCCGCGTGACCAGTCCGCCCCGTTTTAACGGTCTCGTATACGGCGTTGGGCGTCTCTCCGCCGGTATAGCCGACCTCGGTCGACTGCACGCCGGGGACCTGTCTGAGGATCTCTTCCATGCCCCAGAAGCAGCCTCCGGCCATGATCGCGGTTTCGAGCGCGGAAGCAGATTCGGAATCCATCGTCACCTTCCCTTCGCAGGCTTGCCGCAGCGGCCGGCGCGGCCAGGCCTAGCAGCTTGCAGGAACTGAACCGGACCCGATTGTACCGCGGCGACGCAGCGAAGCCCGCGGCTTGCGGCCGTAACGGGGCCGCGTTGCGCGGGGCGAGGCAAAATTCGCGTGGCGCGCAGCGGAACGCACGCGTACGCTCCGGCCTCCACCAAGAACCGCGGAGTCACTCGTGCAAATTGCCAGGGAAAAAGTTGCCACCATCGACTACACGTTGACCGACGAAGCCGGCGAGTTGCTCGACAGCTCCAAAGACGACGGCCCGCTCAGCTACTTGCACGGTTTCGGAAACATCGTCCCCGGCCTCGAGGCGGCCCTCGAGGGTAAAGCAGCCGGCGACTCCGTGAAGGTTCGCGTCCCGCCGAGCGACGGCTACGGCGAACGCGACGAGAAGCTGGTCCAGACGCTGCCGCGCAATCGCTTCCCGGAGGGGGAGATCGAGGTCGGCACGCGCTTCCACGCCGAATCGCGCGGTGAGTCGCGCGTGCTGACGGTCACCGCCGTCGGCGACCGCGGCATCACCGTGGACGCCAATCATCCGCTCGCGGGTCGCACGCTATCGTTCGATGTGACCGTCCGCGAGGTGCGCGACGCGACGCAAGAGGAGCTGGCTCACGGTCACGTCCACGACGGCGACGGCCACGACCACGACCACTGAGCCGCTTCAGATCGAGTACTTGAGCACGGGTACGGTGCGGCTCGCGTTGGAGACGCGCTGCACCATATCCGCGATGGTCGTGCTCTCGAGGACCTGAACCGAGGCGGCGTGCGCCTCACGCAAGACCAAGCGCACGCCGCACGTCCCTTCGTCCCGGCACTCAGCACAGCGCTGGTACGCCGTGCGGCTGAGGCAGGGCACGGGCGCGATGGGGCCATCCAGCACGCGCAGCACCGCCGCGACGGTGATGGTGTCCGCGTTCTTGGCCAGCGTGTATCCGCCGCCCCTGCCCTTGCGGCTCTGCAGGATGCCGTGTTGCTTGAGCTCCGCGAGGATGAGCTCGAGAAACTTGCGCGGGATCCCCTCCTGTTCGGCGATGTCCGCAATCAAAACGCGCTCGCCCGGCTGCGTCATGGCGAGGCGACACAGCGCCTTCAGCGCGTACTTGGTCTTCATCGTGATCATTGAGCGGCGGCGCGCAGTGTACCACCTCGCGGCGCCAGCCCAATGCTCGATGCTCGCGGCCACGCTCGCACGCGCGGCGGAGACAAGCCTCCGCTTTACGAGACGCGCGCTTCAGCGGTTCGGCTGCGGAGTGAGTCGCAGGTACGGCCGCAGCGTGCGGAAGCCCTTCGGAAAGCGCTGGGAGAGCTCGGCGGGATCCTGCACCGCCGGCGCGATCACGACCTCATCCCCATCCTTCCAATCCACGGGCGTCGCCACCTTGTAGTTGTCCGTGAGCTGCAGCGAGTCGATCACACGCAGGATCTCTTGGAAGTTGCGGCCGGTGCTGGCCGGATAGGTGATGATCGCGCGAATCTTCTTGTTGGGATCGATGAAGAACACAGAGCGCACCGTCAGCGTGTCGTTCGCCTCGGGATGGATCATGTCGTACAGCGTGGCGACCTTGCGATCGGTGTCGGCCAGGATCGGATACTCGAGCAAGCAGGCCTGCGTCTCGTCGATGTCCTTGATCCAGCGCTTGTGACTGTCGACGTCGTCGACGCTGACGGCGAGCATCTTCACGTTGCGCTTTTCGAACTCCGCGCGCAGGTTCGCCGCGCGACCGAGCTCGGTGGTGCACACCGGGGTAAAGTCCTTCGGGTGCGAGAAGAGCACCGCCCAACTGGAACCCAGCCATTCATGGAAGCGGATGCGACCGCTGCTGGAGTCCTGCTCGAAATCAGGGGCGATGCTGCCGATGTGTAGCGACATGGTGAACCTCCTATGGACGCGGTGAGGCAACCGCGATCCGGCTCTGCCGCGGCCTAAAAAAGGGCCGACCAGCATCTCGGCGTATAACACCCGGCCCCCGCAGCGGCAAGGCGAGCGAGCCACGGACGCGCGAAGGTACTGCGCTAGACTCGATGGGTGCAAGCCGAGCCAACGCGCAGCGACGTCGACAACATGAGTGGAGCGACAGTGCTCGAGTTCGGCGCCAGCTGGTGTGCCATCTGTCGAGGCGCGCGCCCGCTCATCGAGCAGGTCCTCGGCGCGCGGCATGACGTTCGTCACCTGCGCGTGGAGGACGGCAGGGGGAAGCCGCTCGGGCGCTCCTTCGCCGTCCGGCTCTGGCCCACGCTGGTGTTCCTACGGGACGGTCGCGAAGTGGCGCGCGTCGTGAGGCCCAATGACGCGAGCGAGCTCTCCGCCGCGCTGGAGCGCTTGACGCTGGACGCGAGATAGCGCCCGAACGCTAGCGCGACGGCGCGAGCCGCCAGGACCCGATTGCATCGCGCTCTGGCTCGAGGGAGCATGCGCCAAATGCTGCTCGATGACATCAAGGCTCGGATGTTCAAGGCGATGAAGGCTGGCAACGTCGCCGAGAAGGAAATTTTGCGCGTCGCGATCGGAGAGATCACGACGGACGCCGCGCGCCCGGGCCGCAAGGGCAACGACGAGGAGGCGCAAGCCATCCTGCGTAAGCTGATCAAGTCGAACGAGGAATCGCTCGCCGTCACGGATGACGCCGCGAAGCGCGAGCTGCTAGAGCGCGAGATCGCGGTGCTGGCCGAGCACTTGCCGCGCTCGCTGAGTGAGGACGACATCGTGGCGAAGCTCGCGGACGTGCGCGATGCGATCACCGCCGCAGGCAACGACGGCCAGGCCACCGGCGTGGCGATGAAGCACCTCAAGGCCGCCGGCGCCACCGTCGACGGCAAGGTGGTCACCGCGGCCGTGCGGCGCATTCGCGGCGCATGACCGCGAGAAGCGCCGCTCAGCGCGGGGTCGCGCGACGCTCGCGGCGCGCACCCCCGCGCGCGGTGGACGACGAAGAGAGCAGCAGCGCCAGCGCAGCAGCGGAAGAGTCGTCTAGGCTCTCGAACGTGAGACCGAGTCGCCGGCTGAACTCGCCGTCACGCCGGCCATGAACGACGCGCGCGACGACGGCTTCGGCGTCAATCCATTCTCCGCGTAGCCCCGGAAAAGACAGGATGACCCGCTCGCCCGTGAGCACCCGATCGGCGGGGCCCACCAGCGCACCGCCAGCGGAGAGGTCGAGCACCGAGTGCGCGACGAGCCGAAAATCCTTCTCACGCACTACCTGACACGGCGAGCGGACCGCGTGACGTGGCGCACGAAGCGGCAGAGATCGAGGGGGGCGCGGCATCACAATCAGACCTCCGAGTTGCTGCGGCAAATGCTAGAGAGGCGGCTCCGGCGCGGCCAAGTTTTGTCTCCGAGGAAGACAGCCGGCGGCGGTCCGTTTTCGCCCCGCGCGCAGCGCCGCTCGACATTCTCAGCCTGAAACGGGCCGTACGCCGGTGTTGCACGAGTCGCGCATTTTTCCGCGAGCGGACGCCGACATAATGAAGCGCGGCGCGGAAGCGCGCTGTGACTCCCGTACAATTCTGGTCTAAGGTCAGCGCGACATGTCACGCACACCGCGCGCCACGCCGTCCGCTCCCGTCCCGCGGCCGAGCCAGCCGCCGGCTGCGGTCACGGTCATCGCGCCGCTCGCGCGCGCGCCGATTCTGGTGGTGGCCCCGGACGGCGAGCATGAGCTCGAGCACGGCAGCCTCACCATCGGACGGCTGCCCACGGGTGATATCGTGCTGGACGATGGCTTGGTGTCGCGAGTCCACGCCCGCATCATCATCCTCGACAACGGCGGCGCGGTGATCGAAGACCTGCACAGCACGAACGGCGTGTACGTGAACGGTTCGCGCCTGGGTCGTCAATCGCAGCGACTGCGCGACGGGGATCGACTCCTGATCGGCACCTTCGAGCTGAGCGTCTTCACCGCGCGCGACGCGGGAGCGCGTGCGTCGCTGCGCCGCGCTCCGCAGCTGAGTCGGACCAGCGCGGTCGCGTCGAGCACGGATCTCGACAGCGACGCGCCGGCCACCGATCGCGCCGATGCGTTGCACATGGTGGGGCGGCTCGCCGAGCGGCTCAACCGCAACGGCAACGCGGCGGAGGCCGTGCGCGTGCTGTCCGGACACTTGAACAAAGTGCTGCTCGGAGCCTCCGCTGGCCTCAAGGTGCCGGCGGAGGTGCTGGATGACGCCTGCCACTACGCCGTCGTGTTGTTCGCTTGGACCTACAACGCGGCGTGGCTCGACTATGTGCTCGAGCTGCACCTCACCGCTCAAACGCTGCCCAGTGAAGCCAGCGTGAGCGCGCTCGAGAACGCGCTGGCTACGCCGCGCGGCGCGCAGCTCGACGCCGGGTTGCTGCGCTACTTCGTCGAGAGCTTGGAGCCCGCGCGGCGCACCATGACCTTGAGCGAGGAAGCGCGGCTGCTGCGCTTGCAGCGGCTCACGCGCTGAAGCGGGTCACGCGCTCAAAATCACGCGCGTGATTTCTGGCGGCGCGCCGATGCGCGCGGGCGGCCCGACCGTGCCGATACCGCGATTGACGTACAGGTGTGAGCCGCGCAGGCGGTAGTGCCCCGCGACCCAGCCGTGTGGCAGCACCCAATCAGCAGGCCGCAACAGCAGGTTTATTTGACCGCCGTGAGTGTGTCCGGAGAGCTGCAGGCTCACCTGGCCCGCGGCCTGCGCGAAGTACGCTGGGTTATGACAGAGCAAGATACGCGGCAGCTCCAGCGCTCGGGGACCGAGCGGCGTCGCCGAGAGGGACGCCAGCGCGCGCTGCAGGTCCGGACCGACGCTGCCGAAGCGCGGCCCCCAAACGTCCTCCACGCCGAGCAGCGCGAAGGCGGCGCCCCGATCACCGACGACCTCCGCACGATTGTCGAGCACACGAGCACCGCCGGCGCGCAGCGCGCGCAGGACCGGAGCGATGCCGGAGTAAAAATCGTGGTTACCCGAGATCGCGGCGACCCCCGCGCGGAATGGTGACGAGGCGACGGGTGAAGGCCGCCAGCCGCTCGGCGAGGCGAGCGTCATGATCCAGCAGATCCCCCGTGAGCACGATCAGATCGGGCTTCGCGCCGCGCACGATCTCCTCCACCGCTGCCAGCTCCGCGTCGCCGACGAAGGCGCCGATGTGAATGTCCGAGAGCTGCACGATGGAGAAGCCATCGAGCTTGCTAGAGAGGCCAGGGATACGAAACGGCGCGTCCTGCAGCACGTAGTCGTGCCGCCCGCGCAGCACGCCATAGCCCGCTGCTCCGCCGCCGAGCGCGAAGGCGGTGCCAGCGGCGGCCTGTGTCACGAGCTCGCGCCGGGTCAACCGCGCCGCGGCTGCTGCCTGCGTCGTGGCAGCGGCCGGAGCAGCGGCTGCTCCCGCTCGTGCCGTCGCGGGCGCGCGCCGCAGCGAACGTCCCGCGCGCAACAGGCGCAGCGTGCCCTGCCACAGCAGGAGCAGCGACACCGTGAACAACAAGCCGAGCTCTACGGTGCCAGCTACGATGAGCGCGCGGCTGAGCGCGCCGTCGGGCTGAATGCCCGGCAGCAGACGCCCGAAGAGCACCCCCAGCGGCGCCACGACCAGCACCGCGATCAGCGCGCGCCGAGCGTTGCCCTCGATGCGCAGCGCGCGCGTGAGCCAGGAATAGGCGTGACGATTGATCGCGTAGAGCACGCTGGCGAGCAGCAGCGAAAAGAAGAGGAAGCGAAGCCCGTACATTTCGTCGGTCAGAGGATTGAGCCGTGCTCGGCCATTGTCGATGCTCCCGCCCCCGACAGGACCATACGGCCAGCCGCGCACCCCGCTGAAGCGGCCCCAAGCTCAGCCTGGCGCGCTCAGCACGTACAAAACCGATTTAGACCGCCGACTACTCTTTCTCTTCGGTGTGCTCCACCTCACCGCCGACGCGCTTCTTGGGATCGTAGTGCATCCCCTTCGCATCGACGGCCCAGCCCGGCGCGATCTTGTTGCTGGCCTTGTCGCCCACGGCGGGCCCTTCTTCGAGCCGGTCACGCGGATCGACGCCGTCGGCGCCGACGATCCGCCCGTCTGCTGTCGAGGGCGGGGGCGGCCGGTAGTCCTGGCTCGGGGAACGCAACGGGGCCTCGCTGGCTCCAGGAGCGCAAGCGGCCGAGAAGGCCAAAGCGACGACCACGGCGGTGCTGATTGGAGTCATGTGCGACGTGCTTTCGGCTGAAATTTGCGGCTCTAAGATGTTTTTCGAGCAGCGGGGGCGCTCCGTCAACGAAGCAAACGCCATGCCGTGACAAAAAAGGCCTTGCCCGTTGTATGCCTGAGTCAAACCGCTATACCCCGCGGTCCCGGAGACAGCATCTTGGCCAAGCCCCCTCAGAAGAAAGCCGCTATTTCCCCTACGCGCGACGAAGACTACGCGCAGTGGTACCAGGAGGTCGTCCGCGAGGCGGATCTCGCCGAAACCTCGCCGGTCCGCGGCTGCATGGTGATCAAGCCGTGGGGTTATGCGATCTGGGAGAACATCCAGCGCGTGCTCGACGGCATGTTCAAGGCCACCGGCCACAAGAACGCCTACTTTCCGCTGTTCATCCCAAAATCTTTCCTGGAGAAAGAGGCGGAGCACGTCGAAGGCTTCGCCAAAGAGTGCGCGGTCGTCACCCATCACCGGCTAATCGCGGGCGAGGACGGCGGACTGATCCCAGATCCCGAAGCCAAGCTGGAAGAGCCGCTGATCGTGCGCCCCACGTCGGAGACGATCATCGGCGCAGCGTTCGCGCAGTGGGTGCAAAGCTATCGCGACTTGCCGCTGCTCATCAATCAGTGGGCGAACGTCGTGCGCTGGGAGCTTCGCACACGGCTATTTTTGCGCACCGCGGAGTTTCTCTGGCAGGAGGGGCACACCGCGCACGCCACCGATACGGAGGCTCGCGAAGAGACGCTGCGCATGCTCGACGTGTATGCCACGTTCGCGGAGCAGTACTTGGCCATGCCCGTGATACGTGGGCCGAAGACGGCGAGCGAGCGCTTCCCCGGCGCCGTCGACACTTACGCGATCGAGGCCATGATGCAGGATCGCAAGGCGCTACAGGCCGGAACCTCGCACTTTCTCGGGCAGAACTTCGCGCGCGCCAGCAACATCCGCTTCCTGGACGCCGAGGGGCAGCAGCGCTTCGCCTGGACCAGCTCGTGGGGTGTCTCCACGCGGCTGGTCGGCGGCCTGATCATGACGCACGCGGACGACGATGGCCTCGTGCTGCCGCCGCGTGTGGCGCCCGCGCATTGCGTGTTCTGGCCGGTATTTCGGGGCGAGGATTCACGCGCGCAAATCCTCGAGACCATCGCGCGGCTCGCGGCCGAGCTTCGCGCGGTCCGCTATGACGATCGTCCGCTCGAGATCGAGACGGATCTGCGCGACATCGGCGGCGGCGACAAGCAGTGGGAGTGGATCAAAAAGGGCATTCCGCTGCGCATCGAGGTCGGGCCGCGTGACGTCGCGAACGGCGCGGTGCTCGTCGCGCGCCGCGATCTCGGCCCCAAAGAAAAGGAGTCGGTGCCCTTCGCGGAGCTGCCCCGGCGCGTGCCGGCGCTGCTCGCTGAGATTCAGGCGAACCTCTTGGCGCGCGCGTACAAGCTGCGCGACGAGAACACCATCGCCGTCGACGAGCGCGTAAGCTTCGATCGCTTCTTCACGCCCAAGAGCGCGGACAAGCCGGAGCTCCACGGCGGCTTTGCGCTGTCGCACTGGTGCGGCGACCCCGCGTGTGAGGCTCAGGTGAAGGACGCTCTCAAGGTGACCATCCGCTGCATCCCGAGCCACGGCATCGCGGAGTGCCGCGCCGCCGAGCGCCTCGCGGAGCGCGGCAGCTGCATCGTCTGCGGGCAACCGAGCGAGCGGCGCGTCGTGTTCGCCAAGAGCTACTGAGCGTCAGCCGCCAAGTCGCCGCATTCCCTACCGAAACCCACCCGAAGCGGCTCGGCAATCGCGTGAAATCGCGGGCGCGGTCCGCGGCGTGCGCGCCTTGTGTACCATGGCTCGTCGATGGCAGAGGTTTCATTTTCCGGCGATCCGTTCATAGGACGGGCCATCATGTCCGAGGGGCGCCCAGGGGTCCGCTTCGTGCTCGAACGCCGTTTGGGAGTGGGTGGCACCGCGACGGCGTACCTCGCGAACCGCATGGCCCCCGAGGGGCAGTCGCCGGCCGTCGTAAAGATCATCCTGCCAGAGATCGCCGCGAGCCATGGCTCCACCGCCGCGATGGTGGTGCGCAAGGAGGCCGTGGCGCTCGGCCGCTTGAACGAACAGGTGCCGCCCACGCCTTTCGTCGTTCGCCTGATGGATGTCGGCACCGTGTCCCACGTGGTCCGCGGGCGGGAGATCGCCCTGCCCTGGCTGGCCATCGAGTGGGTCGACGGCGGCATCGAGGGCGCGACGCTGGAAGAGCGCATGGCGCGCAGCCTGCAGTTTACCGGACGCGCCTTCGATCGTGAGCGCGCGGCGCGCGCCGTGTCACACGTCTGCGCGGGCCTGGGCGACGTGCACAGCGTCGGCGTGATCCACCGCGATCTGACGCCCAACAACGTGCTCTGCTGCGGCTTCGGCGACGCTGAGCTGTTCAAGCTCTCCGATTTCGGCATCGCTCGCCCCGCCGGAGTGCAGGACACCTTCGGCCCCAGCGTGATCGGCACGCCTGGCTACATCCCGCCGGAGCAGCTGAAAGACGGCGCCACCACGCCGGCCGGCGACATCTTCAGCCTCGGCTGCCTGCTCTTCTTCATCCTCACGGGTGATCACCTGTTCGATGTCTCGAACGCGCTGGAGATGATGCAGCAGACACTGCAAGCCTCGCGCCGCTCGATCCGCGAAAGCGCGGCGCTGTGCGAGGAGCTGCGCAACGACGAGCTCGCCTGCGAGACCATCGACGCCCTGATTCAACGCATCACGTCGCTGGATCCGACGCGCCGCCCACAGACCCCGCGCGAGATCTCCACGACGCTCGTGCCGCTCTTGCTCGAGCGGACGAACAGCAGCTCGCGGCGCGAGCGAGCGACGCTGATGAGCGCAGCGCAATCCGTGACGCTGTCGCGCCTGGCCTGGAGCGTGCGTCACCCGCCCGGCGACGCGCGTATCGTTCGCAGCGTGGGCTGGGACGGCGACGGGCATTGTCTGGCGGCGACGACCGAAGGCCTGGAGTATTGGAATGGCTCGGAGTGGCAGCCCGCTCCCGCGCGCGATCTGCCGTTCACGCGGGACGTTCGCTTCGTGCGCCGCGTCGCCTCTGGCCGCTGGCTGGTGGGCGGCGATCAGGCGCTGCTCGCGGAATACTCGCACTCGGGGGTGAGCCGCGTGATCCGCGGCAAGAACCCCGCGCTCAGCTTCCTGGACGCCAGCGGGAACGTCGCCGATCTGGCGGTGGTGGTGGCCGCGCGCGCCGATGGCGGGCTCGAGCTCGCCGCCGTCGTCGGGGGGCGCTGGTTGCGCGCGCTGCCGCTCACGGACCTCGCCTATGTATCGGGCCTGACCCAGGTGGACGATGAGCGCTGGCTGGTCGTCGGACGCGCGCAGCAGGGCGGCGGCTTCATCGGTTTGTACTCCCCGTTGTCCTGGACGCTCGAGCCGCTGGGCGCGCCGGCGACGCGCGCGTGGGTGGCCTGCGCCGCGCAGAGCGATCGCGAGGTGGTGCTCGCGGTGGGCGCGGAGGGCAGCGTGCTGCGCATGGAGCGCGGCGTGCTCGACGGCCGAGTGATCCACGATCGGCCGAACCTCGCGAGCGTCGCCGTGGACGTGCTGGACCGTGAGTGGGCGGGCGGCGCCGGCGAGCTCTGGTGCAGCGTTGGGGGCGCCGAGTGGTCGCGCGTGTTCCGCGATCCCAGCTGGGATCGCCCGTTCGTCAGCATTCACGCCGACGTCAGCTCCGTGGTCGCGATGAGCGTGGACGGCGGGGTTCTGGAGTGCCGCCCGAGCGCCGGCGGCGAGAGCGCGCTGCGTCACGGCAAGCGGCGGTAGCTTGCGCTGGCCGAGGTCGCGTGCGAGCTTCCGCGCGTGGAGCTATTCGCGACGGCCGCCAAAGGCACAGAAAGAGCGCTGCGCGATGAGCTCAGCGAGCTCGGGTTTTCGGGGGTGCGCGCGACGCGCGGCGGCGTGCATTTCGCTGGCCCGCGGCGCGACGCGCATCGCGCCTGCCTGTGGTCACGCGTCGCGGTGCGCGTCCTCGAAGAGCTCGCCAGCTTCGAGTGCCCGAACGAAGCCGCCCTCTACGAGCAACTGCACGCGCTCGACCTCTCGCAGCTGCTGAGCCCGCGACAGACGCTCGCCATCAGCGCCGCGTGCCGCTCGAGCTTCAGCACACACAGCCAATACCTGGCGCAGCGTTGCAAGGATGCCATCGTCGATCGCCAGCGCGAGCAGTTCGGCGCCCGCTCGGACGTCAATCGAGACGATCCCGACGTTCAGTTCTTTCTGCACCTAGTCAAGGACCGCGCCACGTTCTACGCCGATCACTCCGGGCTGCCGCTGCACCTGCGCGGCTATCGCAAGAGCCACGGTGAAGCGCCGCTGAAGGAGAACCTCGCGGCGGCGGTGCTCCGGCTGGCGCAGTATCGGCCTGGCGAGCCGGTGCTCGACCCCATGTGCGGCTCCGGCACGTTTCTCATCGAAGCCGCGCTGTGGGCCACAGCGACGGCGCCCGGACTCTTGCGAGAGCGCTTCGGCTTCGAGCGCTGGCATAGCCACGATGCCAGCGAGCGCGCCGAAATGCAGGAGCTGCGGGGCGAGGCGCGCGCCCAGGCGCGCCCGCTAGAAGCTGACATTTGCGGGAGCGACCTCGATCCGCGCGTGCTCGACGTGGCGCGCGAAAATGCGCGGCGCGCCGGCGTCGAGCTGCGTCTGCGCGAGCTGCCGCTCGTTCAGGTGCGGCCCGAGACGGAGGGCGGCCTGCTCGTCACCAACGCGCCCTATGGTGAACGGCTCGCGACGGGCAGCGATCTACCGCGTCAGCTCGCGCGGCTCATCGATCGCTTTCCTCATCACTATGCGGCGCTGCTGCTGGCCGCCGAACAACCGCTGGCGCGGACGCGCAGAAAGCCCGCCGTGTTCGAGCTATTCAACGGCGATATCCCGTGCTGTTTGCGCACCTATCAGCCGATTCGCGCGCGAGACTCGCAAGCGAGCGAAGCTTGAGCCTGCGCGTGTAGTTCCATGTAGGTCCATGCCGAGCTTGCGCCCGCCGTTGTTTTTTCGTCGCTCGACTCCTCCGCGCTATTTCCATTCGTCGCGACTTCGGGCAGCCTACGCGGCCATGGCACACGCTGCTGCGTCGAGCTCGGTCGAACTCGCGGCTGATAGCCAGGATGCGCGGCTCGCCCCGCGGCGCCCCGAACAACGCCGCGGGCGGCGTCGGCGGAGCATCCGCGTGGCACGAAGCAACCGCCGAGATCGCGAGGACGCGCTACTGCGCGCGCTCGATCTGGAAGAGCGGGTGCCCCGGCCGCGGACCCGAGCAGAGTGCGCCAATGGTGTGCGTCCCTGCCCCTACGTCGCCTGCCGCCATCACCTCTACCTGGAGGTGTCGCCGGAGACGGGCACCATCAAGCTCAACTTTCCGGACCTAGAAGTGTGGGAGCTGCACCAGACCTGCGCGCTAGACGTCGCCGAAACCGGCGAGCACGAGCTCGCGTCCACGGGTCGGCTGCTCAACCTGACGCGCGAACGCATTCGTCAGATTGAAGCAGCAGCGCTCGGCAAGCTCGCCGACTCTTCCACCACGCGCGAGCTCGAGCACGGGCTCAGCGGCTGAAGAGCCCGGGACGGAAAACAGCTGGCCGAGCTTGCTCGTGGGCGGCCAACGAGCCGGCATTTGTGGCGCTCGACGATATTTCAGGACTGTCGGCCTAAATTTCGCGACCTGTGTGTTGGCAGACCGAAAATGACGCTGTTGCGCGCTCCGCTGGGGTAAAGTGGGTGAGCGCTAGGCTCCCGCTCCAGCTCCGGTAGCGCTCGACTTCCAGCTGCAATCTGCTGCCGAACGCGAGCATCGGCGCAGCCCAGTAAAAGCGCCGGAGATCGCAGATCACAGGATCTTGCAACTTGCATGCAGTTTGTTACCCTCCTGCATGCGCTGCAGGTGCGCTTGAGGCAATGGGCTGGCTCCGCGACCTAATGGAGACCGCGGACCCACCGGTCCGCAGCTTCAATCGCCTAGCCGCAGCGGCAAAGAAAAGTCCCGACTGGCCAGTCGACAGCGACGTTCAAGACCGCTCGCTCGCGACCCTGCTCAGCCGCTTGGATCGCGGTCAGGATCTTTCCTGGTTAGCTGACCGACACGCGGTCCAAGTCGCCTTGGCGCGTACGCTGGGCGTCCCGCTCGACCCCATCCGCCAGGCGCTCGGAGAGCGACTTCGCGCTCAACCGGAGTCGCACCTGCTGCGACTCCGTGACCTGCCGGCAGCCCGACCGCTCGATCTCGAGCGCGACGAGCTGCCTCCGGGATTACCCATCGAGCTGCTCGCGGTTCCAACGGAGCCGCTCTGGTGGCTAGCGGAGAGCGGCTCTGGTCGCACGCTGCTCGGTCGTTGGCTTGCCGCCCGGGGCCGCGCGTCGTTTCTGGAAAGGGAGATCCTGGAGCCCGCCGAGCTCCCGGCCGGCCCCTGCTTCGTCGAGCTCTCGAGCTCGACGCTGGTCGGCGCGCCCTACGCGAGGCAGGGGCTGGCTGTGGCGGCGAGCTTCGCGCCGCCACCCGAGTCCGGGTTCCGCGTCGTGAGAGCGCCACCCGCGGCGGAGGTTCTCGGGCCGCTGTCGGCTTGGGCTCACGAACGCCTACCGGCGGATAGCCGCTTCGAGCCGCGCGCAGCCCGAGATTTTCTGCAGCAGCGCATCAGCGCCGGCCACTTCAGGACCTTGGGTGAGCTCCTCGGCGTCGTGGGGCTCATCGACGAGCTCGGCCTGCGCGAGGTCGCCGGGCGATCCTTCGACAAGCTAGCGCAGCGCTTCGTCGAGCAGCGGCTGGCCAAGAGCTTGGATCCGGCGTTGCCGTTCGCCGGCTGGTTGCGGCGCTCGTTGTACCCCGCCCTGGTGGGCATGGCGGAGCGCGCGTTGGTCGATGCCGAGAGCCGGCTCGAAGAGCCGAAGCGCTTCGAGAGCTGGCTCGGGTTGGTGCCGCCGGAGCTCGAGCGCAACGTCGATTTGGAGTGGATGCGCTTGTCCTTGTCTCAGGTAGACAGCGGCATTCGACCTTCCGATTTGGAGCGCGCCGCGCGCAAGCTGCCGCCAGGTGCCTTTCGCATCGTCGCGTCTCTGGAGACGGCGGGGCTGTTGCGTCGCCGGCAGGATGATCGTCTGCAGCTCAGCCCCACGTGGCTGCGCGCGCACCTGCAACGCAAAGCGATCAGCGCCGTGTTGCTGCGCTCGCCGTTCGAGTGGGGTGAAGCGTTACTGCGCCCACACGCCGCCGCGGAGCTGGCCGACGCGCTGCTCGAGCGCGTGCTGACGCAAGGCGGCTCGGCGCTCGAGCCCGTCCTCGACTTGGACGCCGAGGATCAGCCCGCATACGCGGCCGCGGTCGATCTGGCCTTGCGCGTGGCGGGTGTCGGCCGCCTACTCGGCGCTGAGCTGAGCCAAGAATTGCTGGCCGCGCTCTGGCGCGAGAACGCCGGCCTGGTGTTGGAGCTCGGCGAATCGCCGCCCCTGCCGCGCATCGAGCTGTCGACCGCCGAGCGCCGCGCCGAACACCGCCGCGGCGACCTGCTGCTGCAGCGCGGCACGTTTTACCTGGCGGCGCTCAGCGTCTCCGAGCTCATCGACGAGCCGTCCACGCGCCGCATGCGCGCGCTCGATCCCTGGCGACAGAGTCGGCCCAGCGCGGCGCTGCCCGCGATCTACGACTGCGTTTGGGAGTCACTGGCGGGCGGCTCGCCGTGGGGCACAGCGGCGTTCGCGCTGGTTCAGCGCATCCGCGCCAGCATCGGCAACGTGCGCGGGCCGGACGATCCCCACACGCTGGAGCTGCCCGCGCAGGTGCTCGAAGAGGCGGAGCACGGGGTGCTGGCGTTCGAGGGAGTGGAACGCTTGTATCGCGAGCTCGCCGGACTCACGCCGCTGCTGGAGCTCGCCCGCGAGCGTCACGTGCCTCGAAACGAAGTGGCGCGCGCGATCTGGAGCGCCTGGGATCAAGCAGAGCGCCCGGACAGCGCTCCGTTTCTCGCGCCCGGCGCCGCAGAGCACGCGCTGTTTTGGAGCTCCATCCCTGCCGCGCTGCTCGAGAACCTGCTCATCGACGCGCGCCGCGGTCGCATCCCCTACGCGGTCTTCGGCGATGAGCAATGGGACGCCTACGCTCGCGCGCTGGAGCGCGCCCCTGAGCTCGTGACTGAAAGCGAAGCGTGGCGCGCGATGCCGGCCGCGCTAGTGACGCGCGTGCTCGCGCTACCGCTCGCGTGGCAGCGCGCTCCAGAGCCTCTGGCCATCCTGTGGCAGCGCTTCCCGGAGCTGCTCGGCGCCGCCACCGAGCGTCAGCTGCGCGCCAAGACCGAAGCGGATCCCGACGTGCTCGCCGCGCTGCTCAGCTCCGCCCCTGACGAGCGCGCTGGCACGCTGCTCGACGAGCTGGAGGAGCGCTCCGCGACGCTCTCGGCCGCCGCGCGTACGGCCGTGCGACTGTGGCTGCATGGCGTGATCGCGCGGCGCTCGGCGCGCTTTCGTGAGGCCTATCGCGCCCTGGCACGCCTCGAGCGCAGCTCCGTGCCGCTGTGAGCCGCGCTCCTCAGCGGCGCGCGAGCAGGCTATCGTGGGCGCATGCGAGCTGCCGTCATCCGCGAGCGCTTCGGCCTCTCCGAAATCGAGGTCATGGAGGTCAGCGCGCCAAAGCCGGGCCCCAACCAAGTCTTGCTCCGGCTGCGCGCCGCCTCGTTGAACTACCGCGACGTCATGGTAGCCGCCGGGAGCTACAATCCGCGCTACCCGCTGCCGCTCGTGCTCGGCTCCGACGCCGTGGGAGAGATCGTCGAGCTGGGTCCCGGTAGCGAGCACGGCGAGCTGAAGCTCGGAGCCCGCGTCTGCGCGATGTTGGCGCAGGGCTGGCTCGCCGGGCCGCCGCCGCGCAGCGCGACGCGGAACACGCTGGGCGGCCCGCTACCGGGAGTGTTCGCGGAGTACGCCGTCGTGCGCAGCGACAGCTTGCTGCGCGTCCCGGAGTACCTCACGGACATAGAAGCCGCGACGTTGCCGTGCGCGGCGCTCACCGCCTGGAGCGCGCTCAAGACACTGGCAGAGACGCGCAGCGGCGACGTGGTGCTCACGCTGGGCAGCGGCGGTGTGTCGCTGTTCGCGCTCCAGATCGCGCAGCGCTCCGGCGCGCGCGTGTTGACCACCAGCCGCGCGGAGCGCAAACACGCGCAGCTGCTCGCGCTCGGCGCCGAGCGTGTGCTCGACGCCAATCAAGCGGACTGGGGACGGCAAGCGCGCGAGCTGGCCGGCGGCGAGGGCGTCGATCACGTCATCGACGTAGGCGGCGCGGAGACGTTGCCGCAGTCGTTCGCTGCGGTGCGGCCGGGCGGCATCGTCAGCTTGATCGGCGTGTTGAGCGGGAACGAGAGCCGCTTGAATTTGCTGCCCATCGTGATGCGCAACCTGCGCGTGCAGGGCGTATTCGTGGGGCACCGCCAGAGCTTCGAGGCGATGCTGCAGTTCTTCGAGCGCGAGCAGCTGCGGCCGGTGGTGGACTCGGTCTACCCGCTGAGCGCCGTCGCCGACGCCTTCGCGCGCTTGAGCTCAGGTCAGCACGTCGGCAAGGTGTGCTTGAGCCTGTGAGGCGCCCGCCCGCGCGCGCGCTCAATGAGACTTTTGGCAGCGGGTCTGATTGCCCTCCGCGACGCAGCTCCCGCCCCTGCACTTTTCGTCGAGCACGAAGCGGCCGCTCTTGCAGATCAACGTCGCGCTACGATCTCCGCTGCAGGCTACGTGTCCTTCCAGGCGTGGATCGCAGGGGTCCTTCTCGACCGCGAGCGACATATCGCAGTCGAGCTTGTTGCCGCTCACGCTGCATCCGCTAGCGCCGCGGCAGCTGTACAGCGCGCTCAGGCGGCCGTCCTTGCACACCAGCACGGCTGTTTTGTCTTCGGCGCAGCGCTTCTTGCCCTCATCGCGGCAGGCATCCCCGCTCACGCCGACGCTGGTGTCGCACAGGGCGTGCTCGGATTCCATCACGCAGCCGTTCGGGCCGCGGCACGGGACGAGCTCGTAGACGCCGCCGTGACAGGCCAGCAGCTGCCGCGCGTCTTGGCACACGGCGGAGCCCTCCTCGTCACGCGAGCAGCGATCCCCCGCGCGGTTCTTGCTTATGTCGCAGGCCACTCCCCGTTCGCTGGCAGCGCAGCCGCGCGCGCCGCGGCACGGCACCTCGATGAATTTGCCGTTCTCACACACGAGCTCGCGCGCCGCGTCGAGGCAGCGCGCGTCGCCCTTCTCACACTTGTCGCCGACGCCGGCGCGACAGCTCGCGCCGAGTAGCAGCGCGAGCCAAGCCGCGAAGATGAGAGCGGAGCGCCTGAGCCGTCGCGCGGGGGAGCCGAACATCGCCGCTCACGATCGATCCGCGCCGCGGCGCTGTCCAGCGCGCCTCAGCGCCGCGGTCGAGCCGCCGAGCCGCCGTCTCAGCGACGGCGGCGACGGCGCAGCGCGCCCGCCCCGAGCGCGACGACCAAGCCCAAGCCGAGGTTGCCGCCGGCGTTCTGCGCGCCCTGGGCGATGGCGCAGCTCGCCGAGGCGGTGCCCTCCGCCGTGCCCTCACAGTGCCCCTTCGAACAGCTGCCCTGTGCGCTGCCCTGAACGTCCACGGTGATGACCTCGTTCAGCGCTTGCAGGCACTTATCGAGGTTGCCGCCGTCGTCGATGTACTGGCCATCACAGTAGAGCGCGCCGCTGCCGTTGTCTTTGCAGCGGATGTCGCAGCCGCCCTGCAAGCGCGCTTCGCACGCGGCGTAGCCGTCGGCTTGGCAGTCGATTTGACAGCTCGCGTTGGCCTCGGCGCGACAAGAGCCCTGACACGAGGCCTGGCACTTCGCTTCACAGGTCGCCATCGGGGGAGTGCCGCTGCAGCTCGCGTCGCACTCGCCGGAGAACGTCGCCTTGCACGAGGCCATGCACTTGGAGTCATTGGTCCCGCACTGCGCGCGGCACTCCGCGTCAGCGCGCCCGTTGCACTCCGCGGCGCAGTCGAGCATGGGCGGGTCGATGTCGCACTCGGCGCGGCAGTCGCTCTGGCAGCTGCCAGTGCACTCCGCGGACGCCGTGACGTTGCACTCGCCCCGGCAATCGACCTGGAGCTCTGCGGCGCAGGCCGCTTGGAAAGAGATCGGGGTGCAGCTCCCGCGGCACTCGATGGGCGACTTGAGCTCGCACCTCGCGTCGGCTTCGACGTGGATGTTACCGCACGCGGCGAGCCCGGCGTGTGCGTCGGGCGCTGTCGCGAGGACGAACAAGAGCGAAAGAGAGGCGCTGACAAGAGAAGCGATTTTCATGGCGTTCACCCACAGACCGGCCGAAAACAAGGCCGGCGCTACCCAGTCTACGCGATCCAGCCCGCGAGCTTCCCGAAGCCACTGAGTTTATTCCCGGGCAGCAGCGCTGCCCCATGGGACCTCCGCGCCCCTCGCCGCAGCTTGTGGTCAGCGGGGACGGCGGGAAATCGCGCGATAAGCGGGGTGCTCGGCCTCGGCGTCCGCGAGCGGCGCCGCCGGACTGGCCATGATGCCACTCTCTGCACGACCGCTGGAGAAGCGCACACGCACAGCCCGCTCACTGCCGCGCAGGCCATCGCACAGCAGCCCCGCGAGCTCGAAGATGGCGTGCTTCGCGTCGTCGCTGCTCTGAACGCTCGCGGCGAGCAGCACCTCGCCTCGGCCGTGCGGGTCCATCGCTTCCAACAGGGCGCGGCAGATCTCTTCGCGCGCAGCGAGGTGCTCCGAGTCGACGCGCGGCGCGCAGGCCAGGATGGCGACGCGGAGCTCGGTCGTGAGCTCACCCAGCCGGCGCTTCACCCGCGCAGAGAACTCGCTCATCGTCTCGCCCGGCGCGTAGGCGACCACTACCGAGTTCACCGATGAGCGCAGATACTCCGCGATCCACTTCGGCCACTCTGCGCTCTCTTCGAGCACCACGACGTACGCAGCGCTGGTCTTCTCGTTCATCACGTCCCTCCGCTCGACTGTGCTCGAGCGCCTCATTCGATTGCCGGTGAGTCGAGATGCCTAACGTAAGGCGCAAGTCCTACTGCAAGCCGCCAACTCTCGGCCCAGCCTCTTTCCGATTTGCTCGCGCGTCAAGGCGCGATCGCGGACTGCGATTCGATGACTGCACTGCCTCGCTGCCGTCGAGCTCGGCAGTTTACCTACAGCGCGTTACAGAACATGACAGCGTCTTCTGCCCCGCACAGGGTGCGTTGCCCACAGCGCGAAGTCGCATCTGCAAAGCGACATTCCGCTGTGCGGTGTGCTCACCTGCGCGCAGCGAATGCCCGCGAGCAGCGAAGTCACTCAACGAAACAAGCACTTGCACAACTGCCCTGCTCCTGTCCGCAGAATTCCCCTCACTCGACAGCTCGCGCAGCGCTCTACGCCGCGGCATCGATTCGACGCGCGAACGAATTTTATCGACCCGCTACCCGAGCCGGGCGCTTACTCGCGACGCCAACCCTTGTCAATGAAATAGCGACACTGAAGGCGTCGTCGGCATTCACGATGTCCGGGCCCGACGAGCGCGCCGCAAGGCAGCGCAGCTCCGCCATGGCGAAACCCTGCTCCGGCGCGCAAACCGCGACGCCCGACCGGTCCTCAGGCTCCGGCGCAGTACCGGCCCTTCGCCGCCGATCGACTCAGTATCCGAAATCGGGCGATGACGTCGTCGGCTTGGTCGGAGTCGGGCTGGCCGTGGGCTTGGCGGGGGGCTTGGCCGGCGGCGGCGCACGGTGGTGGACGACGGGCCGCGACGGCGCACGCGGCGCGGCCGCGACCGGCGCCGCGCTGGGTTTGGCAGAGGGCGCCGGGGTTGGCGGCGGCTCAACGTCGAGCGGCGCCGGCTCACTCGTAACGACCGGCTCGACCTGCGGCGGCGCCGGCGGGGGCGCTTGAACCGGTGGCGGTGAGGACGCCGGGGCTGCCGTCACCTCGGTCGAAGGCTGATCGGTCTTGCCAATCACTTTGATCGCCGCGAAGGTCACGCCCGCCAGCGCCACGAGCGCCACCCCGGCGAAGATGACGAGCGGCGAGCTCTTCTTGCCGAGCCCCGGCACCGGACTGCCGTCTGGCTGCGACGTGGCCCAATTACCGGCGGTCTTGCCCCCGCCGCTGATGTGCCCGAGGTTGGCGGCGGACGCCATGGCCGAGCGGCCCTGCGGGACGAGGCCGGCCGTCGCCGCGTCGACCGGCGGCGGGACGCTCACCGCGGTGCCGCGCGAGGACCAGTCGTCGAGCGCGCCAATGAACTCGGCTGCGCTCTGGAAGCGGTGGTTCACGTCGCGCGCCATCGCTTTGGAGATGATGCTCGAGAACGCCGGATCGATATCGGGCACGACCGACTCGACGACGGGCACCTCGGCCAGCACGATCTTGAACATCAGCTGGTTGAAGGTGGCGGCGTCGAACGGCACGTTGCCGGTGACGGCCTCGAACATGATGACGCCGATCGAATAAATATCGCTGCGCTGGTCCGCCTCGTGGCTGCCGCTGGCCTGCTCGGGCGACATGTAATAGGGCGTGCCCATGACCGCCCCGGTGCGCGTCATCTTCATCCCGTCGCCCGAGAGCGGCTGGAACTTCGAGATGCCGAAGTCGATGATCTTGACGTAGTCGCGCGTGCCGGCCTTCTCGCGCAGGATGAAGATGTTATCGGGCTTGAGATCGCGGTGCACGATGCCGGCGTTGTGAGCCGCGCCGAGGCCGACCAGCACCTGCCGCATCACCGGCGTGAGCTCCTGCGGCGAGAGCCGCCCCTTGCTCTTGATGCGACCGCTGAGCGGCTCGCCATCGAGGTACTCCATCACGATGAAGTGGTCGCCGTCGCTCAACGAGCCAAGGTCGAGCACTTCCAGGATGTGATCGTTGCCGATGCGACCGGCCGCTTGTGCCTCGCGCTCGAAGCGCTGCATCACCTCCGCGTTTCCGGTGAACGCGGCGTGCAACACTTTGATCGCGACGCGGCGATTGATCCGGACGTTCTCCCCCTCGTAGACGGCGCCCATACCGCCCTCGCCGATGAGGCGAACGATACGGTACTTGCCTTCAATGAGTTGGCCGATCTCGAGGGTCATCCGCTGAACGCTCCTTTAAGTCTCATAGACTACGCCGAAATTCGGCGAAGTTCCCACCGCTCGTGGCAACGAGCCTCAAGAGGCGCGCGCCTTTCCCTACAGAGCGTTACCACAGCTCACGCAGTACAGCCCGACCCTACGTGAAGCTCGGGGCCGCGCGCGAAGCGGAGCGCTCCAGCTGCCTTGCTGAAGCGAAACGCGGCTTTGGGGGCTCAACAATCAGAAAGTGCCGCGCACGCCCAGGTAGCGGGGGCCGATGATGGGGGTCAGCCTACCGGTGCGGGTCTCGGAGCTACCGAAGCCGTACACGACCATGGTGATGCCGCCCGCGACCAAAACCCCGCCGGCGACGAGCCCGACGAACCCCCGCGTGCGCGCGCTGTTGGCGTCGGCGTCCAGCTTGTCCACCAGCGCCCGCGTGTTGGCGGCGCATTTTCCGTCCGGGCCAGGGTTGCAGGCCTTGTCGGCCTCGTTGCGCTTGCTCGACGAGTCCGACAGCGAGATGACGCCGAAGACCACGGCGCCCGCGCCAATCAGCCCGGTGCCGATGCCGATGCCGCCCACGGCGTACGATCGGGGGCCGCTGCTCCTGACAGCCTCGGGAGCGACCGGCGGTGGGGGCGTGCCCACGTTGACGGGGCGCGCGGCGGTAGGACCGGTTTGACCCTCCGCTCCGGGCGTCCCCTCGCCCGGTTGCTCAACCGGCGTCGGCGCCACGGCGTTGGGATCGCTCTCGAGCTGCAGCGTGATGGAGGAACGCTCACCATCGCGCAGCGTGACGGTCTGAGGCTTCGCGCGCTTGCCGGTGGCGATACCTTCCACGCGATGCTCACCCGGATCGACCGGTTGCGGCAGGCCGATCATCACCGCCGGCAAGGGCCGACCGTCGATGGTGACCTGCAGATCCTTGGCGTCCGCGCCGCCGTTCACCTGAACGGTGAGCTTGGCGATGCGCGGCTCCACGCCGCGAAGCTCCTCTTGCGCCTTCTCCTGAGCGTCGCGGAACTGCGGCGGCGCGTTGGACGGCAGCTGCTCCTTGACGATGCGCATATAGGTTTCACGGGCGCGCACCACCTGGCCGAGCTTCGCGTAGGAGCGAGCCAGGTACAGCAAGTGCGGGGGCGCGTGGAGCAACGACTCCGCGCGCGCGAACAGGTCGGCCGAGTCTTTGAAGCGCCCTTCGTTGAACGCAGTGATGCCTTCCGTCGCCAACGAGCGCGCGGCCGCGCGTTGTTCGTCGGACTGAGCCTTGGCCGTAGCGCTCACGCCGCAGGCGGCGAGCAGCGCCAATACCCCCAAAGACCGATTGAAAGCTCGGAAGTCGCTCATCACGGCCAGGTATCCTAACACCATCTGCTGGGCGCAGGTGCGCGCCTAATTCGTCGCCTCGCTTGGCTTTGTTGGCCCGCCGAACGGGCGTCCGATAGCGTGGCCGGCGATGGTGCAAGCGGAAAGCAATCGGGTGCTCATCGCGGTCGAGCTGGGCGCGGATTGGCCGAGCTGGCTCTCGCAGCAAATGGCGGCGCTGCCGCGGCTCGTCCTGTCGCAAAGCGATGGCGAGTCGTGCGACAGCTTCGCTGTACGAGTGCTGGCCAGCGCCCGACGCTGGCACAAGAAGGGCGGGCTCGCGACGGCCGTGGTCATCTGTAACGAACGTACGGACACCGTCCAACAATCTTCCCGCCGCCTGCTGCTGCTCGCGCTACCGAAGTCGCTGCGCGGCAAGAACCGCAGGCTGACCCTGGCGGCCTCTGCTGACGCCAGCGAGCGGCTGCAGACGGCGCTGCGCGCCCTCGTTCGTCAAATCGAAGGCGGAGCCAACGCGCCGCCGCTCGCGCTCGCGAACGGCGTCAGCGCCAAGGTCGCTTGAACGCTCCCAGCGCGGCGCGCCCGAACTGGTTGGCGCGCCGAAACGCCGAGCAGCTTTAGATGTGAATCGGGCGCCCGTCGACGGCGAGCGCGGCTTCCTTGAGCACCTCGGAGAGCGTCGGGTGCGCGTGCGTGGTGCGCGCCAGATCTTCGCTGCTGGCCCCGAACTCGATCGCCGCCGCGGCCTCCGCGATCAAGTCCCCAGCGCGAGGCCCGATGATGTGCACGCCCAACAGACGATCCGTCTCGGCGTGCGCGAGGACCTTCACGCGGCCCTCTACGCTGCCGAGCGCGCGCGCGCGGCCGTTGGCGATGAACGGGAACACCCCCTTGCGGTACGGCGTCTTCTGCTCGCGCAGCTCATCCTCGCTGGCGCCCACGCTGGCGATCTCCGGGTTCGTGTACACGACGCCCGGGATGGCGTCGTAGTTGACGTGTCCGAAGCCGGTCGCGATGTGCTCCACACAGGCGACGCCCTCCTCCGAAGCCTTGTGCGCCAACATGGGGCCCCGGATGACGTCGCCGATGGCGTAGATGCCCTCCACGTACGAGCGAAAGTGCGGATCGACGGGGATGCGACCGCGCGGATCGAGCTCGATGCCCAGCGCTTCCAGGCCGAGCTCGCGGGTGTTGGGCACGCGGCCCACGGCGACGAGCACGCGATCGCAGCGCAGCGCCTCCTGCCCCTGGATCTCGACCGCTACGCCGTCCGCGTCCACGCGCGCAGCCGTGACGGCCGCGCCCAGGCGGAACTTCAAGCCCTGCTTCTCGAAGATGCGCTCGGCCTCTTCCGCTATCTCCGAGTCCATGCCGGGCAGGATGCGCTCGAGGTACTCGACCACGGTGACTTCTGCGCCGAGCCGTCGCCATACCGAGCCGAGCTCGAGGCCAATGTAGCCAGCGCCGATCACCACCAGGTGCCGCGGCACGCTCTCGTAAGAGAGCGCTTCGGTGCTGGTGCCGATGCGCTGCCCGTCCACGTTCACGCCGGGCAGCGCCGCGGGCACGCTGCCGGTCGCGATGATGATGTGGTTGGCGGACAGCTCCTGCACCTCTTCGCCCTGAACGCGCACACGCCCCTTCGCGACGAGGCGCGCGTGGCCGAGGTAGCGCGTGACGTGGTGCTTCTTGAACAGGTGCGCGACGCCTTGCGTGAGCGCCGAGACCACGCCGTCCTTCTTCTTCAGCATGCGCTCGAGGTCGAGCTCGACGCCCTGCACGCGAACGCCAAACTCTTCCAGGCCGTGCGCGGTCTCGTGATAGCGCTCGCTGGCCTCCAGCAGCGCTTTGCTCGGGATGCACCCGATGCGCAGACACGTGCCGCCGAGCGCTCGCTCACGCTCGACGCAGGCCACGTTGAGACCGAGCTGCGCGGCGCGGATCGCCGCCACGTACCCGCCCGGTCCCCCACCGATCACGATGAGGTCATGGTGAATCATAGGGACCCCGCGCTCCTAAACTTCGAGGAGCATGCGCGCCGGCTGCTCGACGCAATGTTTGATGCGCTTCAAGAAGGTCACGGCCTCGCGCCCGTCGACCAAGCGGTGATCATAGGTCAGCGCGAGGTACATCATGGGCCGCACCACGACCTGACCAGCGACGACCACCGCGCGATCCTGCATGGCGTGCAGGCCCAGGATGCCGCTCTGCGGCGGGTTGACGATCGGCGTGGACAGCAGCGAGCCGTAAATACCGCCGTTCGAGATAGTGAAGG
Source organism: uncultured Sorangium sp. (assembly GCA_966250485.1). Classification (GTDB taxonomy): domain Bacteria; phylum Myxococcota_A; class Polyangia; order Polyangiales; family Polyangiaceae; genus PMG-095. The sequence continues at coordinate 60,892 of CBINHN010000018.1, read as the reverse complement.
TGCCGCCCTGCAGCTCGGAGAGCTCCAGCTTGTTGTCCTTCGCGCGGCGCCCGAAATCCGCGATCGTCTGCTCGATCTCCGCGAAGCTCATGCGCTCCGCGTTGCGGATCACCGGCACCGCGAGGCCTTTGCCGCCGCCGACGGCGACGCCGATGTCGTAGTAGTTCTTGTAGACGATGTCGCTGCCGCGAATCTCCGCGTTCACGGCCGGGACGAGCTTCAGCGCGTCGATCGCGGCGCGCACGAAGAACGACATGAAGCCGAGCTTGATGCCGTACTTCTCCTGGAACGCTTCCTGGTGCTCCTTGCGCAGCGCCAGCACGCCGGACATGTCGACCTCGTTGAAGGTCGTGAGCAGCGCCGCCGTTTGCTGCGACTGCACCAAGCGCTCGGCGATGCGCTTGCGGAACGGGCTCATCGGCACCGCCTCTTCACTGCGCTCCGAGGACTCCGCCGCGACCGGCTGGCGCGCGGCGGGCGCCGGCGCGCTGCCGGGCGCGCGCAACACGTCTTCTTTGAGCAGGCGTCCGCCGGGGCCGGTCGCCTCGACCTCTTCTGCCCGCAGCCCGCGTTCCTTCAGAGCCCGGCGCGCCGACGGCATCACGCGGGCGAAGCCCTGCGGCGGAATGGTCTCACGCACATCCCGATTGGGCCGCGCGTTGTCGCCGCTGGGAGCAGACGGCGCCGCGGGGGCAGCAGCCGCGGGCGGAGCGGCGGGCGCTGGCTCGGCCGCGGGCGCCGACGCGCTCGTAGCAGCACCGGCCGCGCCCTCCTCGATATACCCGATGACCGCGCCGACAGCGACCGTTTGCCCCGGCTTGACCGCGATCGACGCCAGGCGACCGCTGACGGGCGCCGGCAAGTCGACCGTGACCTTGTCGGTCTCGAGCTTGACCACCACCTCGTCGCGCTGAACGCTGTCGCCCTCCGACTTCAGCCATTCGCCGATCACCACTTCCGTGATCGATTCACCGACGGAAGGCACCTTGAGTTCTATCGACATGGTGCGGACCTCTTTACCACTACTGCCCTGGATTCGGAGCGGCTTAGATGGCCGCGCCGAACGGTTTGTTCATCCGGCGAAGGCGCGCTCCAACAACTGCTGCTGCTCGAGCTTGTGACAGCTCGCGGAGCCGGTGGCGGGGCTCGCAGACTCGGCCCGACACGCGCCGCTGAACGGAAAGCGCCCGAACAACATGGGGCCGAAGCGGGCCCGCAACAGGCGCCAGGCGCCCATGTTCTCTGGCTCTTCCTGCACCCACACGACGGGCGTCCCGTCCTCGCAGTCGTCGAGCACGGCGCGCAGGTGCACGTCGGGCAGCGGATAGAACTGCTCCACGCGCACGATGGCGACGTCCTCGCGGCCGAGCTCGGCGCGGCGCTTCTCCAAGTCGAAGAAGACCTTGCCGCTGCACAACAGCACGCGCGCCGGCTTCTTCGGCGCCCGCGCGTCGGGGATCACGCGGTGAAAGCGGCCGCTGGCGAACTCCTCGAGCGGGCTCGTGCACTGCGGGTGCCGCAGCAGACTCTTGGGCGTGAACACGACCAGCGGCTTGCGCCACGGGCGCACCACTTGCCGGCGCAGCGCGTGAAAGTACTGCGCCGGCGTGGTGGGCTGCACCACCTGGATATTGTCCTCGGACGCCAGGGTCAGGAAGCGCTCGATGCGGGCGCTGGAGTGCTCGGGACCTTGACCCTCGTAGCCGTGCGGCAAGAGCAACACCAGGCCGGACAAACGCTTCCACTTGTCCTCCGCGCTCACGATGAACTGGTCGATGATGACCTGCGCCGCGTTCGCGAAATCGCCGAACTGAGCCTCCCACAGCACGAGCGCGTCCGGCCAATCCAAACTGTAGCCGTACTCGAAGCCGAGCACGGCGGCCTCGCTCAAGGCCGAGTTGTAAATCTCGATCGGCGCTTGATCCTTCTGCAGGTGACAGAGCGGCACGTGCGCGAGGCCCGTCTCGTAGTCGTGCAGCACCGCGTGCCGGTGGCTGAAGGTGCCGCGACCGGAGTCCTGCCCGGTGAGCCGCACGCGCGTGCCCTCCGTGATGAGCGAGGCGAACGCGAGCAGCTCAGCGGTGCCCCAGTCGAGCGGGCGCTCGCCGTCCGCCATGGCGCGGCGCTGGCCGAGTAGCCTCTCGATCTGCTTGTGCGGGTGGAAGTCCGGCGGGAGCTCCGTCTGACGGCGAATCAGGTCCACCGCGCGGGAGCGCTCGATGGCCGTGTTCACCTCCGGAACGTCGTGCTCCGGCCCGCCGCGGTAGCCCTTCCAGTAGCCGCCCAGCCAGTCCTGGACGCGAACGTAGTCCTTGCTGCTCGCCTCGCTGAGCTCGCGCTCGAGGTGCTCGCGGCGCTCGATGCTGATGCGATCGGCCTCTTCTTGTGTCAGCCCGCCGAGCTTCAGCAGGTGCTCCAGGTAACCTTCGCGCACGCTCTTGCGCTGTTGAATCGCGCGATACAAGAGCGGCTGCGTGAAGGCGGGCTCGTCCGTCTCGTTGTGACCGTGCCGGCGGTAGCCGTACATGTCGATCACCACGTCACGCAAGAACTCATCGCGGAAATCCATGGCCAAGCGCACGACCTGCGCCACGGCCTCGGGATCCTCACCGTTGACGTGGAAGATCGGGATCTGCAGCATCTTCGCGACGTCGGTCGCGTAGGTCGTGGAGCGCCCTTGCGAAGGGGGCGTGGTGAAGCCGATCTGGTTGTTGACGATGACGTGGATGGTGCCGCCGATGGTGTAGGCGTCGAGCTGGCTGAGGTTCAGCGTCTCCTGCACCACGCCCTCGCCCGCGAAGGCGGCGTCGCCGTGGATCACGAAGGCCACCTTCTTGCCGCGCGCGATGTCGCCGATGCGATCCTGCTTGGCGCGCGTGCGGCCCATCACGACCGGGTTCACGAACTCGAGGTGGCTCGGGTTGAAGCACAGCGAGAGGTGCACGCGCTTGCCGTTCTGCGCGACGAAGTCCGAGCTGTGCCCCAGGTGGTACTTCACGTCGCCGCTGCCGAAGAACAGCTCCGGGTCGTTGTCCTTGAACTCGCGGAAGATGTCGCGCGGGCTCTTGCCCATGATGTTGGCGAGCACGTTCAGGCGGCCGCGGTGCGCCATGCCCAGCACCACCTCGTCCACGCCGTGCTCCGCGGCGCGATCGATCGCGAACGCGAGCAGCGGGATCAAGCTCTCCGAGCCCTCGAGCGAGAAGCTCTTCGCGCCCACGAACTTCTTCTGGATGAACTCCTCGAAGATCGAGGCGTCCGTCAGCTTGGTGAGGATGCGCAGCTGCTCGTCACGGCTGAGCGCGATGCGGTTCTCGGAGCTCTCCATGCGATCTTGCAGCCAATTTTTGACGTGCAGATCATCGATGTGCATGAACTGCACGCCGATCGAGCGACAGTAGGTGTTGCGCAGGCGCGCCAGCATCTCGCGCAAGGTGAGCGCCTCGGCGCCGAAGATGGTGCGGCTCGAGAACTTACGCTCGAGATCGTCAGCGAACAGCCCGTAAAACTCGGGATCGAGCTCGGGCTGGTTGGGTCGCGGCAAACCCAGCGGATCGATCTTTGCGATCATGTGGCCGCGCACGCGGTAGGCGCGCACCAAGGCGTCTACACGATCTTGGCGCACCGCCGCGTCGGAGACGCCGCTCGAGAGCTTGGCTTGACCGGCGACGAGCGCCGGCACGGAGTGCCCGTTGAGCGCCGGAGGATTGAATACGCTGCGCGGCAAAAACGACGGCCCGACGCGCGGCGTGCGCGAGAAGCTCGGCTCGGGCTCGATGTGTGCGAAGTACGCGCGGTAGTCCTCGGGGACACTCGCGGGATCCTTCAAGTAGTCAGCGTACAGACCTTCCAGAAACGTGAGACTGAGCGTGTTCGGCGCGTCGAGAGATGGGTCGTTTTCCATGTGGGAACGGAGCCGCCGAGGCGAAGGTTCGGCGTTCAGGGGCCATTCAATGGGCCTCTCCGGAACATGGGTCAAGCCGACAAATGGGCTTTCTTGGCCAGCAGCCGCGCCCTACAACTGCGAATCCTGCCGCCCGTTCGTCATAATCCGGAAACAAACGCGACCGGGCGCGGCGTTCATGGTTCCGAATTGTAAATAAACTTGGGAAGGATACTTCCCTACCTCACGATAACAGTGCTCTTTTGCGGCAAAATTCGCCCATACTGCAGACATGCGCACACTCCAGCGCTGGTAGGAGTGTCCGCGAATGGATGAGCCGCGAGCCGGCCGAGACCGCCGCGAGGCGAAAGCTCGCGGCGTGCGCTAGGCGCGAGCGGCACGTTTGCGCCGCGTGGTGGGGCGCGCTGGACGCGGAGCGCTGGTTTTGCGCTCGACGCGCAAGTAGCCGCGGCTCAGGAAGCCGTACATCTGCTGTGTGAGGACGTCCGCCGTCTCCTCCCGGAAGCCGAGCGTCACCGCTTGATAGAGCAGCTCCTTCAGCGCTCCGATGGTCAGATAGGCCAGCACGCGCGGCTCGCCTTCGTCGACGATCCCGAGCGACTGACCGTCACGCAAGCTCTCGATCAGCAGCTGCACGACCGTGTCGTAGAAGGTCGCGAGCTTGCGATCGAACTCGGGATCGATGCCGGGCGCGTCGGTGAACAGCATCCTGGTCATCGCGCCTTCGACGAGGCAGGTCCGGAGGATGGCGCGGATGTTGTCGCGCACCTGATCCGCGACTGGCCGCGCCGGATCGTCGGTCACGATGCGCTGAATGGCGCCGGATATCTGCGCCGCGAAGCGATCCGTCAAGGCCGAGAACACCGCGCGCTTGTCGGTGAAATAGAGGTAGAAGGTGCCGCGCGCGACGCCAGCTTGCGCCACGATGTCGTCAATCGTCGCTTGGTGATAGCCGCGCCGCGCGAACACCTCGCGCGCGGCCGCGAGGATCTGCTCGCTGCGCTGGGCCTTGGCCAAGACGGCTCGTTTGTGGGGCTCCGCCATGCGGTCCGCGCATCGTAGCGTCTCCGGGCCAGCCTTGGCGCGCGCCTCGCGACGGCCCGCCCGCGGGCAGCGCTGCCCGGACGTGAGCTCGGCGCCGGCAGCGCCGCGGTGTGGCTCACGAGAATTATTTACCAGCAATTACCGATATTTGAGCGCACAACAGCGACACTAGCCGGTGCTTCTGCAGCTCGCTGCTTGTCCCCCGCCGCGAGACGGGACTAAACACTGACGTCAGCGTCAGTGGCGCAAGGAGCCGTAGCTCGGCTCCTCTAGAAAGGGCAGACGATGAGCGAGCTCGTGATCGGCATGGACGTCGGCTCCACCACAGTGAAGGCGGTCGTCATCGATCCGGAGTCGAAGGCGATCCTCTGGCACGATTATCAGCGCCATCACACCAAGCAGCCCGAGAAGGTGCTCGAGTTCTTGGAGCGCATCCTGGAGGCCTTCAAGCAGCAGCCGAGCGACGCCTGGCGTTTGTTCCTGACCGGCTCGGGCTCGGGTCCGCTGGCGCCGTCTACCGGCGGCAAGTTCGTGCAAGAGGTGAACGCGGTGACGCTCGCCGTCGAGCACAAGCACCCGGACGTGCTCAGCGTGATCGAGCTCGGCGGCCAAGACGCCAAGATCATCATGTTCAAGGAGGACAAGAACACCGGCCAGAAGACGGCCGGCACCTCCATGAACGACAAGTGCGCGTCTGGCACCGGCGCCACCATCGACAAGTGCATGATCAAGGTGGGCGCCGAGCCGGGCTTCGCCACCTCGCTGCACTTCGACGACGAGAAGCTGCACCACGTCGCCGCCAAGTGCGGCGTCTTCGCCGAGACCGACATCGTCAACTTGGTGAAATCGGGCATCCCCAAGAACGAGGTGTTGAACTCGTTGGCGGACGCCATCGTGCTGCAGAACCTGAGCGTGCTCACGCGCGGCAACACGCTCAAGCCCAAGGTGCTGCTGCTGGGCGGCCCCAACACGTACCTGCCGTTCCTGCGCGAGTGCTGGCAGCAACGCATCCCCGAGACCTGGCGCGACCGCGGCTTCGCCTATCCCGAGGACGTGCCCATCGAGGAGCTCATCTTCGTGCCCGAGAACGCCGATCTGTACGCGGCGCTCGGGGCCGCGCTGTACGGCATCGCGGAGGGCGGCGAGGCGGGACGCTTCAGCGGAGTCGCCGGGCTCGTCGACTTCATCACCAACGGCCGCCGCGCGCGCCTGGGTGAGCAAGCCGGTCCACCGCTGTCCGCGACCGAGCGTGAGACCAAAGAGTTCGTGGACGTCTATCGCGTGCCGCGCTTCACGCCGCCGCCGCTCAGCGCGGGCCAGCACGTGCGCGGCGTGATCGGCGTGGACGGCGGCTCCACCTCGTCCAAGGCCGTGCTGATCGACGAAGACGGCGAGATCCTGTGCAAGGCGTATCAGCTGTCGAAGGGCAACCCGATCCAGGACACGAAGGATCTGCTGCTCAAGATCCGTGATCACGTGGCGAGCCAAGGCGCTACGTTGGAGTGCATCGGCTTCGGCGCGACCGGCTACGCCGCCGACGTGCTGGAGCAGACGGTGCTCGCCGACGTGAACATCGTCGAGACGGTGGCGCACATGATGAGCGCCGTGCACTTCTTCGGCGACATCGACGTCATCTGCGACATCGGCGGGCAGGACATCAAGGTCCTGTTCATGAAGAACGGCGACATCCAGAATTTCAAGCTGTCGAACTCGTGCAGCGCGGGCAACGGCATGTTGCTGCAGGCGATGGCCGATCAGTTCGGCATCCCGGTCACCGAGTACGCCGACAACGCCTTCCGCGCCGAGCTCGCGCCCAAGTTCAGCTACGGCTGCGCCGTGTTCCTGGACTCCGATCGCGTGAACTTCCAGAAGGAGGGCTATCAGAAGGAGGAGCTGCTCGCGGGGCTCGCGCAGGTGCTGCCCAAGAACGTGTGGCAGTACGTGGTGCAGATCCCGCGGCTCGCGTCGCTGGGGCGTCGCTTCGTCCTGCAGGGCGGCACGCAATACAACCTGGCCGCGGTAAAGGCGCAGGTCGACTACATCAAAGAGCGCGTGCCGAACGCCGAAGTGTTCGTGCACCCGCACACGGGTGAAGCCGGCGCCATCGGCGCGGCCATCGAGACCTTACGGCGCTACCGCCGCAACAAGACCACGCGCTTCATCGGCATCGACGCGACGTTGAGCCTCAGCTACACGACGCGCACCGACGAAACGACGACGTGCCACTTCTGCCCCAACGAGTGTAAGCGCACCTTCATCGACACGGCGCGGCCCGACGGCTCCACGGCGCGCTACATCTCCGGCTTCTCCTGCGAGAAGGGCACGGTGGAGAGCAAGGAGGCGATGCTCTCGCTCGTCGCCGAGCGCAAGAAGATCGCCGCGGAGTTCCCCAACCTGGTCGATTACGAGTCCAAGCGCGCGTTCGTCCACTTCTACGATCCCGAGCCGCTGCCGGCCGAGGGCACGCCGATCACGGACGTGCGCGTCACGAAGGGCCTGTTCCGCGTCAAGCGCGAGGAGATCACGCGGCCGTTCCGCCGCTCCAGCGCCGAGGCCGCGCAGCGCCGCAAATCGATCCGCATCGGCATCCCGCGCGTGCTCAACGTGTACAGCACCGCGCCGTTCTTCCGCACCTACTTCGAGGCGCTCGGCGTCGGGCGCTCCAACGTGGTGTTCAGCGAGCACACCAGCGAGGAGCTGTGGGTCGAGGGCGGAAAATATGGCTCGGTGGATCCCTGCTTCCCCAGCAAGGTGGTGCAAGCGCACATCCACAACCTGCTCTTTCACAAGCACGAGCCCGAGCGCAAGCGGCCGCTCAACTTCATCTTCTTCCCCATCCTCACCCACGTCGCGAACTTCGTGGCGGACACGATGGACAACGCCTCCTGCCCCATCGTGGCCGGCACGCCGGACGTGGTGAAGGCGGCGTTCACGAAAGAGGTCGACTTCTTCGCGCAGCGCGGCATCGAGTACCTGGATCCGGCGCTGTCCTTCGCCGAGCCGATCCTGCTCGCGCGGCGCATGTTCGAGACCTGGGGCGCGCGCCTGGGCATCACCGAAGACGAGAACGACCACGCCTGCCGTGAAGCGGCCAAAGCGCTGGCCGCGTTCGAGCGCGACCTGGGCGAGAAGGGCCGCGCCATCTTGGAGACGGTCGAGGCCGAAGATCGCATCGCTATCCTGGTGCTAAACCGCCCGTATCACGCGGATCCCGGCTTGAACCACGGCATCCCCGAGGAGTTCCAGGTGCTCGGCTATCCGATCCTGAGCATCCGCTCCATCCCGCGCGACCGCGAGTACCTCGACCGCTACTTCAAGGACGAGCTCGAGCGCGGCGTGATCAAGAGCCCGCTCGAGCTGAACCAGCTGTGGCCGGAGAACTACTCGGCGAACAGCGCGCAGAAGGTGTGGGCGGCGAACTTCGCGGCGCACCACCCGAACGTCGCCGTGCTCGATCTGTCCAGCTTCAAGTGCGGCCACGACGCGCCGACCTACGGCCTGATCGACACCGTGCTGCAAACCTCGAAGACGCCGGCCGCCGCGCTGCACGATCTGGACGCCAACAAGCCGGGCGGCTCGATCAAGATCCGCGTCAAGACCTACGCGCACTCGCTGCGCCTGCAGCAGGAGCGCCTGGAAGATCTGGCGCGCAAGCGGCGCGAGCTGAGCCTGAGCCTCGACAAGAAGAAGCTCCAGCTCCTGGAGCTCAAGCAAGCGCAGCTCGAGAGCCTGTCCAAGAAGGACCCCGAGCTCGAGCGCAGCATCCGCGAGCTCAGCGAGCGCGTGCGCAGCTACGAAGCCGCGCGCGTCGCCGCCCCGGAGCTACCCGCTGGCGTCGTGCAGCTCGGACGCCGGCGCGAGGACGGCAGCATCGAACGGCTCGGCAAGCAGCAGCGCCACGAGCCCAGCCTGAACGCGGACGCACCCGCCGCCGAATGAAGTGAAGGAACCCCCAACGAGGACGCCATGACAGAGCAGATCGCACAATCGTTCGCCGGAAAAAGGCAGCTCCCGCTGGTCAAGGACCAGCTCGTCGACGTGGACGCGGAGCTCCGCGATTTCGAGGCCGCCGAGCGCAAGCGCTTGGGCTTGCCCGAGGAGGAGCGCTGGCTGGAGGACATGGCCAACCTCAGCTTCACGAAGAAGGAGAAGGGCAAGATCACGCTGCTCATCGGCGGCTTGACCATGGCCCACGATTTCTTGGTGGAGGGCGCGTTCAAGAGCCTGGGCTACAACGTGATCGCGCTGGACTGCCCGGACAACGCCGCGCTGCAGGTCGGCAAAGAGTTCGGCAACCGTGGCCAGTGCAACCCCACCTATTTCACGGTCGGCAACCTAGTGAAGTTCTTGTTGCACCTGCGCGACAAGAAGGGCCTATCGACCAAAGAGGTCGTCGACAACTACGTGTTTCTCACCGCCGGCGCGTGCGGCCCTTGCCGCTTCGGCATGTACGTCACCGAGTACCGCAAGGCGCTGCGTGACGCCGGCTTCGACGGCTTCCGCGTGATGCTCTTTCAGCAGCAAGGCGGCTTGAGCCAGGCCACGGGCGAGGAGTCTGGGCTCGACCTGAGCCCCAAGTTCTTCATCGGCCTGCTCAAAGCGCTGATCGCCGGCGACGTCATCAACGGCATCGGCTACCGCTTGCGCCCGTACGAGGTCGAGCCGGGCGCCACCGACGCGGCCATCAAGCGCGCCAAGCAGATTTGCTACGACGCCCTGCACGAGAAGCGCTCGATTTTGCTGGCGCTGCGCCGCGCGCGACGTGAGTTCGAGCAAGTGAAGGTCGACCGCACGCAGCTCCGGCCCAAGGTCGCCATCATCGGCGAGTTCTGGGCCATGACCACCGAGGGCGACGGCAACTACCAGCTGCAGCGCTTCATCGAGCGCGAGGGCGCCGAAGCCGACATTCAGTTCGTCTCGGCCTGGATTCTCTACAACATCTGGGAGGTCGCCTTCGACACCCGCGAGCGCGCGCTGCTGCGCGGTGAGGACGGCGGTCGAACCGGCCTGCGCGGCAGCGGTGAGTTCGGCGTGTTCCTGCGCGAAATCGGGCTGTTCCTCGGCGATAAAGCGCTGCGCGGCGCGTTCCAGACCTTCGCGCACGCCGGCGGCTTCTACGGCTATCACCTGCCGGACATGCACGAGGTCGCCAAGGTGGCGGCGCCTTACTACAATAACGATCTGCGCGGCGGCGAAGGGCACATGGAGGTCGGCAAGCTGATCCTCAATGTGGTCAAGAACAAAGCCACCATGACGCTCAGCGTGAAGCCGTTCGGCTGCATGCCGAGCTCGAGCGTGAGCGACGGCGTGCAGTCGCTGATCAGCGAGCGCTTCCCGGGCACGATCTATTGCGCGGTCGAGACCAGCGGCGATGGCGCGGTCAACTTCCAGAGCCGCGTGCAGATGTATTTGTTCAAGGCCAAGCAGGCGGCGCAAGCCGAGCTCGAACGCGCGCTGGCCGAGACCGGGCTCACGCTCGAGCGCATGCGTGAGTTCATGCAAAAGAACCCGCGCTACGGCTCGTCGCTGCACCACGCGCCGCACAGCGCCGGCACCACCACCAGCGATCTCGTCTACGAAATCGCCAAGGTGATCGACAAGAGCCCGCTGCAACGCGCGCTGCTCGACGTCAAGCGCATCGGTCAGCAGGGCGGCGCCGCGCTGCGTGAGGGCTGGCTGCAGGCGCCGGCCAAGAGCAAAGCCGCCGCGAGCTTCGTCAGCCGCGCGGCGAGCGAGCTCTTCGGAATCGCCAAGGAGCGCGGCCCCGAGCTCGGCGAGCAAGCGCTGGGCGCCGCGCGCGCGCGGCTCGGCAAAGTGCTGCCGTTCACCGAGCCGAGCGCAGCGGCGCCGGCAGAAGCCGTGCCCGTCGCCGCGGAGTGAGCCCCGGCGACGTCGCACCGCGCTCCGCGCGCTTCGACCTCTCGGTCGATGCGCGCCGGAGCGTGGGTCGCGCAGAGAGCGCAGGTAACGCCGTATCGTCGGCGTGAGCCGCTGCAGCTCCAGCGGGAGCACTACAGGCCTGACCTCGCGCTCACTCGAACGTGGCGTGCCCCGAATAACCCACCGTGGTTACTTGGAAGGACAGCGCCGTGCCGGCTCTGCCGACGTCCACGCCGGAGAACAGGAAAATATCCACGGTGTAGCGCGTGAGGCCTGGGGGCTTGGGCAGCGCCGCGATGACGTCCGAGCTCACGGTGGCCGCGCCATTGGCCGCGGCGTAGTGGCAGAACAACGCCGCAGAGATGCGCGCTTCTCCGCTGGTCGTCGTGGTCTCGGTCCCGATCGCGATGTTGACGTCGCCGCTCGCCAGCGGCGTCCACGTGAACGAAAACGGTTCGTCCTCGTTGAAGACGAGCTCGCTGTCGCTCGGCGCGGAGACCTCGAGCTCGGGCGCCGGCGCGGACACTGACGCCGTCAGCTCGGGAAACTCTCGCGAACCCGCCACGTGCACGCTGAGCGCGTCGCCCTCACGCCACGGCGGCTCCCTGAGCTCGCTCTCGAAGCCGTAGCGGCCATTCTCGTCCGGCAGCAGCTCGACGGGCGGCTGGCTACCGCTGAGCGCGATCGCGCCCGCGGAGAGGCCGCTCGTCGGCAAGGACGCGGTGTAGAGCTCCTCGTCGCAAGCCCAAAATTGACAATTGGCAGTGGCGCCGCTGATGCCGCAGTTCGGCTCGTCGCGGCTCACCGCGGGCGCGAAGAAGGCGCTCGCGCGCAGCGACGGCGGTTCGCTGCGCGGGAGCGAGAGCGTCACGGCACCGTAGCGCTCGATCGCGCTGGAGCTCTCGGAGTCACAGCCCGCCAAGGCGAGCGCGACGAGGAGAAACGAGGGGCGAATGAGGCTGCTCGGGCGCACGCTTTGTCTCGTCGTCGCCCGTCGCTAGCGCGGCGCTAGCCGCTCGTGCTCGAGCGACTGCGCGCGGATGGGCACGAGCGGAGTCTGCGCCGAACGTCGTTCCCGCGCCAGGCGCTGGGAGGTCGAGACCGCATAGCCGATGCCGATCGCCGCGCCCAGGCCAGCGACGACGCCCACGACCGGCGTACCGACGCCCAACAGCTTGAGCGCCGAGGTGAGCAGCACGACGACCAGCGAGGGCCGAATGATGTGATCGCCCGCGCGCGACGAGAACTGCGCGCCCAAGAAGACGCCAGGAATACTGCCGAGCAGGATCGAGGCGGTCAGGCCGACGTGGAATTGACCGAACAGCAAATGGCCGAGGGCGGCGGACGCGACCAGAGGGATGGCCTGCACCAAGTCGGTGCCGACCAGCTCCGACAGCCGGATGCGCGGATACAGCAGCAGCAACATGATGATCATCAGCGAGCCGGAGCCCACGGACGTCACCCCGACCACCAGTCCACCCAAGATGCCGATGAGCAAGGTGGGCAGCGGACGCACCGTCAGCGGCGCGACGCTATCGCTGTTTTTTAGCTTTCTCTGCAGCAGCGGGCGGACCAACAAGCCCGTCGCGACGACCAGCAGCGCAACACCCAGCGCGTGCTTGATGAAGTACTGCAGACCAGCGCCCGCCCCCAGCTTCCGCAGCAACACCACGCCGAGGAACGCTGCCGGGATGGAGCCGAGCATGAGCCAGAGCACGAGGTGACGATGAACCGTCCCGCGGCGCCAGTGCACCGCTCCCCCCACCGGCTTCATGACCATGGAAGCGACGATGTCGCTCGAGACCGCCGTCAGCGGGTCTATGCCGAACAGCAGCACGAGCACTGGCGTCATCAACGCTCCGCCGCCCATTCCGGTGAGGCCGACGACGCACCCAACGCAAAGGCCGGCGACCGCGACGATGGGATCCAGCATCGCGGAGAAGATGCCGCGACAATCCCCATAAGTCCACTGGGAAATATGGAGAATTTAATAAGCGAATGAAATCAAATGATTACCAGTAAAATGACGCCGCTCGAGCCATGCTCCTGAGCGTTTTTGACCCGATTGTTCTTTATTATCTGCGGCGCACGCGGCTCCGGGGCCGCATGGTCACGGGGGCGGCGCCAGGCTCGGGCGCGGCGCTTCGGGCGTCGTCTCTCCGGCTCGGTCTAGGCCGAACTTGAAGAGGATGGGCCCGACCATCTCATTGATCGCGACGCACGCGATGGCCAGCGCGCGGAAGCCGGGGCCCAGATCCGGAAAGGTATCGGCGACCACCACGCTGATGCCGAGCGCGAAGCCCGCCTGCGAAATGAGCGAGGACCAACCCCAGCGGCGCAGCATGTCGCTGTCACCCGTGAGGCGACTCGATAGCCGTGCCGTGGCGACCGTCGTCAGGGCGCGGACGGTGCACAGGGCGAGCGCGATGGGCCACATCGTCCGCAGCAGCGGGATGTCGAGGTGCGCGCCCGCGCGCGCGAAAAAGACCACGAACACGACGCTGCCCATCTCCTCGACGCCGGTGAGCAGCTTCTCACCCTCGTCCGTGAGATTTTGCACCACGAACCCGGCGGTCATGAACGAGAGCAGCGGGTCGATGTGGACGTAACGCATGAACGCGCTCACGCCCAGGCCGAGCGCGACGAGCACGACCAAGAGGTTGCGCCCCACGAGCTTGAGATAGAGGGCCAGCAGCAGGCCCAACGTAGTGCCGGTGGCGACGCTGCCGAGCAGCTCGTGACCGAGCACGTTGAAGTCGTCGAGGGAGATGCTGCCACCCGGCGTGATCAGCGGTCGCGCCAGCATCATCACGAACGCCATCAGCACGACGACGACCACGTCCGAGGAGAGCACGAACGCCAGCGAAAACGAGGCGACCGGACCTTTGGCGCGCGTCTGCGACAAGATGCCGAGCAAGGCAGACGGACTGCGGCTGACCGCCAGCGTCCCCCACAACAGCGCGACGCCACACAGCGGAGCGAAGCCGAGGTTCGCGGCGAACGGCACGAACGGCGCCAACAGAAAGAACGCCAACGTGATGACGACCACCCCGATGCCGCACTGCAGCGCGAGCGCGACGGTCACCGAGCGGGCGACGCTCTTCAACGTCTCGATGCGAAGCTCCGCGCCGCCAGAGATGGCGATCAGCGCGAGCGCGAGCGTGTTCACCTCGGCGGTATGCTCCACCGTCTCGTGGTCCACGAGGTGAAGCAGGTGGGGACCAGATAAAATGCCCGCTAACAGATAGCCGGACAGGTGAGGCAAGCCGAGCGTCTCGAGCAGCTCGCTCATCAGCGTGCCGGAGAGCAACCAAAAGCCGACCGCGGCTACGGTACCGAGCCGTCCCTCGAGCTCCGGCGTCGCGCGCGTGGCGACGAACAACAGACCGCCGATCACGATCAGCGCCGTGAGCTGGACCAGGCGCGTGCTCACGCTCTTGCCCGCGGATCCGGCCGCCGCGCTGCTCATTGGGCCTCCGAGTCGCGCTGAAATGCGCCGTCATTTTCGTGGTCAGCATCCTCCAGCCGCGGCGCGATCTCGCCATTGCGCACCAGCGCGCGACGTAGCATCAGCGGTCCCAAGAGCTCACCCAGCACCAGCCCGGCGCCCGCGCAGGCCAACACCGCGGGGCCGAGCGTACCCGGCAAGCGCAGGCTGACCGCGACCGCGACCGCCAGCGAGAACGCGCCGATGGACATCATCCCGAAGCCGACCGTCGGCCCTGCCGGTCGCGCGCCGGACACGACCGCGCTGATCACCAGACCGCGCCCGAGCTCGAGCAGGACGCGCGCGACGACGGCCGCCACGATCAGCAGCGGCGCGAGCGGCGCCGCGGGCTGGATGGACGCGCCGGCGAGCACCGCCAGCGGCAACATCACGGCCTTCTCCGTCGGTGTCACCATCGCCTTCAGATCGTGTCGATGCGGCGAGAGGCTGGCGACGGTGAGGCCCATGAAGAACATCGTCGCGACAGCGCTCTGGCCCAGGCGCGACGCGACGCCTGTGCCGAGAAAAGAGGTGCCGAGCAGAATGCCCCAGCTCGCGCCGAGCCGGAATTCACGCCCGAGCAGGACCGTCGCCACGGCGCCCATCACGATGCCGACCACGGGCGGCACCGCAGCGCGGATGAGCCAGCTGTATTCGTGCAAGCCGGGACCCGGCGCCGCGGCGAAGAGCAACGCGAGCGCGATGGCGGGGACCAGTACGCTGGCTCGCGCGTAGTCCGCGAGCGCGTCCGACAGCGGCCCTCGCGCGCCGTGGCGCTCCACCACCCAGCGTACGGCGTGACGCGTCGTCGCGCAGGAGACGATGCCGACGGCGCCAGCGACCAAGAGCCGCTCACTCTCGCTGAGCCGGGCCGCGCCGCGCGCGAGCAGCCACGCGCGCACTCCATCCACGCCGGGTACGCCCGCCAACAGAGGAAGCTCGGGCGCCAAGGAGAGCGCGAACCAGACGGACGCTGCGACGCCGGCGCCGACGAAGGCTGCGGAGAGCACGCCGAACGACGCGCGACTGAAGCGGATGTGCCGGCCGCCCACTTGCAGGTAGCCGATGCCCGAGACCAGCGCCAACCACGCGCAGCCCACGACGAGCAGCGGCGTGAACGCCTCCACCAACGACGTGGTGACGACCCCGAGCACGCGCGGCCCCAAGACGAAGCCGAGCAAGAGGTATTCGACGCCGGAGGGCAGACCGAAGCCGCGGATCGTGCGGCCTCCAACCAAGATGCTGCCGAGGTAGGAGAGGACCAACAGGCCGAGCAGCAGCCCGACGGCGCTCACTCCCGCCTCGCCGTGCAGCGACCGAGTGGGATCTCCGCGCTGGTCAGCGCGTCCAGCAGCGCGAGGTTCAGCTTCGAGCGAGCATCCAGCCCAAGGCAGTTCGCGGTGACGCGGTACACGGCGCCATCCGCGTCGACGCGCTCGAGCTCGATGCTCACGTCATAGCCGACCTTGACCGCCGCCTCTTCGAGCACGACGAGGACGCTGGCGGCCGGAACCGCCGCGCTGACCGACAGCTCTACGGCGAGCCGCGGGCGCAAGCCTAGGCCGCGCAGCGGGCTGCGCAGCAGCAGCAAATGCGGGATGCGCAGCTCCGAGCGATCGCGCGTCTCGAGCCTGAGCTCGAACAAATTGATCGCGGAGATGCGCCCCAAGCTGCCGGCGAACTCCACGTGCTCTCCCACGCGCAGGCGCCGTCCGAACAGGACCACCGAGCCGACCAAACCGGTGGCGCACAGCGGGACCGCGGACAGCCCAATCGCGATCAGCGCGATGGCGCCGGCGCGCGCGAGCGCCCCTTCCCGATCGCCGGTCACGATCGGCGCGGCGAAGACCAAGGCGGCGATCACGATGCCGATGCGCAGCAGCACGCTGGTGGGCGCCGCCAGATCCGGCGGCAGCCAAGTGAGGGCCGTCTCTCGCCGCGCCACGCCCGCGAAGAACAGGCCGACGAAGCGGACCAGCACGAACACCGCGAGCCCGGCGATGGAGGCGACCACCAGCAACGGCAGCGCCGTCGCGATGCGCTCCATCAACTGTGAGAACGGCGAGACGACGAAGCCGGTCAGACGCTGGGTGTAGCCGCGCGTCGCCTCGAACAGCGACAGCACGATCACCAGCCAGGCGTAGAAGATGCCGAACTGGCCGATCCACTTGGCCAAGCCCACGGCGATGAGCGCAGTGCTCTTCAGCACCGCCGGCGTCACGATCTCGATGCGCTGGACGCGGATGGCCAGCACGCGATCGCCGTTGTGCTCGAGCCAGGTGCGGACGCGATCCAGCACCTCCCCGAATTTTCGCACCAGGTACAGCGCGATCAGGGCGAAGAAGACGACCAGGGAGACGGAGAAGACGTTCTTGGCGATGCGGCTGCGTTCGCTCTCCGACGCGATGGCGCGACGCACGGCCGCGGCGACGGCTGAGGCGTGCACGTCGAGCGAGCTGTCACCCGCGGCGTGCGCGTCGGCCTCGAAGAACTGCGCGACGGGCGTGGAGCCGGCGTAGACCACCGCGGCGTCGCCCTCGTGCGCCACCCGCACTTCCCCGGCGTTGGGATCCGCGAGCGCGTCGCTGAGCGCCTTGGTCGCGCGGCGCGCGCGCTCTTCCGCAGAGCGACCGCCGCCGGGGACGCGGAACGTGAACACGTTGGCGTCGCCGAGGCGAACCACCGCGTCCGCTTTGATCGGGCTCGCTGACGCTGACGGCGCCGGTGCGACCGGAACCGCAGAGGGCGGCGGCGGTCCGATCGGGCGCGCGCTGACCACCGCCGGCGCCGCGGGAGGGGGAGCCGGCGGCGGCGGCGCCGGGCGCGGGGTCACCGGAGGCGGCGGAGGGGCTTCAGGCGCGGCGGCCGGCGGCGGGACCACCGTCGCGGGCTCCGCGCTCGGCGCGGGCGCCGCGGGCTCGGGCGCTGGCGGCCCGAACTGCGCCGCTGCAGAGTCGACGCTGCCGGCGCTACCGCCCGACGCAGCTGCACCTGCGCTCGGCGCGCCGTGCGCCAGACCCACGATCGACAAGAGCGCCAGCGATATCGTAAAGCGCACGCTTTACGAGCTTTCCGCAGTTTTGCCGCGGAGCGCAAGGCTTTTTCGTGGCGCCGCTCGGCTTACATGGGCGTCATTGAACGGACATCGGCGGCGTGAATCGTCAGCGTCGAATCAAGCTGAGGTCACGCGCGCTGAAGCCGATCAGATAGAGCAGCGTATCCAGGCGCTCGTTGTGGTTCAGGCTCATGCTCGCCACCTCTTGCAGCTTCGGCTTGGCCCGAAACGCGATGCCGAGGCCGGCGGTCTGCAACATGAGCATGTCGTTGGCACCATCACCGACGGCCACCGTTTGTTCGAGGCGACAGTTGTACACCTGCGCCATGTCCTTCAGCACCTGCGCCTTGCGCTCACCGTCGACCACGGTGCCGCGCACGCGCCCGGTGAGCTTGCCTGATTCGATCTCGAGCTCGTTCGCAAAAGCGAAGTCCAGCCCGTAGCGGCGCTTCAGCTCGTCGACGAACACCGTGAAGCCGCCGCTCACTAGGCCGATGCGGAACCCCAAGCCGCGCAGCGCCTCCACCAGACGATCGGCGCCGGGCGTCAGCTGAATCTTGTCCAGCAACGTCATGGCGCGCTCGAGCGGCAGTCCCTCGAGCAGCTTCACGCGCTCGGCCAGCGCCTGCTTGAAATCGAGCTCGCCGCGCATCGCCGCGGCCGTGATGCTCGCGACTTGCTCCTTACAGCCCGCGAGCTCGGCCAGCTCGTCGATGAACTCACCGCGCACGAAGGTGGAGTCTACGTCCATGCAAATCAGGCGCTTGGTGCGCCGGAACATGTCGTCCTTCTGGACCGCCAAGTCGACGCCCATTTCCATGCCCATCCGCAGGAACGCGCCGCGCAGCGCGGCGAGCTCGCTGTCGAGCAGCCTCCTGCCGGGCGCCAGATCGGCGATCAGCTCGAGGCCGCTGAGCTCTTTCTGGCTGAGCGAGCGGATCTCTCGGATGTTCATGCTCTGCTCCGCCATGAAACCGGTGATGCGCGCGGCCGCGGCGCCGTCCGCGAGCGGCCCCAACACGGTCACGCACAGCGCGCTCGAGGCGTTGCCGGGGAAGCTCCCCTCGGGCGTCGAGAACGGACTCAGATCGAAGCGCAGCCCGAGCTCGCTCGCCTCGAACAGGATGCGGCGCAGCGCCCGTGAGTTCTGCGGGATGTTCACGATGGCCGACAGCATCAGGTACCCGTGCAGCACGGATTGGCCGATATCCACGAGCTCGGCGTTCTCTTCGGCGATGGTCTGCATCAGCCGCGCGGTCACTCCGGGGCGATCGGCGCCGGCGATATGTAGAACGATGAGGTCAGCGTGCTCGGGCAAGGTCATGAGAAAATGACAGGCTCCTCAGAAGGCAAAGGGGGCAGCTTTACAGGGGCGGCGAAGCGTCTCACGCTTCCGGCGTGGCTTCCACCGCCGCCGCGCAGTTTGCAATCGTTTTCCCCGCTGTTGCGCTGATTTTCGCGTGCAGCTCCGAAGGGCTGCACACGGCCCCAGGGTCGGCCGACTCGGGCAGCGCCGGCGCGGGTAACGGAGAGCCCCAAGCGATCCTGCCCACGGCCGCGGAGGTGACGCCGCTCTACTCGGGCACGCCGAAGTGGAACGCCACCGCGCTCGCTTTCGATCCTACGCGCGCCGGCGAGCTGTGGGTAACGCTGCGGCAACCGGCCACCACCTTGCCGTGCACCGAGGAGGATGGCCGCGGTTGCGCGGCGCTGATCGGGCGCGTCGCGCTGGTTCGTGACGCCACCGGCGCCGCGCCGACGATGAGCGTCGAAGAGGACGGCAACGCGTGGCACTTCATGCGCCGGCCGACCTCCATCGCCTTCGGCGATGACGGCACCCTCGCGACCTGCGGCGAAGCGCGCACCGACAACTACGAGGACGAGGCCATCGACTACTCCGGGCCCGTGCTGTGGTCCTCCGATCCGCAGATCTTCGGCGCCACTCCGCAGAAGGGCCAGAACGGCACGCACCTCGACATGCTGCACAACAGTCCCTTCTGCATGGGCATCGCGCATGAGCGCGACCACGTGTATTGGGTGTTCAACGGCAAGCTCGGAGCGCTGGATCGCTACGACTTCCACGAGCCTCACGTCATCGGCGGAGAAGATCACTCCGATGGTGAGCTCTACCGCTACGTGGAAGGCGAGCTCACGCGAGCGCCTGAAATACCGAGCCATCTCGCGCTCGACAAGGAGCGCGGCGAGCTTTACGTGGCCGACACCGGCAGCGGGCGCGTGCTGCGTTTGCAGCTCGGCACGGGCACGCCGGGCACCGAGGTTCCGACGCTCGACCCGATCTCCGTACACCAGGCCGTCGACGGGGCGACCCTCGACGTGGTCGTGCCGAGCGGTGTCGTCGCGCAACCGAGCGGAATCGCGCTCGTAGACGACGCGCTGGTCGTCGCAGACCATGAGAGCGGCAAGCTCTTCGCGTTCCTGCGCGATGGAACGCCAGCCGGAGAACTCCAGACGGGGCTCGCAGGGCTCGCCGGGGTCACGCTCGGGCCCGATCACAAGCTCTACGTCGCCGATATGAAGACGGGCAGCGCCTATCGCCTCGAGCCCCGCTAGCGGCGCGTCACGGCAACGGTGAGCGCCGGTCCGCGGTGTGCGAGCTCGAACGCCGCTGGTCGCGACCCTCGTCGCGCTCGTTATGGCGGGCGCGAGGAGATGCCGCCGAGCACGCCCTTCTGCGTCTTGTCGATCAAGACGCGCGCCGCCGCTTCATCGATGCCCAGGCGCTCGAAGGCGGCGAAGCTCTGCGGCTTGCCCAGCGCGGCAAGCTCGATGGCGTCCACGATGGCGTCTGCGATCACGACCAGCCGCACGTGCGGGTTGTCGAGGGCCGAAGCGTCGTGGTGCGCCGCGCAAGCGTCGACGATCTCGGTCGGCAGCTTCCAGGCCATGGCGATCTCGGCGCCGGCGACGCAGTGGTACTTTTGCACCAGGCGCTTCACGAGCGCGCGTTCTTCGGTGCTGGGTAGAGCGTCCAGGATGCGATAGATGCGCGCCTCACCGATGTCGTGCAGCAGGCCGCTCATGTAGTCGTACTCGCCGCGGTAGCGGATGTGCGAGGCGGTGACGCGCGCGGCGACCGCCGCTACCACGCTGCGCTTGAACGAGCGCTGCACGACCGTGTGGTACTTCTTCAGCCCGTGCGTGGAGGCGGCGTAGACCACCTGGAACAATAGGTCGCGCGTGTTGGCCAGCCCTAGGCGCACGATCGCCGACTGCGTCGAGGGCGCCATCATGCCGCGCCAATAAGCGATGCTGTTCGCGACCGACATGAAGCGCGCGGCGATCGGCGGCTCCGTATCCACCAAGCGCGCCAGCTGGTCGATGCGCGCTTCGGGATCGTTGGCCAAGCGCAACGCGGCCTCCGCGACCTGCGGCAACACCGGTAAGCCGCCGCGCCCAGTGCGCAGCTGACGCACGATTTCTCGCTCCAGCTCGGACTCCGGCAGCTGCGAGGGCAACGCCTCCACCGGCGCGGTGGTCGGCCGCGGGGCGAGCGACGCGAGCTGTCCCGGTAACGGAACCAGAGACGGGGAAATACCTTGAACGACGAGCGGGGAAGCCGCGGGCCGCGAGGGTCGCTGCGACTCGCTCATCGCTGCCGCTCCCCTCCCGCTCGGCCGCGCGCCGGATCCGCGCACGGAAACAGGCTCGGCTTGTATCCGGGCGGCTCCGGATCCCCATGCTCGGAGGAGGCGACCACGACGCAATTCCGGCCACGATGTTTGGCCGCGTAGAGCGCCACGTCGGCGCGGCGGAACAGCTCGACCTGCGCCTCGTCTTGCCGCTCGGGGTCGAACACGGCCGCGCCGATGCTGAGCGTGATGTGCGGCGGCCCCTGCGTCACGGCGGGCATCTCTGCGATGCTCAGGCGCAAGCGCTCGGCGACCAGGCGCGCGGACTCGGGCCCGGCGCCGGCGATCAGGGCAACGAACTCTTCACCGCCGTAGCGCGCCACGACGTCCCCCGGGCGCAGGGCGGAGCGCAGCACGTGCCCCACGGCGATGAGCACGCGATCGCCGATCTCGTGACCGTAGCGATCGTTGACGCGCTTGAAGTGATCGAGGTCCATGAACAGAACCCCGAAGCGCTCGCGAGCCGCAGAGCGCTCCGCGACCGACGCCTCGAGCGCGCGGCGGTTCAGCAGCCCGGTGAGCGAGTCGACCTGTACGTCGCGCCGCAAGAGATCGCGCTCATTTCTGACCCGCTGCAAGGTGTCCGAGAGCCGCTTGTTGCGGAGCTGCACGTGCACCCGCGCCCTCAGCTCGTGCAGACGGCTGAAATCCGAGATGAAATCGTCCGCGCCGGCCATGAGCCCCGCGGCCGCGGCGCGCTCGTCGGCGCCGTGATCCAAGAGGATGGTGGGCACGTGGCGCGTCGGATCCGCCGCGCGCACGTCTCCGCACAGCTCGAGCCCGCTGCCATCCGGCAAATTGACGGCCAAGAGCAGCAGATCTGGCTGAAACTCGGCGTACAGCCGCAGCAGGTCGTCACCGTCGACGAGCATCACGCACTCGTAGCCGTCGGGTTGCAATAACTCCCTGATCTTATCGCGGCGCTCCGCGGAGGGCTCGACCACCAGCACCCGCCCAGGCCGCTCGAGTATGGGCGGCGCTGTGGACAACAGCGGTCTGCCGGGGATGCGTATCTGCATGAACTGGGAGCTCGCGGGAGTGCTGCACACTCAACGGCCGCCCGCGCGGCGGCCTTAGCTTGATCACCACTACTACATACAAGGGTGCCGCGTTTCCATCGTGAAGACTTGCGGCCGCCGACCGTTCGTGATCAACGGCATGTTCTGGAAGCGGCTCTCAGGCGAGCACAAGCTCGAACGCGCGGAGAGCAGCGCCGCGGGGCCGCTCGCCAACGACAGTTCGGCCGATCAGGCGATCGACACCATCGCGAGCATGCTGCGCAGCTTCGGCAACGACGCGTTCGACACGGAGGAGGTCCCCGCCGAGCAGACGCGCAGCGAGTGCGAGGCTTGGGCGCAGAAAATCAGCGTCGGCGAAGGGCTGCGCGAGGGCGCGCCGCGCGCGGAGTTCCGCCGCGACTGGGGTGGGCTGCGGCGCTACTTTTCCTCACAGCGCGGCAAAGAGCGCGACTATGTCGGGCGCAGCATCACCAACCTGCGTGAGGCCGTGCAGACCTTCGCGCGTTGCCTCGCCACTGCTGTGGGTGAAGAGCGCAGCTCCGACGCGCGACTGAGTGAACAGCTCACCCGCCTGAGCGAGGCCTTCCGCGGCAACGACCCGGGCGTTATTCGTAGGGAGGCGGAGAGCATCGCCGACATCGCGCGCCGAGCCATGGAGCGCCGTCGCCAGCGCGAGGCCGAGCAGCTCGCCACGCTGGGCCAGAAGATCGAGCGGTTGCGTGACGAGCTCCACCTCGCGCGCGAGCAAGCCGCGCGCGATCCGCTCACTCAGCTGCACAACCGCGCGGCGCTGGACACGCAGCTCGAGCGTGTCTGCGACCTGGCGTTCCTGCTCAACTCCAGCCCTTGCTTGTTGATGATCGACGTCGACCACTTCAAGCAGATCAACGACAGCCACGGTCACGCGCTCGGCGACGAGGTGCTGCGCCGCATCGCGGACGAGCTGGTCCGCCACTTCCTGCGCCGCGAAGATTTCGTGGCCCGCTACGGCGGCGAGGAGTTCGTGGTCGTCATCCCCGACTCGACGCTCGACAGCGCGCGCAAGCGGGCCGAGCGCGTGCGCGAAGCGGTGGAGCAGCTCACGCTGCCGACGAGCGCGGGCAAGCTCTGCGTCACCATCTCCGTCGGCATCTCGTGCTTGGCCGAGGGCGACAGCGGCAAGAGCTGGATCGCGCGCGCCGACGCGGCGCTGTACGAGGCCAAGGCGCACGGGCGCAACCGCGTGAAGGTCGCCGCGTTTCCGCAGCACTCCTTGGCCTCGCTGAGACCGGCGCGCTAGCGCCCTCGCGCGCGGGCGTTACTTTTGCGGAACGTACTCGGCGGGCGCCGACGAGCCGTCACCGAAGAAGTACTTCTCGCACTCGGTCATCCAAACGCGCTGGCCCTGCTCGCTCGTCAGGTCGAGGCGATACTCGTTGATCAGCATCTTCGAGTGCTCGAGCCAGCGACGCCACGCTTCCTTCGAGACGCTGTCGAAGATGCGCTGGCCGAGCTCACCTTTGAACGGAGCCCGATCCAGGCCTTCAGCGTCGACGCCAAGCTGTACGCAGTGAACGGTATGAGCCATCGAGTCGCGCAATGTGATGTCGCGCGCCCAGCGAGTCAACCCGCCCCCGACAAGGGCTCTGGCGCGGCGGAAGAGCCCTGCCGCAGTTTCCGGTCAGCTCGGAAGGAAGGAGGTGCCCTTCTTCCCGCTCTCGTCCTTCTTCCCGTCCTGGTCACCGCCGCAGCTCGGATGATCGACGTCACGAACCTTGGCGAAAGCGGGCGTGGCCACCGCGGCCGAGAGTACGATTGCGGACAACAGTAGCGCGATGCGAGTCATGCACGGAGATCTGCGCTCTTATCGCGGCTCGTCAAGGTGGCGAGCTCGGTTGGAGATAGGGTTGCTCGACGGTGAGCGACCACGGTTCCCCGTTGCGCCAAAATTCCGCTGATATTTCCCGCGCATGTCGCGCCCGCGCCACCATCACGCCCTGTACGACGGCTGGCACCGACGCCGCCGGGACGCCGAACACGCGCGTCAAAACGTCGCCGTCACGCATCCCCACGCCGAGCCCGGACACGCCGAGCAGGCGCAGCCCCGCGGGTCGCTTGCCCTGCGCCGGCACCGGAACGGCCGTCGGAATCGCGCGCGCCTGCGCCAGGCGCAGCACCGTCGCCGAGGAGATGAACACACCGCGGCGGACCTTCACGGCGGGATGCTTCGCGCCGCGACGCGCTGAGCGCGAGCCGACCGCCAGCTGCTGCATGGGCTGCTCCGGCGCGGCCTCGACCCACAGCGGCGCTGCGGGCGCCGCGGGCGGCGGCGGAGGCACCACACGCGCGAGCTGCTGCGCGGCGAGCGCCGCCGAAGCGCCGACGCTAGTTCCAATGCGATCGGCGAGAGCCCGTCCGATCGGCGGCGCGAGCAGCGCGCCGAGCAACGAACCAGCGATGACGATTGTCAGCTTTTTCCGCATTCCGCGCAGCGACAGGCGCCGAAGGGCGAACCTGGACGCAGGATATCACAAGCGCGCCGGCGCGCTTCACTGCCGCAGACGCCAGTTACCCTGAAAAGCTTTACCGATGTCGTCGCAGGTCGGATCCGTGACCACGAGCTCCGGCCGCGCTGCGCTGCACAGAATGATCGTGTTCTGCCGGAAGGTGCGGCCGAAATGGATGGCTTCCTCACGCCCGATGCCGTGCACGATCCAAGCCGGCTCACGCCAGACGCCGTCGGGCTCGTCGTCATAGCCGACGCAGTGCTCCACGCGGTAGCAGCCGTAGATCAAGAGGTCGCGCATGACCTGGTGCCGCGCGTCGTTCACGCGCCGCGGGAGCAGCATGCTGCGCGGGTTATACGCGGTGAGGATGGCGAAGTCCTTGCGCAGCAGCTCCGGCAAGATGCCGATATCCCGCACCGCCTCGCCGTCGAGCGACACGCGCAACACGCCGTTCTCACTGGGCAACTCGTAAACGGTCGCGAAATAGGAGCGAAGCAGGCCGGGATCCACGCGCGGCGCGGCTTATAGCACGCTCCCGCGACCGCTCACGCCCGAAATCGATAGCCGACGCCCCGGACGGTGAGGATGTGCTTCGGATCCGTCGGATCGAGCTCCAGCTTGGTGCGCAGCTGCAGCACGAAATTGTCGATCGTGCGCAGCGTCCCGTGATGCCCCGGGCCCCAGACCAGCGTCAGAATTTCCTCGCGCGAGAGCGGCCGGTTGGTGGCCTCGACCAGGCACCACAGCAGATCGAACTCGGTCGCGGTGAGGTTCACGAGCTCTCCGGCGCGGCGCACCTCACGCGTCTCGGCGTTGATCTCGAGCTCGCCGGCGCGCACGATGCGCTCCGTAGAGCGCCGCGCCAGGTTGTCCCGGCGGAGCACGGCGCGCACCCGCGCGAGCAGCTCGGCCAGCCCGAACGGCTTGGTGATGTAGTCCTCCGCGCCGAGCTCGAGCCCCATCACTTTGTCCATCTCGGCGCCGCGGGCGCTCAGCATCACCACCGGGACGGTCTTCTCGCGTTCGCGCAGCGCGCGCAGCACCTCGAAGCCGTTCATCTTCGGCAGCATCACGTCCAAGATCACGAGATCGAAGCCCGGCTCGCAGGCGCGCTCGAGCCCCGCTTCACCGTCTACGGCGACGGTGACGTCGTAGCCCTCGGCGCGCAAGTTCATCTCCAAGCCGAGCGTGATGCTCTCGTCGTCTTCGACGACCAAGATTCGTTTCTTGCCGTTGCCGCCGTTCATGAACAGGCTCCCCATTTAGCGCCCGACCGCCGGCAGGACCAAGGTGAAGGTGCTGCCGTGACCCACCGAGCTGCTGAGCTCCACCCGCCCGCGGTGCGCGCGCATCACGTGCTTGACGATCGCGAGGCCGAGCCCAGACCCTTCGCGCTCGCGCGATAGCCGATCATCGACGCGATAAAACTTCTGAAAGATGCGCGAGTGCTCGGTCGGCGCGATGCCGGCCCCGTTGTCGCGCACGATGACGCGCACGAATCCGCTCGCGTGCTCGGTGAAAACCTCGATGCGCGCCGGATCGCCACCATATTTGTAGGCGTTGGTGAGCAGGTTGAACAGCGCGTCGGAGACGGCGCCGCGATCGGCGTGGACGATCACCGACTCGGGCGGCAGCGTGACGTCGAGCTCCACGCTGCGCCGCTCCCGCACCGGCTCGAAGGCTTCCACCGCGGTCTCGATGATGGAGCGCAGATCGGTGTCGCGCAGCACGAACTCGCGGCGGCCGCTCTCCATGCGCCCCCAGTCGAGCAGCCGATCGATCAGCTCCTGCAGCCGCGTGCTCTCGCGCGCCAGCGCCGTGATGCACTTCTCCTGCGCTTCGGGATCGTCGCGGCGCAGGGCCAGCGTCTCGGTGAACAGGCGGATGGAGGTCAGCGGCGTGCGCAGCTCGTGTGAGACCTTCGACACGAAGTCGCTCTGCAGGCGGGACAGGTTCGCCTCGCGGTGCACGAACACCCAAACCAAGACGACGCCCGTCGCCGCGGCGCCGCTCAGCGCCATCACCAAGATGCCCATCAGCAGGTTGATCTTGGCTTCTCCGATGAACAGCAGGATCACGCCCAGCGCCAGCAATAAGAACGTGGGCACGATCACCAGCGCCACGAGCAAAATGACGATTCGCCGGTAGCCGAGCGCGGTGAGATCGCGAGAAGCCATCTTCTTCCAGGGCGGAGTATATAACGCCGCCTCGGCCGCGCTGGCCCGCGGGTGCTGCGCCAGCGCAGGCCGGCGCTAGACGGCGAGGTCGTCCACCAGCGCCCGCAGCAGCTCGGCGACGCTCGTCGCCTGCGCCGGGCAGCCCCGCGGTCGGTGCGGGGGATCACCGTCGGCGAGCTGCGCTACCTGCCCGAGCAGCAGCCCCTCGTCCGCCGCCTGCTCGACCAGGCCGCGCAGGTCATAGTGAATGTCCACGTCGTCACCGACGAGGGCCACGGCCGCTCGCACATAGAACCCGAGCAAGTGCGTCCACACCGTCCCGCGGTGATACGCCACCTCACGCTCTTCCATGCCGCCCGCGAACTGCCCGATGTAGCGCGGATCCCGCGGTGAGAGGCTGCGCACGCCGCGCGGCGTCAACAGCTCCGCGCGCACGCGCTCGATGATGGCCTGCGCTTGCCAATGTTCGAACAGGGCCGGCGCCACCGCCAAGGCGATCAACGCGTTCGGGCGGATGCTGGAGTCCGCCCAGGCGTCGGCCATGTCCGGCGCCTCACTCAGACAATCATACGGGTACTCGCTCTCGTTGCACCAGAAGCGCGCGCGGAACGCCGTCGCGGCGTCGGCGGCGTGCTGCTCGGCCAGCGCGCGCACGCGCTCGTGCCCGTAGCGACGCGCCAGCCGCGCCAGCGTGGAGGTGGCCTGGAACCACAGCGCCTGATGCTCGATCGCGATGCCGGCGCGCGGAGTGACGAGATCGGCGCCCACGTGCGCGTCCATCCAAGTCAGCGCCACCGTGGGCGCGCCGTTCACGATCAGGCCGTCCGCGGAGAGCCAAACGAAGCGGGCCTTGGGCCGTCGCAGGCGCAAGAAGGCGCGCACCAGCCGCGGATACAGCTTATCGCGAAGCAGCGGCGCATCCGGGCCCGCGCGTCGCTCCAGCTCGCGCGCGACCTCGAACAGCCACAGCGTCGCGTCGGGCAGCGGCTTGGGGCGCCGTGTCCCCGGCACGGGCACGCACTCGGGCAACAACCCTCCGCGTTGATACGGCAGCAACGTGGTCAGCGCGCGCTCGAGCAGATCGAGGCGCCCGCGGCTCAGGTGCAGGCCGGGTAGCGCCATGACCCAGTCACGCACCAGCGCCAGGTGATAAGGATAGCCTGCGATGACGGAGGGCTTCGCGGAGTCGTCGAGGCAGAACTGCTCCGCCGCGACCGACAGCGCGCGCACGCTCTCCGCGCGCTCCGGGCCGGGATCTTGGGCCAGCAGCTGCGCTCGCGCCTCCTCCATCAGCCGCTCGGGCGCGAGCTCCGGCAGGGCACCGACGGCCATGGTGAGATAGTGGACGCGCCCGGGCTCGAGCGTGAGCTCGAAGATGCCCGGCGTCCAAATGTCTTCCTGGAACGGGATCCCGTCGCTGCGATCCGCGAGGTACTCGAAGCGGCGCCACCAGTCCGGCGAGCCCATGAACACGCCGTCGTGCGCGAACACCACGGGAGGCAACGACGGCACGGGGCGGATCTCTACCGCGCCGGCCTTCATCGAGATCACCTGCATCATGCCGCCGTGCTCGCGCACCAAGCGATCCACGGGGCGCAGCGGCATCAGCGGACGGATCTGCAAGCGCGCCGGTTGCCGGCCCTTCCAAAGATAGGCCCCGATCAGCGCGTTCCGGCCGCGCGCGAGGAAGAACGTGCGCTCGAGCTGCTGGTGGCCGATGCGAAACACCCAGCGCGGCAGCGGATCGATGGCGAAGCTGAGCAGGTTGCGATAGCCCGGCGTCGGCGCCAGCCCCGGAAACTGATGCGTCGAGAGCCGGTAGGTGCGCCGATCCGACTCGGGTGTGATGCTGGTTTCCGTGTGGCTGACGATCACGTGACGGCCGAGCGGCGGCGGCAGCGCGGCCACGAACACGCCGTGATGCCGGCGCGTGTGCATCATCGCGATGGTGCTCATCGCGTAGGCGCCGGCGCCGTTGGTGTGCAGCCACTCCCGCTCGGCGGGCCCCAGCTCGCCGTTGGTCTCGATCACCGGCCACGGTCCGTCTCGCGACGGGCGGTAGTCGCTGCCGGGGCGGACCTTCACTGCGCTCTCCGCGCGCGCAGCGCCGCGTCCGCCGCGGCGTAGAGCGGCGCGAAAGGCGGCTTTTGCCCGAGCCACAGCTCGATGGCGAGCGCGGCTTGGCGCACCAGCATGCCCAAACCGTGAGCGTGCGCGAGGCCGCGCTCCGCGGCCCGCCGTAAGAACTCTGTCTGGGGAGGGTTATAGACCACGTCGTAGGCGAGCACGGTAGGTTGCAGCGAGGACCACGGCACGAGATCCGCGACAGTATCACCGGCGTCCTTGCCTTGCATACCGGCGCTCGTCGCCTGCACGACGACGTCGGCGCGTCCGCACGCCGCCGCGAACTCCGAGCGCGGCGCCTCGGGAAAGCTCAGTGTTTCAGCGCCGAGCGCGCTGAACTCCGACATGTAGGGCCAACGCTCACGCGGCGTGCTCGTCTGCCAGCGCCGGGCGGTGACCACGATCCGCTCGGCGCCCAGCGAGCGCGCCGCGGCGACGGCGCCGAGCGCCGCGCCGCCACTTCCGATCACGGCCCAGCGCCTCGGCGCGGCGTGTCGCTCCGCGATCTCTTCGGCGAGCGCGGGGACGTCCGTGTTGTGGGCCGTCACCACGCCGGCCGCGTCACGGACCAGCACATTGGCGGCGAACACCGCGGCCGCGCTGGCCGCCTGCACGTCGGCCAGCGCCAACGCTTCTCGCTTCCACGGGACCGTGACGTTGGCTCCGGCGAGCTCTCTGCGGCGCAGCGCGGCGACGGCTCGTTCGAGCGCCGGCAGGTCCGGCGCGTCGACGAGCTCGTAGCGGTGGGGCAAGCCGAGCGCCTGATAAGCGGCGCCGTGGATCGCGGGTGACATCGAGTGCGCCACCGGGTGACCGAGCAGCACGAAGCGTAGGCTCATTTCATCGTCTCCTCGCCCGGCTCCAGCGCGGAGACCTGGACGCGCACACTGCCCACCGCGAGCTTGGCGCGCAGCGCTTCACCGAGGCGCGCGTCCGCCGCGTTGCGCAGCACCTCACCATTGTCCCGCAGCAAAATGGCGTAGCCGCGGCCGAGCACGTTGAGCGGCGAGAGCGCGTGCAACCTGCCGGCCAAGGCCGCGAAGCGCTGCTCGCGCGCGCGCAGCGCGAGCTCGTTCGCGGCGCTCAGGC
Organism: uncultured Sorangium sp.; assembly: GCA_966250485.1. Lineage (GTDB taxonomy): Bacteria > Myxococcota_A > Polyangia > Polyangiales > Polyangiaceae > PMG-095. The sequence continues at coordinate 30,977 of CBINHN010000018.1, read as the reverse complement.
GCGTGACCAGCGGCAAGAGCCGCGCGCGCTCACTGGCGATGACGGTGCGCGGGTGACGCGCGAAGAGCCGGCCGCGCAGCGAAGCCGTCTGTTGCGCGCGGCGAGCGAGCGCGCGCTCGGTCCGACGCTGCAAACGCGTGACGCACTCGTCGAGCTCTCGCTGGCGCTCGGCCACGACCAAGCGCGGATCACCGAGCCGCGCGCGCCGGCGCTCCACCTCCGCGCGCAGGCCGAAGACACGGCCGAGCATGGCGCGCTCCAGCGCAGCGAAGGCCTTGCCCAGCGCCGCGCGGCGCGTGCGCTCGTCGGGCACGACGAGCTCCGCCGCCTCGGACGGCGTCGCGGCGCGCGCGTCAGCTGCGAGATCGGTCAGCGAGGTGTCGATTTCGTGTCCCACCGCGCTCACGACCGGAACGCGCATGGCGGCCACTCGCCGAACTACGCTCTCGTGATTGAAGGCCATGAGATCCTCGCCCGAACCACCGCCGCGACCGATGATGACGACCGCGAGCCCCGGATAGCCCTCGATGCGGTCCAGCGCCGCGCACAGGCTCTCTGGCGCGCCTTCTCCCTGCACGATGGCGTTCGCCAGCACGAGCCGCACGCTGCCGCGCCGAAGCGCGACTGTGCGAATGTCGTGAAACGCCGCGCCGGAGGCGCTCGTCACCACGCCGACCACCTGCGGGTCCGACGGCAGCTTGCGCTTGCGCTCCACGGCGAACAGACCTTCGCTGGCGAGCTTCAGCTTCAGCTCCTCGAGCGCCACGAGCAAGCCGCCGCGCCCAGCCGGGCGCGCCCGCTGCGCGACGAGCTGCAAGCGGCCGCGCGGCGCCCACACCGTGGCGCGGCCGAACAGCTGAACCTTGGCGCCATCGACCAGAAAACGCGCGGCGCGCTGAGCATCGAAGCGGTACATGACACATTCGATGATCGCGTCCTCTTTGGGGTCTTTCAGACAAAAATAGAGGTGCCCGCTCGGCGCGCGCTTGAGCGAGCTGACCTCGCCTTCGATCCAGCAGCCCATGCTGGCTCGCTCGACGGCAAAGCGCAGGCGTCGGTCCAGCTCGCCGACGCTAACGATGATCACTTCTTGCCCTCCGCTCACGGCGCGGGCCGATATAGCAGGCCCCAGGGCAGCGCGGAGCCCCCTTTGCGACGGCGCCACCCCGGCGCCCAATTTTCCCGGCTTTCCGCGGCACAGCGGGCTGTCAGCGAGCGCGCCCGCGCTTGCTCGCCGTAACTCGGCTGCCAGAGTTCGAGCGTGGCTCTGCGCGGCACGGCTTCCCGCATCGCTCTCGGCGTGCTCCTCGGCGCGTGTTCCGAGGACTCATCGCCGACTGCCCGGCGCTTGAGCGCGGAGCAGCTGCGCGATCCGGCGACGTGCAGCGGCTGTCATCAGGAGCACTACCGCGACTGGTCCGGCAGCATGCACGCCTACGCCGCCGAAGATCCCGTGTTCCTGGCCATGAACCGGCGCGGCCAGCGCGAGACCAACGGGGCGCTCGGCACGTTTTGCGTGCAGTGCCACGCGCCGGTCGCCGTCGCCGAAGGGCTCACCAGCGACGGCCTCAATTTGGCCGAGCTGCCGAGCTCGGCCAAGGGCGTCACCTGCTACTTCTGCCACAACGCCGTCGAGGTCAGCGGCACGCACAACAACCCGCTCAGGCTCGCTCGCGACGACGTGATGCGGGGAGCGTTCTCCGATCCGATCGAGAGCCACGTGCACGGCTCGGCGTACTCGCCGCTGCACGATCGCGATCAGCTCGCCTCCGCGACGCTGTGCGGCTCCTGCCACGACATCGTGACCAACCACGGCGCCGCCGTGGAGCGCACCTTCTCCGAGTGGCAATCCTCCGTGTTTTCGGCGCCGCCGGGCGGCTCTACCTGCGGACAATGCCATATGCCACAGAGCTCCGCGCCGCGGCCCATCGCCGCGGTCGAGGGCGCACCGCTGCGGCGCACCCACGATCACTCGCTGCCTGGCGTCGACGTCGCGCTCGAGCCGTTCCCGGAAAAGGACGAGCAGCGCGCCAGCGTGGAGGCGCTGCTCGCCAACACACTACAGAGCGCGCTGTGTGTCGGACCCGAGGTCGCGCCCAAGATCAGCGTCATCCTGGACAACGTCGCGGCAGGTCATTTTTGGCCGAGCGGCTCGGTGCAAGATCGTCGTGCTTGGGTCGAGGTCGTGGCTTATCGAGGTGACGAGATCCTGTATCAGAGCGGCGTCGTCCCCGACGGCACCCCCGCCGTGGAGCAGTGGCGCCAGGATCCCGATATGTGGTTGATGCGCGACTGCATCTTCGACGAGCGCGGCGAAGAAGTGCACATGTTTTGGCAAGCGGCGAGCTACGAGAGCGCCGCGCTGCCGGTCAAGACGACGTTCAATCAGCTCGACCCGCGCTTTTATCAGAGTCACGTCGTGCGCGCGTTCCCGCGCTCCGACGTGCTCTCGGCCATGCCCGATCGCGTCACCGCGCGCGTGCGCTTGAGCCCGCTGGGGCTCGACGTGCTCGACGATCTGATCGAGAGCGGCGATCTAGACCCCGCGCTGCGCGAGCGCGTCCCCAGGTTCGACGTGGGACGTACTGAGTCGCTGGAGTGGACGCTCGCGACCGTGAATCAGACGTACTTGCAGGATGGACTGCCGCTGCGCTGCGTGTCGAACACCAACCTGAACGCGGCCGCCGACAAGGTACCCGCGCCGGAGTACGACAGGTGCGAGCGGTGATGAAGGGAGCGGCGCTCTCGCACTCGCGTTGACTTCAAAGCGAAATCCGCCAGGGTGACCCTGAGCGGCGGAAACCCCCGGCAGAGATTTTGCTATCCGCTGGCTGTGACCCGCCGCAGCGACGCTGACGACGAGCTGATGCACGAGCTCGTATCCCCCGATGTAGGCAGGTTCATGCTGGAGCGCGTCCAGACCCATGAGCAGCTGCAATGCTTGCTGTGGCTCGCGTCTCACTCTGATTCCATCGTCTCTGCGAAGCTCGTCGCGCAGCTCATCGGTGCCTCGGATGTGGCGTCGGTGGACGCCGCGCTCCGGGCTCTGGTCGACGCGGAGCTAGCAGTTTTCGCCTCCCCCAGCCACAATCGATTCCGCTTCGGGCCCGCGAGCGCGGAGCTCCGGCGGCAGGTCGACCTGCTGCTGTCCCTGTACGTGCAGCACCCCGCCGACGTGCTGTGTGTCTTGGCCAATAACGCCGTGGACCGCATTCGACACGCGGCAGCTCACGTCTTCACTGCACGAACGCGGTCGAGCCCGCCTTCAGGAGAGCTGAAATCGGACCACGCCGAGACGGAAGCGGACCCGCGCAAGTCGCGTGAGCACTCGCAATAGCTCGCGTGTGTGCGCGTGCTCTTCGTGGCCGCGAGCGCCGGCGGCTCTTATCAAGAGCGCGCTTCTGGCCGCGTTTAAGGTCGGCGGTTCGATGAAGATCACGGGGATGCCGGAACGATGCAAGAGCTCGATATGGAGGCAGTGAAAACCGACCTGGCGCTCGCTGCCAGCGGTCCAGCGCGCGCGAGCGTGTTGGTGGTCGACGATGATCCACAGATGCTCAATGGACTGCGGCGCTGCCTCGGCTCCGCCTTCGACGTCGTCACCTACGCCTCGGCGCACGAAGCCGCAGAACGCGTGCAGCGTGGCGGGATCTCCGCAGTCCTCAGCGATATCTCGATGCCGGGCATGAGCGGCCTCGAGCTGCTCAGCGTGATTCGCCTTCACGATCCGGATTTGCCCGTGCTGCTGGTGACCGGGTTGCCGAGCGTCGCGAGCGCTACCAAGGCCATCGAGTATGGCGTGTTTCGGTACATTCAGAAGCCCGTCGACGCCCGGGTGGTATCTGCCGCGGTGACCCAGGCGACGCAGCTGTATCGCTTGGCGCAGATGAAGCGCGAAGCGCTGGCGCTGCTGCGCGCCCCCGACATGCGCGATCTCGGCGCCATCGAGCGCGGCCTCGCCGAGGCGTTCGCGTCGTTGTGGATGGCGTTCCAGCCGATCGTATCTTTCTCGAAGCGCGCGGTGTTCGGCTACGAAGCGCTGCTGCGCACGAAGGGCGGTCGGCTGCGTGCGCCTGCCGAGGTCCTGGCCGCCGCCGAACAGCTCGGCAAGGTGCACGAGCTCGGGCGTCTGGTTCGCGAGCGGGCCGCGTCGCTGATGGCGAGCTCGGTACCGGACCCGCTGTTGTTCATCAATCTTCATCCCTCCGAGCTCGCGGATCCCGCGCTGGTGGATCCGAGCTCGTCGCTCGCGGCCATCGCGCCGCGCGTGGTGCTGGAGATCACGGAGCGCGCGTCCCTCGACACCGTGGATCGCGTGCGCGACCGCATCGCGGCGCTGCGCGAGCTGGGCTTCAAGATCGCGATCGACGATTTGGGCGCGGGCTACGCCGGTCTCGCCAGCTTCGCGCTGCTGGAGCCGGAGTTCGTGAAGATAGACATGAGCCTCACGCGCGACATCGATCGCAATCCGGTCAAGCAGCGCATCGTCTCGTCTTTGAACCAGCTGTGCCACGAGATGGGCATGACGGTGGTCGTCGAGGGCGTCGAGACCGTGCAGGAGCGCGATACGCTGCTCGAGCTCGGTGTCGACGTGATGCAAGGCTACCTGTTCGCGCGTCCGGGTCGAGCCTTCCCCGAGCCGCGCTGGTAGCTCCTCGCGCCGCGGGTCCGTCACGGCGGACTGGGCGCCTCGACGCGCGTCGGCCCGGCACCGCCCAGCAGCTTCATGCTCTTGAAATCGAAGCGACCGGTGATCTGCATGACCACGAACAGGGTGAGCACCGCGCCGATCGCGATGGCGAGCCCCGTGTAGCCTTCCCAAAAGAAGGTGAGCGAGAACAGCACCAGATAGATGAACTGTGACAACCCGATTTCGAGCAACGCGAAGCGCCAGCCAACGAATAACCGCGCGTAGGTAATCACGAGAAGGACGCTCACCGCAGCGGCTGTCGCGAAGGCCGGCGCGACGGCGAGGTGATCCACCAGATACGCGAACAGCAGGTGGAACGCGAAGAATGCGCAACCGAGCAACAGGTAATGCATGGGGTAGAGCTCGCGCTTGGCCACGAACGATAGAATCGCGACGACGAAAAAGAAGAACAGCAGCGACACCGGCGCAAAGAACGTCACCTTCGAAGCGAGCGGCCCGGGATTCAACAGCCGCGGCATCTCCACCCCGATCGGCGCGCCGGAGACCAAGCTCTTGAAGCGCCACTCCCCGCTCCAGCGACCGCCGTGGATCGCCTGCTGGCTGGGGCTGGTGCTGCCCGCGGGAAAGTCCACGTTCGGAAAGCTCGTCGCCATACGCAGGCGGAAATTGCGGACCTCACCGTTGCCGGACGTGAGCAGGTAGCTCCAGCTCGACGTGCCGCGCGAGCGATAGCCGACGCGATACTCGTGGCGAGCGTGGGCTTCGAAGCGCGCGGTCCAGCGCGCGACTCCACTCACCACCTCGTAGGGCACGGCGCGCCCCTGCGCGTCCGTGACCTGAAAATCGTCGAAGCTGACGAGGCTGCCGGCGTCACTCAACGGAAAGCGCAGCGTCACGTCCTCTGCGCTCTCGCTGGGGTTGACGAACGCATAGCGCGCCGCGAAGCGCACCTGGTAGGTGGGAAACCAGAGCAGCCCCTTCTTTCGGTGCTGGAGCTCGAACGCGACCTCGATGTCCGAGGCGTCGAGGCTCAGCGCGTGCTCGACCGGCGCTTGCTTCTCGACGGTTTGCAGGGTGGAGACGCCGGCCGTGTTCGTCGTGGTCACCTGCTCTTTCACCGTGCCGAGCACCGTGTACCCGCCGGTGGGCGGCAGCTGCCGTCCCGGAGGGCCCCACAACGCGTGCACCTGACTATCCAACGAGTTTTCAACATCGTTGGTGCGCGCCACTAGCGTGGAGCCGAGGATCACCCAGGCCAGGGCGCAGCCCAGCCACACGAACCCAATCGCCAATAATCTCAACATCGTTCACCAGTTCGCGCTCACCCTAGCCGGCGCGCGCCTCTCGCGATGAGGAGAGAGCGAGGAGAAGCCGGGGCCGAATCGTGGCGAAATCGTGCAGAGGCGGCGCGCGAGCGACGCGCAGCGCGCGCGTCAGAGCGCCGGGTGAGCTTCCGCTCGCGCGAGCGGTGACTCGTAGCGCCAGCCGTGCGGGCTCAACACCGTAACTGCTGCAGCTCGAGACAGCGCGAGCTCGTGGAAGTGACGAACGGGATCGCCGAGCTCTGCGAGCTCCAGAAAATGCTTCAAGTCCTCGCGCGCGGCGGGCAAGAACGGCAAATCCTCGCACACCTCGCGCTCCAGCTCGGCCGCGACTCGACGCATCGACTCGAGCGCTAGCGAAGGACACTCGAGCAGCAATTGGTGCCAATACGGGAGCGCCACGATCAGCGCGAGCACCTCTTGCAACGTCTCCCCGAGACACGTCACGTGCCCGCAGGTATCGAGATGCAGCCAGCGCGTCGGCGCTGCGGGCGCGAACTCACAGTGGAGATAGACGCCGCCCATCGCGTCTCTTCCCACGACCAGAGTGGTCGCTCCCGGCACCACGAACGCCGGCAGCCATGGCGACGGCGTGGCGTACGCCTCGGCGCCGAGCGGAGCCTCGAGCAGCTCGAAATCGAAGCTGAAGGTGAGCACGTCACGAACCTCGCGTAGGCGGCTCGATAGCGGCTCCGGCAGTGCAAGCATGGCTCCGGCAACAGCTACCAAAGATCGCCCCGCTGGCAAGCGCAGCGCCGCGCCAGCCGCGTCAGTGGCGCAGCCGCTCGAGCTCGCGGCAGGCGCTCAGCGACGAGCCTCGGCCGCGCGCTGCGGCGCCGGCAATGAATCAAGCACGCCACGCGCCCGACCGACGGCTCCCGGCACGCCGCCCGCCGCGCTGCCGGTGCGATTTGACCCACCGCCGAGCGCGAGAGCTCGCGAGCGGCGAGCTCTCGTCGTACGGATGGGGCGAACGTGCGGCAAAGACCCACCGGCTCCAGGATGTCACCGGGCGCGCTCGCCTTGCTTTCCGCGCCTGCTGGAGCAACCCTAAACCAGACTGGCTACGGATCCCAACAACGCTCCGCTGTATCCAGAATGGCTATGGCTCGTGAGGCACGGCGAGAGCGCGGGCAACATCGCGCGTGATCTCGCGGAGGCGCGCGGGCTCGAGAACATCGCGATCGAAGGCCGCGACGTCGACGTTCCGCTGTCGCCGCCGGGAATGCAACAAGCCGAAGCGCTCGGCCGCTGGTTCGCGCGGCAACCGGACGACCAGCGCTTCAGCGTCGTGCTCTCGTCTCCGTATCTCCGAGCCCGACACACCGCCGAGCTCGTCGCGCAGCACGCCGGCAACACGGACGCGCGCATCATCGTCGACGAGCGTCTGCGCGAAAAGGAGTTCGGCAGCCTGGATGGGCTGACTCGCGCCGGCGTCGCCGCGAAGTTCCCGGCAGAGGCCGAGCGCCGCGCGAAGCTCGGCAAATTCTACTATCGCCCCCCAGGCGGCGAGAGCTGGTGCGACGTGATCTTGCGGCTGCGCAGCGTGCTCGATCACATGCAGTTGCGCTACGCAGGTCAGCGCGTGTTGCTGGTCAGCCATCAGGTGGTGGTGCTCTGCTTTCGCTATTTGCTCGAGGAGCTCGACGAGAAGCGGCTATTGGCCATCGATCGGCAAGGCGACGTCGCCAACTGATCGCTCACCACGTTCCAGCGCGTCGTGCGCGAGAGCGAGCAACGCCTCGAGCTGCGCGCCTACAACGACGTGACCGCGTTGCGCGCGCTCGGCGCCGAGGTTACACGCGCGCCCGATCCTGCGGTGAAGAAATGAGCCGCACGAAGTCGGCCTGCACCTTCGGGTTCTTGCGCTGCTCAGGCGGCCGACTTGCGCGCTTGCAGCAAGAGCTCGCGAGCCGCGGCGCGTGTCTTGGCGGTGATCTTCAAGCCACCCAGCATGCGCGCGATCTCCTCCTGTTGTTCCTTTTGGCTCAGGCGTCGCACGGTGCTCAACGTTCGCTCCGCGCGGACGCTCTTCTCCACCTTGAAGTGCTGATCCGCGAACACCGCGATTTGCGGCAGGTGCGTGATGCACAGCACCTGGCGGTGCTGCGCCACCGCGTGGATCTTGCGGCCGATGATCTCGGCCATGCCGCCGCCCACCCCGGTGTCGATCTCATCGAAGGCGTACATGCCGGCCGGGCCGAGATCAGCGAGGACGCATTTGATCGCCAGCATCGCGCGGCTCAGCTCACCGCCGCTCGCCACGCGATGCAGCGGGCGTGCCTCTTCGCCCCGATTCGGCGCGATCAGCAGCTCCGCGTGCTCCAAGCCGTCGGCCGACAGGCGCGCCCCGTCGATCACCAGCTCTCCCGCGTCTCCCTCCAGCGGGCTGAGCCGCACCTGGATGCGGGCGCCGCCCATGCCCAGCGAGTCGAGCTCGCGGCTGATCTCGGCGGCGAGCCGCGTCGCGGCCGTGCGTCGTTGCGCGCTCAGCGCGCGCGCGGCGGCGGTGGCGTCCTCGAGCGCTCGGCTGCGAGCGAGCTCCAGCGTCTCGCGCGTCGACTCGTGCTGGTTCATCTCTTCCAGCTCGCTGCGGCTGCGTTCCAAGAAGGCGAGCACGGCCTCGATGGTGCCGCCGTAGCGCCGCTTGAGCTTCGACAACGCGTACAGCCGCTCCTCGGCGCGCTGCAGCGCGTCCGGATCCGGAGACGTGGTGCGCTGCTGCCGCGAGAGCTCACGCGCGGTGTCCTCCAGCTGGCTGCGAATCGCGTCGAGCTGCAGCGAGAGCGGGGCCAGCGTTGCGTCCAGCGCCGCCGCCTCCGCCACGCGGCGGCACGCGCGCGCCAGCGCCGCCATGATGGAGTCATCCCGCTCGTACAGGAGATCCGCCGCTTCAGCGGTCAAGCGCACCAGGGTCTCGACGTGCCGCAGCTTCAGGCAGGACTGCTCCAGCTCGCTGTCCTCACACGGCTTCGGCGCGATGCCTTCGATCTCGGTGAGCTGCGCCTGTAGCAAGGCCTCGCGCGCCTCGCGATCGCGCAGGCGCGCCTCGAACTCGCGAAACTGAGCTTCTGCGTCACGCAGCGCGTGGTACGCGCGCGCGACGCGCTGGCGCAGCGCGTCCGCACCAGCGAAGGCGTCCAGATAACCGAGGTGCGTGCTCGGGTCGCTCAACGTGTGATGCTCGTGCTGTGACGAAATGTCCGTCAGCCCGCGCGTGATCTCCGCGAGCACCTGCTGCGTCGCGAGCTTACCGTTGATGAACGCGCGGCTGCGCCCACAGCTCGATATGACGCGGCGTACGACGAGCTCTTCGTCAGCGTCCAGCTCCAGCGCCTGCAGCTTGTGGCGGACCCGCTCATCACCGCTGACCTCGAACAGCGCTTCGACCTCCGCGGCCTTGGCGCCGCTGCGAACGAGCTCCGGGCGCCCCTTCCCGCCGAGCACCAACTCGAGCGCGCTGACGAGGATGCTCTTCCCCGCGCCCGTCTCCCCGGTCAGCACGTTGAGACCCGGCCCGAGCTCGAGGTCGAGCTGGTCGATGATCGCAAGATCCCGGATTCTCAGGCAATTCAGCATAGCTTGCGGGGCAAGGTAGCCCGATCCGAGAACCTGATCAAGTGTTCAGGCACACAGGGCGGCGACGCTCGGATCGAAAATGTCCGCCCGCCGGGGTCGACGTCACCTCCGCTCCCAGAGCTCGTCGATGGCCAACCCGGCGCCCGTCATCATGCGAACGCGCGCGCTATCCGGGATGCGCTGCGCCAAGCGGCCATGGCGCCGCACGTACGTGGCGAGCGGGTCGATGTCTTTGGAGTTCAGCAGCACCCAGCGCGCTCCCGAGTGCTCGAGCGCCAGGATTTCGTTCATCGGCTCACCACGCCAGAGCGCGTCGTACACCACCATCGTTTGCCAGTGCGGATTGCCGTGACCGTTGCGCGCCGGCAAGAACCCCAGGTACGGCGCGACCACGCCTCCTTCCAGTGACGCGACGAGCGCGTTGAGCTCGTGCGCTGCACGCCGCATCCCTCGATCCGGCACGAAGGATTTCGGCTCCAGCGGGTGCGCCAGCGCGGTCTGACCCAAGGTGGCGAGCGCTGCCCAACGGGCGAGCGCCGGGACGAGTCCGCGCTGAAGCGACACGTCTGCGAGCACGAGAGCGAACGCTGGCCCGCTCAATACGATGAGCGGAAGCAACGCGTTCAGGTAAGCGCCGATCTTCCCATACGGGATCAAAGAAGCGGGTAGCGCGACGAAGAAGGCGCCCACCCACAGCACGCTGCGCGCGCCCACGCGGCCCTTGAGCGCCGCGAGCAACAACAAGAACGGGGTCGAGACCAGAAATGGCGCGTAGCGAAATGCGATCGTGAAGCCTTCGACCACGGCCGCCGGACGCACCTCGTGCTGGCTCAAGCTCGACACCGTGAGATACCAAAAGGCGCCGTGACTCGACCACTGCAGCACGACCAACACCAGCGAGCACAGCCCAGCGACCAGCGCGCTCAAGCGCAACCCTGCGCGCGGCGCGCGCACTATGGCGAACGCGCAGCCCCAGGCGACGAAGGCCGCGGCGGTCTGCTTGGTGTAGATGGCTGCCGTGAAAAGCAAAGCCGTGATGAGCGTCTGACGCCAGCTCGTCATGGGGCGCAGCAAGCGAGCCGTGCCGACGACGCAGAGGCTCAACATCATGATGTCGCCGCGCACCAGATCGTACCACTGACCCACTACGGGATAAGCGTTGGCGATCACCGCGAGCGTCAGCGTCGCCAGCGTCAGCCCGGCCGCGCTGCGCTCGAGGTGCGCGTGAATTTCACGGAAAATCGTGAAGCAGAGCAGGGCGAAGAAAAATATCGAGACGAGCCTGCCGCTCCAGAAGTCGAGCTGCAGACAGCCGGTGATCGCGAGCAGCAAGGGGTGAGCGGGCGGATAGGGATACGGCGCCCAAGTCGTCACCGGCGTCTCGTACAAGGGCTGACCGTGCAAAATGCGGTACGCCTCGTACAGTGTTCCGCCCTCCATCCACTCGAGGTCCAGAGGGTATGTCAGCCGCGCGGCGAAGATCCAAAACAAGCGCACGACCTGCCACGCCGCGAATAGCGCGAGCGCGACCTCGACCAAGAAGCGCAGCGGGTGCACCTTGGCCCCTCGCCAGTTGCTGCCGTCGCGGAGCCAGGAATACACGCGCTTTTCCGCTAACCGACGCTGCCAAGCGGCGCAAGCCCGACCACTTCGCCGAGCCCAAAACCTCTCGCGACGAGCAGGTTCAACTTCAGTAGGGGCCTCAAAAACGCAGCCGCGCGCGTTCGGCGAGCACCCACGCTGAGACACCCGATGCCGGCGGCGCTGCCCGCCGCGCGCTCGCGCTCTGCTGCTCCCAGGCGTCGAGCGCGGCGATGCCGCTGGCCCACTCGACGGCCTCGGCCGCTGGCAGCGGCTCGGCGCGCGCGAGCTCGGAGCGGCGGAGCACCAGCTCGGTATCGTACTCGCCGCGCCCGAACTCCTCGCTGGCGCAGAGGCGCTTCAGAAACGCGAGGTTCGTGTCGACGCCGACCACGAAGTACTCGTCGAGAGCGCGCTGCAGTCGAGCGATCGCTCCGGCGCGATCCTGCGCCCACACGGAGAGCTTGGCGAGCAAGGGATCGTACTCGGAGCTTACGATCGAGCTCGGGTGCACGCCGCTGTCCACGCGCACGAACGGGCCGGACGGCTCCGCGAGCAGAGATATTTGTCCCGGGCTCGGCAAGAAGCCGCGCGCCGGGTCCTCCGCGTAGATGCGCGCTTCGATGGCGGCGCCTCGCCGCGCCGGCGGCACGGCCGAGATGCGCTCTCCCGCCGCGATGCGCAGCATCTCGCGCACCAAATCCGTGCCGGTGACGAGCTCGGTGATCGGGTGCTCGACCTGGAGCCGAGTGTTCATCTCCAAAAAGTAGAAGTTGCCGTCGTCGGCGAGCAGAAACTCGAACGTCCCCGCCGAGAAGTAGCCCAGCGAGCGCGCGCCGGCGAGCGCGACCTCCGCCATGCGCTCGAGCGTGGCCGCGGGCAGCACCGGACAGGGGGTCTCCTCTACGATTTTCTGGTGCCGGCGCTGCAACGAGCAGTCACGTTCATAGAGGTGAATCAGGTTGCCGTGGCGATCACCCAAGATCTGAATTTCCACGTGCCGTGCGTGCAGCAGCGCCTTCTCGATGTGAACGCGGTCGCTCGCGAAAGCGGACTTTGCTTCACTGCGAGTGCGCTCCCAAGCGCTCTTCAGCTCCGCCGCGGAGTCGACGCGGCGCATGCCTTTGCCGCCACCACCGTCGGTGGCCTTGACCAGAACCGGATAGCCGGCGCGGCGCGCCGAGTCCTCGGCTTGCTCGAGTGAATCGGCCGGGCCACCCGGGACGATGGGAACGCCCGCGGCGCTCATCAACGCCCGCGCACGCTGCTTGCTGCCCATGGCGGCGATGGCGCTCGCCGGCGGGCCGACGAACGTCACACCAGCGCTCTCCACGGCGGCCGCGAACTCGGCGTTCTCCGACAAGAAGCCGTACCCGGGGTGCAGCGCGTCCGCCCCCACGCGGCGCGCCGCCGCGACCAACGCCTCCCCGTCGAGGTAGGCGCGCGCGTCGTGCCCGAGGCTCAGCGCCTCGTCGGCGAAGCCCACGTGCGCGCTGGAGCGATCCGCTTCGGTGAACACCGCGACCGAGCCCACCCCGAGCTCCCGCAGCGTGCGCGCGACGCGGATGGCGATCTCTCCACGGTTGGCGATCAGGACCTTGCGAAACATGGCCGCACTATGCCCTGACTCCGCCGCGCGCAGCTAGTGCAGCGCCGCCGAGCGCGCAGAACGGCCGAAGCGCAAGGCGCCACGGCCGTTCTCGTCGCTGATGTGCGAGCGTCCGCTCAGCGAGTGTCGAGCCGGCTCAGGAAGTCGGACAGCTCGTCGGCGTGCTCTTCTTCCTGGGCCAGGATCTCTTCGAAGATGCGGCGAGTCGTCGGGTCTTTGTCCCCGACATAGCGGATGATCTGCGCGTAGGTGTCGATCGCGATACGCTCGGCGATCAGGTCCTCGCGCAGCATGCTGGGCAAATCCGAGCCTGCCACGTACGAAGCGTGGCTCTTCGAGGTGAGATTTTTCGGATCGAAATCCGGCTCACCGCCGAGCTGAACGATGCGCTCTGCCAGGCGATCCGCGTGCGCTTGCTCTTCCTCGGCGTGCTTCAACAGCTCATCGTGGACGGCGTAGCCCGCGATGCCTCCCAGGTTTGCGCTCATGAAATAGTGCCGGCGATAGCGCAAATTGCACACGATCTCGGTGGCCAAGGCGTCGTTGAGCAGACGAATGATGGTCTCGCGGTCACCTTGATAACCGCCCGTCACCGCGCCGCGCTCGATCTGAGCGCGCGCCCGGTTGCGGATGGCCTCGACGTCCATGACGAAGCCGCTACCGGACGTGTTCGGATCGGTCACTGCGACCTCCTGTGTTTCGGGGCGGCGCCGATGTCGCCGCGCTCGCGCTCGCCGAGCTCCTGAGAGGCATCTGGTTTATTCATAATTTATCCTCACACCTTGTCTTCGAGCTCATCGAGCGACTTGTCAATCTGGTTCAGGCGAGCCTCGAAGTTGTCACGCGTCGTCGTGATGGTCGTAGAGTCGGTGCTGTCCACGCTGGGCACGTTGCTGCGCAGCGTCGCTGCCTGATCTTTGATGCTCTGCAGGCTGCGGTCGAGATCGGCGCGCGGCGTCTTCATGTCCTTCTTCGTCGCGATCTTCGTCTGCACGTCGGCGATGCGTTTATCGAGCTTGCCGAGCTTCTCCTCCATGCTCCGCTTCAGCTCGTCACGCGCATTGACCAGCGACTTATCGACCTCTGCGGTCTTCTCCGCGACCTTCTCCCGCTCGTCGCGGATCGCCTCGTTCGCCTCTTCGTAGGCTTTGGCCGACTTGATGTCTGCCTCACGGCGAGCCTCGTCGGCGTTAGCATTGGCCTTCTGCTGTGCCTCGGACAAGTCCTCGACCTTCTGCTCAGCCGAGTTCTTGCACCCGAATGCCAGCGCACCCGCTAGAATTGCCGTCGTTACGAAGCATTTCATGTTCCCTTGCCTCCATCGAGTCGTCGCCACGCGCAAAGCAGCGCGCCCACGGCTCGGCGCTAGCCAATGCGAAGCGCATGCCAGCGCATCGCGAAAGCCGCCAACGCCGCGCACTCAGTACGGTACCGCTGCCCCGAGCCCGAAACGGTGACCCCTCATGCGCTGCCGGTGAGTGACGAACAAGCGCGCCCCATGCGTCGGGCGTGCGCGACGAGGCAGAACGCAGCGGGGCGCTTGTCTCGCGCGGCGTTGGTATTCCGCTTGCGAGAGCGGAGACATGCTCAGGTCCTCGGACTTACTGGCTCATTTGCCCTCCCGGCGCGCAGGCGGGAGGCTCGCTCGAGCCGTCGTGACGAGCAGCGGCCGCGCGCTCGTGAGAGCCGGCGACCGCTTCATCGACGCCGAAGCGTATCGCCTGTCGGCGTCGCTGTCCTTCTACGCGCTGTCCTCGATATTCCCGCTCATGCTGCTCGCGTTATCGCTCGGGAAGCTGGTGCTGGGCGACTCACCGACGTTACAGAACGCGCTCATCTCGGCGCTCAACGCGACACACTCCGCCGCCTTACGCTCGTTGCTGGAAGACACGCTGCGCAGCCTTCGCGGCTCGGACGCTGGCGACGTGCCCAGCCTGGTGATCGGGATCGTGGCGAGCGTCTTTGCCGCGAGCGGGATGTTCCTGGAGCTCGACGCGGCGATGGCAAAGATCTTCAGGGTTCCCGAGTGGTCCGCGGCCCCATGGCGCAGCGTGCGCGCCACGATCAAGGTTCGCGCGACGGCCCTGCTGCTCGTGATCTTCACCAGCGTGCTGTTGCTCTGTGGGACGGTGCTGCTCACCGCGGTGGAGGCGGTCGCGACGCAGCTCCCGTGGTTCGCGCGCCGCTACCCGGGCGCGCCGACGGCCTTGGCGGCCGTTGGCTTGACGGTGCTCACCCTCGGGCTCTGCTACCGCATCGTTCCGGACGTCCGCGTGCCCTGGAGAGCCGCCTGGCTCGGTAGCATCATCGCCGGCTTCGCGCTCCATGCCGTGCGCTGGCCACTCGGGTTCGTCGTCGCGCACGTAACGAACTACAGCGCCTACGGCGTGGTTGGGACACTCCTGTTGCTGCTGACTTGGCTGTACGTCGCCAGCTGCATCCTTCTCTACGGCGCGGCGCTCGCCGCGACCGCCCGGGGCACCGGGCCCGGCCTTCGCATTTAGCCCGGTGCCCCGAACAGTGCGCCGTGAGCTCGAACGGCGAAATCGTCCTCCTCGTCCACGCCCACCGCGCCCAGACATGGCAACGCCGGCTCCGGGCCGACATCACCGAGGGCATGCTCCCTGCTCCAGCGGCGCGGAACTTTCTCGGACCCAGCGAGAAGCTGGGCTCGAGCTCGATCTCTGCTGAACGACGTGCTCATCGCGTCCTTGCGTTCGGACGCGCCGTCAGTTGCAAGGACCACGCCGCACGCCGCACGCGCTGCAGAGGCGGATTCACGCCCTTCGCGGCTGCCACGTCGTGGCACAGCGCCACAGTGCACCAGTTGTGCGCGGCACAGGCACCTCCACGCGCGACGAACCCGCCCGTCGCGAGAGCGAGACGACCTGGCCTTGGACTTGCACGAATGGCCCGAACCCATGCGCTATCGCATCCTGGCCTGCGACTACGACGGAACGCTGGCGCACGATGGCGCCATGGACGCGGAAACCGTGTCGGCGCTCGAGAGCGTGCGCGCGAGCGGGCGTGACTTGGTGCTCGTCACGGGCCGTGAGCTCCGCGACCTGCTGCAAATCATCCCTGAAAGGATCGGTCTCTTCAGCTGGGTCGTCGCGGAGAACGGAGGCCTACTCTACAGCCCTTCGACTCGCGAGGAAATCGCGCTCGGACCCGAACCGCCGGACGCGCTCATCTCGTTGCTCCACACCCGCGGCGTAGCTCCCCTCAGCGTGGGCCGCACGCTGCTCGCCACCTGGGAGCCGCACGAGACGGTCGTATTGGAAGCGATCCGCGAGCTCGGTCTCGAGCTTCAGGTCATCTTCAACAAGGGCGCCGTCATGGTGCTGCCCGCTGGCGTGAACAAGCGCACGGGCCTCGAAGCTGCCCTCGCCCGCCTGGACGCATCGGCGCACAACTGCATCGGCGTGGGCGACGCTGAGAACGATCACGCTTTCCTCTCCATGTGTGAGTGCGCGGTCGCGGTCGCCAACGCTCTGCCAGCGGTAAAGGCATCCGCCGATTGGGTGACGAGGGCCGACCACGGCGCGGGCGTGCGCGAGCTGATCGCGCAGCTGCTCGCGGACGATCTCGCCAGCCTCGAGCCGCAGCTCGTGCGTCATCACATCCTGCTCGGGAATTACACGAACGGCGCCGAGGCGACCGTAGTCCCGTACGGCACCATCGGCCTGGTCGCGGGTGACTCCGGGGCCGGAAAGACCACGGCGACGACGGGCTTCATCGAGCGCATCGCCGAGAGCGGCTATCAGGTGATCATCATCGACCCCGAAGGCGATCACGACGATTTCCCGGGCGCCGTCGTCGCGGGGAGCGCGGAGCAGCCGCCGGATATCGAGCAGGTGCTCAACATCTTGGCGCGTCCCTCCAATCACGCCGTCGTCAATCTGCTGGGTATCCCTCTCGCCGACCGGCCGCGCTTCTTTTTGGCGCTGCTCGGGCGCTTGCAGGAGCTGCGCGCGACGACGGGGCGCCCGCACTGGATCGCCGTGGATGAGGCGCACCACGTACTCGATGAAGCGTTCCAACCGACGCTCATCACGCTGCCCTCCAAGCTACAGTCCATGCTGTTCGTGACGGTCCGGCCTGAGCGCGTGCTGCCGTCCGTGCTCGAGCAGGTGGATTTCCTGCTCGCCGTGGGCGAAAACGCGGATACTACCCTTCGCTCGTTCGCCGAGGCGGCGCACAAGGCCCCGCCGCGCATCGAGGCGCTACCAGCGCGCGCCGGCGAAGCCCTGTTCTGGCTCACCCACACGGACAGCGCTGGCACGCTGAGCCTCAGCGCTGGCAAGTCGGCGTCGCGACGGCACCGGCGCAAGTACGCGCGCGGCGAGCTGGGCCCCGACAAGAGCTTTTATTTCCGCGGGCCCGAAGGGCGCCTGAACCTGCGCGCGCAGAACTTGCTGGTGTTCAACGAGATCGGGGCCGGCGTGGACGACGACACCTGGCGCTATCATCTTTCGCAGGGCGATTACTCACGCTGGATGCGCGACGCGATCAAAGACGACGAGCTCGCCGAAGAGGTCGCGCGCGTCGAGCTCGACGAGACGCTGAGCCCGCAGCAGAGTCGTGGGCGCATCCGCGAGCTGATCGAGGAGTCCTACACCGCCCCGGCGTGAAGCGGCGCCTGCCGCTCACGGTCGTGACAGGTGCTGCTCGTTGGCGGTAGCGGTCTGGTGCCGAACCATCAAGAAGGAGACCAAGGTGGAGCCGCCGATGGCGGCCACGGTGAGAGCCAGCGTGACGGCCACGGGCAGCTCGAACAGGTCCTTCAACAGCAATTTTGCGCCGATGACGCACATCACCAAGGCCAGGCCATAACGCAAATACTTGAAGCGCTCGAGCAGATTCGCGAACAGAAAGTACAACGCACGCAAGCCGAAGATCGCCAAAATGTTCGAGCTGAACACCACGAACGGATCGCGCGTCACCGCGAAGATCGCGGGCAGCGAGTCCAGGGCGAACAGGATATCGGACAGCTCCACCACGATCAGGGCGATGAAGAGCGGCGTGGCGCGCCACGTTGCGCCTTTGCGAATCCAAAACTTCCGACCATGGATCTCGTCCGTCATGGGGACGACGCGACGGACCGCGCGCATCAGCCAGGTTTTGCCAGGGTCGGGCTGCTTCTCGGAAGCAAACGCCAGGCGCAGGCCCAGCGCGAGCAGCACCACGCCGAAGCCATACAGCGCCCACGAGACGGACTCGAGGAAGTAGCTACCCGCGGCGATGAAGACCGCGCGCAACAGCATCGCGCCCAGGATCCCCCACACCAAAACGCGATGCTGATAGCGCGGCGGCAGCTTCAGGTACGTGAAGATCACCGCGAAGACGAACAGATTGTCGACGGCTAGCGCCTTCTCCAGCAGATAGCCCGTCGCGAACTCCAGCGCGCGCTGCGGCCCCGCGTAAAAGTACACGCCGAAGCCGAAGAGCGCAGATATCGAGACCCACATCACGCTCAGCAGCCCGGCCTCGCGCAGCGACACGCGATGCGAGTGCTTTTGCAGCACGCCCAGGTCGAGCGCGACCACGAACACCACGATGGCGACGAAGCCCGCCCAAACCCAGGGTGACGCGATGGTGTGCATGGGCCTCGCCGGTCACGCCGCGTCGGTGACTACGCCGTCGAGGCGTCGCTGCACGGAGTTGCTGGGTCGCGAGCCATGCTCGGGGCCGCTCACCCGGCGAGCCTGGTCGCGCTCGGTTCTTCGCGGTGTCGCGCGTGCACGCCGCTCACCGCCGGCTCGGGCGCGGCATACAGCAGACGGATGTTTTGCGAGCCGCTATCATCCCAAACCTCCGCCTCCTCGAGGTAAAAGCTGATCAGAACGGAGGTGCCCGCAGCGCGAGGCGAGGTGTTGTCCGCGACGCCACAGAGCTGCCGCAGCTCACCCGCGTCGTGAACGACCTCCGCGCGGCCTGTGGCGATTACGAACTCCGACGCACCTTGCAGCGCGAGGGTTACCCGAGCATCGCTGTCGTGGTGGCCGACTTCGCCAGCGCGCGGCGCGGAGAGCCAAAGCGTCCCGGCGTCGTCGACGTCCACCAGCTCGACCTCGCTGGGCACGCCCGCGATACCGGGACCGATGACGGTGGCTTTGTCGAGCGGCCGCAGCAACCGCATCATCTGCAGCGCGAAATCCGCTGCTTTGGCTCGTGAATCGCGCTGGTCCATGTGGGCACATTTTGCAACGCTCGTGCCAGCAAAAAACCCGTGTTTCTCGCTACAATCTCGACAGAGTTGCCACGATCGTGGCCGCATTGTCATCACGACTGCGTCGTCACTTCACGGCCATGACTTCGACCTTGCCGCGCTTACCGGCCACCGTGATACCGACGTCGTCCGAGTGTCGCTGCAAGCGCAGATCGACCTCGCCGTCGCCGACGCGCAACCCCGAGATCTCGAGCTCGTCGATGAACGCCGGCAGCACGCAGTGCCGGAACGTGATGCGATGCTTCAGCGCGTCGATCTCGAGCCCGAGCATCGACTTCAGCAACATGAACGCTGCGCCGGAGGCCCAGGCCTGCGGCGAGCACGCGACTGGGTACAGCGTCGGCCCTTGCCCGGGCTCTCGCGCAAAACCACAAAACAGCTCCGGCAGGCGACGGAGCTGCATGAACTGCGCGGCGTCGAACATCGCGCTGAGCAGCCTCGCGGCCTCTTGGCCATAGCCGTACGCCGCGAGCCCCGCCGCGGCGATGGCGTTGTCGTGAGGCCAGATCGAGCCGTTGTGATAGGACATCGGGTTATAGCGCTGCTCATCGGCGGCTAAGGTTCGGACGCCCCAACCCGAGAACATCTCCGGCGAGAGCAGCTGCGCGCGCAGCTGTCGCGCCCGCGTGGGCAGCGCTATCTCGGAGTACAGGCAGTGCGCTGCATTCGATGACTTGACGCGGCAGGGGCGCTCGCTCGCGTCGAGCGCCAGCGCGTACGTCGAGATGTCTTCGCACCAGAACGCTGCGTCGAAGGCCGCGCGCAGCGCGTCTGCCCGCGCGCTAAAGCGGCCCGCGAGACTCTCTTCACCGATGACGGCGGCTAGGCGTGACATGCCGAGCCACGCCGCGTAGGCGTAGCCCTGCACTTCGCACAGCGCGATCGGCCCACGCGCGAGCGTGCCGTCGCGATGAAACACCGAGTCATTGGAGTCCTTCCAACCTTGCTGGACGAGGCCGTCGCTCGACTGCTTGTGGTACTTGATGAAGCCGTCGCCAGCGGCGTCCGCGGTGCGTTCCATCCAACCCACCGCTGCCATCAGGTTCGGCCAGATGCTCTCAATCAGCGCGCGATCGCCGCTCGCTTCGTAGTAGCGCGCCGCGAGGAGCAGATAGAGCGGCGTCGAATCGATGCTGCCGTAGTAACGACCGAAGGGGATCTCGCGCAGCGCCGCCATTTCGCCGCCGCGAAGCTCGTGCAATATCTTCCCGGGCTCGGCGTCACGATCCGGCTCGTAGTCGCGGGCCTGGCTCGCAGACAAAAAGCGCAATACACCGGCTGCGATGCTGGGATCCACCCACAGCACCTCGAGCGCGGTCCAAATCCCGTCTCGGCCGAAAGCGGTGCTGAACCACGGTACCCCGGCGTACGGATAAGGTCCCTCCGGAGTCTCCGTGACTAGCATCCACAGGTCTGCCTGCGAGCGCGTGATCCACTCGTTGAAATGCTCGTTCGAGGTCTGGATGCGGCAGGCCAGCTCGGCGCGCTTCTGCATGGCGGCCTGCGAGCGCACCAGGGCCGTCTCGAAGCTCGGCGGCGCTGAAGACTCGAGCGCACGGCCCTCGCGCTCGCTGAGGCAGCTCACGGTGACGTAAACTTCACGGCTCTGGCCGCTGCCGAGCTGAATCGTGAGCTCGGCGCAGCGGCCGTCGATGCGGTCGGGGCGCGGCTCGAACTCGATACGAGCGCGCCGCACGACAGCGTCGAGGCCACGATACGTGAGGCTCGCTGCGTCGGGCTGCACCTCCGGGGGCAGCCGCTGGCCGCGCCGCTCACGGCGGGTGCCGCGCACCTCGAAGATGTCGACGAAATCCGCGCCGAACTCCAGGCGGAGCGCCAAGCGCACGCTCTCCATCCCGTAGTTCGAGAGCTTCAGCCGCTCGAAATAGCGGCCCGAATGGAGCAGCTTCGCGCGTGAGACGTGCACCGTGCCGTGCGGCACGGCCAGGCGCCCGTCGGGGTCGTGCAGGTCCGGGTTGGTCAGGTGCACGTTCAACGCGACGTTGTCCCGTTGCATGGCCGAGCTCAGGAGCAGCGGGCGCTGCCCCTGCAGCTTGAGCAGCAGGCGCGATAGAAACTTGGTGCCCTCGTGATAAAGGCCCTGGTCGCTGCTCTCTCGAGCCTGGACGTCGCCGTGGCAGTCCAGCACCATGAAGGTGTCGCCGTCCTTCAGTACGTGAGTGGCGTGGTGGCTGAGCGAGGACGGGGCGCTGACGTGATAGCGATCATCGTCCTCCGCGTGGGCCCCCGGCGAGCTCGGACGAAGGCTCGCCGGGGCCGCGCGCTGCTCACCTGATATACCGCCGTTGAGCGACTCGGTCTTTGCTCCAACGTTCATGCGGCTCTCCTCTCGAAGTGGAGCATCCTGCGGTAAAGCTCGACATAGTTGCTGGCCATATGCCGCGAGGTGAAGCGCCGCTCGAAGCTCTCGCGCACCCTCGCGCGGTCGAGCGAAGGCAGCCGGCGAGCGGCCGCGATCGCGCTCGGCATATCATCGACGATGAACCCGGACACGCCGTCTTCGAGCACCTCTGGCACAGAGCCATGACGAAACGCTACCACCGGTGTGCCGCACGCCATCGCCTCGATCATCACCAGGCCAAACGGCTCCGGCCAATCGATGGGGAACAACAGCCCCATGGCGTTCCCGAGAAACTCCGACTTCTGCTCGTCCCCGATCTCACCCACGAATTCCACGAGCGGATTGTCGAGCAGCGGGGCGATGCTGGCGCGGTGGTAGTCGCGATCCGCCGCGTCGACCTTGGCCGCGATCTTCAGAGGTATGCCGAGCTCGGTCGCGATCGCGATGGCGCGGTCCACGCGCTTCTCGGGCGAGACGCGACCGAGGAACGCCAGGTAGTTCCCGTCGCCCGGTCCGGCCCGCAGCATGTCCTTCGGTAGACCGTGCAACACCGTGCCGATCCAGTTCGCGTCCGGGATTGGCGCACGCTGCGCGTCGGAGATCGAGACCAGCGGCATGTCACTGAACCGCTCGTAGATGGGCCCGAGCTCGGGCAGGTCGAGTCGACCATGCAAGGTCGTCAGCTGTGGTAGCCCGAGCAGTCTGGAGGCGAGAAAATGCAAATAGTCGATATGGAAATGGATCACGTCGAAGCGACGGCGTTCGGCGAGCACGGTCTCGAGCATCAACAGGTGATACGCCAGCGGATCCCTGCAGCTCCGGTCCAAGCGCAGCGAGCGCTGAGCACAGGGCACGAGCTCGGCGCTGGTCCGCGAATCGCCGGAAGCAAAGAGCGTGACCCGATGGCCCATGGCGACGAGCTCTTCCGTGAGGTAATGAACGACGCGCTCGGTGCCGCCGTACTGAAGCGGCGGCACGCTCTCGTAGAGCGGCGCGACCTGCGCGATGCGCAGCGGGCCGTCCTTCTCCGCGAAGCCGACAGAGGTGAGCGTGTTGTGCGGTCGCATCAGAAAGCACCCCTCGCGATGAGACCGTAAACGCCCGCGCCCAGGTGAGCGGGGGTGACCTGAAGCCGTGCGCTGCGCGTGCGCTCCATGTGGCGCTCGCGTTCGTCCTTGGCGGTGGCCACGACGCGCGTATCTGGAAACAGAAAAGCGCCCAGGATGTTCAGCGCGCCGATGCCCTGAAACACTCCGTCGGTGACCAGCATCACCTTATTGAACGTCTCGTGTTTGCAGCTGCTGCAATCCCGCTTGGCGTAGTCGATCCAAGGACCAGCAACGGGGATGAAGAGCTGATTATCGATGGCCAGCGGGCTCTCTACGGCCACGATCACTGAAGGGACATAAGCCAGGCTCAGCGTGACCACGCCGGAGTGCAGCAGCGCTCGGTTCGGCGTGGTGGTGGTGACGGTCTCTCTGGCGGTCGGCTCCGCGTGAGCCAGAGACGTCGTGACGCCGAGCGCCAATGCCAATGTCGTTGTGATGAAGCGCGACATAGCGAGTCCTTTCGTTCTCGTTAGCTGCATCACTCCCTCGCAAAAGGGATGCCAAAGGCCCGCTCCCGCTCGCACGCCGAAAACTGCGAAATCACTGCGTTCTCGGCGCTTCCATCAAGAGCGGCGAAGCGCGCCCACGCGTCAATTTGCCACGAAAGGGGCACTCGCGGGTACGCGCAAAAACGCCTAACGGCCGCTCCAAAGCCGCGCGCCTTCGGCGCGTGCGCGAGCAGACCAACCAAAGCGACGACGAGCGTCACAAAATGCGGCACGCGCGGAGCCGCTTGGCTCCACGCGTGCGTTCATAGGCTGCGGCGCGGGACGGCTTGCTAGCCGTCAACGCTGCGGTAGCAGGAGACCGAGGACGGGGCGCTCGGAGCCGCCGCCCATCGCGGCAGTTCCCGCAACTCCGCCCGCGCCCCCCGAGCCAGCCGAGCCGCCAACAGTGGGCGAAGTAATGCTCCCTGCTTGCTGCGCGGCGACGGGCCCGATTGGATTTCCGGTGTCGGGCTGCACTTCCGGGGGCGGGCTCGCACCGCCATCAGGCCCGCCGAACGGCGCCTTGGATGGGTCTTGTGGGTCTCGGCAGGCGGCGAGCAGCGCTCCCGCCACGAGGAGCATATACCAACGAGGGGTCATACCGGCTTCTTCAGCACGCGCATGGCGTTGTGAGTGCGGAGCTGCTCCGGCAGCACGTACTGCTGAATGAAGGTTCGGACCGACGGCTCCAGATCCTCTAGATCTCTCTGGTAGTCGTCACGGCCGTGGTCTTCGCCCTCTTCCAAGGCGGCGATGGCGGCCTTTTCACCGAATAGCTGCGCGCCGCCCTCGAACAGGCGCGCGAAGGTTCCCCACGTACCGGAGCTCTGCGCGGGCTCACCGCCGAGGCGGCGGATCTCACGCGCCAACAGCGACGCCCGCGTGCGGTGTGAGCGCGCACACTCTTCGAGCGAGGCGCGGCTCGCAGAGCTTGGTAGCTTCGCGATGGCCTGCTCGTACGTCTCTACCGCGGACAGCTCTCCTCGCAAGAACGAGTTCAGCTGTTCGACCGTGTTCTTCGACATGGTGCCCATTGTTCGCTCCTGTTCTGCTCGCGCGAACGCGAGCTCTCAAGCGCACTAGCGCTAAGTATTCGCCGGAGCCGAGCCGCTCGCGTTGCTGTTACCGAGCAGGTCTAGAACGACGTTGGTCAAAACGGGGATGGTCACGGGTTTTACGACGTAACCCTGGAAGCCCGCCTTCACCGCGGCCTCTTTGGTCGCTGGCTCCGAGTGGCCCGTCACCGCGATGGCGCGCATGTCTCGCAGATCATACTTC
Organism: uncultured Sorangium sp.; assembly: GCA_966250485.1. Taxonomy (GTDB): domain Bacteria; phylum Myxococcota_A; class Polyangia; order Polyangiales; family Polyangiaceae; genus PMG-095. Next base: position 6,766 of record CBINHN010000018.1, on the reverse strand, counting down.
GACCTGAGCGTCTCCAGCATGCTGCAACCGTCCTCGTCGGGCAGTGAGATGTCACTGATCAGGACCTGCGGGCGGAACTCTCCCGCGACTTGATAGGCAGCACTCGCGGACTGCGCCGTTCTAACCGCCGCCCCAGCCAGGTTCAGACACATCTCCAACAGCTCGAGATTATCGTCGTTGTCGTCGACGACTAGAATTGAAATACCGGAAAGCGCGGCCATGAGGCGGAGAGTTGATCAGCGAAGGTGAGTTTGCAACCGATTCAGTGCCGGACCCGGGCCCCTAGAGTGCGGGCCCGGATGCACAGCGACTTCCCTTTTCAGGAGCGCACCGGCTCATGGTTGCGCGTGTCGTGGGACAGCTTCGAGATCAACGACGGCGCCTCTGCGCGAACCTCAGCAGCCATCTCGCTCGCTACCTCGCCCGCAGCGCTGCCCAGGCGGTTCAGCTCGCGGGTGACTCGCTCGCGCGTCTCGCGACCGGTAGCCGGCGCGAACAGCAACGCCGCGCCGGCGCCCGCGATGGCGCCGAGGGCAATCAACCCGATGTTCTCGAGCGCGTGATTACGGCGTCGCTCGAGGCCGACGGCGCCGAGCACATCCGAGACCTCCAAGTCCGAAACCGTCTTCACGAGCTTGCTCGTGGCAATCGCCGCAATGGCTGACATCAAGACTTTTTTGGGTTGCATTTCCATCTCCCTGCTCCACTTCATCGATGTTGAGTTCAAACCGGCGCTCGGCGACCAAAGAGGAACGAGAGCACCGCCAGGATCAAGAACACGAAGAACAAAATCTTCGCGATGCCTGCAGCGCCGGCAGCGATACCGCCGAAACCGAGGAACGCAGCGATCAGCGCGATGACCAGTAAAACGACCGTCCAATACAACATGAGTTCTCTCTCCAGGTGAGCGCCGTCGTGCGGCGCGCGTCTTGTCGATGCAGGTAGCGAAAGCCGTGCCAGCCGACGAAAACGCAGAAATCGGCTGGATTCTGCACAAACCAGGATGAGGTTCTTTGCGAGCTCCACGCCCCCGCGCGCTGATGCGCCACAGCGTGGCAGCGTCGTGTCGCGCGTTACCCTTTTCACGCGCCACGCGGCGCGCGCGGTTCGAGGCGCGCGCGATCACAGCTCTCACCAAAGCGAAAGGGCCGCTCTCGCGAAGAGCGGCCCTTTCTCCTGCCCGGCGCCAGCGACACCGAGCGAGCGTGCAGCGACCCGTCACGGCGTCGGACGTGTCGTCGCTGAGCCCGAGCTGCTGTTGGTCCCGCTGCGCTGCGACCCCGGACTCGCTGAGCCGCTGCTCTGCGTGTCGGAGCCGGACGCCCCACTGTCCGCGCCCGTGCCGCCCATGCGCGCGTTGCTGCCACCTTGGATCACGATTTCCACGCGGCGATTGTTGGCGCGACCTTCCGCCGTATCGTTCGAGGCGACGGGACGCTCTTCGCCGTGACCCTCCGAGCGCAGCCGTTCTGGCTTTACGCCCTGACTCAACAGATAGTCCCGGACCGCATCGGCGCGCGCCTGCGACAACTTCATGTTGGCGTCGTCCGCGCCGCGCGAATCCGTGTAGCCCTGAACGACGGCCACTTGATTGTCGTCGAGCTCTTTCAGCGCGGTAGCCACCTCGTTCAGGCGATCCTTTGCGAGCGGTAGCAGCTCGCTCTTGCCGGTGACGAACAGCACCGCGCCCTGCAGCGTAATCACGGTGCCGCGCGCTTCTTCCTTCACCTGCGCGATCTTGTTCAAGCTGGCGATCGCCGCCTGAGCGCGCTGCTCGGCCTTGAGGCGCGCGGCGCGCTCAGCGCTCAAGGCGCTCGATTGCGCCGCGATCTCGCCGCGTGCCGACGCCAGGTTCGCGTTCGCCGCGTTGGCGCGGTGCTCGGCGCTGCGCCGTAGCTGATCCTGACGCTGCCGGAACATCGCTTGCGCCTGGTCGCGCTCGCGATGGTCGCGCTCGTACGCGCCGTACACCTTGGCCAGATCCGAGCGGCGTTCGGCGACGTACGCCAGGCTCTTTTCACGGAAGGAGCCGGGATCGTCCTGGTGCGCGGCCTCGGCGCGATCGAGCGCCTGCTTCGCGCTCAACAGCTTGTCTGGGCTATAGCGCGCCGCGTCCGACATGCGCGCATCTTCATAGGCGCGGCGAGCGTCCACGAGCTCCGCCGATGGCCCGGTGCTGGCGCAGCCCGCCGCGATCAAGAGCGACAGGCAGCCTACTGGCAACAATGAGTGGTTCATGACTTCTCCCTCGAGTGGAAATCGTTCTCAGTTCGGTTTGGAGAGCTCCTGGACGTCCTGCTCCGCTTTGCGAGCTTCCGCGCGAGCGCCTTCTTCGCGCGTCAACATCAAAGCGAGCTCCGCGTCGGCCTGTGCGCGCTCGAGCACGAGCCGAGCTTCTTCATTCTTGCCGTCGGCGCTCAAGGACTGAGCTTGCTGCAGCTGATCACGAGCCATCTTCAGGTGCAGGGCGCCCTGCGGGTTGCGCTCGGCGCCGACCGCCGTCGCTGCGCTGATCGACGACTGGGCGTCCGCAAACTTGGCGGGAACAACCGCGCTCTTGCCGCAGCCGAGCGCGCCGATGAAGAGAGCGCAGGTCCAGCGAAAATGAGTCATCTTCAACCTCCTAGAAGAGTCTCTTCCGAATTCGCTTCGGAAGCGGGGGGCGCGTGCCGCGCACGAAGCAAAATCAGGACGCGGCACAGTCAGACTGTCGGCGTTCCACGGGCAACATCTGGGCCACAGCAGCGCTGCGCGGCGGGCAATTGGATCACGCTGATTCCCCGAAAAATCACCGCCTGCGCGCCCCTGAACGACAGAAAGCCCCAGCACGCGATCCGCTGAGCTGGTGCGTTCCCCGAGCTCGCAGCCGCGCCTCCACCCGAGCTCGGCGCGCTGTTATCAGCATCGCAAAGCGTGACGAGCGCAGGCACGTTAGCGGGCAATCAGCGGCTTCGAAGACTTTGGTACCTCTCTTGCTTCGACCTCTGCGAGTGTCTTCTCGTGGAGGCCATATGAAGAGTTTACCCATGCCCGTAGCCGTAGTTCGCCGCGACTTGGCCGACGTGATCGAGAGCGCTCGGCGCGGTCAACGGATTCGAGTCACTCGCCATGGCAAGCCAGTGGCCTGGATCATCGGCGAGGAAGAGCACGAGCGTCTCGGAGACGACGAGGTCGAGGCCGAGACCCGAACGACTGACGGCGATTCCGAGCCGACCTTCGAGTCGAGCTCGGAGCTACCTTCAGCGTCGGCCTCTGACGTTGAAGAGCTCGCGCACGAGTCAGAGCTCGATTCTGATTCCGAGCCGGAAGCAAGCTCGAAGCCGCTGCCGTCGGATGATGCCACGCCGCACGCGCACGCCGCCGGCAAGCACTGAGCGATGAGCTCGTAACGCTGACGTCGCGACTCCCGGCGGCTCGCGCAGGGTTTTCGCGTCCCTGGGTTCAGCCTTGGCGTCGCAGCGCGGGCTCGAGCTGTGACTCCGCGAGTCCGTCCAACTTGGCGAGCGCGACGCGCAAACCGAGCAGCAGAGCCTGGACCACATCCTCTATGTGCTGCGGATGCGTTGTCCGTAGCTCGCTGCGCCGGCGCCAAGCGAGGTAGCGGCCTTCCGAGTCTTCGTTCCAAAGGCTGGAGCTCGCGACGTCGCTGAGCGTAACCGGGGTGAAGGCGTCGAACTCCGCGGCGCTGATGCCGTCATTCACGCCTTCGTAGAGCGGCGCATTGGGCCGACGCTGTCGCACGACTGACGCAGGCTCAGAATGCGCGCTCTCGCCGAAAACCGGCGCTTCTCCTTCGCGCGACCGATGTTCACACTCTCGTCCCGGATGCACCGAAGTTCGCAACGTCTGCTCCTCGCGGCCAAACGCAATGCAAGTGGCGCGCCCGCGACTCAGCCCCAGAAGTCCCGGCAAATCCTAGCGGCTCGCCGCAGCGCTGAACCACGGCGCCACGGGCTCTCCAAACCGTCACACCGCGACGCCACACGGGCGGACGCGATGCGACGGTCATGGATTGCTCCCGCACAGTGAGGACGCACCTCAATATCCCGGAGGATCACTCGCGGGGAAAGACTGGAACGACGCCTCATCGACGCAGTCGCGAACGCTCGCCTGGGGCCGATGCGAGCGGAGTGACAACACCGCGCTCTGCGTGAGCTCGCGGGCGATGATACCGGCGCCCGTCATCATCAATACCGCTCTCAGCCAGCCGCGCGGGATCGTGCCGACGAGCACCAACGCCGCTCCCAGGGCGGCTCGTGCTGCGCGCTTGCGCTGGTGCGCCGTGGCGCCTTCGCGTTCGAGCTGCATGATGTCGAATCCTTGTGCAGCCTTCCTTTCGTCCATTGAACTCTCCTTCTTCCGCCGTCCGCGCTGCGAACTGGCGTCGTAGCGACGTAGTGCAAGCAGCACGCCAGAACGGCGGGATCACCGTGTCGCCACGAATGAGGCGAGTTGGAATCCAAGCGCGCGCCGCAAAGCCCTCGAGCCCTCGTCCTCAGGCTCTTAGTATTCGTTTTACTGCCGACCGGCGCATTTCGATGCCCTGGTGTGAGGCTTGCATCGTCCGGAGCATCGGTTCCCGGAGGGAACGCCATGTCTGCTTTGAATACTGACGAACAGGTCCCATCCCGGCTGCCCGCGGGCGCAGTAATTGCGCAGCGGTATCGCATCGACAGCGTGCTGGCCGAAGGCGGAATGGGCATCATCTATCGCGGTTGGCACCTCACGTTGTGCCAGCCCATCGCCATCAAGGTCGTGCGCCCCGAGCTGCTGAAAAATGCAGAGGCCGTGTCTCGGTTTCTGAACGAGGCTCGCGCGATGGCGAGCTTGCATAGCGTGAACGTGGCGCAGGTCCTGGACGTGGGCCGTATCCGCGGCGACACGCTGTACATGGTCCTGGAGTACCTCGAAGGGCAGGACCTGCGGACGTTGCTGGACAGCGAAGGCGCGTTGCCGCTCGGCCGCGCCGCTGACTACGTGATGCAGGCCTGCGCCGCCATGCAGGAGGTCCACGCGCTGGGCATCATCCACCGCGATCTCAAGCCCGAGAATCTCTTCCTCGCCAACGTCAAGGACGGTCGCAAGGTGCTGAAGGTGATCGACTTCGGCATTTCGAAGCGCCTGGACGAGAACGAGAGCCGCTCGTTCACCGAGCCAGACCGCAGCTTGGGCTCGCCCCAATACATGCCGCCGGAGCAAATCTCGACTCCCGATCACGTCGATGGTCGTGCCGATATTTGGTCACTCGGTGTGGTGTTGTTCGAGCTGCTCACCAACGCGCTACCCTTCAAGGCGCACAACATGACGGCCACGTGCGCGCGCGTGCTGTGCGGCGAGCCCAACTCGCTGCGCCAGCTGCGCCCGGATTTGCCAGAGGAGCTCTACGCCATCGTGCGGCGCTGCTTGGAAAAGAATCCGAAGGATCGCTTCGCTGACATGGCGGCGCTGGCGCAGGTCTTGGCGCCGTACGCCGACTCCACGCACGCGCGCCAGAGTCAGCCGTCGCTGCACCTAGCGTTGCTCGATGAGCGGCACAGCGAACGCACGCCCGCCCCCGCGGTCGAATCGCTGATCCCGCGCCCGCGCCAGCACCGCGGGTTCCCGGCGTTCGCAGCGTTCACCGCTGCCGCCGCCGCGACGATGCTCACGCTGAACTGGCCGCGCATCCATGAGAGCTCGCCGGCCGTCGCGGCAGCGGCGACGAGCGGGCGGCAAGCTCTCAGCAGCGTGTACGAGGTCGCGGCGCGCTCGGCGCGCTGGGTCACGCATCCCTGCGCCACGCTGCGCGCCTCCGCCAGCGCCTCAAGAAATGGCGGGCAGGTCGATGCGGACACGAGCGCCGCGAGCAGCGGGCTCGGACGGCGGCTCCACGACCAGCTCGCCGCCATGTGCCGCAGCGATGTCGCGGACCAGGGTCAGCGATAACGCCAGACCCTGACGGCGCGAGGGGACCGTGAAGCGCGCCGGGATCGGGCCGCTGAAGCCAGGGCCATCATCCCGCACCAGCACGCCGAACGAAGAATCCTCTCGCGTCACCGCGACGGACACCGCGGCGCGAGCGTGCCGGAGCGCGTTGTTCACGAGCTCGGACAGCGCGAACTTCAGCCACGGACCGTCCGCCAGAACGCGCGCCGGCATGTCCGGCAGCTGCAGCTCGACCGTCACGCCCTTACGCCGCTCGATGAGCTCCGCGCTGGCGGCGGCGGCGCTGACGAGATCGCGCAGGTCGCTCGGCTCACGCGCGTACTCCACCGTGCCCGCCTCGAGCTGCGCGGTGCGCTCGAGGCGCTCCGCGGTGCGCAATGTACGCTCGACGCCGCGGCGGGCCATCGCCAGCAGCGATGACAGCCGCTGGGGATCCCCCGCCGCGTGCTCTAGCTCGGCGAGGGCTCCCAGCGTGACCCCGGCGGGTCCGCGCAGCTCATGGGCGAGACGGGCCAGAAACTCGGTTTTTACATATCGAGCAGCGCCGTCGCCTTCACTCATTACGCCTCTCCGGCGGGACGCTCCTGCTGCTCCAACCTGGACTGCGTCTTACCCTCATAGCGCTCCAGCCGGCGATACAGTGTGCGGCGATCGACGCCCAGCAGCTCCGCCGCGCGCGCCTTGTTCCCGCCGAGGATCTTGATCACGCGGTAGATGTAGCGCCGCTCGATCTCATCGAGCGAGAGCACCTCTTTCGGATCGTCCGCGGACAACACGAAGCGATCGGCGCGATAGGAGCGCACGCGCTCGGGCAGATCCTCCACCGTGATCTGGTCCAAGC
>CBINHN010000017.1:0-121299 GCA_966250485.1 uncultured Sorangium sp. | reverse complement strand
CTTGCCCCAGGATCCGTAAACACTCGGAGGGTGTCGCGTTCACCTGATTCATACATTTTCTCGGACGCACAGAGCGCGCGAGAGCTCGCTCGCTTGCGCCAAATCGAAGCCGTGTCGACGCAGCCTCGCGGCGCCTGTTACGCCAATCTGGGCTCGCTCGCGGACTGCGTTGCCTGGAGGTTGGCGCCGGAGCAGGTTCGCACTAGTCAGAACGCGGTAACACTCATTGGCAATTTACCTGCTCGTTGTCGCCCAGGCTTATCCCTGCGAGCGTCGCTCCAGCAAACAGCCACGAAGAGAAGGCCACGCGGCGAGCGCACACTTCGCTGCAGGCGACACCGCCGATGGCTCGGGCAGCCAGGGTGAAGTCGAATCGCGAGCCGCCATTCAGCAAGGCTCGCGCTGCTTCGGAACATTGGTGAACACGTCGACGGCGTCGTTCCGCGGCTGAATCGTGATAGAAGAGCGGGATGCGGCTGCGACGGTGGTTGGTGGTACTCGGCTGGGTTTCCGTTCTGGGTGCGTTCGTGGGTTGTACTCACGTGTGTCCTCCAACAGTGGGACCGGCGCTGTCCGCGGAGGCTAACCCGGTGCCGAACGGCGTCGCGTCTCCAGCTGCCGTGGCTGAGGCGCCGGCTGCGAGCGCGCCGGAAGACCGCGACGATACGGCCGTACTTCCGATCCGTGACGAGAAGCTGTTTCGGAGCGAGCGTGCCGCTGTGCGGGAAGCGCTCGCCCACGAGCTGGCCAGTCGATTGCCAGCGCATGCGATTTTGCCGCTCGGCTCCGTCGACGCGAAGCTGGCTCCGGTAACGAGCACCGGCGCACGCTGCGCCTTCGCGCATTCGTCAGCTGAGCGTCGCGCCTCTCGGGAAGGGTGGTGGACGACTGATGTCGTGCACGTTCTGGAGCGCAAGGGCCCCGGCAAGCTCTGGGTTCGAGTGTCGAGCGAGGGGGAGCGCGGCGTGGTGCTGGAAGCGCCCTGGAGCACGAATCCTGATCGTGCTGCGGCTTATCGGTCCGCCTTCTCGCAGCTAGCCGTCCTTTCTGAGGGAGGCGGTGGACTCGGTCTCGTCGGAGGACTTGGAGGGCAACGAAACACGATCAGGGTAGGTCCGCTGAGCTTGTGTGAAGAGCGCTCGATTGGCGTCTGCGCGCCCGAGACGGAAGCGCTGCGCAGCCAAGCCGGTGCCCTGACAAAATGCTTCGCGGGGAGCGATGAGGCCGCTGATGACTTTCTCGTCGAGCCCGGTGTTTGCGAAATCGCGGGGCTCGATCTGTTGAGTGAGCGCGACCGAGCGCTGGAGGCGTGCGTCTGTCCCGCGCTCTTGCAGTCTGTCGCCAGCGGACGTCATACGATCGCGCTGCACTTCGAAGCTGCTGACGTGGCTGGTAAGCGGCGCCCGGAGCTGCGAGTGCTGGAGAGCTCTCACAACCTCGCTCCCCGCGCCGAATGGCGTAGTTTCGACGTGAAGAGCGGCGGCAAGACATCGCATTTTTCCGTGCATCGCCTCGAGGTGGATAACCTCGACGCCCCGCGCGCCGCGCTCGCGCGCTGCCAGATGAAGCCCGGATCGGTCGTCGTCGCTGAGCTCTCGGTGAGCCCCGCGGGCGAGCTGAGCTCGGCGCGCGTGCTCTCCACGGGCGGCATCGCGAAAGCCGGCGAGCGCTGCGTGCTAGACGCGCTGAGGCGCAGCGCTTTCGACTGCACGGGCGACGGACAGCCGGCGAAGCTCAGCGTCGCAGTGATGTGGCCGGAATAGTCGTGAGCCATTCACGCCTCGAGCTGCGCCACGAGAGCTCCCCTATCTCGAGATTGTCGTCCGCTCCGTATGCTGCGCAGCGTTGAGGATGCGCGTCAGTCTGCTTGACGTCGGGCTCGCGCCGTTCGACAAATGGCGCGTGACCACGACTGCAACGACGGCGATCACTCCGCGCAGCGGCGCACGGCGTTGCGAGAGCATCCTCGCGCGAGGGCTCGCCTGTTTGGCGCTGGCGCTCGCAGCTGCGTGCGCTTCGAGCAAGGAACGACCGCCGGCGCGCACCGCGGCTCAATGCGTGGAGAAGGGCGCCAAAACCGGGGTCGCCGGCGCGAAGACGGGTGTGGTGACCGGCGTTGAAGGCGTGAAGACATTCGGAAAAGCGGTTGGCGGTTTCGTAGAAGGGGGCTCCGAAGGCGCCCGGCGCGAGTGGAACGAAGGCAAGGCAGACACCAAGAAGGCCGCCCGCCAAGGCGCTGCCGACGTAAAAAAGCAATCGCACGCAGAGGATTGTCGCTGAGCGCGCGCTGAGACCTTGCGCCAAGCCGTCACGATTTTCGCAGATCGTTCGTAACGTAGGCCAGGTGGGGTATGGAGCGGCCCCGATTTCTCTTCCTACACGAACTACTTCGGCTTGAACTGCGCGTCGCAACCGTGGAGTTGGTGCAGTGAGTGGGGTATCGGAGGCCTGTCGTTGGAGATTCAGCCGAGCGCGTTCGATCTGGAGCTGATTGGGGCTGACATCGGCGATGCGCTGACGATCGCCGTCGGGAGCGATCGTTCGTCGGCTTGCGGCTTCTGAAGCGCACGGTCGCGCGAGCACGGCGAATCAGTCGGCCACCAAGCGCACGAGCAGTCGGCGCAGGCTCGCGGCATCGTGCTCACCGAGCTTGCGCGCCACGGCCTGGTCGAGGGCGCGCTTCATGCGTTTGGAGGCTTCGAGCAGGCGCTTGCCTCTGCTCTCCAGTCGGACCAGCGCGGACCGCTTATCGTCGGGTGAGGGCGCGGCGGAGACGTAGCGGGCGCGACTCAGCTTCTGTACTTCGCGCGCCGCGAACTGTTTGGTGGTGTCGGTGGCGGCCGCCAGCGCTTGGATGCTGCGCGGGCCGTCGCGCAGCGCGGTCAAGATGCGCACGCCCGGCAGCCCGATGTCGTCGAAGCCCTCACCTTCGAGCGACGCGACCAGTCGTGCGCGCTCGAGGTTGGTGGCCTGCGCCAGCAAGGTGAGCAAGGGAGGTTCGTCGTCGGTTGACATTAGACACCTTGGGTGTCTAGATAGACACCCAAGGTGACAATACCATGACCCATGAAACGGTGACGCTCTCGACCGATGACGGCCCGTGTGTCTGCGCGCTCTATCGACCGGCTGGCGCGGGCCCCTTTCCGCCCGTCATCTTCCTTCACGACGGCTTCGGGCCGCGTGACAGTCAATATGCGATGGCTGCCCGAATGGCCGCCTGGGGCTACGTCGTGGCGCTACCCGACCTCTTCCACCGTGTCGGTTCGATCCTGCAGCTGGTCGAGCCCCCGGCTTCCGAGGTGAAATCTCTCGCGCCGCGAGTGATCGCCGAGCCGGAGCTTCGCCAGCGGTTTCGCGAGCGGTTCTTCGCTTCCGCGACGCGAGCCGAGCATTTGGAGCGCGATGTCGGCGCGACGCTCGCCTACCTCGCGCAGCGCGCGGACGTGCGTCCTGGGCGCACGGGCGTCGTCGGTTACTGCCTGGGTGGTCACGCGGCGCTGCGTGTGGCGGCCGGGTTCGGCGAACGGATCGCGGCGCTGGCGTGCGTTCACGGTGGCTCGATCGCCACTGACGCCCCCGATAGCCCGCATCTCGGCGCGAGTCGCATCAAAGCGCGCGTGCTCGTGGTGGGCGCGACCGACGACCCATCGTTCAGCGACGACGTGAAATCCAAGCTCTCGAGCGCCTTCCAGGCCGCGGGGCTCAGCTACGAGCTCGAGCAGTATCCCGCTCGGCACGGCTTCAGCGTGTCGGACATGCCCACCTACGACGAGGCCGCCGCCGAGCGCCACTACGACGCCCTCGCCCGGCTGTTCGCCGAAACTCTGTGACGCGGAGCTCGAGGTCGCGCGGGTGCGAGCGCGAGGTGCCGATGCGCTGAGACCGCTCGTTGCTCAGAGCTAACCCACTCAGCGCGTCGCTCATCTCGGCGCTGACCCTGCTCTGCACGCTACTGCGCGCTCACGGCTGGGAGTCGCATTCCAAGGTCGCTCCGGCCCACAGCGCGTGGTCGTGGGCGTAGTCGTCGCCGGGGCCGACGAAGAGGCGGAGCTCGCGGCGGCCGCTGACGTCGATGTTGACGCTCAGTACGGGGCTGGTGCCGGTCAAGAGCCCGCTTTTGAAGAGGCGCTCGCCGTCGGCCCAGACCTCGAAGTGAACGGAGCCGCGGCCGTCTTCATCGTCGTCGACGCCGATGTCAGCGAGGAAGCGGGTGCAGGCGCGCGCGAGGCGATAGCGGATCAGTGAGGGCGCGTGGACGCCGAGGCCCTTCTCGTACGCGGCGCCGCGCAGTCGAATGGGCTGGCCGTCGAGCGGCAGCTCTTCGCCGTTGGTGCGGTCGAGCTCGACCGGGCCGTAGCCGTTGGTGACGTAGGTCCAGGGCAGGTCGCTGAGAAAGACGCGGCCGCGTGGACGCGGCGGTTCGACGCCCTGGATGCGCAGCGCGACGGCGTCGTGGCTGGCGACGCTGACGGTGATGCCTTCGGCGTCCGCGTCGAGCGGCGCGCCCGCCCAGAGATCGCGCACCGTGGCCGGCTCTGGCTCGAGCCACAGCTCGCCCCACTTCAGGGATACGTCTGCTGCGCTGCTGCCGCGGTTCCAGAGCACGGCCGCTCGTGCGCCGCAGTCGGCGAGCGGCTTCGCGAGGATGTCGACGTCGCCCTCTCGGCGAATCAGCGCAGCTTGGAGGCCGAGCGGATCTTGGTTCAAGGCGATGAGCTCGTGATTGGTGAGGATGGCGCGCGTCTCCTCACTCATGCTGGTGAGGTCGTTGCCAGCGAGCAGCGGCGCAGAGAGGATCGACCAGACGGCGAACTGTGTGCGCTTTTCCGCGGCGGTGAGGGCGCCGTTGCCAATCTCGAGCATGTCGGGATCGTTGAACGCGCCGGGGCGCGCATAGGCGGCGAGCGGCACGGTAGCGTCGACGGCGTCCAGCAGTGAGCTCCAGGTCGGCATCGCGATACCGGAGGTGCGCCAGAGCTGCGTGGATTCCCGCATCCACTCGCGAAACGGTGCCGCCGCGAGGCTGAGCGTCATCGGGCGCTGGGTGCTGCTGAGCGCTGCGCGCAAGGTCTCGACGTCGCGCTGGTTCGCCATCTCACCTTCACACGTCGCATATTTCACGTAGTCGACGCCCCACGCGGCGTAGCTCTCGGCGTCGATGGTCTCGAAGCCGGCGCCGCCCGGTTCGTCGCGGCAATCCCGCGTGGGCGAGAAGACTCCGAACATGAACCCGAGATCGTGCAGGTAGTCCGAGAGGGCGTTGACGCCACCGGGGAGCCGCGCCGGATTGAAGCTGCGTTTGCCGTCGGCGTCGCGCGCCAGTTGCCAACACGCGTCGAGGTTGACGAAGCGGTAGCCAGCGCTCTGCATTCCGCTCGTGACGAGCGCTTGCACGATGTCTTTCAGCTTGCGCTCATCGAGCTCGCTGCTGCAGCCGAAGGCGTTGTAGCCATTCCAGCCCATCGCGGGCCGCGCGCCGAGGAGGCCCTCGGGGACGGCGGCGCTGCAGTCGTCAGCGGGCTCCGCTGCGCGCCCGGGCTTCAGCTCCACGTCTTCTCGCCCGCAGCTCGTCAGCGCGAGCGCCACTAAGACGCCGAGCAGGGGCGGCCGCGGAGTACTGAAACGAGGGTAGTGCGTCATGACTGCTTCAAAAGAGGCCGACGCCCCAATAGCCGGCCAGCGTGGCGGTCACGGGCCAGGGCGAAAATACTGGTCTGCCAGCGACGAGATAGCGTTGATGAGCGAGCTGATAAGAAGCTTCGAGCGAGGTGCCCAGGTACATGGCGCGCGTGATGCGCACGGCGAGAGACGTTCGCAGGTCGAGCGAGCCATTCAGGCGGCTCACGGCGCTCGCGCTGCCTCCCTCATCCTGGACCAAGGTGCCCTCCAGCTCGGAGAAATGCGCGGCTCCCCCGATTGAAATCAGAGTCGACAAGCGGCCGAGCTCGAAGAGGCGGACTCGGGCTTTGACTCCGGTGATGAGCTCTCGATAGCTACCTCGATATTGCGAGTCGTCGATGTCTACGCCGGGCCCCGCCGACGCCGCCACGCTCAGCCCCAGGCGCCCTCCGCGGGGCAGCCAGACCAGCGCCGCGAGCTCGAGCCTCGGTTCCAATTGCGCCGCGCTCAGCCAACGCACGCCCGCAGCGAACTCGCTGGCCGCCTGCTGTCGCTCGAGCTCGGCCGTCTCCGTCGTCTCCGTTGCCTCCGGCAGCTCACGGCGCTCTTCGACGGGCGCTACGGCGCTGCTGCGCAAGATGGTCTTGATGCTGAGCGCGACCGCGGCCGCCGCAGCGCCGTCGAACGGCGGGCTCTCCACCAGCTCTCGCGTGGTGACCTCTCGACGGTCGTCGAACACCCATAAGAGTGAGCCGTGCTCGGCAGGCGTTACCCACACTACGGCTTGGACCTGGAGCTGTTCGGCCAAGCGCGACGCCGCTCGCACGGCCTCGGGCTGTGACGAGCCGGGCAGCGCGACGTCGCTGCGCGTGGTTTCGACGCCCCACGGCGCGAGAGCGATCGTGATGGCGCGCAGCAGCTCGCTGTCGGGCTGCAGCACCGCGATGCGCAGTCCGCTCGCCTGCGCCAGGGTCGCGACGTGCAGCACGAAGAGCAGCGCAAGCAGTGCGACGACCGACCTCGGCATCTCACCGCCGAGGCTATCGCAATCTTTGCAGCACCGTCCGCGCGTCTTCGGCGTTGATACCCCGCGGAAAGCGCTCGAGGTACTGGGCGAGCAGCCGGCGCGCAGCGGCGCGGTTGCCGAGCGCGGCTTCCAAGCGACCATGCGCGTAGAGCGCGTTTTGCGCCCACGAATCAGCGCCCGCTTCCAGCGAGCTATAGAGTTGGAGCGCGCGCGCGGGGTCACCCCGCTCGAGCGTCGTGGCTCGTTCGAACAGCTGCTGGCGAGAAAGGACCGGCTCGCTGTTGCGCGGCTCCTGAACGGCCGCGACCTCAGCGGTGCTGGCAGCGGGCGGCGCCAGCGTGCGCGAGCGCGCGCCGATTCGTTCGCGCGTCGCTTGCGCTGCGCTGCGTGAGCTACCGGTCGCGGCGCGCTCCTCCGCGCTGGGAGCGGCGCTCGGCGCGCTCGCGCTGCTCGGGATCGCGCTCGCGCGAGGGCTCGGCGCTGGCCACTCTTGCCCCGCTTGCACGCGCCACTTGCCGCCCACCGAGAGCACCTCCACGACGCCGTGCTCGACCGCGACCCGCGCCGTCTCTCCCACGCGGAGCACGCTGAAGCGCGTTCCGAGCACTCGCACGCGGGTGCCTCCGGCCTGCACGATGAGCGGCTTGTCTTTGGCGCGCGGCGCGACTTCACACACGATGCTGCCCTGGTGCAGCACGATCAACAGCCCCTGCGCCGTCTCCGCGCCCACTACCACTTCGGAGTGGACGCCGACGTCCAGCGCCAGCCCGGGCAGCGCCAGGTGCGAGCCGTTCGCGCCGGTCGCGATGCGCGACGGCGCATGTAAGGTGGCCTGTTGCGCTGGCTCCCGCATCACGAACGCGGAGACCGCGACGGCGCTCGACAAGGCCGCGGCGACGAGCACCGCCGGAGCCCAGCGCCGCGCGCGAGACTTCGGCAGCGCAGGGCTAGCCAGGAACACGTGCTCGGCGCGCGCCATGAGCGAGCGCTCGATCTTCAGCCAGCGCTGCTCGCCGAGCGGCTCGACTTCGATGTTGCGCAGGGCCTTCATGAGCCGACCTCCCGGTCCTGTCCGGCGTCAGCGCTCAGAAACTCGGACAAAACAGGATCTTTCTTGGCTTTGAGCTCCAGCGTGCGCCGCGCGCGCCAGATTCGGATCTTCGCGGTAGCGAGGCTACAATCCATGATTTGCGCGATCTCGCGCAACGAGCGGCCCTCGAGCGCGAAGAGCGTGAAGGCCATGCGCTGGCGCGGCTCCAGCTGCTCGAGCTGCACGTACAAGCGGCGCACGGCGTCGCGCCGGGAGGTCCGCTCTTCAGGGCTGGGGGCGCCGGAGCAGATCTCGGGTACCGGCTCGAGCAACGGCGAGCGCTTCTTGCGTTCGAAATGCGCATAGGCGACGCGCACGGCGCAGCGATCGATCCACGTGCGCAGCGAGGAGTCCCCGCGGAAACCGGGCAGCGAGCGGAACACCTCCAGGAACGTGTCCTGAATCAAATCGTCCATGTGCGTATTCGCGCCGACGACGCGATAGAGCAGGCGATGCACTCTCGAGCGCTCGCGATCGAACAGGACGCGCAGCGCCGCGGGGTCGCGCGCCTGACAACGCGCGACGAGCGCAGCCTCCTCGTCGAGCGCGGACTCCGCGTCCAACCGCACCAGCCGCATTGGCCGTTGCGTCGGGACGAGGCGCGGGGTCATGCTCAATAGTGCTCGTCGCGGGGGCCGAAGTTACAGCTTTTTTTGAGACGATCCGCGGTAGACCTGCGCCGAAACGCGGCTCACTACAGCGCTATGTCGATGCGCCTCGGGGGCCGAGCAGGCAAGCGTGAACTTTGTGCGCGTGCGGGAACCGAGCCTGAGCTCCGGCGCAGCCAGGAGAAGGAGGCAGGTCGCGGAAGTCCGCCGCTCCACCCGCGCCGAACGAAGCCGCGCCCCCGCCCGAGCCAGCTCCGCCGCCGTTCAAAGAGCCGCCAGCGGCGGGTTGTCCGAGGCCCCGGCGGCGCGGGCGGGTCGGGCGCTAGGCGTTGAGCGAAGGCCTTGCCTCGCGCTCGGCCAGCGGCGATTCTTCGCGCGATGAGCGCGCCAGATCCCAAGGTCGATGCCTTCCTGAACCGTGCCCGCGCGTGGCGCGGGGAGATGCAGAAGCTGCGCTCGATCTTGCTCGAGTGCGGGCTCGATGAGGCCTTGAAATGGGGCAAGCCGTGCTTCTCGTTCGAGGGCACCAACGTCGCGATCATCCAGCCGTTCAAGGCGCACTGCGCGTTGATGTTCTTCAAGGGCGCGTTGCTCGAGGATCGTCATGGGCTCTTGCGCTCGCAAGGGGAGAACACGCAATCCGCGCTGCGGCTCGAGTTCAGCGACGAAGGACGAATCAGCAAGACCATCGTCAGGTATTACGTCAAGCAGGCCATCGCCGTGGAGAAGGCCGGCCTCAAGGTGGACTTCAAAGCGAAGCGCGAGCTCGAGCTGCCCGATGAGCTGACGCAGCGCCTACAGAAGGATCGCAAGCTGGCGAAAGCATTTCACGCGCTGACGCCGGGGCGGCAACGCAGCTACATCCTGCACTTCGCGGGCGCGAAGCGGTCACAGACCCGCAGCGCCCGAATCGAGAAATGTGTCCCCAAGATCCTCGCTGGGCTCGGCTTCAACGAGCGCTAGTCCAGGGCAGCAAACGGCTTGGGCACGAGAAAGAGCGGACGCGCGACGAGAGTCAACATAGCGCGACTCTGACGTTCTCACTGGAATCGTTTTGTGCGTGCACGTGCATATCGAGTCGCGCGTCAGCGCGAAGCGGAGTTCGCGCTAACGGCGAAGGCGGCGCGCGTTTGCATCGATTGAACAACGGATCTACGACGCCTCGGTGCGCGCTCTGCAATCGGGACAAGGTTATACGCTCGACTCATTCATGACCTGCTCGTTCGGGTCGCGCCCCGCTCTGTGCGCGTGGAGCTGCGCGTGAGGCGCGTCGTCGTCACGGGTATGGGCTTGGTCACGCCGTTGGGCGTGGGCGTGGAGCACGTCTGGAAACGGCTGCTCGCCGGTCACTCGGGGGTGCGGCGCATTACCGCGTTCAACACCGAGGATCTGCCCGCCAAGATCGCGGCGCAAGTTCCGAAGGGCAGCGCCGCCGGTGAGTTCGACGCCGAGCGCATCGTTCCGAACAAGGAGCGGCGCCGCATGGATGAGTTCATCCTGTATGCGATCGCGGCCGCGGCCGAAGCGGTGGAGCGCTCCGGCTATGTTCCGGCTACGGACAGCGAGCGCGAGCGCAGCGGCGTGATGATCGGCTCCGGCATCGGGGGCTTGCCCGGGATCGCGGAGAACGCGGTCAAGCTCCACGAGCAGGGCCCGCGCCGCATCTCGCCCTACTTCATCCCGGCCAGCCTCATCAACGAGGCGTCCGGAAACGTGTCGATCCGTCACGGCTTCAAGGGACCGAATCACGCGGTGGTCACCGCGTGCTCGACGGGCGCGCACGCCATTGGGGACGCCGCGCGTCTGATTCAATGGGACGACGCTGACGTGATGGTGGCGGGCGGCACCGAGGCCGCCATCGATCGCCTCACGATGGCCGGCTTTTCGATCATGCGCGCGCTCTCCACCGGCTTCAATGAAACGCCAGAGCGCGCTTCGCGGCCCTGGGATCGCGCGCGCGACGGCTTCGTGATCGGCGAAGGCGCGGGCATCGTCGTGCTGGAGGAGCTGGAGCACGCGCGCCGGCGCGGAGCGCCCATCCTCGCGGAGGTGCGCGGCTATGGGCTCTCGGGCGACGCCTTTCACGTCAGCGCCCCCGACAAGAACGGTGACGGCGCGTTTCGCGCGATGCGCGCGGCGCTCAAGCGCGCGGACATCGCGCCGTCCGACATCGACTACGTGAACGCGCACGCGACGTCCACGCCGGTGGGCGACCCCGTGGAGGTGCTCGCCGTCGAGCGTCTGTTGGGAGCGGACAGCCAGGTCTCGATGTCATCGACGAAATCGGCCATCGGACATTTGCTCGGCGCGGCCGGCGCGGTGGAGGCGATCTTCTCGATCTTGGCGATGCGAGATCAGATCGCGCCCCCGACGCTGAACCTGGACGATCCCGACGTCGAGTGCCGTTTCGATCTGGTGCCGCATCAGCCGCGGCAACGGAAGATCCGCTACGCGCTCTCGAACTCCTTCGGTTTCGGCGGCACCAACGCCGCGCTCTGCTTCGGGCCGCCACCTCGAGCGCCCTAGATCCATCTGTTTAGGAGATGTCTCGCATCTCTGTTTCAACAATTGCAGAGATGGTTGCGCTGCTTACACTGATGGCTCGGAGAGCACGCCATGTTGAACATTCGCAGAGCGACAGAGCGCGGCCACGCCGATCACGGCTGGCTCGACTCGTACCATACGTTTTCGTTCGCTGATTACTACGACCCGGCGCACATGGGCTTTCGCAGCCTGCGCGTCATCAACGACGACACCGTGCAGGGCGGAAGAGGCTTCGGCGCGCACCCGCATCGAGACATGGAGATCATCTCCTATGTGCTCGACGGCAAGCTGTCGCACAAGGACTCGATGGGCACGGGCTCGGTGATCGAGCGCGGCGACGTGCAGCGCATGAGCGCGGGTAGCGGCGTGATGCACAGCGAGTTCAACGCCAGCCCGAGCGACGCGGTTCACTTCCTGCAAATCTGGCTCTTGCCGAACGCGCGCGTGGCGCCCAGCTACGAACAGAAGCGCTTCACGGACGCGGAGAAGCAAGGCCGCTTGCGCCTCGTGGCGTCGCCTGACGCGCGCGACGGCAGCGTGCTGATTCACAGCGACGCGAACGTCTACTCGGCGCTGCTCGGCGCCGGGCAGCGCGTCGAGCACCAGCTCGCGAGCGGACGCGGCGCCTGGGTGCACATCGCGCGGGGCGCCGCGCGCGTGAACGGAGCGCCGCTCAGCGCTGGCGACGCGGCGTCAAGTGAGACGCCTGGCACGCTCACCATCGAAGGCGTCGACGACGCGGAGGTGCTGCTCTTCGATCTCGGCTGATCAATAGCCGAGCTCCACGCCGATGCTCGGCAACGTCAGCGGTGATTGCCGATCGTAGACGAGCCCGCGCGACGTGTAGTCGACGTCTTGCGTCTCGCGGGCGAGCAGCGCGTTGAACCACTCCAGCGTGCCCGTGATCCAAAACCCGCTGGGCAGCTGCCAGCGCTTCTCGAAGCGCAGATCGAGCCGGAAGAAGGCGGGCAAGCGCAGCTGCTTCGCGTAGGGGCGCGGCGCGCTGGGATCGCCGGGGCCGCAATCCGGCGTGGGGCAGGTCACGCGCAGCGCGCGCCCGGAGGCGAAGTAGCCGCGCACGCCGACGCGAAAGCCGGCGCCGAGGTCGTAGCCGAGCACCGCCGACAAAGTGTGGGTGCGATCGAAGGACGAGAGCAGCGACTCGCGCACGAAGGTGCCTTCCGCGCGCGAGAGCGTGTACGACACGAAGCCGCCCAGCTTGCGCGTGAAGTCGCGCCGAAGAAACTGCTCGGCGCCGTAGCTTCGGCCGTGCACGCCGGGCGTGTCGATGTCTACGAACTGGTGAAAGAACGTGGTGCGGCCGAGCATGCCGTCCGGCAACGCGTACTCGAAGCCCTGGCTGGCTTGCACCGCGAGCTGATCGGAGAGCTCGAGCAGGTTCGGCCTGCGGCCGGGCATGAGCACCGTCGCGCTCGGCAGCTGGTGCGCCAGACCGAAGCTCGCGAGGTATGAGAGCCCCTGCGCCAGGCGCGCGCGCGTGCCCAGCCGCGGCTCGACGAAGACGTGAGCCGCGCCGCGGGTGCGCTGTACGTCGACGCGCACGCCGGGCACGATTTCGACGCCGCGCGCCGCTCGCCACACGGCGTCGACGTAGCCGCCGCCAGCGAGATCCGTGCGGGCCGGGAACCAACGAGCGCCGTCGTCCACTTGCGCGCGCTCGGCGTCGAAGCGCTCGACGCCGGCGTCCGCGCCGGCGCGCAGCCGTAGGCTCTTGCTCAGCTCTTGCTCGAGCTCGAGGCGGATGCGCGCGCCGCGGCTCTTGATTTCCGAGCCGGGAGCGCCTTCGTCTTCGGGCGAGGCGAGCACGCGGTCGTGTGAGCCGGTGAGCGCGAGCCGCACGCGTCCGCCGCGGTAGTTTCTGTCCCAGCGCACGTCCAGGCGTTGAAACGAGGTGTCGAACAAGGTCACGCCGCGCTGTTCGTTGCGCAGCAAATCGAAGGCGCCGAAGCCGAACACGCTCAGCTGATCGCGAGCGGTCAGCGCGTACGCCACGCGCGCTTGATAATCGCCGTAGCCGAGCCGGTAGTCGGGGGCGACCGCCGATAAGATGGCCTGCGTGTAGCTGTAGCGGCCGCCGAGCAGCACGCTGCCGCGCCCGTTCGCGAACGGCTGCTCGAGCATCGCGCTGGCGTCGAAGATGCGCGCCTGCGCTTCGCCGCGCGGGCGTTGGCTCGGGCTCATGGTCTCGCCCGCCAAGATCGCGCCAGCGTAGCGACCGAAGCGCGCGGGATAGCCGCCGGGGAAGAGATCGACGCGCTCGACCAGCGCCGGCGCGATCACCGAAGGTCCCGGGCCGACGTGAAACAAGAGCGGGACACGGATGCCGTCGATGAAATAGCCGACGCTGCCGGGCGGCGCGCCGCGCACGTAAAAGTACGGCAGCCCGCTCAACACGGGCGCGACGCCGGGCAACACCTCGACGACGCGGAACGGATCCGCGAAGGCGCCGGGTACGCGCCGCGCCTCTTCGCGCGGGACGTGAATCGAGCCGATTTCTGCGCGCTGCTCGCCGAGCACCACGACCTCTGACGGCTCTGGGGCGCTCGTCGTCGCCGCGCCGGCGCTCGTCGCGCTCATCTGCGACGCAGCGGCAGGCGGCGCGGAGACGTCGCTGATCGGCGCTGCGGGCGGCGGCGGCGTCGCTGCGGTCTCCGGCGCAGCCGGCTCCTGAAACACCACGCGCATCGCGATGCGCGCGCGCACGGCGATGCCCTCCTTGTTCGCGGGCGTGAAGCGAAAGCGCTCGGCCGCGCGCCGCGCGGCCTCGTCGAACGGCGCGGCACCGTCCTTTACCGTGACGTGCGCGACGGTGCCGTCTTCTGCGATCACGAGCTCGAGCTCGACGACAGCGTCACCGTGAGCTCCTTCTGGATAAGCCACGGCGATGGAATCGAGCGGCGTCGGCGGCACGATGCCGTGCGCGTCGGCCTTGGCGACACCGGGCACCAACAGCGCCAAACAGAACGCCCACCGCAACAACCAACGCGCACGCCACGGACCCATGCGCGCGGCAGACTACACCAGTGACCGCGTGGACGAGCCGCGAGAATCGCGGGTGAGGGCTCTAACTCGTGCTCAAGCTTCGGGCGCTGTTTCGAGCGTGGGGGCGGCCGGAGCGCTGGGCTCGGCGAGCGGCACACCGTCCCGATAGGTGACGAACTGCGTGCGCAGCGCGGCGACGCGAGCGCCGGGCACGATGACGCCCACCAGGTTCAAGGGATCACAGCCGCAGAGCCGCACGATTTCATCGTTCGGCTCGCGCTTTCTCACCTCGCGCAAGAGCTCCACCGCTTCGGGTAGCGCGTATTGCTCGCCGACGAAGCCCGCCACGAAGCGTCCGCCGCGCGCCTTGCCGCGCGCCTCCAGGCGCCGCAAAGCCCACAGGATGTCGCGGTAAGGGAGCTCCAAGCTCTCGCGCTGCACGAGCTCGCGCACGACCACGCCCCAGCGCGCGAGCAGCTGTTCGGCGACCGCCTCCGCCAGCGCGTCGGCGTCGGCCTGCGTGTCCGCCGGCGGCAGCAACGCCCAGCGGCCTTCGCCGGCGAAGCTGCCGCGCGCCCCGCGGCGCAGCCCAGCGCGGCGCAGCCCGAAGGCGACGCCGCCGCTGCGCGCGGTGTGCCGCGCGCGCACGGCCTCGAAGCCGTCCGAGGCGATCAGCCCGCGCGCGACGCCGTCCCACAGCGCTTCTTCGACTTGGCTCGGTGACAGCCCCGTTTGGGTGACGAGCTCCGACGCGAACAGCGCGCCGCGCTGCACCAGCGCGGCGATGACTCGATTCGCGTCTTCATGCAGCGACGGGCCGGCGCTCGCTTGACCGCGCGCCGCGCGCAAGAGCCATGGGAAGTCTTCGCGTGTCGTCAGCGTGATCGGTGTGGCGCGCGAGAGGCTCGAGAGCGCGGCAGCCGTCCCGGTATCGCTCGCGGGGCGCGGCGAGCTGAGCCGGCCCCACACCACGTCCCCCGACCAGCTCAGCGCGTCGAGCCACTCGGGCCGATAGTCGTGCAGGCGGGCGCGCAGGATCTCGGACTCCCAGCTCGCGACGGCGGCTTCGAAGCCCTGCAGCTGCTCGATGACGGCCAGCAGCCCGGCGCGCCCGCTGCGCCGCGTGGCCGGCGTCACGCGCTGAAATTGCAGCAAAAAGCGCATGAAATCGCGCGCGCTCACCGGCTCGATGGCGCGGCGCAGCCGCTCGATGGTGTAGCCGTGGATGCGCGCGAGCAGTCGCCGCGCGACGAACTGCTCGCCGCTCAGGGCGGGATCGAAGTTGCCGCGGACGGCGAAGCCTTCGCCCTCCAAGCGAGCGAGCGCGATGGCGAGCTCGGCGTCCGCGAGCCAGGTGCTGGCGCGCAGCTGCTCGAGCGTGACGGGCCCGCTGCACTCCAGGTGACCGCGCACCACGTCGGCGTAGCGCGCCTCCGGCTCGAGCGCGCGCTCGCGTTGCGAGAACGCCGCCGGCGGGGAGCGATCGGGCTCGAAGCGCGCGTCACTGAACAGCGCCTCCACGCGGCTGCGCCGCTCGAGCGCGCACCACGCGACCTCACCGCGGCGCACGACGCGCAGCGCGCGCCCGGCCGCTCGCAGCTCATCGAAGAGCGGCTGCGCGAACGGGAGCGGCCGCTGAACGGTGTGCGCCATCAATGAATCGTGCAGCTCGTCGGCGCTGCGCGGCTCGGGCGCGGCTTCGCTGCGCACGCGCGCGATGGCGTCGGGGTCCAAGCGTGAGAGCTCGCGCGCTTCCAGCGGCAGGCCGCGCCGCACTTGCACGGCGCGGGTGCGGCGCTCCTCGAGCGGCGCGTCGTCCAAGAACGTGTAGGGCCGGCTGTTGAGGATTTCGTGCGCCAGCGGAGACGGCTCGGTGGTCTCTCGAAAATGCACGCGCACCTCGTCGTTGGCGATGCGGCGGAGCAGGGCCTCGAGCCCGGCGACATCCATGGCCTCGTCCAGGCAGTCGTCCAGGGTCTGGCGCACCAGCGGATGATCGGGGATTTCGCGCGGCCCGGTGGCGTTGTCTTGGCACGCCGAGAGCGCGGGGAAGACCGCGGCGGTGACGTCGTCGGCCTCCATGCGCTGCAGCTCGGGCGGATTGCGTCGTCCGCCGCGGTAGCGCAGCACGACCAGCGCGCGGTTCAAGTTCCAGCGCCAGCGCGCGGCGAACATCGGCGTCACGATCACGGCGACGGTGAGCGCTTCGCGCACCCCTTCGGGTCGCAAGAAGCCGCGCAGATCCGTGAGCGGAAAGCTGTGCTGCGGGCCCAGCGAGAGCACGATGCAATCATCGCTGGCGGCGGCTTGCAGCTCGAAGTCGAACGAGCGACAGAAGCGCTTTCTCAGCAAGAGGCCGAGCGCGCGGTTGATGCGCGCGCCGAGCGGCGCGTGCACCACGAGCTGCATGCCGCCGGTGTCGTCGAAGAAGCGCTCGAACACCAAATCGCTGCTCGTCGGCAGCAGGCCGAGCGCCGTGTGCGACGCCGCCAGGTACGAAGCGAGATCGCGCGCCGCGTCGCTGCCCAAGCCGGGCCGCTCGCGCAGCTGCGCCTCGGCCAGCTCCGGGCCGCCCTGCGCCAGCCACTGCTCGAAGCTGCGGCGCAAGCCGGAGATCGTCTGGGACAGCTCCCAGGTGCGTCCCGGCGCTTCGCCGAGCCAGAACGGCATCGTCGGGGTCGCGCCCTGCGCGTCCACCACGCGCACGACGCCGCGCTCCACGCGACGGATGCGCCACGCGGTGCTGCCCAGCATGAACACGTCACCGGCCATGCTCTCGATCGCGAAGTCTTCGTTGATGGTGCCGATGAACGTCTCATCGGGCTCCGCGACGACGCGGTAGTCGGCGTTGTCGGGGATGGCGCCGCCCGAGGTCAGCGCGGCGAGCCGCGCGCCGCGTCGCCCGCTGAGCCGCGAGCTCACGGCGTCGCGATGCAGGTACGCCGCGCGGCGACCGCGGCCAGTGACGATGCCCTCCGAGAGCAACCTGGTGAGCGCGTCGAAATCTTCGCGCTCGAGCTCGGCGTACGGCGCCGCGCGCCGCACCAACGCGAAGAGCTCCTCTTCGTTCCAATCGGTGGCCGCGCACTCGGCGACGATCTGCTGCGCGAGCACGTCGAGCGGCGCTTTGGGGATGCACAGCCGGTCGAGCTCACCGTTGTGCACGGCCTCGAGCAGCGCCGCGCACTCCACCAGCTCGTCTCGCGTGAGCGGACACAGCCGACCGACCGGCGTCGCGAAGCGGTTGTGACCCGAACGCCCGACGCGCTGCAAGAACGTCGCGATGCTGCGCGGCGAGCCGATCTGCACGACCAGCTCCACCGGCCCGACGTCGATGCCGAGCTCGAGCGAGGCGGTCGCCACCAGCGCCTTGAGCTCGCCGTTGCGCAGCCGCTGCTCGACCGTCTGCCGGCGCTCCTTCGACAAGCTGCCGTGGTGCGCCACGGCTTGATCGGCGCCCAGTCGCTCGCCCAGCTGGTGCGCGATGCGCTCCGAGAGCCGGCGCGTGTTCACGAACACGAGCGTGGTGCGCCGGCTGTTCATCAGCTCGGCCAGCTTGTCCAGCGTCTCGCCGACTTGCTCCGCGGAGGCCACGGCGGAGAGCTCTTGCTGCGGCAGGATCAGCTCGAGGTCGAGCGCGCGGCGGTGTCCGGAGTCCACCACCGCGCAGCGCGGCGCGCCGTGCTCGTCGACGGCGCCGGCTCCGACCAGCAAGCGCGCGATGTCCTCGATCGGGCGCTGCGTCGCGGACAGCCCGATGCGAAGCGGTCGCCGCGTCGGCGCGGCGAGCTGGTTCAACACCGTGAGCCGCTCGAGCGAGAGCGTGAGGTGCGAGCCGCGCTTGTCGCGCGCGAGCGCGTGAATCTCATCGACGATGACGCTCTCGACGGCGTCGAGCAGCAGGCGGCTGCGCTCGGCGGTGAGCATCAGGTACAGCGACTCCGGCGTCGTGATCAGGAAGTGCGGCGGCTCGCGCAGCATCGCGGCGCGCTCCGAGGCTTTCGTGTCCCCGCTGCGCACGCCGACGCGCAGCGCCGGCGGCGTGAAGCCCAGGCTCTGCGCGACCGCTGCGATCTCGCGCAAGGGGACGGAGAGATTGTGCTGAATATCGAGCGTGAGCGCCTTCAACGGCGACACATAGACGACCGAGACCTTGCCGTCCGCGAGCGTCCCAGCCTCGTGCGCGCGATACAGACGATCGATGCACACCAAGAAGGCCGAGAGCGTCTTGCCGGACCCGGTCGGCGCCGCGATCAGGGTGTCGCGTCCGGCGCGGATGTTGGGCCAGCCCCCCGCTTGTGGGGCCGTGGGCCCAGCTGGGAAGCGTCGCTCGAACCAGGTGCGCACCGCGGGATGGAACGCATCCAGGACGGCCGCTGTCGCTTGGGAGCCCGGATGCGCTTCCGCCAGCATGGCCGGCGAAGATAGCATGGCAGCAGCGATCGGCTAAGCTCGGCTGCCGATGGAGCGACGACAGCCGAGCGGCGCAGGGCGCGTGTGGGCTCGCGCCCTGCGCGTAACGCTGTTTCTCACAACGATTTTTCCGCTGTGCAGCGCGTGCGCCAAGAAGTCTCCCGAGGGCGGGACGAGCAGCGACGCTGCGGCGTCGGCCTCGACGAAGTCGTCGCCGAGCGCGGCGCCCGCGAAGCTCGACAGCTGCCTCGTCGGCGCTTGGAAATCGAGCGCGGCGACGTTGAAAGTGGGAGAGACCAGCGCGCAAGGCGGCGCCGACGTCGCGCTGCGGATTTGGGCGTCCGGCATGGCCACCGTCGATTTTTCGGAGATGAAGGACGTGCACGCGACGAGCAGCGGCTTCGGCTTCGATTTTCGTTATTCGGGGACGGGCAGCGCGACGCTCAGCACGCCGAGCGCGAGCACGCTGCACAGTGAGAACGCGGACTTCTCCGCCATGAAGGTCTCCGCCAGCGTGAGGTTTCGTGGCGCGAGCACGGTGCCGCTGCTGAAGGAGACGCCCCTGAGCGAGCTCGTCAAAATGACGGAAGGGCTCGCCGCGGCCGCGGGCAAGCCCGCCGCGGCCGCGGCGAGCGCCGTCCCGGCGCGTGCTCCCGTGCGCGGCATCGACTCTGCGCCGGTGTTCGCTAGCACGAGCTACTCGTGCGCCGGTGATACGCTGACCATTCGTGGCGAAGGGCAACACCTGCAGTGGGTGTTTGCCCGAGTGGCGCGCTGAGCGCCGCGCGTCGCGATCAAGACAAGCGGAACAGCGTCTCGCAATACAAGCCCGCGACGCAGGCGAGCCCCAAAGTCCAGCACACGCTGCGGAGCACCGGACGATTTAGCAGGTACGCCACGCCGTGCAGCACCCGGAAGGCGATGAACGCCAGCGCCAGGCCGCGCAGCACCGGCGCCGAAACGCTGACCAGCTCGGCGCAGATCAGCGCGATCGCGTAGGGGGCGAACGCTTCGTGCCCGTTCTGCTGCGCGTGGTGTGCTCGCTTACGCCAGCCGCTGAGCGCCTCGGCGGACTCACGCGGCGCGCGGGCGTCGTAGTGCTTGCCCCAGCGCGCGGGCACCTCCGAGCTGGGCCAACCACTCAGAGCCAGGAAGAAGTAGGGCAACGCGGCAGCGGTCAGAATGCACCAAATCGCGAATCGCACGCGCGCAGCTTGCCACGCCAGTTCCGGCTGGCGACGCAAAAAAATTGGCTGAATCGCGCGCCGCGAACGGCGCGCTCGGCGACGCGACGCTGCGCGCACTATGGCCGCGTCGCGGTGCTCGGCTCCTGCTCGCTGGGGTTCGGACAGTCGCGCAGCGTCGACTCTTGCCCGGCGCTCGGCGCGACGTTGACCCACCACATCGCGGTCGCCGTGTCTGGCAGCGCGTCCGGCCACTTCGGGCTGCCCATGCTGTAGTCCCAATTATCCTCGTGGGTGACGAGCAGCGACAGCTGCGAGCAGCCGGGCGTCGCCGCCTCCCCGGTGAAATCGAAATCGAACTCCAGCCGGCGCGATAGGTTGTCCATCGTGGAGGCGCGCAGGTCCCGCAGCACCGGTTTGTTCATGCGCGCGAAGCTGAAATTCAGCGATAGCCCGGCGAGCAGCTTGGTGCCCTGATCGTTGGAGCGCACCGGCACGCTGACGTGCAGCGTCTCATTGCGTTTCACCACGACGACGCTGCCGACGAACGGCCGAGCTCGCGCCAGGTCCAAGATCGGCGGCGTGCGCGTCGGCGCGGTCTTGTCCTCCGGCTCCGGTACGACGCAGCCCGCGAGGCACGCCGCGCAGACCAGCGCTCGCGGCCACGCGAGCGTCAGTCTAGCTTCGTCGGTTCGGCGCGCGCACATCGGCAGCTTCCCCGAAGTGTCCCGTGCGGCTCGCCAGCGTCAAGGGCTCTTGCCGATCTCCTGCTCCAGGCGGTCCAGCTCTTCTTCCATGTTCTTGCTGGTGATCGTGCGGTTGACCTCCTCTTCGAAGTCCTCTTGCGTCGGCAGCGCGTCGGCCTCGAGGCTGGCGCCGCCATCGGCTGACGCGCTCGCTGCTACCGGCGTCGCGACGGTCGCGGAGGCGCTCGGCGTTGACGTGCTCGGCTCTTCGCGCTTGCAGCTCGCGAGGGCGAACAAGAGCGCGCTCACGGAGACGAGCGCGCGCTTCACGGAGCGCCTCCGCTGCTGGCGGGCGCTGCAGCGCTCGGCGTTGGACCTGCTTGCGTCAACCGTTGCATGGCGCGGTCGTGGCGTTGGTTCTCCCGCTCGCGCAGCTTGTCGATCCTCTCGAGCAGGCGCTGCCGAGCTTCGCCCGTGCGCTCCGTACCGGCAAGCTCCTCGAGCCGCGAAAGGCGCGCCAGGCGCTGGGCGTGCACGCGCAGCTCGCTGAGCACGTCCGGCTTGCGCGCTTGCTGCCCCCAGCGCGAGAGGAGCCACTTTTGCCGGTCCTGACGGCGCTCTTCGCGTGCGGCTTTCCACTTGTCGAGCCGCTCCTTCACGTCACCGGATTCACCTCGTTCCCGCAGGCGCCGCCAGAGGTCGCTGCTCGCCGGTCGCGGAGCGTGCTCGCCGGCCGAGCTTGATCCGGGAGCGTGCGGCGGCCGTTGCCCCTGTGGCCCGCGCGCTGACGGGTCGAACGGTGGCCCAGGATGACGATGCGCCGACGCCGCACCCGGCTTTGGTGGTCCTGCCGCGGGCTGCGCGGTGGCGTTGGCGGCAATGAGCGACACAGCGATCAGTAAATGAACATGACGCATCGGGACCTCCGCTCGCGATGGGCCCGCGCCCGCCGCAAGCGAAATCATAGTCCAACGCGCCACGGACCGCGATCTTCTCGCGACTATTTCAGCGTTGTGATGGAGCTCGCGGCGCACTAGCGTAACTCGCTACGATGCCTCATTCCGGGATTCGGCTCCTACTTCTGCTCGCCTCGTTGTCGGTCGTCGCGGCACCTGCGCCGGCGTTCGCGCAAACCGACGCCGCCCTCGCTGAGACGCTGTTTCAAGAAGGACGCCGCTTGATGGATGCCGGCAAGTTCGCCGAGGCGTGCCCCAAGTTGGAGGAGAGCCAGCGCCTCGATCCCGGCACGGGCACGCTGCTGAACCTGGGCCGCTGTTTCAAAGAGAGCGGCAAGCCAGCGTCCGCGTGGGTGATCTTCAACCAGGCGGTGGCCTCGGCGCGCGCAGAGAACCGCGCGGATCGCGTCGCGCTGGCGCAGTCCGAGATCAAGAAGCTTGAAGAGACGATGCCGCGGCTCTCTGTCGTGGTTCCGCCGGAGGCCGACGTCCCTGGGCTCACCATCACGCTCGACGACGCCACTATTTCGCAAGCGTCGCGCGGCGTCGCGTCACCGGTGGACCCCGGCGAGCATCGCATTTCTGCCGCCGCGCCCGGGCGCAAGACCTGGACGAACAGCGTCGCGGTGCGGCCCGGAGCTCAGACGCACACCGTGGTGATCCCCGTGCTGGAGCCGGGCACTGACGCGGCCGCGCCAGCGAGCGCTAGCGCCGCACCCGCGCCGGGCAGCGCGCAGGCCGAGCCGCCCGAGCTCAGCGACAAGCCGCTCGATGCGCCGCCGCAGCTCGCGCCCGGTCGCAAACACTGGCTGCTCGGCTTTCGCATCAACGGCGCAGTTCCTCTCGGCACGCTCGAGAAGGACGAGCAGGGTGAGCCCGAAAAATTCGCTGACTGGACGAAGGCGCAGGGAGGCCTGTGGTTGGAGGGCGGTTACCTCATCACGCCCTCGTTCATGTTGGGCGCTTACTTGGTCGCCAATTTCGGCGGTGTTGGCTCGGTCGCGAACTCGCTGCTTTGCCAGGACGGCGTCTCCTGCTCGACGATGGACGTTCGCCTCGGCCTCCAAGGACAATACTCGTTCTTGCCCGAGAGCGCTGTGCATCCCTGGGCCGGCGCGGGTATCGGCTACGAGGTTTGGCAAATCAACATCGAGCAAGGCGGACAGTCGGGCTCGCTGCGCACCGACGGCGCCGAGTGGCTTTTGTTGCAGGGCGGCGCCGACTTCGAGCTCGGCCCCATGCTGCTCGGCCCTTTCATGGCGCTGAGCTTCGCTCGCTTCACGAGCGGCTCTGCCAGCTGCGATAACTGCGACGCTACCCTGGAGTTCGATATCGAGAAGCCTGCGTTTCACGAGTGGCTGAGCCTCGGCGTGCGCGGCGCATTCAAGCTCTGAGTCGCTCACCGGGCTGCACGCACGGCGGCGTCCGCCGAGCAGTGGTCCGCAAAGTGTGCGGCATGTTGTAAACCTTGCGCGCCCGCCAGGGTCCTCGTCGGCGGAGTAATTGTGTTTATGACGGAATACTTTCCGCCATAGCGCTCGCTCTCGGCTCTTATCTCAAAGTGGGCTGTCGGGCGTTCGGGAGTGGTTCCAGGGCGCGCCAAGGCTTGCATTGGCGGCACGAAAGGCGCAAGAGAGGGCGTCCCAATGCATCGAGCACACGGAGCGGCTCGCTGGTGGAGCAGACGCCCGTGCGGCTGGGCGCTGCCCGCCCGCGCCGGGGCGTTGCTTTTCGCCAGCTTCAGCGTCTCCTGCGGGAGCGACGCGCATGCTCCGTTCGTCGGCACCGCCGAGCCGAGCGTGGCGGTGGAAGGTTGCGCGGCACCCGCGGAGGGCTGCAGCTGCAGCAGCGAGGGTGAACAAATAGCCTGCGGCGAGGTCGCCTCCGAGCACGACGGCGAGCTCGTGTGTCTCCAGGGACAGCGCCGCTGCACTCATGGCGTATGGAGCGCCTGCTCACGCGAACGCAGGGTCTTGAAGCAGACGGCGCCGCGCGGCTCGCGGCTGTCCGCGCTCGCCGCGAAGCCGGTGTCGTGTGCGGATCCTTGTGATCCTACGTGCAGTGAGTTCCAAGACACGCCGGTGGGTCTGGTGCCGGGTCCGGGCTTGGTCGTTGGCCCCGGCGGACTGACGTTGCCGGGAACGAATAGCAGCAGCAGCTGTCGGGAGGTCGTGGTCGAGCCGCCCAGCGCGACGATCACGGTGACTAGCCTCGAGCCGCTGCGGACGACGCCCAGCGAGCTCAGCTTCAGCGCCCGCTGCGGCGTCGACGGTCCGCCCATTCGCCCGACGTGGACGCTGCCGCCGAGCCATGCGCTGATCGCCAGCATCGATCCGGTCGGCGTCTTCAGCGTCGAGTCGCCGGTCGCCACCAGCGTCGAAGTGCGCGCCAACAGCGCTGATGGTCAGGGCAGCGCGAACGTGCAGATCGTCGTGGACGTGACCAGCGTCGCGCCCGACGCTACGGCGTGCGCGGACGTCGATTTCAGCGCGCCGCCGACCACCGCAGATCCCGGCTCGACCCTCTATCCGTACGCGGTCGCAGCGCGTCCGGTGGTGTTTCCTTTGGGGCTCGCTGCTCCGACCGTGCAATGGTCGACCGGCGGCGTCGACGCGCGCTGCGTGCGCGTGTCGCTTCGCTATCCCGCGGGCTCCGACGACCCGACATTCTCTTGGACGCACATCGCGGAAGATCCGCACGGCGGCGCCGTCGACGACACGCAACCCGCGCTGGCGCTGGATCAGCGCGCCTGGAGCGCGTTCGATCGCTCCGCCAAGGGCGACGTCGGCGCGATCGTGGTGCAGCGCGAGAGCGCGACCGGCGGCGAGCTCATGGAGCCGATGCTGATCCCGGTGCAGTTCGCCAGCGACGGGCTGCGCGGCTCGCTCTACTACACGCAGTATTCGCGGCGGCTGCGCAGCAGCGCGTTCAGCACGACGTCGCCGCTCTGCGCGAGCAGCAACCAGCCCGACATCGACATCGACGATCCGGCGCGCAAGACCGCGGCGAGCAACGGCTGCCAGGGCGGTGATTGTGAGAACGTTGGTCCGACGTGCCCGGTGGGGGAGTGCACGCGCTCCGCGTCCGGGTCGCCCGGCGTGCGGCTCTTGGATCTCAGCCTGCCGAGCGCCACGCCCGTCGAGCTCTACAAGGACGCGGCGGGCAGCGGCTGCGTCAGCTGCCATTCGCTCTCGGCGGATGGCAGCACCTTCGTGGCCAACGTGTTCAACCAGGCGGGTGTACCGACGATCGGCACCATCACTCGTCGCCGCGGCGCCGCTAGCCTCGCTGCGCGCGCGGACGCGCCGGCGTACTCCCTGAAGGCAGATCGCGGCGAGAGCAGCGCCGCCCCCGAGCGCGAACAATCCGCGGGGCTTGCCACGGTGGCCATCTCTCCGGACGGCCGCTTCGCGCTGCAAGGGCCGAATTTCTGGGGCAACACCAGCTTTGGGCAGAGCTTCGAGCAAAGCAACGCGCAGGACGCTGGCTACGCGGCGGGCGGAAAGCGCTACTTCCTGCTCGACGTGAGCAAGGTTCGTCGCAACGTGGACCTCGCCACGGACGACCCGCTCGAGGAGCACACGGCGACGCCGCTGACGCTCACCAGCCGCGACAGCGACTGGCCGCTCTACATCGACGGCGAGCCGGTTTGGGTGGGCGCCACCGTGCTCGTCAAAGACGAGCCGATCGCGAGTGAGAACGGCTTTTACCGCGTCGACAATGACGGCGTCAGCGGCCGCTGGAGCCTGTCGCGGCTGAGCAGCGCCGACGAGCTCGGCGAGATCCGCTTCGGCGAAAAGGTGCTGGTCGAGTCCGGCTCTGCGAATTTCGGAAAGTACTTCCACGTCGCGAGCCCGAGCATGGACGACATCAACCCGGGCAGCAGCGCGCTGCAGATCTCGCTCTACACGACCGTCATGGCCGCGACGAGCGGCCCGCTCCCGGCTCACACCGTCGAACCCTCGAGCTGGTACGGCTCCGCGCTGGTGGGCACGGGCGAGCTGCCCGCGGACCTCTTCGACGGCGTCCCGCTCGAGCGCGGCATGAGCGTGCTGGTGAAGGACGAGGCGCTGCGCCGACAAAATGGCATCTACAGGCTCACCGCGCTCAACCCCTGGAAGCTCCGGCGGCGAGAAGACGCGGATTTTTACCCTGCGCTCGCGCAGTACGCGCGGGTGCGCGTGAACCAGGGCACGTTGTACGGCGGTCGCAGCTTCGTGCTCAGCTCGCCGAACCCGGTGTTCATCGACGTCGACGATCTGCGCTTCCGCCTCGACACCGAGCTCGACGAGGGCATGAAGCTCGCTGACGGCGGCGCGGGCACGTCGCTGCCCACCATGATGTATCCGGCGTTTTCGCCCGACGCTCGCTCGCTGGTGTACGTGAGCGGTGATCGTGACCCGGTCGGCGCTGAAGAGACGGGTTGGCGCCGCGGGCTGTCGCTGCTCGACTTCGACGCCGCCAACGCGAGCACGCCGTTTTCGAACAAGCGTCGCTTGCTGAACAGCTACGCGCCCGGCGTGCCCGGCCGTGTCATGAAGTCGCCGAACTTCGAGTCTGACAGCGAGAGCGTGCTGTTCGTCTCGTCGCCGCCGAGCGAGTTCTGCCCAGCGCCGGCCTACAACGGCAAGTGCGCCACGGAGGACTGCAGCTCCAGCGACACGACCGTCAACATCGACAGCGAGCTCGAGCGGGCCTGCTTCCTCGACGAGGACGCGCTCGGCTACGGCAGCGCGGCGCCTATCGCGCGCGGCTATTGGCCCGGTCAGCTGCACTCCGTCAACGCCACCACGCGCACGGAGAGCGCGCTCACCTGGCTGAACAGCGGGCTCGCGGCGCAGAACCCCGCGCTGGCGGCCGACGCTGGCGACGCCTATCAACCGTCGATGCTGCCGCGCGCGAGCGGGGGCTACCGCTGGGTCGTGTTCACGAGCACGCGCGCCTATGGCAACCAGCTCAACGCTACGGGAACCCACTTCTCGTGCAAGGCGCCGCTCTTGTGGA
This sequence comes from uncultured Sorangium sp., assembly GCA_966250485.1. Classification (GTDB taxonomy): domain Bacteria; phylum Myxococcota_A; class Polyangia; order Polyangiales; family Polyangiaceae; genus PMG-095. Next base: position 95,165 of record CBINHN010000017.1, on the reverse strand, counting down.
TGGCGGCGATCGACGACGAGCCCGCCGGAGCCGAGGATCGCAGTCATCCGGCGTTCCTCGTACCCGGGCAGAACATGCGCTCGATCACCGATCCGTCCAGCGGTCGCCACTACGTGAACGAGCGACCGGTGTTCGTGCCATCGCCGCCCAAAAATCGCGACGAGCCGTGCACGGCGGACGAAGAGTGCGCGGGAGGCAGCGGCGCAGCGCCCAGCGCGCGTTGCGTGCTCGATCCCGACGCCGATCCCCCGACGCGACGCTGTCAGCCGAGCAGCAGCTGCTTGCCGGCGGGCGAGGCGTGCGGCCGCAGCGGAGACACCTGCTGTGACGGCGCGCCGTGCAGCCCTGACGGCGTCTGCTTGGCGGCGCAAATGCACGTGGCCGCGACGTACCAGCGCGTCTATGAGGCGCAGTGTCCGATGGGCTACGTCCCGCTCTGGGGAGACTTCCAATGGCACGCGGACGCCGAGAGCAGCTCTCACATCGACTTCTCGGTGCGAGTCTCGGCCTCCAACGAGTTCGCTTCCGCGACCAGCGTCGCTCTGGGCCGCGCTGATAGCAGCAACGTCAACGTTCCCGACGCGGAGCCGCAGCGCGTGGACGTGGGCGAGCAGCTGCGCGCGAACGGCGTCGCGACGGCGCCGTTTCTGCAAGTCACCATGGCGCTATACCCTTCGGATGATGGCACCGTGGCGCCCGTTCTGATCGACTGGAATCAGATTTATGATTGTGCGCCCGCTGAGTGAGTCGCAGCCGAGGACACGGTCGAGCGTTGCGCGCTATTGCTTCGTGTTGGGGCTCTTCGCGGCGTGCAGCTCGAAACAAGACCGACCGCTCACGCCCAGCGTCGCGTCTGGCGGCAGCCGCGCGAGCGGCGGCGATGAGTCGCGCGCCGGAGGCACGGGCGGCAGCGTCACGGCTTCCGGCGGCAGCGCCGGCGCGGCTTCGAACGACGGCGGCGCGGCTGCCAGCGCGAGCGACGGAGGCGCTGACGGAGGCGGAGCCGGCGAGGGCGGTGAAGCAGGTGAGGGCGGCGAGGGCGGCGCACCACCCGCGGCTCCTTCGGTTCCGCCGCTGTGCGAGCCCGGCGCGAGCTTCGCCGAGCCCGAGCGCATCGGGATATCTAACGCGGGTGACGAGCGCCTCGGTAGCATCACGCCCGACGAGCTCACCATCGCGTGGACGGTCGACGGCAAGGCGTACGTCGCCGATCGCGAGTCGCCGGAGGACGCCTTCGACAGCGCGATGGAAGTCGCTGGCGGCGACGACTACTTCGCGCGAGTCGTCACCAGCCCGGACGGCCTGCGCCTGCTCGGCGTGAGGCTCGACGGCAAAGGCTTCGGCCTCTCGACGCGCAACGCGCGCGGTGAACCCTTCGAGGCCGAGCTCGATGAGAGTCCATTCGCAGCGCTCGCCTCCGGCACTACGGCGCGCTTCTCATCGGGTCCGGTGGCAGACGCCACGTTCGACGCCAGCGGCCGGAGGCTGCTCTATTCCGTGCTGGATCCCGAAGCGGACGGCATCGCGACGATCTACGAGAGCAACTTTGCGTCTGGGATCTTGCCCTGGGGTGTCGCGGTTCAGGGCACGCTGTTGTTCGCCGTTGAGGGTGCATTTCGCCGGCCGAGCGGGCTCTCCGCGGATGGTCGCACGCTCTTTTACTGGGACGAAGTGAGCGAGGAGACGCGCGCGGCCTGGCGCCCGAGTCGCGATCGTCCGTTCGAGATGTCGCAGCCGCTGCCCGGCTATCGCGACGCCGTGCCGAACGCAGCGTGCGATCGCGTCTATTTTTCGGCAGAGGGCGACGCAGGCCGCGATCTGTTCTTCGCAGCTCGGCGATGACGCCGCGCTGAGCGCGCTCGGCCTGGCGCGCGGCATTTCTTTTCGAGCTGCGGAAGGCTGTGGTACTTGGGGTCCGGAGTTTCGTTTGCAGCGGAGGATCGCAATGACGCGCGTAGATGCTCGCCGGATTCAATCGACGGCCTGGTTCGTGCTCGCAATGGCCGCGACCGCCAACGTGTTGGCCCAGGCTCCGGCCCCAGCGCCCGCACCCGTCGCACCCGCGCCTGTCGCTCCGGCGCCCGCGCCCGTCGCGCCCGCGCCGGTTGCACCCACGCCCGTCGCTCCGGCGCCAGTGGCGCCTGCGCCTGCTCCGGTGCCCGCGCCCGGTGCCCCGCCCCCCGCGGCCGCGCCAGCGCCCGCCGCGCCGCCGGACGCCGCTGCGACGCCTGTGGAGCCCGTGCCCGTCGCCCCCGCGCCTGCACCAGCGCCGGAGCCCGTGCCTACTGAGCCCGCGCCATTGCCGCCGGAGCCGACCACGCCGCTCACCTTGCCGCAAATTCCGGCGGTTCAGCCCTCCGATGACGAGGCCTGGTACGAGGGCATTTCATTCAACGCCTTCGCCGACGGCTACTTCGGCATGGATTTCAACTTCCCGAAGGCGCCGCAGCAAGCGCGACAGAACCCGGTGCGCGCCTTCGACACGCGCAATGGCTTCGCGCTCAGCTGGGCTGGCATCGACATCTCGCGCGCCGCGGAGCCCGTCGGTGGAACGCTCGCGCTGCGCTTCGGGCCCACCGCGTTCGCCTACGCGGACTCCTGCCCGGACGCGGACACGTGCGACAGCCAGAGCTCGATCGGCCTCACCTACGTGAAGCAAGCCTTCGCTTCCTGGAAGCCGCACGACATGGTCACGCTCGACTTCGGCAAGTTCGACACGCCCTACGGGGCCGAGGTCGCCGAGGCGCAATACAACATCAATTACACGCGCGGTGTTCTGTACTGGTTGGGGCAGCCCGCGTATCACACCGGGCTCCGCGTCAACATCGATCCCTCGCGCAGCGTGAACCTAAAGCTGCTGGCGGTGAACGGTTGGAACCGCACCATCGACAACAACCAAGGTAAGACCTTTGGGTTACAGGCGACGTACCGCGTGCCGAAAGCGCTCGGCGGCGACGAAGACCTGCTCAGCGTCGGGCTCGGCTACATGATGGGCCCCGAGCACGGTGACAGCGAACGCATCGACTGCCCGCCCGGTAAGGCCTTCGATCCCGTTGCGAACCCGAGCACGGGCTGCATCGACGCCGCGGGCAGCGCCGGTGGCTCGGGCTACGTCGACCGCGGCACCGCGAATAGCAAGGGCCTGCGGCACTTCTTGGACTTCACCACCGTCGCCGCGCCGGGTCCGTTGAAGCTACTGCTCAACGCCAGCCTCGGCATCGACAACTATCGTGATGCGAGCGACCCGGCCGCCTTCACTTCATCGCTGTGGTGGGGCGTCATGGCCGGCGGTCGCTACGCGCTGAACGACAAGTTCGGCTTGGCCGGCCGCTTCGAGTTCTTCAGCGATCCGGACGGCTTCGCCACGGCGGGCTCTTACTTGGCGCGCGTCGGCGGCGACGCGGCGGAGCTCGACTTCAACGGCACCAAGATCGTCACCGGAACGGTGACGGTCGATTTCTCACCGATGAAGCACCTGCTCTCGTACTTGGATCTGCGCACCGATTGGTCGAACAAGCGCATGTTCCCGAAGGGCGTGCACGACGACGACGTGGCGCAGTCGATTACCGCGACCCTCGGTGTGATCGCGTCGACGAACTGAAACACCTCGACGCCCGGCGCCTCGGGCTCTAGACTTTGGCGCATGTGCGCGTGCCGGAGTCGTGAGCTCGAGGCTGCGATCGACGGCGTCGTCAAGAGCTACGAGGGGCCGGAGGAGATCAACAACCTCGACAGCGCGGCGCTGCCCAACAAGCGCGCCGTGGTCGAGGCCTACAAACACCTCCGCCCGGTCATTTACCTGGGCTTTTACAGCACGCGAGAGCTCGCTCGCGACAATTTACGCGACGCGCTGAGCGAGCACCTCTACCCGACGTACGAGGTCCTGGTCGAGCAGATCCAGCGCGTCTTGGCGTACGAGCGGCGCTTTCGCGGCGTCGACCACGCGGACTGTCACGCCGAGCAGGTGGTGCTCGGCTTGTTCCGCAAGCTGCCGGAGATCCGCGCCACGCTCAATCAAGATCTGGTGGCCGCCTTCGAGGGTGATCCCGCCGCCAAGAGCGTGGAGGAGATCGTCTTCAGCTACCCCGTGGTGCAGGCCATCACTGCCCACCGCGTCGCGCATGAGCTGTACCTCGCGGGCGTGCCCATCATTCCGCGCATCATCTCCGAGTACGCGCACTCGCGCACGGGGGTGGACATTCATCCCGGCGCGCGCATCGGGCCGCGCTTCTTCTTGGATCATGGCACCGGCGTGGTGGTGGGCGAGACCAGCGTCATCGGCAGCAACGTGAAGATCTATCAGGGCGTCACGTTGGGCGCGCTCAGCACGCGGCGCGCCGATCACAGCGGCGCGCTGCGTTCGGACAAGCGCCACCCCACGATCGAAGACAACGTCACCATCTACGCCGGCGCCACCATCCTCGGCGGTGAGACGGTGATCGGCGCGGGCTCGGTGATCGGCGGCAACGTGTGGCTCACGCAATCCGTCCCGCCCGGCTCCAAAATCTTCGGCCGCGCGCGCGAGTAGCGACGCGCGCGCAGCGCGCTCGGCGGCGCGGCTGAACACACATTCCGGATCACCACTAAAAGGTTGCAGAGACAGCGCCGCGCAGGAAAAAGAGGCATTTTCAGCCTCTGAGGAGCTGCGCTTCGCGCCTCGTATGTTAGTCTAACTGACTCTCGACCGGGTCCCCATGAACAGTTCCTGGCCGCCCCACTCCACCTCCCCGTTCGCTGCTCCGCTCAGCTTTTCGCCGAGCATGAGGCCGCAAAGCTCGCCGTTCTCGCGCTTTTGCTACGGCCTGTCCTGGACGCTGATCACGGCCGGTGGCGTCGCCGGGCTGCTCTTTTCGCTCTATCGGAATGATGTGCTGCTCGCGCTCGCTCGCGATGCAGGCTCGGAGCAGCCGTATTTGGCGCTCGAGCGTCGGCTGCTGGGAGCTCCGGGCTGGGGCACGCCGCGTTCACTGCTCGCGGAGGATTCTGGTGAGCGCGCAGTCGCGGCGCCCGCGGCCGCCGCGATGCTGTCTGGCTCGCTCAGCGGGCACGCGGCTGCTCCGGATTCCGCAACTCCGTCTACGGCGTCGCCTGAAGCGCCCCCGGCTCCGACGACGGAGCCTTCGCCGAGCGCGGCATCGGCGACGAGGTCGGGGTCCACCGCTGAGGGAGTGAAGATCCTGAGCCTCGAGGCGCTGCCCACGGAAGGCTCACGCGCTGCGACGCGCAGAGAAGCGCCCGCTGCTTCGCGTCCCTCTCACGCCGCCGTGGCGCGCGCCGAGAACCCGGCGCCCAGCCGTTCCAGCCGCCGCGCGCTGCGCGAGGCGGACGACGAGCCCGCGCCCAAGCGCAGCGCGGCCAAGGCCGCGCGCGCCGAGAGTGAGGAGCCGGCCGCGAAGCGCGTAGCCGCCGCCGCAAAGAAAGAGTCTGCCCCAGCGAAGCCGGCCAAGTCGCTGCCTCCGGCGCCCGCCAACGAGAGCTTCCTCAACTCCGCGATCCGCTCGGCGATCCTGAAAGACAACGGCAAGTAACGCGCGTCGCGCGTCACGGCACAGCCGCGCGTCAGGCGGTCGCTGCGTTGCTGTGCGAGCGCATGCTCCACACCGTCACGCGGTTACGGCCGCCGCGCTTGCTGGCATAGAGCGCCTCGTCGGCGGCCTTGAACAGCGCCTCCCAGCTGCCGCCGGCCGCGGGAAACGGCGCCACCCCGACCGAGCAGGTGACCTTGAGCGAGCCGTGCTCGCCGTGGAACGTCGTGGCTTCGAGCTCGACGCGCACGCGCTCCGCCAGCTGCGCGGCGCCCTCCGCGTCAGTCTCTTCGCAGAGGACGACGAACTCCTCGCCGCCGAAGCGGCCCACGGCGTCGGTGTCGCGCTTGACCCGGCGCAGCACGTCCGCAAAGCCCTTGATCACCAGATCGCCGACGTCATGGCCGTGCGTGTCGTTCACCTTCTTGAAGTGATCGATGTCGCAGATCAAGAGGCTGAGCGGCTTCTTGAAGCGCAGCGCGCTCTTCAGCTTGTGCGCCGCGAGCTCGGAGAGCGCGCGCTTGTTGAACAGGTTGGTGAGACCGTCGAGCGTGGCCAGCTCTTCGAGGCGCTTCAGCATGCGCGCGTTCGCCAGCGAGACCGCGACGTGGCTGGCCAAGACCTCCAGCGTGGGGCGCACCGAGTCGCCGAACGCGCCGCGCCGCGAGGAGCCCAGCACTAGCGTGCCGAGCGCGCGCTCGTGAACCGCGAGCGGCAGCACCAGCAGCGACGGCATGCTGGGCGGCGTGAGCCGGCGCGTGAAGACCACTTGTCGCGAGGCGTCGTAGTCGCCGCGGTAGGGCAGCGCGTGCCGATTGGCGACCACCATCGAGACCAGGCCCGTGTTGTGACGGAAGCGCTGGCCCAACAAGCGATCCGCGCCTTCGCCGCTGACGGCGCAGATTTCGTGCTCGCTCGTCGCCTTGTCGAACAGCGTGACCACGGCGAAGTCGAACGCCGCGAACTCACGCGCGCCGTTCACCGACGCTTCCACGACTTGCGCCTCGGTGGTGGCGGCGGCCAGCGCGTTCGCGGCGCGGTAGAGCTTGCCTTGCTCGACCTTGGCGCGCTCGAGCTGCACGAACACGCGCTCGTTCTGGATGGCGCGCACGATGAAGTGCGCGGCGCGCCGCAGCGACTCCTCTTCTGCCGCGCTGAAGGGCTCGCGCGCTTCGCGATCCACCACCAACAAGCCGCGCACCTTGCCGTGCTCGAACAGCGGCGTGGCGCACACCGAGCCGATCACCGGGCGCACCGCGTAGTACGGCACGTGCAGGTACGCCTTGGCGCCGGACACGGAGAGCTGCTGGCCGTCGGCCAGGCTCGCGCCGAAGATGCCGTCGCGCGCGTCGAACGGCCCCGGCAAGATGCTGTCTTCGTCGCTGGCGATCTCTTGGATCACGAGCTGCGCGCGGCCGTCGTCCAGGCCCAGGAGCAGCGCCGTGCGCACGGCGAGCGAGCGGCGCAGCAGCGCCAGCGCGAACTGCACGCCTTGATGAATCTCGTCCACCCCCGAGCGCAGCAGCCGCTCTGCGTCGTCGGGCGGCGGAGTGTGCGAGCGCTCGCCCGCGGCGCTGGGCGCGCCGAGCAAGCGGTAGCTGCGGGCGGACTCGTGGATCTTCTTGAGCTCCGTCTCGATGCGCAGCCGGCTCAGCTTGCGCACGCGCGCGATCTCGGCGCGGAACACCGAGAAGTTGAGCAACGCGAACACGCACAGCAGCGCGGCGTGAAAGGCCAGCCGCTCCAGCGAGCGCTCGGCCAGCGCCAAATAATGAATCCCCGCCTCGAGCAAGATCGCAAATCCGATCGTGCCCGCGGCCGCCTTCGGCCGCGCGAAGCTCGCGCTCAGCATCGCCAGCGCGTACAGCGCGGCGTAGAAGGGTCCGTCCAGCCCGCCCGGCGCGCGCAGCACGAGGCCGAAGAGAAAGACCGTGAGCTGAGTGAAAAACTCGAGGTCGAGCCGCGTCGTCTCTTCTTCGGCGGGTGGTCGTCGCCAGCGCTGGGCGCCGCGATAGAGCACCGCCGCGAGCAGCAGCCCGAGCAGCAGCGAGCTCCCCGTCGCGTCCGGCGGCTCCAGCGTGGCATAGACGAGCACCGCGCCGGAGAGCAGGGCCACCAGCGTTCCCGTCGTACGCGCGACCAGGCGCTGGATCCAGATGGCGCTCCGGACGAGAGGATCCATTTGCCCTTCGCCGGTAGCAGGTTCCTGCGCGCGCGGCCCAGTTTCCGGCGCTGACCAGCCGCGCCAGAATTCCGTGTCCACGCTGGCGCCCCCGTTGCCCACGGGTGGTAGTCTCGCGGGCTGCGTGCGTCCCGGCCTACGGCTCCAGATTTTGGTGTGGCTGGGCGGCTTACTGGTGCTCGCGTTCTTGCCGCTCTATTGGGCGGTCGCCACCTACACCCGGGTCGCGCTGCAGCAACTGCGGACGAGCGACGCGCGGGCCCTCGGCCGCGCGGTCGCCGCGCAGGTCAGCGAAGCGCGCCAGCGTCGCAGCGGCGCCGAGCTCGAGGTCTTGCTCGGCGCGCAGCTGGGCGGCGACGGCGTATCCGCTATCGTGGTGTACGGCCCGCACGGTGAAGTGCTCGCGCGCGCGGGCACGCCGCTGGCGTTCCCGCGCGCGCTCGACGTACGCCGTGAAGCGACGTTCGAAATCGAGACGAGCCGCGGCCGCGCGCTCGCCGTGGTCGTCCCTTCGCCGGGCGGCGCGGTGCTCGCGGCGCTGACCATCGATGACTCGGCCGCGCGCGCAGCGCCGTTGTTTCGCTTGCTGGCGCTGTACACGGCGCTGGTCGCCGGAGCGCTGTTGGTCTTCGGCTACTTCGCGCTGACGCGCCTGATCGTTCGTCCATTGGACGCGCTCGCGCGCGCCGCCGAGCGCGTCGCCGGCGGCGCGCGCCGCTTTACGTTGCCGCACAGCCGCGTGCGAGAGCTCGCGGAGCTCGGCCGCAGCTTCGAGGCGATGACCGAGAAGCTGCTCTCCGACGAACAGGCGCTGCGCCGCAAAATCGACGAAGTCGAGGCCGCGACGCGCCGCCTCACCGAGGCGCAGGATCGCTTGGTGCGCTCCGAGCGCTTGGCATCCGTCGGGCGCCTCGCGGCCGGCGTCGCGCACGAAATCGGCAACCCCATCGCGGCCCTGATCGGCCTCTTGGATCTGCTCATCGCCGGCGGACTCGAGGCGAGCGAGCAGCACGACTTTCACGTGCGCATGCGGCGTGAGTCCGAGCGCATTCATCGCATCTTGCGCGACCTCCTGGAGTTCGCGCGGCCGAGCGCGCAGCCCTCGGCCGCGACGGAGCCGGGCGACGTCGCGCAAGCCGTGCACGACACCGCCATGCTGGTCGCGCCGCAGAAGGCGATGAAGAACATCGAGCTCGAGCTCGCGCTGGCGCCGGAGCTGCCGCTCGTTGCGCTCGCGCGCGAGCAGCTGGTGCAAGTCGTGCTGAACCTGGTGCTGAACGCGGCCGACGCCGCTGGACCGGGCGGCCACGTGCGGGTCGCGGCGCGCGCGCTGGCGCGCCACGTCGAGCTCAGCGTCGCGGACGACGGTCCCGGCGTGTCGCCCGCGATCCGCGACCGGCTGTTCGAACCCTTCGTCACCACCAAAGAGCCCGGCAAAGGCACCGGCCTCGGTCTCGCGGTCTGCCGCGGCCTGGTCGAGGCGGTCGGCGGCAGCATCACGCTCGACGACGAGCACCATCCTGGCGCGCGTTTCGTGCTCGAGTTACCGCGCGCGGCGCAGTAATTGGCGGGCGGCCGCGCGGCCGACGGTGGCGTAGACCTGCGTTACGGCATGGTTTCTGCGGCGCGCTGCGCTGAGGACTTGGCGAATCGCGGAAAATGCCGGCAAGGTAGCGCTGTCTCGCGATGCGATTCGGAATCGACTTCGGCACCACGCGCACGGTCGTCGCGGCCGCGACCGAAGGACGCTATCCGGTGGCCGCGTTCGAAACCGCCGCAGGTTTCGTCGACTTCATTCCCGGTCTAGCCGTCGGCTCGCAGTCGGGCATGTCCCTCGGCTGGGACGCCGCCGAGCGCCTCAGCGCAGACTCGCAGTCGGCGCTACGCTCCATCAAGCGAGTCGTCAGCAACCTCTCCCCTGACGACTCCATCGCGCAGCTCTCCGGCAACCCCACCGCGCTGGAGCTCGCGACCAGCTACCTGGCGGGCCTGCGCCGCGCGATCATCGAGCGCAGCAACCTCGACGTGGATCCGGAAGAGCCGTTCGAGGCCATGGTCGCGGTACCCGCCGGAGCGAGCACGCGCCAGCGCTACCTCACGATGGAGGCGTTCACGCGCGCTGGCTTCCGCTTGCTCGGCATGATCAACGAGCCCACCGCGGCGGCCATCGAGTACGCGCACCGCACACTGGGAGCGCTCTCGCGCAAGAGCCCCAAGCGCTACGTCGTCGTGTACGACCTCGGCGGTGGCACCTTCGACACCTCGGCGGTTTCCTTGGCGGGTCGCCGCTACGAGCTGCTCGCGAGCGAGGGCATCTCCGAGCTCGGCGGTGACGACTTCGACGAGGTCATCCTGGAGATGGCCTTGAAGAGCGCCGGCATCAAGCCCGACAGCCTCGGCTCCGTCGCTCACGCGCGCTCACTCGAGCTGTGCCGCCAAGCCAAAGAGACGCTGAGCTCCTCGAGCCGGCGCATGCTGATCGACCTCGGCGCGGCCATCGAAGGCGCGCCGTCCATCACCCTCGAGACGAGCGCGCTGTATCGCGAGCTCGAGCCCCTCGTGCGACGCACGCTGGCGCTGCTCGATCGCGTCTTCAGCCAGCTCGTGGGCCACGGCATCGATCCCAACAATCCGCGCGAGCTCGGCGCGGTCTACCTCGTCGGCGGCGCGACCGCGTTCCCGCTGGTCGGGCGCCTGCTGCGCGAAGCCTACGGCCGCAAAGTGCAGCTCGCGGTCGAGCCCCACGCCGCGACCGCCGTCGGCCTCGCCATCGCTGCAGATCCCGAGGCCGACATCTTCGTGCGTGAGGCCGTCACCCGCCATTTCGGCGTGTGGCGCGAAGGAGACGGCGGCCGCGACAAAATCTTCGACCCCATCTTCACGAAGGGCGCCATCTCCGACAGCGGCGAACACATCGTAGAGCGTCGCTACTCGCCGGTGCACGCCGTCGGACACCTGCGCTTCCTCGAGTGCAGCGAGCTCGGCGACGCTGGCCAGCCCGCGGGCGATCTCACCCCCTGGTGTGACCTATTCATCCCTTACGTCCCCGAGCTGGCCGAGCGCAAAGACTTACAGCTCCTCTCCGCGGCGCGGCACCTCCCGGAGGGCAGCGAGCACGTCATCGAGCGCTACGCCTACGGCCGCGACGGCAAAGTGCGCGTCGCCGTAGAGAACGTCACGCGCGGCTTCCGTCGCGAGTTCGTGCTTGGCGCCCCCAGCGCACGCTGAGATTGCTAGGAGCAAGACCTTCCGCGTTGCTGCCCCAGCACCGGACGCTGCTGTCTTTCAAACCATGCAAGCGTGGGCTTACTTGCCCATCACGCCCGCGTGGCCCGACAACTTCGCGGTCGCGAGCGGTTGAGCAGACTTCAGCGCGGTCAGCGCATTCGCGACTGAAGGGTTGCCGTTCACGCTTAGCGTCGCGTTTGGTAGTGCGTAGATCGTAAATTCGTAAACATCGTCCATTCCGTTCATCACTGAAATGGCGCAGGGGGCAAAAAACGGTCCGCTTTGTTTCGCCGTCATCAAGTCGCCGGTCAGCATCGAGGTATTCTGCGGGAACTTCATAACGGTCGCCGGAATGTTCCAGATCGCCCAGTGCTGCCCCATCGGCTTGTCGGCGCCGATCGTCGTGTCGATGAACGTGATCGCGAACGACATCGTGCCTGCAGGGGCTCCGGACCATTCGAGGGTTGGGTTATTCCCCTTGGGCGCGGGCATTCCGCCGGTCGTCGCGCAAGTGAATTTCTGATCGAACTTCGCCCCATCCATATGGTCGGGACTCGTGAGAGTGAACATGCCGGTGCCGCCACCGCCGCTGCCGCCGTTCGCACCGCCGGCGCCGGACGCGCCGCTCGCGCCACCGTTCGAGCCACCTGCGCCGGCGCTCGCGCCGCCGGCTCCGCTGGAGCCGGATGCGCCGCTCGCGCCGCTCGCTCCGCTACTCCCAGATGCGCCGCTCGCTCCGCTGGAGCCGGATGCGCCGCTCGCGCCGCTGCTGCCAGATGCGCCGCTGCTGCCGCTGGTTCCAGACGCGCCGCCGCTGCTCGCGCCGCCGCTCGTGCTCATGCCTCCCGATGCACCGCCCATCGTACTGCTTCCGCCGCTCGACGTGACACCGCCGGTTGGCGCTGCACCGCCGGTGCTCGCTCCGCCGCCACCGGAGCCGCTGTCCGAGCAGCTCACCAATACTGCGAACGGGACGCTCGCGAAGATGAAGAGAGGAAGAGCACGCGACAGGGCGGTACGGGTACGCATGCCGAAACTCTTGCCACGGCTCGATGTAGGTTGGGAGGGGCAGAGTGAGAATTTAAGACGGAAGTCGGTCTCTGCCGCCACTGCGCGATTCCAGCGGTGATCGAGCCAATTACGCGCATCATTTTAATTCGAACTGCAGCGCTGCGCTGCTGCGTCAGCTGCGCGCTCAATTCGACACACTCGCGTCGGGCTTCCTCTTGCTGAAGACGCGACGCAAAAAGAACAAGATGAGCGCGAGCAGGAGGCCGCCCAACGCGGCGGTCACGAGCTGAAAGATCACGAACTGTCCGAGCGCCTTCTCGACGCTGCCCGCGCAGGAGAAGGCGTCCTTGCTCGGCGGCTCGTACCAAACCTTGATCAATTGTGGGCCGAACACGGTGCCTGCGATGAAGCCGAGCGCGACGCCGATCGTGACTTCGATCGCCGTCCTGCGAAAGCGCCGTGGGGTAGTGTTCGTGGTCGCTCGCGGGTTCGTCTCCGTCATCGCGAAGCAGCCTACACCCGTCGCTCGACGGAATCGATCGCAGTGACGAGCCCTCGCGCGAGCCCTTTAAAGTCGCAGTCCGACGCCGAGCGGCTCTTAGAGCCGGTCCTATAATCTCTCCCGTCGCCCGCCCGCAGATGCACTTCGCATCCTGCGTTGCTCCTCCCCGGCGTGCTTCAGCACGCCTTCGTCTTCGCGCCTTGAGCCCCGCGCGTTCACGACGTGAGCAAATTGAGGGCGGCTCTCAAGATGGTTTTTGCATCCATGCCGCAATCTCGTCGCTCGATGGCGTGGAGGGTCTGGCGAATTGCGCGCTCGCGAAAGCCGAGGTTCCGCAACGCGAGTCCGACCTGCGCGTAGACATTGCACTGGGTCAGCGGAGCCGCGTCATTGCGAGCGCTATGTGGTGCGCTCGTGTGAGGCGGCGCTGCGATCGCTTCGGCTGCGTGCCGTTCGTGTTCGAAACCAGCGGCGGCTCGCAACAGCGGTTGTATCGCGCCGGGAGCACCGTCGACTGGCGTTTGCGATCGAGCACCGGCTGCGTCGATGACGAGCGGGTTCGTCCCGCGCTCAGCGAGACCCTCCGTAGCCGGCGCGACTCGGCCCGCGGCGCGTGCAGTCTCGACTCCGGCCGCGGCGCGTGCAGTCTCGACTCGGCGTCCGGTGAACGCAACGTCGCTCTCGAGCGGTGCAATCCGCTGATTGTCGGGCGCATTCTCCAGGCCCACGCGCGCGCGGGGCGCGGTGTCGTGACGATCGAGCGCCTCGTCCCATTCGCCGCGCCGGTTCATCGTTCGTCCTTCGGCGTCCCCTGACGCGCGCACCGATTGACTCACCGCGGCGGAAAATCGCCGCTGGCTCACGCCAGTGTTTGCCCGGCGGTGAGCGACTCCGGCCGCGCGTGCATTTGCGATGCGCTCAGCGCCGAACACGGCTACCGCTGCGTGCGCGTTGTGCGCGGCGCAGAGCAGCTCCAGATTTTCCGGAGTCGCCGGGCCGCCGAGCGCGTAGGGCTGACGATGCTCGAGCGTCAAGAAGCGACGCGCCGTGCAACGTCGGCCTCGCTCGTCGACGAAGACGCACTGATGCCCATCGCGTTCCCACACTTCTCGCGCGACTGCGACGGGAATGTGTCGCGAGCCGCGCTGTAGCGAGCGGCGCTCTTGCCGCCTACCCGTGCCGAGCCGACGCTTCGTTTCACGCTCGATGAGCGCATCCAGCGCGCGCTCGAAGAGCGCCGCGAGCTCGCCACCCGGCAGCGCATGACTCAAGAGCTCGCGCGCACGCTCGAGCTTTTCCGCGAACTCAGCGCCAGCCGAGAACTGCACGCACCAGCGCGACGCGGACAGAGGTTTGACGCGCTCGGGTGGAGCGTCGAGGAGCGGCTGCAGCGCGTCGAGGAGCCTCTGCAATGGCGGCCCTCCGCTGACCGACGACTCGGCAGCGGCCGAAACTTCCGCCCCGGGGCGGAAGCTCTTGTCCGGGCCTACACCAACGGCCAGCGAGCTCTGGGCTGGGACTCGGCAGAGACGCTCCGGAACATCTGGCTTCGGAAAACGTGCGGCTAGGAAGCGTTCAATGGCGCGTTTGGCTTGTCCGCGGGCTTGCGTGAAGAGCTCGTCGCAGTTTTGTTCGGTCACGTAGGGCGCCAACAGCGCGAGGCCGCTGAGATGGATTGCGCCGGAGCGAAGCTCATCGAGCGCTCGCGGAAAGCGCCGCACGAGCCGCGCTACGCGAGCGCGCTTGCTGGCTTCGTCTTCGCTGTAGCCCAGGCGCTCGATGCAGAACGAGGTCAGCGACTGGCACGCCTGCTCGAGATGGACACCGCGCGTCTCGATGACCACGAGATGTTCGATGACGTCGGCTGCGCAGCAGCGCTCCGCGCGTACTAGCGTTGGGATGACAGCGAGTAATTCCGTATTCGACAGAGTGCTCGCGGACATGGAGCCTTCATAACACGCGTTCGAACGGCGCTTTTATTCGGCCTCAGGCGCGTCTTTGGTGCCCTGGACACCGGCGCGCTCGATTTCTGCTCGTCAGAAGCGCAGCGCGCGCCGTGCGTTGAACAACTGCCGCTCTGGCGCACATCTGCGCGGTCTCGGTATTGATGCGCTGAATTCATGTCAATATAAATCTTCGCGAATCTCCCGCGAAATCACGACTCAGGACCAGCTCGCTCGCAGGCTTGCGGCAGAGCCTGCGGCTCACCAAGCTATCAGGATCTGCTGCGGCGCCGTGCAAACGGCGCGCGGTGCTCGGCATGGGCGTCGCCGCCGAAGTGCCTGGCAGACTCGCACTGCGAAAGACCTCGGTCGCGGCCCCGTGCGACGGCATCGGCGCGCTCGTGCGCCATGGCGCGAACGCCGCTCGCGCTCAACGTAACCACCGACGCGACCAATTGGCGCCGGCTGAACCTGCGCTCATCCGATCAAGCCCCTCGCTTCGCGAGTCCTTACCAGCGTGTTGAAAGAAACTTCCGCTGTCGGTTTCGCTCTCGCCGTCCCTGCGCAGAGAACTGTGCATTGGCTCGTAGTTGCCCTGACCGCGTCGCGCACAGGGCATGTCGAGGCCGCCCGTAGCGCAGGGTCGAAGAGCTTCGACATGACCGAGTACCGCGCGACTATCCAGTCCAAGCCTCACGTCATGCACCCCTAAACATCGAGAAGAACCTGAAAAGGGCGGCGGCTCAGGATCGTACAACGACAACGGTTGGTTGTGATGCCCAGCCCCGTCCGTGCTCGGCCGCCCGCAGCCACCAGCGGTGGCGATGACGTGCGGGGGTGGGCAGCCACGCACTTGACCTCGACAACGCACCTCCGACACCTACTGCTTCAACACCCTCTTATGTTAGCCAATCGTCTTGCTGCGCCGGCGCTACGATGACGAAGGTGAGGCGGTGCGATCCGCCTCACTGGCGACTCGGCGGCTCATCGCGCCGAGGTGCGGGCGTCTTGCTCACCGGCGCTGAGGGGGTGATGAGCGGCCAGCGCGCGGCGCTCACCTACCTCAGTGGGTCGAGAAGCTTCTGAGCAGGTCGCCGGGGAACGTCTCTAGGCCTGCGGGGCTCGCTGGCGCGACTGCGCGAATGCCGGGCTTGTAGCCGAGCGCGATGAAGGGCTCGAGCAGCTTGCGATCGCGGCTGATGACGTGGACGGGGACGCCGCGTGAAGGGCTCCAGCCGGTGAGGTCCGAGACAGGTTGATGATCACCGAGCACTATGATGAGGGACTCTGGGTTCGTATACGCGGGGATGTAGTGCTTGAGCAGCGTGAAGTCGTAAACGATGGAGCGGAGGTACGCTTCCTGCGCGTTCGCGAAATAGGGCCATTGAATCGGGAAGGTGATGGTCTGAAGCTCGTTGTAGAGCGATCCGTCGCCGAGGCTGTCCCAATCGTCGACCACCGGCGGCAAGCGGCTCCATGGTGCGTGGCTCGATACCAGCACGTACTCGATGAACAACGGCTTCGTGTGAGGGCCGAGCTCGCGGCGCCGCACGAAGTCGAGCACGAACTGATCGGGCATCGTGGCCCAGGCGTAGCTCGGCCCTTTGTAGTTGAAATCCCAGTTGAAGTACTTGCGCTCGAAGCCCAGGAAATCACCGGCCGACCAGCTTCGCGTCGTGTTGGGCTGGACCAAGACGGTGTGATAGCCGGCGTGGCGGAAGTAGCTCGGTAGCGCCTTTGGCTTCTTCGCCAAGGTCACCTGATATTCGAGCTGGTTTTCGATGCGGATGCCAGTAGCGAGCGTGGTGTGCGCGAGCCAGGACTGTCCGCCGTAGGTGGGCGAGTCCAGCACCGTGCTCACGATGGAGAAGCCATGCTGTTTCAGCTCGGCCTCGAAGTCCTCGTAGAACTTGCGCGCACCTTGATAGGGCTCCCACTCGAAGATCGTGTGACCATAGGACTCGATCAAAATGAGGTGTACGTCCGCTCCGTTCAGGCGCTCGAGGTTCGTGGGCAGCGCGGCCATGCGGCGCTGAGCAGCGGCGGCTTGCCTCGCGAACGGCGTGTTGTCGCTGAACACGTTCATCAAGAACGTTGCTTCTTGACCGAGGCGCGCCATCGCGCTCGCCGTGAAGCCGCCGTGCTCGGTCGCCGCGTCTCTTTGGCCGAAGTCATCGGTCGTGAAGGCGAACGCCAGCGCATAGCTCGCCGCCACGAACGCCGCGCCGAGCACGAGCTGACGTTTCTTTCGTAGGTACCGCTCGCTGTGGAACAGCGCGCCATAGCAGGCTAGCGCCAGCAACGCAGCGGTGAGCACGGCAGCGACGGTGAGCAACACCAGCGCGATCAGGCCCAGGCTCGAGTACAGAAAGCGCACCAGCTCGGCCGTGGCAGGCACGTCCGTGTACAGGTTGAAGGACTGGGCGAAATAGCGCTGCCGGACGCCATCGCCCAAGCGCACGAAGCGGATGAGGAAGAGCAGCGCCACGGTCGCGATGCGCAGCGCACGTCCGAAGCGCCAGCGCAAGCGGTGCAGGAGAACGAAGATGCCGAGCAGCACCGTCACGTCGACGGACGGCACCAAGTACCAGAGCGATGGCGTCTCCTGCGGATAGCGGATGGTTGCCATTCCGCTTAGCAACAAGAACGACAGTACGAACGCGCCCGTCGGGTAGCGGCGCGCAGTTCGATCGGCCGCGTCGCGAAGCGCAGCGATTCGCCCCCTCAGTCCGCTGCGCGGTTCATCCGAGGCCTGACGCTCCAGGGACTCAACGTCTTCGTCTTCGTCTTCGTCTTCGTCTTCGTCTTCGTCCTCTTCGTCCTCTTCGTCTTCGTCCCCGTCCTCTTCGTCTTCGTCTTCGTCCCCGTCCTCTTCGTCTTCGTCCCCGTCCTCGTCTTCGTCTTCGTCCCCGTCCTCTTCGTCTTCGTCCCCGTCTTCGTCTTCGCTCTCGTCCCCGTCCTCTTCGCGCGATTCTTCCCGAGAGTTACGGTCCTTTCCTTTGCCCTTCCGCTCTTTGTTTGTCGCGGGTGAGCTTGCGCTTGGCTCGGGCGCGGCTTTCTCGGTCGCGCGCCGATTATCCTCGCTGGAGGGATCGGCGCTCGCTGGTGGATCGTCAGTCTGGACCGGTCGCTGCTTCTCGCTCATGTGGATCGCTACTTTTGCGAAGACGACAGTGTGACGGCTCGAGCGACGACGGGTTTGCGGCGCGGCCCAGCGGTCAACGGGCGCCACTATACGGAACGCTCCGCGTCGTGGCAGCAGCATCGCCGCCAAGAGCGGCTCGAGGCGCTCGTCGGCTCGAAAATTTGCAGGCGCGGTTGAGCTCGGCCGAGTTCGCGATCGCGGCGCTTCCGATGCTCACCGCTCCGACGCGCGTTCGTTCACTGAGCTGACGAACCAAATGCTCGTGTGAGGACTATTGAAAAAAAAGACGCAGTGGACGATTCTCGCGATCGATCAAGCCTTACCCGGGAATTAGTCCACGTGAGGGCGAGCGCTGATCCGAGCCCTCGCAGCCGGTCCTGATCTCCGAACCGGCAATACAGCTTTGGCGCCCCTGAAGTACGGAAACGCGTTGCGCTCTCGTTACGTGCTGTCGGGGCGCCCAACCACCGTTTACGAAAGTGACCGGTGGTTGCTTTTTTTGTTCGTCGCTCCCTCTATTTTTGCGAGCGATGGGCGCAACGAAGCAGCGCTCATTTCGGCTGTGCGCTCGCTGGTTTGTGCGCGTCAAACGCGGCGATGAGCAGCAACGCGAGCGGTTGGAGGAGCAACCCGGCCACGGCGACCTGCAAGCCGCAGTGATCGGCCAGCAACCCCAGCGCGAGCGGGATCGCGAGATCGAGGGGGCCGAAGAGTTGGTTGAGCGCCGCCACCGCGGTGGAATCGTCGGGCAGCGCGCGGTACGCCGCGGCGGCAGCGAGCGGGTAGTGCGCCGCGGCGAACGCGCCCAGCACGCCGAGGCACAGCGACGCGCTGAGCAGCGAACGCGCGCTCAGCCAGCCCACGAGCGCCGCGGCGGCTCCGAAGCTCGCCAGCAGCAACAGGGTGCGCGGCGACGAGCTTGCTAGCAAGCGATGCAAAATCAAGAGCCCGCCAAAGCCGCCAACGGTGAATGCCGTCACACCCGCGCTGGCCGCGAGCGCGCTCCCGAAGCGCTGCTGCATCCAGAGAGCGGCAAACGCCGCGAGCGGCTCGTCCAGCAAGCTGCACAGCGTTGCAGCGAGCAGCCACGCGAACAGCCGGCGGTTGTGATGCACGGCTTTGAGCAGCGCGAGCAGCGAGTGATGGGTATTGGGCGCGGCTTCGTCTTGCTCCGCGCCGCCTTCGTCACCGCTCGCCCGCGCGCCGCGCCGCGCGCTGAGGAGCGCGCAGGTCATGAACAGCGCTGCGGCGAGCAGCCAAGCCCAGCGCGGCGCGGGGCCGAGGGTGACGAAGGCGCCGAGTACCAGCGGCACGCTGAGATCGCCGAGGGCCGCCGCGATGGTCCACTCGGTCATGCGCCGCTCGCGCTGCTCGGGATCGCGAGCCATGAGCTCCGCTTGCGCGCTGCCGGTCGCGATGCCGCTCGCGAGGAACGACACTAGCCACGCGGCCGTGAACAGCGCGCGGCTGCTCGTGAACGCCGCCGCTGCCAGACCAACGCCGTACGCGCTCAGCGCCAGCGCGAGCACGCGGCGCCGCGCCAGGCGCTGCGCGAGCAACAGCAGCTTCGCTTCGATGACGAGCGAGACGAGCTGCGGCAGCGTGAACACCGCGAACGTGAGCCCGACGAGGTTCGCGAACACCTCTCGCTCGAGCGCCGGCGCCCCCACCACCGGCAGGCCCGAACCCAGCTCATCCAGGAATGGTACGGCGAGCAGGACGAGCGCCCGCCCGCGAAACGCCGATCAAATGTGCTCGGTGAAGCGACGCGCCATCATTCCATCCTGGCGACGCGCGGCGCGGGCGTCAACCCGACGCGCGAGCTCGGCACCCACTCGTCCAAGCCGACGCTCGTCAAACCGCGCTCGTCGAGCAGCGCCAACAGCGCGGGTAGCGCCGGAATACTGGCTGGCTCGAAGTCGTCATGTTCGGCGGCGTCGTGCAGCAGGACGATGCCGCCGTCGTCGAGCGAGCTCGCGACGCGGGACAGCACCGCTTCCGGCTTGCGGCTGCGAATGCCGTCGTAGCCGCGCGCCGACCAACCGATCAGCGTGGTGCCCGCCAAGCGCGCGCCGTACATCGTCGCTGGGCTGGTGTGACCAATGGGGGGACGGAACAACCAGGGCCGCACACCTGCTGCGCGCTCGACCGCCTCCCGCGCGCGTAGCAGCTCATCGCGCACGCGACCGGGCATGCGAAAAGAGTGCAGCCGATCATGCACGTCGCCGTGCAGACCGAGCGTGTGTCCGGCCTCATGGATGGCGCGGACGACGTGCGGGTGTTGCCGCACTTTGTGCCCCAGCACGAAGAACGTCGCGCGATGGCGTGTCTTCGCGAGCGCAGCGAGCACGCGCGGCGTCGTGCGCGGGTCCGGTCCGTCGTCGAAGGTGAGCGCGATCCGTCGCTGACCGCTGGGCCCCCGGCACACGATGTCCCCAAACATTTGGAGCCACGGAAAAAATACGCCGGTCGTCATCATCGTGGTCCAGCCCAAGCCGGCGCCAGCGAGCGCACCCCAGCTCGGGCTAGCGAGCAGCGCGCGCTCTGCGAGCAGCGCGGAGAAGCCCAGCGTCGACGTATAGAACAGGACCCGCGCTGGCGTCACGTGAGGACGCTCGACGCAGGCGTGGTTCGCGGGGATAAAAGCTCGCTCATTTGCGGGGGATGGTAGTACATTCGCGGCGCATTCGCGACGGATCTGAACGGAAGTCGCCACGAAGCCGTGCTGTTCAACACCGTCCGCTACGCAGCATTCTTCATCGCCGTGTTCACGGTGTCGTGGTTGCTGGTGCGCGCGCGGCGCCTGCGCATCGTGTTCTTGCTGCTGGCAAGCTACGGCTTTTATGCGAGCTGGAACTACCGCTTCCTGCCGCTGATCTTCATCTCGTCCAGCGCTGATTTCCTGCTCGCGCGCGCCATCGCCGCGGCAGAGGATCCGCGCCGGCGCAAGCTGTGGCTGTGGCTCACGGTGCTGCTGAACCTCGGCCTGCTCGGCTTCTTCAAGTACTTCAACTTCGGGGTCGACTCGCTCGCGGCGCTGCTCAGCGCGCTCGGCTATCAGCCGCCCCTCGTCGCGCTGCGCGTGGTGCTGCCGATCGGCATCAGCTTCTTCACGTTCGAGTCGATGAGCTACGTGATCGATGTCTACCGCCGCGACATCGAGCCGCACCCGAGCTACCTCGAGTACCTCACGTTCGTGGCCTTCTTTCCGCACCTGGTGGCAGGCCCCATCGTGCGGCCGCGCGATCTCTTGCCGCAGCTCGCGCAGCCAGCCTGTTTTTCAGCGTCGACAGCCGCCGAGGGCCTGTTCCTGATCGCGCTCGGCTTGGCGAAGAAGATCGTGATCGGCGACTACCTCGCGCTCAACCTGGTAGATCGCGTGTTCGGAGCGCCGCTCGGTTATTCGGCGCTCGAGTGCTACGCGGCGGTCGTCGGCTACGCGCTGCAGATCTACTGCGACTTCTCGGGCTATACGGACATCGCGATTGGCTCGGCGTTGCTGCTCGGTGTGCGCTTTCCAAGGAACTTCGCCGCGCCCTACACCGCCTTCGACATCGTCGATTTTTGGCGCCGCTGGCACATCTCGCTCTCCACGTGGCTGCGCGACTATCTCTACATCTCGCTCGGTGGCAACCGCCGCGGTCGGCTGCGCACGTACCTGAACCTGTTCCTGACGATGTTGCTCGGTGGCCTGTGGCACGGCGCCAACTGGACGTTCGTGGTGTGGGGTGCTTGGCATGGCGTGCTGCTGGCGATCACGCGCGCCTATCGTGAGTGGCGCACGGGCAAGGGGCAGGCCGCGGCGCCGCACGGCGTGTGGCGTGCGCTGGGCGTGCTGCTCACCTTCCATCTGGTGTTGATCGGCTGGGTGCTATTTCGCAGCGAGAGCTTCGGCAAAGCGCGGCTCATTTTCCACAAACTGGCGGAGGGCACGACGTATCACGCGAACCTCGACTACCGTGTCGTGCTGGTGTTGTTCGTCGGTCTGATCGCGCATTTCACGCCGAGCGGCTGGTACTCTCTGGCGCGGACTACGTTCGCGCGGCTGCCAGCGCCGGCTCAGGCCGCCGTGTTGTTCGCGGTGTTGGTGCTGCTCCGGCGCGTCGACAGCGCCGACGCCGTGCCGTTCGTGTATTTTCAGTTCTGAGCCGGGTCGCGGCGGCGCGCCGTGCCCGTGTTAGCATCGTCCCCGCTGCCGTATGAAGGACCGTACCCCCCGATGAGCTCCGCAGAGAACGAGACGCCGCCCGAAGACACGGCCGCGAGCACGGAAGCCGGCGAGCGCGCGGAGCCGACGGAGGTTGCGACCGAGACCGCGCCCGCGCCGGCTGAGCCGAACGCTGAGGCTGAGTCGAAGGCTGAGGCGCCGGTTGAGCCGAAGGCTGAGGCTGAGCCGAACGCTGAGGCCCCGGTTGAGCCGAAGACCAAGCCGAAGAAGAAAAAGAAGCGCGCAGCGGAGCCGCGTCCGATCCCCGAGCGCCCTGCGCGCGACGCGCGCGGGCGCGACCGACCGGCGTTCCTGCTCAACTTCCCCGCAGATCCAGAGCTGGAGAGCTTGATGGAGGCGTTCGAAGCTGGAAACTACGCCAAGGTCCGCGAGCAGGCGCCGCGGCTGATTGAACGCAGTGAAGCAGCAGACGTGAAGGCGGCCGCGGAGGAGCTGCTGCGCCGCATCGAGCCGGATCCGCTGGTGAAGCTCTTGCTCGCCGTCACGATCGGACTCTTCTTCGCGGTCGTGGGCTACGTCTATTACTCACACTAGTCGGCGGCGCGAGATGCAAAACGCCCGTTCAGCTTTGTTTGCAGCGTCGCTCATGCTCGTCGCGGCTTGCGCCGGCGCAAAGCCGCCGGCCAAAAGTGAAGGCACGGCGGTCGCCAAGAGCGGCGTGCTTCGCTATTTGCCGCTCGAAGACAAAACCGTGTTCGCCTACGACACGCTGTCCGAGCCCGGCGCGCAAAAGGGCATGCTGGCGCTCGAGGTACGCCGCCCCGCGGCCGGCATCGTGGAGCTCGTGGTGGCGGGTCGCGTGCAGCACCTCGAGCTCGACGCGCAAGGGGTTCGGCACCTCGGCGGCGGCTACTTGCTCAAAGAGCCGTTGACGCGCGGCGCTCGCTTCGCCGGTGATTTCGGCGGCGTAGAGGTGACCTCGGTGACGCGCTCGTTGAGCGTCCCCGCGGGCACCTTCAACGACTGCGTCGAGACCGTGGAGTCGGCCAGCAATGAAGCGACCAGCAAGACGACCACGACCGTTTATTGCGCCGGCGTCGGGATCGCGTTCCGCAAGACGGAGGTCGAGTCTGACGAAGGCAGCGGCAGTGAGTCACTCAGCCTGCGCTCGTTCGGACCGAAGTTCGATCCGTTTCACTGAGCGCCGCCGTTACGGCTCGGTCTTCGTCTCGCCCAGCACGATCTCTTCATCGAGGTGACACTCTTCATCCTCGAGCTTGAGCTCGCGCGTCTCTTGCCAGCTCGACGCTTGCACCGAGACGCTGGCGGGGCCATGCGTCCACAAGCTGCAGTCGATGCGTTGGATGTGGTGAGGCGCGTTGTTGTCTGCGGACGACGCGCCGCCCTCGTCGCCGCCGGCACCTCCCGCTCCACCGCTGCCGGCTGAGTACGCGTCACAGAACAGCACCGACGGCTCGGCCTGGACGAGCGGGCTATAGAGCTCCCGCGAACCGCCGCCGAACGTCACTTCTACTTGCGTGCTGGCCGGCAAGCGTCCCGTAACCGAGGTGACGGAGACGTTGAAATCCGGCCCTGTGGGACAGGGCTGCGACGGCGTTTCATCGCCGCAGCCGAGACCTCCGAGAAGGAGAACCGCTGCTCCCAATACGCGCTGCATCGACCCGGTCCCGCATAGAGCACGTTACCCGAGCCGGCAACCTCCGGGGAAACAAAACCGCCGCTGGTCGTGAACCGCGAAAGCGCCGCTCATTCCGGTGTGGCTGGAGGCTCGGCCCGCGCAGTGGGCTCGAGAGACGGATTGCTGGCGCCCCTTATTGAATCGCAAGAACGCGCGTTTCCAGCCTATTGTAGAGAGCAGAGCGCGCCGTTTGCCTTCCTCGTCGGCTGTTTTGTCTAGCTAGATGACCTTCGATCAGATTCGTCATCGCCTCCATCAGGGCCGTCCGCTGGTGCTCGATGCGGACAGTGGCGCGTCGTTTCGAGCGCGCGGCCTCGAGCTCGACCTGCCCGGTACGCTGGGAGTCTTGCTCCGCGAGCAGCCGGCAGAGGTCCTCGCGCACCACGGCGCTGAGGTGCTGAGCCGCGTCGACATTCTCTCGGCGCTCACCGTCGACACGACGCCGCGAGCGCTGGCAGAAGTGGGGATGCAGCACCGCTCGGCGCAGCTCACCGGTCGCGCCCTGGATCTCGCGTTCGAGATCGCGCGCGATGCACCCAAGCCGACCGCCGTCGCTGGCGTGTTGGGTTCGGACATGGTCGGGCCCATCGTCGCGGATCGCTTGCACGAGGAGCTCACGGAGCACGCAGCGCGGCTGCGCGTCTCCGGCTCGGAGCTGCTCATCGCGCGCGGACAAGGCTCACGCATCAGCCTCATGGCGGCCGTCGTCGCCGCCGCGCAAACCGAGCTGCCGACCTGGGCCGTGCTCGAATGCTCGGCGGGCAGCGAGCTCGAGAACTCCTCGCCCTCGGAGGTGTTCGACTCGCTGCGCGAGGCCGGCACGAGCGTGATCTTGTTCGAGGTTCCGTCGGCGGAGGTGGGCCTGCGCGAGCTCGAGCGAGCGCGCTCGGCGCTCGAGACCTCGGGCTTGATCCCCGGCGTGCTGCTCGCTGCGAGCGACAACGCAGTGCGCGGCTTCGTTGACCCGACCAGTGAGCCGGAGCGCTGGGCTGATCACGCGCTCGATCTTTCGCTCGCTGGGGCGAGAGTGCTCGGGGGCGGCGCTGGAACCACGGAAGCACATACGCGGGCACTGGCGCTCGCGCTGGGTTCGCTCCATCCTTCGGTCGCCGTCACGCGCTCGGATACCGAGCTCGATGGCGGTCCCAGCGGCTGGTAGCGAACCCCTCCATGACAGCGACGTCCGCGGAAGACAGCGCCCCGATCCGCAGTCTCGACGATCTGGTCAGCGTATTTCACGCGGCCGAAAAGCCAAAAACGGCGTTTCTATTAGGCGCCGAGGCAGAGAAATTCGGCGTTCACGGCGACTCTTTCGCGCCGCTCTCCTATGACGGGGAGCGCGGGGTGGTGCGCGTGCTGGAGGCGCTGCGCGCGTTCGGCTGGGAGCCCGACCACGAGGTGGAGGGCGGGCCGCTCATCGCGCTCAAGCGCGGCGCGGCGTCGGTGACGTTGGAGCCCGGCTCGCAGCTGGAGCTGAGCGGCGCGGCGCTGCCCGACGTGCACGCGGTGCGCGCCGAGTTCGCCGCGCACCTGGCGGAGCTCGCGCCCATCTCGCGGGAGATGAGCTTGGTTTGGCTCGGTGTCGGCTTCCACCCGCTCGCGCGCCAAGCGGATCTCACCTGGGTGCCGAAGCAGCGTTACCCGATCATGCGGGAGTACCTGTTGCCGCTCGGCTCCGGCGCTCACGACATGATGCGCCGCACGGCCACCGTGCAGGTCAACATCGACTACGAGAGCGAAGCCGACGCGATGCGCAAGCTGCGCGTGGGGCTGCTGCTGTCGCCGTTGCTACACGCGATGCTCGCGAACTCGCCGTTCATCGAGGGGCGCACGAGTGAGCTCAAGAGCCTGCGCGGCAACGTGTGGCTGCACATGGATCCCGCGCGCTCCGGCCTGGTGCCGCGCGTGCTGGCGCACCGCCGCCCCCGCTACCGCGAGTACGTGGAGTGGGCGCTCGACGCCGGCATGTTCCTGTTCAAGCGCGGCGAGCGCGCGTACGCCAACACCGGGCAGACGTTCCGCGACTTTTGGGCCAACGGCTTCGAAGGTCAGCGCGCGACGCTCGCCGACTGGAAGCTGCACCTCAACACGCTGTTCCCCGAGGTGCGCTTGAAGAACACCATCGAGCTGCGCGCGTGTGACGCGCTGCCGTTGGATTTGACGCCCGCCGTGTCGGCCTTCGCCGCGGGCATCTTCTACGATGAGCGCGCGCTCGCGGAGGCGGAAGATCTGGCGGAGTCGCTCGGCCACGACGCGGTGTCGCAAGCGCGGCCGGCGCTCGTGCAGCGCGCGCTGGAGGCGAGCATCGGCGGCCTGCCCGCCCGGGCGCTCGCCGAGCGCTTGCTCGACATCACCAAGGGCGGTCTCGAGCGACGCGCCCGCTTGAACGAAGCGGGCGAGAGTGAGGCGGTGTACCTGGAGCTGCTCAGCGGACTCATCGCGCGCGGCCAGACGCCCGCCGATCGCCTGCGAGCGCTGCTGCCCGGCGCTGGTCCTCACGCCGCCAGCGCCTTGGTGGCGGCGACGCGCATCGACGCAGACGTGACGCTGTAGTCGCGCCAGCGCGAGCTCGCCGCTGCTAATGCCGGAACAGCGAGAGCGCGACCTCGATCACGATCAGCACGACGATCGCGCTCTCCAGCAGCACCAGCCGCCGATCGCGCGCTACGTCGAGCACGAGCTCGAGCGCTTCCTGCACGCTGCGCAGCTTGAGCTCCAGCGACTGATAGCGATCGACGAGGTCGAACTCCGCGCGCAGCTCGCCGTAAATGCGATCGATGCCGGGGTCGTCCCAGGCCTCGTCCGGCTTGTCTAGCAAGTGCAGCACGGAGAGCACCTCGTTGCGGGTGCCGATGGCCGCGCCGATGAAGCGATGCATCGGGCGCGTCGTGAACGGCACGGTGCCCTGCACCTCGAGCCGCTCGACCAGCCGCTCGGTGCGCTCGAACATCTGCTCGACGATGCGCTCGTAGTATTCCATCGCCGCGCTCTGCGCGACGGTGAGCGCGATGATGCTGGCGCGCTGCGGGGTCATACGATCGAGCGTCAGCACGCCGTCCGAAACGTCTGGCTCGACGCTGGGATCGACGCGCGTCGTGAACTCTTCCTTGATCAGCGCGGTGGAGGTCAATCCACCGCGCACTTGGTGCAGATAGGCGAGCTGCTTCTCTCGGTCCTGCGGCGGCACGTTGCGAAACACCACGGCGCCGAACGGAAAGATGAACAGCTCACCCCCGCCGCCGAGCTCGACGCGCAGCTCGTGGACGCCGCGGCGCACCTGCGGGAAGGCGCCGGCCAGCTCCTTCAGCGACAGATTCTCGACGAACGCGGCGGCGTGAAAGGCGTGCGTGGGTTTGTGGAGGGCGGCGGACGTGGACTCTTCGGGCACCTGACCTCGTGAAGGTGAGCGGCGTCGGCGGCTTCAAGCGTCGAGCGCGGCGTATTCGAACCAATCGAAGTCTGCCGGCGGAGCGGCGGGCGCGCCGCGCCGCGTGGCGTACATTCCGATGTACACGCCGGTGAAGCCGCCGGCGACCTCCGTCGAGAGCGGCGCGGTCAAGCCGCTGCCCAGCGCGACGGGCGCCGCGCCGGCCACGCGCAGCGAGAACTCGTAGTGCTCGCGATGCGCTTCGATGACGAGCTCGGTGCGCCCGCGCTTCAGCGCGACATCGCTGGTGATCGCGCACTCGTCCCCGCAACGTTGCCGCACCCGCGCGCGCCGCGCGCCGCCTTCGTCGCACAGGAACAGCTCGAAGTGGTGACGCTCGTTCATGCGCAGCGTGAGCCCCGCCTCGGCGCCGCTCGGCCCCTCCGCGAGCTCCAGCGCGGCGCTCGCGCGACAACGAAAGTGCTGTTGCCGGCGGCCGACGAACGTCGGCGAAGCGACGTCGTCGAGCGTGGCCGCGCCGCCGAGCAGGCGCAGATAACCCGGCCGCGCGTCGAGCGACCAGCAAGCGGGCTCGGGGTTTCGGATGAAGTTCCACTCCAGCGCGAGCTCGGGCGCGGCGAAATCATCGCGCACTAGCGCTGGCTGCTGCAAGGGCGCGCGCTCGGGCAAGCCCTGCGACGGCATGTAGAGCTCCAGCGGCACGGCGCCGTTCACCACGGGCCAGCCCCGCTCGTCGAAGCGCACCGGCGCCAAGAACGTCTCGCGCCCGAGGTGATGATGCTTGGCGAGCGCCGGACGAAGGCCGAGGCACACCAGCCACCAAGCACCAGCTTCGGTCTGCACCAAGTCACCGTGCCCGAGCGCTTGAATCGGATGCTCCGGGAGATGTCGGTGCGTCAGGATCGGATTGTGCGGACAGGGCTCGAACGGTCCCCACGGTGAGCTGCTGCGCGCCACGGTGATGCTGTGCTCGTACCAGGTGCCGCCCTCCGCGATCAGCAGGTAATAGAGGTCGCCGATGCGATAGAGGTGCGGCCCTTCCGGCCAGATCCCGCCGCTGCCCGCCCACAGCTCGCGCACTGGCTCACGCAGCGTGCCCGTCGTCACGTCGAGCGCCGCTTGCAAGATGCGCCCGCGTTCCCGCTCGCCGTGGCGCGTGTAATACACGGTGCCATCGGCGTCGAAGAACAGCGACGGGTCCATGCTCCAGCTGTCCTCGCGGATGTAAATCGGGTCTGACCACGCGCCGGCTGGATCGCGCGTCGTCACCAAGAAGCTCTCGCCCGCGGGCATGCGCGTGGTGACGAGATAGAACGTCCCCGCGTGATGGCGCAGCGTCGGCGCATAAATGCCCTGCGAGCTCGCGACGCCGTCGAGCGGGAGCTGCGTCTTGCGCGTGAGCGCATGGCCGATCGTGCGCCAATTGAGCAGGTCGCGGCTGTGCAGGATGGGCACGCCGGGGAAGTACTCGAACGAGCTCGCGGCCAAGTAATAGTCGGCGCCGACCCGGCAAATACTCGGATCGGGGTAGCAGCCGCGGACGATCGGGTTCTCGTACACGGCGTCAGCAAAGCACGGCGCCGCGCCCGCTGTCTGCCTCGCCGTGCCTACGCTGCACGCGCGAGGTGGATCTTCTCGGTTTGTCCGGCGCGATAGAACCTGCGCAAGCGTCGCCGCAGCTCGGCCGCGCCGATCTCCGGCTTGAGGCGGCGCGTGAAGCGCGCGGCCAGCGCGTTGGCCAGCCGATAGCGATGGCCCTCCTCCGTGTCGCTCGCGTGCAGATACTTTACGCGATCGAACAGCGCCGAACAGACGCGATCGCGCGCGCGGGTCTCCAGCGCGCCGTCAGCGAGCGCCAGCAGCACGAACTTGTCGACCTCGGCTTGAAGCTCGAGCTCTAGCTGCGTGGTGGGGAGCCCCGTGCGCGCGCGCTCCATCAGATAAACGAAGTGACTGACACCCTCGAGCGCTTGTAGCAGCCCGTCGACGTCGTCGCGCGGCGCGTCGGGCAGCAGCAAGCGTCGCGGCAGCAGCAGGGCGAGCTCCAGCGCGTCTTCGCACTCACGCACCAGCAAGGTCTCGCGCCCGCCGTCGTCGACCTCGCGCACGAATTCGACGACGTCGTGCGCCGCTTCCAGCCCGTAAAAGCTGGCTAGCCGGCGCTGAATCTCACGCAGGAGCTCGCCGCGCTCCTTGCCGGTCACGGTCAGTGAAGGCCTCCCCTGCCGCGCGTGGCGATCACGCCGCGTGAGGCCAGCGCGCTCGCCAGCTGCGTCGAGCCGGAGCGCAGCCAGCGCTCGTAAGCCTTCAGCAGCCCGGAGTCCGAGGCCGCCGCGCTGTTCGCGAACAAGCCATCGGCGACGGTGGCGAGCACCTCGGCGAAGGGGTGGAACTTATCGGCGAGCTCGTCGAACAGCTCGGGGGCGCCCTCACCGCCGGCGCCGCCGCGCGCGCCGCGCAACATCGTGGCGGCGTTGACGTAAGCGCGCGCGCCGAGCGTGCTCACGTACGACAGCTCCACCCCGCGGGTTTGCAGGTGGTCGAGGAAGAAGCCGCTCGTGTAGAGCACGGTGTCGCCCAGCGTGCGCAGGCGCTCGAAGCGCTCGCGCCCGGCGCTGTTCAGCGCCTCTTCGAGCAGCAGCGGCAACGGGCGCTCGAACGTCTCTTGTGCGAGCTCGTCGGGGTGAGCAAAGTCCGCCAACAAGCTAACGAGGTAATGAGCGGTCGTCTCACTGGTTCGTACCCGCCGCTCCTCGAGCGCGACGGTGAGCGCTTCCCGGAAGAACCCGGAAAGATCAGCGGCTAGGTCGAGCTTGGGGTCTGGCTGTGACACGTCCATGGCTTATGCAAACCTCCGTCCATGCGGCTTCCGCGACGACGCGGTCGGGGCGAGCGCCAGCGAATGGACTGCCGGGCTCGGCGACGCGAGCGCGTCCGAGCCCCAAGCAGCGACCGCTGGCGGCACTTCGGGGCTCCGAGCTAGAAGGGGCTCGCAGAGGCTGTATCCGAAGTGGCGTATCCCGGCGCTAATGGCTTTATTCTAGCGGGCCGACGGCCGGTGGGGCTGTGCGCGTGTGCAGCACAGCGGCGTTTCCCTAGCAAACGCGCGTCGTGGCTGCCAAAGCCGTGCTGAAGACCCGTGCAGCGTTTTGGAAACGCGTCCGAAATTGAATCGTCTTTCCGGCGTGGCCTTGACAGCTTCACGCCCGTGCATAAGTTCCAGCGCGCCGGTTGGCACTCGCTTATCGTGAGTGCTAACAAACGCGGTAATTCCTCATGAATTCGAGGGGTTACTGAAACTTTTCCCCGCGTAAGCCTAAATGTTCCCGGGTGCGCGGGGGACAAATACAGGGTGGGCCGGCTCGGCCCGCGACAGGAGAGAGCTCATGAAGATCCGACCGTTGCAGGACCGCGTGATCGTCAAGCGCGTGAAGGAAGAAGAGAAGACCAAGGGCGGGATCATCATTCCGGACTCCGCCAAGGAGAAGCCGGTCGAGGGTGAAGTCCTCGCTGTTGGTAACGGCAAGGTTCTCGAGGACGGCAGCGTTCGCAAGCTCGACATCAAGGCGGGCGATCGCGTGCTGTTCGGCAAGTACGCCGGGACCGAGGTGAAGCTCGAGGGTGAAGAGCACCTCATCCTGCGCGAAGACGACATCCTGGGCGTAATCGAGAAGTGAGAGGACGGAGAAGCCATGGCTGCCAAAGAGATTGAGTACAAAGAGCGTGCACGTAACCTGATCCTCAACGGCGTGAACGCGCTGGCTGACGCGGTGAAGGTCACCCTGGGACCGCGCGGTCGCAACGTCGTGATCGAGAAGAGCTTCGGTTCCCCGACCGTGACCAAGGACGGCGTCACCGTCGCGAAAGAGATCGAGCTCGAGAACAAGTTCGAGAACATGGGCGCCCAGATGGTGCGCGAAGTCGCGTCGAAGACGAGCGACGTGGCGGGCGACGGCACCACCACCGCGACCGTGCTCGCGCAGGCGATTTTCCGTGAGGGCAGCAAGCTCGTCGCGGCCGGCCACAACCCGATGGAGATCAAGCGCGGCATCGACAAGGCCGTGGAGACGCTGGTCGGTGAGCTGAAGAAGCTGGCCAAGTCGACCAAGGATCCGAACGAGATCGCGCAGGTCGGCACCGTGAGCGCCAACGGCGACAGCACCATCGGCAAGCTGCTCAGCGAGGCGATGGAGAAGGTCGGCAAGGAAGGCGTCATCACCGTCGAAGAGGCCAAGAGCGCGGAGACCACGCTCGAGGTCGTCGAAGGCATGCAGTTCGACCGCGGCTACCTCTCGCCGTACTTCGTCACGGATCCGGAGCGGATGGAGGCCTCGCTGGAGGACTGCTACATCCTGCTCAGCGAGAAGAAGATCAGCAACATGAAGGATCTTCTGCCGGTGCTCGAGGCGATTGCCCGCCAGCAGAAGCCGCTGCTCATCATCGCCGAGGACGTGGAAGGCGAAGCGCTCGCGACGTTGGTCGTGAACAAGCTGCGCGGCACGCTGGCTTGCTGCGCCGTCAAGGCGCCGGGCTTCGGTGATCGCCGCAAGGAGATGCTGAAGGACATCGCCATCCTGACCGGCGGTCAGGTGATCGCCGAGGAGCTCGGCCTCAAGCTGGAGAACGTGACGATCACGGATCTGGGCCAGGCCAAGCGCGTCAAGATCGACAAGGACAACACCACGATCGTCGACGGCGGCGGCAAGAAGGAAAAGATCAAGGGTCGCCAGCAGGAGATCCGTCAGCAGATCGAGAACACCAGCAGCGACTACGATCGCGAGAAGCTCCAGGAGCGCCTGGCGAAGCTGGTCGGCGGCGTCGCGGTGATCAAGGTCGGCGCCGCGACCGAGACCGAGATGAAGGAGAAGAAGGCGCGCGTCGAGGACGCCCTCCACGCCACCCGCGCGGCGGTCGAGGAAGGCATCGTCCCCGGCGGCGGCGTCGCGCTGATCCGCGCGCAGAAGGTGCTCGACACGCTGCAGGTGAACGAGGAGCAGAAGTTCGGCGTCAGCATCATCCGCCGCTCGATCGAGGAGCCGCTGCGCCAGATCGTCGGCAACGCGGGCGAAGAAGGCTCGATCGTCGTGCAGAAGGTGAAGGAAGGCACCGGCACCTTCGGCTTCAACGCGGCGACCGGCAAGTACGGCGACCTCGTCTCTGACGGCGTCATCGATCCGGTCAAGGTGGTGCGCTCGGCGCTCCAGAATGCGGCCAGCGTCGCTGGCCTCATGCTGACCACCGAGGCGCTCGTGGCCGAGAAGCCCAGGGAGGAGAAAGCTCCCGCGGGCGGCGGTCACTCGCACGGACCGGGCGCGGACTTCTGAGTAACCGGGCGTAGTCACGCCCTGTCGAAGTGATGACGGCGCGTATCGGGAAACCGATGCGCGCCGTTTGCTATTGGGCTCAAGATCGCCACAAAGGGGCGCGCCTCGCGAGCACGGCGCGGGGGCGTGGCGCCTCGCCGCGCGGTTTTCGGCGCTGGCATCGCGCCTGCATCCGAGATTGCCGTGGCGATCATTTCGGCCCTGCTCAGCGCGCTGGTGCGCCGCATCGGAACCCTGATTCAAGCCCTCTTCGGCTGGTCCGTAACCGCGCTCTTCGGCAGGTTGCCGAAAATCAAGCAAATCGCGGTGTCCGTCACGCTGCTGCTGGCGGTGCTCTGGCCGGTGCTCGTCATCGGCGTCTTTCTGCCCGGCGTCGCCGCGTGGGCGCTGGCATTTCTGCCTCTACATGAGTGGTTCAGTGACACGTTCCTGCGACTCTCGTGGGCAGCCCTGGCGGTGCTCGTCCCGCCCTGCGTCGGTCTGATCACGCGCTACGTCGCGGATCAGCGCACGCTGCGCGGGGGCGTGCTGCGCACGACCCTGGCCGGCTATCCGTTGACGATTGGCTACTGCCTCGCGCTGCTCGTCACGCTGGTAACGGTCCCTTTGGTCAAGCTGGCCGCGACGGCCCAGCGCTGGTCGGACGATCACGTGTACGTCCAGAGCCGGCAGGGTGAATACAACAAGGCGATCCACTCGGTCGCCGAAGCCTTCGCGCTCGCCGGTCTCGTGCCGGAGATGGAGCCCATCCCCACGCACCTGAGCCTCGCCACCGAGCTGCTCAAGTGGTTCGCGAAGAGCGCGCTCGGTCCGATTCTGCCGGAGCGCCCGATCCGGGTGCGCGCCAAGGGCGTCGAGGCGTACCTGTATCCCTCCGACTTGTTGCTGCGTGGTGAAGCAGCGCTCGTCGGCCGCGTGCGCGCCATGCTCACGCGCACGGAGCTGGAGCGTTTCGCGTACCTGGTGTCGGAGCCCGCCGCTCAGGATATCCAAGACGAGCTGGCTCAGCTGTGGGACGCGCTGCGGCGTCACTCGCACCCGGAAGACGCGCGGCGCGTCATCGAGCTGCGTCTCGGCGAGATTTACCGCGCCATGAGCCGGCAGCGCATCAGCTACCAGGATTGGAGCTTGCTCGAGCGTCAAGCGCGCCGGCTCGAGAGAGCCGCCTTCGCCGGCCCGACGTTGCTCGATCGAGAGAGCGACGACCTCGAGCGCGCCAAAGTCGCGGCTCAAAAGCTCGAGACCGAAAGCATCGCAAAGGAGAGCCTACGACATGGAATCGCCTAACGTTGTCCCCGCGGCGACGCTCGAAGAGACGCCGACCTCGGAGCTCGTCGCTCAAACGCTGCGCGAAGCGCGTGAGCTCATCGAGCTCGAGATGAAGCTCGCCAAGCAAGAGGTGCGGCAGGAGCTGCAGCAGGCCAAGCGCGCGGCGATCGTCGGCGCGCTCGCGCTCGCTTGCGGGATGTGGGCCGTCGCGGTGCTGCTGGTGGCGTTGATCTTGGCGCTCGGCGGTACGGCGCTGCACGCCTTGATCGTCGGAGCGGTGCTGCTCGCGGCCTGCGGCGGCGCGGCGGCCTACGCCTACAGCGCGGTGCCCAAAGCTCCGCTGGAAGACACTCGCACGCGACTCAAGAACGACGTCAATCGCCTGAAAGAGCACGCCGTATGAACAGCCAATCCAAGCTAACGAACGAAGAGATTCGGCAGCGACTCGAGCGTCGCGCGGACACGGTGCGGTCACGGCTGCTCACGCGGCTGGACGTGCTGGATGAGCGCCGCCACCGTTTCATGCACGAAGCCAGCGTGGTGGGCGCGCAAGTGAAGCGCTATGCGCCCGCTGTCGGCGGCGTGATCGCCGGCATCGGTCTCGTCGCGGCCGTGGTCGTCGTCGTCAAGCGGCGTCAGGAGCGCAAGCATCCGTGGATCAACGTCGCGGCGCGGCTCCTGCTCGGCGCGCCGCCGCCGGAGCCCGAGCAGCCCAGCGTGCTCGCGGGCGTCATCAAGAAGGCGGCGTTCGGCTTCGGCGTCCGCGTCGCCAAGCGCATGATCGAAAAGCGCTTGCTGGGCGCTGAGCAACCCGCGGGGTTACCGGCTGCGACGAGCGGCGTCGCCCCGGGGCAGCTCTAATTGCGGACGCTGCCGTCAGCGCTTACGGCGCGGGCGGCGGACCAGGTACGTGGCTACCGCTGCGGCGAAGATTGCCGCGGCGCCCGTCGTCGCGCGATTCGAGGATGACGCCGGAGCGATGCGCGCCCCGCAGCCATAGAGCGGACTACATATGGACGCATTGCTCGCCGCGAACGGGTCGGTGCCGGCGACGAGCTCGTCGTAGTCCGCCACGCCATCCATATCGCTGTCCGCTTTCCTATCGGCGAGCGTGTTGAAGCCCGCCTCGTCCTCGCCATAGGCCACCGCATACCAGGCGGTCACCGGCGCTCGAGGATCGCGAACGTAATCCGTTCCGCCCGCAGGATCGGTATGACAGAGAAGGCAAGTCGGCGTACAGAGCTTCTTGCCCGCTTTCTTCTCCAATAGCGTCTGCAGTCTGCCGGGGACCTCCGGCTTGGCGGACGCCGGCAAAGTGACGAGAGAGAGGGCCGCCACCGCTAAGGCGGCCGTGAGCAACGCACCCGGGCGTCGGACGGAGAGCGGGAGCGGGGACTTGAGAGGAGAGTCGTTCGTGGCACGCATGATCGGCGTCGCCGCAGCGTAGCATGCGGGAGCGGCGAATTTGGAAGCGTCTCCACGGAACGCGGCGGTGCGACTAGATTTTTTTAGGCGCGAGCTCGCCGTCAATAGCGATGGCGCCAGACGAGGTCCACGGTTGAGGCACCGCGGTCGCCGATGATCGTCGACAGCGCCCAGGAGCGCTGCAGCCTGAGCTCGAGCGTCAGGAAGGTGCGATCTGGACTCTCGCTGGGGCCGGGGTCGCCCAGGGCGCGCGTCACGCGCGTCGTCAGGCGCGGCGTCACTTGGACGACCAGCTCCGGACGCGCGCTGCCCGTGCTGGTGTCGACGCGAGCGCTGACGTCCAAGTGAGTGAAGTCGGACATGACGCGGTTGAAGCCCTTGGTCAGCGTTCCCCCGGCGACGCCGAACGCGGCCGCCGCGTTGCCGCTGTCGCCGCCGTCGCTGCCGATGCCGTCGGGCGTGCCGAAGAGCAGGAAGCTGATAATTTCCTGCTGCGTCAGCGCCGGCTCGGAGCGCAGCGTGAGCTTGCCGGCCTCCACCGTGCCGGCGTATTCCGCATAGATGACGTAATCGGGCGCGTTCCAGCGCGCGACCGCGATGATGGTGGGGTTCGAGGCGTCGGCGCCGTCGAAGCTGACGGTGCCGCTCTCGATCTCGAAGGGCTTGCCGTTCACGTCCAGCTCGCCGCCCTTGAGATCGATGCGGCCTTGGACGCGCGTGCGCGCACCGGAGATCATCGTGAGATCGCCGCTGAGCTGGACCTTGGCCTGAGTCCCCCGCTCGAGCCAGACCGAGTCACCGAGGTGGATCTTCACGATGTTTTCACTGGGTGGCCCCTCATTCGGCTCCTTCTCCGACTCGTCCAGCGGCTGCGCCGGTATCGCGACGAATTTGCCGTCCTCACGATGGAAGCCGATCCTGACGTGCTCGTCGGGCTCGAGATCTTGAACGCTCGCCGGCGCTTGCTCGGGCATGTGGAGGTTGAACTTGGGCACGTCGACGCGGATCTCGGTCTTCTGTTCGTTGTGCGTGTAGTTGAGCTCGGCGTGGCCCCAGGCATCGCCGAGCTCGACGCCCTCTAGGGTCACCGGGAACTTCTCCTTCTTCTTGATGTCGACGCGCGCCTTCAGCGCTTCGAGGTTGGTGCCGTTGATGCGCGCGCGCGCGTCCGCCGTGAGGCGGCCGGTGATGCCGTTCGCTTGCAGCGAATCGAGTCGAACCTCCCCGTCGCGGATGGCGACCTTCGCGGAGACGTTCGATAGGCGCTGACCGATTTGCGGCAGCTGCACGGCGCCTTCCTTCAGCTCGGCGCCGCCCTCCAGCTTGGGTGCGCCGTCGGCGAGCTCGGCGCGGAAATTCGCGTTCAAGCGGCCTTCGATCGAGCTCACGTATCTGAGCAGCAGCGGGCTCAAGGCGCCGATCTGAAAGTTCTTGGCGCGAAGCTCGGCCTTGGCGTGAGGATCCACGGCGGGCACCAAGCGCGAGCCCCACTGCATCGGCGTGCTCACCTTGGCCTCGAGCATGCCGTCCGACTGCTTGATGTCGAGGCCGCCCGTGAACGCGCCGTTCTCGTTCGTGGCGGAGACGCTCAACCCGGGGACCGGCAGCAGCCCGACCTTCAGGCGTGAGCCGTCGAGCTTGACGCGTACCTGCGCGTCGCGGCCGAGCCCGTGGAGCTCGACCTTGCCGCTCAAGGGGCCGCGAATCTGTCGCTCGGAGAGCTGCGGCACGATGCCGAGCGGGAACTTCTCCAGGCGCAAATCGGCGTCGAGCAAGACGCCCGCCTTCGTCGGGTCCGGGGTGCTGAGCGCCGCGATCAGGTCGCCCTGCCACTTGCTCTCGAAATCGGCGGCGCGTCCACGGAGCGAGTCGGCCGAGGCGGTGAGCTGCCCGCCCTGGCGGTCGTACTTGAGATCCGCATAGCAATCGACGCCCTTCTGCTCTTGAAAAGCCTTCAGCTGCCGCGCGGCGACGGTGGCGCTGAGCTTGGGCTCCATCAGCGTGCCTTCTGCGCTGAGCTGCGCCTGAACGACGCCGCGCAGGGCCTTGGGGCGGATGCTGTTGGGCAGCTCCTCCAGCTTACGGCTGTGCAGCTGTACGGCTACGCGCAGAGGCTGCTGCTGAAACGAAGCAGCGAGGTCGCGCGCGCCGAGCTCGGGCAGCTTGGAGTCGGCCTCGATGGTCGCGAGCGGACCTTTGCGATCGAACAGCTCCAGGTTGACGTGGCCGTTGCGTTCTTTAGCGTCGAGCATCAGCGCCAGGCGCGCGTCGATATCTTCGACGGAGCGCGGCTGTGCGGCGCGGGCCGTCGGCTGCGTCTCGATGTTCGGCGGCGTGCTGCGCTGCTCGATGAGCTTCAGCTTGCGCGTCTCGAGCTTGAGGTTGAGGGTCGGCCTGCTCGCGCCGTCACGCGGGTTCTCCGCCAAGATGGCGAGCTGCAGCTCGCCACGCGCTTGCTCGATGGGTACCCCCATGGCGCGCAGCGTGGGTCCCAGGTGTGCGAAATCCACGCTGCCCGTAGCGCTCACGGCGCCCCGTAAATTGCTGAGCTCGGCCCGGCTCGCGTTCGCGCGCGGCAGGTCCATGTCCTCGATGTGCGCGACGAGGTTCGAAGCGCCGAGGTGCGTCTCGAGCGAGCCGTTCACCGTCTTTTCATCGAGCGCGAGCGCGAGCTTCATGCGGCCGCCGCGGATCTCTTCGACGTCGAGCTCGCGCGCGTCGACGCGAATCGTGCCGCGCGGGCGCTGCAGCGTGCCGTGGAGCTTGCCTTCACCGCTCACGAGGCCGCGCTTTAGCGGAATTTCTACGCCGGCCAGGCGCGCGAGCCGCGGTATGTCCAGGTCCTCGAGCGAGAACTCGCTCTTGAAACGGCCATTTTGCAGCGAGCCCGAGCCGCTCGCTTGCCCCGCGCCCGTGAGCTCGAAGCCGCTGACCTGGACTCGTCCGTCGCTGAAGCTCGCGCGAGCGATGCGCGCGTCGACTTTGGTCTGGCGCGCGCTGAGCGCCAGCGCCGTGCGCTCGAGCTCGACGCGCTCTCCGGCAGAGATCGTGCTCGTCAGCTCGACGCGCTCTCCGGACTCGCGCTCGACCTTGGCGCGCACGTTCACGCGCTCGGGCTTGCCGCGCGCCGTGACGGACACGCTGCGCAGCTTCTGGCCGGAAACGACGGCGTCCTTGGCGTCCAGCGCCAGCGTGAGCTCTGGGCTCTGCAACGTGCCGCTCGCCGTGGCGTCGAGCTTGACGTTGCCCACGCGCTGCGGAGGCAGGGCGATGCGCGAGAACTCGGCCCCGAGCCGCGCTCGTACCGCCTGGCTCTGGAGATCGAGCTCGGCGTTCGCGTCCAGCTTGCCGCGCGCGCTGAGCCCCAGCAGGGCTTTCGCGAGCTTCGGATCATTCAGCGAAACCGCCAAGCGCCCGCTGGCGGTTTGCTGCTGGTCGGACAGCATCGCGAGCTCGTACTCGAGGCGGGTCGAAGAGCCCCCGTCTTCTGCGCGCAAAACGCCGACCACGCGCGCCTGCTGCTGCTCGCTGTGCGCCAACGTCCCAGCGGTGCTGAGCGGCGGCGTCGCCAGGCCCTTCAAGCGGCCGCGCGGCACGTCGAGCGCATATTCGCCCGTGAGCGCGCCGTCGGGGTTCATCACGACGCTGGCCTTCATATCGGCGGAGAGCTCGCTCGCGGGCAGAGACGCCATCAAGGCGTTGAAGTTCATCCCGCGCGCCTCCAGCGTGACGTTCGCCCGCTTGGTGTCTTCGAGCCGCGCGTCGCCGCGCAGGGCCAGCTTCAGCGCGGCGTTCTCGACGCGTCCTTGGAACGAGAGCGCGGGCAGCGTTCCCTGCGCGCGGAGCTCCAGCGCGGTAGGGCCCTCCAGCGTGAGGCTGGGCGCTCGTTGGCGCAGCACGCTCGCGGGCACCGCCGGCGCATCGAGCGCGGCCTTCACCGCGTCGCGATCCAGCTCGGCGTGCAGCTTCGCGGGAGCGCCGCTGACGGAGCCCTCGAAGTCGGCGAAGATGCGCGGTTTGTCGGCGGCTTCGCCCGGCGCTTTCGGCGCGCTCGGCAGCGACACCCGCGCGCGCAGCGTACCGCGCGGATCCACCTGCGCCGGCAAGCTGCGCGTCGTCAGCTGCGCGTGCTTCAAGTCGAGCGTCAGCCCGCTGGGCTCACTGGCGAGACCGAGCGCCAGATCCGCGACTTCGGCGTCGATCATTGGCAGCGCTCGCAAGCCGCCGTGAGCCCAGATGTGCCGCACCTCGAGCTGCGGCAAAAAGATGGACACTGGCTGCGCGTTGGGGTCGGCCGGCTTCGGCTCGCGCGGGGCGAAGGCGGAGGCGAGCGTCGGCGAGCCGTCGCCGTCGTCGATGAGCACCACTTCTATGTGCTCACAGCCGACGGGTGTGATCGTGATATGCAGCGGCCGCTTGCGAATCGCGTCCGCGACGATGCCCGGCCAGCTCGCGCGCGCGCTCACGCCGTACAGGCCGAGCACGCGCTTGCCGTGCGCGTCGTAGACGCTGACACGCACGTTCCCGATGCGATCGAAGCCCACGTAGCCGATGTGGTCGATCACCAGCTTACCGACGAACGACTCGGCGAGGGCGCCGTTGACGCGCGTGCGCACGAGGTCACGCCCGGGCGGCAGGTTGACGGCGATGATCACGAGCAACACCAGGCCGAGCACGAGCGCGAACAGGATGACCAGCCCGCGCACCGCCCAGCGCGCGAGCTTTCTCAGAAACGTCCGCGGCGCCTGCTTGGCCATCAGAATGCCTCACCAATTCCAAAGCTGGCCGCGATCGGCAGCCCGAAGATCTCGCGCGGCACAGCTTCGTCGCGCGCGTCCGCGGGCGCTTGCAGGCCCGGTACGCGGTAGCCGACGTCCAGGCGCACGGGGCCGATCGGAGTTTCGTAGCGCGCGCCGAGGCCGACGCTGAGGTGCGGCCGGTCGAAGCGAAAATTGACTTTATAGGGCGACACGTCGCTGGTGTCGCTGAACAGCGTCCCCGAGAGCGCGCCCTTGATCGGGAAACGCAGCTCGAGCGACGCTTCCCACAGCGTGAAGCCGCCGAGCGGCAGCGCGCAATCGCGCGATGAAATATTGGCGGGATCGGCGCAGTCCACCAAGGCCATCGTGGACTGGCCCGGGTTATAAAACGGCACGATCCCGTGCGGACCGATCTCGCGCGTGGCGTAGCCGCGGTTCGAGCTGGAGCCGCCCGAGAAGAAGCCGCGAAAGAACATCAGCTGGATGTCCCGGCTCCAGGTCTCACGCGTCTCGGCGGGGCCGGAGCTGCGCGTCTCCGCGTTGGGCGCGATGGTATCGCCGTAGTTTTGCGGGAACAAAAAGCCGACGGTGCCGCGCGCCGCGAGCGTCACCCGCCGCGTGATGGGGACGTAGCCGCGCGCCTCCGGCTGGATCTTCACGTCCCGCGCGTCACCGCCCAAGCCGGCGACCTGCGTGTCGAGCGAGAAATAGGCGCCGCGATGGGGCGCGATGCGGTCGTTGCGCAAATCCCAGCTCAGGAACAGCTCCGGGTACGAAATGACCACCATGTCGAGGCAGACGCGGTTGGGATCATCCGGATTGCAAGAGGTCGGATCGCCATTGGCCGGCGGCTCGGCGCGCCCTTTGACATATACGAACGGGCTGCTGACCTGCACGTTTTGAGACAGGGCACCGTACAGTTGCCCGAGTGAACGCTCGAGGCCGACGGCGCCGCGCAGCTCGCGATAGCCGAGCACCGCGCGGTTGGGATCGTAGGTGCTGCCGAGGATGACGGGTGAGATGCTGCCTTGCGCGCGGATCAGCCCGCTCGTGCGCGACTCGATGAAGCCGGGTTGCCGAAACTCACTGCGCAGGCGCAGGACGGGGAGCAAGTGCCTGGTTCGCTGAAAATTGGGTAAGCGCGTGGGATAGAGCACGACGCCCGGCGTGGCTTCGATCAAAAAATGCCGGAATCCGCCCAAGAAGTTGTTGTTTTCCCAGCCGGCGATCAGGTGCAGCTCCGTGCGCTGAGTGTCGAGCTGCACACCCCCGCCCAGGCGCACGCTGCGCAGCTTGCTGGGCTCGAGCTTCACCACGAGCGGGACCTCCGTGGGTTGCTCGCCGCCTTCTTTGATGTCCGGCTCGATGCTCACGCTGCTGAACACTCCCAGGTTCAGCAGCTGCTGCTTGGCCTCGTCGAGCTCGGCGCGCGAGTACGGATCGCCAGTCTTGAGATCGAGCGCACGGCGGATCGGCGCTTCCGGCAACGGCCCCAAGCCCTCGATCCGCACGCTGCCGAAGCGCGCGACGGCGCCCGGTTCGACCCAGAAACCCGCAGCAGCGCGGCGGCGCGGCAGATCCACGTCTGCTGAGCGGCGCACGCGCGCGTAGGCGTAGCCGTTGTTCTCCAGCCGTCGTACGATTTGCTTGCCAGCCTTCTCGAAGGCTCCTTCTTCGAAAGGCTTGCCGAGCGGCAGCTGCCTGAGGGCCGCGGCTCGCGCCCGCGCCGCGAGCCGCGGCGTCAGCGCCTCCAGCCCGTGGACGTCGACGCGCGCGACGAGCACCGCTGGTCCCTCTTCGATCTCGACGTAGACCTTGGCGTGTCGTCCCTTGTAAATGACGCGCGCCGCGCGCACGCGTGTCTCATAATAGCCGCGCGCCCGGTAGTAGCGCTGGATGCGCTCTAGGTCGCGCTCCAAGACGTAACGGTCGAAGATCTCGTAATCGAAGATGACGCCCGAGAAGAGCCACAGCAGCTTGGAGTTCTCTCTGCTCGCCATCACCTTTTCGAGCTCGTCATCGTCGAGCTCGTGATTGCCAGCGACGTGGATCGCTTCCAACGTGTAGCGTCCTTGGGGCAGGGGAGCGCAGGCGAATGTCAGCAACAGTGCACACAGCAACCCAAGCCAATGCAGGCGATTCAAGGAAGCCCAGGCGCTCATGTTCTTCAAGGCGTACGATACGCGCGGCACGGGTTCTGCAAACAACGTTCCAGCAAGCTCTACTCGCAATGAACCTCCGCGTGCGAATGAAGCCGTCGAACTACGTCCCCGCCTTGGCTTTGTGGTGTGCGGCGTGCGGCCCATCATTCCCCGCGCCCCAGATGACGCGACATCCGAACGCTACCTTCGAGGAGGTGCCCTATCCGCCTCCCGCCGCGCTCGCGGAGACCGTGCCCCCTGAGCCGGCTCGGGACGGCCTGGTGTGGGTCGACGGTGATTGGACCTTTCGCGGCAGATCCTTCACTTGGCAGCGCGGCGGCTGGTTCGTTCCGCCGGAGAACGCCAGCTATGCTCGTTCCAGCACTGTCTTTACGCCCGATGGCCGCATCCTGTTCGCGCCGGCGACCTGGTACGGGCCGG
Organism: uncultured Sorangium sp.; assembly: GCA_966250485.1. Lineage (GTDB taxonomy): Bacteria > Myxococcota_A > Polyangia > Polyangiales > Polyangiaceae > PMG-095. The sequence continues at coordinate 53,014 of CBINHN010000017.1, read as the reverse complement.
ACCATAGCAAGCTGGACCGACCGCGGGCGCTCGTTCCAGCCACGACGCCGCCCAACGAATACACCTCTGAAACCCAGACCGGGCGCTGAGCGCCGCCACAGTTTGGCAATCTCGCCCCGCAGCGCCTGGCGCCGGCCGCCAAGTGCATCGCTGCTGCCCGCGCGCACAGCACATTTCGATACGACGTCGCTTTTTCGACGACGGCACGACTCGTGCCCTGCGAGCTGGCTATGGCCGCAAGCACCTTATCCGGCGAGCTGGAGCCGGCGTCGAGTCGCGGTGTCACGCGACCGCACAGCGCGAGCCGTGGAACGGCGCTGAAGTGGGCCGTCGCGTTGCTCGTCGTCCCCGCGTTCGTCGCGTTCTTGCCGTTGTGGGCGCCGCTGCTGCTCGCCGCTTGGTGCGCTTGCGTCGCAGAGCCGTTATTTCACCGCATCCGGCGCCGGGTCCGTAACAAGAACGGAGCAGCGGCGCTCCTGACCGTGCTGCTGGTGTTGGCGTTCCTGGTTCCCTTCTTACTCGTCGGGCTCTCGCTGTCAGCGTCTGCGGTCGAGCTCGCGCATCGCTTGCAGCAATCCAAGACCGGTACCGAGGCGCTGCAGGCGCTGACCGCCGGTGACTCCGCCTTCAAGCTGGACGCGCCGCACCTCAAGCAAATGGCGACCTTCGCTCAGCAACATGCGGCGAGCGCGCTGGGCGCCGCGCGCACCTTCTTTGGCGCCGTCACCACCGCGGTGATCGGCTTGGTGGTGTTCGTGGGCGGCTTCTACACCTTCCTCGTCGAAGGCAAGAAGCTGTATTCCTGGCTGCTCGAGCGGTCACCGCTCTCGCTCGAGCACTCGCGCCGCTTCGCGGCCGTGTTCGTGGAGGTTGGACGCGGACTGCTGATCGGCGTGGGGCTCACGGCGCTGCTTCAGGGCGCTACGGCGACGGTCGGCTACGTGGTGGTCGGGGTTCCGCAAGCGCTGGTGTTGGGCCTCGTGACGGTGTTCGCGTCGTTGATTCCATCGGTGGGCGCCGCGCTGGTGTGGGCGCCGGTGACGCTCGGGCTCGCCCTCTCGGGGCGCAGCGGCGCGGCCATCGCGATGCTGCTCATCGGCTGCTTCGTCTCGGTCGTGGACAACTTCGTGCGGCCGTTTCTGTCGCGCTTCGGCAAGCTGGAGCTGCCTTCCTTCGCGCTCTTCGTGTCCATGCTGGGCGGCATCGCCGCGTTCGGCACCTGGGGCTTGCTGCTAGGTCCGTTCTTCGCGCGCATGGCGAGCGAGGCGCTGACGCTGTACCGAAATCAGCGGCTCGCGGAGGCGGCAGCGCGCCCGCTGAGAACCGCAGAGGAGGGAACGTGACGCACGCGGTACTGCTGGACGTCGACGGCACGCTGATCGACAGCAATGACGCGCACGCCAGGGCGTGGGTCGACGCCTTCAATGAGCGCGGCTACGACGTGGGCTTCGAGCGCGTCCGTCGCTTGATCGGCCAGGGCGGTGACAAGCTGCTCCCGAACGCGATCGCGGTGGAGGCTGACTCCGACCTGGGCCAGAGCTTGTCCCAGCGCAGGACCGCGCTCTTCATGGACCGCTACCTACGCGAGATCCGGGCCTTCCCGTGCACGAGGGCGCTGCTCGAGCGCATGCACGCCGATGGCTTGCGCTTGGTGATCGCGACCTCCGCCAAGGAGCAGGAAATGGAGCCGCTGCTGGAGATCGCCGGCGTCAAGGATCTGCTCTATCGAGCCACCTCGAGCGGCGACGCGGACCGCACCAAGCCCGATCCGGACGTCGTCGACGCCGCGCTACGCAAAGCCGGCTGCAGCGCTGAGCGCGCGGTCATGCTGGGTGACACGCCCTATGACGTGGAAGCGGCGATGCGCGCGTCGGTGGCCGTCATCGCGCTGCGCTCCGGCGGCTGGTCCGCTGCCGACCTCGCCGGCGCCACCGCAATTCACGCCGACGGCTGCGAGCTGCTGCAAAACTACGCGGATTCCCCGCTGGCCTGGCACGCGCGAGCGAGCAAGGCCTCGACGGGTTGAGGCGCCGGCGGAGCCGACACCAGCGCCAAAAGTCCGGACATCCATCGGGCAGTGACAGCCTGTCGCGGACGGACTAAACGACGAGAATGGCCGAAGCCGGCGACGGCGACCGTGTTCGCGCGCTCGAAGCGGAGGTGGCGCGCCTACGAGCGATGTTGAGCAGCGCGCCCGACTTCGTGACCCTGATCACGCTGGACGGACGATTTCTCTATCTGAACCGGCTGGCGCCGGGTTTCCGCATGGAAGAGGTCATCGGCACGTCGGTCCACAACTACGTGCCGCCGGAGTTTCACGAGCAATCCGCCGAGGCCGTCCGGCGGGCCCGCGAGACGCGCACGGTTCAGCAGTACACGACCGTGGGCCAAGTCACCGCGGAGCGGATGGGGCACTACCTCACCCGCATCAGCCCGGTCATCGAAAACGATGAGGTGATCGCGCTGGTGATGACCGCCACCGACATCACCGAGCTCGAGCAGAGCCGCAGCGAGCGGCGTCTGCTCGAAGCGCGCCTGCTCGAGGCCGAGAAGCTCGAGAGCTTGGGTCGGCTCGCTGGCGGCGTGGCGCACGATTTCAACAATATGTTGACGGCCATTCTCGGGCACGCGCAGTTCGCCGCCACGGCAGCCAGCGTGGAGGAGGCGCGCGACCACGCCGAGCAGATCCGCGTCGCGGCCGAGCGCAGCGCGGCGCTCACGGCGCAGCTCTTGGCCTTCGCGCGGCGCCAAATCATCGAGCCCAAGACGCTGGCCCCCAACGACATCATCGTGCGGCTGGAGGCGTTGCTCGGACGCGTGCTCGGCGAGCACATCCAGATCCGTCAATCCTTGCGGGCGCGCGGCAAGATCCGCGCGGACGCGAGCCAGTTCGAGCAGGTGTTGCTCAACCTGGTCACCAACGCGCGCGACGCGATGCCGACCGGGGGCGTGCTGAGCATCGCGACCGAGGACGTCTACGTCGTCGGACAAGAGGCGGGCCTGGATTTGGCGCCGGGTGCTTACGTCGTGATTTCGGTCACCGACACTGGACCTGGTATTTCGCCGGAAGCGCTGCCGCATTTGTTCGAGCCGTTTTACACCACGCGTGAAGCCGGCACGGGGCTTGGCCTGGCTACCTGTTACGGCATCGTCAAGCAGAGCGGCGGCACCGTCACCGTGGACAGCCATTTTGGGGTGGGCGCAAGCTTCCGAGTCTATCTGCCGTGTGTCGAAGGGCACGCCGAAGAGCTGGACGAGCCGAGCGCGCGCTTCGGCGAGCTCGTGGCGTCGCCGCGCCCTCCCGCGCGCGTGCTGGTGGTGGAGGATGACCCGGCGGTGCGCGGCGTGCTCGCGCGAACGCTAGCGCGCGCCAACTACCAGGTCCGCGTGGCCGGTAACCCCGGTGACGCTCTGAAGATCGCGGACGAAGATGGGCCCTTCGAGGCGCTGGTCACGGACATGGTGATGCCGGGCATGGGCGGCATGGAGCTCATCTCGGAGCTCTTGCAAAAATGGCCGGCCCTGAAGGTGCTGTGCGTCTCCGGCTATTTGGAGGACGCGCGCGTTCGCGATGAGGTCGCGCACGGCAAGCTGCAGTTCTTGCAAAAGCCATTCGTGCCCGCGGAGCTGCTGGAGGCCATGCGCCGCATCCTTTCCGAGCGCTAAACGGCTCAGCCGTAGCGGCCTTCGATGTACTCGGCGGTGCGCGGGTCGCGCGGGCTCAAAAAGAGCTCCTCCGTGCGCCGCTGCTCGACGAGCTCGCCGAGCAGCATGAAGATGCAGTCGTCACTGGCGCGGCGCGCCTGCGCCATGTTGTGCGTGACGATCACGATGCTGTAGCGGCCGCGCAGCGCCCACATCAGCTCTTCGATGGCGCGCGAGCCCTCCACGTCGAGGGCCGAGCAGGGCTCATCCATCAGGATGACCTCGGGCTTTACCGGCAAAAGCCGCGCGATGCAGAGCTTCTGCTGCTGCTCGAGCTGCAGCCCGGTCGCGCGCGCGTTCAGCTTGTCCTTCAGATCATGCCACAGCCCGACCTCGCTGAGCGCCTTCTCGACCGCTTCATCGAGCGCAGCTTTTTTGAGCTCGGCGCGCTCGCCGTGCAGGCGCATGCCGAACGCCACGTTCTCGTACACGGAGATCGGCAGCGGGTTCGGCCGCTGAAAGACCATGCCCACCGATCTGCGGAGCTCGATCAGCGAGACGTCGGGATCGTAGATGTTTTTGCCCAAGATCTCGATTTCGCCGCTGGTTCGCACGTAGCCGTAGCGCTCGTTGACGCGGTTGAAGCAGCGCAGCAGCGTGGTCTTGCCGCAGCCCGAAGGGCCGATCAGCGAGGTGATTTGGCCCTTCTTGATGTCGAGCGTGAGGTTCTTCAGCGCTTGAAATTCGCCGTACCACAGGCTCAGCGCTCGCGTGCTGATGCCCGCTTCCGTGGCGCTGGCGTCGAGCTCGGGGGCGATCATCCGAAGATACCGTTGATGTAGTCGTACGTCTTGTGGTTCTTGGGTGTGCTGGAGAAGACGACGTCGTTCGAGCCGAGCTCCACGATGTCGCCGTTCCACAGGAACATCGTGCGGCTCGCCAAGCGGCGCGCCTGCTGCACCAGGTTCGTGACCAGCACGATCGTCATGTGTTGGCGCAGCTGCTTGAGCACGTCCTCGATGCGCATGGTGGTCACGGGGTCGATGGCGATCGAGAACTCGTCCAGGCATAGGATTTCGGGCTCGTGCGACAGCGCGCGCGCGATGGTGAGCCGCTGCTGCTGACCACCGGACAGCTTCGTTCCTAGGCCGTGCAGGCGATCCTTCACCTCATCCCAGAGCGCGGCTTGGCGCAAACAGCGCTCGACCAGCGCATCCAGAGTCGCTTTGTCGCGGTGACCGGCCGCGCGCGGCGCGAAGGCGACGTTGTCGTAAACGCTGAGCGGCAGCCCGACCGGCAGCGGCGCGACCATGCCCACCTTGCGCCGCAGCTCGTACACGTTGTGCACGCGATTGACGTCGCGGCCGTCAATCGCGACGCGCCCGGCCATCTTGGCGCCGGGCACGAAGTCGATGGTGCGATTCAGGCAGCGCAGCAGCGAAGATTTGCCGGATTGTGCGGGCCCGATGATCGCGAAAATTTCGTTCTCCGCGACGTCGAAGCTGATGCCGTGGAGCACCTCGCGGCCGGCGTAGGCGAGCCGCAGGTCGTCGACGGCGATCTTGGGGCTGGGGGCGCGGCCAGCGCGCGGGCTGGAGCTCGGTTTGTCGTCCACGGCTACCACTTCTTGCGTGAGCGCAGCAACGCGCGCAGCACGATCGCCGTCAAGTTGACGGAGAGCACGGCCGCGAGCAACACGAAGGCCGTCGCGTAGGGCAGCGCGTGCGGCACGTTCGTAACCTGCGTGGTGATGGTGAAGAGGTGCATGGAGAGCGCCATGCACTGATCCCAGATGCTGTACGCCAGGGGGTCGCCTTCTGCGATTTTCTTGAAGAAGACGGCCCCGGTGAACATGATGGGCGCGGTCTCACCGGCGCTACGCGACACCTGCAGGATGACGCCGGTCAGGATGCCGCTGATCGAGTTCGGCAGCACGATGCCGCGGATGGTCTGCCAGCGCGTCGCCCCGACGTTCCAGCACGCCTCGCGGAATGAGCGCGGCACGGAAGACAGCGCCTCCTTCGTGCTGGCGATGATCACCGGCATGGTCATGATCGCGAGCGTGAGCGAGGCCGCCAGGATGGAGCGGCCCATGCCCGCGAACAACACGAACGCGCCCAAGCCGAACAGCGCATGGACGATGCTGGGCACCCCCGCGAGGTTCACCACCGCGAGGTTGATGATGCGCGTCAGCCAATTCTCGCCCGCGTACTCGTTCAAGTACACCGCCGCCAGCACCCCGACGGGGGCCGCGATCACGAGTGAGACGCCCACCAGGTAGAGGGTGCCGAGCAGCGCGGACCAGATGCCGCCGGCGCGCATGCCGCGCGTCGGGTTGGTGACCAAGAAGTCCCACGACAGCAGCGGCCAGGCTTGCACCAGCAAGTGCCCGATGATCAGCAGCAGCGGCAAGATCATGGCGGCCGCCATCGCCCCGAAGACGCAGCGGGCGATGCGCTCGTTTCTAAGCTTGGCGCGCGTGCGAGGGGTGTCGGTGAACATGGTGAACCTACTTGTTGCGGACGCCCTTCACGATCAGGTCCGCCGTCAGGTTCACCGCGAACGTGATCGAGAACAGCAGAATGCCGATCAGGAACAGCACCTGGTAGTGCGCTGAGCCGACCGAGGCCTCCCCGAGCTCCGCGGCGATCGTCGCGGTCAGCGTGCGCACCGGATCGAACGGGCTATGTGGAATGTTCACCGCGTGCCCGGTCGCCATCAACACGGCCATGGTCTCGCCCACCGCGCGGCCGACGCCGAGCAACACGGCGGCGAGCAGCCCATTCTTCGCCGCGGGCAGCAGCACCCGATACACCGTTTGCCAGCGCGTGGCGCCCATGGCGAGCGCCGCCTCGCGATAGGAGTCGGGCACCGCTTTCAGCGCGTCTTCCCCGATGCTGACCATGATGGGCACGCTCATCAGCGCGAGCAGCAGCGCGCCGTTCAGCACGTTGAGCCCCACGGGCACGTGGAACACCTGCTGAATCAGCGGGTTCATCACGCTGATGCCGATGAAGCCCCACACCACGGAGGGGATCGCGGCGAGCAGCTCGATGACGACCTTGAGCGTCTCCTTCGCGCGCTGGTTGCAAAACTCGGAAACGAACACCGCCGCGCCGAGGCCGAACGGCACCGCGAGCAACATCGCAGTGATCGTCACGCTAGCCGTGCCGACGAGCAGCGACAGCACGCCGTAGCGCACGTTGCTGTGGGACGTCGGGTACCACTCCGTGCTGAACAGGAACTTTCCCACGTCGAAGCCGCTGAACAGCAGCCCGACGCCCTCGCGCAGCACGAAGAAGAAGATCCCGAACACGAACAGGATCGCGCTGAAGCCGCAGGCGCGGATCAGCCATTCCAGCGCCGTTTCGGACAGCGCGGAGAGCTTTCGCCGGCGCGCCGCGCGCTCGGTGTCGCTCTTGCTCCGGCGGGGCACGCCGGCAGCGACGAGCCTTGCTACTTCTTCTTCCATGCCGTGCCTTGCGCTGGGGGGTTACTTCCTGGGCAACGGTACGTAGCCGGTGTGTTCCACGATTTTCTGACCGGCGTCCGACAGGATCCAGTCCAGGTATTTCTTGACTCGCGCGTCGGGCTCACCCGGCGTGTACATGAACATCGGGCGCGCGATCGGGTACGTCTTGTCGAGCACCGTCGCGTTGCTGGGCTGCACCGCGGGTTCGCCCTTCTTGCGCGAGACCTTGAGGATCTTGACGCCTTTCGTGGCGTAGCCGAGGCCGCTGTAGCCGATCGCGTTCGGCGTGCGAGCCACGAGCTCCACGACGTCCTTGGAGCCGTTCATGTCGAGCGAGCCGGACTTGAAATCGTGCTCCTTGCCCACGACGGTCTCACGAAAGTACTGATAGGTGCCGGAGTTGTTCTGGCGGCTGACGCGGATGATGCGGTCGCCTTTGGCGCCGGGGATGTGGTCGACACCGAGCGCGCTCCAGCTCGCGATTTTGCCGCCCTCTTTATAGATCTCGGCCAGCTCTTCCATGCTGATCGCGCTGAGCGGGTTGTTCTTGTGCACGTAGATGGCCAAGCCGTCGTAGCCGACCACGAACTCGGTCGGTTGCTTGCCGCTGGCCTTCTTGGCGCGCTGCAATTCCTCCGGCTCGAGCTGGCGGCTGGCGTTCGCGAGATCCGCGGTACCGTTGATGAGCGCCGCGATCCCGACGCCCGAGCCGCCGCCGGAGACCTCGATCGAGAGCTCGGGGTCTACCTTGGCGTATTCTTCGGCCCAGGCCTGGGCCAGGTTCACCATGGTGTCCGAGCCGATGTTCTGAATCGATTCCTGCTTGCCCTTCGCGCGCGCGGCTCGCTCACCAGGCGCCGGCGCCGCGCCGGAGATGTCGGCTTCGGAGCGCCTTTTACAAGACGCACCCAGCAGCGCGAGCGCGGCGGCTGCCAATGACAAGAGCGCGACGGCGCGGCGGCTCGCTCGCGCGCTGCGGGCGCGTTCCACGGCGATTTCGGCCGCCGCGCGGCGGCTTATCAGCTTCAGCATGGGATTCACTGCTTCTGATCGCCGAGGATGGCCTCGACGAGATCGCGAATGTGCGTCTTGAGAAAGGCGTAGCTGGCTTCGTATGCGGCGCGCACTTCCTCGGCGCTGCCGCTGACCTTGGAGGGATCCGGCGCGCTCCAGTCGAGGCACACGACCTTGCTGGGCGGCGAGGGGAAGATCTTCTGCGCTTCCTTCGCGAGCGCGACGATGATCTGGTAATGCTCGAGGTGCGGTACCTGATTGACCGCCTTGGACGCGGCGCGCGAGAGGTCCAGCCCCTTGCTGCGCAAGAAGGCGACGGTGGTCGCGTCGAGCGGCCGGGGCTCGAGCCCTGCGCTCGCGAACACGAACTTGGGCTGACCCAATAGGTTGCCGATGGCTTCGGCCATTTGGCTGCGACACGAGTTGTCTTCGTCGACGAAGAGCACGCGAAATACCTCTGCTCCGCTGTGCTTCTGGTACTCGCCGGTGCAACTATAGAGTGTCTCTTGGCAGATGCTCTTGGCTTGATCGGCGACTCGCTCGAGGCGGTTCGCCATGTTGAGCAGCGGCACCAGCGCTTCGAGGCGGATCCGATCCTGCTGGATCGAGGCGAGCAGCGCCGCCGTGAACTCGTGGCGCAGGCGATCCACCGTCTCTTCGGACTCCATGAGCTCGCGGGCGAGCTGAATGTCCTGGCTGACGAACGCCTCCACCGCCCCGTGCAGCATCGGGATCGCCTTCTGCGCGATCTCTTGCAGGCGATCCAGGGGCACCTCCGCGCCCAGCTCGAGCAAGGTGAGGCCTTGGCGCGCCATGCTCTCGGCGTAGTCACCGACGCGCTCGAGCTCGGAGCTGATCTTGATCACCGCGTAGGCGAAGCGCAGCGTGCCGGCCACGGGCTGTTGCCGGACGAGGAACTCCAGGCACAGCCGATCGAGCTCTTTCTCGAGCTCGTCGATGCGCTGGTCGCGCAAAATGACGGAGTACGCGAGCTGCCGGTTACCTTCGGCGATGGAGGTCATGGCCGCGTTGAGCGACCCGACGGCGAGCGCCGCCATCTCTCGCACGGTGACGCGCAGGCGCTCCACGTCACGCTGCAATGTTTCTTCGAAGTGGGTCACGCGAGCCTCGCGAAAGCGAGTCTCTTTTGCGCTCCCTCGGTGACAGCGAGGTGACGGCGCGGCAACAGCTGCGCCAAAACGCGCGCTCAACCGCCGGGGCGGCCGCGCGTGAGCCTAGCGCGCGCGGCGCGAGCCCAGGCCTAGGACTCGCAGCGGAGTGTCGGAGGTGGTGAACTCCACGATGTCGCCGAGGCGGACCGGAATCTGACGGCTGGGCCCGTCGAGCCACAGCATGGCGTCATCCATCTTGCTGCGCGCGACCACGTGCTCGCCGCTCGCGATCAAGCGCTTCAAGAGGCGGTAGCGTTGACCGAACGGCGCGTACGGCTCGCGCACCACGAGCTGCAAGCGCTTCGAGCTCAACGGCAGCACGCGGCCGCCGGCCGAGCGCTGCGCGGCGGTGGAGCCCGCGGCGGGACCGATCCAGAAGCCGCTCGAGCGCTGCTCTTCGCGGCGCTGTCCGAGCTCGAGGATGTAGCGCGAGGTCGCGGCCGGCGAGCTGTGCGCGTAGAGCACTTCATTGAGCACGCGCGTCGAGCGCACACGGCCGTTCAGGGCCACGCTCATGCGCGTCAGCGTGACGCTCGGTAAGCGCCCCTCCAGCGCGTCGCACAAAAGCTTCTTGAAATTCTGTCGTCGCGCCGCGCAAAAAAAGCCAACGCTGTGACGTGGCGCGCTATTGACGCCCAGGATCGGCGCGGAGTCGATGCTATGCGAGGCAGCGAGCAGCGTGCCGTCGCCGCCTACGGCGAGCACCACCGCGGCGCCAGCGGAGTCGAACATGGCGTGCACGCGGCGCACCCAAAACGACTGTAGACCGAGCTCGTCCAGCACGCGCTCGACCGCCTCCAAGGTCTGCTGATGCTCGCGGTGCGCGTCGTTCCAGTGTTGCACGCTGGGATCGTGACGGCGCATGAGCAGCTTCGCGCGCGGATCACGCTCTTCTACGATGAAGCGGGTGTACGCCGAGCGCTTGGCGACGACGATGACGCGCGGCTTGCCACCGTTCGAGTTGCCGCTCACGCCACGAGCTCCTGCAAGCGACGCAACGCCAGCTCCGTCTTCGCGTCCACGATGGCGCCGCTGCGGCACATCGCGAGCGCTTCAGTGAGCGGAACCGCGACGACCTCTCCCGCGTGCTCGAGCGGCGAGCCGTCCAGGCTCGGCGCGCGCCGCTCGCTGGGCGTGACCGGCAACGCGAAGTAGAAGTGACGCTCGGCGATCACCCCCGGCGCCGGAAACGTGCTGGGGCCGAGCTCGACCAGCGCGTCGGGTGGCGCGCGAAAACCGAGCTCCTCTTCGAGCTCGCGCGCCGCGGCGCGCCGCACCCCGGCCATGGTCGTCTCGTGCGCTTCGACGAGCCCGGCCGGGAGCTCCCAGATGCTCGACTCCGGCTCTTGCTCCGGCACTGGCGAACGTTTGCGCTCCCGCAGGACGACGGGCGGCCGCAGCGCTGAACGCAAATAGATCCAACGCTGGCCGTCTTGCGCGAAATGCGCGGCGATGACGACGGCGTCGATCGCCTTGCGATCGACCTCATCGTAGACGAAGGGCGCGCTCACGGTTCCGTCCGGGTAGACGGCGCGCAGCCGTCGCCGGAGCAGTCGCAAGAAGCCCGGCGGGCCCTCCGGGCTTACGTCTTCGACCAGCTCGAGCCGAATGAAAGGCGGGGTGAGTCGGGTGACGCTCATGTTGACGCTGCGCCTGTCTTGCAGGCCTCTGCCACACGGCCCTACCATGCCCGCGATGCTCCGCACGCTGAAAGCTGTTGCCGTCGCGCTCTTACTGGCGAGCCCGGCGGCCTTCGCCCAATCGAAATCCAAGGCGCCGAGCGCGGCCGCCGCGAAGGCGCCGCCCAAGATCGGCAAGGCCGAGCTCGCGCGCTGGCAGCGTACCCTGGAGAGCGGGGTAGAGAGTGAAATCGTCGGCGCTCTCAACGAAATTGGGACGCTCGGTCACGATGGTGTAGCGGCCGCGCCGCTCGTCGAAGCGCTGCTCATGCGCGGCTCATCGGCGAGCGCGCTGGTGCTCGCGCTCGATACCGCCGCTCGGCTCGGGAGCCCTACCTCGAGCACGGCGGTGGCCCCGTACGTGGCGCACCGCCGGCCGGAGATTCGCCTGGCCGCGGCGCGGAGCCTGGCGTCCACGGGCGGCCCGGCCGCGATCAGCGCGCTGCGTCGCGCGTTGGCGGGGCCGGACGCGGCCGTGCGCGCGAGCGCCGCGAGCGGTTTGGGACAGCTCGGCGCCAAGGACGCCGTGGACGAGCTGTTCTCGGTGCTCGCTCATGACACTCCCGAGGCCGCGGTGGCCATCGCGCAGCTGTGCTCGCCGCAGCAGTGCGACCGCTTGATGGCGTTGGTCGGGAAGATCAGGTTCGACGTGCTGGAGGCGAGCTTCGTTCCGCTCTTGCTGCGGCCCGAGGCGGAGCTGCCGGAAGCGAACAAGCTCGCTTACATCGACAAGCTGCGCCGGCTGGCCACCAAGCCCGCGGCGGCCGTGCTGCAGACGGTGCTGGCCAAGTTACCCAAAGACGAGAACTCGAAGCTGCGCGCTGCGCTGCAGGCGGCGCTCAAAGCGCGGCCGATAGTAGGAGACTCGAAATGAAGCGCCTCTGGTTATCGGCGGCTTTGCTGTGCGGCTGCCACTCCACGCCCATCCCCTCCGTGTTCAGCACGCAATGGTTGAACGACTCGGGCACGTCCATCGCGGCGGTCGAAGCGCAGCTGCGTAACACGCCGCGTCCGCCGACGGTCAACGTCGCGGTCGGCGTCGCTGACGGCACCATCGTCGGCGTTCCGCTCGACGGCGGAGCGAGCTGGTCGCACGCGGCGCTGCCCGACACGTTGCCGAGCATCGCGGGCGAGCTGGTGCTGTATTCGTCGCGCGGCACGCTCACCGCGCTCGACGCCAAGACGGGCGCCCCGCGCTGGAGCGTGGACGTGTCGGGCTATTGGCTGCGCGGCGCTGGCGACGACGGCAAGCTCAGCGCGGTGACGCTCGGCACCAGCGACCGTAAACAGAGCTTGTTCTTGGCGGTGGCGCGCGACGGCTCCGTGAGCACGCGCATCGAGACCGCGAACGCGCTGGGACACCCCGCGGCGCGCGGCGGCGTCGCGCTCGTGCCCTGGCAAAATCAATACGTGAGCGCGATCGACATGCAGAGCGGTGACGAGCAGGGTCGCCTGCTCACGCGCGAGCAGACGAGCTACGCGCTCAACGCCGGCGGCGAGATCTTCTTCGGCGAGAAAGGCATGCTGCATTTCGACGAGAAGATCCGCTATGCCAGCACGAACCAGAGCGAGCGCGCGTCGCTGCCCGATCGCGTGCTGCCGGGGCGGCCCAGCTGGCTGCCCTCGGGCGCGGCCATGCCCATCATCGACACCAGCGCGCGCGCCAAAATCCGCATCATCGCGCAGCCCGCTTGGGACGGCGCGCACCCGCATTTCGCGTCGGACAGCTTCGTCGCCACGTATTTCCGCACGGTGATGGGCTTCGACGCGCGCAAGGGCGATTTGATTTGGACTCACGCGCTCACGAGCCCGGTGATCGGCGGCGGCGGCGCTGCTTCCGGCTTCGTGCTGTGCACGGCCGACGGCAAGCTGAGCTTCGTCGCGGCCAGCGGCGCCACCGCGAAGGGCAGCGAGCTCGGCGCGCCGCTGCGCGCGTGCGTGGTCGAAGCCGGCACGCTGCGCGTCCCGAGCAGCGCCGCGCCCGGCTCGCTCGCGTCTCAAATCGATCGCGCGCTGCGCGTGCTCGATCCTGAGATGGCCGCGGCGCAGTCCTTCTTGGTGAGCGAGCTCGGGCGCCTCAGCGAGCCCAGCGTCACCAAGACGTTGATCGATCTCACCAGCAGCCCGCGCGTCTCCCCCGACGTGCGCCTGCGCGCGCGCGAGCTGCTCGCGCAGCGACGCTCCGGCGCGGATGAGATGCTGCGCGCGCTGGAGCGGCACTACGACTTCCTGACGGGTGATTTGTTGCCGCCCCCCGTCGGCGCGCTGGCAGACGCGCTGGCCGCCATGAAAGAGCAGCGCGCCGCGCCGCTCCTGGCCCGGCACCTCAATGATCCCTCCACGGAGAGCTCGGACCTGCAGCGCGCGGCGCGGGCCCTGGTCACGCTGGCTACGCCCGCGGAGGCCCCCAGCCTGCGTACCTTCTTCGCGCTGTACCGCGCCACGGCCGACGAACCGATGCTGGTGGACGCGGTGATTTCGGTGGCCAAGGCGCTGCTGCGGGTAGGAAGCAGTGAGGATCGCGCCCTGGTCGAGCGCGCGGCGCGGGACCCGCTGACGCAGCCCGACGTGGCGCGTGAGCTCGTCGCGCTCGCGAGCGCACCGGGGCAGGCTCCGCCAGGGCGCGGCGGCCGAGGCGAAGCTTCGCCGGGCTAGGCTGAGGGGCGCCAAACCACCCGCCGGTGTGACGTGGTCACACCCGGGAGTGAGAAAATACGGCTACGGTGCGATCCGGCGGGCGGCCGGGCCGAACGCGGATATACTCATTGGCGAGGGGCTCAGGTTGGTTTCCGCGTGCCCCCTCGTCCCACTGATCCGAAACCTCGCGTGTCCGAGGATGCCCCCCACACCTCCGGCGCGCGCCCGCTCGGCCTCCAAACGGCGCTGATTCCCGGGTTGGATCAGCTGCTCGACGGCGCGGCCCTCATCGATGTCCCAGCGGCGGCTGAGGAGGAGGCAAGGGTCGTCTATCTCAACGCGGCGCTGCTCGGCCTCTTGGGCGCCGCGCCGGGCGAGCACGTCGGCGCTCCTCTCAGCGCGCTGCTGGACGACGTGGCGTTGCGCGACGCGTTCTCCGTCGCGCTGAAGGGCGGCGCTGCGACGCGCTTTCGCGCCGGCTTGGCGCGCCAGCGCGGCGCCCGAACGCTGTGCGTCTCACTCTCGCCGGCGTTGCAGCTGGGCGACGTCAGCCGCTGGCTCTGCATCGTCCGCGACGAGACGCGGCAGCACGAGCAGGAGCTCGAGCGCAGCGAGGCTGAGCGCGTCGCCGCCGCGGCGGTGCTGGCCGCGAGCGTGGCGCACGAGATCAACAATCCGCTCGCCTCGATCACCTCGAACTTGGAGTGGCTGGCTTCGATCCTGCTCAAGCTGCGCCCCAGCGCTCCGCCCGGCGGCGCCGATGAGCTGTTGACGTCCGTGTCCGCGGCGCTGGTCGACGCGCTCGCCGGCGCGGAGCGCATCGAGAGCTCGGTCGAGCACCTCGCGCTGCTCGCCGGCATCGAGTACACGCAGCGCGAGGTGCTCGAAGTGCGCGCGCTGCTGGAGGCGGCGCTGCGTGAGCTCGAGCCGTCGTTCGGCGCCGGCATCTCCATCGAGCGGCACTACGACGACGTTCCACCGGTTTACGCGAACGAGCGCCGCCTGAAACAAGTTTTCAGCGCGCTGTTACTGAATGCCATGCAGAGCATTCCGCTGGACGCTTGCGAGCGACGGGTGACGGTGCGGGTGCGCGCGCTGGGCGGCGTGCGCGTCGAAATCGAGGACTCCGGCGCGGGCATTCCCGAGCAGCTCGAGCCGCGGCTGTTTCGACCTTTCGTCACCAGCAAGCCGATCGGCTTGGCAAAAGGACTCGGCCTGTATCTCGCGAAGAAGATCGTGGCAGGAGCGGGCGGGCGCATCGGGTTTTTGCGGCTCGAGCGCGGCACGCTCTTCATCGTCGACTTGCCGGCAGCGCCCGGCGCGGACGACGCGTCGAAGCGTTGACTCGCGTGCAGCGCGCGAGCGCGCTGCTGCGCTGACGCATAAAATCTTATTTCAGATAAGTCGGCTGTTTCGGATGAAAAACAGCATTCGGAAATATGCAGAGTTGGTGATGCTTCCGTGGTATTGCTGTGTTCGCGCGCAACCCGCCGCAGCACATCGTGAAGTTGTTCGTCGAAATTTTTGGGCGATCGAGGCTGTCCACTGCGCCGTCGTGCCGTCGCTGCACGCGTGACGGCGGCTGGCTCGGCGGGCTGGCGCTGACGCTCGGCGCGCTGCTGTTCGCCGCCCCCGCGAGCGCAAATAAGAGCAGCAAAAGCGCCGTCGAGGCGGGCGCCGCAGCGAACAGCGCGTCAGCGGAGGACGCGCCGCCCACGCCGACGGGAGGGGAGGAGTTCGGCGGCGATGACGCGGCACATCCGGGCGAGTATACCATCCGCACATTGACGCAGACGCGCTGGCGCTGGTCGGCGCCGGACATGGCCGAGCTCGACGCGCGCACCGCCGCCGACTTCGGCGCGAACGCAGACTACTATCGTCAGAGCATTTACGACCGCGCGCAAGACAACAACGGGCTGCGGCTAGAGCGCGTGTTTCTCCGCGCCAGCGCGGCGCCGACGCACGCCGTGTCCGTCAAGTTGCTGGTCGATTTTGCCGAGCTCGCCCACAAAAATCAGAAAAAGGCGCTAAAATTGGCGTTCACGAAGCTGAGGGCCACGGAGGCCATCAGCGTCACCGTAGGTCTGTTCAAGATTCCATATTCGCTGCTCGAGCTGCTGCCCATCGCCGAGTACGAGTTCGCCGATGTGGGCCCGACCGACGATCTGATCAAGGATCTCGGCATCGGCGGTCGCGACATCGGCGCGATGGTGGACATCACGCCGCTGGCCAAGAAGCGCTACCTGCACCTGCAAGCCGGCGTCTTTCAGGGTGACAGCAGCGGGCCGCAGCGCGTCACGGCGCCGGGCATCCTCGCCGTGCGCGCCACCTCGCGGCCGTGGTCACACCTGCAGCTCGGCGCGGACTGCGTGGACCGCGTGCACACGGTGGACGACTGGACGGAGGGTGGTGAGCCGAACACCAAATTCGAAAAGTTCTCTACGGGTCTGGCGTGCAGCGCCGACGCGGCGTTCACCTACAAACGCTTCAACGTCCGCGCCGAGGGGATGACCGGCAAGCGCATGGATACGCCGCTCGTGCCCGACCACCGCAGCCACACGTTCAGCGCCGCTTGGGGCATCATCGCTTACAAGATCAAGCTGCGTAAGAAGCTGGCGCTGTATCCCGCGCTGCGCGCGGAGTGGCTCGATGAGGATCAGCTCGCGTCGCATGGCACCACGACGTTCTTCAGCGGCGCCATGACGCTCGAGTTCTTTCCCGGCACGCGCCTGCTGTTCGACCTGTCGCGCTCCAAGGTGCAGGTCGGCACGCGGGACCGCGGCGCCGACAATCACCCGCTGCGGCCCAGCGCCACGACCGGCGTCATTCAGTTTCAGGCGGTGCTGTGAGCCTGAGCTCGTTCACGTAGCGGGCGGGCGCTCGCTCTGATCGCCGCCGTTTTTGCCCTGCGCGTCCTCGGCGGACATGCCGAACTCGCGCAGGCGCTTGAGGAACGTCGGGTATGAGACGCCGAGCGCGTGCGCAGCCACGAGGCGCCGTCCGGACATGTGCTCCAGTACGCGCGCTACGTACGCGCGCTCCACCGTCTCGAGCGTGGGCGGGCTGCCGTCGGCGTTGAGATCGACGGTGAAAAAGCCGGGCGGCCTGGCCGGGCCGAGCCGCTGCTGGCCGATGACGATGGCGCTCTCTTCCAGGATGGGGCCTGGGCTCAGGATCACCGCTCGCTCGATGATGTTGCGCAGCTCGCGCACGTTGCCCGGGAAATCGTAGCGGCTGAGCGCGGCGAGCGCGCCGTCCGAGATGCCCGCGATGCGCTTCTTCACGCGCCGCCCGAAGAACTCCACGAACGACTTGGCCAGCAGCGGGATGTCCTCTTTGCGTTCGGCGAGCGGCGGCACGCGCACGACATACACCGCGAGGCGGTGATACAAGTCCTCGCGGAAGCGGCCGCGCTGGACGAGCTCGACGATGTCGCGGTTGGTGGCCACGGTGACGCGCAGCTCCACCTCGAGCTCGCGCTGCCCGCCGAGGCGACGAAAGCGGCCGCTGTCGAGGAACTTCAAGAGCTTGGCCTGCGCCGACTCGGGGAGCTCGGTGACCTCGTCCAAGAACAGCGTGCCGCCGTTCGCGACCTCGACGAGGCCGCGTCGCGTCGTCTTGGCGTCGGTGAAGGCGCCGCGCTCGTGGCCGAACAGCTCGCTCTCCACCAGCTGCTCGGGCAGCGCGGCGCAGTTCACGTCCACGAACGGCGCGGCCTGTCGCTCCGCGTAGGTCAGGCGATGCAACAGCTCGGCCGCGAACTGCTTGCCCGCGCCGGATTGGCCGAGCAGCAGCACCGGCGTCTGCGGGCTGCGACTGAGCCGCTCGAGCTCGGCGTGCACGCGCCGCAGCGCGGCGCTCTGCGGCTCCACGTCGCTCGGCTTGCGGTGCGCGACGTTGGCGAGCGCCAGCTGATCGCGCAGGCCGCGCGTCTCGATCACCTTGTGGATCTTGATGACGAGGTCGGTGACGCTGATCGGCTTGCTCAGGTAGTCGACGGCCCCGGCTTGCATCGCGCTCACCGCGCTGTCGATGTCTCCGTACGCGGTGACCACGATCACCGGCATCGCCACCGGACCGGCGGCGCTCATCTCTTGCAGCAGCGCGATGCCGTCACCGTCGGGCAGGCGTCGATCGAGGAGCACTACGTCGGGCGCGCCGCCGTCGAGCTCCTCCCGCGCTTTGCGCAGGCTGCCGGCGGTGCGAACCTCGAAGCCCTCACCGGCCAGCGCGGTCTCGGTGAGGATGCGAAAACTGCGGTCGTCGTCCACGATCAAAATGGTGGGTTTCATGAGGCCTCGGATGGGAGAGTGAGCAAAAACGTCGCGCCGTGGGCAGAATCTTCGAGTACTAGGTCGCCCCCGTGCGCGCGCGCGATGCGGCGCGAGAGCGCCAGGCCGAGGCCGGTGCCGCTCGGCTTGGTGGTTTGAAAAGGTTCGAATAGGTGGTCTCGGAAGTCGGGCGGTACGCCCGGGCCGTCGTCGCTGACGCGCAGCGCGGCGCCCTGCTCGCCCGTGCTGAGCGAGACACACACGTGCCCGCACCTCGCGTCCGCGTTGCTGGAGAGCACGTCGATGGCGTTTCCGATCAGGTTGCCGAGCACGACGCGGAGCAGCGCCGGGTCCACGCGGGCCCACACCGGCGCGCGCTCGACCTTCACGTCGATGGCGCAGCCGACCTCGTTCGCGAGATCGAGCGACAGCTCCGTCAGCTTCGGCACACAGTCCGCGAGATCGAGGCGCACAGGATGCGGAACGATGCCCTTCGAGAACAGCATCAGCTCGCCAGTGAACTCCGCCAGGCGATGCATCTCGTCGCGCAGCTGACGCACCACGCGCGCCTGTCGCGAGTCGTCCTTGCGCTCGCCCTGCAGCAGCAGATCGAGGCCGACCTTGAGCCCGTTCAGCGCGTTACGTACCTCGTGCGCGATCAGGTTCGAGGCGTCGGCGAGCAGCTGCAGCCGCTCGCGCTCGACGGTCTCTTGCTCGCTTTGGCGGAACACGCGCAGCGCGCGACGCAACATCAAGACCAGCATCCAGAACGGCGGAATGACCAGCGCCAGCCCGATCCCGGTTCGCAGCAGCATGCGCTGCCGCGCCTTGGCGAACAGCACCGACTCCGGGCTCACCAGCAGGTACACGAGCTCCGTGCTCGGCACCGGGAAGGCGGCCACGACGTAGCGCTCAGCCCCGAGCTTGGTGCGCCAGGATTGCACGCGCGTCAGCTCCCGCGCGAACAGCTTCTTGAACTCCGGCTCTTGCGTCAGCGCAGGGGGCTCCGCAGGGTAGACGAGCTTGCCGCCGCGAGTGGTGATCAGCGTCATCGTCTGCGACAGGCTGTCGCGCTTGGCGCCGAGCGAGCCGTGCCCGAGATCCACCGCGCCCAGCACCATGCCGGTGAGCGTGCCGCCGCGCAGCGTGGGCGCGACGACGTACACCAGCGAGTCCGCGTGGCCGGGCACCACCGGGACGACGTGCGCCTCGCGCGAGCGCGCCACGCCCTCGAACCACGGCGCTTTGCGCAGCGAGGTCCCCTTGGCCATGAACGTGCGCGGCTCCGCCCAAATCACCACTCCGTCGTCGTCGAGGATGGCGACGCCCACGTCGAACAGCGTGCTGCGTTTGTGCGAGAGCTCGAGCAAGCGGCGCTCGGGCGAGTCGTCGTTGTCTTCGTACTGGATCTCAGAGCGGGCGCTCAGGCGCGTGAGCTCGGCGGTGAGCAAATTGAGGTGGCCGCGCAGCGTGACGCCGCGATCCATCGCGGCGTTGCGCAGGTTCGCTTCGTCTTGATCTTCGGCGTGATTCTTTTCGGTGAACAGCGCGGCGAGCAGCAGCGAAGTGACGACGATCGCCGCGCCGACGTAGATGGTCAGCGCCCACTGCGCGAGCCGCGCGTGAGCTGCCGCCAGCGTCACGGCGGTGCCTGGCGGCGGCGGTTCGGGCGTCGCGTTGCGCTTCACTGTTGGCGAGCAATCCTTTCACGGCGCGGGGTCGCGCCGAGCTTTAGAGTGCTACCGTAACGCGTTTGGAGCGCTCGGCACGGCCGCGGGCGAGTCATATCCGCGCCTCCGCCCGTGCCAGGCGCGCTCGTTCGAGCGCTTGGCGCGCGACCGTGGCCACGTAGTAGCTGACGGGCAGCACCACCAGCGTCAGGAAAGCGGCGGAGATGGTGCCGCCGACCACGACCACGGCGATGGGGCGCTGGGTCTCGCTGCCTATCGCGTGCGACAGCGCGGCCGGCAGCAGGCCGAGCGAGGCCAGGAAGGCCGTGACCAGCACCGCGCGCAGACGCTCGCGCGTGCCGTTCATGGCCGCCATGTACGAGCTCTCACCAGCCTGCATGCGGCTGCGGATGGCCGCGACGACCAGCACGCCGTTCAGCACGGACTGGCCGAGCAGCGCGATGAACCCGACCGCCGCCGAGACCGAGAGCGGCATGTGCGCGAGCGCCAGCGCGACGACGCCGCCGATCAGCGCGAAGGGCACCATCATCAAGATCAAGAGCGCGTCGAAGACGGAGCCGAAGGCCGAGAACAGCAGCAGGAACGTGATCAGCAACGCCAGCGGGATCACCAGCGTGAGCCGCTGCATCGCGCGCTGCTGATTCTCGAATTCACCGCCCCACGTCATTTGATATCCGCTCGGCATCACCGCGCCGGCGTCGACCTTGCTGCGCGCCTCTTGCACGAACGAGCCGAGATCGCGGTTCCTGACGTTCATGCGCACGCCGACGTAGCGCCGGCCGTTCTCGCGCGTGATGGCGGCGCGCCCGGTGCCCATCTTGACCTCGGCCACCGCGCCGAGCGGGATCAAATGGCCGTCTTGCAGCGGTAGCATGATGCGCCGAATGCTGTCCGCGTCTTCGCGCGTGGCGGCGGGCAGGCGCACGGTGACGTCGAAGCGCCGCTCGCCCTCCCAGATCTCGCTCGCGACGTGCCCGCCCATGGCGGTCTCGATGTAGTCCTGCACTTGGCCGAGATCGAGATCGAAGCGCGCGAGCGCTCGCCGATCGAGGCGCACGGCGAGCTGCGGCGTCTCTCCCGACTTGACGATGCCGACGTCGGCCGCGCCCGGCACCGAGCCGATGATGGCGGTGGCCTTCTCCGCGGCCTGCTGCAGCTGGGTGAGGTCGTCACCGTAGATTTTGAGCGCTACCTGACCGAACTGGCCGGAGATGTTCTCCGCGACGTTGTCGCGGATCGGCTGCGAGAAATTGTACTCGACGCCCGGAACCTCTTGCAGGTTCTTGGCCATCTCGGCGATCAAATCGTCGAGCGAGTGCAGCGCAGGCCGCCACTCGGAGAGCGGCGCGAGCTTCACGAAGATTTCCAGGTTGGAGGGCAGCGTCGGATCCGTGCCGTCTTCGGGCCGGCCGAGCTGGGACAGCACCTCGGTCACCTCCGGGGTGCGATGCAGCAGCTGCTTCAGCCGCGGCGTGAGCTTGCGCCCTTCGGCGAGCGACAGGTTGTCCGGTAGCGAGAAGGTGACGTACAGCGCGCCCTCGTTCAGCGCGGGCAAGAACTCCGAGCCCAGGCGCGGCAGCAGCAGCGCGGCCGACGCCAGCGAGCAGCCCGCGAGCAGCAGCACCGCGGTGGCGTTGTTCATCGCGAAGCGCAAGGTGGGCTCGAACAGCCGCTGCGCCCACAGCAAGAGCGGGGACTCGCGGCTCGGCTTGGGCTTGCGGAGCGCGAGCAGGCACAGCACCGGCACCAACGTGAAGGTCATCAGCAGCGCGCCGACGAGCGCGCTGACCACGGTGTTGGCGAGCGGCGAGAAGATGCGCCCCTCCACGCGCTGCAGCGAGAAAATGGGCAGATACGCGGCGATGATGATCAGCAGCGAGAACAGCGTGGGGCGAGCCACCTCGCGCGCGGCGTCGAAGACGCGCCGCGCGAGCGGCGTCTCCGCGGCGTGCTCGGCGGCCGAGTCAGCGGCGTGCGGCGACAGCTTGTGGAACAGGTGTTCGACCAAGATCACCGCGCCGTCCACGATGATGCCGAAGTCCACCGCGCCCATGGAGAGCAGGTTCGCCGACATGCCGCGCGCGTGCAGGTACACGAACGACGCCGCGAGCGAGAGCGGGATGACCGCCGCCACGATCAACGACGCCCGCAGCGAGAGCATGAAGGAGAGCAGCACCAGCACGACGAGCGCGGCGCCCTCGGCCAGGTTCTTGAACACCGTCTTGATCGTCGTGTTGACCAGGTCGGTGCGGTCGTAAAATGGGCTGATGCGGACGCCGTCGGGCAGCGACCGCTGGTTCAGCTCTGCGATGCGCGCGCGCAGCGCGTCCAGCACCAGTGACGGGTTCTCTCCGCGGCGCATCAGCACGATGCCTTCCACGGCGTCTTCATCGTGCTCGCGAGTGACGATGCCTTGGCGCGGTTGAAAGCCCTCGCTCACGGTGGCCACGTCACGCACGGTCACCGGCACGCCGCCGTGAAAGCCGACGCGCACGCGCTCGAGATCCTCGATGCCCTTGAAGATGCCGAGGCTGCGGATCACGAACATCTCGGAGCCGCGCTCGACGTAGCCGCCCGTCGCGTTGGCGCTGGCCTTGCGGAGCGCGTCGAACACGTCTTGCAGCGCGACGCCCAGATCCACCATCCGCGCCGGATCCGGCTGCACGTGAATCTCACGCACCAGGCCGCCGTAGGAGACCACATCCGCGACGCCGGGCGCTTGTAGCAGGCGAGGGCGCACCACCCACTCTTGCAGCGTGCGCAACGTCATCGGATCGCTGCCCTTCCCCTCCAGCGTGTAGCGATAGATCTCGCCGATCGGCGTCGCCATCGGGCCCAGCGAGGGCTGAACCCCCTCCGGCAGCTCGGCGCTGGCCATGCGCTCGACGACTTGCTGGCGCGCGACCAGCGGCTCGGCGCCATCCTCGAAGGTGAGCGTCACGAAGGAGAGCCCGAACAGTGACACGCTGCGCAGGCGCGCGAGCTTGGGCGTGCCGTTCAGCGCGCGCTCGAGCGGCAAGGAGACGCGGCGCTCCACCTCCTCGCTGGGTTGACCCGGGAACAGCGTGATGACCTGGACCTGCGTATCGGTCGGATCGGGGAACGCCTCGATGCTGAGGTTGCGGTAGGCGTACAGGCCCCAGCCGAGCAGCACCGCCGCCAGCAGGAACGCTGCCAGGCGGTTGCCGAGGGAGAATTTCAGGAGGCGTTCGAGCATCGCGGCCTACGCTTCAGTTCACGAGCGCGATTTGGTTGTCGAGCAGCACCGCGCCCTGCTCCACCACGTGCTCGCCGGGCTTGAGCCCCTGATAAACCAGCAGACTCTGATCGCGGGATGGCCCGGCTACCACGGTGCGGCGCACGAAGTGACCGGGGCTCTCCTCCACGTAGACGTACTGATGCGCGCCGTTGGTCACGAGTGAGCTCGAGGGCACGACCAGGGTGCCGGGCGGCGCGACCTTGGCGACGCGCATCTCGGCGTAAGAATTGGGTCGAATTCGGCCGTCGGCGTTGGGTAAGCGCGCCCACAGCGCCACCGTGTGCCGCTCCGGATCCGCGACCTGAGATACGAGCTCGAGCTCGACGTCCGCCGTGAAGCCCGGCAACGAAGGGCTCGTGATGCGCGCCTTCTGGCCCTTGGCGATGCCGCTGGCGTCGGCCTCGAACAGATCGGCGACGACCCGCACCGTGCTCAAATCCGCGACGCTGATCAAGGGCGCGCCGGCCTCGACCTGCTGCGCGGGCAGCACGTTCTTCTCGATCACGACGCCGTCACGCGGCGCGACGACGGTGAACTCGTTGTCGCGCCGCGAGGACACCTTGAGGGAGGCCAGCTTCGTCTCTGCCAAGCGCAGCGCGAGCGCCGCTTCACGCAGCTGTTGATCCGACGCCAGCGCGTCCTTGGCCGGCAGCGCGCGCGCGTCGACCATCGCCTTGACGCGCTCGTACGCGGCCTTGGCCACCTCCAGCGAAACGGCGGATTTTTCGCGCTCGGCGCGCAGCCCGGCGATGTCCGGGCTGGACACCGAGAACAACGCCTGGCCCGATTTTACGGCTTGGCCGAGCACGACGTGCACGGTGCTGACGCGGCCCGCGAGCGGCGTGCCGATCTTCGCGGCCAGCGCCTCGTCGACGACGAAGCGCGCGGGGTAAGCGTCCGACCATTGTACGGTCGGCGCTTGCACTGGCGCGAGCTTGAGCACGTTCCACTGTGGAGCGTTCGCTTGCAAGCGCAGCTCGCTCTTGCCGACTTGCATGCCGCGTGGCGCGCTGGGCTCGGGCGGTGGCTCGCGCTGAAAACTGATCGCGGCCAGCACCGTGAGCACACCGAGCGCGCCCGCGGCCAAGAACGGCAACAGCTTCTGTCGCTTCAGCGACAGCACGGCGGCGAGGTTCGCGGGATCAGAGGCGTCGCGGGGTGACATCTTCACTTTCGGGCTCGCGCATCGAGGCCGAGCACGCGGTACAAATCATTGCGGATACTGAACAGCTCGAAGCGCTGGTCGAGCAGCGTGAGGCGCAAGCTGACGTAGGAGCGCCGCGCCAACAGGAAATCGGTCAAGCTGATGCCGCCCTGGTCGAAGGCGTGCTGCGTGGACTCCAGCACGCTCTTCGCGCGGGGCAGCGACTCGCGCTCGAGCAGCTCGAGCGTGTGCTCCAGCGCGAGCTTGCGCTTGGTGAGGCCGAGCAGGTCCGCGCGCGCGTCGAGCAGCAGCGCGCGGCGCAGCCCAGCGAGCTCGCCCGCGCGCGCCATGGCGCGCGCGGACTCGTACTGACCGCGGTCGGCCAGCGGCAGCGGCAGCGACATACCCACGGAAAAGCTGTCCAGCGCTTCGCCGGGATCAGCGGCGTTGTCGCGCGTATAGGCGACGCGCAGCGTGACGTCCGGGATCGCGCGGCGTCGCGCCAGCTCGGCCTCGCGCAGCGCGGCGTCGCTCTCCAGCGCCAGGCTGGCCAGATCCGGACGTGTGGCGAGCTCCGCGTCGAGCGCCGAGCGCGCTGCCAGCGGCACGGCGCTGTCGAGGTCCTCTTCTCGCGCTTCGTCGAGCTGGCACGCGGCGCCGAGCAGCGCGGCGCAGCCCGCGAGCGCCGCTTCTAGCTCCGAGCGACTGCGCGCGACCTCCGCCTGTAACGTGGCCAGCTCGAGCAGCAAGCGATCGTAGTCCATGCCGCTCAACGCCTTCTGCTCGTAGCGCACCCTCTCGAGCTCGCTCGCGTGCTCCGCGTCGTGCAGCGACGCTTCCAGCGTCTCCGTGCGCAGCGCCAGGTGCAGCGCTGTCGCCATCGCGGAGCGCGCCGCGGCCATGCGCTCGCTCAGCGTGCCGCGCAGGTTCAGACGCGCCGCTTGCGCGCGAAGATCAGCGGCGGCGGCGCGCGGGCCGCGCTTGCCGAGCTCGATGGTCTCGCTCAGCCCGACGTTCCACACCGCGTTGTCGGAGAAGCGCGGGCGGTTGAAGCGCGAGGAGACGGGGACGCCGCCGAGCGCCGCGTCGAGCGTCGGGTTCGAAATCAGGCGACTCTGCCCTGCTTCGGCCTCTGCTTGTCCCACGCGCGCGCGCGCCGCGCTGAGCTCGGGGCTCAGCGCCTCGAGGCGCGCAGACAGCTCCTCCTGGCTCGCCAGCAGTCGATGGATCGACGCCGGCGCACTTTGCGGGTCGGCCGCCGCCGCGCGCGAGGGCGCCGAGAAGACGAGCAGCAAGAGCCAGGCGGCCACGCGGCGGCCCAGGGCACGAACGGAACGGGGCATGGGCAAAGCTCGAGACCCAACGGGTCGAGCTCCCTCAGCACGTTCCGGGCCAGCCGCAGACAGGCAAAAAAGCTATGTCATTCCGCGATGTTCAACGTGAGCGGACGGCGCCGCGTTCAGGTTTGTTGCTGCGTCGCAGCGAATCCGAAAAACAATGTTTCAGCCACCGAACGCCCACCCGCAGCTCGCGCCGTCGCTGCGAGCGGCTGTCGTTACTGGACGAGCGCCTGAACGAAGCTCACCAGGTCGGCGTTGCCGGCGGTGGCCGTGATGTTCGCCGGTAGGGCGCGCGCGTACCAGCGCAGCGACCAGCTCCCGCTCTTGCCCGCGTCGATGGTCATGGCCGCGCTTTGCGGCTCCACCTCTTCGTACGCCTTGGTGTTGGCGGCGTAGACTTCGATTTGGCCTTCACCGGCGGCGGGTTGGCCGTCGCCCAGCGGCGGGAAGGTCTGCACGAAGACGATCCCGTTCGTGACGTGCGCGAGCCACGGCGAGGCCGGGTTCGCGATCAGCTTGGCGCCGGCCACGCTGCTGTCTTGCGGCATGTACGGTAACCCGTTGGGGTGTTGGTACCAGGTGCACCCCGCGCCCTCGCTCGTCATCAGCTGGTTGCTGAGCGGCGCGCCCATCGGCGGGTAGAACGTCAGTCCGTTGGGGCCGACGCGCGTGATTTGCCAGCCCGCCCACGTCTTCGCGCTGGTCTCTTTGTTCACGATTTGAATTTCGATGTCGATCGCGCGCGCCGCGAGATCCGCGCTGAAGCGTTTGACGAAGCCGAGCTTGGCCTGCATGCCGCTGCTCGGCGGCTCCGGGCTGGTCAGCACGATCGTCGTGCCCTCGAGCTTCGCGCTATACGGCTTGCTGTCGAGCCAATCGGGCGGCGGCCAATCCCCCGATTTGCCGTCGTCGAGCCAGCTCGCCTGCGGGCTCGGCCAGGTCGTGGAGCCCCAGTTTACCGCGTCGCCGGTCACCGCTTCGCTGGCGAGCACGTTCTTACCGTCTACGGAGAACGTGGTGATGCGCCCGCCCATTTGCGGATCGACCTCGAACAGCGTTGTGTCGAACTCGAGCACGTACTTGCCGTTGCGCTCGATGGGCAGCTTCAGCTCCGCCGCGCCTGCGCTGCCGCCATTGCCGCCGTTGCCGCCTGCACCGCCAATGCCTGCTGCGCCGCCGCCCGCCGCACCCGCAGCGCCGCCGCCCGAGGCGCCTGCGCCGGCCATGCTGCCGCCCGCCGTGCCGCCGCTGCCCGCCGTCGTGCCGCCCGCCGAGCTCCCGGAGCTACCCGAGCTCCCGGAGCTACCCGAGCTGCCGCCGCTGCTGACGGGCTGACCGCCGCTGTTGGCGCCGCCGCTGCCGACGGTCGCGCCGCCGCTGGCAGCGCCGCCAGAGCTCGCGCCGCCGCTCGCTTTCGCGCTGCTGCCGCCCGAGCCGTTGCCGTTGCCGCCGCCCTCGTTCGGGCTCGAGCAACTCCATGCCCCTGCCAGCGTGAAACATAGGCTCGCCGTCAGCGAAGCGCGCAGCCACGTTCTAAGCGCCATCGGCGGCGAGTGTACCCGAGCGCGCCTCGCCGCGCGATGTTCGGTAATGCAGCGTCGTGCGCGAACGCTGCGCTGCGGAGTCGCTGGCGCGTCCCCGTCGCCGAGAGACGGACGTTACGAACGCAATTATTCTGGACGAACGGATTGCTCTCTGCGCGCGTGAGCGTCCGCTGTGCGCAAATAGCAAAAGGGCGAGCCCGTCCGGGCTCGCCCTTTGCCGCGCGTCGCAGCTCGCTGCTTCAGCGGCGCGTGAACGGCGTGCGGCCGGAGTAGACCTGCTCGTCGCCGAGCTCGTCCGAGATGCGCAGCAGCTGATTGTACTTCGCGATACGATCGCTGCGGCTGAGGCTGCCCGTCTTGATCTGCCCGGCGTTGGTGGCGACGGCGAGATCGGCGATGAACGAGTCCTCGGTCTCACCGGAGCGGTGCGAGATGATCGAGGTGTAGCCGGCGCTGGTGGCGAGACGAATCGTGTCCAGCGTCTCGGTGAGCGAGCCGATTTGGTTCAGCTTGATCAAGATGCTGTTGGCGATGCTCTTCTCGATGCCGCGCGCCAAGCGCTCTTTGTTGGTCACGAACAGGTCGTCACCGACGAGCTGCACGCGCGCGCCGATCTTGTCGGTGATGAGCTTCCAGCCGTCCCAGTCGTCCTCTGCGAAGCCGTCTTCGATGCTCACGATCGGGTAGCGCTCGGAGAGATCGACGTAGATTTGCGCGAGCTCGGCCGGCGTCACCTTGCGCTTGTCGAAGGTGTACTTGCCGTCGTCGCCGAAGAACTCACTGGCCGCGCAGTCCAGGCCCAGCGCGATGTCTTCGCCCGGCGTGTAGCCGGCGGCCTCGATGGCTTGCAGGATGCGCTTCAGCGCGTCCTCGTTCGAGCCGAGCCGGGGCGCGAAGCCGCCTTCGTCGCCGACGGCGGTGGTCATGCCTTCCTTCTTCAGGATCGACTTGAGGTTGTGGAACACCTCCGTGCCGGCGCGCAGCGCCTCACTGAAGGAGCCGAGGCCGAGCGGCACGATCATGAACTCTTGAATCTCGAGGCCGTTGTCGGCGTGAGCGCCGCCGTTGACGATGTTCATCAGCGGCGTCGGCAGCACGCGCGCCTGAATGCCGCCGAGGTAGCGCCAGAGCGGCAGGCCGACCGTGTCAGCCGCGGCGCGCGCGACCGCCATCGACACGCCGAGGATGGCGTTGGCGCCGAGCTTGCCTTTGTTCGCGGTGCCGTCGAGCTCGAGCAGCCGGCGGTCCACCGCGGCCTGATCCAGCGCGGACATGCCGATGATCGCCGGGCCCAGCTTGTCGTTGACGTTCTCGACCGCCTGCTTGACCCCTTTGCCGAGGTATCGCTTCTTGTCTCCGTCGCGGAGCTCGATCGCCTCGTGCTCTCCCGTCGAGGCCCCGCTCGGCACCGCCGCGCGACCCCAGCCACTGCTGGTGTGCACCTCGGCTTCGAGCGTGGGATTTCCACGGGAATCCAGAATCTCTCGTGCGCTGACTTGCAGAATCTCCGGCATGCGCGCCCGCTTAACACGAATTCGTGGGGCAAGCGAGCCAAGCTCTCGAGGCGCGCGAGCTCGGTAACGCAGACGAAACAAATGGCGGGCCCAGGGGGCTTGGCGGCTCTCGCCGAGCGCTACGCAGCGCGGCGCAGCGCGGATCAGCGACTCTGCGGGCCGCCCGAGCGCGACTCCCAGACCCGCGCTTCACTGAAGATTTGTACCAGGTCCCCGTCGACGTGCCCGTCCTTGACCTCGAGCGCCAGGATATCCAGCGCCTTCTCGAGCGGCACTGCGCGTTTGTAGGGCCGATCCGTCGCGGTCAGCGCGTCGAAAATATCGCTGATCGACATCAACTTGGACTGCACCGGGATCTCCGCGGCGTGCAGCCGATTGGGGTAACCGGTGCCGTTCAGGCGCTCGTGGTGCGAGCCGGCGATGAGCGCGACGCGCGAGAAGCTCTTGCCCCACGGGATCTGCGAGAGGAAGCGGTAGGTGTGCACCACGTGGCTGCGGATCTCCTCGTATTCCTCTTGGGTGAGCGAGCCGCGCATCACGCTCAGCGCGCGCACCTCCTCGGCGTCGAGCAAGGTCGCGACGCTGCCGTCGCGACGCGTGAACACTTGGCGCCCGAGCGCTTCGATGTGCTGAAAGTCACCGGCCGCGAGCACCGTCGGTTCGTTGGCTTGCTCGACCACGGCGAGCGAGGCGTCGAGCTCGGCCAAGCGGCGCGCGAGCTCGGCGCTGAGCTGCTCGAGCTCGTCCACGCCAGCGCCGCGCCGCAGCGCCGACAGCTGGCGCGCGGCGAGCTCCGCCTCGATGCTGCGCGCGATGTAGTCGAAGCGCGCGCGGATCAGCGCCAGCGAGTGCGGATACAGCTTCTTGGCTTTGACCAGCACGTGCTCGCGCACGCCGATCTTGCCGAAATCGTGGAGCAGCGAGGCGTACTCGAGCTCGCGCAGCTCCTCGCGCGTCCAGGACAGGCCCGCGTAGGGCCCGCGGCCCCCGCGCTCGACGGCGAGCGCGAGCCCGATCGTCAACTCCGCGACGCGCCGTGAGTGGCCGCTGGTGGTCGGATCCCGCGCCTCGATGGCGTCTACCGACGCGCGCACGAAGCCCTCGAAGATTTCGCGGATCTCGCTGTACAAGATGGCGTTCTCGAGCGCGATGCCGGCTTGCGCGGCGAGCGTCGTCACGAGCTCCTCGCTGCGCTCGTCGAAGGCGAGCACGTTTTGCTCCACGTCGGCGGCGGAGCGCAGCAACAGCTGCTGATCTCTTTTACGGTTGATCAGCTGCAGCACGCCGATGACCTCCCCCTTGCTCGAGATCAGCGGCGTGACCAGCATGCTCTTCGAGCGGTAGCCCACCTTCTCGTCGAACGAGCGATCGAAGCCCAACGCCCGAGCGCCGGCCATGTCGTACACGTCCGCGATGTTGAGCGTCTTCTTCTCCAGCGCGACGTAGCCGGCCATGCTGCGCGCGTTGATGGGCATCACGAACTCGCGCGAGTCGAAGGACAGCGAGTCGTTCTGGCTGAGCTTGAAATGCAGGCGCCGCCGCGCGAGCTCCGGCTCGTCCCCCTCCACCACGTACAGGCTGCCGGCGTCGGCGGCGGTGACGAAGCGCGCCTTCTCCAAGATCAAGCCGAGCAGCTTGTCGATCTCGCGCTCGGTGGTGAGCGCGCGCGCGATCTCGATCAGCTCGCCGAGCTCGTAGCGGTAACGGTCGAGCCACTTGCCGCGGCTCTCGCTGCGCGCCTTGAGCTCCATCAGCTCGAAGGCGCCGTGCAGCGCGAGCGCCAGCTCTTCCGGGCGCGGCGCTGGTGAGAGCAGCGCCGCGACGCCGTAGTCGCGCGCCAGCGTGAGATCCGCGGCCTTTGGCGTGCCCAGCAGCAGCAGGCGCGCCTGCTGCGTCGCGAACAGCTCGACGTACGGCGCGAGCAGCTGGCGGCCGCGATCCCACAGCGCGGCGGGCGCTAGCAGGCACAGGAAGTCGCCGCGGCGCACCTGCACCAGCAGCGGGTGCGGCCGTGTGACGATGTCGCCGCTCTGCGCGGGCGACGTGGCTAGCCGCTCGGCGAGGCCGGTCAGCGCGTCCAGCACGGCGCGCGCGGAGCGCGAAGGCTCGCGCGGCCCGTCGCTGGCCGCTGCCGGCGCTGTGCTCAAGCGGCGCCCTTGTCGCTGCTGTTCGCTTCGCGGCTCGCGCGCGGCCGCTCCTGCTCGGGGCGTTCACTCTGCTGACGCGCGCGCTCACGCTCGGCGTCGCGCTGCTCGTAGGCCACGATGATCTTCTGCACCAGCGGGTGACGCACCACGTCCGCGTCGGTGAAGCCGCAGAAGGCGATGCCGGGCACGCCGGACAGCAGGTCGCGCGCTTCGCGCAAGCCGCTGCGCGCTCCCTGCGGCAGATCGGTCTGGGTGATGTCACCGGTGACCACCACCTTGGAGCCGAAGCCGAAGCGCGTGAGGAACATGCGCATCTGCTCGCTCGTGGCGTTCTGCGCTTCGTCCAGGATCACGAAGGCGTCGTTCAGCGTGCGGCCGCGCATGAAGGCCAGCGGCGCCACCTCTACTTGACCGCGCTCGCGCAGCTGCTCGGCGCGCTCGTAGTCGAGCATGTCGTACAGCGCGTCGTACAGCGGCCGCAGATAGGGGTTCACCTTCTCCGCCAAATCTCCGGGCAAGAAGCCGAGCTTTTCGCCGGCCTCGACGGCGGGGCGCGCCAGCACGATGCGCTTGACCTTCTTCTGCATCAGCGACGCCGCCGCCATCGCCATCGCCAGGTACGTCTTGCCGGTACCCGCCGGGCCGATCCCGAACGTCAGATCGTGAGTGCGGATCGCTTCGATGTAGCGCCGCTGCCCGAGCGACTTGGGCACGATCGCGCGCTTGCGCGGCGTGATCAGGATGGTCTCATCGAGCAGCTCGGTCAGCGTCCGGTTCGGATCCTGGCGCAGGCCGCGGAGCGAGCCGGCCACGTCGTTCGGCGCGATGGCGTGGCCTTTGCCCACGAGCTCGGCCGCGTCGCTCAAGAAGCGATAGGCCAGCCGCACCGCGGGCTCCTCGCCCGCGACGTAGATGACGTTGCCGCGCAGGCTCACCTCCGTGCCCGTCTCGCGTGCCACCTCGGTGAGCAAGGCGTTGTGCGGCCCCGAAAGGGCCATCAAAACTGCGGTGTCTCCAACTTCTAGATTCGTCGAAAATGGGGCATCAACCATGAAGACCTGAAGACATCAGCATACACTCCGGCCGCACCTGAATCGACAGCGCTCCCCTGCCGGCGCCGATCCGAGGCGAATTCGGCGCAGCCCGGCGTTTCGCCCCGTCATGGTTGCTGGCTCGGTGCAGCGTCACTCGTCGGCGTTACCGCCCGCGTCGCGGCGCGCGACGAGCTCGAACAAGCCGTCGAAGGCGTCACGCAGCGCCCACGCTTGCGCGCTGGGATCTCCGAGCTTTGCCGCGCGAGCGCGACCGGCCGCTAGCGCGCGTCGCGGCCCCGCGCAGCGCTTGGGCAGCCGGCGCTCCAGATCCATGGCCGCGCCTTCGTAGATATGAAAGCAGGCCGCGAAGTTGCCTTCGTTGTACAGCGGGGCACCGATCTCGACGGCTTCTCCCAGCACCTTGGGGATCAGCGCCGTCGCCTCCACGCTGCAGCCCTTCAGCACGCTCGCGGGGTGATGAGGGACGTGCCGCTGCACGCGCGGACGGCGCGGCTGCAGCAACGCCACCGCCGCGGCGAAGCTGCCGATGGGCACCGGCTTGGGGCTCGCGGCGAGGTTCTTTACATAGTTGATGGGCAGCGCGAAGTTCAGGTTCTGGCCACCGTTGAGGATCGCCGCGGCCACGCCGATGACCTCGCCGCGCTCGTTGAACAGCGGCCCGCCGGAGGAGCCGGGCGCGATCGGCGCGGAGATTTGCAGCACCTCCAGGTCCTCGTGAACGTGGCGCACCGCGCTGACCAGTCCATTCGAGACGGTATCCTCGAGCCCGAGCGGGTGACCGATGGCGACGACGCTGTCACCCGGGCGCACGGCGCTGCTGTTGCCGAGCGGCAGCGTGGGCAATCCCTTCGCGTCGATGCGCAGAATGGCGAGATCCCGCGCCCGGCTGGCGTTCACCACCTCCACGATAGGGAAGCGCCGCCCGTCCGTGAGCACGGCCCAGAGCGGCTCCGTAGTCGCGATCACGTGGAAGTTCGTCGCGATCCAACCATCGGGGTGAATGATGAAGCCGGTGCCGAGCGAGTTCTTGCTGCGCACGGACACGATGGCCTTGGTCGAACGCGCGGCGATGTCCGCGACCGACAGGACCTCGCGAGCGCTGCCGGCGCCGGAGTTTTCGCTGCCAGGCTTGGCAGCGGCAGTATCGGGAGCTGGCGCCGATCGGGCGCACGCAACCATCCACGCGCTGAGCGCGGACACCAGCAGGAGCTTGCTGAACCGCACCCTACAAGCATACGCAATGGTTCGTGTTCGGTCGAAGCGGGAGGGCGAATTTTTACGGCGCTTACGCGTGATTTGCTCGGGCCCATGGCCGAGGCACGGTGTCGTACCGCTGCGCGTGTGCGGTTATGTGCGTTCGCCGAGCGCGGCTTGAACGTTCAGTGTGCGCGGCGCTGCGCGACGTCGCGATAGACGTCCAGCGTGATGGCCGCGGTGCGATCCCAGCTGAACTGCCGCGCGCGTTCCAGCCCTGCGCGAGCCTCTTCCGCCATCCGCGAGGGCTCGCGCGCGGCGCGCTCCAGGGCGCGAGCCAGCGCCGCAGCGTCACCGGGCGGGAGCAGCGCGACGTGAGGACCGAGGATCTCGCGGAGCGGGGGGATGTCGCTGCCGAGCACCGGGCAGCCGCAGGCCATGGCTTCGAGCACTGGCAAGCCGAAGCCTTCGGCGAGCGACGGATGCACCAGCGCGGTCGCCGATTGCAGCAGCGCGAGCAGCGTCGAGAGCTCGACACCGGATACGAATTTCACACGCGCTTCAACGCCGAGCGCGCGGGCGAGCGAGTGCAAGCCGCGACCAGGTTCCAGGCGCTGCACGAGCACCAAGTGATACTGTGGCAGGTTCGCGGCCGCGAACGCTTGCACGGCCAGCGCGTGCGCCTTCGACGGTTGGTTTTGGCCGACGACCAGGAAGTACGGCGCGTCGCTGCCGAGGCAGCTCGCGGCCAGCGCGCGCGCGGCAGCGGGCGACTCCGGCGGTTGAAAATGCGCTTCGCAGGCGTTGGGCGCGACGACCACGCGCTTGGCCGCGCCGGGCTCCACGCGCACGATGGCGTCCGCGGACGCGTGCGAGACCGTGAGAATGCGATCCGCGCGCCGCAACGCGCGAAAAATGCCGGTGCGATAATACGCGGCGCTCACCGGCCGCAGCCAAGGGCGCGGCTGGCACCAGGCCAGGTGCTCCAGCCACATCACGTCGTGCACGGTGATGATCGTCGCGCAGGGCAGGTTGAAGCCGAGGATGTTCGCGGTGCCGTGGAAGACGTCGTCCGCCGAGAGCGCGTCGAGCCGATTGGGCCAGAGCAGCGTGGCGAGACCCGCGGCCGGCGCGCGCACGTGCGCGTGCGTGACGTTGGCAGCGCTGGCGAGCTCGGCGGCGCCGGGACGAATCCAAAAATGAAAATGCGACTCTGGCGCCAAGCCCGGTAAGCGACTGCCGACGGCCCGTGCGTACGCGCCGATGCCGCTCGCGCGCGGACCGGCGTAGCGCGCGTCCATCACGAAGCGCATGGCACCCCCAGCAGGACGCTCGTTTCCCGTGCTTCGGCCGCGAGCAGCGGCGGCTGCTCGGCGCTCGCGGGCTCGCTGCGCGGCGCGGGCGCAGGTTGCGCTGGGAGCTTGCGCGTCACGAGGTGCAGCAGCGGCCACAGCGGAAATAGCAGCGGCACGCCGCGCGCGAGCAGCGCGATGGCGGCCATGCCCTCGGCGCTGCGACCGTCACGATCGACGCCGAGCAGGCCGAGGCGAGCGCTGAGCCCGCGCGGCAGCGCGAGCACCTCGAAGCGGCGCAGCCAGTCCCAGCGCGGCAGCCAGCGCGCGATGCGCTCGCCGCCGGTTCCGCTCACGAAATACAAGCGTCGCTCGCGGCACTCCGGCACGCAGAACCAGAGGTACGCCGCCCACATCACGAAGCTGAACAGCTCGACGTGAGCCGCGGCTTCGATGAAAAAATGGAACCAACAACCGAGCCAGAGAGCGGCGGCGCGCGTGCTGCGGCGCCACAAACCCAGGGCCAGGAACAGCTCGAGCGTGATGGCGCTCTTGGCGCTGACATCGGCGAGCCACGGCGCCGCCAACAGCTCGCGCAGCGCTTGCGGTAGGGCAGTGCCACGCCCGTCCAGGATTCGGAGCACGTTCTCGTAGCGCACGTGCAAGACTTGTCCGCCCCGCCAGTCGGGATCGAGCAGCTTGCTGCCCGCGGACGCCAGGTACACGAGCGAGATCTGGACCTTGGCGAGCTGGCTCACCCAGTGCGGGCCGCGCCGGGGCAACGCGCGCGCGGCGCGGCGGAGGCTGAACGAACGGTCGCAGGGGCTGAGGCCGAGCAGCACCGTGAACAGCGCGAGCACGTAGCGGTTGTTGTGATAGCCGAGGCGATCACAACACAAGATGTATAGCGCGATGCTCCCCGCCGTGAGCAGCGCGGGGCGCGCCCACAGGCCCAGCATCGCCAATACGCCGGCGAGCGCGCGCAGCACGAGCAACGCGGCGTAGCCGCGCGCCGACGGCAGCCACGCTTCCGGCAGCA
The DNA here is from genome assembly GCA_966250485.1 of uncultured Sorangium sp. Taxonomy (GTDB): domain Bacteria; phylum Myxococcota_A; class Polyangia; order Polyangiales; family Polyangiaceae; genus PMG-095. The sequence continues at coordinate 17,905 of CBINHN010000017.1, read as the reverse complement.
GCGGGATGTGGAAATAGTCGCCAAAGTAGCCGCTGACCGGCAGCGCCTGCAGCGTCTTGAGCGCCGTCCATGCGTTTAGCGCGCCGAGCGCGACGCGCAGCAGCCCGAGCAGCGTGACGTCGCGCTCTTCGTCCAGCCAGGCGCGAAGGCGAGGGAAGGCGCTCATCGCAGCAGCTCGGCGCGGCGCCGTGAGGTCAGCCGCACTCGCGGGCCGGGGCGACCATTCTTGATGGTGTCGACGTCGGCGACGAACGCCAGCGTCTCCGCGTCCTCGGGCGTGTGGCTCGCGACGTAGTCGAGCGCCGCTTGCAGGCGAAATAGCTGCGCGTCCAGGCCATAGGTCGCGTGCACGAAGCGTGACGGCGCGCTGAGCGCCGGATAGCGCACGCTCGTCTGCCACTGAAACTCACGCCGCTCACCCGCCGCCGTGCGCGCTCGCCAGGCGCCGTCGCGCAGCGGCACCAGCCGCTCGCGCCGGCCGCGCCGCACTCTGCGCGACAGCTCGAACTTCACCTTCGACGACTCGTTGAACATGCGAAAGCCGAACACGCGATCGGGGCGTAAATCGGCCGTCAGCACCAGCGCGAGCTGACCCGCAATGAAGCAGAGGGCGAAGGCGGCGCGGAGGCCTCGACGAGCGGTCACACTGGGGGGCGGAGCCTACCGTAGTCCGCTGGCACGCTCCAGGCGCACGTGCGCGACGGCGCGGCCATAGCGCGCGCGCAGCAGGCTCACTCGCGCTTCGGTGAGCTTCGACTGCGCATCGAGCAGATCCGTGGTGGTGCCGGCGCCGGCTTTGACCAGCGCGTCAGTGACCCGGTACGCCTCCTCCGCGCTCGCGACGGTGCGCTGGGCGAGCTCGATCGCGCTGTTGGCGGCCGCGAGCTCGGCGCGCCGCACCGTGAGCTCGGTGGCGGCGTCGCGCCGTTCGGCCGCGAGATCGGCCTGCGCCGCCGCGGCCTCTTGCGCCGCCGCGCGCCGCGCGCCGTTGCTCGCGCCCCACTCCCACACCGGCCACTCCACCTTCACTCCGACGAACGCGGCGTCCTTCGGCGCGAAGACCTGGCCCGTGACGTGGCTGTACGCCGCCTCGAGGTTGACCTCCGGCAGCAGCGCGAAGGCGCGCGCGCGCTCGGCGTGATCGAGCGACTCGGCGTGCAAGCGCGCGCTCTCGATCTCTGGCCGCTTGTCGACGGCGGTGACCCCGCTCGGGGCGCGCTCCGCGGCGCTGAGCAAGCTGATGGGCTCCGTGAACTCCACGCCCCGGCTGTCGGGCGGCAAGCCCATGGCGGCGAGCAGGTTCGCGCGCGCCACCGTGACCTGCGTGGACGCGGAGATTTCCTGCTGTCGCGCGTTGGCCAGCGCGACCTGCACGCGCAACAGGTCGCTCTGCGTCAAGGAGCCGGCGCGCAGCTTCGCTTCGGTGGCGCTGACCTGCTGCGCGAGCTCCGCCTCCGAAGCGCGCGCGACCTGCTCGAGCGACTTGGCTTCGAACAAGTGCAGGTACTCGATCTCGATGCTGTCGCGCAGCGCGCCCTCGTTGGCGCGCACGTTGGCCTCGGCGGCGCTCGCCGAGCGCGACTGCGCTTTCAGCTCCTGGCCGCGATGCAGCAGGCCGAGCAGCGGCTGGGACGCCGCGACCGTGAACGTATTCGTGTCGCGCTCGCGCGCCGTGAAGGTGTTGTCGCCAAAGCCGACCTGGAACGGCTTGTTCCAGTGCTGGTACTCGTCACTGACGACCACCGGAGTGAGCAGCCGTCCGCGTGCGCTGTCTGCCTGCGCGCTGGCCGCGGCGGCGTGCGCGCGCGCCGAGACGAGCCGCGGGTGCTCGCGCAGGGCGGCGCGCACGACGTCTTCTACGCTCAGCCGCTGCGGTTCGGCGCCCGCGGTCGCCGCGCTCGCTAGGACGAGCAGCGCGCAGGCCGCGCCCGCCGTTCGCCGCGCGCTCCACACCCGCGGCGCGCTCGTGGTCTTCAAGATCGCCATCGTCGTTCCTCGTCGCTCGCTGGGCGCCGTTACTCGGCGGTGAACACCGTAGCCTCGACGGAGAGCCCGGCGCGCAGCTCGATGTCGCTCGGCGCTTCGAGCCAGGCGATGCGCACCGGTACGCGCTGCACCACCTTCACGAAATTGCCCGAGGCGTTGTCGGCGGGCAACAGCGAGAAGCTCGCGCCGGTGCCGCCCGACAAGCTCTCCACCTTGCCGCTGAACTCGCGGTGCGGGAAGGCGTCGATCTTGATCGTGGCGCGCTGCCCGGCGTGCATGCTGCCGACCTGCGTCTCTTTGAAATTCGCGATCACGTAGGTCGCGCTGGGCACCAGCTCGACGAGCGGCTGACCGACGCTCACCAGCTGCCCTTCGTGCACGGAGAGCTTGGAGGCGCGACCGTCCGCCGGCGCGCTGATGCGCGTGTACGAGAGCTGCAGCTTGGCGAGCGAGAGCGCGGCCTCGGCGCTCTTCACGCGGGCGTGCGCGAGCTCGGCCTTGGCGCGCGCGGCGGCGACCTGCGCGTCGATCGGCGCGCTCTGCGTGACGCGGCCGTACGCCTCCGAGACGCGCGCGACCGCCGCGCGCTTCCCTTCTTTCGCCGCGGCGCTGCCGGCGCGGGCTTGGTCCAGCGCGGCGCGCGCCGAGTCGAAGGCGGCTTGCGCGTTGTCGAGCCGCTCTTGCGGGATGGCGTTGGCCTGGCGCAGCTCCTGCGCGCGCTTCAGGTCGGTCTCGGCCTTGTGCAGATCGGCTTCCGCGCGCACCTCGGCGGCGTGCGCGGCGGCGACCTGCGCGTCCGCGGAGGCGACGCCCACGGACGAGCCGGAGTAGGCGGCGCGCGCGCTGGAGAGCGAGCCCTTGGAGGTCGCGGTCACGATGTCCACCTCGGCGTCCGCCTGCTGCGCTTGCGCGTTGGCGCTGGCGAGCTCGGCCTCGGCCTGCTGCTCGCGCGCGACGTAGTCGGCGTCGTCGATGCGGGCGATCAGGTCACCTTTTTTGACGTGCTGGTTCTCCTTCACCAGCACCTCTTTGACTTGGCCGGACACGCGCGCGCCCACGGGCACCAGATCGGCCATGACCTGCGCGTCGTCCGTGGTCTCTTGGCCCGCCGTGATTTTCAGGTACAGCGCGACCGCCACCGCGACGATCACGGCCACGAGCCCGAGCACCGCGTACGGCTTACGCGCGCTCTTCACCGGCGTGGGAGCAGCAGAGACGGGCGCCGTGGGCGCGGGCGCGTTCGCGCGCGCGGGGGCGGCGCTCTCGGCGGCGCTGGCGTTCGCTGGGCGCTGTCCCGGAGTGGGCGCAGTTTCTACTTGGTCGGCTTGCATGATTGATCAGACCTCGACATGGACGTCGACCTTGACCGCGTTCTTGTGGTCGGGCGACTTCAGGAAAATCAGTAGTGGCAGCACTAAAAGGAAGAGAACACCCGAGAGAAAGAACAGCCTCTCGAACGTGATGACGGTGGCTTGGCGCGCGATCGCGCCGCCGAGCACGCGGCCGGCCGCCATCTTGGCGGAGACCGCGTCGTAGCCGCGGGAGATCAGCGTATTGCTGATCAGCGCGAGGCGATCGAGCACCTCCGGGCGCCCGGACTCGACGTGCGCGCTGATGGCGGTGGTGGCCTGCTTCGTGTAGCGCGGGATCAAGGAGGCGAACGCGGCCAGCCCCAGCGAGCCGCCGATCTGCCGCAGCAGCGAGTTGAGCCCCGTCGCGTCGGCCAAGCTGTGGCGCGGGATGCTCGCGAGCGCGACGGTGGTGAGCGGGATGAACAGGCAGGCGAAGGCCACGCCTTGGATCACCAGCACCGCGACCACGTCGCCGCTGGTGGTGTCCAGCGTGTAGTGGCTCATCATGTACGCGCTGATCGCGAACAGCACCACGCCGAACGCCACCGTGAGCCGCGGTGAGACGCGGTTGTAGATGCGCCCGATGATGGGCATCATCACCATCATCGTCAGCGAGCGCGGCATCAGCGCGAGGCCCGACTGCACGGCGGTGAAGCCGAGCAGCTCCTGCATGAACACCGGCAGCAGGAACGTGATCGACAACAGCATCGCGAACATCACCGCGCCGATCAGCGTGCCCGATGTGAACACCGCGTCCTTGAACAAGGAGACGCGCACGGCGGGCACGGGCGCGGTAAGCTCACGGATCACGAACGCGATGAGGGAGAACGCCGCCGCGAAGGCGCAGATCGTGATGGCGCGCGACTCGAACCAGTCGTTGCGCGTGCCCTCTTCCAGCACGTATTGCAGCGTGGCGATGCCCGTCGCGAGCAGCGCGATGCCGAGCCAGTCCATGTTGCGTCGCTGCTGCTCCGCCATGGCCAAGTTCGCAAGCCGGATGTCCTCCGGCACGTGCACGAAGCGCGTCACCATGAACAGCGCCAAAACACCGACGGGCAGGTTGATGTAGAAGATCCAGGGCCAGCTGTAGTTGTCGACGATGTAGCCGCCGAGCGTCGGTCCGAACGCCGGCCCGATGACGACCGCGACGCCGAACAAAGCCATGGCCATGCCTTGCTCTTCCGGCGGGAACGTCTGGCGCAAGATGGCCTGCTCCGTCGGCTGCAGCGCGCCGGCGCCCAAGCCCTGCACGAGCCGACAAGCGACCAGCATCGGTAGGCTGCGCGCCATGCCGCACAACGCCGAGCCGAGCACGAACAGCACCAGCGCGGCCAGGTAGACCTGCTTTTGCCCGAAGAGGCGGCCCAAGAACGCAGTCAGCGGCATCACCACCACGTTCGCGATCACGAACCCGGTGGTCACCCACGTGATCTCTTCGACCGTCGCGCCCATGGCGCCGCGCAGATGCGGCGTGGCCACGTTCACGATCGAGGCGTCGATGGTGCCCATCAAAGTGCCGAACGTCACCGACAAGGTGACCAGCCACTTGTTGACCTTGCGTGGCTCCGTCGTGTTTGCCATCAGCGCGCAGCACCCTTCATGAACAGCTCGACGATGCTGCCGGCGGCCTGGGCCGGCTCGAGCTTCGGCAGGCCGACGGCCTCGCGCATCAGCGTGGCGCGCGTGGCCGCGAGCAACGTCATCGCGAAGACTCGCTCGGGATCGCGGCGCAGCACCTTGTCGCGGTGTCCGCGCTTGAGCAACAGGTCCAGCCGCTCGAGCAGCGCCGTCATCATCTCGTGCTTGCTCGCGGCGTCGAACTCGTAGCTGAAGGCCAGGATTAGAAACGCGCGATGCTGCGCCAAGTGCTGGCACAGCGTGAACAGCAGCCCGTACAGCTGCTCGTGGAAGCTGCTCGGCTCGAGCTCCGCGATGCGGCGGTCCAGCCGCTCCAACAGCTCGGCGCGGCGCGCGCGCAGCACGGCCTGCACCAGCGCCTCGCGATCCTTGAAGCGGTTGTACAAAGTACCGACGGCCACCCCGGCGCGCTCTGCGATCTTCGCCATGGCGGCGCTCTGCAGGCCGTCTTCGACGAAGACGGTCTCGGCGGCGGCCAAGATTTCGCGCGCTGTCTCCTCTCTGAAACGCTCTTTCAGAGTCTGACGAGGACGCTCGTCCGATGAATCCTGATTCACGGGGTGAATCTAATAAGGGCAAGTGAAGGGTTCGTCAAGCCCCCGCTCGGGCTTCGTTGAGCGCACTTTTCCGGTGCCGAGCGCCGCCTACACGTGCAAGAAGGGCGCCCTTGGACGCCGAGCCCACGCTCTCCTTGCTGGCGGCCGCCGCGTTCGCGGCGGGGCTCATCGACGCGGTGGGCGGAGGGGGCGGGCTGATCACGGTCCCGGCCTTGCTGGCGGGCGGACTACCACCGCACAGCGTATTGGCCACCAACAAGGGGCAGGCCTGTTTCGGCGCAGCTGCCTCGCTCGCCACCTACGTGCGCGGCAAAGGCGTCGATCGCGCGCGGCTGCCAATCGGTTTGGCAGCGGGTTTTTGCGGCTCGCTGCTGGGCGCGATGCTCGTCTTGTGGGTGCCCCCGCAGCCACTGAAGCCGCTGATGCTCGGCTTATTGCTGCTCGCTGGTGCAGTACTGCTGCTACGCCAGCGTCTCGCGCGGCCAGCGGCCAGCGCCCATGGTTCTCGGCTGCGGCTCGCCGCGCTCTCCGGAGGCATCGGCGCGTACGACGGCTTCTTCGGGCCCGGCACCGGCACGCTGCTGATCGTCGGCTTTCTGCACTTTTTCGGCGACGGTCCGACGCGCGCCAGCGGCAACGCAAAAATCGTGAATTTTGCCTCGAATTTCGCCGCGTTGCTGCTGTTTCAGTGGCACGGCGACATCCTCTGGCGGCTGTCGCTGCCGATGGGGCTCGCGAACGTCTTGGGCGCCACGCTCGGCGCCCGGCTCGCGTTGCGCCACGGCGATCGCGCGGTGCGCGGCGTCGTCGCGCTCGTGCTGCTCGCCGTGGTCGTCAAAGTCACGCTCGACGTCGCGCGCGGTTGAGCGCCGGATCGCCCCCGGGCACAGGCGCAGCTCACACTTCAACGGTGTTGTGTGCGCTGCAAAGGTGTTGTGTAGAGACGGTGTTGGCAATTAAAGTAATTGTTCGTGCCTACAGAAACTTTGCTGCGCAAGCTCGTCGATCGCGTCCGCCACCGCACCACGCCACCAAACGGTTTTTACGGTAAGTTCAAGGATTTTGAAGAAGCCACCCGCAACGCGCCGGTCCACATGCCGCGGGGTTACAACGTGCCCGAGACGGCGGGCTTCTACCGCGAGCGGCTCGATCGCGTGGCCTACGACGATTATCCGGCGCTCTTTTGGTTCGAAAAGGCGATCAAGGACAGCCGCAAAATAGTTGAAATCGGCGGGCACGTCGGCGTCGCGTATTACTCGTTCGAGCAGCTCGTCGAGTATCCGCAGGACCTGAGCTGGACCATCGTGGACGTCCCCTCGGTGACGGACGCAGGCAAGGAGCTCGCCGCGCAGCGCCAGCGCACCAACCTGCACTTCGCGAATGAGCTGTCGGACGCGCCGCTGCCGGAGATCCTGATCGCCTCCGGCTCGTTACAGTATCTGCCGGCGCCGTTCTTGCCCGAGCGCGTGCGCGCGATGTCCACGTGGCCGAAGCACATCCTGATCAACGCGACCCCCATCACGCGCCGGGAAGGCTACGTGACGCTGCAGAACCTGGACGTCTCCTTCTGTCCGTACCGCATCTACTCGTATAGCGAGCTCATCGATCCGTTGTTGCAGATGGGCTACGAGACGGTGGATTTTTGGCAGAAGAACCGCAGGGTGCTGGTGCCGGGGCACCCGGAGTGCACCGTCGACCACTACACGGGTTACTACTTGCGCCGCGCGGGCTGAGCGCCCGCATGACCGAAGGTGATCGCGCGGCGCACCCAGGAGCGCGGTGCTGCGTCGGACAGCGTGAAGCCGCTGGCCCTGCGCTCGACGCCGAGGCTCGTGAACAGCGCCTCCAAGTCGAGCGCGTGCGGTGTGTCGGCGTAGCGCTGCGCGAGCGGGGTGAGCAGCGGCGCTTCATAGCTCGCGTCGGCCGTCGCTAGCGTCTTGCTGAGCGGCCACACGTCCCAAGAGCGACCGCCGGCGGCGAACACCCGACGGATGCCATCTTCGAGCCCCAGCGCGCCGCCGCTGCGCTCGCGCGCGTCCACGTCGGCCAGCAGACAATAGATGGCGCCCCCCCAGTAGATGCCGGGGTAATTTCGGGCGTGCTCCAGGCCGTCGCGCGTCAGCGCGGCGGCGCCGCGCGGCATCTCCAGCGCGAAGCTCTGCCACGCGCTCTTCTCGTCCCAAAAGCCCGCGCGCACGCGGATCAGCGGCTCGAAGTAGGTGGCGAGCCCTTCGTCGAACCATTTGCCTTCGCGGCTGAAGGACGGAACACCGATGTGAAACAGCTCGTGGATCAGCACCCAGTCATTGGCGAGCGCTTCGCCGCCCGCGTCGCTGCCGACGAGCAAGGCGACGCCGGGAGCGCTCTCGGGCAGCAGCTTGCCGAACACCACGTCGCGCCGGCCCGGCGCCGGGATCACCATCACCGTCACGCGCGGCGCCGGGAAAGCGCCGTAGAAATCGGCGACCGCGCGCGCTCGCGAGCGGACCCACGCGGCGAGCTCGTCGCGCCCGACGCCGAGCTCGCCGTCGAGGATGACGAGGTCGAGCCGCGTGTCGCCGTGCGCGCCGGGCAGGCGCAGTTGCTCGCTGCTCACCGCGCCGAACACGGAGTACGTCGCCACCGGGATCTCGTTGGCGTCCAGACGATAGTGGTCTCCCTCCGCGCTCAGCCCGGTGGCGTAGCCGAGCCCGTCCGGCGCCGTGACGAAGAGCCGCACGGGCGTGCCGACGTCGAGCGGCAGCGGATACAAGAGGTAGCTCGAGGCCGGCGCGATCAAGGAACGCCCGCTGCGCAGCGCGAGATCGAAGTCGCGCTCTTTGGCCGCGACGCGCTCGAGATCGACGCGATAATGAAAATGCGCGCGCCGCTGGGCGCGAGCGAGCAGGAAGCTCGCTCCGCGTCGCGTCACGGGGCCCTCGTCACTGCTGACCGGCGCGACCCAGCTCGCGACGCGCGCGTCGTCCGCCTCCAGCCCGCGCACCCCGAGCCCCTCGCACGTCGCGTCCACGGCGAGCCGCAGCGGCGTCACGCTCTCGACACGAACGCGGTACTCACAGCTGCGAACGCCGTCGAGGTGAACGGCCGCTTGCGGCGGCTGACCCGCGCACTGCAGGGCGGCCGCGAGCGCGCAACAAGCGGCAGCGAGCAGCGCTCGCGCGCGGGGACGGTTGGCGGCGCTCTCGCGGCGCGCGCTCATGCCGGCGGAGCTTCTTCGGGTGCCGGCGAGGGGCGGGCGGCGAACATGCTCTTCGCAAACACCTTGGAGGCGTGCGGCAAGATCAGACCCGGCAGGCCCGTCTTCGGCGCCAGCTGAGCGACGAGACCGAACAGCAGCGCGAGCGTGCGCTCCACGTAAAAGTAGCCCTCCGGGTACTCGACGCTGCGCATGATCTCGCGCAGCTTGCCGCGGATCTGCTGGTAGCCGGAGAGCTTCTCCACCGTCGAGCGATCGAGCTTCGAGAAATCTTCGATGCGAACGTTGGCGAGCGCGCGCAAGTACTCGCGGCCCACGTTGGCGAGCAGCTCGCGATCGCCGCCGTCTGCGACGAAGCCCATGAGCTCCAGGCCCTTCAGGATTTGCTCGTCGTTGCGCGTGATCGCGCCGAGCACGACCGTCTTCATGCCCTCGCTGAGCGCGCTGGTGACCTCCTCCACCGCGCCATAGTCGAGCACGACCAGCTTCGGTCCGGGTCGCACCAAAAAATTGCCCGGATGCGGATCGGCGTGGAACACGCCGTGCTCGAACAGCATCACGAAGTAGACGTCCACGAGCAGCCGCGCCACGGCTTCGGGCTCGATGCCGAGCTCGCGCTGCGCCTCCAGATCCGTGATTTTGACGCCGGGCTCGAAGCTCAGGCTGAGCACGCCGCCGCCCGTGAGGCTCTCGATGACCTCTGGCACGACGATGTCGCTGCGCTTTTTGAAAATTTCTTTGACCCTGGCGATGTTCGCGCGCTCGTGAGCGTAGTCGGTTTCACGCGCGAGCATGGCCTCCAGCTCGTCGAGGATGCGCTCCATGCGGGAGATGGGCAGCAGGCGTCGCGCGATCGGGAGCAGCGAGCGCAACACCGCGAGATCGCGCCGGATCAGCACCTCGATGCCGGGGTAGAGCACCTTCACCGCGAGCTCACGCCCGTCCGGGGCGGTTGCCTTGTGCACCTGCGCGAGTGACGCCGCGGCGATCGGCTCGCGCTGGAAGGTGCCGAAGCGGCTCAGCGCGTCAGCGCCGAAGGCTTCCAACAGGCGGCTCTCGATCTCGTGAAACGGTCGCGGCGGCACGCGGTCCTGCAGCTTCTCCAGCTCGGCGGCGTAAGCCGCCGGCAGGAACGTGCCCATCACGCTGAGCACTTGCCCCATCTTGATGAAGACGCCGCGCAGCTTGGAGAAGCCCTCCATCAAGCGGCGAGCGTTGCGACGATGCGCGCGCTCCAGGCGCCGGGCGGCGATCGCCGCGGGCAGCACGCGGCCGAGCAGCCACTCGAAGCCATAGGAGGCGAAGATGAGCCAGAAAAGCGTCAGCGCACGGACGGAGCGCAGCACGGCCGAAGCCTACTCCAATAGCGGGCACGAGCCCGGGTCGTGCTTTTGCCAGCCACCGGCCCGGGCGCCGTGTCTCGCTGCTAGTGGTCACAAACGCCGCGGTGCGGTGCGCTCTTGTGGGTCCTGGGCGCATGGCCGTTCGGCTTAACTCGGAGCATGCTGGATCCGTAACCGGAGGAAGACTCCTCGGTGTCGCACGACGCCCTCGTGCCGCGGCCGCCATGAAGATCCTGCTCGCAGACGACGAACCCATCGCGCGCACCATGCTCGAGCATTGGTTGAACGGCTGGGGCTACCAAGTCGTAGCGGTCAAGGACGGTGAAGCGGCGCTCGCGGCGATCAAGGCCGACCCCGAGATTCGCCTGGCCGTGCTCGACTGGGTGATGCCCAAGCTGGACGGCATCGGTGTCTGCCGCGCGATCCGCAGCGGTCCGCCGGAGCCGTACGTGTACGTGTTGTTGCTCACCGCGCGCGACAACAAGGCCGACATCGTAGAGGGGTTGGACGCGGGCGCCGATGACTACCTGGTCAAGCCTTGCAACCCGCTCGAGCTCAAGGTTCGTTTGCGCGCTGGCCGGCGCGTCGTCGAGCTGCAAGAGCAGCTCGTCAACGCGCGCGAGACGCTGCGCTACGAGGCCATGCACGACTCGCTCACCGGTCTCTTGAACCGGCGCGCGCTGCTCGAGCACCTGGACAAGGAGCTGCAGCGCGCGGCGCGGCGCGGCGCGTCCGTCGCCGTGCTGATGGGCGACCTCGACCATTTCAAGGTCGTCAACGACAGCTACGGGCACAGCGCGGGCGACGCGGTGCTCAAGGAGGCGGCGCGGCGCATGAAAGCCTGCGTGCGCGTCTACGACTCGATCGGGCGCCTGGGCGGTGAAGAATTTTTGGCGGTGTTGCCGGAGTGCTCCTCCGCGATCGCCTACTCGGTCGCGGAGCGGCTCGGCAACGTGCTGTCGCAGACGCCGATCGGCACCTTCGCGGGCGCGGTTCCCGTCACGATGAGCATCGGCGTCGCCTCCACCGACCAAGAGCCGGGCGCTTCCGCGGATCAGCTCATCCGCGCGGCGGACGTGGCCCTGTACCGCGCGAAGCACCTGGGCCGCGCGCGCGCTATCCTCGCGCAGACACAAGATTTCGTGACCCGGCGCAGCGGTGAGCACAGCGCCGTGCAGACGCTCGCGCCGGCGCTGTAGACGCGGAGCGCGTCGCCCCCGCGCCGGCGTCGGCATTTCAGCGCGCGCGCCGGCCGAGCTGCGCCGAGACAAACTGCGGTGGCGGCGGCGCCGGGAACCTGATAACGGAGGGCCGTGAGCACCGAAAACAAGCTGTTCATCGAAGACATCGACCCCAAGAACCAGCGCGTGATCGTGCGCGTCGACTTCAACGTGCCGCTCAAGGACGGCGTGGTGGAGAGCGACAAGCGCCTCAAAGAGTCGCTGCCGACCATCAAGTTCCTGCGCGAAAAAGGCGCCAAGGTGATCTTGATGTCGCACCTCGGTCGTCCCGACGGCAAGCGCGTGCCGGACATGAGCCTGGCGCCGGTGGCGAAGGCGCTCAGCGGCTTGCTCGGCAGCGACGTGAAGTTCGCGAGCGACTGCGTCGGCGAGCCCGCGAAGAGCGCCGTGGCCGCGCTGCAGCCCGGTGACGTCCTCCTGCTGGAGAACCTGCGTTTCCACGCGGAAGAAGAGAACAACGATCCCGGCTTCGCCAAGCAGCTGGCCGAGCTCGCGGACGTGTACGTCAACGATGCGTTCGGCAGCGCGCACCGCGCGCACGCCTCGACCGAGGGCATCACCAAGTTCACCTCGCGCGCCGCTTCGGGTTACCTCATGAAGAAGGAGCTCGACTATTTGGGACAGGCGCTGGGCAACCCCGCGCGTCCGTTCGTCGCGATCATCGGCGGCTCCAAGATCTCGTCGAAGATCGACGTCATCAAGCACCTGCTCCCGCGCGTCGACTACCTCTTGCTCGGCGGCGGTATGACCTACACCTTCATGAAGGCACAGGGCCTGGAGGTGGGCAACTCGATCGTGGAGAACGATCGCGTCGAGTTCGCCAAGGGGCTGCTCAAAGAAGCGGGCAACAAGCTCATCCTCGGTGACGATTTCGTCGTCACGGACAAGCTCGACTTCAAGGCCCGCACCGTTGGCGCGCTGAAGACCGTGTCCAAGACTGAAATCCCGGCGGGTTGGGAGGCGGTCGACATCGGCCCCGCCACGGTCAAGCGTTTCGAAAGCATCCTGACCAGCGCCAAGACCATCATCTGGAATGGCCCGGTCGGCGTGTTCGAGATCGACGCCACGGCCAAGGGCACCATCGCCGTTGCAGAGATTCTGGCAAAAGCCACTGCTGGCGGAGCGGTGACGATCATCGGCGGCGGTGACTCGGCTTCCGCGGTCAAGAAGGCGGGCGTAGCCAGCAAGGTGTCGCACGTTTCGACGGGCGGAGGCGCCTCGCTCGAGTTCCTCGAGGGCAAGGTGCTCCCCGGCGTCGCCGCGCTTTCCGCCAAGTAGGCGCAAGACCGGTTCTCCCGGCAGGCGCGGGGTGTAGAGTTCGGGGCCGGCACAGGGCCCCATGAAGATTGGAATTCCCAAAGAGCTCCGCCCGGGTGAGCGTCGCGTCGCGGCGACACCGGACACGATCAAGCGTCTGACGAAGCTCGGTTTCGACGTAACGGTCGAAACCGAGGCCGGCGTCGGCGCCTCCTTCGACGACGCGGCCTACGTCGCGGCGGGTGCCAGCATCGCGCCGGACTGGCGCTCGCTGTGGTCGGCCGCGGACATCGTGCTCAAGGTGCAGCCGCCGGAGAGCCTCCCCGACGGAAGTCACGAAGCCGATCGCCTGCGCGAGGGGGGCACGCTCGTCAGCTTTATCTGGCCGGCGAAGAACAAGGAGCTGCTCGACCGGCTGGCGGCGCGCAAGGCCACCGTGCTGGCCATGGATCAGGTGCCGCGCATCACGCGCGCGCAGAAGATCGACGCGCTGAGCTCGATGGCCAACATCGCGGGCTATCGCGCTGTGATCGAGGCCGCGAGCTTCTACGGGCGCTTCTTCACCGGCCAAATGACGGCGGCGGGCAAGGTGCCGCCGGCCAAGGTCCTGGTCATCGGCGCCGGCGTGGCGGGGCTCTCGGCCATCGGCGCGGCGCGTGGCTTGGGCGCGATCGTCCGTGCCTTCGACACGCGCTCGGAGGTGCGAGAGCAGATCGAGAGCATGGGCGCCGAGTTCCTGGAGGTGAACATCCAGGAGGAAGGCGCCGGCGCGGGTGGCTACGCCAAGGTGATGAGCCCCGAGTTCATCGCCGCGGAGATGGCCTTGTTCATGGAGCAAGCCAAGGACGTGGACATCATCATCACCACCGCGCTGATCCCCGGCAAGCCAGCGCCGGTGCTGATCACCGAAGAGATGGTGAACGCGATGCGCTCCGGCTCGGTGATCGTGGATCTGGCCGCGGAGAACGGCGGCAACTGCGCGTTGACGCAGCCGGGTCAGGTCATCACCCACCGCGGCGTCACCATCATCGGCTACGTGGATCTACCGAGCCGCTTGGCGCCGCTCGCGAGCCAGCTGTACGGCACGAACCTCTCGCACCTTTTGTACGACATGGGCGGCGCCGAGAAATTCCGTGTCGACCCCGAAGATCAGGTCGTGCGCGGGGCTCTGGTGCTGCAAAACGGCGAGCTCATGTGGCCGCCGCCCAAGCCGCCGGCGCCCGCTGCGGTCCCAGCGAAGCCGGCGACGCCGGCGAAACCCACGCAGGCTCAGCCCACGAAGAAAGCGCAGAGCGGCGCGCTCGGATCGCTGCTGTTGGTGCTCGGCGCGCTGGCCTTCGCGGCGCTCGGCGCCGTGGCGCCGAAGGAGTTCTTGTCGCACTTCACGGTCTTCGTGCTGGCCTGCTTCGTGGGCTGGCAAGTGATCTGGAACGTCACCCCGGCGCTGCACACGCCGCTGATGAGCGTCACGAACGCGATCAGCGGCATCATCGTGGTGGGCGGCATGATGCAGCTCACGAGCGCGGCGGGCGGTGACGCGCTGACATCACCGGTCACGTTGATCGGCGCCGCGGCGGTGTTGCTCGCCGCGATCAACATCGTGGGCGGCTTTCTCGTCACGCAGCGCATGCTGCGCATGTTTCAGCGCTAGGAGCCGGAATGTCCGAGAGCGTTACCATCGCCGCTTACCTCATCGCCGGCGTCCTCTTCATTCGCAGCTTGGGCGGGCTCAGCGCGCAACGATCCGCGCAGCGCGGCAACTGGTTCGGCATCATCGGCATGGCCTTGGCCGTGATCGTCACCACGGTGAGTCACGTCGAAAATTACGTCGTGCTCGCCGCGGCGCTGGGCGTGGGCGGGTTGATCGGCGCCGTGCTCGCGCTGCGCGTCGAGATGACGTCCATGCCCGAGCTCGTCGCCATCCTGCATAGCTTCGTCGGGCTGGCCGCCGTGCTCGTCGGCTTCGGGAGCTACTTGGCGCCCAGCGCGCTGAGCGGCACCGAGCGCGTGATTCACGAGGTGGAGGTGTTCGTCGGTGTGTTCGTGGGCGCGCTGACGTTCACCGGCTCGGTCGTCGCCTTCGGCAAGCTGCGCGGCGTGCTGCGCAGCAAGCCATTGTTGCTGCCGGGCCGGCACCTCTTGAACCTCGCGCTGATCGCCGCCTGCATCGTGCTCGGCACGCAGTTCGTGGGAGCGGAGGCGGAGCAGGGGCTCCTTCCGCTGAGCATTCAAGCCGGCATCGCCGGCCTGATCGGCGTTCACATCGTGATGGCCATCGGCGGCGCGGACATGCCGGTGGTGGTGTCCATGCTCAACAGCTACTCCGGCTGGGCGGCGTCGGCCGCGGGTTTCATGCTGTCGAACGATCTGCTGATCATCACCGGTGCGCTGGTCGGCTCGAGCGGCGCCATCCTCAGCTACATCATGTGCCGCGCCATGAATCGCTCCTTCTTCAGCGTGATCTTGGGCGGCTTCGGCGCGGATGAAGGCGCAGCGCCGGCGCGCGCCGCTGGCGAGCCCCAGGGCGAGGTCAGCGCGATTCAACCGGACGAGACGGCGCAGCTGCTCAAGCAGGCCAAGCGCATCATCGTGATCCCCGGCTACGGCATGGCCGTCGCGCACGCGCAGTATCCGATTTACGAGATCGCGGATTGGTTGCGCAAGCGCGGTAAGACCGTGCGCTTCGCCATTCACCCGGTCGCCGGTCGCTTGCCGGGTCACATGAACGTGCTGCTCGCCGAGGCCAAGGTCCCGTACGACATCGTGCTCGAGATGGAAGAGATCAACGAGGACTTCCCCGAGACCGACGTGGCGCTCGTCATCGGCGCGAACGACATCGTCAACCCCGGCGCGCTCGACGACGCCTCCAGCCCCATCTACGGCATGCCCGTGCTCGAGTGCTGGAAGGCGAAGACGGTAGTGGTGATGAAGCGCAGCATGGCGAGCGGCTACGCGGGCGTAGAGAACGCGCTGTTCTTCAAAGAGAACACGCGCATGCTCTTCGGCGACGCGAAGAAGAACGTCGACGCGATCCTCACCGCCTTGCGCTCGGAGCAGAGCGCTGCAGCTGCAGAATAGAGATCGACCGTGAGCGATTTGGGGTCTCACAGCCCCGCAGACACCGCTGCTTCACGACTTAGCGGCACCCGCCTCCATTTTCTTTGCGCCCGCCTGCTGACGCCGCGCATCCGCGACATGATCCCCGCATGCACCGCTGCGGCTCGATGTCAAAGTTCTGGCTGACCGGCCAGGCTGATGCTTGCCAGCGCCACTCACTGAGATATGGTGGCTCTTCGCCCGCGGTTTTTCCGCGGTCGATTCACCCTACGGGCAGTACTTGGGTCGTACGGATCGGTCGTTCTAAGTAACCATGGACTCCGACAAGGCCGGCGAAAGCGAACTGCTCGACGAGTTGCTCGGCCTCGAACCGCGCGGATACGACGAGGACGACGACGAGCGCACGCGGGTATTTGCTTCGGATCCACCAGCAGCGGATCCTGAGCCGAGTCCATCGCCGGCCAATTCGAAGACGTCGCCGGCGCGACCGGCCAAGCCACCGGCGCCGTCACGAGCGAAGGCTCCGCCGCCACCACCCCCGCGAGTGAGCTCGAAGCCCAGCGTGGCGCCACCGCCCGTCGCGGAGCGCGCGCTCGTCAAGCAGGTCGAGCAGGCGTTCGACGAAGAAGGAGCCGAGGTCATCGAAGACGCTGAGGCCAGCGCCGAGCTCTCCGACGACGCGGCGACGCACGTCGTGCCGGAGGTGCGCCCGGTCGACGCGGCGGCGCTCGAAGGCCCATTTTCCACGCCCGGCCCCCACGACCCCTTGCTCGGGGTGGTCGTCGACGGCCGCTATCGCGTAGAGAGCGTGCTGGGCGTTGGCGGCATCGGCCTGGTCTACCTGTGCCAGCACGAGGTCCTCGAAAAGCCTGTTGCGATGAAGATCTTGCGGCGTGAGTACGTCGCGCACGAGGACCTCAACGAGCGCTTTTTGAACGAGGCGCGCGCCTCATCCGCGATCAAGAGCCCGCACATCGTGGACACCATCGACGTCGGCACGCTGCCCAACGGCACGCCGTACTTCGTGATGGAGTATGTTGATGGTGAGACCCTAGCGGCGCTGCTCGATCGCGAAGGCGCGATTGCCCTCGAGCGTTCGGTCGAGATCGCGCGTCAGATTGCTGAGGGCTTGGAGGCGGCGCACGCCGCGGGCGTGATCCACCGCGACCTCAAGCCCGAGAACGTATTTTTGGCGCCGGGCGAAGTGCCTGGCGTTCCCTTCGTCAAGATCTTCGACTTCGGCATCGCGAAGGTGGCGCGCGCGCGCAAGCGCCTCACGTATGCGGGCGCGGTATTCGGCACGCCGCACTACATGTCTCCCGAGCAAGCGCGAGGAGAGTCGGTCGACACACCGTCCGACCTTTACGCCTTGGGCGTGATGCTCTTCGAGATGATCACTGGCACCGTTCCATTCGACGGCGACGATCCGCTAGCGGTCATGTCCCAGCACGTCGACCGCGTGCCACCGCTCCTCGCAGCGGTACGCGGCGCGCCCGTCCCAGCCAGCCTGGAGGCCATCGTCGCGCGCTGCCTAGCCAAAGATCCACGTGATCGCTACGCGAGCGCGAGCGACCTCGTCGCCGACATTGCGCGCCTCGATCCCACCGAGCTTCGCACCCAGACACCATCTGCCGTCAGCAACGTGAGCATCTCCGCGCCGGTACGCGCCGCGCTCGACAGCGCCGCGAAGGTCCAACCCATCCGCGCCGAGACCCTACACGCCCACGTCGTCAGCCAATCTCGCCCACCCAAGACGCGCAAGACCCGCTTCATCGCCGGCGCGCTCCTAGCGGCAGCGGCGGCAGGCGGCGCCTACTGGCTCGGCATCAGCGAGCGCTCGACGACCGCGTCCATGTCCTCCGCCCCTGCCGCGGCCCCTGCTGACGAGCGGGACACCCTAAGCCCTCCGCGCCACAGCCTCCCCGGCGCGCCCGACACCACCCGAGAAGTCCACTTCGTCCTATCGCCCATCGACGCGCACCTATTTCACGACGACAAAGATCTCGGCCCAATGCCAGTCTCAATCAACGTCAAAAAGGGCGCCCCCCTCACGCTCACCGTGCGTCGCAAGGGCTACAGCACCCGCCGCGTCGTCGTCGACGGCAGCGAGACCCGAGTCGTCATCGGCCTAGTCCCGCTCCAGCCCCAAGCCGCCAAGCCCAAAGCCAAGTCCTCATCGTCAAGAAGACGCAGCAACTAACGCCCCGCGCCGAGCGCGCCCCGGCATAGCCGCACGTAGAAGCGACGAGCGCAGCGAGTCGCAACGCGCCCGCGCAGC
>CBINHN010000016.1:0-122529 GCA_966250485.1 uncultured Sorangium sp. | reverse complement strand
CCAAAGGCGGCGGCTCATCCGCGTCCCCGCCCCCAGGGGAAAATCCGCGTCCCCGTCCCTCCGCCGCCCTCCTGCTCCCCAACCGCAGCCCAGCGCGACGCTCCAGCGCAGCGGCAAGCGAAGCGAGCCGCAGCGCTGCACGGCGACCCTCTGCACGGCGCGGCAAGCGAAGCGAGCCGCAGCGACGCCCTGCGCGTCGCGAGCCGCATCGCCGCACAGCGACACTCTGCACGGCGACGCCTCAAGGAGCCGGGGGGCCCTGGGACGGGCTCGGGTCGAGGTCGAGCGCCCGCTTCGCGTCCCATTCGCTGGGCGTCCATGAGCCCGTCGCGGAGCGACGCGCGTCAGCGCGGCGCGGAGCAGGGCAGCGCCCGCGCGGGCTGCAGCGTGACGCCGCGAGGCCCCCCGCTTCACACCGGTACCCACCAGGCAGCGCCTCCTACGCCGCCCACCGCCCGCGGGCGCGACCACGACCCGAGCCCGTCCCAGGGCTCCCCGGCGACGAGCCGCCCCGCGCCGTCCCCGTCCGCGTCCCCGTCCTGAGCGCCGCCGGCTCATAGCGCCGTCGTACCGTTCGTTTCGTGCGTGTACTAGCGCCGTCCAAATCTGGTATAGGCGCCCGCAAGAGAAATGGCCGCCCAGCGCACGCTATG
Organism: uncultured Sorangium sp.; assembly: GCA_966250485.1. Classification (GTDB taxonomy): domain Bacteria; phylum Myxococcota_A; class Polyangia; order Polyangiales; family Polyangiaceae; genus PMG-095. Next base: position 121,876 of record CBINHN010000016.1, on the reverse strand, counting down.
CATCATCAAGCCGGACGCCGTGAAGGCCGGTAAATCCGCAGCCATCCTGGAGAGAATCCAGAGCGAAGGCTTCCGCGTCCTGTCCCTGCGCCAACAACATTTGAGTCAGCGCCAAGCCGAAGGCTTCTACGCCGTCCACCGCGAGCGCCCGTTCTTCGCGTCCCTCTGCAGCTTCATGACGAGCGGCCCGGTCGTCATCGCCGCCCTAGAGCGCGAAGATGCCGTCCGCCACTGGCGCGACGTCATCGGGGCCACTGATCCCGCCAAGGCCGCGCCCGGTACCATCCGCAAGCTGTTCGGCAGCACCTTGGAGCAGAACGCCGTCCACGGCTCCGACTCCGAGCAGAACGGCCAGCTCGAGTGCGGCTACTTCTTCGCAGAAATGGACCTGCGCTAGCACCGTTCAGAATTGAGCCGCGTCGGCCCGCGGGCTGACAAGCGATCCTTCCTCAACGCGCCGGGCCCTCTACGCCAAATCGCGCGTCGCAGCGCGTCCAGCGTGGCGTTTCCCTCCACCTGGAGCCGTGGGGCGGCGGAACCGTGCTAGCGTAGCGGTTGTTGGGAATGGATAGCGAGCGACCGCCGCCATCTTCCAGAGAAGCTACGTTGCAAAACGCACGGGGCACCCTCCGGGAGACCTTAGGCGCACTGCGTAACTTCGCGCAATTACTTCACTCTCTTAGAGTTGCCCCGAAGTCACTCAGCTCCGTGCTGCCTGACGTTCGCGACGCGCTCGGCCCCATGCGCTCCTCGGCCAACAACTGGCTGGAAGCGCTCGACGGCTGCGAGACCGTGTCCGACGCGCGCTCGGCGCTGGCCACGTTCATGTCTCCGCGCATCGACGAGCTCGATCAAGCTTTACGCGATGCCACCACGAAAGTGATGAACGCGAAGACGCGGCTCACGCTGGAAGACGTCGTGTCGCGCTGCTCCTTCGAGCTCGACGCCGCGCGTGAGCTCTTGCAGCTGCTCGAGGACGCCGTCTTCGCGCGTCGCGTTCGCGTCGATCCGCGCGAGCTCGTGCGTGAAGCCTTCACCTCTCCGCCCAGCGCGCGCGCCGAAGGCCGCCCGCTGGTCTCCGCGACGCTCTCGAGCGTGAGCGTGGGGCAGGAAATCGAGATCAGCCCGCGCGTCACCATGGTGTTGGTCGCCCTCGGCGTCGAGCTCGTCGGAGCCAGGCCCGGCCGTGAAACGCCGCACGTGGTCGTCAGCAACCAAGGCGACGGCGCCTGCACCATCCGCGTCGTGCGCCGCCCCTTCCCCACGGGTGAACCGCTCGTGCTCGCGAGCCGCGGCATCATCGAGCCGACGCTGCCTTGTCTCACCGCCGCGGCGAAGCTCACCGGGGGCGACGTCGATTGGGACACGCTCGCGGAGACCTTCACGCTGAGCTACCCGCTCAGCGTGGCGCACCGCCACGGCGAGAGCGCGTAGCGCGCCGTCCTTCCGTCTTGCCGCGAGCGCGCCGCGCTCCTAAACGGGCGCCATGGAAGATTCAGCGCTCCGCACTCTGATTGAAGCCGCCTACGCCGATCGCACGTTGCTCGCCACTCCCGAGCATCGCGGAGCGGTGGAAGAGACCGTGCGCCGGCTCGACGAAGGCAAGCTGCGCGTCGCCACACAAGACGCCCCCGGAGCGTGGACCACGCACGCCTGGGTCAAGCAAGCCGTGCTGCTGTTCTTCGCCATCTCGGAGATGAAGAAGACGAGCGTCGGACCGTTCGAGTTCTTCGACAAGATCGCGCTGAAAAAAGATCTGGATCGCTTCGGCGTGCGCGTCGTGCCGCCGGGCACCGTGCGCTACGGCGCGTTCGTCGAGCCCGGCGCGATCGTGATGCCGGGCTACGTCAACATCGGCGCGTACGTCGGCGCGGGCACCATGGTCGACACCTGGGCCACGGTCGGCTCGTGCGCGCAGATCGGCAAGGATTGCCACCTCTCCGGCGGTGTCGGCATCGGCGGCGTGCTGGAGCCGCCGGGCGCGCAGCCCGTGATCGTGGAGGACGGCTGCTTCATCGGCTCGCGCGCGATCGTCGTGGAGGGCATGCTCGTCGAGCGTGAGGCGGTGATCGGCGCAGGCGTGGCGCTCACCGCGTCGACCCCCATCATCGACGTCACCGGCAGCGAGCCGGTCGAGCACCGCGGGCGCGTGCCGGCGCGCAGCGTGGTCATCCCGGGCATGCGCACCAAGCGCTTTCCGGCGGGCGAGTTCTCGGTCGCCTGCGCGCTGATCATCGGCCAGCGCAAGGAGAGCACCGACAAGAAGACGAGCCTGAACGCGGCGCTGCGCGATTTCAACGTCTCCGTTTGAGCATGGATCTCACGGAGGGCTTGCTGTGGCTGTGCTCGGTTCCGTCGTTCATCGGTGAAGAGCGCGCGCTCGCTGATGCGCTCAGCGAACGCATCGCGCAGCGTCGCCTAGCGGCGCCGCTGCGCCGCTACGGGGACTCCCTGGTCGTCCCGCTCTCGCGCGGCGGCGGTGGCCCGCACGTAGCGCTCGCTGGGCACCTGGACGTAGTGCGCACCCAGCACGATGGACCACCGCGCGTCGAAGGGGACAGGCTCTATGCGCCGGGCGCCGCCGACATGAAGAGCGGGCTGTGCCTGATGCTCGATCTCATCATGGACCCGCCCGAGACCGGCTGTGAGCTCAGCCTCGTCTTTTATGCGCGCGAAGAAGGGCCTTACGCGGAGAACGAGCTCGGCCCCGTGCTCGAGCAAGATCCGGAGCTGCGCGGCGCGGCGCTCGCCATCGCGCTCGAACCGAGTGACAACAAACTGCAGCTGGGCTGCGGCGGCTCACTGCACGCCAGCGTCTGCTTCCGCGGGCGCACCGCGCACAGCGCTCGGCCGTGGCAGGGCGAGAACGCGATCCACAAAGCGGCCGGCTTGCTCGCGCGCCTGAGCGCGCTCACGCCGCGCGAAGAGCGCGTGGACGATCTCAGCTGGCAGTGCGTGATCAGCGCCACCCTCGCGAGTGGTGGGCGGGCGCGAAACATCATTCCGGATCAGTTCCAGCTCAACCTGAACCATCGCTTTGGCCCGAGCACGACGCTGGAGCAGGCAGAACGCGCCGTGCTGGAGCTCGTGAGTGGAGAGGCGGAGGTCGAGTTCGTGGATCGCTCGCCGGCGGCGCCGCCGCTGCGACACCACCCATTGATCAGGGCCCTGGCTCAGAGTGGCGTTCTGGCCGTCGAGCCAAAGCAGGCCTGGACCGACGTCGCCCGCTTCGCGGCCTTGGGAGTGCCGGCGGCAAACTTCGGCCCCGGCGTTCAGGCGCAGGCTCACCAGCGCAATGAATGGACCAGTCTCTCCCAGTTGAGCGTCGGCCGGGCTATCCTGCGCCGTTGGCTGTCGAGCCTCGCTCCCCCGCCCTGAGCCGGCGTTTGCCGGCGCGCGCTGCCCCGCTCCTCGCGCTGCTCTTCGCGGCGGCTTGTCACTCGCCGCGCTCGGACGGCCCCGCCGCTGCGAGCTCCGTCAGCGAAAAGCCCGGGCCCTCCGAGCCGCTGCCCTATTCGCGCGAGGGCGTCGCCGCGCTTCGGCGAGCCATCCGTGAGCGCTGTGGTGACAGCTGCTCGCTGCTGATGCTCGAGCTCTCACCCGAGCGCGCGGTCGTGCAGCTGGAGGCCCGCGAGCGCCTGGGCCAGCTGGTGCAGTACGAGTGGCGCAACGGCTCGCTCAAGGGTCCGATTCCCATCGAGCTGCGCGGCAAGGGCACGCTCGCACAGAATTTGTTTCCGTTCGCCGCCGTGGAGCTCGAGGCTATTCCGAGCTTGGTAGAGCTCGCACGCGCTCGCATCGACCGTGACAACGGAACGCTGAGGAGCGTCCTGATTCGACGCAACTTGCCGAACGACGACAGCGTCGGCATCCGCGTCTATATCGATAGCCCGCTGCGCAGCGGGCAGCTCGACGCGGACGCGCGCGGACGCGTGCTCACCCTGTAGGCGCAAAGCGAACTCGCGACCTGTAAGCTCGCGCGCTAGGGCCCGTTCTCCGGTTCGAAGCATCGACCCCGGAGAAAGTCTCAATGACACGCGCCCTCACCGTAGCCACGTTGACCACCCTGCTCAGCGCCTGTGCCGCTCCAGCGCTAAAACCACAAGCCCCGTCAGCCACGCAACGCTCACCTCAGGGCGGCGGCGAAAGCGTGGCTCGCTCGGCGCCCCTTGCTGAGGCTGAAGCACCGCCGGTTGCCGGAGCTGCGCCGTCGGCAGCAGACGCTTCCGCGCCGGGTACCTCCGACGTGTTCGTGGAGCGTCGGGCCGAGAGTCGGCCCGGGCTGGGCACCGCTTGGGGTGAAACGCGGAGCAGCCACGTGACCTCGGCGCCCTTCGAGCGCGACAATCCAGCGTCGCCGTTCGTCACTGTCGCGATCTACTACAACGACGCCGAAGGGGTGCGCGCCATGACGCGCGGCGGCTCGCTGGCGATGCCCGCGCAGAGCGGAGTGGAAATCGCTGGTGGTGCGCTGAGCGTACGACTGCTCGACGCCGCGGGCCGCCCGCTGCCCACCTATGACTTCGGCTCACGGCGCTACGTGGTGGGCAGCGACGGCGAGCGCTACGTGATGCAGCTCCGCAACAACACGGGACACCGCATCGAAGCGGTCGCGACGGTGGACGGGCTCGACGTCATCGACGGCCGCCCCGGCTCCTTGGAGAAGCGCGGCTACCTGCTGCGCCCCTGGGCCACCGTGGAGATCGATGGCTTCCGCCAGAACATGAGCGAGGTCGCCGCGTTCCGCTTCGGCGCCGTGAGCGCCTCCTACGCCGCCAAGAAGGGTGACGATCGCAACGTGGGCGTGATCGGCGTGGCGTTCTTCAATGAGCGCAACGACGGCGTGCCGCTGCTCGACCCCGAAATCGAGCGCCGCAACGCCGCGGATCCATTCCCCGGTCGTTTCGCGACCCCGCCGACGCGCTGAGCGCGCCCGCCAGCGCTCACAGCTCCACGTACAGCACCGGGTGCTCGCGGCAGAGCTCCTCGAGGGCCTCGAGCGTCGCCTCGCTGAGCTCGCGGAACGCGACGCCCATGCCGGGTCGCTCGCAATCCGAGGTGCGCTGCTCACGCAACCAGCGCACCTCGCCGCTGACGACTTGCCGGCTGCCGTCGGAGAGCTCGAAGGTCACTTCGACGCGCGTCCCGAGCGGGAGCCGCCGGTAGCTGGCGACGAACAAACCTCCGTGAGCGAGGTCCGGCATCAACCCTGCGAAAAAGTGGCTATCCGCGCCGAACTCGACCGTGAGCTCCGGCTCCGCGTCGGAGCGGCGCACGCCGCTGTGCTCGGAGCTACCGCGCTCGCCTACCCTGAGCGACACACGCTGCACGCTGCGCCCCGGCTTGGCGCTGTAGTGCTCTTCGCTGTCAGCCTCCAGCGCGGTGCCGACGCGCAGCTCCTGCAACTCGGCTTCGCGCTCGCGCAGCTGCGCCAGCGCTCCCGCCAGGCTGCACTGCAACGCAAAGTTCCGTTCGGCGAGCCTGCGGATGAGCTGCTCGCGTTCTGCGATGACGCGCCGCGCTCGCGCCAGCTCGTCGGCGTCGGCGCTGCGGCGCTCGGCGCGCTGCACGAGCTCGAGCTCGGGTTCGCGAAATTCCTCTTGCGGAGCACGCGCTGGCGGATTGACGACGCCCCGCACGGCCCTGCCACTAGCGTGGGGCACACGCAGGCGCTGCGTGGACGTGTCGGTTCGGAGGCTTGCGGCTGACGGCATGAGATCCCACTCGGGCTGTCATTGATTTGAGTGGCGAACCGCAGCCGAATTTTCTGATCCCGGCGCTGTTCCGGCGCGAGACACTGCGCGCATCTACCGCGAAGGGCGCCGAGCGGCGAGCGCGGAGTACAATGAGCGCAGCTCACGACGCGCGTTGGAGCGCGCCGATTCAGGCCGCTCTTGGGGCCGTTACCAGCGCTGGTGCACGGCGGGCCGCAAGCGCTCGTCATAGACGGCGCGCAGCTTGCGCAAGAGCTCCGACGACAACGGATCGCGATCGGACGCCCGCGCGTTTTGCTCGATCTGCTCCGGGCGCCGCGCGCCGGGGATGGCCGCGGTGACAGCCGGATTCGAGAGGATGAACACCAGCGCCAGCTCCGCCAGCGTGTAGCCCTCCGGGACGAGGCCTTTGAGCTCCTCGACCACGGAGAGGCCGAGCTGATAATCGACGCCGGAGAACGTCTCACCGCGATCGAACGCGGCGCCTTCACGGTTGAACGCGCGATGGTCGTCGGGCGCGAAGCTCGTGTCCGGCTTGAGCTTGCCCGTGAGCATGCCCGATGAGAGCGGCAAGCGCGCCAAGATCCCGACCTTCTTCTCCCAGGCCAGCTCGAGCAGGCGCTCCGCCGGGCGCTGGCGGAACAAATTGTAGATGATCTGGATGCTCTGCACCTGCGGATACTCGAGCGCCTTGAGCGCCTCCTCCACGCGCTCGACGCTCACCCCGTAGTTGAGGATCTTGCCCTCTTTCATGAAGTCGTCGAGATAACCGAAGACCTCCGGCATGTAGTAGACGTCGGTCGGCGGACAGTGCAGCTGCACCAGGTCGAGCGCCTCGGCTTGCAGGTTTTGACGGCAACGGTCGATGAAGCCCGCCAGATTCTCGCGCGTGTACGCGGCGGCCACGTGCGGATTCGAGCGGCGACCGATCTTCGTCGCCACGCGAAACGGCTCCGAGCGCTCGCGGCGCAAGCGCGCCAGCAGCTGCTCGCTGTGCCCGTCGCCGTAGACGTCCGCGGTGTCGAAGAAATTCACGCCGAGATCCAGGGCGCGGTGCAAGGTCCTCATCGCCTCGCTGTCGTCGACCGGGCCCCAGGTGCCGCCGATGGCCCAAGCACCGAAGCTGATCGTCGATATTTCGAAACCCGTACGACCCAGAGGGCGATAGCGCATGACGCCGATTCTAGGCGCCGCGCGCTGCTCTGGCCACTTCTGGAGGTTGGGTGTACGAGACGCAAATGCCCCAGCAAGCATTCGAGCGCGCCATCGCCGCGCTCACGGCCATCAGCGCGAACGACCCAGTCACGGAGCGCGTCGACGGCGAAGAGCGACCGCGCGAGCTCGTCCAGGTCGAACGTTTGGCCCGCTGGGTGGAGCAGCGCGCCGGCGAGCCGAGCGAGGCCCTGCGCCTCGCCGTGCATTGCCAGCACGTCGGGCGCTTCGAGCTGCCGCGCAGCAGTTTCCCCGACGGACGCAGCGGCTACTTGCGCTGGCGCAGCGAGCTGTCTCGCCGTCACGCGGCGACCGCCGAGCGCGTGCTCACGGAGGCCGGCTACGACGCGGATACCATCGCGCGCGTCCGTCGCATCGTGCTCAAACAGAACCTGAAAGACGAGGAGGTCGCGATCATGGAAGACGCGCTCTGTCTCAGCTTTCTGGCGCACGAGCTGGAAGACTTCTCCGCCCGCCACAACGATGAGAAGCTGCTCGGCATCCTGCGCAAGACCTGGCGCAAGATGTCGCCGCGCGGGCGTGAGCTCGCCGCCAGCGTGCCGCTCTCTGCGCGCGTGAAGGCGTTGCTGGAACGCGCGCTGAGCCAGCCGGAGGCGAAGGCCCCATGAGTGAACGCGCGAGCGTCAGCGCTATATACGTCTATCCAGTCAAGGCCTGCCGCGGCGTGCGCGTGACACGCGCGCGCATCTTGCGCCGCGGCTTCGAACACGATCGGCGCTGGATGGTCGTGGACGACAGCGGCCGCTTCATCAGCCAGCGCGAGCAGCCCGCGCTGTGTCGCGTGAGCACGAGCTTGCACGCCGACGGCATTCGCTTGGCGGTCGACGGTCATGGCGAGCAGCTGCTGCCGTACACGCTGGAGTCCGGAGAAGAACGCAGCGTCAGCGTGTGGAGTCACTCCGGCGTCGCCGTCGTGCACGGCGCGGCCAGCCGCTGGCTCAGCGCAGCGCTCGGTCAGGTTTGCTCGCTCGTATACATGCCCGAGCGCCACGAGCGCCAGGTGAACCCCGAGCGCGCGCGCCCCGGCGACATCGTCAGCTTCGCCGACGGCTACCCCTTCCTCGTCATCTCCGAGGCTTCGCTCAGCGACCTGAACGCGCGCCTCGCCACGCCGCTCGAGATGCGGCGCTTTCGTCCCAACATCGTGGTGAGCGGCGTCGAGCCGTACGCGGAGGACAGCTGGCGCGAGCTCAGCATCGGCGCGGTGTCGTTTCGCGCCGTCAAGCGCTGCGACCGCTGCGTCGTCACCACGCTGGATCCCGACAGCGGCGAGCGCGGCAAGGAGCCGCTCGCTACCCTCGCCAAGTACCGCCAGAGCGAGGGCAAGGTCTGGTTCGGGATGAACCTGATCCACGACGGCGAGGGCAGCCTCGCCGTCGCTGATCCCGTAGTGGTGCGCCGCGCCGAGTGACGGCGCTCAGCTCTGAGCGCGCGCCGCGAGCTCGGCGATGCTCGGCGCGCCAGGGGCGCGCACCTCGACGCTGAACAGCTCGCGCGCTTCGCCCACGCGGCGCAGCGACAGCTCGCTGCCCGCGTACAGCTTCTCGAGCGGCGCGCGCAGCGACGGCAGCAGCCGCTCGAAGGTGGCGTCGTCGTTCGGCGCGCGCAGGCGATCGCCGACGCGGATGAGCAGCTCGTCCGTCCGAAACGACAGCGGCGCGCTGGTCGCCTCGCCTTCGAGCAGCTTGCAGGCGTTGAGCGCCTTCTTGAGCCCGAGCGCGAAGGGCCCCTGCGCGCTCTCGGCCTCACGCTTGCCGACGTACAAAAGGCCCAGCCGACCCGCGGCGCGATCCAGCACGTAGTCCGCCGCGTCGCCGACCATCACGACGTCGGGACCGTTCGGCACGTGCGAATAATCGGCCACGTCGATCATCAGCTCCTTCAGCACGCCGTCGCGGATCCAGCGGTGGAACACCGGCACGTAGGTGAGGACGTCCGGCGTACCGGTCGCGAAGAACTTCACTTGAACTTTGAGCGCGTGCATCTGGCTTAGACTCCGGTGCGAGAGTAGGCCTGGTAGGCGGCGTCGACGAACACCTGCGCCTCTTCGATCAGCTGGTGCGCGCTCTCCGGCGTCTGAGGCTTTTTCACGCCGTCTCCGGCGTTGAACAGGTACTGCGCGAACTTGCGCGCGGCGGAGTCGCCGAACTCATTGGTGTCGACCATGTGCAGCTTGAACTCGCTGACGATCTCCTGCGCGTCTTCACCGATGTTCTCGTTCTTCTGTCGCGTCAGCGCGCGCGCCGCCTGCAACATGGCGCTGTACGCGCGCTCCGCCGCTTCCTTGGTCTTGCCTTCGTCGAGCAACACCTGCGCCTCGAACACCTCGCGCTCGCTGGCGGCCAAGCCGAACTGCGTGAAGGGCACGACCTCGCCGGCGCACTCGCCGACGCCCATGTCGCCGATGGTGTACTCGCGCGGATCGCCCCAGTCCGAGTAGAAGCTGGGATCTTCTTCGTAGCTTGGCACGACGTTGAGCTCATCGACGATCTTGCGGATCTCTTTCTTGCCGACGCGCTCGACGAATTTCTGGAACGTCTCTTCGGGCTGCTTGCCCTTCACGTACAGCGCGGTCAGGCGCTCGACGACCTCGGGCACGCGCTTGGAGGGCACGGCGCCGATCGCGAGGCCGTAAGAGCGGGCGTTGCCCTTGAGCTCACCGCCGACGACGAGCTGGAAGTGCGGCACGCGGCGGCCGCCGACGTTGCGGCTCACGCCCAAGAAGCCGAGATCCGCGATGTGGTGCTGACCGCAGGAGTTGAAGCACCCGCTGCATTTCACGTGCAGCGACTCCGCCGCGGGGTCGAGCTGCTCGGCGACCAAGCTCAGTCGGCGGCGCAGCTCACCGGCGAGCCCGCGCGAAGAGGAGATGCCGAGCTTGCAGGTGTCCGTACCCGGGCACGACGTGACGTCGGTGATGGTGTCGGCGCCCGCGTCGGACAGACCGATGCGCTCGAGCTCCGCGAAGAACGCGGGCAGGTCGCCCTCGGACACCCAGCGGAACAACAGGTTCTGGTCGACCGTCGTGCGCAGGGTGTCGCCGGTGTAGCGGCGCGCGATGTCGGCCAGCGCACGGCCCTGCGTCGGCGTGAAGTCACCGAGCGGCAGCGTCACCGTCGCGGTCACGTAGCCTTCCTGGCGCTGCGGGCGCACGTTGCTGCGCCGCCAGCGCGTGAACGCCGGCGAGCACGGCTCGTCCGCGAGCTTGGACGGCGGGCGCAGCGGCTTCTCGTCGAACTTGTGCAGGTCCGCGAGGAACGCCGTCCAGCGCGGGTCGGGGCGCAGCTTCTTGCGCTCCTCCAGCGTGAGGCGACGGAACTCGTCGATGCCCAGCTTCTTCACCAAGAACTTGATGCGGGCGCGCGCGCGGTTGTCCTTCTCGCCGAGGCGGGCGAACACGCGGCACACCGCCTGCGTCATCGGCAGCAGCTCCTCCTCCGGCAAGAACTCGTCGAACAGCTGGGCCATCTGCGGCACCGCGCCGAGGCCGCCGCCGACGTAGAACTCGAAGCCGCGCTGGACCTCGCCGTTCACGCTGCGTTGCTTCGCGATCACGCCGAGATCGTGGAAGTTGGTCAGGCCGCAGGGGTTGTGCTTGCAGCCGGAGAACGCGATCTTGAATTTGCGACCGAAGCCCTGCGTGTCGTCATGTCCGAGCAGGAAGAACGTGATCGCGTTCGCGTACGGCATGACGTCGAACGTCTCTTCGTTGCACACCCCGGCGTATGGGCAGGCCGTCACGTTGCGCACGGAGTTGCCGCACGCTTCGCGCGAGGTGATGCCCACCGCCGCCAGCCGCCGCATCAAATCCGGCGTATCTTCGATGTGGACGAAGTGCAGCTGGATGTCCTGGCGCGTGGTGACGTGCAGGATTTGATCGGAGTACTCCTCCGCGAGCTCGCACAACACGTCGAGCTGCTGCGCCGACAGCGCACCCATCGGGATCTTGATGCGCTGCATGCCCGGCGCATCCCACATCGTCATGGGTCCCTTGGTCAGCTCACCGCAGGGGTACGCCAGCGTCTGCGTCTTCTCGCCGTCGTGGCGCTGCCCGTTGTCGTAGCGCTGCCCGTAGACGCCGCGACGCAAGCGCGTCTCGGCGAACAGCTTCTCCTCGATCTTCCCCTTCTTCCTGAGCTCGATCTGCGTTTCGTAGATATCGATCTCGCGAGCCCAGTCCTCACGGATCTTGCCCTCGAGCGCCAGTTTCCAGGTTGAAGCGGCCGTCATCGTTTGGCCGAGGGTTTTACCCGCAATTCCCGGTATGACAAGTCGGGAATCTTCTAGCGAACGGATTCGCTTTTAATTTTCATGAGTTGACGGGCGTTATACTTGACTTTTTTAGTCAAGATATGCGAGCCGTGATGGTTCCGGCGGCTGGCTCGCGCAGGCTGCCGAGATACAGTGTCGCCCTCGGAACCCGACTGTATGTCTTCGCCCAAACGGACCTTCGCTACCTCCACCGACGCCGTCCATGCCGGAACGCCCGCGACGCGTCCCCACCACACCCTCACGCACGCTGTGGCGCAGACCGCGACCTACACCTTCGAGAGCAGCGCAGAGCTCGAGCGCTACATGCGCGGTGAAGATCCCGACGCGGAGCGTGAGGAGTACGGTCGCTATGGCAACCCCACGGTCGGGGAGTTCGAGCAGCGCATGGCCGAGCTCGAGCGCGCGGAGGACGCGATCGCCTTCGGCTGCGGGATGTCGGCGATCACGACCGCGATCTTTGCGCTGGTGAAGTCCGGCGATCACGTGGTGCTGTTCCGTGACTGCTACCGCCGCACGCGACAGTTCGTGACGAAGTTCTTGCCGCGCTTCGGCGTGGAGCACACCGTGGTGCCATCGGGCGATCTGCTCGCGCTGGAGCAAGCGCTGCAGCCGAACACGCGCCTGGTGCTGACCGAAGCGCCGACAAATCCATTTCAATACTGCATCGATCTCGAGAAGCTCGCCCGCATCGTGCGCGCCAAGGGCCGCATTCGCACGCTGATCGACTCGACGTTGGCGACACCGATCAATTGCCGCCCCATCGAGCTCGGCATCGATCTGGTGATGCACAGCGCGACCAAGTACCTGTCCGGCCACAACGACGTGCTGGGCGGGGTGATCGCGGGCCCCTCGCACCTCGTGAGCCTGGTGCGCGACGCGCGCAACGTGTTCGGCGGCGTGCTGGAGCCGCACGCCGCGTTCCTGCTGCTCCGCGGGCTCAAGACGCTGGCGCTGCGCGTGGAGCGGCAAAATGCGACCGCGCTCGCCGTAGCGCAGGCGCTCGAGCCGCATCCGCGCGTGAAGCGGGTCTATTACTGTGGGTTGACGAGCCACCCCTCCTACGCCGTGGCGCGTGAACAAATGCGCGGCGGCGGCGGGATGGTGAGCTTCGTCGTAGAAGGCGGCCGCCAAGCGGCGTCGCGAGTCGTGGATCGCTGCAAGCTGGCGAAGATCGCCGTGTCTTTCGGCGGCGCCGAGACGCTGATCGATCAGCCGGCGATCATGAGCTACTTCGAGCTCTCCGAAGAGGAGCTCAAGAAAATCGAGATCGATCCGGCGCTTATTCGGCTCTCGGTGGGCATCGAAGAGACGAGCGACGTGGTGCAATCCGTTTTGCAAGCGCTCGGCGATTGACGCTGCTGTCGCGATCCGTCGCTCGCGGGCGCAGGAAACCGCTGGCGCGCGGCCGCGGGCGGCGTGGTATAAGCGACGCAGAAGAGGGGCTCTTGGATCCGAAAATCCGCTGTTGGTTCCTACGAAGCGCGCTCGAAGTCTTGGAGCGCTCGAACGAAGGCGCGCACAGCGAGCGGATCTACTCGGCGCTGCCCAAGCGGCTCACGCCGCTGCTCTCGCCGGAGCGGCTGCGCAGCGCGGGCGCCCTCGACACGCTGCCGCTGGCTGACGCGGAAGACGCGCTGTTCGCGATCGACGCGGTCGTGGCGCACGGCGCCGGCAGCTCCATGGAAGCCGTCGGAGAGCAGATGCTGACCCGCGCGCTGGCCGACGGCAGCGCCAGCGTGAGCGCCGGGGATCTAGGGAGCACGATGATGCGCCTGCGCCCGCTCTTCGAATCACCGTTCGTGGACGCGGAGGTGAGCTTCGAGCTCAGCCGGCTAGGCCCCGGCTTCACGCTGACGCTCGGATTGCGCGGACGACCCCGCGCCGCGCGCCTGCTGCGCCACTACGCGATCGGCACGATCCGCGCTGCGGCGCGGCACTTGGCCAGCAGCCTGCCGGGAGAGCTGCGCATCGCCAGCGAGAGCCGCGTCGATGAGGCGCTCATCAGCGTCCAGCTGCGCAACGCGGACAGCGAGCAGGCCCCCTCCTCGCGCCCCTCCTCGAGGCCGACGCGTGGCGGCCCATCGCTCGAACGCGAGGTCGAACGCATCCTGCACGGGCGCGAGCTCACGACCAGCGGCGTGATGCAAATCGGAAAATCGAGCGCCACGCCGCCCGCGCCGCGAGCGCGCTCGCGCGGACGCTGAGCGCCGTCCGCGCGCGGCGCCTGGCCAACGACGAAGCAGCGAGCACGCAGCGCAGCGGCCGAGCCGAAGCGCTGCTCAGAACTCCGCCGGATCGCTGTGACTGCCGAACACCTCGCGCAGCACGTCGCAGATCTCCTGCTCGCTGGCGTACGCGCGCGCCGCGGCGATCACGGGCGGCACCAGGTTGGCGCCGTCCTTGGCGGCAGCGCGCACGGCGTCGAGCGAACGGGCGACGTCGGCGGCGCTGCGCGAAGCCTTCAGCTCGGCGAGCTCGCGCGCCTTTTTTTGTGACAGCTCCGCGTCGACGCGCAGCGTAGGGATGCCGCTCTCCTGCGCGCTGCGGTAGGCGTTCACGCCGACCACGACGCGCTCGCCCGCGGCGAGCTTCTGCTCGAATTCGTAGGCGCTGCGGGCGATTTCTCGCTGCGGATAGCCGCGCTCCACCGCGCTGACCATGCCGCCCATGGCGTCGATGCGCGCGATGTAGTCGAGCGCCTCTCGCTCGAGGCGGTTCGTGAGCCACTCCACGTAGTAGGAGCCGGCGAGCGGGTCTACGGTGTTGGCCGCGCCTGACTCGTGCAAAATCAGCTGCTGCGTGCGCAGCGCGATGCTCACGGCTTCTTCGGTGGGCAGCGCGTAGGTCTCGTCGAGCGAGTTGGTGTGCAGGGATTGCGTGCCGCCGAGCACGGCGGCGAGCGCCTGCAGCGCGACGCGCGCGACGTTGTTGTACGGCTGCTGCGCCGTGAGCGAGACGCCCGCGGTCTGCGCGTGGGTGCGCAGCTTCAGGCTGGCGTCCAGCTTCGGGGAGTAGCGGGCCTTCACCAGGCGCGCCCACATGCGCCGCGCCGCGCGGAACTTGGCGACCTCTTCGAAGAAGTCGTTGTGCACGTCGAAGAAGAAGCTGAGCCGCGGCAAGAAGCTGTCCGCGTCGAGCCCGCGCGCCAGCGCCGCCTCCACGTAGGCGAGGCCGTCGGCCAGCGTGAACGCGAGCTCTTGCGCCGCGGTCGAGCCCGCCTCGCGGATGTGATAGCCGCTCACCGAGATCGAGTTGTAACGGGGCATCTCCCGCGCGCAGAACTCGACCATGTCGGTGACGATGCGCATGGCCGGGCGCGGCGGCACGAGCCAGGCGTGCTGCGCGATGAACTCCTTGAGACAATCGTTCTGGATCGTGCCGCCCAGCGACGCGCGCGGCACCCCCCGCGCGTCGGCGAGCGCCACGTAAAAGGCGAGCAACACCAGCGCAGGCCCGTTGATGGTCATCGAGGTCGTGACGCGCTCGAGCGGGATGCCGTCGAAGAGGAGCTCCATGTCGCGCAGCGTGTCCACCGCGACGCCGCACAGCCCCACCTCGCCGAGCGCCCGCGGAGAGTCCGAATCGTAACCCATCAGGGTTGGAAAATCGAAGGCCGTCGAGAGCCCGGTCTGCCCTTGCTCGAGCAGGAAGCGAAAGCGCCGGTTGGTGTCCGCGGGCGAGCCGAAGCCCGCGAACATGCGCATGGTCCACGGCTTACCGCGGTACATGTTCGCGTGCGGCCCGCGCGTGTACGGGAACGCGCCGGGCGCGCCCAGCTCGCGCTCGGGGTCGAGCGCCACGTCGGCGGGTCCGACGCACTCGGGCACCTCGATGCCGCTCCAGGTCTCGAAGCGGCGCGCGGGCGGCGGACGCGAGTCATTGCCCATGCTGGTCACTCGCAAGTGGGTTGAAAGTGAGCGCTGCTCACGGGCGTGGGCTTGCCGCCGTTCGCGGCGTCCAGCACGTCACCCGCGTACCAGAGCTCCGCCGCGCAGAGGGCGTCCTTCACTTCTTCAGCGACGAGTCCCCCGCCGTCCAGGGCGAGGTGCACCCGCTGGCTCTCCCCAGGCGCGACACTCACTGGAAAATCCGCGTCGGCCGCCAGCGACAAGGCGTCGACGAGCGCGCCGGAAGGCCCTTTAATCACGAAATTTCCGAGCTCCACGCTGGAGCCCGAGGGCGCCTCCTTGCCCAGGCTCAGCACGAGCTCGAAGCCGCCGCTGAGCTCGGTCCCGAGCGCGGCGGAGCGAGCCGTCAGCGTGGGCTGCTCGAGCGACGCCACGAGGCTCACCGCGCCCTTACTGCCGCACGCGGCAGCGAGGAGCGTCGTGCACAGCACAGCGACGCGCGAAAGCTTCACGAACACAGCCGAACGAAGGTCAGATCGAGAGGTCAGAATGAGCACACAATAGCACTCGCCTCGGCGCGATCCTCGGCTATTCTCCCGCCGTGCTCGGCACGGCCTCTGCGCGCGGACTCATCGCCGCCATCGCTGTTCTGCTCGCGAGCTGCGCCGCGCGCACGCCGGTCGCTTCCGTCACGCCCAGCCGCGAGCTGCCCCTGGTTCCGGCGGCGGCCCCGGTAGCCTCCGAGACGCTCATCACCCAGCAGTCGACCGCGAGCATCCCGCCGGGCTCGTTGCCCGCTGCCGCTACGTCCGCGGCAGTACCGCTCACCTTCGAACGCGCGGCTCCAGACGGGCACTGGCTGGTCAGCTGTCAGGCCCGCGAGGACAGCGACGGCGACGGGGCCCTGCATGTCATCGTTGGCGCAGACGGCGAGCTCCGCGGCGACGAGCTCGTGCGCTATCTGACCTTCGACTCGGGCAGCGAGCTCGTCATCGATAGCTTGCTCGCGAGCTCGGCTGACGGACGCTGGCTCGTCATCGAGCGCGAGGGACGCTCCGAGCTGCTCGATTCGAGCACCGGGCAGGCGCTCGATCTCAGCGCGCTGGGCGCCGACACGCGACGCTTCGCCGGCCAAAGCGAGCGGCACCGCACGCTCGTGTTCGACGGCGAGCGGCTGCTCTACGTGCGCGGCGGCCACGCCTGGGAGCTCGTGGAGCGTCAACTGACGAGCGGCGCGGAGCGCGTGCTGCTGAGAGGCAACGAGCCGCTCGTGCGCTTCTGGGCAGACGCCGCCGGCGTGCTCTTGATCGCGGAGGTGAAGGCGACGGACGCGGGTCGCAAGGCGGAAGATGACCTTCCGTATGCGCTGACCACGGGCAAGAGCCCTTGTCGCGGGCCGCTCCCGCACTACCTCGCCCCGCATGGCACGGCGCGAGCCTCCAGCTATTGGGTCTTGGATCGCGTGACCGGAGAGCTCGTCCGCGCTGACGACTTCGCGGTCGCCTATGGCAAGCTCATCTTGCGCCGAGACGCGGACGGGGTCGTCTTCGCGCTCAACAAATACGGCCGCCGCGTGTTCGCGCCGCGCGACTGCGCAGGTCGAGTTTTGTGGATGGATCCGCGGCGCGAGCAGCTCCTGCTCGGCTGCGCGCTGCCGAAGAAACCGGGCCGCCTGGGTGTCGAGCTGCTGAGCCGCGGCCAGCGCACGGCCCTCGAAATCGACGTCGCGGCGCTGCCCTTCGATGAGCCGGCTGGCGCGAGCGAGCGCCTCGCGCCGCTCTATCCCGGCGCCGACGTGGTGCTGTTCGACGCGGAAAAACGGCTGTTACACCGCCTCAAGAGCGGCGATGCCGTGCTCGCCACGCGCGGCGCGCACGCGCTGGTCCGCCGCGGCCGCACGCTGCTGCTCTTCGACGCCGAGACCGGCACGGCGGCGCCGCTCGCCGGCAGCGTCGACCCCTTCGGGAACGTGCTGGTCCAGGGCTCCCTCGTGCTGGCGAGCCCGCTGGTGGTGGACGTCGCGACGGGCAGCGTTCGAGGCAGCGTGACGGGAGCTGCGCTGGCCCTGAGCAGCGGTGGCGACGCCCTCGTGCCAGCGGTGCCGGCGAGCGCCTCCAGCCTCGCCATCGGTCCCCTCACCTGGCAACACGCTGAGTAGCGCAGGCGCCGCGAGCTCCGCGGTCGCTCCCTGGTTGATGATCACGCCAGCGCGGGAGGGCTCGGGTGGTATAGAGCGGACGCATGCACGTCCTCGACGATCTGGCCTACCGCGGCATCTCGTACCAGCAGACGAACCTGGATGGCCTGCGCGAGCACCTCGCGCAGACGCGCTCTTTGTATGCCGGGTTCGATCCGACCGCGCCGTCGCTGACCATCGGCAATCTGGTGCCGCTGCTGGTGCTGGCGCGCTTCCAGCGCGCGGGGCACCGCCCGGTCGTCATCGCGGGCGGCGGCACGGGCCTGATCGGCGATCCCTCGGGCAAGAGCGCCGAGCGCCCCGTGCTCGAAGCGCAACAGATCGAGGCCAACGTCGCGGCGATCCGCACCATCTTCGAGCGGGTGCTGGACTTTTCGGGCAGCTACGCGGCGCGCCTGCGCAACAACGCTGATTGGCTGAAGCAGCTGTCGTTTTTGGGTGTGCTGCGCGACATCGGCAAGCACTTCTCCGTCAACATGATGATCCAGAAGGACTCGGTGCGGGAGCGGCTGCACCACCGTGAGCAGGGCATCAGCTACACGGAGTTCAGCTACATGCTGCTCCAGGCGTACGATTTCCTCCACCTTTACGATAACGACGGCGTCACGATCCAGGCGGCGGGCTCCGATCAATGGGGCAACATCGTCGCGGGCGTGGATTTGATCCGCCGGCTGCGCCGCGTCGAGACGTACGGCCTCACCGCGCCGCTCGTGACCAAGTCGGACGGCGGTAAGTTCGGCAAGACCGAGAGCGGCGCCATCTGGCTCAGCGCAGACCGCACCTCGCCGTACGCCTTCTATCAATTTTGGCTCAACGCCGAGGACGCCGATGTCCCCAAGTACTTGAAGATCTTCACGCTGCTCGAGCACGCGCGCATCGAAGAGCTCACGCGCGAGCACGAGGCGAACCCGGGCGCGCGCACCGCGCACCGCGCGCTCGCCCGCCACGTGACCGAGCTCTTGCACGGAGCGAGCGGCGTGAGTCAGGCCGAAGCCACGACGCAGGCGCTGTTCTCCGGCGACGTCAGCGGCCTGTCACGCGCCGAGCTGGAGGACGCGTTCCGGAGCGCCCCGTCCGCCGAGTTCGCGCTCGGCGCGCTCTCGGGCGAGGGCGTCGCGCTGGTCGATTTCCTGGTCGACACCGCGGTCGCCAAGAGCAAGCGCGAGGCGCGCGAGCTTCTGTCGACGAACGCGATCCTCGTGAACGGCCGTCGCCCGGCGAGCGATGCCCGCATCACCAGCGATTGGCTGCTGCACGGTGAAATCGCCCTGATCCGCCGCGGCAAGAAGCACTGGCACGTCGTGCGCGCCAAATAGCCGCCGAGACGGCGCGCGAAATAGCGAGCTCGCCGTGAATCAGTCCCCGGGTGACAGTCCGCGAGGTGAAGCTGCGCGCGGGGACAGCCGCGCGCCGTGCTGGCGCGCGGCGCACTCCCTCACTTCGGGTTGGGCGGGAAGATCCCCTTGCTCCGCGCGGCGTCGCAGCCGCGCTTGACCCCGGTGTCGCCCTCTTCGGTGCGCACGACCTTGAACTCCACGCGACGGTTCTTGTCCCAGGCGTCCGGCGTCGAGCGATCATCGAGCGGGCAGTACTCACCGTATCCTTGAGACAACAAGCGGTTGGGGTTGATGCCGCGCGCTCTCAGCGCTTCCATGACCGACGCCGCGCGCGCCTTCGTCAGGCGCAGGTTGTGCTCGTCGCTGCCGCGCTCATCGGCGTGACCGCCGACCTCGATGACCTGGAACTCGGGATGTCCCTTCAACACGGCCGACACCGCGTTCAGGATCTCGTTCGATTGCGGCAAGATCTTCGCGCTGTTCGTCTCGAACTGCACCTTCTCGAAGATGATGATGTCGTTGCCTTCGATGACGACCTTGCCCTTGTCAGGACAACCATCTTCGTCCTGATAGCCGTTGTAGGTCTCCGGCTGCATTGGGCACTTGTCTTTGACGTCCGGAATTTGATCTTTATCGTTGTCGGGATCGGGGCAGCCGTCTTCGTCCTCGAACTTGTCGCGGTCCTCCGCGTCGTTCGGGCACTGATCTTCCTTGTCCGGAATGCCATCCTTGTCATTGTCGGCCTCCGGGCAACCGTCCTCGTCTTGGAAGCCGTCACGATCTTCCGGAATGTCGGGGCACTTGTCCTTCGAGTCCGGGATGCCGTCGCCGTCGCGATCCCCGTCGACCTTGCCTTCGGGGCAGCCGTCTTCGTCCTGATCGCCGTCGCGATCCTCCGGCACGTTGGGGCAACGATCGTCGACGTCGAGAATGCCGTCGTTGTCGTTGTCGGGCTCGGGGCAGCCGTCGCCGTCTTGGAAGCCGTCGAAGTCCTCCGGCTCGTCCGGGCAGGCGTCCTGATCGTCCTTGTAGCCGTCGCCGTCGCGATCCCCAATCGAAGGCTCGAATACGAAGCCGAGGATCAAGCGCACGTCCGCCGCCTCGAAGCCGGTAGAAAATGCCCGGCTGCCGGCGCCCATCATCAAGTAGCTGTTCTGCTCGATGAAGAGCTTGATGCCGCCCACGAGCTCTTGCGAAAGCTTCTGCTTGCTGTCGTTATCGCTCTGCGTGAGGTAGCTGCCGTACGTCTCGGCGACGATGTCGAGCGCGTCCAGCACGCGCAGCGAGAGGCCGAGCCCGAAGGTGCCCAAATTCCCATATTGGAAGTGCCCTTCCTCGAGCTGGCGCTGCCCTTGTGTGTCGTCTTGAAAACGCGGGTTCTTACCGCCGTGCAAGCGATATCCCACGTTCAGGCCCACCCGGAACCGGCCAGTCGACCCGAAGCGGTTCTCTACGATGAGCTGCGGCCAAAACCAAGGCCCGGGGTCCGCCGCCAGATTGCGCGGCCCGGCACCGACGGGGATGCCGGCCTGCAGCACGGCGCCGAGACCGATGCCGCGATCGACGCGCGTGATGCGGTACTTGCCGTGTAGAATCAACGAGCTGATTCGCTGCTCATCCAGGTTCGCGGCGTTGTAGAGTCCTCCGTTCGGCCCGACCTGATAGGCCGTCTCGCCGGTCATCAACACGACGGGGATGGAAACACCGACTACGCCGAGATTGGCGATGCCGTAGTTGAAACCGAAGGTGCCTTGAAACGAGTTTTGGACCAACGCCGGCACGCCCGTGCCGCTCTCGCCGATGTTGGCGCAGTTCTCATCGGTGCACGCTTCCGTACCCGCGGACGGCACGTGATCCGAGCGGGTCCGCATCAGGTTGCGGCCATAGTCCAAGACCAGACCGAAGCTCACGTCGCCGCGCCCGAGGATGTCCGAGCCGTTGACGGAGAAGAATCCCTTCGAGTCCACGGCCGGGCGGAACAGGTGCGTGTCCATACCGTCGCCGTTGGAGCTCGGCACCCGCTTGTCGGAAGCAACCTGCGCGCGAGCTTCTGAAGTGCCTAACAGACCTAAGGCCAGTGCCGCCGTTCCAACTGCCGAGACAAGCCGCCAGGTCCACGCAGTCCGCATCTGCTCGCCCTTTCTTCGTCCTGCCGAAACCTGTGAAATTCTTGAGGCTCCGTCGAGCGCTGGACGCTAGCATCATGGAAAATCACGTGTCAACGCAACACTCTCTCACGCCAACGATTGAAAGGCGTAAAACGTGAGGCATTGGGTACGCCTTCTCACCACATCGTCGTTCTTCGCCGCGACGTTGTGCTGGGCGCTGGGTGTGAGCGCGCAGAGCGCAACGCTCGCGGGTCGCTGGACCGCGAGCGCGTTGAGAGCGGACTGGACGGTAGGTGATTGGGGGCCGAAGTGCGGACCACGTCCAAGCGGCGGCGGAGCTGCCGGTGGAGCCGTGACGATCACTGCGTTCGGCTCCGAGCTGTCGATGGCGTTTCCAGGACGCACTTATGGAACTACCGAGTGCTGGGAGCAGTTTCCGGGACTCTCGCGCCTGAGTCACTCGGGCGGCGCGCGCAGCTGGCGCAACGTCTGCAAAACCCCGCCTGGCGACCCGCGACAGGCGACGATCGTGACCACGATCTCCGCAAGCGATACTCAGATTCAGTTCGACGAGACAGGGCAGTATCAGTTCGTTACGGAGGGGCAGAACTGTACGGCGAGCTCACGACGCACGCGCACGCTGACGCTGGTTCACCGCGACGGCGATCCCGAGCCCACGGCCAAGAGCGCAGCTTCGACGCCGCCTCGAGCGGCGGCGCCGAAGCCGGAGCACGAAGCGCGCTGCAAAACGACAGGCCTCCCGGAACGCCTGGAAGTCCGGCCATCGCGCAAGCTGATGCGCGCGGGCGAAGAGTTCTCGTTCCGCGCCGCCGTCGTGGACGCCGCGGGCTGCCCGCTGGCGATCACTCCAACCTGGAGAGTAGTGAGCGGCGGCAACGCCATCGAGCTCACCGGGGCCGGCAAAGTGAGGGCGCTGCGCTCCACGGCGGACTCCGCGGAAGCGCGCATTCAGGCCACCATCGGCGACCGCTTCGTCAACGTCGACGTCGAGATCGTGTCACAGGAGCGCTACGACGCGCTCTTGAAGGGCGGCAGCTTCAACGCCGAGGGCGAGTCCGGCGAAGCGGCGATCACGCGCGTCGCCTCGAGCGCCATCGGAGCGCGCGCCGGAGTCGCTCGTGACGACGCCCGCTCCAAGCGCGTCACCTTCGTTGCGGTCGTGGGTGGGCTCTCACTGGTGCTCGGCGTGCTCGGCTTGTTCATCATCCTCCGCGGCCGGCGCGGCCGCAGCGCCGACAAGGCTTCGTCCGTGCCCGCTGCCTCGACGACCTCGCGGCCCGCGCCGCGCGCGGCCAAGGTGTGTCCCACCTGTCGCGAGGAGTACCCCGAATATGCGGAGTTCTGCCCCGCAGACGGCAATCGTCTGATCGAGAGCTCCCCCAACGCGCCGCTCGGGCCCGCAGGTGGTGTCTGCCCGGTTTGCGGGCAAGGCTACGATCCCGGCGTGACCGTTTGTCCGAAGCACCAGGAGCCGCTGGTGCCGCCGCTGGTGCTGGCCGAGCGCCGGCGCGCCGCCCCCGCCATTCAGCGCATCTGCCCGGTGTGCGGCACCCAATATCCCGGCGACAGCCAATTCTGCGGCCAATGCGGCGCGGCCCTGGTGCCGGTGAACTGACATGAGCCGACTCTTCGGCGAACTGATGGCGCCAACGCTTCTGGAATTTGCTAAGGTCCCGGCGTTTAGCATGCGCCGCCGCCCTGATCCGACAGGCCGCGAGGAACGATGAAGATAACGTGCGATTCCTGTGGAGCCAAATACACGATAGCCGACGACAAAGTCAGCGGTCGCAAGGTCAAGATCCGTTGTAAGGGCTGCGGCACGCCAATCGTCGTGGACGGCGCACAACCCAACGCAGCCGGCGCCAACGGCGCAAGCGGTCGCGACAACTCCGCGCAGGAAGCGCTCTCTTCACCGCCGGAAGCGCTCACCAGCGAATGGTCGGTGAACCTCAGTGAGACCGACCAGCGGACGATGAGCACGCAGCAGCTCGTCGAAGGTTGGGCGAACGGCTCCGTCACCTCCGACGCCTACGTCTGGAAAGAGGGCATGGCCGATTGGGTGCCGATCCTGGAGTCCCAGGAGCTCGCCCCGCTGCTTCAAGCGCCCAAAGCCGCGCCCGCTTCGGTGCGCCCGGCGTCGGCGCGCCCTGCCGCGACGACCTCACGCGGTGGCGCGGGTCGCGCGCAAGCCGGAGCAGATCTCTTCGCCGCGGCCGCCGCTGCGGAAGCCGCTGCCGATGAAGAAGCGAGCATGGCGGCGCCCTCGTTCCCGCAGGTCAACTCGCAGGAAGAAGTGCGTCCCACGGGAGCTCGCAATGAAAATTCCGTGCTGTTCTCGCTGGACGCGCTGAAAGCAGGTTTCTCCGGCGCGGCGCCGTCCAAGAACGCCCCGCCGAGCACGCCGCCCCCGCGCGGCCCAGCCGCTGGCGCCGACGATCCGTTCGGACTTGGCAGCGCCGGACGTGCAGCTGCTGGCCCGATGTTCAGCCTGGCCGATAACAACGCGCTGCTGACCGCACCGGCACCCCCGGAGCCGCCGCCGAAGCCCGCCGTTGCGTACGCTGAGCCAGGCGGTGCCTCGATCCCGGCGCCGGGCTCGAAGAAGGGACTGATCATCGGCGCTATCGCCGTGCTGGTCGTCGGTGGAGTGGGCGCCGCGTTCGCCCTGTCCGCACAAAAGGACAAGGAAGAGGCGCTCAAAGCCGCCGCCGCTGCTGCTGCGTCCGCTGAGCAGGCCAAAGAGCAAGCCAAGGAAGAAGAGCGCAAGGCGCGCGCCGCGGAAGAGCGTGCGCGAGAGGAGCAACGCGCCGCCGAAGCGCGCGCTCAAGCCGCTCCCCCGGCGACGGCCTCCGAGCCGAGCAACAAGCCCGAGGAAGCTTCGGATCCGACGAAGACCGTGCCCGAGCCCTCGCACGTCGCCCAGGGGGTGAAGAAGAGCGAGCCGAAGCCCAAGGATACGTCGCCCCCAGCCGCACACGCCGGAGGCGATCAGCCGTTCAGCAAAGCTGCCGCCGTGGCAGCGCTGGGCTCCGCGGCGAACAACGCAGGCAGCTGCAAGAAGCTGGGCGGGCCGACGGGCACCGGAAAGGTCACCGTGACCTTCGCGACCAGCGGTCGTGTGACGAGCGCGAACGTCAGCGGCGGTCCCTTTGCTGGCACCTCCGTCGGCGGCTGCGTCGCGTCACTGTTCCGGCGGGCGAAGGTGCCGGCCTTCAGCGGCAACCCTGTCACCGTCTCGAAGAGCTTCACGATCAACTGACGCCGCGCGGCGCTGGCGCAATGTGAGACCGGTTTCAGGGGGGGGATGCGCCCCGAGGGGACACTCCCTGACGCAGAAACTCGCTTGACCGAGCGAGGTTCTGCGCCAGAGTCGTTGCGGCGCAGTTCGCCGGAGGTAACCCGGTGTTGCGGCCCGGACCGTCTGGAAGTAAGCGAACCTTGCGACAGTCAGCCACGCTGGCTCGAGCGGATATTTGATAGCCCCCTGGGGGCTCGGAGGCTCCTGATGAAGCGAACCCGTGCTTGGATTGGTGGTTTTGGATTTGCCGCGCTCGCCGGCGCCGCACTCGCGTCATTCGCGTGCAGCAGCAGCGGTGACACCAACGGCAACAACAACACGGGCAGCGGCGGAGCCGGCGCTGCCACGACCTCCGGCGGCGTTAGTAACGCGATGGGTGGAACCACGGTGGGCACCTCGGGCGGAACCACCACGACCACGAGCGGCGGCTCGACGGGCATGAGCGGCGCCACGGGCTCGAGCGGTGAGGCGGGCAGCGTCGCGACGTCCGGTGCGGGCGGCGGCGGTGGCAGCGCCTCGGCTTGCACGACGACCGTCATCGGCAACGGCCTGATCACCGACTTCGAAGCGCCCGACGCCGATCCGGGGGGTGACTACAACTTTGGCTCTATGGCAGCGATGCCCCCGGCGCTCTTCGGTGGGGTTTACACGTACCCCCCCGATAACGTGAAGCAGACGCTCGACGAGACGGCCAAGCTACTGGAGGTCGCCGGCTCCGTGAGTGAGTATTCGGGCTTCGGGATCTGGGTCAACAAGGATATGCAGTTTGACGCTTCGGCGTACACGGGCGTGTCCTTCGATATCAAGGGCAATGTCGGCCCGGACATGAAGTTGAAGTTCTCGGTCGGGACCGGGAACACCACCTACTTCACGACGGACATGACCCAGAACTACTACTCTGGCTGCAATACCTGTATGGCCCCGCTCATGGGCCAGTACTCGGATTGCATGCCCAACGCCAAGGTCGTCACCGTCCCCGCTGGCGGCGGCACGATCACCGTGCCGTTCGCGGAGCTCACGGGTGGTAAGGGCGTCGCTATGATGGGTGGCACCTCGGCGGCGGTTGCGTTCGATCCCAAGCAGATCGTCAAGCTGCAGTGGGAGTTCACGTGGCCCGCGCCTGCAGCGCCGCCCGCTGAGGGCGCGGGTGGCGGTGGTGGTGCCGGCGGAGACGCGACGGCCGGCGCAGCGACGGCGGGCAGCGCTGCCGGCGGCGCAGCGGGTGCTGCCGGGTACGCAGTGAAGCTCACCATCGACAACATCACCTTCGTCGGCGGCCCCATCGGCGGGAGCGGCAACGGCGGCGCTGGCGGTGGCGGCGGAGCCGCAGGCAGCAGCGGAGCTTCCGGCAGCAGCGGAGCAGGCGGAGCCTCATCCGGCAGCGGCGGAACCGCAGGCGGCGGAGCCGGTGGCACCGACGGCGGCGGCACCGCGGGCGGCGGAACCGCAGGCGGCGGCACGGCGGGCGCCACTCAGTAACCCTCACGCCGTCTCGCTGAACGCGATGAAGGGCCCGCGCTGCGGGCCCTTCGCGCTTTGTGCCGCTTGCAGGCGCCGGGCTTTTCACTATGTCGAAAACTTCGGCGACGCATGGCGGCCATGATTCGGCTCCAGAAGCTCAGCAAGGCCTACCAGAGCGGCCGTGATCGCTTGCAGGTGCTGCGCGAGGTCGATCTGCAAGTGCAAGCCGGGGAGTTCGTCTCCATCATGGGCTCGTCCGGCTCCGGCAAGTCCACGTTGCTGAACGTGCTCGGCATTTTGGATCGCTACGACAGCGGCGCGTACTACCTGGACGAGCGCCTGATCAAGAACCTGGGCGAGCGCGACGCCGCTCGCTATCGCAATCAGCTGATCGGCTTCGTCTTTCAGGCCTTCAATCTGCTGCCATTCAAGACCGCGCTCGAGAACGTCGCGCTGCCGCTCTACTACCAAGGCGTCGCGCGGCGGACGCGCAGCAAGCTCGCGCGCGAGTATCTCGAGCGAGTGGGCCTGGGCGAGCGCGCCGAACATCTGCCGAGCCAACTCTCGGGCGGAGAGCGCCAGCGCGTCGCCGTGGCGCGCGCGCTGGTGACCAAACCCAAGCTGTTGCTGGCGGACGAGCCCACCGGCGCGCTGGACACCAAGACCTCGTATCAGCTGATGGACCTGTTCGAGCAGCTCCACGCAGAGGGCAACACCATCGTCGTCGTGACGCACGAGCACGACATCGCCGAGCGCACGCAGCGCATCATTCGTTTCCGCGACGGCCGCGTGGAAGGCTGATGGAGCCGCGCGCCTGATGGAAGCGCTCAGCGAGATCCTGAGCGTGCTCAGCCAAAACAAGCTGCGCACGCTGCTCACGGCGCTGAGCGTGGCCTGGGGCATGTTCATGTTGGCGGTGCTGCTCGGCGCCGGCCGCGGCCTGCAGAACGGCGTAGAGTGGGAGTTTCGTGATGACGCGGTGAACGCGATTTGGATCAGCAGCGGCAAGACCAGCTTGCCCTTCGCCGGCCGCGGCCCGGGTCGCGCCATCCACTTCACGAACAACGACTACGACGCCGTCAAGCGTCACGTGCCCGGCGTGGAGCACGAGACCGGCCGCTATTACTTGTGGGGCGAGTTCTTCGTCAGCTACGGCAGCAAGCACGCGGCGTTCGACATCCGCGGCGTGCACCCCGAGCACCGCTTCTTGGAGAAGACCGACATGCTGAGCGGCCGCTTCCTGAACGAAGCGGACATCCGCGAGCGGCGCAAGGTCGCGGTGATCGGCGCGCGCGTGCGCGACAGCCTTTTCGGCAGCGAGGATCCGCTCGGGCGCTACATACAGATCCGCGGGCTCTCTTTCTTGGTGGTGGGCGTCTTCGATGACGTCGGCGGCGAGGCAGAGCTGCGCAAGATCTACGTCCCGATCTCGACTGCGCAGCTCGTCTACGACCAGCCGGACACGATTCACCAGCTGATGTTCACGCTGAAGAGCTACGACGTCCCCGCGAGCCAGCGCAGCAGCGACGCCGCGCGCCAACTGCTCGCGCAGCGCCACGGCGTCGCGCTCGAGGATCGCCGCGCGCTGCGCATCCAGAATAGCTTGGAGCGGTTCGTGAAGACGACCCAGGTGTTCTCCTGGATCCGCGTGTTCGTCTGGATCGTCGGCTTCGGCACGCTGGTCGCCGGCATCGTGAGCGTCAGCAACATCATGCTCATCTCGGTGGCCGAGCGCACCAAGGAGATCGGCATCCGCAAGGCGCTCGGGGCGACGCCGGCGTCGATCGTCGCCATGATCGTGATCGAGTCCGTGTCGATCACCGCCTGCGCGGGCTACTCGGGGCTGGTGGCGGGCGTGGGCTTGATCGAGCTCGTGGCCAGGAACACCAATGCCGTGAGCTACTTTCGTCAGCCGGGGGTCGACCTCGACGTGTGCCTGCTCGCGGGCGCGGTGCTGGTGGTGGCGGGCGCGCTGGCCGGCATGTTTCCGGCGCTGCGCGCCGCGCGCGTGGATCCCATCGTCGCGCTGCGTGAGGGAGACTGATGCTCGATCTCGACGGCTGGCAGGAGATCGGCGACACCATGGCGCGCAACAAGCTGCGCGCGCTGCTCACCGCCTGCGGCGTGTTCTGGGGCATCTTCATGCTCGTCGCGCTGCTCGGGATCGGCAAAGGCCTGGAGAACGGCGCTCACAAAACGATGGGCGGGCGACTGAGCCGCAGCGTCTTCATTTGGACGCAGCGCACCTCCCTGCCCTACCGCGGGCTGCAACCCGGCCGCTACGTGCGCTTTCGCAACGACGACATCACGGCGCTGCAGCGCGTCCCCGGCGTGGAGCACGTCGCGCCGCGGCTGCAGCTCGGCGGCTGGCGCGAAGGCGTAGAGGTGGTCGCCGGCACCAAGATCGGTAACTTCAGCGTGATGGGGGACTACCCCGAGCTGCGCTGGGTGGAGTCCTTCAGGGTCGAGCGCGGGCGCTTCCTCAACTGGCGTGACGTGCAGGAGGTGAGGAAGGTCGCGGTGCTCGGCAGCCAAGCGCAGAGCGTGCTGTTCGGCGACGGTGATCCGCTGGGAAAATACATCAAGGTCAAGGGCGTGTATTTGCTCGTGGTCGGCACCATCGAGACCGACAAGACCGGAGACGACGGCGACCGCCTTCGCTCCAGTTTGTTCATCCCCTTCTCTACGTTCCAGAGCGCGTTCAACCAGCGCGATCGCGTCGGCTGGTTTGCGCTGACGACCGCGCCGAACGCGCCGCCCGAAGCGGTGGAGCAGCGCGCGAAGGCCGTGCTGAGCGAGCATCACAGGGTGCACCCGCAAGATCAGGACGCGGTGGGTTCCTTCAACCTGGCCCGCCAACTCGCAAAAATCGAAGCCCTGTTCCGCGCGATTCGTGCCTTCATTTGGATCGTGGGCACGCTCACGTTGCTTGCGGGCGTGCTGGGCGTGAGCAATATCCTGCTCATCACCGTGAAAGAGAGGACCCGAGAGATTGGTGTACGCAAGGCGCTCGGCGCGACGCCGTGGGACATCGTCTCGATGGTCGTCAAGGAAGCGCTCGTGCTCACCTCACTCGCCGGCTACCTGGGCCTGGTCGCAGGCGTGGGCGCGCTGGAGCTGCTCGGCCGCGCGCTCGAGCGCATGCCGAACGCGCCGCTGAACCGGCCGGACGTCGATCTGAGCGTAGCGCTCGCGGCGACCCTGGTGCTCGTCGTCTCCGGAGTCGTGGCCGGCATCGTCCCGGCTCGCCACGCGGCGCGCATCAGCCCGGTCGAGGCGCTGAGGAACGAGTGATGCGCCGCATTTTTCCCGTGCTCTTGGCGCTCGCGGTGCTCGCCGCGTTCACGTGGACGCTGTTCTTTCTCTACAAAAAGTCGGAGGCCAAGCCGGCCGTCTTCGAGACCACGCGCGCCGAGCGCCGCGACATCATCAAAAAGACGGTCGCCCCGGGCGCCATCGTGCCGCGCCGTGAGGTGACCATCAAGCCGCGCGTCTCCGGCGTGATCGAGAAGCTCTACGTCGAGCCCGGCCAGCTCGTGAAAGAGAAGGCCCTGCTCGCCAAGATCCAAATCATCCCCAACGTCGTCAACCTCAACCAGGCGGAGGCGAACCAGCGCGCGGCCCAGATCAGCCTGGAGACGGCGCAGCGTGAGTTCGAGCGCATCAGCAAGCTGCGCGATCAAGGCTTGGTCGGCCAGGGTGATTTCGCGCAGCAGCAGCTCGCGTTTCGCTTGCGCAAGGAAGAGCTCGATGCCGCGGAGAGCAACCTGCAGCTGGTGCGCGCGGGCGCCTCCAAGCGCTCCGGCAAGGTCTCGAACCTCGTCTACTCCACCGTCTCTGGTATGGTGCTGGAAGTGCCGGTACGCGAAGGCGGCAGCGTGATCGAGGCCAACAACTTCAACGAGGGCACCACCATCGCGGCCATCGCGGACATGTCCGATCTGATCTTTCAGGGTCGCGTCGACGAGTCGGAGGTCGGTGGCATCAAAGAAGGGATGCCGGTCTCCATCGCGGTGGGCGCGCTCGCTGAGGCGCGCTTCAAAGGGCGGCTCGAGTACATCGCGCCGAAGGGCATCGAGAAAGAAGGCACCATTCAGTTCGAGGTGCGCGCGGCGGTCGAGCTGCAGCCCAACGTCACGCTGCGCGCCAACTACAGCGCCAACGCCGACATCATCCTGGCTCGGCGCGACGGAGCGCTCGCCATCGGAGAAAACGCGGTGGTGTACGAGGCGGGGAAGGCTTTCGTAGAGGTCGAGACGGCCCCGCAGCATTTCGTGCGCCGCGCGGTGACGCTCGGACTCTCGGACGGAATCTGGGTAGAGGTGAAGAGCGGTATCGACGAAAAGTCGGTGATCAAAAAGCAGGATCCGGGCGCTTTGGCGCCGCCTGCCTCGGCGACGCCAGCCCAGCGCTAGCTTCTCGCTGGCGTCACCACTCGCCGGTGTTGGGCATCGACGCCCACGGCTCGCGCGGGGGGAGCGGTTCTGCAGCCTGCAGGAGCTCGAGCGAGATCTTGTCCGGCGTGCGGACGAACGCCATGTGCCCGTCGCGAGGCGGACGCAGGATCGTCACGCCGGCGTCCATCAGCCGCTGGCAGGTCGCGTAGATGTCTTCCACCTCGTACGCGATGTGACCGAAATTTCTGCCGCCCTCGAGCTGCTCGGGATCCCAGTTGTACGTGAGCTCGATCTGCGCGTGCTCGTCGCCGGGAGCGGCCAGGAACACGAGCGTGAAGCGCCCCTTCTCCGAGTCGCGGCGGCGCAGCTCACGCAAGCCGAGCTTGTTGCAGAAGAAATCGAGCGACGCTTCCAGGTCGCTCACGCGCACCATGGTGTGCAGGTACTTCATGGCTCGCCAACCTAGCGCACGGCCGCCCGCGGCGCTCAGCCGATACCCGCGGCGCGCTCGATCGCCTTGATCACCGCGGCGATGTCCTCCGCGCCGAGCCCCTGCGCGCGCGCAGCCTGGAACACCTCGTGAATCGCGGCGAGCGCCGGCAACGGCGTGCGCTGCTGCGCGGCCTCGGCCAGCATCAAAGCTTGATCTTTGTACAGCAGGTCGAGCGAGAAATGCGGCGCGAAGGCGCGCTCGCGGATGGCGGCGCCTTTGAAAGCGAAATACGGCGACGAAAAGCCGGAGGCGGCGATCACCTCCAGCACTTGTGACACCGAGAGCCCGCCCTTTTGCGCTACGGCTAGACCCTCGCAGAGCCCGGTGAGCATGAACGAGATCAGGCTATTGCCCACGAGCTTCATCAGCGCACCCTGACCGCTCGCGCCGCAGTAGATCGCGCGCGTCCCCATCGAGAGCAGCAGCGGCTCGAGCTCGTCGTGCCGCGGCTTCGGGCCGCCCGTCATGAACAGCAGCGTTCCGTTCTGCGCGCCGTGCAACGAGCCGGTCATGGGCGCCTCCAGCGAGGCCGCGCCGCGCGCCTCGAACTGCGCGGCGACACGCCGCACCAGCTCCGGCGAGACCGTGCTGCACTCCACGTAGCAGAAGCCAGGGCGCGCCGCGCCGAGCACACCGTCCTCCGCGAACACCACGCGCTCCACCGCGGCGGGATCCGAGACACAGCTGATGACGACGTCGCTGCTGCTCGCGAGCGCCTGCGGCGAGGCCGCGACGGGCAGCCCTAGGCGCTCTGCGCGCGCGGGCGAGCGGTTCCACAGCGATACCGACCAGCCTTTGCGCACCAGGTTTTTGACCATCGGCGAGCCCATGGTGCCAAGTCCTATGAATCCGACGCGCTTCACGTGACCTCCTGTGGGGGCTCGATTCTATGCTCAAGACGAGCGGGTGCGCAGGGCGCGCACCCAGGATCGTCCCGATTCGGCCCGCGTGTTGAAAGCGCAGCGCCGAGGCGCGAGCACCGTAAGCGGTCTCCGCCGAGCGCGTTTAGAGCTCACATGACTCGCTTCCCTACCCTCGCCGTCGCATTCCCGCTGGTTGCCTGCGGCGCCGCCCTGGACTCCGGGGCCAAGGCGATGACCGCCAGCGCCGCAGCGGCGCCGAGGCTCGATCAGGAACGCTCGGCGCCCGGCACGGCGGAGCTCGTGCCCGCCGCGGCTCCGGCTCCCAACGCGACCCCCACGGCCCCTCCGACCGGCGCTGCGATGGCGGCTGCCCCGGACATGAGCGCGTCCGGCGCGGCCGCAGAGGGCGAGAGCGCCATCTCGGTGCGCGAAATGTTCGACATCGAAGCGCGCGTCGAAATCGTGGTGGCCAACGCGGAGCGCGCGGCCAAGCAAGTCAGTGAGCTCTGCCGCAACGAGCGCGGCATGGTCACCGAGCAGAACGTGCAGAGCGGCGCTGCGGGGAGCACCGCGACGCTCACCCTGCGCGTCCCCGTTTCGCAGTCCGAGCACTTCTTCGAAGCCTTGCACGACCTCGGCGAAGTGACGTCGGAGCTCATGAAGAGCCAGGACATCGGCAAGGCTTACTTCGACGCGCGCCTGCGGCTCGCGAACCTGGAAGCGGCGCTACACCGCTATCAGGAGCTGCTGCAAAAAGCCGCGAACCTCGACGAGACCATGCAGGTCGAAGCCCAGCTCGAGCGGATTCGCGGCGAGATTGAGCAAGTAAAGGGCAACCTGCGCTGGATGAAAGACCGCGCCGCGCGCGCCACCGTATACCTCACGCTGCGCGAGAACGCGCCCGTGGTCGCCGAGCCGCCGCCGACGCCAGTGGCCTTGTTTTACCCCGGGCTGCGCGCCAGCTACTTGCTCGACCTACGCGGTGAGCAGGGCGAGCACGGCTACTACGGCGCCGGCATCTCGCTGCGCAAGGACAGCGCCGTGCTCGAGCTCGACGGCTTGCGGCGCGTGCACCAGGCGTCGCGCGGCCTCGACGCGCTGATCGTCACCGTGGGCGCCGATAGCTACTCCGAGCTGCTCGGCGGAGGCCGGCGTCGCACCTTCAACCCCTACCTCGGCCTGCGCCTAGGCTATGCGCGCTTTCCCGCCGCCGAGGACGCGTTCGTGTTCGGAGCGTCGCTCGGCCTCGAGCTGTACAAGAGCTCGACCGTCCG
Source organism: uncultured Sorangium sp. (assembly GCA_966250485.1). Lineage (GTDB taxonomy): Bacteria > Myxococcota_A > Polyangia > Polyangiales > Polyangiaceae > PMG-095. The sequence continues at coordinate 89,360 of CBINHN010000016.1, read as the reverse complement.
GCTCGACGCTGGCGCGCGGGCGCTCGGCTTCTTGAGCAGCAAGCTGCACCTCGGCGTCACGCCGGCGCTCGGCGTCAACCTGGCGTTTTGATGGCACCGCCCAGCGCGGCGGACGCAGCTACTTGCGCTTCAGCTCGCCGCGACGGAGCTGGCGATAGAGCTCCAGCGACTCGCGGATGATGCCGAGCGCCTCTTCGGTGCCCAAAAAGTCGTCGATCACGACGGTCTTGTTCTCGAGCACCTTGTAGTCCTGGAAGAAGCGCCGGATCTCGCGCTCCGTGTGCGTCGGCAGCTGTGAGCGGTCGCGGTACTCCGAAACCGCAGGATCTCTCACATTGACGGCCAGGATCTTGTCGTCCAAGCCCTTGTCGTCGCGCATGCGCATCACGCCGATCGCGCGCGCCTGCACGATGGCGAGCGGATAGACGGGCTCCTGACCGAGCACCAACACGTCCAGCGGATCGCCGTCGTCGCAGTAGGTGCGCGGGATGAAGCCATAATTGGCCGGATAGTGAACGGCGCTGTAGAGCACCCTGTCCAACAGCAAAAAGCCGGTCTCTTTGTCGAGCTCGTACTTGTTCTTGCTCCCCTTCGGGACTTCGATAACAACGGGAAAAGCGCCGTCTACGAGTTGATCGTCGACGTAGATGTCATGCCAAGCGTGCACGGCGGCTTTATACCACGCGAGCTCGTTCGCGCTGCGCGCGCGTGCGCGCTGATGGCGCTTCCGCCCCCATCGAACGGCGGCTTCATCGCCGCCGCATGCGGCAAAGTGCACGCCGCTGGCCTCCGGCCAGTCGTTCTGCGAGAATCGAACGATGGAGCTCCCCGAAGAGTCCGAGCTGCGCCTGATCGTTCAACGCTATGCCGACGTGGTCGCCGCTCTCGAACTGAGACGTGAGGAGCAGCCGCTCGTGTTGCCGAACGGCGAGTGGTTCCCGGATCATTTCAGCTTCGATCAGCCCTCGCTCGAGCGGCTCGTGGCGCGCTTGCAGGGCTACGCCGGCTTGGAAGCGGTGAACATCGACGTGCAGCTCGAGGGCGAGGTCGAGGGCGCGAGCTGTGGTCCCTCGGGCTGCGGTAGCGGCGGCTGCTCCCCCAAAGCGGCGCCCAATGCGCAGTTTCGCATCACCCCACAAGGTGATGGCTACGCGCTCTCGGTGCCCGCCCAAGCGCTAACGAACTCGCTGGCCCTGACCACCTCGCTCGCCAGCATGATGGGCTTCATTCGCCTCACGCGCGCCGAGTATGGCGCTACCGATGCCGTGACCAGCGAGCTCGCGGCGGTGGCGCTCGGTTTCGGCGTGCTGCTGCTGGAGTCGTCTTACGTTTACCAAAAGAGCTGCGGCGGCCCGAACATCTCCAAGGTGACGCAGCTCGGCTGCGGTCAGCTCGCGCTGCCGTTCGCCTTGTTCGCGGCGATGGAAGGACATTCGCTCAAGCCCGCGCTGGCGGAGCTCTCGCCCACCCAGCGTGAAGTCGTCGGCGAAGCCGCGGCGCTGGTCGCTTCCAATACGGAGTTGGTGGCGCGGCTCGCCGCTACGCCGGAGCGCGTGGCGCGTGGACAATTCAAGCTGGGCGAAGCGCGCTCCTGGCTGTCGCGGCTGTTCTCCAAAAAGAAGAAGCGACCGGAGACGCTGGACGAGGCGGCGCTGGAGGCGTTGGAGCGCGGTGACGACGTCGAAGCGATCGCCGCGCTATACGCCCAGTCCAAGCCCAAAGCTGGACAACGCGCGAACGCTACGCGCGACGACGAGCTGCGCGCCCTGGTGGACGAAGCGCTCGACGAGCTGCGCAGCGGCGAAAACGACGGCAGCGGGCGCAGCGCGGCGGAGTAGCCGCGCCGCGCCGGGCGCTCACCACTCGATGCGGCAGCCGAGCTGCGTCGGACACTCCTCCACCGTGAGCGCGGAGCACGCGCGCGTCGGCACGCCGTAGCAATACGAGTATGGGACGCAGCCCACGAGCTTGGAGCAGATGCTCGCGTCGGATTGAGCGGCGCACAAAGCCTGCCCCGTGCAGCTCGTCCCGCTGACGGTGCAACCGGGCGCCTGGGCGCACTCCGCGGCGGTCAACACTTGGCAGTCCGAGATGTCCCCGAAGTTCGGGCCACACACCCGAACCGAGCAGCCCGGCGTCCCACAATCAGCGACCTCGAGCCCCTCGCACGGCGTCGGCTCGCCCCCGCAGCGCGCCTTCGGCTCGCCCCAAGCGCAGCCCGGTACCGCGCCGCAGGTCTCGAAGTCACAGCTGGACGGCGCTTGTCCGGAGCAACCCTCGGGATCCCAGGTGCAGCCCTGCAGCACGCCGCACTCCGTCTCCGTGAAGGCCTTCGCGCAGCTCGGCACCGTCCCGGTTTGCGCCTGGCAGCGTCCCACGCTGCAGTAGCCGTCGACGTCGCACTCGTCCGCGCTGCGTTCACTGCAGGGGATCGGTGTTCCGGCGCAGCTCTGCTTCTTGAATTTGTAGGACACGCGGGTGCCGCCGTCCGAGCTGCCGCCGAGCCAGAGCTCGTCCCCGTCGACGCAATACGGCACGCGATAAGAGTTGTCGAAGAAGAGATCCGTACCCTGTCGACTCCAGTAGCTGAACGCGCCGTCGACGCCGGCGTCGAGAGTGCCGGAGCAGTCACAGACCCCGCAAGCGTTCGCTTCACAGGGCGTGGAGTTCGACCAGCCCGAGAACAGCAACGCGTCCGAGTACAGCTCCGCGCGGCTGCACGCGTTCACGGTGCTGATGCCGAGGCATGAGAGCTGCACCGTCGCGGCGATGTCCCAAGACTCACTGCCACGAATTTCGAGCTGGCCGCCGTCCAGAATGCGGAGGCGCAGATCCATTTCCCCGGGTGTGCCGCGCAGCACGCCGCTGGTGCAAGATGACAAACCGTTGCCGGCGAGGCAGGCATCCTCCAGCACCCACGTGCCGAACGGCTCCCCGCCGCAGGGCTCGAAGCAGCTCTCCGGTTCGTCGGGCGCGCACTCTTTTGCCGGAGGACAGGCGCACGACGCTTCTTCCTCTTCTTCACTGCATTCGGTGACGCCGACGAGGTCATCATCACACGTGCAGGGCACGCCTTCGACGCAACTCGGCCCGCCGCTACCGCCGCCCGAGAAACCCGACGTACCGGCGTGACCGAAACCCCCGACACCGCCAAAACCTCCACCGATTCCGCCGAAGCCGCCAACGCCCGGGATGCTGCCGCCGGCGCCGGCGCTCGGGCTTGCGCCGCCAGCACCGCCCGCGCTGCGGCGCCCGCCGGAGCTGCCCGTAGCGCCGCCCGTGGCACGCCGGCCTCCGCTCGAATTGTCCGCGCCGCCCTCTTCGTTCGGCGCGCCGCTCTCCGAGCTAGCGCCGCCGTCGCCGCCGCTACCGCCCGCGTCGCTCCCTGCCGAGGGGTTACCTTTGCCGTTCTCCGTCGCGCTGCCGCACCCCGACGCGCTGGCGATGACGATCGAGCCCAATAACGAAGCGATGAGTGCGATGCGACTACTAGCGATTTGCCCCATGACGATGCCCTTTTTCCCGCTGCCGCGCCGCTGCCTTGTCATATCTGCGGCCGGCCCGCGACCATACCAGAGGCGCCGAGTTGGGCGAAGCTCCGTCAATTCTTGGAGCACGCTCGGAAGACTCGCGCGTCACTGTCCAGGGCGATCTCAGGAGCCGCACACCGCGTGCGAACAGGGCTCTCCCGGCGGGGCGCAGATACCGCAGCTTGGGTTACAGCACACCATTCCCACGTTGCACGTCGTCATGCCGCAAACCGGGCTCGATGGGTAGCTGATAGCGCCGCCGCATTCTTGTTGATCACACGTCTCACCCGGCCGAGCGCAGATGCCGCAGCTCGCGTTGCAGCACACCTCGCCCACGTTGCACGTATTGGGACCGCACAGCTGGCTGTTTGGTAGCACCGGCATCCCGCAGGCGAGCTGCGAACACTTCTGCCCGGGCTCGACGCAGGTTCCGCAGCTCGCGTTGCAGCACACCTTGCCCGCCGCGCAGGTCACCGTGCCGCAACTCTGTCCCTCGTCGGCGCTCGCCGCGGCGTCGCTCCCGGTGCCGCCGCTAGCGTCCGCCTCAGGTGGCTCGTTGCCGCTGCCGCCCGCGCCCGCCTCGCCGGCTGCGTCAGACGGCGCTCCAGCGGCAGCCTCCGCGGGAACTCCAGCGTTGGGTTCGGGCGCACCGTCGACGCCATTGACGCGCTCCACGTTCGCGTCATCCGCGTCATCGCTCTCCGCTGGCGCGGAAGCGACAGGTGCTGCCGGTGCGGCAGCGGCGCTAGGCGCAATGGGGGTGGGGCGCGGCGCCGGTGCCGGCGCCGGTGAGCGCGTCACTGGCGCGTGATCGTCCGCCTGAGCCGCCGAGATACGAGCGACGTACTCGGCGCTCGCGAGGTGCCCGTCCGAGCGCGCTTCACGATGGAGCGCGGCCCCGATCGCCGCCGCAACCGCGAGCGTACCGAGCACCCCGGCGCCGATCGCCAACTGTCGTTTGGACAGGGGCTCGAGCTTGGGCGGGCGCGGATTCGGCTCCATGCACCCCGCCATTGCAACCTTCGCGCCCACCTCGAAAACGCCGCGTCCAGCGAGAACCGCACGCTAGACCTCACCCCAACGACTGGAGCGCGGTGCGTTGCGGCGGTGTGCTGTGGCTTGGCTGCACGGCGGGCCAACGCGACGCGCTAGCGCCCGCGACTGACCTATTCATTCGGCTCCCTAATTCGGCTCGCGCAGGCGAAAGAAAAGCGAGCGGCGGGTGCCACACTGGCGACAGCGCAAGCGAGCCTCACGCAAGCGCACGCCGTCCACCGTGATCGCGGCGTGCTCCACCAACTCGTGAGCACCATCGCAGCGCGGGCACGGCACCGCCAGGGCGTGCGTCTCAACCACTGACGCGGAGGAGACCTCCAGCGGCCGCGCCGGACTGCCGCCCGCTTCGAGCGCGAACAGACGCGAGCGATCCGCTGCCAGCTGCTCACGCGCGCGTTGCGCCTGGCGCACCAGCTGTCGCGGGCTCATCGGTCGTGGTTTCTTCTTCACGCTGCGCTCTCCCTAGCGGTTAGCGCTGAAACATATCTCGAAACCGGGCACATCACGAGCAGCGCTGCGCGCCAACGCGCTCGCACCAAAGCCAACCCGGTTGACAGCCGCACCACGCGCCCAACCCCCGCCCATTTCGAAGGACAGCCAAATCATCGCGCGAAATGGACGACGAAAACCCGCCTCGAGCGCCTTGCCGCTGCAGGCACAGCGCTTGCGATGCGGAGCATCGAGGAACGCGATGGGCAAGTTTGGAATTCCCAAAGAGATGAAGGATCGGCTCGGAGCCCTTGCGCTCCTCGTGTGCGTTGCTGCTGTTGCGTCAGCGTCGACGGCGTGCAACAGCGGTCAAGTCGGCGCGCCGTGCACACCAGAAGACGAGTACTCGGCGACCTTTCAAGGCTTTTCTGTCGACGAGGTCAACGTCGAGAGCGCGTCGCTTCAATGCGAGAGCCGCTTGTGCCTATCCAACCACTTTCAGGGGCGCGTCAGCTGCCCCTATGGACAGACCAAAGAGCAAGCCGAGAACGATCCGCGTTGCTTCATACCTGGCAGCCGCGAACCCGTCACCCGCGCGGTCGACCCGCAGCTCGTCACGCGCCGCGCCGACGAGAGCGTCTACTGCTCATGCCGCTGTGACGGCCCTGACACCAACGCACGCTACTGCGAGTGCCCCAGCGGCTTCAGCTGCAAGGAGCTCGTCCCCAAGTTCGGCTTGCACAAACAAGCCCAGCTCGTCGGTTCCTATTGCATCAAAGAAGGCACCGACTACGACGCCATCAAAGCGGGCCTCACCACGTGCGACCCTCTGAAACAAGACTGCCCAGAGTAGCGGCGCGCGGTTGCGCCGGCGCCCCAGGGCGCGGCTCGCCTCGCGGCGGGGCTGCCGCCAATGCCGTGCGGCGGCGCGACGCACGCCAGGGCGAGCCCGCGGATAGCGCCTAGGCCGGCCGCACCCCCACGGCCAAACTCGCCAGCCATCAGCACCGTTCCGCATCCGAGGCGAGAAAATCTCGCCTGTCCAACCCTTCCTGCGCGGCCGGCGTGGGATCCATCGCCGCTCGGCGGGTCCAGCTTCACTCGCCGCCGCTTGTGCGAAGCCGCGCGCCATGCCAGATCCGGGGGCCGCCCGTTCAGGGCACGCGCCCGTAGCTCAGCTGGATAGAGCGGTGGATTTCTAATCCACTGGTCAGGGGTTCGAATCCCTTCGGGCGCGCCGGCAATTAGCAGGTTTTCTGCTGAATCCGAGCAGGGGGCGTCGTCCGAGGAGTCCGAGGAAAACGCCCGAATCCCTGACGACCGGTACAGCCGAGGGACAGAGCGGGGCGGGATGTCGGCTAGCCCCCGTCGCGGCGCTCTACGTCGACCCGCGCGGCCCCTACCCGCGCATGCCCGGCGTCGACTGACCTCCGCGATGCGTACGGGGCGTGGATCGACAGCGCTGCTGCGTGGGCATGGTTCGCGACGTTCACGTGCTCGCGGAGCTCGCGCAAAAAGGATCGCTCAAGCCGAGTGCTTCGGCGACTACGGCCGAGCAGGCGGCCGCCTCGAGCTACACGTTCGCAGACGCGGTTCGGCACTATCGCGCAACGCACATGCGCACGTCGCTAAAGCCGTCGACGCGTAGGAGCTACGACAAGTGGCTCGACACCGTGCTCGTGCCGCGCTTCGGGGAACGACGATTGACTGAGGTCACCGGCAAAGAGCTCGCGCTGCTCGACGCGGAGCTCGTGGAAGACGAGCTCGCTGACTCGACTCGTTCGAACATCCACAGCATCTTCCGCTCGGTGCTCCGCAATGCCGCGCGTGGGCTGCGTTGGACGGATGTCGATTTGCAAGCGCGCACGCTCACACTGCCTCGCCCCGACAGGCTGCGGCTCGTCGAGCAGCTCAGTGAAGAGCTGGGAAGCGAATTGCTGCAAGAGGCTCCTCTAGAGGCACCGAGCGGCTCGCGGCTCGTGCTGAAGAACGGGTTTCACGTGTTCACCGGGCCCGTCGAGCAGGCTGAACTCGATCACCGAATTGATCGCGGAGAACACCTGGCTCACCTCTCTCGGTTCGCAGGTGCTAGTCGCGATTGATACGTCGGTCCTCGTGGCGGGCATCATTGCCGCGCACGCGAGCCATGCGCCGGCGAAGCAGTGGCTGGATGCCATCGATCGCCGCGAGCTCGATGCAATTGTGTGCACGCACGCGCTCGCGGAGCTCTACGCGGTTCTGACGCGAATCCGGGCGGACTCTCGCCCGCGATGGTCGTCGTTCCCTCGGGTCCGCCAGCGGAGTTGATGGCGACGCTTTCGAGCCCGAACGGCTGAGCTGGCAACGACGTGGAAACAGCGCTTCGAGATACAAAGCGCTGAACGCTCGTCGTAGTCAGAATCGCCAGCGTTTCCGCTGTCCTGTAGGAAGACCACGCCCCGCGTCCTCTGGACGTTTCTAATCCAATCGCGCCTCCCCCTCGCTCACCCACAGGTTCCCCAGTTAGGGTCCAGCATGAGGCATGCTTCGGTTTGCGTGAAGGCGGTTCCGCACTCCGGTGCGCAGATCACGAGATCCGCGACGGTGTCGCTGACGCGCGATAGGTACCACCAGGCTCCCGGCGCGCCCGTTGCAATAGCCGCGCTGGGACAGCCGGGCGCAATGTCCCGGCAATGGTTGACCTCGTAAAACGAAAACGGCTGAACGACATCGGCGCTCAACTCACCGCACCTCGCAGCGTAGATTGCGCCACCCTCGGGATAGCAATCCGCGTTGATGCCGTGAAGACGGTATACGCAAGCGCCCTGTGGAAGCGCGCTTCGGTCCCACGTCGATGGGTCCGGATTCATTGGTCCGCGATAAATTCCCACGGCGTCGTCGAACATTGGCAATTGCAACGGTTCCACCGTGATGCCGGACGAGACTGTCGTTTCAGCGCTCGATGGATCGAACCCAAACGTGCGCGGAGAACAGGTCGGCTTTGCCGCGGTGGAGCCGCCAGAGCTGATGTCGAGAGCTCCGCCGGTCGCGACCGAGGATCCTTCACCTGCTGCATCGCCGCTGGCGTCGATCGGCGCCCCGCCGGTCGACGTGATGTTGCCGGGCGGGTCGTCGTCTGACATGCGTCCGCACGCCAACAGCAATCCCAGCGCCGCGATCAATACTCGCTCCAAAGACACACCGCCCGAAAAAACCATGCCGCAGTTTACTTCTGAACGCGCCACATGGCGACTCCCAAAGCTCAAACGACGGCACGGGCGCGGCGATCCCGGTCCCAAACGTTGCGGAAACGCCAAGCCCAAGGTCCTCGGTGAGCCCTCAGCTCTTGGGCTTGGCAGGCTAACTAGTTCATACCTGGAGGCCAGCCGCCGTAGCAGCCGTTACGAATACGAACCAAGAGCGGGACGCTCTGTGTCTGCGAGCCGTCTGACACGGTGAGTGGCATTATGTAATCCCCCTCAGGCGCTGATGCGGAGATATTCAGACCGACGAACGCCTGGACAGAACCTGGATTGGCCGATCCGGGCGGGATTGTCCCGGGTCCATAATAGCTCCAACCGGGTTGTAAGCCGGACAGCGACCACGTGAGCGTGGTGGACCAGGTTCCCGAGACAGACACCAAAAAATAGGTGAAGGTAGTTCCGGGAGAATAACACACCCTCTGGTTATAATCGTTCAGCGTCCAGGTGGATGTCGTTGTGGCGGCGGGCTCCGTCGCAGCAGCGGTGCCGGCGACTAGCACCATGCCGAGCGCTGCGGCAAAGGCGCTCGACAGCTTCTTAACACGGTTGATTGAGTTCAAAAGACAACTCCTTTGGTGCACCTTGATGCACTGTTCGTGTCACGTTGTGTCACGGGCTCATCAGTCCGAGCTGCCCGCGCCGAGACTCTTAGCAGGAACAAATTTTGGCGTCAATCGACTCGACTGCGAACCTGTGAGTTGGCCACCTTCAGATCTTGCGTCCCAGTCGTACGCCATGCGTCCAATTTCCACGCATGAGCGACTGATTCGAAGCGCGCTACTCGCTGTTTGCGCGAACTATCGTCGATTGTTTCAGAGGTGCCGGTTCCTGCCAGTCCTCTCGGCAGGGAATGCCGGCTCGTTCAGAGTCGAGTTGAAGGATCAAGACGGCGCTTGGCGGCTGACCGTTTTGGCTGCGCTTCGTTGTGTCGACCTGCGATGGCGCGCGGCGGCTCGCGCGACCCCCGTTCAGGTTGTCCGAGTACGAGATCGTTCTACTCTAGCGTCACGTGCGCGCGGCGCGCTCCGACAGTGGGTGCTCAGCGATCCTTGTCGCCCCGCGGGTGCGCTATTCGCCGGAAGAGCCTGACGCCAGCGAGCGATTGCGCCCACGCCGACGGAAAATCGCCGCCGCGGCGGTCAATAGGAGCAGCGAGCGCGCGTTGGAGCTGGAAGAGCTGGTGCGGCCCAGTCGGCAGCTGCAGCCGTCGTTGGCCTCGTTCGTATCTGCGTTGTCAGGAGCTCCGCCGGATTGCGAACTGGTATTCCCACTGGAGCCACCGCCCTGCTGAGCTCGGCCGCCTGTGCTGTTGCCGCCGCTGCTCGATTGGGCGCCACCGTTGCCGGATGGGGCGCCGCCGCGCCCGGCAGTACCTGCCGCGGTTGTAATGCCGCCTTCGCCTGCTTCGCCGCTGTCGCTGCCACCCGTAGAGGCGTCGCTGCCGCCAGTCGTGACGCTCGTGCCGCCTCCGCTTACGCCGCTGGCGGTCGTTCCACCCGCTCCGCCACCGTCGTTACTGCCGCCGGTGTTCACGCTGCCACCACTGTTCGCGCTGCCACCACTCGTCGCATTGCCGCCAGTGGTCGCACCGCCGGTCGTGCCAGAACTGACGCCACCAGTGGTCGCACCGCCGGTCGTGCCAGAACTGACACCGCCGGTGTTCGCGCCGCCGGTCGTCGTGCCACCAGTGTTCGCGCTGCTGCTGCCTCCAGAGCTCGAGCCACCGGCGCCGCCGGTCGAAGAGGAGCCTCCACTGCCGCTGCCACCGGTTGAGGTGGTGTCGTCGGTGAGCAGGCGAGCGCGCACCCGAAACGCGCCGTACGGTTCTTCTGCGGCCATGCGATGATAAGCCACGAGCAGCTGCCCGCTGGGCCCGGCTGCGAGCGCCGGTGCTTCCTCACTGACCGCAGCGTTGGAGACGAGCAGATCCGCGGAATCGAGCACAGCGCCATCGCTCGACACCCGCTTCGCCGCGATGTCATAAACGCCAATGGAAGTGGCCTTCTGCCAGACCGACCAGTAGTTGAGTCCGCTCCAGGCCACCGCGCCGTCGATGCCGGAACCCAGATAGCCAATCGCGGGCACGCTAGCGAGAACGCTGCCGCTGCTTCCGAGCCGTCGTGCGATGGTCGCGCCGCTGCTGGTGCTGGGAACGGCGACCGTCAGCAACCACTCCGAGCCTCGTGAGGCTAGTCGCGGTCGGCGCAGGGTGTCGGTCGTGCTGCTCGATGCGAGCACCAGGCTTGGCATGTCGAGGAGCGTGCCCTGCGAGTCGATACGACTTCCATACACAGTGCGTGTTTGCACTCTCGCCCACGCCGCCAAATACGAGGTTCCGTTGTGCGCAACGACGGGATCGACGTAGTCGCCATCAGCGATGACCAGCGAGGTGCTGTCGAGCAGCGCGCCAGCGCCTGAGACCCGTGCGCCGCGAATGCCTTGCGGAACCTGCCAAGCGATGAGGTAGTCCGCCCCATCCGAAGCGATCGTCGGCGCCTCTTCATTCGCAACGCTCGAGGAGATTTGAACGCCAGAAGGCTGGTCGACCACGCCCGCGCTGCTCACGGCAGTGCCATAGATATTCCCATTCGTGCGCTCGTCCTGCCAGGCTACGAAAAAGTTCGTCCCGTTCGAGGCCACGGCGGGTCGCGTCTGGTCACCGGTTGCGGAGCTGATCGGAAAGCCCGCCGGGTCCCGCACCGTGCCCGCGGGCGTCACACGCGCGCCGTATAAATCACTGCCTTGACCAGCGGTTTCGGAGCGGTGGTCTTCCCAGACCACGAGGTAGTCAGTGCCGTTGTAGGCTGCGGCTGCGAATTCCTGGCGATGGGCAGCGCGCGAGAGCAGGAGCGGCGGAGTGTCGAGCTCCGTGAGCGTCGGCGAAACGCGCGTCGCCACCACGTCTCCGCTCGTGTTCGAGTAAGCCACCAGCTCACTTCCACCACCGGCGCTGACGCTCATGCCGCTGCCCTGCGCAAAATCATAGTGATCTGGGTTGGGGCCGCCAGCGTTCGTGAAGCGGGCGACCCCAACGTGCGCCTCCGAGCTCGAGTAGGAATACCCCAAAAGGTAATCGGTCCCGGTGAACTTGGCGTCGAGCCCCAGAAAGTTCGACGAGCGCCAGAGCCCCGAGCCGGTGAGCGCGAATGACCCGTTGAAGTGCGCGTAGTAGGCGTTGTGCTGCGCTTGGCCGCCGAGATAGGCCACGAAGAAGTTCGTCCCATCGGACGCTACCGCGGTCTGCCGTTCGGTCTGGCTGTTGGTGCCGCCGTTCGGCAACTTGATACGCGTCGAGGTCGTGACTTGACCCGTCGGTGAGGCGCGCAGCGCGTAGGCCTCCGGGGTAGCGCCGGTCTGATTGAACGCAAACTGCGAGTAAGCAACCAGGTAGTCCGTTGCCCCGCCCGCCAAGCTGATGTGCGTCCCGTCGAGGCCGAAGCGCGTCACCGCTCCCAGCTTTCCATCGCTCGTGAACGACATCAGCGACGGTTGCAAATTCGGGCTGGCGCCGATGAACCCGAGTAAATAATTGGTGCCATTGGACGCGATCGCCGGGCTGAATCCGTTCTGCCCGGTCGCGCGCGGGGTCGTGTCGAGCACCACCCCGTCACCGTTGACTCGCACCAGCCGGATCGCCCCTTGAGTGGTAATGCTGGTGCCGAACGCGACCACGAAGCCCGACCCGTCCGAGGCCACGCTGTGATTCGCGGCGAAGTTCTGGCAGACCACGCAAATTCCGGTAGGGTCGAGGATGGTGCCGTCCGGCTTCACGCGGGTCGCGAATAGGTAGCCGCTCTTGTCCGTAGGGTTCGATCGGAAGCGCTGGTCCGTCCAAACAACCAAGTGCACGCCGGCTCCGAACGCCGAGCGCGTGTCGTGTTGCAACCCCTCCGCGGCCACGAGCACCGGCTCATCGATTCCGAACTCCGGAGAAATGATCGGGTCGAGCACGGCGGGGTAAGCGCTTTGCTTCAGCACGGCGTCCGGGACCAAGAGCTCTATCGAACCGTCATGATAGCGAGACGAGAGCGACGTTCGACGCTGACCAGCGTCGATCCAGGTCGCGCGTCCGTAACGGATCCGCCCGCCCGTGCTCGGATCCTCGAAGTGCAGCCCGCCGGCGGTTTCGCCCGCGAAGCGCAGCCCGTTCACGGCTACCTTCACGACGAGGTTACCGCTGTCGGCTGGCTCGCTCGGAAAGACGAAGCTTTGCTCGACGCCGGCCTCGGTGTTCTCGAAACGCTCGAGCACTGGACCGCGCGCGATGGTGACGGCGCCGTCCGCGTCCGCATCGACGCGATCGTTCGAGTTGCCTTGTTGGCGCCAGCTGCCTCGCTGCATCTGGCCCAGGCGGACCGCAAAAGCCGCGCTGGTAGCCTGCGATGCGCGGCTTGGCAGCTTGGGTACCACCTCCAGCTGCCCCTGAACTCGCGCCTGATAGGTGACGTGACCCCCAACCCAGGCCGCGCCCTGTCGCCGAAAGGCGAAGTGCGCGCGCCGCATCACCGCGCCGAGGTCCAGCTCGCGGGACACCAACCCTCCGCTTTGCGCTCGAGGCTCTGCCGTGCCCTCGCGAGCGCCATCTCCTGTTGCTGCTGGCTGGCAAGCAACCAACCCGAACAGCAGCGCCCACGCGCCACTGATCCCGAACGTTCCTAACCGCGCCCGCGCTGACCTCGAGTCCATTCATAGCCGAGTATACAGGGTCCGCCGCGAAAATGCGTCAGGCGAGTTGCGAACCGCGGCTGGTCTCGCACCGCTGGCCCGGGAACGTCCGAGAGCTGCGCGACGTCATCGAGCGTTTCATGGCGTTCGACCCGCCGCCGACCGCGATCGGGGCCGCGCAGATTCGCCTGTGATCTGCCGCCCGCCAGCGTGCTGCGCAGCGCCCGAGTCACCGGGTGCGCGGGCTCGCTGACGCTACCGCACCGTGCCCGCGCATCACGCAGCGAGCACGGTGCGGCCACGGTGAGGGTCAGGACGCGAAGCGCGCGACCCCAGTGTGCGGTCCGATGCCGCCGAACGTCATGTAGCGCAAATCGACGGGCTGATGCGTGAGCGCGTTCGTCGCGCGGATGCGATAGTAATAGTTCGTGCTCGGGCCACCGTTACGCTGGTTGAACGGCGGGAACACGCTGACGTGCGTGACGCCCTGCAAGATCTGCATTTCCGCGTCAGGTCCGTCGAGCTCCTCGGTGAACGGCGCCACCTCGCGCGCCACACGGATGTTGCGTAGCGGAGTGATGGCCGCCTGCCAGCTCTCGCCGCCCAGCGCTCGCCCCTCGGCTTCGGTCTTGTTCTCGGCCAGAATCTCGCCGTCGCGACCTGCGAAGCGGTAGACCGTGCCGCGCGCTGGCTCTGGAGCTCGCAGCGCGTCGATGGCTCCGCTCGGCAGCTCGGCGATGGCCACGCCGAGGATGAGCGGCGTGTCGGACGTCGAGGTGCCGCTAAACGTTTGCCCGCTCTCGCTGGCCGTCCAACCCGACTTCTCGCTGCCTCCCGAGGCTTCGAACGAGAAGGGACCGATGCGCAGCCCAGTCGCGACCTTGAACTTTTCGAAGAAGCGGCTGAACGTCGACTGACTGGTCTTGATCGTGAACGTGGGCTTGTAACCCACGTACATCGCGGTCTTCAGCAGGCCGATGAAGCCCTTCTCACCGAAGACGGCCTGGGTCCCGTCACCCCCGTAAGCGCTGTAGCCGCGCTTGAAGGGACCGTTGGCCTTACCGCGTACGAAGCTCCCATTGTACCAGTTGCTCGGCTGAATCTGGATCTGATCGACCGCTTCGAAGATCACGCTGACGGCGAGCTCTTGATCCGACTCGAACTCGGTGATGCGCTGCCACTTGCCGTCGACGCGCACCTCCCAGAAGAGCTGTGAGATGGACGCCGAGCCGCCGGCCCAGGTCTCGGAGTAGTCGTACGCCGCGTCGCGGTTCGTGAAGCCGAAGGTGGCGCCCGCCGGCCCCTCACCAGCCTTCACACGATCGACCCAGGCCTGGGCCGTCTCGGAGATCGCAAAGTTCGGTACCTTGGGGAACGTGGAGAGCCCGGGGTCGTTCAGCTTCGCATAGAAGTCGGTGTTCTTCGCCTGCAAGAGCGCGTCGGCGAGACCCGGAGTGTTGGCCTGATCCACGAGCGCGTCGTAGTTCTTCTGCGCCTGCGTCATCTTGGTTTCGGCGCGCGCGATCTGCACCTGCCAGCCCTTGCCCGCGGTCTCGCCCAGCCATTTCGTGAACGACGGCGTGTTGTCGCTGACGCTCGGATCGTCCGCGTAAGCGGACGCTGCCTGCGCCACCACCGCCGTGTAACCGTTCGTGGCCTCGGTCAAGGTGTTGTCTGCGGCTTGAATCTTGACCCTCAGATCCGGATCATCGGTCGCGGCGACGATCACGTTGAGGAACTCCTGGTAGGCCTGGTCGAAGCGATCGCCGCTCGAGGCGTAGACGCCGACGGCGCTCCACTGCGGCACGGTCGAGCAGAAGTTGTACTGCGCCGCGCCGATGAAGCCGACGTTCTGCGTAGCCCAATTCCAGGGCGTGAACGGGTACACCAGCTGGAACGTCTTGGGGCTCGCGCCGAGGCCGTCCAAAAGCGCGCGATACAGGAGGCTCCATGGCTTTTGATCGTAATCGACCGCGCTCGGCAGCGTCACGCGCCGACCGCGCCGCGCGAGCTGCAGCAGCTGGCGCTCGAAGGCCCCGCTGCGATACGCAGACGTCACGGCGCTGGCCGCGCTGTCCTGGGCCTCCGGCTCGCTGTCTACTTTGTCGCTGCCGATGCGGGTCAATGCGATAGCGGATTTCGGGTTCATGGCTGTACCTGTCTAGGGTTCGTTGTTATCGCTGGATGCGCCGGCGCGACCACGCACGATCGCTGACTCGATGTCTTCACGACAGCGCTCTAGCGAGCGCACCGGAACATTCGATATCTCTAGCGACTCGATATCTCCAACACCATTTCACGACATTGCGCAAACAATCTCACCCTGCGCGTGTAGACGAGCGAGCCAACGCGCACGCCGTGGCGCGCGAGCGCGGACACCGCCGGCGCGCCGGGCGCCGGGCGAGACCGGCTGAAATGTCGGGAAATGGTCGAGCCGAGGGCGATCGGATAAGCAGCAGGGCTCGCTATTCGCTGAGCACGCACAAACGCTCCGCAGGCACCCCGATGCGCATCATGCCCTTCTTGGTTCGATCGATCACCTTCGAGGCGTCTCGGAAGCCGAGGGCTTCGAGATCCTTGCGGCAGCGGTACACGAGCAGCGTCAAGGCCTCGGGAGCCTCGAGGCCGAGCGCCGCGCAGGCCTCTTCCACGAGCACCCAGCCGCCGCGCGCCTCACGCGCCGGCGGCGCGTCGCGCTCGAGGAGGAGCTGCCGGGCAAGGAACGCGAGCAGGTAGAAATGCGTCCGGCTCGGCACCTGAAACCGCTCGCCGCTGGCGCGGACCTCGAGCGCCGCGCTCTCTTCGTCGGCGGCGACGCGGATTTCGAAGCTGGCGTTCTCGATGCGCAGCTCCGCGACGGGCTCGACGGCGGCGGGCGTCTCGGGCGCGGGTCCGGGCAGGTGCAGATGAAAGGCGGCCCGGCCGAGCGGAAACGGTTGATTCGGCTTCAGCTCGCAGACCGTCCCGGCCACGTCCTCGAAGCGCCAGCCCGAGCTCTCGTAGTAAAGATAACCGAGCGGCTCTTTCTCGGACGGGAACGCCAGCAGCTGCCCAGCCCGCAGCGAGATCGGCTCCCCGCCGTCCTCAGGGACCAGGAGCGGACCGGGCGAACGGTCGTCGACGAAGACCCACACTTCGCGGCGCTCGGCGAACGCGAGCTCGTCTCCGACGCTCAGGCGGCGCGGCGACTTCGTCGATGGCGGCAGGCGCTCACCGTTCAAATACGTGCCGTTGCGGCTGCCAAGATCGCCCACGACCCAATCTTCGCCGTTCCAACGTACGACCGCGTGACTCGCGGACACACTCGACACCTCGAGGCAGAGCTCGCAGCTCGGCGAACGACCGACGATCGTCTGATGACGCAAGTAGTGGAGGCGCCCGTCACTCTTTCTACGCAGCGCGCCCATGATTTCTGATACTGAACTTCGATCCAGAATTCCAGGGCCTTCGCGCCGCGCGGACAACGCCGCCCAGGCGTCAGCGCGGCGCGCGCAGACGACGCTGGTGTCGACTTTCGCCGGAGAAATCCCGCGTGCGTCGTGTCGGGGACACCTGCTTCTTCGGCCCAGTAATGGTAACGAGGTGAGCTCTTCCTGCTGCATTCAGCCGACGGCGAGCGGAGCAGCTCGCCCGGAATGGAGCGTAATGAGCCACATCGACTCCGTTCAGCTCGAGAGCGACGACGTCCCCGCGCCGCTCGGCCCAAAGGCGCCGCAGCGCGTGCCAGGCTACACCTTGCTCGATCACCTGGGTGAGGGCGGCTTCGCGCGGGTCTTCCGCGCGCGAAGCGAGTCGACGAACCGCGTCGTAGCCCTCAAGCTGCTCCAGATCGATAGCCAGCTCGACGCGAGGCAACGCGAGCTCCGCCGCGCGCGCTTCTGGCGCGAAACGGCGCTCTCGGCGACGCTGCACCATCCCAACATCGTGGGCCTGATCGATCGCGGTCACACGGTCGATGGTGAGCTCTACGCGGCGTACGAGTTCGTACCGGGCGAGACGCTGCGCGAGCTGCTCTTCCGCCAAGAGACGTTGCCCGCGCAGGAAGCGGGCGCGCTGCTCTCGCAGGTGCTCGATGCCCTCACCTGCGCGCACGCCAAGAGCGTGATTCACCGCGATCTGAAGCCCGAGAACATCATGGTCACGCGCACCGGCGCGGAGCCGCAAGCCATGGTGCTCGATTTCGGGATCGGCTTCTTGACTGAGTCACTCGCCAACTTGTCGGAGCCGCGCCTGACGCTGACGGACGAGGTGATCGGCACGCCGGCGTATGCTGCGCCCGAGCAGCTGCGCGGCGAAAAACCGACGCCGAAATCCGACATCTACTCCTGGGGCTTGGTGTTCCTAGAGTGTTTGCTCGGTGAGTCTCCCATCCACGGCGACACGCTGGCAGAAATCGTGCGCTGCCAGCTCGACCCCAATGAAATACCCATGCCGCCGGGGCTGCTCGCGCACCCCCTCGGAACCCTGCTGCGCCGCGCGCTGCGCAAGGATCCAAAGCACCGCGCGGGCAGCGTCGAGGCCCTTCACGCCGAGCTGCGACGCATCAACCTCTCCGCGCTGGTGGGCCGCTTGTCGAACGCGCGGACGAGCTGGGCTCCGGCGCAGCCATGGTCGCAAACCGTCGACGCTGAGTCCGGGTTCTTACCGCGCATCCTCGAACAGGAGCGGCGGCAGGTCACGCTGCTTTGCTGCGGCCTCGGAGTCTCGCTCGATGCGCTCGCTCTCGACCCGGAAGCTTTCGAGGCGTTGCAGCGTGACGTGCTGGGCCGCTGCCGCGACGTGCTCGATCACTTCGGGGGCTGGATCGCCGGCGCCCTCTCCGGCCGCGTGCTGGCCTGCTTCGGTTATCCCCACGCGAGCAGCGGCGACGTGCGGCGCGCGGCGTCGGCGGCCGTCGAGCTTCGCGCGCGTATCCTCGAGGCGCTGGCGCAGCGCGGAGATCCGAGCGGCGTCGCCTTCGCGCTGGCATTGCACACCGGCCCGGTGATCGTCGGGCGCGACGGCCTCGTCGACGGCCTGACGCAGAGCGCCGCGATACGGCTGCAAGAGGGCGCGCCACATGGCGCCATCGTGGTGAGCTCGACCGCGGCGCAGCTGCTGGCCCAGAGCCAAGATTCGGGCTTCGCGCTCGAGCCGCAGGCCCAGCCGGGAGCAGGGTCGTTCCGCCTCGTCACGCGCGCCGCCGCGAACGACGAGAACCTCTCCAGCGCGCCGCCGAGCGAGCTCATCGGACGCGCGCGCGAGCGCAGCGAGCTCACGCGCATGTGGCGCTCGACCGAAGCAGCGCGCGCCGTGCTCCTGATTGGAGAGCCGGGCGTTGGCAAGTCCCGGCTGGCGCACGACCTCGTCACCTTCGTGGCCGAGCAGGGCGGCAGCGCGCAGATCGTTCGCTGTCTGCCGGAGCACGCCAACTCCGCGCTATATCCGTTGCTGCAGCTGTTGCGCACGTCATGGGCGCTGCCTGCGTCGTCGTCCGAAGCGGCGCTCGCTCGCATCGAGAAGCAGCTCCGCAAGCTGTCGCAGGATGAAACGGTGGCAATGCCGATCCTGTGCGCCTGGCTGGGGTTGCCGTTGCCCGCCGACTCCGGACCGCCTAGGGAATCCCCTCACCAGCAGAAGTCGATCTTGTTCGCGATCCTCATGCGTGCGCTGGCGCTGGATGCCGCGACCACGCTGCTCGCGATCGAGGATTTGCACTGGGCGGACCCCACCACGCTCGAATTCGTGACGCAGCTCTCGAGAGAGCGCGAGCCCGGTCGCGCGATGCTGCTACTCACCGCGCGACCGGAGTTTGCGCCCCGCTGGGACGCAACGCTCACGACCCGGATGACGCTGTCCGGGCTCGCCACGGAAGAGATCGGAGAGCTCGCGCGCTCGCTCCTCTCGCGGCCGCTGACCCGAGCCGCCCTCAGCGCAGTGCGCGAACGCACCGCCGGCATCCCGCTCTTCGTGCAAGAGCTGCTGCGCATGCTGAAGGACGAGGGGCTGCTCGTCGCCGAGCAGGGAGCGTACGGCCTCGCCGCGGGGCTCGATGCCTCGGCCATCCCGCTCACGCTGCGCGACGTCCTCAGCGAGCGGCTCGACAAGCTCGGCGAGGCGCGCGAGACAGCGGCGCTGTGTGCCGCGCTCGGCCGCGAGTTCTCGGCGCGCTTGCTGGCCGCCGCGTCGCAACGCACGGCGCTCGCAGTCGCTCGCGATCTGGACACGCTGGTCGCGCGCGGAGTGCTGGAGCCTGCGAGCGCCGAGCGCGGCGACGAGAAGAGCTTTGCATTTCGTCACGCGCTGATCCGTGACGTCATCTACGATCTCGCGCTGCCGTCCGTCCGTGAACGCCTGCACGCCCACATCGCCGAGGTGTTGCTCGGCGATTTTCCAGAGCTCGCTCGCGAGCGAGCCGCCGAGCTGGCTCGACATTTTGCCCTGGGGCGCCGCTTCGACGCCGCCGTCGACTACGGCACGCGCGCGGCGCGCAGCGCCCTCGCGCGTGCTGCCAACGCCGAAGCCGCCGCTCACGCCACGCAGGTGCTCGCCTGGGCGACGGAGCTCTCCGCGGCGCGGCAGCCCAGCGCTCAACTTGCGGCCAACGGCGTCTTGACTCAAGCGTTGATGGCGATCCGCGGCTGGGCCGACCCCGAGGTGCAGCGCCGCGTCGAGCTCTCGACGCGACTCCTCGAGCGCGAGCCCGATCGCGAGCTCGAGCTCGCCACGCGCTGGGCGCTCATGACCTACCACTACGTGGCCGCTAACCGGCGCGAGCTCCGCCAATTGGTGGCGGACGCGCTCGGCAGCGACGCGAACAGCGCCGACGCGAGCTTCCGCGTCTTCGCTCAGACCTTCTCCGGCTTGCTGGAGCACGGCGCCGGGAACTACGAGCTCGCCGCGCGTGAGCTCACGCTCGCCCTCGAGCTCTACGACAAGGAGCGGCACCAGCGCTACGCCATCGATTTCGGGATCGACGCCAAGGTCTGGTGCTCCGCGACGCTCGCGCTCGTGCGCTGGTTCCAGGCGCGGCCGAGCGAAGCCTTCTCGCTCGCCGACGAGGCCGTCGCGTTCGCGAGCGAGCTCGACCACATGCCGTCGCTCGGCATCGCGCTGCTCTACTCCGCGAACCTGCAGCACTACGCGCGCAAGAAGGACAGCGTGCTCGAGCTTTGCGCCCGGCTCGAAGAGCTCGATCGCAACTTCGGTTACCCCGCCTACGCCGCCTATGGCGGTATCTTGCGCGCGTGGGCGCTCAGCGACCCGGAGCGCGGCGCCGCCATCGTCGAGCAGCTGGAGAGCATGGGCTGCAACGCCGCGCTCTCCTATTATTCGTCGTTGCGCGCCGAGGTACTGGCGCAGGCAGGGCAGCACGCCGCGGCGCTGCGCCAGCTCGACGCGTCTCTCGCGCTCTGCGAGCGCCATGACGAGCTCTACTACCAGCCTGAGTTACTTTGCTTGCGCGCGAGCTGGCTCGCCGAGCTGGGCCAGCTCGCCGCGGCAGAGCGCGAGTGGCGGCGAGCGCTGGCCGACGCCGAGCGCTTGGGCATGACCTCTAGCGCCCAGCGCGCGCGTGCAGCGCTGGTCACGCTTGCGACATCGAGCTCAGGCTGACGTGGTTTGCCTGACGAATGAACAGGAGCAGTGACGAACATGAGCCTCGACGACATGATGCGTTTTCGCATTTCCTATCTGAAGTCCATCGCCAAAGCCTGGAACGATCCGGCCTTCTTCGAACAGATGACCAGCGCAGATTGCGGCTGGAGCTGCCTCGCCGGCCCGCTGCCGCGCTGGGACATCGATCTCGAGTTCAGGCGCGACAAGCTCGCCGGCAACGGCTACCGCCCAGCGGAGACCGGAGGTTGGGTGGGCCCGGACTTCGCTCTTCAGCTGCGCTTGCCGCCCGGCCCGACCTCGGAGGTGGAGCAGCTCACGGCCATCACTCGCTACTATGCGCTCTTGCCCTCGCCCTTCGGCCAGCTCAGAAAGGGCGAGAAGCACTGCCGCGACAACGCGAAGACCTGCTGCGATCGGCCGGACGCCGATCTGGCGGAGGATAGCTCCGACGGTGCGGGCGGCTCGGGCATGGGACACTGGGCCGACGCGCTGGTGCTCGGCGGAGTGATCGTACGCGCGCTCGCGCTCTCGTGGTCGAACGCCGACTTCAAGCAGCAGCTCGCGAGCGACGCGCTGACCGCGCTGGAGAACTGGCTCGGCTACAACAGCCCCTGGAACATGAGCCTGAGCGTAGATTTCGAGCAGGGCGGCTCGCGCTGGAACGGCAAGGACTGGCACCCGAAGCCACGCAACCTCTTGCGCTTGTTCGTGCCGAACCGGCCGACCTTGGACGTCAGCGGTCAGCCCGTCAATCTCGCCGTCGCGCTCGCCGCCTACAACCAGACGGGCGACGCTTACCCGCTGACTTGCCCGTGAGCCGCCAAATGTTGCGCGAGGCATGATCGGCTTCGACGAGGTCCCGCTATTGTCGCCGCTCCTCACGCAGCGACGCTGGCAGCTCGACGAGCTCCTGCCTCTCGCAGCGAGCGGAGCCGCGCGCTGCGATGCCGACGCCATCGCCACCATCGTGCGGCTCGTCGACGGACGGCGGACGAAATCCGAAATTTTGGAGCTGGCGCTGCGTACGGTGGGCGGCCTTCAGGCGCTGACGGCGCTCGAGCTGCTCGAAAGTGGCGGCTATCTCTTCACGGCTCCGAGCCAATGCTCGAGCGAGACGCTGGCCTTCTGGTGCGCGCTGGGCGCGCCGTTACCTTCCGCGATCGAGCGGCTGCGGACGGCTGCGGTGCACGTCTTCGTCGTCGGCGACGTCGAAGCCGGCGCCGGCGACGAAGCCGTGCAGGCTCTCGCCGACATCGGTTTGAACGCGCGTGTCGTGGCGCAGGGCGAGCGCGATCGGCAGCCCCCATCGACGCTCGATCTGTACGTCTGCAGCGATCACCTCGCGCCCGAGTTCGACGCGATCAACCGTTCGCAGCTCGAGGCGCAGCACAGCTGGTGTCTCGTGAACCCAATCGCGGGCTTGCCGCTCGTGGGTCCCCTCTTCGAGTTCGGCCGCGGGCCTTGCTGGGCTTGCCTCGCGCACTGGCTTTCGAACCAGCGTCGAGTCGGCGCCTACCTCGCGGCCGCGCGGCTGCGCGCCGAACCCTTTGCGCCGCCGAGCGCCTCTCTGTCGACGACGCGGCGCACCGTGTTCGGTCTCGTCAGCGTGGCGCTGGCGCGAGCGCTCGCGGCTCCGGAGCGGGAAACCCCGCTGTTTGGCAACGTGCTAGCCATGAACTGGACGACGCTGCTGCTCGAGCCCTGCGCCGTGCGGCGTCGGCCGGAGTGCACAGCGTGCGGCGATCCGAGCCTCATGCGTCGGCGAGGGCAAGCGCCGGTGCGGCTCGCAGCCGTGCACAAACAGCGTCCGCACCAAGGCGGCTACCGGCGAGGAGCCGCGAGCGACACGCTCGAGCGCTACGGCTCGCTGGTCAACGCACGTACCGGCGCCGTGACGTTTGTCGAACCGATGCCAGCGCGCTACTCGCCGTTGCGACCCGTTTATATTTCGGCCTACCCAAAGCCGGCAAGTGACGGCTCAACGAGCTTGAAGGATTGCTTGGCGTTCTGCGCCGGCAAGGGTCGCTCTGACGCGCAAGCTCGCGCCAGCGCCTTGTGCGAAGCGCTGGAGCGCGCGAGCGGCGTCTATCGCGGCGATGAAGCGAAGATCCGCGGCAGCGTTCGCTCACTCGCGCCGCGCGCGCTGTCACCGGCGCTCTTGACGGGCTTCAGCGCGCAGCAATACGCCGAACGAGCGACGCGGAGCGCGGCGGGTCGTGACCGCGCTCAGCTCATCCCGGAGCCGCTGTCCGACGACACCGAGATCGATTGGACCTTCGCCTGGTCGTTGACGCGCGCCGAGCACCGCTACGTACCGCTGAGCTATTGCTTCAGCGGCACGCCCGCGGCCGCGGGCGGCGCTTACTGCGCGCCGAACGGCAACGGCGTCGCCGCCGGCACCTGCCTCGAAGAGGCGATCCTGCAAGGCTTGCTCGAGCTCGTGGAGCGCGATGCGGTCGCTATCTGGTGGTATAACCGCGTCCGCCGGCCGGCGCTTGCTCTCGAGAAGAGCCGCAGCGACTACGTGCGGGCGCTGCTCGCGGACAGCAAGGAACATGGCCGAGAGATCTGGGTCCTCGATTTGACTCACGATCTCGGCATCCCGGTGTGCGCGGCGATCGCGCGGGGCCGCGACGAGCAAGACTTCAGCATGGGCTTCGGTTGCCATTTGCACGGCGACCTCGCGATCGAGCGGGCGCTCACGGAGTTGAATCAACTGGGCGACGGGCGCCACCCGGAGACGCAGCAGCCGTTCGTGGACACGGGCTCGCTCGCCGACACCAGCTTCCTAAAGCCGCTGCCTGGAGCCGAGCGCGATCCCAACGAGCTACTCTGCTTCGACGGTGAACACCTCGCGGCAGACATCGAGGAGTGCGAACGGCGGCTCGGGCAACAGAACCTCGAGCTCATGGTCGTCGACAAAACGCGCCCCGATTTCGGCCTCTGCGTTGCGCAAGTGATCGTGCCCGGCCTTCGCCACTTCTGGCCGCGCTTCGCGCCCGGCAGGCTCTACGAGGTGCCCGTGCGGCTGGGCTGGCAAGCGGCTCCCACAGCGGAGTCAGCGCTGAATCCCCTCGCGCTCACGCTGTAGCGAGCAAAGGGAGCTGCGCGGCGGCACCTCCGCGCGCTGCCACCCTGGCGGCCCGATAGCTGGCGCTGCACGACGCACAGCTCGGCGGCGTGGGAATGTGCCGCGAGCCGCGCTGCAACGAGCGGCGCTCTTGCCGCCTACCCGTGCCGAGCCGACGCAAGCGCATCCAGCGCGCGCTCGAAGATCGCCGCGAGCTCGCCGCCCGGCAGCGCATGACTCAAGAGCTCGCGCGCACGCTCGAGCTTTTCCGCGAACTCAGCGCCAGCCGAGAACTGCACGCCCCAGCGCGGCGGACAGAGGTTTGACGCGCTCGGGTGGCGCGTCGGGGAGCGGCTGTGGTGCTCGGCATCGCCGCCGAAGTGCCTGGCAGACTCGCACTGCGAAAGACCTGTGTCGCGGCCTCGTGCGACGGCATCGGCGCGCTCGTGCGCCATGGCGCGAACGCCGCTCGCGCTCAACGCAACCACCGGCGCGACCAATTGGCGCCGGCTGAACCAGCGCTCATCCGATCAAGCCCCTCGCTTCGCGAGCCCAGATTAGCAGCGTGTTGAAAAAGGGCCACGGCTCGAGATCGTACAACGGCAACGTTGGTTGTGATGCCCACCCCCGTCCGTGCTCGGCCTGCGGCCTGCGCGCGGCCGACCCCTCCCAAATCGCGCGCGAGCGCGCTCAGGGAGGGGTAAACGCTGGATCGGCATCCGGATCGCTAGGGGTCGGCCGGCGCAGTATGAGTTAAGCTCCGAGCATGCGGCTTGGTCTCGTGCTTTGGGGAGTCGGGGGTCTGCTGTTTTCATGCTCGGATGATCCGATGGATCGCGGAGAAGTCCACCGAGGAGGTAGTGGTGCGATAGGCCAGGCTCCGATCGATCGCGGAGAAGTCCAGCGAGGAGGTACTGGTGCAATGGGCCAAGTTGTCTCGGGCGGAGCACCGTCGGGCGGTCATCGAGAGCAAGCCGGCGGCGGGGACCGAGCTGTTACCGGTGGCGCGAGCCTCTCCGCGGGCGGCAGCAGCGGCTCAATTGGTGGAGCGGCGGACCACGACGTCGCTGGCGAGGGTGGCGCGCTCCCCTCGCTGGGCGATAGTCCAACGATTGCAGGCGCCGGAGATGGCGGTGACGGCGGCGCCGCTGGGACATTGGGCGGCGACGGTGAAATCGGATTTCCGGCGATGGCTGCAGCGCTGCGTGCGAAGACGAGTACGGCGACTGCGGCGACGGGGTCACGGATGTCTTCGAGGAGTGCGACGACGGCAACACCACTCCTGGCGATGGCTGCAGCTCCGAATGCACCGTAGAATCAAACTGGGCGTGCGCATCTGGTTCATGCCATGAGATCGTCTGCGGCGACGGGCGGCGGGACGCTCGAAAGAACGCCCCCGATGAGCAATGCGATGACGGCAACCTCATCGATGGTGATGGCTGCAGCTCGAGCTGTCGCACAGAGGCAGGCTTTAGCTGCACGGACACCGGGTGTCACGCGATAGAGTGTGGTGACGGACGACGCGAAGGGGGAGATGAGCGATGCGATGACGGCAACACGACGAACGGCGACGGCTGCGACTCGAGCTGTCGCGTAGAAGCAGGCTTCGCCTGTGAGATCGACAGCTGCCATCCCGTACGCTGTGGTGATGGGATCTGGGACACCGTGCTGGAGCGGTGCGATGACGGCAACACGACGAATGGTGACGGCTGCGACTCGAACTGCCAAAGCGAGCCTGGCTGGGATTGCCGAACCGGCATCTGTGTGCGCCTACCCAAGTGCGCGCTAGTCTCCGGCACGAATCACTGCAACGATGGCAATGAACTTTCTGGCGACGGCTGCAGCGAAGATTGCGTAATCGAGCCTGGTTACATATGTGAGCCGCTCGACGGCTGCCACAAGGTTCGCTGCGGTGACGGCATTGTCGACGCTCCGGAAGAGTGCGACGACGGAAACACCATCGCACACGACGGCTGCACCAATTGCCGGGCAGACCGTTTACTGTGCGACGGAAACCCATAACTTAGGTGCGGGCAGTCTCGCATGCGTATGAATGAAGAAATGACAAGTCGGCGCTCATTCTAAGGAGGCCGATCGTCCGCCTCAGGGTCGTTAGTCGAGATGGCCGAGGAGCCATCCGGTACATCTGGCCACGCGGCCAGCTGGCAGACGCTTCAACTACCGGGCACACGGTACTCGCTCAACCTGCCCGCCCCGAGTCCCATCGTCCAAGCGGCGCGCGCACGAGAGTACTCGACGCTCCGCGCGCGTGCTCGCGTGTAGCCGAAATAGGCGGCTCGTCAAAAAAAATCCCGTAACGCGCGCACCCGGCTTGGTTCAAGCAAGGCGACGCATCAATCCGTTGATCCGTCAGACAGAGAATGATTGGATCGCAAGAGACTGCCGAGCTCGACAGCGAGGGGGGTGCCACGACGGCGCCTCGGTACGAGGAGAAAGACGATGGCTCTAGCCGTCTCTGGGGAGAATCAGGCACGAGTATTGGGTGACATGAACCGCCGCCGACAAGGACGCTGGATCACTACGAAATGGTGGCTGATCGAGCGTGCGTCACGGATAGGGCCGGGACAGCGCCAGGCGTTCGGTCAACTCTACCAGACCTACTACCCCTACGTGCGCGCGGCGCTCGAGCGGCAAGGAGCCCCGCCGGAGCTCGCGGCTGACGTGGCCCAGGACTTCTTCCTGAAGCTGATGTCTAGCGATGATCTGTCTCGGCTCGATTCCAAGCTCGGATCCTTTCGGGGTTGGCTGCGCTCGGCAGGTAGAAATTTCCTGCGCAATCAGCGCCGTATCCCGCAGTGCAAAGGCGGCGGGGTCCCGCACGTCCCGTTCGACGCGGGCGATGCACTGAAGCTGCCGGCGCGCGGCCCCAGCGCCGAACAGCTGCTCGACTGTTGTCGACGCGAGCTCATCGTCCATCGCGCTTACGCGCGTTTGCAACGTCGCTACGCGAGCGCGCTGCATGCTCACCTGGTCGAGGAACTGTACCGCTCCCTCAGCGGAGATGAACGCACCACCACCGACGCCGAGCTCGCTGAGCGATTCGGCAAGAGCGAGCTCGCGATTCGTCAGCAGCGCTCGCGCATCGTCAACCATTTCAGGCGCCTGCTGCTCCGCGAACAGGCGTCGTGCTTCCCGGGCTCAGCGTTGATCGAGCCCGTGGTCTCACGGCTGGTCCGTGCCTGACGCGCTAGAGAAGCGCGACGCCGTCCAGGGTGGTACGTTCGCGCGCTACACCCTCGTCAGGTTGCTCAGCCGCGGAGGCACGAGCGACGTTTTCGAGGCCCACGATCCTGCCATGGCTCGTCGCGTCGCCCTAAAAATCATGAAGGCGGCAGGCGACGCCGCTCGCTTCCACTTCCAAGCGGAGATCGGACGAACCATCCAGCACCCTCACTTGGCGCAAATTTTCAGCGGTGGGGAGTGGGAGGGGACACCATATTTGAGCGGCGAGCTGTACGCCGGCACCCTCGCCGACTGCGTGGACGCATACCGCGATCGCCCCGAGAACGTGGCCGTTGTCATGCTCGAGATCGCAGAGGCGGTCGCTTGCCTGCACGATCACGGTATTCTGCATCGGGATTTGAAGCCCTCGAACATCCTCCTCGACCGTATGGATGGCAGAGGTCACGCCTATGTTGCCGATCTCGGCCTCGCCAAGCAGCTCGGCGCTCGAGGCAGGACAGAGCCTCTGGCGGCGTGGGGCACGCTGGAGAACATGGCGCCCGAACGCGCGCGCAGCAACGCTTCCGCCAACCAGGCCGCCGACATCTTCAGCTGCGGTACCATCCTCTACGAGCTGATCGTCGGCCGCCCCATTTACGAGGGCACCCTGGACGAGGTGTGGGAAAAGCTGAGGCGCCGCGAGCCCATCCGTCCGCCGAGCGCTCGCGGCGTGCTCGTGCCGAAGTGTCTCGAGGATGTGTGTATGGAGTGTCTCGAGATGCAACCCGCGCTGCGCTATCGCTCGGCGCATGAGCTCGTCGCGGATCTGCGAGCCGTCACGCAGCACCGTTCGCCGCGGGTGTCGCAGCGGTCCTTGCTGCTCCGCTTGTCCCGGCACTGCAGGCGCCACCCACTGCCGATGATCGCTCTCGCCATTACGCTGCTGGTGGTGCTTGCTGCGACGGGCGTCGCGGCGTGGACCATGCGGGAGCACGAGCGCGCGTTGCAGCAACAGACGCTCCAGGCCAACCGCTATGCCGCGCAGGCCACCGCGGGACAAGTGCTGTACGTCCTGCGCACGCTCGGCGAACGGCTGCGGACGTGCGCGGCGCAGCCGCAGATCATCGCGGCGCTCAGGCGCGTCCCGCGCCCCGTCGAAGCTGATCCGACCGCCGCGCTGCGCGACTGCGGCCTGGGCTCTCATTTCGACAGCGCGCTGGCGCTGGATCTCGAGGGCCACCCGGTGCTGCGCGAGCCGGTCATGCCACCCGGCTACGAGCAGCGTACTTTCCTCTACCGCGACTACGTCATCGGCGCTCAGCGCCTGGCGCAGCGCCGGCGACAGTCAGGTAGCAGCCCCGAGGACATCGCAGAGACAGTCTACGTTGGGCGGCCGCACCGCTCAGAGGGTGACGGCAAGGTTCGCTTACCCATCGCGACCTCTGTCTTCGCGCTCGGCAGGGACGGCCGTGCTCAGCACGTCGGCTACTTGATGGCGACGCTCGGCACCGACTCAACCATCGCGTCTCTGACGTTTTCTGATCCCAACGATCCCCAGCGCATCGGGGCGCTCTTGGCGCTGCGCGACCGGGCTCGCACAGAGGCCGAACTTCCCTTGCCGAAGGACTTCCTGGTGCTCATTCACGAAAGGCTCGCGCACGGGAGCACACGCGACATCGCTGGGCCGCAGCTCGCCATTTTGTCCCGTGAAATCGCGGCGGAGGAGCCGGGCCAACGCCAGCAATTTCGTCTGCAGCGCGGCGCTACGCTCGGCAGCGACGATCACCGAGACCCAGTGCCTGGCTTCGAGGGCCGCTGGTTGGCTGGCTTTGCGCGAGTCGGGCAGACGGACTACGTGGTCGTGGTCCAGACGCGCTACCAGGCTATCGAGATTGTCAAGGGGTGGCTGCTGCGCAGCTTCGGTTGGTCGGTGGCGGTCGTCGTCACCGGTGCGGCAATCGCCTTCGCGGCCCTGCGGCGTCATTCCGCGTAACGCAGACAAGCGTGCGCGTTCATTGAGCATGAGGCTCATGTGTCACTATACCTCCACTCATCGAACGCCATTTCTTCTTGGCGGCGCCTCGCGGCGTCGTTGGTCTCTACTCGTTGTTTCGCTCACTGCTTGTTCGCCGGAGCACAGGACGTCGCGCGAAGGCGTGACCGAAGCTGACTGCGGCGAGGCCGGCGCAGCGTCGTCGCCCTCCGACTCAGCGCAATCCGGCGGCGGCATGGCCGACGATCGCAGCGTCACCGCACCTTGCGCGCGGGAGTGTACGGTCTTTTGCGGCACGACGGCGGAGTGCCAGCGCGCCCTCGCTGGTGGCGGCGAAGAGTGACCGCGTAAGTCGTAGTTTTACGACATGTCACCGCTGCCGCTCGCGGCGCCGCCTAGATTTCCACGCGGTGCCGAAGTGCTCGCCGCGCGCTTTTCAGAAATTTGTTGAGCACTTTTGCGATCCATTCTTGCTCGGCAGCACCCAGCTGATGTCCAAAGCAGTGTTCACGGACCCCCGCTCGTATCACGACGAAGCGTTCCCGCTTGAGGCCACCGCGCGTGTTCCGTTCGACGACTTTGATTTCTGCACGGTCGAGCTCAGATGTCGCGCCGGTTCGGGTCCAAGTGAATCCGAATATGCACCGTGAGACTTCGAAAGTGTCCACGTCGGCGGTAAATCGCGTGCTGCCGAACGCGTAGAAGAGCCCGTGGCCAAGCTCGAGAGCGCCCACACAAAAAAAGAAAATAGAAAACGCTCCGAACCCGAGCGAGCCGCGCGTCGGCAACACGGCCCACGTCCAATAAACGGTGAACGCGAGCAGGAGCACTGCGGACCCCAGACGCGCGAGCGTCTTCCTGGAGAATACGTCGCCAGGAATGATGAGCTCGAGGTCATATTCGCTGCGATCCACTCGCACGCGTGAGCCGCGCGGCGGCTTGACAGCACGGGGAATGGCCATCAGATCGAGAGTCCAGGTTGCATCCAGCGCTGACCGCGCCACGCGCGCCGACGGAAAGCGGTCTTCGGGCGCTGGTTCAAGTAGCTTGGACAGCCACGTGGCGAAATGCTCCGAAATCGAAAGCACCTTGGATTCGAGGACTATCTTCAAGCGTTGTCGCGGAAAGTCCGCGGGGTGAGGCGCGAGCAGACCACGGCGCGACGACGAAGGCGTGCTGAAGCACGCCGAGGAGGAGCAACGCAGGGATGCGAAGTGCATCTGCGGGCGGGCCACGGGAGAGCTTATAGGACCGGCTCTTACCCCGTGCACAGCTGATTCGGGGTCAGGGGCTGCTGCAAGCAGCAAGAGCAGCAGCGCCTGTGCACCGGCGAGCACGCGACGCCGCCAGCGCCGCTGCGCCCTCACGGCTGGTAGCAACGCACGATCTTCTCGATGCGCAGTCGCTTCTTTTGCGCGGACTCGCGGCGGAGGCTCCGTAACCCCGACCAATGACGTGAACACCCGAATCACTTCGTCGATGTTGTCGAACACCACGCCACCCGCGCCAACCGCGTAGTTGGGCTTGGTCTCGCGGCGGGTGCCACAGTAGCGAGAGAGCTTCGCGCAGTCCCGCGCACGACGTCGGCGCGGCGAATGGCGGAAGGCGTACGCGGTCAGCCGGTCGCGCAAATTCTGAGATGAGCAGGGTCTCGGCACGCTGCATCACGTTCGAGATATGCTCTGCGAACCATGAGCGCGCGCGGTCGCCTTGACATTCCCAATGTGAGCCCTGAGAATGTCACGCTCGCGCGCGAGCCCGCTCGCCGCTGAACGGTGCCTCACCATTTGTCCGCTGGAGATCGGTCCATGAGAACTCGCCTTGTCCTTGCCCCGGCCGTTGCCGGCTTTCTGGGTATTCTGATGGCAGCGTGCGCCAGCAGCGGTGGTGGCGGCGGCTCGGGCCAGGGTGGCGCTTCCACGTCGTCGGGCGGCACGAGCGGCGGAGCTCCCAGCAACGGCGGCACCCCGGCCAGCGGCGGCACGACGGCGGCGTTGGGTGGTAGTCCCGCGATGGGCGGCACCACAACCGCGATGGGCGGCGCCACGACCATGGGCGGAGCAACATCCCAGAGCGGCGGCTCGTCCGCTAGCGGTGCGGCGGGCGCCTCGAGCGGCGGCTCGTCGGCTGGTGGTGCAACAGGTGCGATGGGGGGGACTGCAGCCGGGGGCGGGAGCGGTACGGCGGGAGCGGGTGGCACGAGCGGCAGTGCCGGAGCGTCCGGTGGCGGCGGCGCGGCTGGCGGCAGTGCTGGTGGAGCGGCAGCCACCGAGGGGCCGTGTGACATCTATGCGGCCGGCGAAACACCCTGCGTGGCTGCTTACAGCACGGTCCGGCGTCTCTCGAGCAAATACACCGGACCGCTCTACCAAGTGCGCAAGGGCGGTGAGAAGACCGGCTCCGGCGGCACGACCCAGGACATCGGCACCGATTCCGCCGGATTCGCGGACGGTGCCGCGCAAGATGCCTTCTGTGGCAACGACGCGTGCAGGGTGTCCAAGCTCTATGATCAATCTGGCAAGGGCAACGATCTGACGGTGGCCAAGAAAGGTTGCTACACGGGCACCGCGATGGAGGACGACTATGAGTCGAACGCGAAGGGTCGCTCACTCACCGTGAGCGGTCGTAAGGTCTATGCCCTCTTTATGAATCCGCATGAAGGTTACCGGAACAACAACGGCACGGGCATCCCCACGGGCAGCGCGTCTCAGGGGCTCTACCTCGTCGCCGATGGTAAGCGCATCGGCTCGGCTTGCTGCTGGGATTTCGGCAATGCCTCCAAGGACAACTGCAACAAGGGCACCATGAACGCCCTTTATTTCGGCACCGGCTACTGGGGCAAGGGTGCCGGCAACGGTCCCTGGTTCATGGCCGACTTCGAGGGAGGCGTGTGGGCCGGAGGAAAAGGCGACTCGAAGGCAGTGAACGACAATCTGCCATCTTCCAACGTGGACTACGCCTTTGGTATCCTCAAGACGAGCTCATCGAACTATGCAATCCGAGTTGGCAACGCACAATCGGGCACGCTGACTACCGCCTATGATGGAGATCTTCCCAAGTCGCTCAGCCATCCGGGCGGCATCATTCTCGGAATCGGCGGAGACAACAGCAACTCATCGCTCGGCACCTTCTTCGAAGGCGCAATGACCGCCGGCCGCCCCTCCGACGCGACCGAGGCCGCCGTGCTAAAGAACGTGCAGGACGCGAACTACGGTAAGTAGTCGGAGCGCGCCGCCGTTCGAGGGCAGTCGGCTCAGAGCTCCAGTTGGCTCAACAACCTCCGCAGGTTCCGTCGGCTCCACGGCAGAGGTTCGCTCCGGCAAGCGGGTTGATCCAGCGACATGCGGTGCCTTGCAGGCACTCGTCGGACGCGCTGCAGTCGCTCGTGAATTGACAGCCGTCGATGCTGCAGACGGCGCGACAGGTTCCATCGACGCACTCGGCCACGGCCGCGCCTTTGTTCAAGCTGGTTCCGTCCTCCACCTCGAGCAGCGACGCACACTCGCACGCAACGCGGGCCTGACACGAGAGCTCGTACTCGTCGAAGTCGTCGCGCTGACTCAGGTTGTAACCCACGTAGCGTATCGAGCCGCAGCAGTTGAAGGTGTGCTGACCGACGAAGCAATCGCTCGCCGTTCGACAGCTCTTATCGAGAGCAGGAGCCGTCCAAGGGCTGGCTTCGGTCTGGTCGTCGTCGCAGGCCTGGCCGCTGCCCCCCGTAGCACCGGCTGCGCCTCCGCTCGCGCCACCTGCGCCAGCCTCACCCGAACCCTCCGCGTACCCCGCCTCACCTGCCTCACCGGCGGCCACGGCACCGCCGCTGGCTATGGAGCCGCCGCTCGTGCCCGCTGCGTTCGCACTGCCGCCGCTCGTACCGCCCGTGCTCGCGCTGCCGCCGCTCGCGCTCGGCTCGCCTGCGCTGCCACCAGCCGCGGAAGCGGCTCCGCCGGAGCCAGCCATTGCCGCGATCGGGCGGCCGTTCATGTCGATGCAAATGAGGTCGCTGCGACACGTCGCATGGGGAACCGCCGCACAGTCTGCATCCGTGCGGCACGTGAGCCAATTGGTGCTGGAGCTGGTCTGCCCCTTGCCCTGGCAAGCCGTCGCCAAGCTGAACACGAGCAGTGAAGCGCAAAGCGCCGAGGCCATGAAGCTACTTGGATGTATCGCTTTTTTCATCTTCGCGAATGTCCTGTCCCATATAGAAGATGACCCGCAGGTTGGGCTCCTCCGCGGCTCGGGCGTTCTCAGCGTCGACCTCAGCGCGCAGGGCTTCGAGCTGCGCCCGCACCTGAGCGAGCGTTCCGAGCACGCGCGCCTCCAGCGGATGCCCGCGCCAGATATCGAGTGTGTAGGTCGCGCCACCGGTGACATCAGCACGCTCCGCGCGTGATTGTCCCGAACGAAGCTTGTTGGCGATCGCCGACAGCACCGCCTGAAAGTGATCGAACACCGCCGCTTCCCAGCCACGCCCCTGACCGACGGGCACATCGAGGCGCGTGCTCGAGTACAGGGTCCGCTGCGCCTGCAGCTGAGTCTGGACACGGCCGTCGGCGACCAACCGAGCCAAGCTCTGGATGCAATCCGTCGCGCTGAGGCCAGTGGCTTGCGCCGCTTCGGCGTCGGTAAGCGGTCCGCGCCGGTAGACCGCCTGCCAGACGAGGTAGTCCTTCGCCGTCGTGCGCTCGACCTCGTCGTCACGCCCAAAATCGGCTTGATCCGCAATGCGGTACACCGCGTTCTTACCGCGACCCGAGCTGTAGGCGAGCCCGGAGCCGACCAGATCCGAGAGCACTCCGGCCACCACGTCCTGGTCGTCGAGCGCGAAGCGCTGGTGCACGCGCGCCGCGCTCACCGGCTCGTTCTCTCGTAAGAAACCGAGCACCGCCTCCCACACCGTCGAGCCCTCGACGCTGTGACTCTGATCCAGCTCGCGAACGCGACGGTGGTAGGTACGCAGCGTAATCCCGAACATGTCCGCGATGACGCTGTGCGTGAGGCCTTGGTGACGGAGCTCGTTCGCCAAGTCCAAGAACACGCGGTTGGCGAGCGAGGCGAGCGGGGCCCGCGCCCCTCCCGCCGTGGCGAGCTGCGCAGTGAACACCATCGTCTGCTGAACGATGGCGTGGATGAGGAGATCTGCGTTCACGTCCGCCGCTCAGTCTACGGCTCGGCGGGCGCAGTTGTAGTGTCAAAAACGTCAGTGCGAACCGCGCAGCAGCGCGCCTTACGCCGCGGAACGCGAGCTAATTCGCTGGCTTTTCCGGCGCGGCATCGCTCGCCGTCGCTGGCACTTGCGTGTCGGCCGCGTTCAGGACGAAGGGAACGTTTACCGTGGTCGGCACGGCCGAGGCGGGGAACGTGAGCTGTTCGACGATACTGCGAATACAGCTCGCCAATCGCGGATAGCCCTGAGCTTCGTCGACCTTCGCGCCCTCGACGTGACCCGCGGTCGTGATCGTGAAGTGCGCCATCACCTTGGCTTCGACGGGCGCATCGAGCGGGCGTTGCTCGAGCGAGGGTTGCCAACACTCGCTCTGCACGCGCGGATTCGTCGCGGCGACGATGGCGAGGATCTCCTCGCTCTGCAGTCTGCGCTCTGACCCATCCTGAGATGACGCATCTTGCGCGTGCGGTGAGGAGCCGCAGGCGCTGAGCCAGGCAAGGCACGTGAGGGTCGAAGCCGTTCGAACGAAACGTGAGAGGGTGGACATCATGACGTGGCTCTCTTTAGTCCGCTCCGTGCTCCACGGGAATGCAAACGGCGGCCCCGGCGCAGAGACGAACCGGAAATTCGAATCCACAGCGGAAAAGCCGGAGCCTGCGCCGCTCCAGAGACTCCCACCCCGGCCGCTATCGGGCCGTGGTATGCATCACTGCATGGTACTTGGGCTGCGCCTGTTGCTAAACGGGCTCGTCGTCGGCTCGATGTTCGTGGTGGTTGCCTGCGGTTCGGACAAGCCGGACCAACCGAGCTCGTCTGCCGGCAATGCAGGAACGGGCGTCGGCGGGACAACCGTGACGACCAGCGGTGGCACGAGCGGCGCGGGCTCTGGCATGAACGGCGGAAACGCCGGTAACACCAACGGCGGCGCGCTCAACGCGGGTGGCAGCGTAGCGACGAGCGGCGCTGCCGGCACGATGTCAACCAGCGGCGGCTCCGCCGGCGCTTCTGGCAGCGGTGGTGCGGCGATGGGCGGCGCTGGTGGCGCGAACACGGCTGGCGCGAGCGGTGACGCCGGCGCCGCGGGAAGTACCCCACCGCGCACGTTTCCGAGCCAAGCCTGTCTCGACAAGGCCAGCGCCCTGGTCGCGATGATGACGCCCGAAGAGAAGATCGCGCAGCTGCATCAAGTCGAACGAGCGGACACTTCCGCCGCTGACATCACGCAGTACGGTGTCGGCTCGGTCTACAGCCAAGGTGGTTCGGCGCCAGCCAGCAACACGCCGACGGGCTGGGCTGACATGATCGATGAATTCCGCAAGGCCTCGTTCAACAGCCGGCTAAAGATCCCTGTCATCTACGGGCTCGACGTCGTTCACGGCGTGGGGCCCGTGCGCGGCGCCACCGTCTTTCCGCACAACATCGGGCTCGGCGCCACCCGCGATCCGGCGTTGGTCGAAGAAGTGGCCAGCATCGTTGCCGCGGAGTCGGCGGGCGTGGGAGCGGATTTCCCCTTCGCTCCAGTGGTCGCTGTCGCTCGCGACGAGCGTTGGGGGCGCACCTACGAGGCGTTCGGCGAGACGGTCGAGCTCGCGTCCATGATGGGCGTCGCCTACACGAACGGGTTTCAGAAGCGCAGCGGACCCTTCACGGTGCTCGCGAACGCCAAGCATTACCTGGGCGACGGCGGGACCGCCGCCGGCGTAAACAACGCCGACACGTCCGGTGACGAGGCGGCCCTTCGCGCGCTGCACCTGGCGCCGTACGAGGCGGTGGTCAAGGCGGGGGTCGGTTCGATCATGGCCTCGTACAGCAGCTGGCAAGGGACCCGCATGCACCAGAACCCGGCGATGGTGACCGGCGTGCTCAAGGGCGACCTCGGCTTCGCCGGTTTCGTTGGCTCCGACTACGAGGGTTGCTACCGAAACGGCGTGACTCCCGGCTCTTGCCTCAATGGCGGAGTCGACATGTTCATGACCTTCGGACGCAAGACGGGCGAGTTCGTCTCACAAATCAGCGCCCTGGTTCCGGGCACTGTTCCGCAGGCGCGCATCGACGACGCCGCGCGCCGCATTCTGGTCACCAAGTGCGAAATGGGTCTGCTCGACGGCTCACAGCGCCTCGTCGACCGCGCGTTGACCGCCGAAGTCGGCTCCGCCGCGCATCGCGCCGTCGCCCGCCGCGCCGTCGCCGCGTCCATCGTCGTGCTCAAGAACGCCGACATGACGCTGCCGTTGTCCAAGACGGTCTCGGGCGTCGCGCTCGGCGGAAAAACCGGTGACAACATCGGCAACCAATGCGGCGGCTGGACGGTCACCTGGCAAGGAGAGACGGGACCCGTCACTTCGGGGACGACCGTGCGCGCGGCGCTCGAGGCGGTGCTTCCGGGCAAGGTCTCGTATGCGCTCGACGGCTCGGCCACCGACGGCGCCTCCGTCGGTATCGCGGTCATCGGGGAGACTCCCTACTCCGAGGGCTGCGGTGACATTCCCAATCCCGTCGGCGGCATGTCATGCGCGCAGCGGACAACGACGTTGTCGCTCGATCCGGCCGACGTCGAGGTCGTGCAGCGCATGAAGCAGGCGGGCCTGCGCACTGTCGCGGTGCTCGTCGTGGGACGCCCGATGATCATCGATTCTATCATTGACGTGGCCGATGCCATCGTCGTCGCTTGGCTGCCCGGCACCGAGGCTGCCGGCATTACGGACGTCCTATTCGGCGACGTGCACCCGACCGGCAAGCTGCCCCACTCCTGGCCGCGCAGTGAGGCGCAGATTCCGATTAATCAGGGTGACGCCAACTACGATCCGCTCTTCCCTTACGGTTTCGGGCTGACGTACTGATGAGACTCGCGGCGCTCAGCGCGCGCCGTAGACGACGTGCAACGAATCGATGTGTAGACAGCCGCCGCCGGGGACGAGCTCGTCCTCGAGCATGTCGTGCTCGCGCAGCGTGATATTGGCTGCCTGATCACGCTCGACATTTACAGCGCCGCCAACGGCCACGCGAATCTCGGTTCGCGACCGCCGGAACTCTAGACGTCTCGAAGGCCTCGCCCAGCGGCTTCGTCTCCGGGTCGTACAGGATTGCTCACGTCGTGAGCTCATGTTTAGCGCACCCGCTCGAGGCGGAGGTCGTCGACGCCGAGCTTGCGACGGAGCACGTCGGCGATGGTGCTCATCACGTTGCTCTCCGAGAAGCCGGGCTCGAGCTGTTGCCCCTCGATCACCAGAGTGGGAATCTCGGAACGTCCAGTGCGCCGCTTCAGCTCCAGCCGCGCTGCGGCGTCACGATCGATGTCGCGCTCCTCGAACGCCATGCCATTCGCGCGGAAGAAATTACGTGCCCTTGCACACACAGAGCACCAGCTCGTGCTGAACATGACGATGTTCACATCGCGCAGCGCCTGATTCACCTGCGCCGCCGTCGGACGAGCAGAACTCGCAGGGCTCGCCGTGGCCGTCGCAGCTGGTGCGGCTTGCGCCATCACAGGGACGACCGTCGCAGTCGGAGCCGGCGCCCGCGCGCGCGGCTCGGGGAGCTGTGGCAGCGGCACGTCGTCCCTGACGGTCCGCTGCTCTGTCGCCTCGCTCAGCGCGGGAGCTGCGGGGATTTCAGGGAGCGCGGCTGCGCTCGAGAGCTGCGCAAGCGCGCGCGACCTGGCCGTGTTCTTCTGATGAACGGCCAAGACCAGCCCCGCTGTGAAGCACAAGCTCCCGATGAGCAGCATCATCGGGAGCCAGCTGGCCCGCCCTTTGCCCCGGCGCCGGCACAACACGCAGCGGCCATCAGGGCCGGCTGCGAGCTCGTGCGTGACACATCGCGTTGGGTTAGCCATGGCGCGGGCCTGCTGCTGCTAATGAGCGGTGCCCACAGCCTGGCGCACCGACCGGCGCCATCATGGCACACGACCGAGATTCCGTCAGCGCCGATGCCGTCGTGCCGCGTCTACCCCGAGAACGATTTGAGCCAACCCGCCGTGACCGCGAGCAGTCTCTCCTTGTCCAAGCGATAGACGCGCTCGCGTCCGCGCTTCTCAGCGCGGACCAAGCCCGCAGCTTCCAGCACTCTCAGGTGCCGGCTGGTCGTTGGCCAGCTGCAGCCGAAGCGTTGCGCGATTTCTCCTGCCGTCAGCTCGCCGCCACGAAAACGCAGCACGAGCAAGATGTGACGACGCGAAGCGTGAGCCAGCGCGTTGAACACCGCCTCTGTGTCCGCGAGCTCCCGCTCGGCTCTGGATCGCGGCGCACGGCTCTCGCTCACGCGCCGCTTTTAGCGAAGTTCACCGGCTCGAAGGCAGGAAAATCCATCTCGCTACAGAGCGCGCCCATCGGCTCCCAGACCGACATCACGTCCGGGCTCTGGTGAGCAAAACCCGGCGATTGTTGGTCCTTCCAAACTATGATCTCGACGTACGTGCCTTGGGCGCCGTGCTTCTCTCCAGGCTTTCCGCTCGCCAGGCCGCGATAAATGCGCGCCGGCTCGTCGGTGACGAGGCCCGCGGCGTGCAGCGTTGGCCAGTGCTTGGCGAGTAACGCTTCGAACTCGGCTTCTTTACCGGGCTTCACTTTGTACGTGCAAATGTTGAGGAGGGGCTTGTTGGTTGCCATGAGACGACAATTAGCCGAGCGGCTAAATATAATCAAGCTTAGAGCCGGTCCTATAAGCTCGGACCGAGCCGGACAGGGCGTGACACTTTCGTCACACCCCGGAGCTCGGTGAGCGCGGATGCGGCTGGCGCGCGCTACTTTACGGCTCGCTGCGACGCCACGACGGCGGCGCAGCGCAGCTCAGTGTGGCTCGCTGGGCGTGGCCTTGAAACACGAGCCGCCGTTGTGGACCAGGATGTTGTTCGAGCCGTCGCGCAGCGTGGCGTCCAGGTCGAGCTGCGCGCCGGGATGCACCGTGCTGTCGATGTACAGGAGCCCTTCGGCGATGACGGTCGTTCCCGCAGCCAGGGGAACGGCGGGTAAGCTCACGCTGGCCTTGCCCAACCGCACCGTCGTCTTGCCCGTGGCCGAGTTCCAGCTCACCGCGTAGCTGCCGTCGCTCGCGCCGGGCGCCGCAGCCCACACGTTGTGCCAGGCTTGCACCGGATCCGTGAACTCCATCTCGATGTCGATCGAGCCGGATAGCGAGGGCGTCGCGTTCTGAACCGTGAGCGTCAGCGAGACGTTGCCGTTCGAGGTCGTCGCGTTGCTGAGCGGGTACGCGCATTCCGAGATTTGCAGGTTGCGCTGCGCGACCTGGTACGACGCGGGCGCGTCGAACACGTTCGCGACGGCGGGCTCAGTATCCGACATGATGGCCGCGAGCAGGCACTTGTGGCCGTCGCCAAAGCCCGAGGAAGGCGCCGTGAACGTGAACGGTCCGACCAACTTACGGCTGGACGCGGGGACGCTGATCCCCGCCGCGCTCGCGGTGCTGCCCCGGTACTCACCGCTGCCGCCCGTGACGTCAGTCCAAGTGGTCGACAGCGCTGCTGGATCCGCGAGATAGACTTTGGCTTTGACGCCCCCGACTGGGCCGCAGGAGTAATTGTTGTTCACACGGACGTAGGCGTCGTAGGTCTGCCCAGCGGTGAGCAGCGTCTCTGAAGGCGTCGCGTCTTCGCTGACGGTGGCGCCGGTTGGTACCACGAATAGATCGGGGCTGGCCCAGAAGGGCTGGCCCGAGAGGTTCGACGGAACCACACCGGTATCGCTGGGATGGTCTTTGACGTAGACGCGCTCGGAGTTCGCGATGCAAGCGCCGGTATCAGACGCGAGGTACTGCGTAAAGACGAGCTCCGGCGAATCGGAGAGCAGCCCGAGCGAGCTGATGGGCGTGATCGGTACGAGATTGTTCGACTCACCCGTGACGTTGGTGGCTTCGAACACGCTCGCGTTCGGCAACAACGCCGGCTGAGTGGGGCAGTACCCGGGCCACGGGATCGCTGGCGTCGGGGGCGAGGCGCTGGCGCACGTCCCCGCCAAGAGTCGCGTGAGCACGGAGCTGTTCTTGAAGGAAGCATAGGAGCCAGAACCGACTCCGTAGATCCCACCGCTGATTTGCGTCCAGCTGCCGGTCGCGCCGAGGCCGTGCTCGTCGGGCGCAACGACGGCGAAGAGCCCCTGGTGGTTGCCGGGATCGTTCGTGGGATCGAAATAGCTGTAGCGCGCGACCAGCCCGATCGAGGGCTGCCCCTGATCATCGAGGAACACCGAACCGCCGACCGTCGCAAAATCATACTGCTGAAGCGGACGGCTCGGAACCGGGATGTCGTACATAGGGCTCATCCCCGAATAGCC
The DNA here is from genome assembly GCA_966250485.1 of uncultured Sorangium sp. Taxonomy (GTDB): domain Bacteria; phylum Myxococcota_A; class Polyangia; order Polyangiales; family Polyangiaceae; genus PMG-095. Next base: position 49,142 of record CBINHN010000016.1, on the reverse strand, counting down.
GCCGACGCAGTTCGCGAGCCAGGCGCCCAGGTTGTCGATGTCCCAGCTCCAGATGCAAACGGCGGTACCCGGCTGCATGCCGCCGGCCGTCTGCACGGTGAACTGCACCCAACCTTTGTGCCCGGGGACCTTCGTGCTCGGAAACTGATTGGTGTTTGCCTGGACGCTGAGCGCGTTCTGCCAGTTGTGGGGCACATCGACGAGCGTGCCGAGCGCCGTGATGGTGGTGTCCACTTCGGCGAACTGGATCGGCGTCGTCGCCGCGGCCGTGTTGGTGATACCGGCCATCGGCTCAGGCGTTTTGAACTCGTCACGCAGCGTGTCGCGCGTCGTGCAGGGCGTCTGCACCCAGCCGTTCGAAGTGCCGTAATAGCAGCCGCGCTGGCGCGGCGGGAGCGGCAACGTGCGCGGTCGCTCCGCGATGATCGGCGGCGCCGGACACGCTAGCGCGTCGTCGGCGTGCACTTTGGCGCCGGAGTTGAGGTTCACGGCGCTGCCGATCACGCTGCCGAAAATGACCGAGCTCACGTTCACGGTCGCTTTCGGCGCGTAGATATTGCCGAACAGCTTCCCGTTGCTGTTCACGTTGACGGTGTTCGTGCTGCTCACGAAGAAATTCAAATGGTTCGGGAAGCCATTGGCGTTCTCGGTACCGCCGATATTCAACGTGCCTTTGACGTAAATGTTGACCTGTCCAGCGGGCTGCAGCTTGAGCTGGCCCGGCGAGTTGATGTTCAAGTTATCGACGACGTAATTGCCGGGCGAGAGCGTGATGCTGTCCGCGAGGCCATTGACGTTGACGTTGCCCGGAGCTCCCGCGCCGAGCGGCAGGTTGCGCGCCCCCGAAGGGATCGCCACGGTCGGCAGATTGGCGGGCGAATTGGGGTTCTTGCCGCCGGTGATGGTCCCGCCGAGCACGTCGATGCTCGTGCCGGCGCGCACCGCGCCGCCGTTGTGCACGTTCGCGCCGCCGTACGGACCCAAACCCGAATCGTAGGCGTCCACCAACGAGTTGCCCTGCGCCACGACCTTGCCGGTATTCGCGACCACCGCTGCCGCGCGTGCCGCACAAGGGATGGCATTGGCGCTGGCGCTCACCACCGCGCTGGCTGCGGCGCTCACCTCTTCACGCTTCGAGAACAACGACTCCGAGCTGCATGCTGCAGCGCTGATGAGCGCACCGGCTGCCAGCAGCAGCGTCGCCCTCAGCGTCACGCGCGAACGCGCACCCCACACTTGATTCAGCGTCATTTGCCGACCTCCACTCCACCAGAGAACACTCGATCCCACCGCGCGTCCCTCACCGAACGCGCCCTTCGACTTTAGTCTAGTCGATCATGAAAGCACAAGCGCCGCTGCGACAAACCAGCGGGGGCGCGGGCGGGCACGGGTGAACACCGAAACAGCCTGCTTCTTCGAAAGGCACGCAGAGCTCACGAGCCTTCATGCTCACGCCTTCCGCGCTCGACGCCGCTAACGGCACCCAACAACCACCGAGCACGAACGTGCCGTCATAGCAGCCACCAAGGCTCGAGTTCCGCGTGCAATCAGCGTCCTTCTCGCAGCCTTGATTGGACCTCACCATCGGCTCGAGCGCGCTCGCCGCAGCTTGTCTGAAGCTTTCGCAAACGTCGGCGCCGCCGCTCCCAGCGCTCTCGTCACCGGCTTGGCCGCCCGTGCTCGCGCCGCTCTGACCGCCGCTCGAGGGGGCGACGCCGCCTGTGGCGTTGCTCCCGCTGACGCCGGACACTCCGCCGCTCTGCGGCGGCGCTCCGCTGGTCGCGCTGCTGCCGCCGGACATTCCCCCGCTGGACTCTTCAGCAATGGGATCGTGCTCGCTCTTGCCGCAAGCGAGCGCTAGACCGCATAAAATCAGCATGAGACGCAGCGCGCCGCGCCGCTGGCCGGCTCGAATTTCATTAGCCCGCAGCGGGTTCGGCTGCCGCCCAAATCGTACCGTCCGTCCTTCCACCCGTCGCACGCCGCAAGACTAGCACGCTCCGGAAAACTCTGGAGGCAGATTCGCTTCGCAGGGGTCGCGCGAGACAGCGCCATCAGATGAGAGACGACGCCCTCGAATGAGACACCAGTGTTCGCCATGTCCGAACAGCAACGAACCGTGATCGAGCAACTGCGGAGTTGCAGGGAGAGCTCACCGGCGCCTCTCACGCGTCGAGCACGCTGCCGAGCACCGGCTTGATGTCGACCACGGGCGTGCCGTCGATGGCCTCGAGCGGCGCCACCCTGAGCTCGCGCCCGGAGATCGCAAGGAGCTTGACGCGATGTAACCCGAGGGGGTTCGGCCGATCCGGCGAGCGCGTACAGAACACCCCGGTGAGCGGCTGCGTCGAATCCGAGCGAGGATGGACCTGCAAGACGTCGCGCTGCGCCTCGTGAAACCAGGTGATGATTACCAGCTCGCGACCCACTTCCAGCCGATGAGTGCCGTCGAGGACGGAGGCGGCGAGCTCGATCACCGCCTCCCCTGCGCCTTCGCTACCCTGCCGCGGTGCCGAGCTCCTGTCTGTCAGCGAAGAATGGACGACGCCAATGGGATTGATGACGAAGGCTGCCGGGCTCGACATGAGTCCTATATAGCCGCGCCGGCCGGCGGCGGCGACACCCGCTCCTCTCTTGCCGCTTGCGGCGCCGCGGCTGCCACTGCCCTCGGGTAATCGATGTAACCCTCGGGCCCTTGCGTGTAGAACGTCTGCGCGTTCCAAGCATTCAGCGTCAAGCGCTGGCCCACGCGCGCGGGTAGGTCGGGGTTGGCGATGAAGAGCCTGCCGAACGCCACCGCGTCCGCCTCTCCCGCCGCGAGCAGCGCCTCCGCGCTGACCGGGTCGAAGCCTTCGTTCGCGATGTAGGTACCGTTGAACGCGCGGCGCAGCGCTCGGCCGTAGCGCTCACCGTCCTGCGACTCGCGCACGCACAGGAACGCAATGTTGCGCGCGGAGAGCTCGCTCACGACGTAGCCGAACGTGGCGGCTGGGTCGCTGTCACCCATGTCATGAGCGTCGCCGCGCGGCGAGAGGTGGACACCGACGCGCCCAGGTCCCCAGACGGACACCACCGCGTCGGTGACCTCCAACAGCAGTCGTGCGCGGTTTTCGATAGTGCCGCCGTATTCGTCGCTGCGCGTGTTGGTTTTGTCCTGCAAGAACTGATCGAGCAGATAGCCATTGGCGCCGTGGAGCTCGACGCCGTCGAAGCCCGCCTTCTTCGCGTTCTGGGCGGCGGCGCGGTAGCTCTCGATGATGCCCGGTATCTCGTCCCGGCGTAGAGCGCGCGGCACCAGGTACGGTCGCTGAGGGCGGAGCAGGCTCACCGTGCCGGCAGCCGCGATCGCGCTCGGGGCGACGGGGAGCTCACCGCCGTGATAGCTCGGATCCGAAATGCGCCCCACGTGCCAGAGCTGAAGCACGATGCGTCCTCCGGCCTGGTGCACACCGTCCACGATGGACGCCCAGCCGTCCACCTGCTCCTGGGACCAGATCCCAGGTGTCCGCGGGTAGCCCACGCCGCTCGGGGAGACGGACGTGGCCTCGCTGAGGATCAGCCCGGCCGACGCACGCTGAACGTAGTATTCGCGCATCAGCGCGTTGGGCACGCGACCCGGCAGCGTGGAGCGGTTGCGGGTGAGGGGCGCCATGATGACGCGGTTTGGTAAGCGGAGGTCGCCGACGGAAATAGGGGTGAGCAGTCTCGACATGGGTAGTCCTTTGGAGCGCAGGGGCGCCTCGGCCGTCGAGCTGCGACGGTCTCCGGCGCCGGGCTTGTTCGATGAACGTCTAACGAATAGTCACCCGCTTGCCCAAGCGCAAGCCACTTGTTAGATAAATATCTAACGACCATGGCGGCAGCCCGAAAGACGTCTTCAGCCTCGAGCCGCGCGGCGCCCCTCGACCGCGTGCTGAAGAGCCTGGGCGATCCCGTGCGCTTGTCGCTCGTGCGCCAGCTGCTCGACGCGGACGGAGAGATCGCCTGTGGCTGCTTCGAGCACGACGTGAGCAAGGCGACCATGTCGCACCACCTCGCGATCCTGGAGCGCGCCGGCTTGGTTCAGGCGCGCCCCGACGGAACGCGAAAGCTGATCTCATTGCGGCGCGAGCACATCGCGAAGCACTTCCCGGGCTTGTTGGAGCTCATCCGCGGCGCTCCAGGCTGATGCAGCGCGCCGGCGCAGTCGGGTAGAGCGGCGGAGCAGCGATCGCTACGGAGTCGTGCTTCAATCGCCGCATGCTGAAAGAGAACGCGGCCCTGTCGGACGCCGCCAGGTCGACTCACTCTTTGATGCGCGCGCAGAGCTTCGTGTTCGACCAGCTGCTCGTGAAGGTGCTGCGCGGGCCGGACCTCGGCTTACAGCAAGCGTCGACGGCAGCGGAGTTCAGCGTGGGCTCCGGCAACGGCAATGATCTCAGGCTGAACGATGCGACGGTGTCACGCCACCATTGCCTGGTGAGCGCCACGGCGAACGGCCTTCTGCTGCGCGATCAGGGCAGCAAGAACGGGACCTTCGTGGCCGGTTGTCGCATCGAGCGAGCGTATCTCGGAAAGCTCACGGAGGTGCAGGTCGGCTCTACGTTGCTGCAATTCGAGCTGCTCTCGGCCAAGAACTCCGAGGCGCTCAGCGACGCGGACCGCTTCGGACCCGTGCTGGGCTCTGGCGTCGCCATGCGCCGCATCTTCGAGATCCTGGCCAAAGTGGCCCCTTCGGACGCGACCGTGCTGCTCGAAGGTGAGACTGGCACGGGCAAAGGAGCGATCGCTGAAGCGCTGCACGGCGCCAGCCGTCGCGCCTCGGGGCCCTTCGTCGTGGTCGACTGCAGCGCGATACCGCCCACGTTGCTCGAGGCCGAGCTCTTCGGACACGCGAAGGGCGCGTTCACCGGCGCTCACGCGGCGCGCGCCGGCGCCTTCGAGGCCGCGAACGGCGGCACGGTGTTCCTCGATGAGGTCGGCGAGCTGCCGCTCGATGTTCAGCCCAAGCTGTTGCGAGCGCTGGAGGAACGCACGATCCGTCGCCTCGGGTCGAGCGAGACGCGGCAGCTCGATATCCGCATCATCGCGGCCACCAATCGCGATCTACGGCGACTGGTCAACGACGGCTGCTTCCGCTCCGACCTCTTCTATCGGCTCGACGTAGTGCGCATCCGCGTCCCGGCCCTGCGCGAGCGGCGCGAGGACATCCCGCTGCTGGCCGCTCACTTTTATGCGAAGCTCACGCGCGGCTCCTCGAGCGCGCCGCCCGCCGAGCTGCTGCTCGCCCTGGCTCGCCAGGACTGGCCCGGCAACGTGCGAGAGCTTCGCAGCGCGGTCGAACGGGCCGTGCTGATGGAAGATCTCGAGCTGTGGAAGGATCTGTGTGGCTTCGAGCCGCACGCGGAGCTCACGGCCGACAACAGCGCGGCGCCGAGCCTGTCATTTCGGGAGGCCAAGGAGCGAGCGGTAGCCGCTTGGGAGCGCGAATACCTGAGCGCGCTCGTGGCCAGCACCAACGGCAACATTTCGCGCGCCGCGCGGCTCGCGCGCATGGATCGCAACCACTTGCGCGAGCTCTTGGTCAAGCACGGGCACGAAGGCTTTCGTCCGCACTGAACGAGCAGCAAAGGCCCGCTTCGCATCGCTTCACTGGCAGGCCCGGCCGCGCCGCGCCGCAGCGACGCAGCTCGAGTCCCACGCTCTCGAGCAGCAGTAGGGGTCGGCTCGCGGCCCCGAGCACACTTTGCCGCTGCAAGCCGGGAGCAGCGGGCCACCAATCGTGCAAGTATCGTGGCCGCAGGACGGCGCTAGCTGGCCGCAGCTCGGATGTTGCTGGAGCAGATCCGCGTCCGTCTTCAGGTAGACCGTCACGACCTCACTGAACGGGCCTGCGAAGGGGGTGGCGCAGGAGTCGTACGGCATGTCGATCGTGCAGACGTCGCTGCCTGGCCCGGCAGCAGCGAGATCATTGCAGGGGCCGAGATACTGAAAGCCACAGACGGCGCTGTGACCGCAGATGCGACGCTCGAGATCCTGCGAAATACCGCTGTCTCCGCAGCGGCTTTGAGCGCCGACCCCGCTGCACGCGAACAAGTAAGGCTCCTGCGGCGTGCGATCGAAGAGGTTCCCAAAGAACGCGGCCTCTTCGACGCGCCGTGGTTCGGAGTCGACTGGAGCGTCCGGCGCGCTCAGGTACGGGTTGGCTCCGCTCACGCCGATATCGACCACCGCCAAGTTGTTCGTGTGCGCCATCAGGCAAGCCGTAACCCAGCGCTTCTCTTTCGTGGTGAGCGATCGCGTGGGCCACGCGCGCGCCAGCCCCAGCCGCCCTGGCGCTGAATAGGCCGAGTACGGCGGCCACACGCGCATTTCTGCGCCTTCTTCGATCGCGCAGCGCGCCAGGTAGTCCACCAGCTCAGGGGCCTGGACGCTAATCGCAGACAACACGCTCTGACCCTGCGCGGACATCAGCGGTGCGTTCGCCAGCGAGCTCAGCTCATCGAGCAACAGCGGCTCCGCGAGCAAGCCGCTGGACAGTGAGTTCTGCGAGTCCAAGGCTGTCCCGCTGAGTGAGCCGAGGACTCGCGTCGTGGCGTCGAGGATGGCTGGTTGGCGCCAAAAGTTGACCTGTTCTAGCGGCGACAACAGCTGCTGGCTGCGTCGCGCTGCGTGCTCGGCGTCGCTCGCAGCGTCGCCGGCGCTGCAGCCGCTGCTGCTGAGCGCGAGCAGCGCGACTGAGAACGAGATCCATCGCAGAGACTGAGCTCGATTCGATTGCATGAGCGTCACCCGAGCAGGATCTATGCCTCTCTTGCGCGACGCTGCATAGCGGCTTTTTCAGTGACGAAACTCACAAGCTTCCAACACGAATCCGGCGTGCTCACTCGAGAACGCGGCGATGTTCGCGAGCGTCGCAGCGCGCCCTGCGCGTGAGTGCGCTGCTGGCGCGAGCGAGCGAGGCTGCTGGTTGGAACCAGCACTCGGAGTGCGTGGCAACGGCGCGTTGCAGCAGCGACTCACGCTGCGTGCGCCGCGAACCGCACGCGCCCAGACAGCAACGCGACTGCTCCGCTGACGTCCAGCCCGTCTACGGCTCGGCCAGTGGCGACGACGTCATTGCGGCCGAGCGCCGCCGCAGCGCGAGCCTCCTCAGCGACGCGCCCAGCGCTGACGCGCGAGCCGGCAAGTTCCGCCGTCCCGACGGCCACGGAGACCCCGAAATCGATGCCCGGCCGGCGCCCAGCGCGCGCCGCCAATACCCCCGCCGCACGCCGCGCCGCCGCCAACACCTCACGCCGACAGCGCAGCGCCGCCTCCGGGTCCGGCGGCAGCTCACGAAACGTCAGCAGCAAGTCGCCCGCGCGCAGCAGCACGATGAGGCCCTCTGCCTCGAGCTGGGAACGCGCCAGCGGCAAGACCGCGTCGAAATCCCTTCTCAGCTCGGCGTCTGCGACGAGCTGAAGCCCCGTGGTGACCTGCACGGCGACGACCACGATGCCGGCCTCGGCGCAGGGCACCTGACGAGCTTCACCGCTGGCGCTATCCGCCGCAGCGCGCAGCGCGGCGAAAAATTGCGCGCAGCTCTCATAGCGGTGGGCGCGGTCTTTGCTCAACGCGCGCGCCAGGACCTCGTCGAAGGCGCGGCTCACCGGCGCTCGTGCGCTCACGCTCGGAGCGCGCGCGTGCAGGTGCATTTGGCAGAGCATGTGCACGGAGTCGGCGACGAACGGCGGCTCACCCGCCAAGAGCTCGAACGCCAGCGCGCCGAGCGCGTAGATATCCGTGCGAGCGTCCACGTTGCTGCCGATGATTTGCTCCGGCGCCATGCTGGCCGGCGTGCCTAGGATTTGCCGAGAAGCGGTCAACCCCGCGGCCGCAGGATCCAATAGCTTCGCGAGGCCGAAATCCAGGATCGTGACGCGCCGGGGTGTCTCCGCGTCGAACGCGACGTGGACGTTGGATGCTTTCACGTCGCGATGCACGACACCGGCTGCATGGGCGTGCCCGAGCGTTTCACAGAGCGGCTTCATCACGCTGAGCGCGTGATCCGGCGGCATGCGCCCGCGCAGCTTCAACCACGCCTTGAGGTCGTGTCCGGAAAGCAATTCCATGACCATGAACGGTCGTCCATCCACGATTTTTCCCAAATCGTAGAGCTTCACCAACCCGGGAATCGCCAGCTCGCGCAGCAACGTCGCCTCTCGTTCGAAGCGGGCGACAGCGTCCGCATCCTGGCTCAGCTCGGCGCGCAGTACTTTGACCGCGGCCTCTTGCCCGGTTTCGCCATGCTGCGCGCTGAAGACACGTCCAAATCCGCCGCTGGCGAGCACTGACCGCAGACGCCACTCACCGCAACGAGCCCCCGAAGCCAGGCAGGGATCACTCGTCTCATCGCTCAGCGGCAGCGTACGCGAGCCCTCGACGCCCATGTCGTCGCAGCTTAGCATCGCGCCGAAGAGTGAGAGCGTGGCGCGCTGCCCGATTTGTCATCGCCGACTGCCCAGCAGGGCCCTTTGCCCCAGAGATGCTGCGCGCGCTGACGAAGACCACGCCGCTGCGCCGCTCGTCGCGACCCCGGCAATCCCCGGGCTTTGCATCGACGCCGCCGTTTCGAGCGGCGGGTTTTCGACGGTATGGCGCGCGAGCGATGCGCGTGGGCGGCGCTGTGCACTAAAGCTCGCGAGCCAGCCCCCGAGCTTCTCGCTGCGCCGCTTCGAGAGAGAAGCGGCGTCGTTGAGACGGGTCGGCCCGCCCATCGCGCCAGCGCTCTATGACTCTGGCGTGCTGGACGACGGGCGGCCCTTTCTGATCATGGAATGGCTGGTGGCGCCGGTGCTCGCGCGCTGGCTCGAAGCGTGCGCCGCGCCACCGCCCTTTCGCGATGTGCTCGCGATCGGCCGCGCGCTCGTGGCGACGCTCGAGGCTCTGGTCGCGGCGGGCATGCTGCATCACGATCTGAAGCCAGAAAATCTCACGCTCGCCAGCTCGCCGCCGGAACCCGGCGACGACGTGAGCGTCTTCAGCTTCCGTGTCTGCGACTTTGGCTCGGCGCGCGCGCGACCATCGGCGTTGCCCGAAGCGCGCGCTGCGGCGAGCGGCAGCGCTGCGATTGGGACAGCGGACTACATGGCGCCCGAGCGCGTGCTGGGCGCGCCCGGCGATGAGCGCTCGGAGGTGTACAGCCTCGGCGTTCTGCTGTTCGAGCTCTCGACGCTGCGGCTGCCCTTCGTCTCCGGCGGCCGCTCGACGTTGCACGAGCACGTGAACGTGGCCGCGCCAGCCGCGAGTCGCTTCGCCGAACTACCTCGCGTCTGGGACGAGCTGCTGCAAGACTGTCTCGCCAAAGATCCCGCGCGCCGGCCAGCGACGGTCGCAGAGCTCGCGCGTCGCCTGCGCGGGCTCGCAGAGAGCTCGCCGCGCAGCGACGCCGCGCGACTAACGGCACCTTCATCGCTTTCGAGCAGCGCCCAGCAGCCCGTCGCGATCCTGGCGCTGAGCGGCGTCGAGCGAGCGCTCGAGTGCAGTGAGCTCGTCGCCGATTACCGCGGAATAGTCGCGCGAATGACCGCCGAGCGAGCGCTCGCTGTGTTCACTGCGCTGGATTGTGAACCACTCGCCGCGGCCGTGAGCGCGGCGCTCGCGCTCGCCGCTGCCGGGCTCGTTTCCGGCGTCGGCCTGCACGTCGCGCTGGCCAGCGTGGCTCGCTGCGCGGACGGCGCCCCCTCGGTGCACAGCCCTGCCATCGATCAGCCGCAGAGCTGGTGGACCAACGCTGGGCAAAGCGCGCTGTTCATCAGCCCGGACGCGCTCGCCGGCTGCGAGCCCGAGCGGGTGGAGGCGCTGCGTCGCGCGCTGGGGCGACGCGAAGGCAGCGCGCTCGCGCCGCGCGTGCAGCTCAACGCGGCGAGCCCGCCGTTGTTCGGACGCGAAGCCGTCGAGCGAGCGCTCCAGCAATCCCTCGAGCGCTGGCAGCGCAGCGGCAACATGGCGGTGTTTCAACTGTTGGGTTCGCCGGCTTCGGGTAAGACGCGCATGGCCGCGGAGGCGGCGCGGCTGGCGCGCGCGGCGGGCAACGTCGAGGTGCTCGAGCTTGGCGCTGGGACGAAGCACGCGCTCGAGCTGCCGACGCAGCACGGTCCACTTGCGCTCATCCTGGACGACGCTCAGCTCGTCGAAGACCGTGTATTGGACGAGCTCGAGCGACGCCTGCTGAGCCAGTCCGACGCTCCCATTTGGTTATTCTGCTGTGTCGATGCCAGGTTCGTCGCGTTGCGCGGCACCTGGGGCCAGCGCATCCGCGACTTCACTCGCTGCGAGATCGCCGCGCTCGAGCGCGACGCGGCGCTGTCGCTGGCGCGGCATTGGCTCGCGCCCGCCGAGTACGTCCCTGACGAAGCGCTGAACGCGCTGTGCGCCGCCGCGGCGGATCTACCCGGCGTCCTGCGGCAGCTCACGCTCGAGGTGCACCGCGCGGGCTTGGTTCGCGAGCGGCCCGACGGGCGCAGCTATTTCTTCGACGCCGCGCGCTTCGGCAGCTCGCTCGTCGCGCGGCTCTGGCATTGGATGGCAGCACGCGAGCTCGAGCGTCTGGAGCCCGCGCTCGCCGCTGGCGCGAAGCTCGCCGCCGTCCTCGCGCCGGACCTCGAGCGTGAGCTGCTCGAGCACGTGCAGCGCAGCCTGCTCGCCGCGAAGTGGCCGCTCGAGATCGTGGAAGCGAGCGTGCTCTTGGAGCGGCTCTTCGCCTGCGGCGTGTTGTGCCCAGGACCTGGTGGTCGCCTGCAGTTTCGAGCGCCCGCCCTCGCCGAGGCCATCGCGACCCTCATCAGCGAAGAAGCGCGGCAGCACATCCATGGGCTCGCGCTCGACTATTACGAGAGCAGGTCCGTCGTCGACGGCGCCGCTTTTGCTGCCGTCGCGCGCCACGCGCAGGCGCTATCCGATCATCGCCGCGCGAGCGCAGCGCTGGGTGAGCTCGGCCAGCGCGCGGCGCGAGCGCAGCGCATCGTCGACGCTGAAGCGCACTTCAGCGCAGCGCTCGGCTTCTGCAGCGAGCCGAGCCAGCGCGTCCCTTGGCTGCTCGGCCGCGGTCGCGCCCGTTGCCGGCTGTATCGACTGGCGGAGGCGCGCGACGATCTCGAAGCATGCGCCGCGCTCGCCAGCAGCTCCGGCGAGCATTCCAGCGCCGCGCACGCGGGCTTCGAGCTTGCCACGGTGCTCGACTGGGCGGGTGATTATCGCGCCGCCGCCGCCGCAGCCGAAGCGGCAGAGCAGCACGCCTCGCGCGTCACGGATCGCGCCCTCGAGGCGCGAGCGCTCGTCGCCCGAGGGCGCACGGCTTGGCGCAACGGCGACGTGCCGCGCGCGGTGAACCTCTTGGACGCGGCGGTGCGCGCCTGCGAGCAAGAGACCGAGCTCGAGAGCGCCATCATCGCGGGGTTGTTGCTGGGCTGCGCGCTGGTGCAGTCCGAGCGGCGAGCGGAGGCCGCCGCCTGCTTTGCGCGAGTCCTCGCGGCGGCCGAGGCGTTCGGCGATGGTCTGCACCTCTGCGCCGCGCTGGGCAACCGCGCTTTTCTATGGGCGGTCGAGAGCGACGTCGAGCGCTGCTTGCAAGATCTCGGACGCGCCGTGACCGTCGCGCGCCGTCTCGGTCACCCCGGCACGGAACGAACCGCCCTGTTGAACTTGGCCGAGGTGCTGTACTGGGCGGGACGCGAAGACGAAGCGCTCCCGCTGCTGGAGCAGGCTCGCGTGCTGGAGGACCGCTTTCTACCGCGGCCTCCGCACAGCGCCGTGTTGCTCCTGGCGCGCATCGCGCTCTTGCAGCGTCGCTACGAGAGCGCGCGCGACGCCCTGGTTTGGCTCGCCGAGCGCCAGCTGCCCGAAGACAGCGCCAGCAACGCGCGGGCGCTCTACTCGGCGCTGCTCCACGCGCTGCGCGCGCGCGGCGTGGACGTCCCCTCCTCGAGCGCGCGGCTCGAGTGGCGCGAGATCCGCGAGCTCTCGGCCGGTTTTCTGCCAGACGAACGCTTGGAGCTCAGCTATTGGGAGCTGTTCGAGCGCTGGCTGCGGCGCGCGAACGGCGCGAAGGAGGCGCCGGTCAGCCCGCCCGCGCAGCTCGCCGCGCATCCGGTTTGGCGCGCGCGGGTCGCAGCGCTGGCTAACGCACCGCAAGCGGCCAGCACCTCGTGATCGCAATGGGGCGGCGGGCGCCGCTGCGCGCGCCTCGAGCCGGCGTTGGCCAGACCCGAGACCCACGAAACCTCACCCGCCGCGCTCGCTACCCTGCGGCTACTGCCGGCACTTACCGAGATGCTTTTGAACCGTCCGCTCGTCGTAGCCGTCGACGTAGCCGTTCTGGTTCGGATCGAGCGGGCTATAGGGACCGACGCGCGCGCCCATGTTCGCGCGCACCGCCTTCAAGTCAGCCATGTCCACGCAGTAATCGCCCGTCACGTCTCCGACGACCGGCAGGCGCGAGCGCGACGAAAACGCCCGATAGCGGCCGCCGGTGCTGTCGGCCAGCACGCGCAAAAACTCGCTGAATTGCGCCACCTCCTGTCCCGGCGCGTTGAGGATGCTCGGCGGAACGGGGACGCCCTCGCGCCGAATCGAAGCCACGAGCGGTGAGCCTTGTTTGCCGCCCGCGGCCGTCTGCGGCCCCGCATAAATGGAGATCTCGTGCTCGAACAGGAAATCGGCGTTGAAGATCAAGGGATGTTCCGGGCTCGCCGGGCTGGCCGGATTCCCAGTGCGCACCTTGTTCATCACCAATGATTCCCAGGATAGAGGGTTAGTGGGGTTGGCGTGATTGGCGTCGGATGGGCCCCAGCAGGGGTGAGCCATGGGCGTGCTGTTCTCCAGCCCGTCCGAGTAGAGCTTCAGGATGAGGACGTCGTCGGCCGCGAGCTGGTGCGGAATCAGCTCGTCGACGGCGTCGCAGATCGCGCCGGCGAGCGGCGTCGAGCTCGCCGGGCTGCCGAGGCCGCCGCCGTCGATGTACGATTGGACTTCGCTGCTGGTGGCGTCCGCGGCGAACGGGATGTGCGAGACGATGCCGCTGCCGTTGAAGCTCCACAGCGCATATTTGCGATCGGCGGCGATCACCTCCGTGTCCGCGACGGCCAGCGCCTTGGCCACGTCCCAGCGCGACGGCAAGAGGGGCGTCCCCGTCGACGGCGACGTCATCGAGCCGCTGCGGTCCACCAACATCAGCATGTATTCGCGCGCCTGCGCGGTGGACGACACCTGCGTCGTCGCCAGCGCGGCGAGCGCGGCCGCGATCGAGACTCTGACCTTCTTGGATCCAAAGAGTGAGTTCATTTGCTTCATAGCTCCTATCGAGTGAGACATCAGGGCGTGGGGCAGCCTTCGCCCCAGTTTTCGAGCACGACGAGCCGGTCGCGGTAATCGACGACTCCGTCCGCGTTGAGGTCGGCGGCGGCGTCGCCGGGCGGCACCGCGAGGCCCCAGTTCGCGTTGATGTAGTCGTAGTCGGCGACATCGACACAGCCGTCACCCGTGACGTCCCCGATCGCCGGCGCAGCGCCGATGACGCCAGCGATCCACGTGTGCAGCTCGCTGAGGCGCGAGAACACGGTGTAGCTATTGCAACTCCCGCTGCCCCAGCTGACGACGCCGATTTGCTCCCAGCCGCGGGCAAAGCCTGGCCTGGCAGCGATCAGCGGACCGCCGCTGTCCCCATAGCAACCGCCATGATCGCCCAGCGGGTATCCGGCGCACAGCATGCTGGACGTCGTGGGACCGACGCCGACGCTGTCGCACGCGTCGTTCGAGACCACCGGCAGCGTCGTCTCGAGCAGCATGCGCGAGCTCGCGGACAGCGACGTAGTCTGACCCCAACCAGTGACTACCGCGTTGGTACCGAGGGGAGCCTCGCTGCTGCGAATCGCGATGGGCTGCACGTTGGCGTTGAAGGACCACGCCGCATCGACGTGAATCAGCGCGACGTCATTGTCGAGGCTCACGGCCGAAAAGGCGGGGTGAACCAGCATGCTCTGCACGTTGCGCGTCTGCACCGCCGCGCCCGGCACGTCCCGATCGATGAGCCCTGCGCGCAGCGTCAACGCGGTGGGTGAAACGCCGTCCACGCAGTGGGCGGCGGTCAGCACCCATTCATTGGTCAAGATCGACCCCCCGCACCACTGGTTGCCGTAGTGACTGACGTCCACCTGCCACGGCCAGAATCCGGCCGGTGCCGGCGTTCCGTTCACGATCGCTCCCTGGCTCACGGCCACGTCGCTCTCTTCCGTCGCGCTGCCGCACGCCGGGACGGCGAGTACTGCCAGCAGGCCCAGCGCGAGCTTGGTCCCTCGTCTGATTGACTTCATGCGAAACTCCTCTTTCTTGGCGAGCGCGGGCGGAGCGAAGCAACGTCCCGTCCACGCTCGGCGCCCGCGCAGTGCAAGGCGCTGGCCAGCGCGAAGAAGCGCGACTCTCTCGCGATATTTCGAGCCATGAGCGCGCGCGCGCCGCTGGCAGTGCTGGCTCGCACCCGCACCTGCCGCAGGCGGAACACGCTCACCCGTTCTGCTCGCGATCGCTACAGACCTGCAGAGCCCGCAACGACGGCGCTCGTGGAGTCCAGCGTCGCGGCCGGGCGGCTCGCGCTGCGGCTCGACGCAATCGCAGGAGGAACGTCATGGTAAGGCACAGGCACGTTAGTGGTGTGATCGCGCTGACCGGTTGGTTCGCGCTCGTCGGTTGCGGCGCCCAAGTCGGCGATGACGGGAGCCCTGGCTCCGGCGGATCCTCGACGCGCCCACCGAGCAGCGGTGGCGTGAGCACCGGCGGCGTCCATTCGGCGGGCGGCAGCGCCAGCGCGGCGGCGCCGAGCTTTGCGGCGGCGGGGAGCGGCGGCTTCTCAACAGTGAGCAGCGGCGGGTTCTCCGCCAGCGGAGGGGCGGGCGGGACGGCGGGCACCGCCGGTCGCGCAGGAGCCAGCTCCAGCGCAGGGACGGCAGGCTCGGCTGGCAGCGCGCCGGCGGGCGGGAACGGCGGCGCTGCTCAGGGCGGCGGCGCCTCCAGCCCAGAAGTCGGGATTCCGGCCGATCCCGCGTGCGCCAATGTTCGCCCAGTCGCCGGAGCGGCTTGCGATGAGCGAGGGCCCGCGCTGTGTCCCGCCGGAGCGAAGCAGTGCGTCTGCTTTGCAGAGCGCAACGTCGCGCAGTGGAGCTGCTTCGATGTCGACCCTGACTCCGACAGCGTGAGCATTGGCCTCGGCGGCGCGAGCGGCGCAGAGAGCGGCGGCGGCGGCAACTTCAACGTCGGCGGCGATATCAGCGTCGACGGCTTCAGCGTCGGTGGCTTCAGCATTGGCGGCGCCAGGACGAGCTTCGAGCGCTAAGACCCGCTCCATGCACGGAGCGCTGTTCGAGCACCGTGAGAAGGCGTGACTGCGGCGGCCGAGCGGCGCTCTGCGCCGCTCGACCGTGATATCGTGTGTCGATGCTCAGGTTCATGGAGGACTACGTCAAGCACGCCGCGTTGAACTTCGGTCAAGCGCTGCAGGGCGTGCGCTACATCCTCTCGCATCCGGATATCGACGCGCGTGCGCCGCGCGGAACCTTTCGTCACGCGTCGCGCTCAGCTGCGCTGCGTTCGCGCCGCATCGCCAACGATCTGCTGTTCGCGGTGCTCCCGCCGCAATGGCATCACAGCAAAGAAGAGCTCGTCGCGATGAGAAGCGTCTCTCTCGTGAGGTGGTTTCAATACGGATACTGCGCGTGGCGATTCGACGACAACGGCAACCCCAAGGCGGATCTCACGGGTGCGGATGCGCGTTGGGACCCGCGCTGTCGCCCGAGCGCCGCGCCGTAAATCGTCCGCAAACGCTGCAACAAACGCGAGGATCTGTCCTTAAAACGACAAAATGCGCTAACGCGCACCGAAGTGTGCATTGCGCTGAGGGCGAGCGGTGACGAACGGTCTCGCGCTCTGCGGAGCGCGCAGAATGCTCGGGAAATAGTGGCGCTTGCGCGGTGTCGATGGTTCACTCCGCCGTGTGAGAGCGCAGTTCGACCAGGGCCTGGTTGTCATCCCGTGGTGTATTTTGCTTCTGGCGTGCAGCGGCGCGGGAGAGCAGACCCCCGGCACTCCGACGAGCGGGGGAAGCACCGGCTCAGGCGCCGTGGCGACAGCGGGCGGCGCCGGTAGCGGCGCCACGACGGGCGGCATGAGCGCGGCGCTCGGCGGCGCAGCTCCCAGCGGCGGCACAGCTCCGGACGCTGGCACGAACGCGGGCGGGACGCCTCAGGCTGGCACGAGCGGCGTCGCGCTCGGAGGCATGCTCAACGGCAGCGGCGGTGGCCCTCAAACGAGCAGCGGTGGCGGCGGCCAAGCCGGCAGCGCCGGCAACGTCGGCACAGGGGGCGGAACGCCCGCCGCCAGCGCCGTCGGTGCAGCGACGACGCCCGTGATGCCCGGTGCTTGGAAATGCCCGGACGGCGTGAGCGGCAGCCCCATGTTGACCAACGTCACGCCCACTCGAGTCACGGGCGTACCGCCGGAGGACGGCTTCAGCGGCACGCAAGGCTCCGGTGGCATGGGCGGCGCCGGCGGCATGAACGGCAGCGCCGGCATGAACGGCACCGCGGGCATGAGCGGGATCGGCGGCCTGGGCAGCTTCGGCGGCTTTGGCGGCATCGGCGTCGGGCTCATCGGCGGCAACTTGGAAGGACCGGTCTGGATTGGCGACGCGCTGTACCTGTCCGAGCTAAGCTCGTCCGCTTACGACGACACCAATACGCGCATCGCCAAGGCCCGCATTTTGAAGGTGACCAGCGACGACATGGTCAGCGTCGCGATCGCCGACTCGGGCAGCAACGGTCTCGCGGTGGACGGCGCGGGAGCGCTCATCGCGGCGGTTCACAAGGACGGAACCTTGACGCGCTTCTCGCTCGCCGGCGGCGCGCCGAGCTACGTGGCGACGGGGTACATGGGCCTCCGCTTCAACGCCCCGAATGATCTGGTCATCCGCAGCGACGGCAACATCTATTTCTCGGATCCAGAGTACCAAGCGCCGACTCCGGCGCCGCAGGCCGCGCCGCGCATGTACCGCGTGACGCCCGCCGGCGAAGTGATCGCCTTCGAGGACGCGTTCATGAACCCGAACGGCGTCACGCTCTCCCTCGATGAAGCGTGGCTCTACGTCGCGGCGGCTCGCGGCAGGCGCTATCCGCTGGCTGCCGATGGCACGGTCGGCGCCGGAGAGGATTTCGCGCCCACGTCCGGCGTGGACGGCATCGCCATCGATTGCGCCGGCAACCTCTACGTCGCGCGCGGGCGCGAGGTCGCGGTGTATGACGCTGCGGCGACGTCGCTCGGCAGCATCCGCGTGCCCGACGTGCTGTCGGTGACGAACCTGGCGTTCGGCGGCGCCGAGCGCAAGACGCTCTACATCACCGGTCAAGGTCCGCGGCGCGGCTTGTTCAAGGTGACGCTCGATATCCCCGGACGGCCGTATTGAGCGGCGACCGCGGGCTCGTGACCGCTGAGCCTACGGCGCGGTGCAGCTGAGATCCGCGTCATCGGCGAAGCGGTCGCCGTCATTGTCCAAACCGTCGGCGCAAATCTCGACGGAGCAGTCGTCGATGACGCAGTCGCAGTCATTGTCGACGCCGTCATCGCACACCTCGCGTGCGGCACAGACGCTACATCCCGCTTCATCCACCGTGCCGTCGCAGTCGTTGTCCACGCCGTCGGCGCAGAGCTCTTGGCAGCCGCAGGAGGGCGTCGCCGGCTCCTGACCCCACAACGCGCGATGGTTCGCGTGCCCGAGATCCTGAAATGGCGCCCAGAACGCGGGCAGGCCCGGATCGTCCAAGCTCGGATCGATGGCAGCGAGCCAGAGTTGGTCGAGCTTTCGATCCGCGGGGCGCACGCTCGCGTAGGCGCGCAAGCTCGAGAACGAGAGCCAGAGCTGGTCCGCGCTCGTCGCGCGCGCCCACGTGGGCATGGTATTGCCGAGCTCCGAGCCGCTCTGATTGTTGACGCGCGTGTTCAGACGCGGGAGCTCGAATTGCAGGCGATCCGCGAGGCGGAGCAGGCGGATGTTGGCGGTCGCGGCGTTGTCGGATGGCCCGCGCGCAGAGACATAAGCCAAGTATTGTCCGTCGGGGCTGAAGGACGGAAACAGGTTGTTGTCGTCGGGGCCCGCGCTCTGCACCCAGACTTCGACCGGACCAAAGCGCTCGCCATCGAAGCTGGCGCTGGCGATGGAGCCGCGCTCGATGGCTCGCCCTTTGCCGACCTCCGCCAGCGTGAACGCCACGCGATCGCCCGCCGGGGACCAATCCGGGTGTGTGGCGGAGCTCTTGGCCGGCAGAGCGATGGGATCCGCTTTCGCAGGCGCCCCGGTCGCACCATCCATCAAGGACAAGCTGCCGTTCAGCGCGCCGAGCAACCACTTGCCGTCGGGCGAGAACGCGCTCCACAGCGCTGGAGCGTCGCCCACGGATTTGTCGAGCTTTCCCGGCAGCGGCATGCCCGCCATGCCTCCTCCGCCGCCGCTGCCGCCGACGGGCTGCGTCGCGAGCATCGCGACCTCTTCCACTCTCAAGCGACCATCGCCCGCGTCGAGCGCGATGCGTGAGCCATCGCGCGAAATGCTGTGACAGCCGCTGCAGGCGTCGGGCGGCCCGATGGCGAGCTTCTGCGGCGGCGCGTCACCGAGCGATGCGCGCAGAATGCCGTGTGCCGTGCTGGACCAATAATAGATAGCGCCGCCCGCTAGCGCCGCGCCGAACGAGAGGCGCCTCGCGGCGGAGGAGAAGGCCTCCTCTGGAGCGCTCAGCGCGAGCGCGCGCACGCTGACTTCGATCGCCTCGCTGCCGCTCGGGAGCTCGGTCAATGCCTGCCACAGCGCGGGCGTGGTCGTGAGCTCGTTCTGCGCGGTGTAGACGAGCACCGTGCTCGTCGCGCCGCGAAAGGCGAGCTCGAACAGCGAATTGCCCGCCGCCGTCCACTCGAAGCGCATCCGCCCCAAATTGCGCGGCAGTCGCGTCTCGTCGCTGGGATAAATCAGCTCGGGCTCGCGCGCCGCAGCGCTGCCGTTCGCTCGCGGCGCGCTGCGCGCGAACAGGTCGCGCGCGTTCGGCGGCGCGCTCGGCTCGCTGAAGATTCGTGTCGAGCAGTCGTCTCCGCCGCACACGCCGCTGCCACCCTGCCCGCCCGCTGCCGCGCCGCCCTGCCCGCTCGTGACAGAGCCCAGAAAATTGTCACGGGGATTGTCGCAGCCGACGAGCGCGAGGTGCAGCGCGCCGAGCAGCGCGAGCGGACGCCTCATTCCTCACCGAACAGGCGCTGCAGCTGCGCCGTGTACACCGAGCGCGGGTAACGCGTGCGGAACGTGCTCGCCAACGCGCGCGCCTGCGTCTCTCGGCCGAGCCGCGCGAGCGCCGTGATGGCGATGTAGTCGCGCTCTTGCCCGAACGCGGCGCGCGGAAACTCGGCTCGACAGCGCTCCGTCAGCGCGTAGGCGCGCGCGGGATCCGAGTTCAGCGCGTTGCGCGCTTGCTTCACGAGCTCGAGCTCCGTCGTCGGAGTCTCCGCTTCGGTCGGCGCGCCGTACTCGACCGGGCCGGGATCTGCCGCGACAGCGCGGCTCGAGGTGCGCGGAGCAGCGGAGCGTGCAGCGCGCGGCGCGCTGTCTACGGCTCGCTCGCGTAGCGGAGCGGGCGCTGCGCTGGCGAGAGGTCGCGCCGCGCTCTCCTCCGGCTGAGCTGCGGCCACGGGAGGCACCACCGGCGTGACCACGGCGTTCGGAGAGCGCGCTGGCGCTCGGCGCGTCACAGCGCCGGATGACGGCGCTGCCGGCATGATGCGCGGTCGAGCGGCTGCGGCGTGCTCCGGTACGCCGACGTGCGTCGGCGGCGCGGCTGGCTCTGCGCCGCTCTGGGCGGGTGTTCGCGTTGCGAGCCAGGTGCCGAGACCCGCGACCGCTGCGAGCCCGCCGAGCCCCGTAAACACCTTGAACAGCCCGCTTCGCTGTGGTCTATGCGCCAAGCGCGGCGAGGGCAGCGACTCGGCGACGAGCGACGTCGCCGGCAACGCGACGCCGGCCTGGGACAGGCGCTGCGCCAAGCGCGCGAGCTCGAGCGAGCTTGGCAGCTGACGGCGCGCGCTTGCCAGGCCGAGCCCGAGCTCATTGTCCTCGGACACGATCAGGCGTTTGGGCTCGCGGCTCACAGCTCCCTCCCCTCCACGCCAAAGTACTCTCGCATGTGTGCGCGCGCTGCGTGCAAACGGGAGTACGCCGTCTGCAGCGGACAACCCATCGCATCAGCAACTTCTCGCACGGTGAGCTCCTCTATCTCGTAGAGCACGAAGGCGGCGCGTTTGTCCTCGTCCAAACGATCGAGCCCGTCGAGCAGGCGCCGCCACAGATCTCGCATTTGCACGTCCTCGAGCGTGCCGTGCGCGAGCTCGGCCTCCGGCGGCTCCGCCACCGAGACCTCGCGGCGAACTCGCGCGCTGCGCCGATACTCCGAGGCCGCGCGCAGGCAGATCGCGTAGAGCCAGCTGCGCAAGGCGCGGCCGTCGAACTCCGGTAAGCGCCGGTGGACGACTAGCAATACTTCCTGACATACGTCATCCACATCGGCGGCCCGGACGCCTAGCCCCAAGAGCGCACGCCAAAGGTAGCGCGCGTGTTGGCGGAAAATCTCGGCGAACTGGTCCGGAGCGTTAGTCATCGCGCGCGCCGAACCTGCGTTCACGTCATTCCATGGCGGCAAGTCGGGGGATTTCTGAACCGACATTCAAAGATGCCCCGAGATGCCCAGGCCCGCGACCCAGCCAAAGGCGGAAACATCGAATAATTCCTGAGTCTTACCGTCCACATCGGCCCAGAAACGATCCTGGCGCGCGGGGAACAGCGCGGACACCTGCGCGGCCAGGGACAGCCGCGGCCCGAGCTCGCGCACGAGCCGAACGCCTAGCGAGGCCGCGAGCCAGCGACGCGCCGCGTTCTTGCCGCCCGCAAAGCCCTCGCGCGCCACCGAGACGCGCCCAGCCTCGACCCCGAAGCAGGCAAGCGCGCTCCAACCGCTGGCGAGCTCCCCTCCCGGACACAGCGCTAGACCGGCATACAGGATGCTCGCCCGGTAGCGCGCGTTGGCGACCTCCCGTGTCTGAGGCAAGAACCCCGCGCCGTGCGCGCGCAGGGAGAGCCAACTAGTCGGCGCTGCCTCGAAGCCGAGCTCGCCACCGAATGCGGTCGCGGGCAACAGCTGCCCGAGAGCGAGCAGCGAAGCATCCAACGAGAAACGCCAAGGGTGTGATTCAGAGAGCGGCGGAGGCTCTTCATCGACGGGCGGCGGCGGCTCGGGCGCTGGCTCGGGCTCGGGCGGCGGCGGTGGCGGCGCGCTGCGCGCTGCGTCGCCCTGGGCCTGGCTCAAGTCACTGTCGACGAGCAGCGCGACCGACAGCTTCAGCGGCTCATCGAGGACGCTGCAGAGCGCGCCCTCCGCGACGATCTCGCGCTCACCGAGCGGCGTGTTCGTTCGCTGATCGCTGAGCTCGATGCGCGCGCGCCAGGCGTTCGGGAGGCGCTCGACCTCGACGCGAACGCGCAGCTCACCCGGAGGCTCGGAGATCGCCGCACGGCCCAGGTATTCGTTGACGTCCGCGGTCAGCCCGGGCCCACCGAGGCACACGGCTTCCTTGCCCGGCCCGGTCCATTCGAGCTCGATGGTCGGCGCGTCGACGGGAGCCGCAACGAGGACGCGCGGGACCGCCATGAGCAGCAGTCCCCCGCCGATGGTGAGCATGCGGTGCGCTCGCACTCCGGCGCAAGACGACCAGACACGCATCCTTTCGGACAGCGTATACCAGCACTCGGCCGATGAAGCTGCCCGGAAACGCGCGTGCCCTCAGGGCCCTTGGCGCCGCCTCACTTCACCGCGATGCAGTAGCGCCCCTCGCTGCTCGGGTCGAGCTGGTAGCCCTGCGGGCACGGCGCCATGTCGGGATAGTTCGCGAAGGGGATCGGTGTGCACACACTCTGCCCTTCTGTCTGCACGTAGAGCTGGTAGTTGGGAGGACAGCTGCCGCCGGTCATGCAGTTGGCGTCGGTCGCGCCCGGAGGACAGTACGGTGTGTCCCAGGTCGGCGGGCAGGACCCGGGAGTAACGGATACGGTGTTATTCGCGAGCTTCGAGGGAGAGGCGTGCACGGAGGTGATATAGGCCTGACCGAAGCCGCTCGCTCCGAACGCGTCGAGATCGAGCCACACCTCGTACACCACGCGATAGTCCCACTCAGGAGCCGAGCTGTTCGGCGTGTAGTTCTCGTCGGTGGCCGGTGAGTCCGTGGTCAGGCAGTAACCGCAGCCGCTGAGGTTGCGATCGAGCGAGCTCGTCGCGGCCAGGATGGCCGAGGCGTCGCCTTTGATCATCTTACCTTCGCCGCCGCGCACGCCGAGGCTACGGTAGCCGCACGGGGCGCTCGCGTCCGAGCTGGCGGTGATGTAGTCGAGATCGAAATCCATCACCGTGGTTCCGCTGCCGTCGGTCAGCAGCAGCTCGACGTGATCACTGCCCACCAGATCCTCGAAGGTGTGCCCCGATTTGCCCATCATGGGCGCCTTCGGCATCATCCCCTTGGCTTTGGGATCCCCGTCGACGCCGCTCGCGCCGCCGACGCCGCCGGCACCGCCCACGCTCGTCCCGCCAGCTGCGTCATGGCTCCAGCCGACGGCGTTCTCGCCGTAAGTGTTGTCGACGAAGCCGGGATCGAAGGTGACGCGCAGGTGCACCATCTGCTGCCCGTTCACCTCTTCGATCACCTGCTCGATGATGGCCATCGGGTCGTTCGGAGTCGGGTCCTCCGTCGCGCCGAAGCAGAGCGTGGCCGGCGGGCGCAGCACCGTGCTCGGTGTCGTGCCGCTGGCCGTTTCGCAGCGGTTCGTGCAGGATTGAGCCGTCTCTGGCCCGCAGCCGGGCGCGAGCGGATGAAATCCGGTCGTTCCGGGCGTTCCCATGAAGCCGGGGCCCGAGACGCTCGAGCTCGCGCCCGAGCCCGAACCTGTGCCCGTACGACCTCCGCCCGCGAGGCTGCCCGCGTCGCCGTTGCCCGCTGGCCCGCCGCCCCCGCGGCCGCCGTTGGCTGACCCATCAGCGCTCCCGCCGCAGCCCAGGCTGAGCAGAGAAACTCCGAGAACGATGCTCGCGCCGTGCGCGAAGGCGGATCTATGCCTCATCTCAATGCCTCACTTTCGTGTTGGAATCGCCGAAGTTACCGAACCGGTGGCTCGACAGACGCACAGCCGACCAAGACCTTGAGCGCGACGCTGGCGTTGTTGACGAGATCACAGCTCGAGGGACAGAGCTCGATGTGGGTCGGGGCCGCGGCGTCGTCATAGTGCCAGCCGCCCTCAGGGCTGCACTGAGCCGCGGAAGGGACGCGGTAGATCGTGCTCGCGCAGCCAGCGCGCGACGCGGTGACGTTCACCTGATCGTAGTCGATGACCTCACCCGGCGTCGGCGCAGGTATCTCCAGACTGCACGGGATCTGCGCGTCACGACGGATCGCGTTCAGCGCCTCGAGCACGCGGCTGCTCACGTCCTGATCACCCACGAGGTAGGCGTTCTTGGTGCCGCCCGCGCGCGCGATGGCGTGCAGGTTGTCGAGGTTCGGCCCCACGCCGAGCACGTAGGTGGAGACGTTCGGTGCCTTCGTCAGGCACTCGGCGGCGGTCGCCGTCGCCTCGTCCAGCGTGGGGCAGCAGCCGCCCGAATTGCACGAGACAGGAGCCTCCGGCTTGCCGTCGGTGACGAGCAGAATCACCAGATTGCGGCTGCGGTTCTGCATCTTGTAGCTCGCCGCGTAACGACAGGCACCAGCGAGCGCCGCCGACGTGGGCGTCTCACCCGTGGGCATTCGCGCGTTGAGTGAGGCGAGCACGGCCTCGTGATCGCTCGTCACGGGGACGTCGGGCGTGTACTCCTTCGCGTCACACACGACTTGTCCGATCGGTTGGTAACCGAAGTAGCCGATACCGACGCCGAGCCCGCGGCTCTCCGGATCGTGCAAGAAGCTCGCGACGGCCTGCTGCACCGCGTCCATGCGGGTGAGACCGCCGACGTCGTTCAGCATCGAGCCGGATTGGTCGAAGAGAATGTAAATGTCGAGCGGGATGCTCTCGCTCTCGAAGCTGACGCCGGCGCAGCCCAACAAAGGATCCGTCGTGCTACATGCGGGGTCGCCGTTGCCAGAGCCGCTTTGACCCTGGCTCATGGAACCGCCGCTGGTCAGCCGGATCGGCCCCGGCCCCGAGCCCCCAGCCGCGCCGTTCGCGTCATCGTCCTTGCCGCCCGAGCACGACAGACACAGCCCAGCGCTGGCAACGCCGAGCAAAACCGCGACGAAAGCGGGCACTCCTAGCTTCGAGGCGTAGCTCATGAGATTGCCGTGGCGCTCCTTCGCCGATGAATGGCGGCAACGGCCGAGCTTTCTGAGGCTCCGGGCGAAAAAATTTTCGGTCGCGCGACCCGCTCGCGCAAATCTCGAGTCGGCATCAGAAAATTGCCGACCTGACGCCATGATCCGACGTGCTAGCCATCTCTCACCCACTCAGGGCATGCCTCGCGATCGTCATTGGGCTCGGAGTCGCGTGTGGCAGCACGCACGACAATCTGAGTGAAGCGCCAACGACCGGCGGCGCCGGGAGCAGCAACGCCGGAGCCGGCGGCGCCTCGGCCGGGCGCGGCTCGGGCGGCAGCGCGAACGCGACGGGAGGCACGGTCGGCGGCACGACGGGCGGAGCGCGCGCCGTGTCCGGCGGCGCGTCGTCCACCTCATCCGGTGGTGCCACGGTGCCGAGCGCGGGCCGGCCTGCGGCGCAGGTCCCGCCCCCGGCGCGCGCGGACGGTAACTCGCCGTATCTCACCGCGTGTCACGGCGACACCACCTCGTGCGTGGACATCGCCAACCTGCTTTGTCTCGGCATTCGCGACGGCTCGGAAGTCGCTGGCTACAGCTGCTCGAATCCTTGCGAGGACGACGCGGATTGCTCGTCGGCGAGCACCATGGCTGAAGCGCAGGCCGCCTGCGTCGACTTCGTCACTCAGAAACATTGTCTGCTGGTGTGCTTGGACAACGGCGTGAAGAGCGCATGTCCCAGCGGCATGATTTGCTACAACTACCCCGGTAACCCGCTGGGTTATTGTCTCTGGAAATAACGACCTGTCGCCCAACGCCAGAGTCGATGTTCGGCGAGCGGCTGGTGTAAGCGCGGCGCAGCGCGGCTCTCCGCCGCGGCGTCGCTGTGCGCCGAGAGCGCCGGTTTTTCGAAGTGCTCCGCCTGCGCGGCGGCGCCGAGTGGTACCCTGCAGAAAAGAGGGCCGAAAGGACGTATGGCAAAGCACGGCGACAGCTGGTCCGATCACGAGGTGCCCATCCAGCGATCACCGCGGCGGAGCTCGGGCTGGATGGGTTGGCTCTTGTTCCTGATGCTGCTGGCCGGAGCGGGAGCTTTCGTGTGGTACTTGTACCTGCCGCTGCGCGCGCAACGCATCGCGCTCGAGCGAAAGGCCGAAGAGGGCGAGGAGCGCGAGCGGGCTTCAGCCAAGAAATTGCGCGATAGCGCCGCGCAGCTGGCCGAGCTCGAGCGCCAGCAAGAACAGCTCTCGGGTGAGCTGGTGCAGACCCAAGCCGAGAAGGCACGCATCGAAGGCGAGCTGAAGCGGGTTCAGGGTGAGCTCTCGGCCAAGCTCGACCCCGAGATTCAGGCGGGCAACGTGACGATCAAGCGCCGCGGCAACGACCTGGTCGTCGATTTGGCGGACAAGATCTTGTTCGACTCCGGCCAGACCGAGCTGCACGAGAGCGGCCAGAACGTCCTCGCACAAGTGGCGCCTACGCTGGCTCAGCTCAAGCAGTACTCGATCCAGGTGGCGGGTCACACGGACAGCACCCGCGTCGTCAGCGCCGCCACGCAGGAGCGTTACCCGACGAACTGGGAGCTCTCTGCCGCGCGCGCGACCAACGTCGTGCGCTTCCTGCAAGAGCGCGGCAAGGTGCCAGGAGAGCGGCTCGTGGCCATGGGCTTCGCTCAATATCGACCAGCGGCCAGCAACGCGAGCGCCGCCGGGCGCCAGCAGAACCGCCGCATCGAACTGGTGCTGATCCGTCAATAGCGCGGTCACCGCGCGTGAGGCAGCGCGAGGCGGCTACTTCGCCGCCAAGCGCTTGAGCAAGGCCTGCATCTCGCCGCGCGCGGGGACGTCGTCATCCGCGTGCCGCCAGCGCTCGACGCACGCGCGCGCGAATTTGCGCGCCTCCGCTACATCGCCCGACTTCTCGGCGCGGGCCGCGGCGCGCGCGAACGACAGATCGACGGCGTCCGGAGCGTCGACGAGCTGGATGAAGCGCGCGTCCACGCGCGCGGCGAGGTCCGGCATCTCCGAGCGATCGAAGGCCGTGGCCAGGATGTGACGGAAGGGCGCGTCTCCCAGACTCCCGCCCTGGCGCAGCATGGGACGCCATGATTTCGCTGCGCCCTGCACGTCACCCGCGAGCCAACGCTCGGCGCCGTCGAGCACCAGCGGCACGCTGCCTACGACGCCGCCGATGTCCCCGCGATCGTACACGGCGCGCAAGCGCGTAAAGCAGCGCTTGGCGACCGCCTCCGGCGCTTCCAAACAGGCGTAGATCAGCGAGAAGAACGGCATCACGCCGACGCGCACGTGCGGCGGCTCCGGCTCGACGAAGCGGCGCACCATGTCTTCGACGAAGCCCGCCGGGCGCCCCAGATAGCGCGCAGCTTCCGCTCCCACCGCTGCCAGGCGGAAGGCTTTGCCCGCGTTGAGATCAGTGGCAGGCAGGCTGCTCAGCTTGCTGACGGCGAGCTCCAGGCCGCGGTTGTACTGGGCCGCGCCGACCATCGCCCGTACGCGCAGGTAGTCGTCGTCGAGCTGCTCAGCGATGTTGCGCGCCTCCTCGGTGTTGCCGCTGGCGGCGAGCAGCTCGCCGTACGCTTCCGCGTAGTAGCCGTGCCAGCACAAGAGGTGCGCGCGACCCGCGCTCTTGATGCGCGCCGCGAAGTCCCCCGGGCGCGAGCCGGCGTTCACCACGGCCATCGGCTCCCAGGGCAGCCACGCCACGTGAACGCGGCTGATGGCGCGGCCGAACTCGGCCGAGAACGTCAAGCGGTGCCACGGCGTGCCGCGCGGATCGACGAGCTTCGGCGAAACCTGCGCGGCAATCCGCGACGCCGACTGCGCGCCGGGCATGTCACCCGCGTTGTAGAGCAGCTCGGCGATGGTGGCGAGCAAGATCCCGCGCTCGTCCTTGTTCGTGGTCGCCTCTTGTGCCGCGCGCAGCAGCTCCACGCGCTTCTTCGTCTCACTGGGACCACCGCGCGTACGCTGAGCGGCGACCGTCGTGACGAGCGCGCCCGTCGAAGACTTGTCGATCGGCGGCGGCTGGTCGGGCAACGGCGCGCGCTTCAAGCGCTCGTGACAGACGGCGCGCAGCAGAAAGGCCATGTCCGGCAAGAGCGCACGCTGCCGCGCCGCACGCTCACACGCGCGCGCCGTCGCCAGATCGGCCTCGGTGAGCAGCGCGGTGGTCACGTCCAAGACGTCGAGCGCGGCCTCCGTCGTCTCGACGCGCAGCCACTGCTTTTGAAAGGGCGAAGCGGCGCCGTCGCCGAAGCTGCCCTTGGCGCCGCGAAGCGCCGCGGAGATAGCTTCGAACAACTCTTCTCCGCGCCCCGAGCCCTCGCCCAGCTGCCGCCCATCGCTGGCTCGCAGCGTGAGCGCGACGCTGAAGTCCAGCGGCGTCTTGGTTACGGTGCCCTGGACGTAGGCAGCAGCGCCCTTCTTCGCGGCGGCCAGCGTTCGCTCGAGCGCGTCCGCGCCTGCGAAAGGCTCGCTCGGCGCGTGGTCGGAGGGCTCGTGCGGAATGCCGGGGACGAGCTCTGCCGGCGCGAGCGTTCGCGCAGCGGCGCCGCCGAGCAGTGCTTGAACCCGATGGCACGTCAACGACGCTGCTGCCGCGCCGAGCCAGCCGTTGGACGCGTCCGGCAAGTCGCCCGCGACTTTGAACAGCGGACAAGCGACCACCCCTTGCTGCGGCAGCGCGGCGGCGGGCGCGGCGCTCGACGAGCTCTGCGCGCTCGTGCTCGAGCGTCCAACGCGCTGGACGAGCACGCCAATCGCCACGGCGGCGAGCGCGGCGCCGATGACGAGCAGCGCTCGTAGCGTGCGCTGGTCCCGCGCAGCCGCGGGCAGCACCTTTTTTTCGACGCCCTTGTCGGCGGAGCCGGACGCGCCTTGCGATTCGCGCGCGCGCGGCCGCGGGCTGAGCGGGGGCATCGACGAGAAGCGCCCGCCCGTGACCTCCGGAAAGGGAGCGCGCAGCGCCTCCGCGAAGGCCGCCACCGATGGATAGCGGGCGCTCGGATCCTTGCTCATCGCGCGCTGCAACACCTCGTCTACGGTGCTGGGCAGCTCCGGGACCAGCTCGCTCGCCCGCAGCGGCGGCTCGTGCAGCATGCTGGCCAGCACCTCGATGACCGTCGAGCCGTTCCACGGCAACCGCCCGGTGAGAACCTCGAAGGTCATGACCGCGAGCGAGAACTGATCCCCGGCGGGTCCGACATCTTCCCCGCTGACCTGCTCCGGCGCGAGATAGGCGGGCGTTCCGACGATATTGCCGGTCCCCGTCAAACGCAGACTCTCTCCCGTGGCGCCCAGGGTCTCTAAGAGCGGCGCGGTGCTCGGCTTGGCCAGGCCGAAATCGAGCAGCACGGGACGCCCGTTCGGGCGCACCAGGACGTTGTCGGGCTTGATATCCCGGTGAACGACGCCGAAATCGTGCGCGCAGGCGAGCGCGGCGGCGACGGCCACCACGAGCTCCATGCGCTCATTGATCGAGAGCTTGCCGTCCTCCAGCCAGGCTCGCAGCGTATGACCGGCGACGAGCTCCATGACCAGGAACGCGCCGCCATCCTCGGTCTCACCCACGTCATAGATGTGAACGATGCATTCGTGCTGCAGCCGCCCGGCCGCGCGCGCCTCGCGCACGAGCCGCGCGCGAGCGACCTCATTGCCGACGGCGTTGGGCGCCAGCAGCTTCACTGCGACGTCGCGGCCCAGCCGCTCGTCGCGAGCTCGCCACACCACACCCATGCCGCCGGCACCGAGCTCTGATTCGAGCAAATAGCGACCGGCGATGCGCTGCCCTTTGCCGATCATGGGCGGGGAAGATTCCACTTTTGGCGCGGATGTCAACGCCGCGGGCGCCTCGGAGCGCGTCAGCGGCGCGGAAGGCTCGGCAAAAGCAGGTCGATGAAGCGGCGCGGAGCCACAACCCCACGCTGTTCCAGGCTGCGTTCGGCCGCGTCGCGAGCTGCACGCGGCGCACCCGAGCACTCCGCCAGGCGATAGTCCGCGGCCGCGACGTGCAGCGGCATCGATAGCGCAGCGAAGGCAGCGCGCGCGTTCGCGAGCTCGGCGCCGAGCTGCGCCGGATCTTCGAGGCCGGCCAGCCCTGCTCGGAGCGCCTGGGCGTAAGCCGCCGCGAGCCCGCTGGCCTCGTGCTCGAGCCGCTGGATTTTGTCTCGCACCAAAGAGCGCAAGGCCGCGCCATCTTTGCCCGCGAGCGCGGCGGCGAGCGCGCCGCGACCCTCCAGGTAGTTCAGCTCGAAGCGCGGTGTGCGAATGCGAAGCTGCAGCGAGCGCTTCATCGCCGCGCGGCTCTGCTCGATGCGCTCGAGGATGCGCGCGCCGTCGGCCTCGTACAGATCGAGAAAACAATAGGCGCGCAGCCGCGCCCAATGCTGGTGGTACCAGCTCTCCGCTGGCCAAACCTGGATCGCCGCGTCGGCTTCGCGCCGGCCTTCGTCCGGGCGATCGCGCAGCGCCCAGAGCAAGGGCAGCTCGTAGGCGCGAACCGTCGACAAGGTATAGCGATCGCCGCGCGCCTCGGCGTCGCGTGCCCAGGCCGGCGCTCGCTCGGCGAAGCGCTTCACGTCGCCGAGCAGCAGCAGCGAGTGCAGCGCGAACCAGATCTGCAGCGAGGCGATCTCACGGAAATTGCCGCCCGAGCCCTCGCGCAGCAGCGCTGCTGCTTCGTCGCAGGCGAGGATACAGTCTTCGAAGCGCGCGTTGCCCCAAGCCACCACCGCGCGCGCCGCGGCGGCCCAGCCGAGCGCGTTGGACTGACCGACGCGCGTGGCGATGCTCTCGGCGTGACGCGCGAGCTCGCTGGCGCGCACCACGCCCTCGGCGCTCTCCAGCGCCTTCATGATGGCCTCCATGGACAGCGCGCGAACGACGCGCGACGGCTCTCCCGACTCCAGCGACAGCCACAGGCTCGCCGCGTGGTAGTGCGCGCTGCGCACCAAATCGATGCCAGCGAGGCCGGTGCCCAGGCTCCAGCACAAATCGATGTTGCGCAGCTTGTCCGGCGCGATCTCGGCGGCGGGCCGCTCGCGAAAGCGGGTGCCGCGCAGCTTCAGGCGCATGCGCCGGAACAACAGCGACGCCAGGGCGCGATCCGGCGTCCGCGGCAACGCGAAAGCGCTCTCGGCGAGCAGCGGCGCGAACACAGCGAGCGACTCCGCGACGTGGCCGGCGCGCAAGAGTTGTTCGGCCGCGCGCTGACGCAGCTCGAGCGCGGCGTCCCCGTTGAGCTCGTCCGCGACGCGCAAGAAGGCGCGCGCCGCCTCCGCGCCGCGACCGGCGCTGGCTAGCGCGGTCGCCAGCTTGTGCGTCAGGCGCCGCTCGTCGAGCCCCGACGCGCTCTCCAGGCCGCGGCGATAGAGCGCCACCGCGCGCTCGAAGGCCGTCCCTTGGCTGGCCTGGTCGCCCGCGCGCTCGAACCAGGAGCACGCCTTCTCGCGCTGTCCCGCGTTGTGGAAATGGTGCGCGAGCACCCCCGGATCTGCGTTGCTCGCCGCTTCCAGCGTCAGCGCGAGCCGCACGTGACAGAAGCGGGCGCGAGCGGGCTCTAGCCCTTCGCGCACGGCGACACGCAGCTTATCGTGCAGGATCTCGAAGCTGGCGGCTCCGCGCCGGACGCTGACCGCGACCAGGTGCTCATCGCGCAGGCGATCCGTGGCCGCTGCCGCGCGACGCAACTCCAACTCCGCGGCGGCGCGCAGCTCGCGCTCCTCCAGCGGCCGCTCGCTGAGCGCGAGCAGCTCGAGCAACAGCCGCGCGTCGTCGGACAAGGACTCGATGCGCGCGGCCACCAGCAGCTGCAGCGAGACCTCTCGCACGGGCTCGCGCCGCGTCGCTACCAAGCGCGAGAGCTCCGCGACGAGCCAGGGGCTGCCGCCGGACTCCGCCGCGATGGCGCGGCACTGCGCGTGCAACCCTGCGTCCTCGCCGAGCAGTGTGCGCGCCAAGGACTCGGCGTGCGGCGCAGCCAGCGGCTCGAGCGCGATGTCGATCGTCTCCCACGCCGCGTCCACCGCCTCCGGCCTGCGCAAGGCGCGCAGAAGGTCATTGTCCTCTAGACCCTCGCCGCGATGACCCGCGATCAGCAGCAGCGCTGGCGGCTCCGGCGGCGCCAGCAAATCTCGCACGAGCAGCGCGCTGTCGGCGTCCGCCCACTGAACGTCGTCGATGAACAGCACCAGCGGCGAGGCGTCGCTGATGCGCGCGAAAATCTCGCGCAGCGCCGCGAAGGCCCGGCGCCTGAGCTCGTGCGCATCCGTCGTCGGAGCGCGCCCGGCCATGGAGGTCATGAGCTCGAGGCGACCGAGCGCCGGAAATAGCCGCAGCAGGGCGCGCGCGTCGCGCGGCACGAAGGCGGCGGCTTCGACGGGCGGCAAGCGATGCAGGTGACGGCCCAGCGCATCGATCAAGTCGTCGAAGGCCTTGAACGGCACCGACTCCCGCTCGTAACAGCGGCCTTCGAGGATCACGGCGCCGCCGCGTGAGGCGAGCTCCGCCAAAAAGCGCTGGACGAGCGTGGTCTTGCCGTAGCCCGACGCGCCGTGGACATGGGCCACCACCGTGCCCCCGCTCCGCGCCAGCGCGAAGGCCCGCTCTAGCTCGGCGAGCTCGCCAGCGCGTCCAATGAACGCGCTCGCGCCCGGATCCTTCGGCCGCATGGAGGCCGGCGCGTCGAGCCCGAGCCGCGCGGCGAGCTCGGCCGCGCTCGGACGGCGCGCAGGATCACGCTGCAACATCGCGACGCAGAGGTCGCACAGATCGTCGGGCAGGCCGCTGACCAGGCCGCGCGGATCGGGCACGTCTTTCGATACGCGCGCCGAGAGCATGTTCGTGATCGGGCCGTCGAACGGCACCTGTCCGCACAGCGCCTCGTAGACCATGGCGGCGATGGCGTAGAAGTCGGACGCGGCGGTGAGCGGCGCGCCGCGCGCCTGCTCAGGAGACATGTAAGCCGGCGTGCCGATCGCTACACCGTCCACGCTGACGTGCGCGTCGACCACGCCCGTCGCGGCCAAGCCGAAATCGAGGATGACCACGCCGCCGCGGCGATCGACGAGCACGTTCGACGGCTTCAAATCGCGGTGCAAGATGCCGGCGGCGTGCAGCGCGAAGACGCCCTGTACCAGCTGGCGCGTCGCGCTGCGCAGGCGCGCGAAGTCGGCGGGCAGCGAGCGCGCCAGCGGCGTCGGCGTCGACACCACGCCCGAGGTCGGCACCTCCAGCGCGGTCGCGTCCGCCGTTTCGGAGCGCATCGAGCGCAGCGCCTCGGCGGAGCTGGACGGAGTGGTGTCGTATTCGAGGCCGCGCACCCAGGCGTCGAAGCGCACGCCCTCCACGATATTCATCGTGAAGCACCAGCCGTCATCGAGCGCGAACAGCTCGTGCAGGCGCACCAGGTTCGGATGCACCAAGTCGGCGAGCGCGCGAAACTCCTTCTTGAAGCGGTAGATCGAGCCCGGATCCACCCGCTCCAAGCGCTTCAAGGCGACGCTCTCGTCGCGCTCGCGATCCCACACCACGAAGACCGTCCCGAACGCGCCGCTACCCAGCTCACGCTGGATCACGAAGCGGTCGGGGACTGCCGTCGAAGCGAGGGCTGCCGACATTCTCGTTCAGCGTTACACGACTTACCACCGCCTGTCGCGTGGCCCGCTGCAGGATCCCGCGCACCCGCGGCGTGCCTGGCGCGCTGCCCGGAGATTTTTAGTGGTCCCGTTACGGACCCGGGGATTTGCGCGGGCTCTCACCGCGTTTGGGGCATAGCGGCCAGAGGGCCAAGGACCACGCTCCAGCGGCTCGCCGCCGCGCTTCAGCGAGCGCGCTTGCTGCGACGCGCGGCGTCTCGCTCCTTGTCGCGCGATCGCTCGCGAGCGTCCTTGTCCCGGCGACGCTGACGGCCCGCCGCCGCTTCGTCACCTTTCAGCGAAGCCAGCGGCGAGAGCGTGTACTCGATGCGCGCCAAGCCCGCGGCGACGACCGCGGCGACCACCTCAGTGGCGTCCTTGTAACAGGCTCCGGACTCATCGAGCGGCACCTCCCCGTCCAAGTTCACGACGATGCCGTCTCGGCGATAAAGCTCGTTCACCTTGCGCTGGTCGAGCTTACGCAGCGCCTCGCCGCGTGACATGCGGCGACCCGCGCCGTGATTCACGCTGAAGGCGCTGTTCACGGCGCCCGCCGCGGGCCGCAGGATGTAGCTCTTGTCGCGGTTGGAGCCGGGGACGAGCACCGGGTGACCGCTCTCTTCCCACAGCGTGCCGGCCAGCGCCGGGTGCTGCGCTGGAAAGGCGCGCGTCGCTCCCTTGCGATGCACCCAGACATCGCCGTGCTCCGGGTGCCACTCCGCCTGCACCAGGTTGTGACTGATCTCGTACACGAGCTCGAGCTCTGCCTTGAATACTTGGTGAAAGGCGCGCGCGATCTGCTCGTAAATCACCAGCCGGTTCAAAATTGCGAAGTTTCCGCCGGCGGCGACGGCGTTCAGGTAGTCGTCGAAATGGCGCGAGCCAGGCGTGAAGTAGCCGAGGTCGATATCAGTGACCTCGTCGGGGCGTTCATCGCGCGCGAGCTGGAAATAGTTCTTCGCCAAGCCATGACCAAAGCCGCGGCTCCCGGTGTGGACTTGCACGAACAGCGTCTGCGTCTCCTCGCAGCGCTGCAGCTCGATGAAATGGTTGCCGCCGCCCAACGAGCCGAGCTGAGCCCGTCCTCGCTCCGGCGCGCCCGGACCACCCCACGGGATTTGCCAGGCATCATCCACCGGAATGCGATGCCGCTCGGCGCGGCTGCGATCGAACTCTGCGCCGTATTTGTCCACGTAGTACTCGGCGCCGCCACGCACGAGCTCCTCGAACTCGCCCGCTTCGAGCGCGCCGAAGCGTACGCTGTGCCCGCCCGCGCCCAGGCTCACGCGCTCGGTCACTTCACGGTTGAAGGCCAGGCGCCGCTCCGGCGTCGCCAGCTCGCTCGGAACCGCGCTCTTGGCGCTCATCATGCCGCAGCCGATATCGAAGCCGACCGGTCCCATCGCGACCGCGCCATCCTCGCGCGACGTCACGATCACGCAGCCCACCGGCACGCCATAGCCGTAGTGGGCGTCGGGAGTGATCGCCACGAGCCGCGCTCCCGGAAAGCGCGTAGCGTTCACGATCTGGCGATACAACACCGGCTCCGCTTCTGCGAGCAGCTTGTCCGTGAAGAACAAGCGCACGGGCACGGCGCCGGTGTCGGCCGTGGCAAGCTCGTAATAACCCGCGTCGCTCCAGCGCGCGAGTCGCTTCCAATCGCCTTCTTCTACTAGCTTCGTGGCGGACATGGCCTCAATCGTGGCGTCGCGGGTGTGCGGTGCTGACGCTCGCGCGGCTCACTCGCGAGCGCTACGCGTCGACCGTGACCGCAGCGACTATGGCTTCAGGGTTGCGCTCCAACAGGTAGTCGCGCGGCGTGCGGCCGAAGCGGGCGCGAAACACGCGATGAAATTGCGCGTAGCTGCCGAAGCCCGACTCCAACGCGGCCTGCAGCAGGTTGCCCGCTTTGGTGTCCACCCGCTCCAAGAACCCCGCCAGCCGGAGCTCGTTGCGATACTCCACGATTGAGGTCTTCGCCTCACGCTTGAAGGTGCGCGCCAGCCGGCCCGGACTGATGTGCAGTTGCTTGGCCATGGCCTCGCAGCTCAGCGTGGGATCCCGGACGAGCAAGCTGGTGACCCGCCGCACGATGGAATGTCGCTCTTCTACGCCGTCCGTCGCGGCCGGCAGCAGGAAGGCTCGGCAACGCCACAACGCCTTGCCCAACAGCGAGCACAAGATCACCGCGCGCCACTGCTTGGCTTCGTCGATGGGCGAGTGGCTGAGCGCCGTGTCGTTGAACAGCACGCCGATCGGCCCCGTGGGGCCGAGGATGGCCGTGCACGCGACCCAACCTTGCCCCAAGACGCGCGTCTGATTGTCGACCTGCGCGATGAGCGGACAATCTTCGTACACGGTCCAGGGGAACCCCGCCTGCGCGCGGCCGAAGATCTCGCGATCGATGTTGCCGTAGTCGTACGTCAGATCGTGCTCGTCGATGGTCTTGCCTTCGGCGTCCGTGCCCCAGGTGCCGGCCATCCAAGAGTTCTTGGAGTCCAGCAGGAAGATCGCGGTGCGCTCGAGCTGAATCGTGTTGCGCGCGAACTCGACGGCGTGGTGCAGCAAGCGATCCGCGATCTCTGGTGAAGGATCGCTGATGGCTTGTGACGTCAGCGCCGCTAGCTGATTGGACGGCAACGGCGTGCTGGCGAGCTTGGCCGCAGGCAGGTTCCCTTCCAGGATGACATGCCAGTCGATGCGACGACGCTCGCGGGGACGCGTCATTGGTGGCTCAGGGTACCGCGCGGGCACTCGCATGCAATGCGCTGCTCGCTGGTCCTAGCGTGATTGCTACGAGCTCAGCGGCGGGCGACCGTTCCATACACGGGCCGCCAACATCCTCTCAAAATGGGGCCGAGCGGGCTTGTCATTTCTGGACCGGCGCCTTGCACCGAGCTGGTGCGACCGTTAAAGTACGCGCCTCGTGAGGGATTGCGCGGACCATCGGGAGCTTGGGCAAAGGAAGCGCGGCGCCGCGGGCAGCCGCAGACGGCTCGCGCGGGCGGGCTGGTGTTCGCTGCTGGTGCTCGCGCTCGCAGGGCTCGCCACGAACGCAGTGAGAGCAGCGGACGCGCCAGCCAACGTCAAGGCGCAGCGCTATCGCAAGCCCGTGTCGAACCAGCGCATCCAAGCCGGCTGCGCGCGCATCACCGTGGCCGCGCCGATCGACACCGTGCGCAAGGTGGTGAGCGATTTCAACCGCTACAGCTCGTTCATGAAGCGCTACAAAGACGGCAAGCTGCAGCTGCAAATCAGCGCCAAGCTCGTCGGCCGCGTGGGTGAGAAGCGCGACGTCTATCTCGATGTTCCGATCCTGAAAGGCGCGGCGAAGGTGTGGGGCGTGCTACGCTTCGAGCCGCCGAAGGCCAGCGGCGACGAGGAGATTTTGGAGGGCCGTCTCGTCAAGGGCAACGTCGAGCGCCTCGACGCGCGCTGGCGGCTCCGCAAAATCGACGCCTCGCGTACGAGCGTCGATCTCGAGCTCTTGATCGTGCCCAAGGTGCCCGTGCCGCACGACCTCGTCACCGGTGAGCTCGAGTTCGTCTCCGATGTGTCGGTGTCCGGCGTGCGCAACGAAGCGGAGCGCCAACTGCGCGCGCAGTAGCGCTGCCGTCGCGCGGCTCGGCGCGCTGCTCAAATAGCCGCTTCTACCGGGGTGGTCTCGGCGGCGTGCTCGGCGCGCCGGAGCCGGAAGCTGAAGATGGTGCCCTGGCCGGGCGCGCTGTCCACACCAACGCTGCCGCCGTGCGCCTCCACGATGCC
The DNA here is from genome assembly GCA_966250485.1 of uncultured Sorangium sp. Classification (GTDB taxonomy): domain Bacteria; phylum Myxococcota_A; class Polyangia; order Polyangiales; family Polyangiaceae; genus PMG-095. The sequence continues at coordinate 12,343 of CBINHN010000016.1, read as the reverse complement.
TTTGACGATCGCGAGCCCCAGGCCAACGCCCTTGGCGTTGCGCTCCTTTTGCCAGAATTTATCGAACACTCGCGTCAAGTTCTCGGCCGAGATACCGGCGCCGGAGTCCTGCACCCAGATGCTGACGAACGCCGCGTTGAGCTCGGCGCCGAGGCGGATGCTGCCGCCTTGCGGCGTAAACTTGAGTGAGTTTCCGAGCAGGTTCGAGAGCACCTGCAAGATGCGGTGACGATCGGCCACCGCGCGGCCGAGCTCTCGCGGGTACTCGCGCAGCAGCGTGATCTGCTTCTCCAGCGCGAGCGGGCGATGCAGCTCGTACGCTTCGTCCAATAGCTCGCTGATGGCGACCGGCTCGAGCTCCACCACCAGACCGCCGGCGTCGATGCGCGCCACGTCGAGCAGATCGCTGATCAGCCGCGTCATGCGCGTGAGCGCGTGCTGAGCGCGGCGCACCGGCGACAGCTGCTCGCTCGTGCTGGTGCGCTCCAAGAGCGAGAGCGCCAGCGAGATCACATCGAGCGGATTTCTGAGATCGTGCGACACCACGGCCAACAAGCCGTCCCGCGCTTGGATCGCCTGCTGCGCCTTCTGGAACAGCATCGCGTTGTCCATCGCCAGCGCCGCGTGCGCGGCGATTTCCTCGCACAGCAAACGCTCGTCCTCGTCGTGGCGGCGTCCAGAGGACGCGAAGGCGTACGTCACCGCGCCGAGCACGCGCTCGCGGACCACCAGCGGCGTCACCAACAACGAGCGCAGCGGCGCCGCGGGAGCGAAGCTGCGGTCGAGCAGCGCCTTCAGCTCTCCGCCGTCTTGGCCGACGCAGGCGCGGTACGTCGCTCCGCACTCGATCGCGCGCAGCGTGGCGCCGGCGCGCGCCGCGTCGAGCTCGGGATCCGTGAGCGGCGCGCTGAGCTCGTCGCTCGTCGCGGCGAGCGCGACGCGGGCTGGCCTACCGTTCTCCGCGACGAAGTCGACGGCGCACAGATCCGCCAGCGTGGGCACGACCAAGCGAGCCAATCCGGTCATGGCGACGCCGACATCGAGCGAGCGCGTCAGCTCGCTCATGACCATCGCCAGGAACTTGGCGCGCTCAGCGGCCTGGTCCGACTTGACGCGAGCCACCTCCGCGAGCTCGACGCGCTTGCGCTCCAGGGCGTAGCGGATGCTGCGCGCGACCAGCGACGGCGTCATCTCCGCCTTCAGCAAATAGTCCTGAGCGCCGGCCTTGAGCGCCTCCATGGCGATCTTCTGATCGTCGTTGCCGGTGAGCACGACGATGGGACGCCGGCGGCCCGCGCTCACCATGCGCTCTACGGTGCTCAGCCCGTGCGCGTCGGGCAGCGAAAGATCGAGCAGCACCACGTCGTGCGTGGCGAGCTGCGGCAGCGCCTCCCCCAGGGTGCCCACGGTGGTCAGCGAGAACGGCCGTTCAGGAATTTCGGACAGGAGCTCCTTGACGAGCCGCGCGTCGGCGCGATTGTCCTCGACCAGGAGCACCCGAGTGGAACTCATCTAAGGTCCTCTGGTGGCAAGCGCACCACGGTGAGCCAAAAGTCGTCGATCGATTTCACGACGGACACGAACTGCTCGAGATCCACCGGCTTGGTGATGTAGCAGTTCGCGTGCAGCGAGTAACTCTTCAGGATGTCGAGCTCCGCGCTGGAGGTGGTCAGCACCACCACGGGGATGCGCTTCAGCTCATCGTCGGCCTTGATTTCGGCCAACACCTCGCGCCCGTCCCGGCGCGGCAGGTTCAGATCCAGCAAGATCAGGTCCGGACGCGGCGCGGAGCTGAACGGCCCCTCGCGCCGCAGAAAAGCGAGCGCCTCCACCCCGTCGCGGGCGACGCTGAGCCGGTTCTTCACCTTGCCTTCTCGCAGCGCCTCCTGAGTCAAGCGGATGTCGGCCGGGTTGTCTTCGACCAAAAGGATTTCAATAGGTTGGCCAGCTTTCATCATTTGCTTCTCCCGGACTTCGCACCTGACACCGGCATGGAAAAGGAGACCGTCGAGCCTTCGCCGGGGTTCGATTCGACCCAGATTCTACCGCCGTGACGCTCGATGATTTTCTTGCAGATCGCGAGCCCAATGCCCGTTCCGGGATACTTTTCTCGCGGGTGAAGGCGCTGAAAAATAACGAAGATACGGTCGAGGTACTGCGACTCCATGCCGATCCCGTTGTCCTTCATCGAGATCACCCACTGGGCGCCCTCTTGGCGCGCCTGCACGTCGATCTGCGGCGGCTGCTCGCCGTGGAACTTGATCGCGTTGCTGAGCAGGTTCTGCACGAGCTGGAGCAGCTGGCCCTCGTCGCCGTACACCCGCGGTAGTGCGCCATGGACGATGGTCGCGTTTTCGTCGCTGATGGCCTGCTCGAGGTTCTCCTTGGCCACGTCCAGCACAGCGCCCAGGTCGACCTCCGAGAAGGGTCGACCCTGCGTGCCCACGCGCGAGTACGCGAGCAGGTCGTTGATCAAGCGCTGCATGCGCGTGACGCCCTCGACGGTGTAGCCGATGAACTCGTCGGCGTCCTCGTCCAGCTTACCTTTGTAGCGCCGCGCCAGCAGCTGATTGTAGCTGGCGATCACCCGCAGCGGCTCCTGCAGGTCGTGCGACGCGACGTAGGCGAACTGCTCGAGCTCCGCGTTCGAGCGCGACAGCTCCTCCATGCGATGCTCGAGCTCCTCCTCTGCGCGACGCCTGGCGATGCCTTGCGCGACGGTGTCCGCGATGCCGGCCAGCGCGTTCAGCGTGTCCACCTCCAGCTGCCGCTGCGCGAACATGGCCAGCACGCCCAGCACGCGCCCATCGACCAACAGCGGATAGCCGGCGAAGGCGATCATCCCCTCACGCTTGGCCCACTCACGATCGCTCACCCGAGGATCGTTTTGAACGTCGTTGGTGAGATGCGGGGAGCGCTCGGCAGCGATGCGACCGATCTTGAATTTGCCGACGGGCACCGCGCGGTGGCCTCCGTCGATGTGCGTATACAGCCCCGCGCTGGCCTGGAGCTCCAACGTCGACTCCGCCGCGTCGAGCGTCCAAATGCGCGCGAAGGCGACCCCGAGGTGACGGACCAACGCCTGGCAGCAGCCCTGCAGCATGGGACGCAGGTCACGCTCCGCAGACAGCGTCGCGCTCACGTCGGCCCTGGCGGCGGCATAAGACGCCAGCCGTTCGCGCAGCTGCTCGGTCTTTCGCTTCTCGGTGATGTCGCGCGTGTAGACGGAGATACCGCGACGCAGCGGGAAGACGCTGACCTCGAACCAGCGCTGCCAGGGCGCGAAGTAGGCGTCGGCGACGACGTGCCGTTTGTCGCGCAGCGCCTCCTCGTAGGCCGCCGTGAACGGCCACTCCTGCGCCGCGGGCAGCACCTCCCACGGCCGTTTGCCGAGCAGCGCCTCGCGCTCCAGGCCGGTCAACTCCACCGCCGCGCGATTGAGGTAAGTGACGCGGAGCTGCTCGTCCAGCACCGAGAAGGGATCGGTGATGCTCTCCAGGATCTCGATCAGCTCGCCGCGTGCGCGATCCGCCTCCGCCGAAGCCGCCTCCGCCGCCAAGAGCCGCGCCTGCGCCTCTTCGTTGCGCTTCTGCTCGGTCACGTCGCGACACACGCCGGTCAAGCGCTCCGGATTGCCCAGCGCATCACAGACGAGACGGCCAGAGGCTTGCAGCCAGCGCGTCTCACCATCGGGCCGCACGATACGGTAGGTGAGCTCGTGGTCGGCGCCCTCGGACAGCACGCGCTGCACCGACTCTAGGACGCGGTCGCGATCGTCCGGATGAATGTCGCGCTGATAGGCCTCGAACGTCCCGGGGAAGCTGCCCACGGGGATGCCGTGCATGCGCTCGACGGCGGCTGACCAGATGACGCGGTTCTCCGGGATGCGCCAGTCCCAGGTGCCCATCTTGCCCGCCTCGAGCGCGAACTCGAGCCGCTTTTGATACTCGACGCGCTGCTGCTCGCTCTTCTTGCTGTCCGTGATGTCGCGCGCCACGCCCACGAGCTCGGCGACCCGTCCCTGCGTGTCGTAGAGCGGCGATTTGATGGTGTGGAACAGCCTCAGCTCGCCGTCGTGGCGCACGTTCGGCTCTTCACGCCGCTCCACGATCTGCCCGCTCTCGAACACGATGCGCTCGTCGCGCTGATACTGCTCGGTGACTTCGCGCTGGTTGTGGGGGCCGTCGCTCGCGCCCAGCAGCGCCGCTGGGCTCATCCCGTAGTGCTGACAGGCAGCGCGATTCGCGTACGTGACGACGAGCTCGCGCGACTTCGTGAACACCATCTCGTCGAGCGAGTCCAGAATCTGCGCGAAGCGATACTCGCTCTCGCGCAGGCGCCGCCGCGCGAGCACCGTATCCGTGATTTCCACGGCCAGCGCCATCACGCCGTCCACGCGCCCGTCTTCGCAGCGGATGGGATGCAGATTGAAGGCGAACCACGCCGTCTCCTCGCCGTCGCCGCGTTCGAGGCGCGCCTCGAACTCCGGTGCGAGGAACGGCTCGCCCTCGCGAAACACGCGGTTGAACACCGGCCACAGCTCGCTCTTGGCAAAGTCGGGGAACACTTGCGCGATGGGCTTGCCGATGAGCTCCGCCGCGCTGCGCCCGACCAGCTCACAGTAGCGTGGGTTCGCGAGCTCGAAGCGATGCTCTGGCCCACGCCAGAGCGCGACCGCGGCCGGCGCTTGTTGCAGAAGCTCTTGCAGCCGCAGGCGCTCCGTCTCCGCCGCCGCGCGCCGCGTGCGCTCCGCGCGCTCCGGCGCCTCGCGCAAGGTGTTGACCGCGTAAGCCCCGTCCTTGGCGTGCACGACGCTACCGCGCGCCCGAATCCAACGCTCCTCACCCGAGTCGCGCAACCGCACGCGCAGCAGCGCGCTCGAGCCCGGCGCTCCCGCTAGCGCGCGGTGAGCGGGCAGCTCGGCGAGCGACACGGGCGCGCCCTGCTCGTCGAAGAGCTCGAAGCGAGCAGCCAGCTCTGCGCTGCTCGCGGCCAACAACGCGGAGGGCGCCGCGAAGCCGAAGAGCTGCGCCGCGCTGTGGTTCGCGTAGACCAGCGCGCCGCTCGCGTTGTGAACGGTAACGCCGTCCTCGACCGCGCCCAGGAAGAGCTCGAAGTGATCCGGTGACAACTCGTCGACCGCGCCCGGCGGCGCCGGTGGGCTCGACAGCTGGATGTTCGTCTGCATGGGATGGCGGAGTCGATGACGGTAACCTAGAGCAAGCCAGCGGCCAGTGAGGCAAAATTGCTTGCCTGTCGCGTAACCGGTTTCGCGGGCTCGCCCGCGGCGATTCGAGCCTTGCTCAGCTATTGAACGAAGCGAGCCAATCCACCCAGCAGTGACGTGACCCAAAACGTAAACTCGGGGTACTGACTCGCTAGAAAGCTGCCCAGCGGCACGACTGTCACGGCGAAGACGCGCGCGGCCAAGGACCAGCTGACGGTGCCGGCTGGCGTACGCCCGATGGCGCTGATCACCGGATCGCGCGCCAGTGAAACGTAGCTTGCCACGATCACGAGCACGATGACGGCCACCCACACGAAGCACGCGCTCGCGATCAGGTGCCGCGGCTGGACGAAGTAGAGCGACGTCATCAACGTAGCCAGCACGCTGCCGAGCAGCACGGGCGGGACCAGCAAGCGCAGCTGACCCACGTAGCGCGCGATGAAGATCGCGATCAGCGAGGCTCGGAAATCATCCCTGAGCTGCGCTTCCACGGGCGTGAGCGCCCTCGTGTCGCGCGACAGCGCCGAGGCTTCTTGCAACAACAGGTTCGCGAGCTCGGCGGGCGCGTGCGACAGGCGGCCCGCGGGCTCCGGCTCTCCCGCTTCATAGCGCAGCTCGAGCGCGAGCTGCTCCTCACAAGCCAGCGCCACCGCGGCGCGCTCGGGCTCGTGCTGCGCGAGCTGCTTGAGCAGCGCCACGGGATGAGCGAGCTCGCCCACCGCGCGACCGCCGCGCACGAGCTGCGTCTCCAGCCGGCGAGCGAGCTCCGGCGGCAAGCGGCCCAGCGCGTCCAGCAAGCCGAAGCGCGCGACGGAGCGCAGCAGACGCATCAACGCGCGCGCGGTCACGATCATGCGCGCGAAATAGGTGGTGATGGGCAGGATGCAGGCGCACGCGAAGCCGAGCAGAACCCAGCCGCGAAAGCCGCCCTCGAACGTCAGCGGCGGCTTGAGCAGCCAAATCAAGCCGACGGTGGCGCACACCAGCGCGTTGATCAGAAACGGGATCAGCGGCGCGGCTCCCCACGGGCTGCGCACCACCTGCAACAACCGCCGCTCGAGCTCGAGCAGCTCGGTGCGTCGCGCCTCGGCTTGTCCGAGCGCCTGCGCGATCACGGGCGTCATCTCGGCGAAGCGGGCGCCGGGCACCGCGCCGAAGCGCAGCGTATCCAGCAGCCGCAGGCGCGCGCGCCAACACCAGACCACGACCAACAGCATGCCCAGGCCGAGCAGGGCGCCAATCAAGGGTGACCCGCCGCTCAACAACCAGAACGTCGCTTCGCGCGGCGGAGCGCAGCCCAGGCTCGTCGCGAACAACGCGACGATACTGGCGAGCGCGGCGAGCAGCCACGCGCTGCGCACGCAATGACCAAAATGCGCGCGCGTGCGCAGCCAGATCACGGGAACGGCGAGCAGCGGGATGGCCACGCCGTACGCAGTCCACGGCAGCGGCCGCAAGCGAAACTCGGCGGCCGCCATCAGCACGGGGACGCTCGCGGCGATGGTGATGAGCGAAGCCGTCGCGAACGCGTCGTCAGCGGCCAAATCGCGGTGCTCGACGCGGCCGAGCAGCGACCAAAACCAGCTGCGCTGGCGCAGGAACGCGCTGCGCCGCGCCACCTCCGGCAGCGGGTTGCGCGGCCCCGCGGATTGCAGCCGGCGCGCCAGCGCCGGCACCGCGATCAGCGACGCGGTCGCGAGAAATACCGCGATCGCGAGATAGTAAGTGAACTGGAAGCTGCGCGGCAGAACGGGCTGGGCCTGGCGCTGGCGGCCAGCGGCGTTGGTGTCGGGCCAGATTTGGCGCAAGGAGCCGTTACCGATCAGCGAGACGCGCGCCCAGGGCTCCAGCGGTCGACCAGCGAGCAGGAGACGCCCCGCGGCGGAGACCGTCTCGGTGAGCGGGTTCTGCAGCACCGTGGAGGCGCTGCCATCACGCGCCACGCCCGTCAGCGTGGGCGCCGCGTGCGCCACCAAGAGACCGTTCAGCGCGCTGACGTGATCGGGGTGCAAATAGCGAATGTCGTGGCCGATCGTGAACAGCCGCACGTCGGGCAGCTGGCGGCCCACGCGCTCCGCGATGAAGATGACGTCGCGAGCGTCGGTCGCGACGATCCCCACGTTGCGGATCTCACGCCGGCCGAGCTCGCGCAGCACCTCGGCGAGCGCCAGGTCATGCGTGATCGGCGTCTGATCCGAGAGCTCACCGCGCTCTTCGGCCGGCGCCGTCCGCGCCGCCGACGGCGCGCGGGTCAGCGCAGCGGCGCCGTCCTTCTCTTGAACTTCGGTGTACGCCCGCCGCATGGAGGCGATGTTCGGCGGGAACCTCCAGTGCACGAGCGGCGCGTCCATGCCCTGTCCGAACGCGCTCACGCCCTCGCCGTAGGCGGTCATGCTCTCGCCCAAAATCGCGGAGCTGCCGCCCGCGGACTGGAGGAAGGCCAGCATCGTGCGTAGCAACGTCTCGTCGTCGGGGGTCGCGGACTCATAGCGAACCTCGACGCCGAGCTCGGGGGCGAACGGCGCTTCGAGCAACGGCTTCACCGAGACACCGGTCGCGCTGGCGGACGCCACGTGGAAGGCGAGCCTCAGTGCGGGCTCGGCGACACCAGCGTCGCGCAGCGCCAGCGCATGCTGACGGATGCCAGCGCGCAGCGATGAGGCCGTGCCAGAGAACGTCGGACCGAGGATACGATAGTGTCGGGTTCGCTCTCCCGGCTCTACCGAGCGCGCGCGATCGACGGTTCGTAGCGCCGCCTCCAGCACCTCGCTGCGCACGCCCCAGGTCGGCGTCTCCCCCACGAGCAACGCGACGAGCGCGGGCTGTTCGTCGACGCGCTCGAGCGGGCGATACACCATCACGCCCGGGACGCGCGTCCAGCACTCGAGCTTGCGTTTGTCCTTGTCACTGCCCGGCCACGGCAGCCAATGACGATCGCGGACATAGCGGCTCGGACCACGCCTGTCGTCGCGTCGCCAAAAGCGCCGCAGCCCAGCGGCCGCCGCGTCCTCGACGCCCTCCAAGACGGCGTCGAAGTAGTCGGTGTGTCCCGACTCTTCGGGGTCGGGCACGAGCGCGATCACGAAGAGGAAGCGCTGCGCCTGCGCGGCGCCGTGATAGAGCGCTGCATACTGGGCGAGCATCTGCTCGCCGAGCCCGCACGGTTCGGGGGGCGTGGAGCTGGTCGCGTCGTTGCCAACGGAAGCTGCCGCGCGCTCCGCCGTGGGCGGCTGCGGCGCGGCGGCGGGCTCGGGACGCGCTCGACTCACGGCGAGCGCCGCGACGAGCAGCACCGCGGCCAGCGGCAACATTCGATTCATGTTCGTCACCCGACCTCCCAGTCTGACGCCGGCCCGCGCGCTGGCCCCATGGTCATTTCATCGTGCATTTTAGGCGAGGGGCGGCAGCAGACACCAGCCCAGAAGCGGCGGCGCGAGCGCGCTTGCGCGGCGGCCGAGAACGGTTCAAAAGCTCGCCTTTGCGAAATCATTACCAGCTCGTGCATTGGCTCTTGGCGCTCACCCTCGGGTTTTGTGCGGCGAGCCGCGCCTCGGCGCAGGCGGCCGAAGCGCCTGACCCTGTCGGCGCCGAGAACCTCGTCACCGACGTCGAGCGCATCGTGACCACCAGCGAAGGCGGCGGCTGGTTCATCGACGAGGACGCGCTGCGCAGCATTTACCCAGCGCTGCTCGAGTCGGTGTGTCGTGTGAGCGTCCCGGCGCGCCAAGAAGCGTTGGCTCGCCTGCGAGCCAACGCGCGCTCGAGCGGCGACCCGCGCGAGCTCTTCGCCCGCGAAGGCTCGCGACTCACCCCCGCCGTCGCGCGCGCGCTCTCCAGCGAGCGTCAGCTGCAGGCGCTCGAGCGCGCGCTCGACGGCGCCGCGAAGGATTGCCCATTCTGGGTGAGCCCGCGACGTGAGGCGCTCAGTCGTCAAACGGACGGCGGGCGCTGGACGCTGGCGGTCGAGACCGGAGGCAACATTCAGCTGCGCCAAACCGCCGGGCGCTGGACGTTCGGCGGCGGCGGTCTCGGCCGCGTGTTGCCGAGCTACGGACTCACGCCGCACGTGACCCTGTTGTTCGGCGCAGAGTTCGGCGGCGGCGCCATGCTACGACCCGGCGCCGCCACGACCGAGTTCGTGGTCAACTACTTCCCCGCCCTGCCCTTCGTGATCCGGCTGCGCGACGTGAATTGGCACTACGACATCGAAATGGGACCCGTGGGGCTGTTCCAAGCCGACAATACCCGACTCAGCTACGGCGCGCGCATCGGCACAGCCATCGCAGTGTCCGCGCTGCGCACGCGAAACCTCATCCCGTGGGCGGGCATCGCGGCGACGTACGAGTACTACTTTGCTGGCGGCGGCCGGCCGTACGCGCACTTTCTGCGTGGCGGTTTGCGTGTCGGCGTCAACTGGGATCCGTAACGCTGCCGTTGAGCGGCGCCGCTAGGAGGCTTGGCACGGCGCGTGCTGAGAACGCCTCAGCTCGATAGAGCTGCGGGAGTCTCGGTCACCAGCCAAGCTCCCGCGGTGCGAGACCGCCTCGCTGCGACTCGGATGCGGACCGCACCTTCGCACGCGCAGGAGGTCTAGCAATGAACGATGTCATCGCAGTGGTGCTGGGTGGGGGCCGCGGCTCGCGGCTATTTCCGCTGACTCAATATCGCTCGAAACCTGCCGTCCCGATCGGCGGCAGCTATCGGCTGGTCGACGTCGCGCTGAGCAACTGTATCCACGCCGGACTACGCCGCATCTTCGTCGTTACCCAGTTTCAATCCGAGAGCTTGAATCGGCACGTAGCGAACACCTACAAATTCGACGCGTTCTCGGCCGGCTTCATCGATATTCTGGCCGCGGAGCAGACCGACGCCGAAAACGACTGGTTTCGCGGCACCGCCGACGCGGTGCGCAAATGCATGAAGCACATCGGCCGCGAGAGCTGGGAATATCTGGCCGTCTTGTCCGGCGATCAGCTGTATCGCATGAGCTTGCGCGACATGTTGCGCGTTCACGAGGAGAACGGCGCCGGGGTCACTGTCGCGATGAAAGGCGTCAGCGCGGAGGAGACGTCCGGCTTCGGGATCATGAAGGTCGACGGCGGCGGACGCGTCGTCCATTTCGACGAGAAGCCGCCCGCTGAGCGCCTGCCAGGGCTCGCCTCCACGGTGCCCGGCGCGCCGGATGGCAAGAGCTACCTCGCGTCGATGGGCATCTATATCTTCTCGCGCCAGGAGCTCGAGCGAGCGCTCGCGGTGGACGAGCACGTCGACTTCGGTAAACAGGTGTTGCCCGCGCTGCTCGACCGCACGCGCGTGCAGGCCTTCTTTTACGACGGTTACTGGGAGGACGTGGGCACCGTGCGCTCGTACTACGAGGCCAACCTGGCGCTGACGGGGAGTAAGCCGGCCTTCAACTTCTATCACCCGCGCTGCCCGATCTTCACGCAGCGCCCGTTCCTCGCGCCGAGCAAGCTCCACGCCTGCCGTATCAATGACGCGCTCGTAGCGGATGGCTGCGTGCTCGAGCAGGCCGAGGTCGATCATGCGGTCATCGGCATCCGGACGCGCGTGCAAACGGGCGCGCGCATCCTGCACAGCTTGGTGCTGGGCGCAGACGACTACGAGACTTTGTCCGAAGGCGCGGGCGTGCGCGACGAGCGTCGGCCAGCGCTCGGTATCGGCGCCAACTCCATCATCTATAAAGCGATCATCGACAAGAACGCCCGCATCGGCAAGAACGTGCGCATCCAAAACGAGAGCCGCGTGCGCGATCACGACGGGGACGGCTACTACATCCGCGACGGAATCGTGATCGTACCAAAAGGCGGCGTCATCCCTGACGGTGCAGTAATTTGAGCGTGATCATCGGCACACTGATTGCAGCCCGTGCGAGCTCACACTCGCCGAAGAAGGTGGCCTCGTGCTCGTCGGATATCACTGCTCTCACGAACAACATCCCCCGAGTAGCCTGCTGCGCTACGTGCTCGCCGCCGAACGAGCGGGTTTCCAAGCCGCGATGTGCTCCGATCACTTCGCGCCCTGGAGCCTGAGCCAGGGTCACAGCGGCTTCGCGTGGAGCTGGCTCGGAGCCGCGCTGCAAGCGACGAAGCTCAGCTTCGGAACCGTGAACGCCCCAGGACAGCGCTATCACCCCGCGATCATCGCCCAGGCCGCCGCGACCCTGGCCGAGATGTATCCGCATCGCTTTTGGCTCGCGCTGGGCAGCGGTGAAGCGCTCAACGAGCACATCACGGGCGCGCCCTGGCCGGAGAAGTCGCAACGCATGGCCCGCCTGCGGGAAATCGTAGACGTGATGCGCGCTTTGTGGCGCGGCGAGCTGGTGACGCACGAAGGGCTCGTAACGGTACGCGAAGCGAAGATCTACAGCTTGCCCGAGCGCGCGCCGCTGCTCATCGGCGCTGCGGTCAGCGCCAGCAGCGCAGAATGGGTGGGCAGCTGGGCGGACGGCCTCATCACCATCGCTCGACCCGAAGCCGAGCTGAAGAAGGTCGTCGACAGCTTCCGCGCCGGCGGCGGCGAGGGAAAGCCGATGTACTTGCAGGCGGCGCTCTCGTTCGAGGCGAGCGAGCGCGAGGCCGAGCAAGCAGCGTTCGAGGGCTGGCGCACGAACGTCATTCCGTCATCTGATTTCAACGCCGACACTCGCCTGCCCGAGCTGTTCGACGCCGCCGCGAGCTTCGTGCGACCGGAGGATCTGCGCTCAGCGCTGCGCGTCTCCTCCGATCCGGCCGGCACGCCGCGTGGCTGGCGAGCGATCGCGAGCTCGGCTTCGAGCGGGTCTATGTGCACCACGTCGGACGCGCACAGGAGCGCTTCATCGAGGCCTTCGCCAGCCAGGTGCTGCCGGCGCTCGAGACGAGCGCTGCTCGCCCGCCAGCGGGCGCTGCTGGCGGCTCGCGTTGAGCGGAGCCGCCGCGCGCCACTGAGAGACTCTTCAGCCCCCGGAGCCGCCGGCTCCGCCGTCACCCCCGCCAACGGCACCCGTTCCGCCATCACCCGCGCCAGCGGCGCCCGTTCCGCCATCACCCGCGCCAGCGGCGCCCGTTCCGCCATCACCCGCGCCACCCGCGCCGCCAGCCCCGCCGTTGCCGCCGA
>CBINHN010000015.1:0-128983 GCA_966250485.1 uncultured Sorangium sp. | reverse complement strand
CCCGGGCGCGCCAATCGGGAGCTTGCGAGGAGCATCTCGAGCGACCGCGTCGAGCGCTGTCAGCGCTGAAAGCAATCGGTCGATGTTCTCAGGTGACCGGATCGTACACGACGTCGAGAGCGAACGTGTGGACCGGCGTCCCCCGCGTTGAGTTCTCGAAGATCAGGGCGATCATGGCGTGCTTCGAGCGCTTTGCGCGAGCGGCGGTGCCCACGATAGGCGCTGCGGTACCTGCCGAAGGATAACCTCCGCGCTCGTGCCGCTGCGGCGAACGACGAATGGACCGGAGAGCGCGAATGGCGGCGCCGCGGGGTGTTCCGGTGAGCCCGCCACGACCGGCGCCTCGCGTGGGCAGCCGTGAAAATTAGAGCTCTGTCGGGTTTTGGGTGCTGAACAGAGGCGTACGCCCGCCGAAGGCGAGGAGACGAGATCCAACTCGACGAGAGCGACCTCACCGTCGCGGAGCGCGGACCAAGAGCTTATTTTGGATGTCTCGTAAGCGTGAGGCGAACCGTCGAGCTCGGGCGCTAGTCGGCGTGGCCGAACGGGGCCAGGTACCGGTGCGAGCAAATCTCCCACCCACAGCGAGCCGTGCTCGTCGACGATGAACTGGTGCGGCCTCAGCGGCGCGAATCCGTGCACGTTGTGCCCCTGCCAGTCCCAGCCGCCGTTGAACCTTCCGATGTCGGCGCGCCATTCGACCGGCACCTGCAGGTAGTCGGGCAGTCCCTCCAGAGGCCAGCGCCCGATCGAGGTTACCGCCGATACCACGCTCAGCGAGCCGTCGGATTCGTGCGCTACCCAGACCTGTTCCCCGCTGCGCAACGTCCTGAGCGCGAGGTGCCCGCGCGCGGGGCGCGGCACCATCTCGAGCCGGCGCTCGGCATTGCTGCTCACGGAAATCGCAGGTGAGGTCCGGCGTTGCGGCGAAGTCGTTCGCGTCGCGTCACGAACGTCGAACTCGAACGCGCGATCGAGCTCCGGTGCGACCAACAACACCGGATTGTTCAGCAAGCGCCGTGGCACGGCGACCACGAGCGCGACTCGGACTAGCACGTCGGGGCAGATGATGGTTTCGTCCTCCGCGCGCAGGCGAAGCGTCCCCGAGCGCTCGGCGACGGCGCTGCTGATCTCCCTTTGGCAATAGCTACCACCGCGGGCCAATCCGAACACTACGTAGCGGGAGAAGTCCACGCTAGGTACCGGCTCCGGCGGACCCGCTTCGTCCCACAGCGCGTCGAGTTCCTCTGGGCTATTCGCGGTCCAAGCCTTGCAATCGAGATCTCTGCCGCGCGTGGCAGCGTTCCACAGTACGCGCAACCCGTCCGCCTCGTCCGTTCGCGCTTCCGCGACCGTCACTTCGCTGAGCGCCAGACGCACGGGCAGCGGTCTCGTCGCTCCGCCGCGCAAGCCGCTACAGGCCAACATCACCAGTGAGAAAAAGTAGCTGGTCCTCACGCGCAGCTCGCCCGGACACATCACCCCGAGCTTTCCACGCGCGGACCCCGCGCGCGGTTCTAAAATCGTCCGCTCCGGCAAGTGGATTGAAGCCCTACCGGTAGGTGCGCGCCTGCACCAGCGCGGCTGGTCACGCAACGTGTTGGTCATGCAGCTCGAGACGAGCGTACACCTGCGCTGGAGCCCCATCGAGGCCGCCGTTTCCCCGGCTGCAGGGCGACACTTGTTCTCAAGCCGTCGTCTCGTCAGTTCCTTCGCCAGCAGCTCGGAGACTCGGTCCATTCCAGTCCTCGTGTCTTCATCGCTCACGAACAAATGCCGACGTCGACGAATGCGATGGGGAGTCTCACCCGACCGGGCGATGGCCTCCGCCGCAAGGCGCGCGAGCGAACGAGGAGGGGAGACGCAGCGTCAACCGTTCGGGAAGTCTCTGAGCGACCCGGCTAACATCGCTCGCCGCGTCCATAGTCTCTGAGAGAGTAGAAGGCATGCCGCCACAGTGTGGCTGATGATCTCGGCGAGGAGTTTTTTCGCGGGTGCGTGACGGATTCGGGTGGGCCGCTGGATTAACGCCCAGGTTGGTAGGGCGAACCATGATGAACGGACTCTCTCGCTGCGCGGTGCTCGTGCTTTTTGTTGCTGGAGCTACTTCGGCATGTGGTGGTGATTCGAAGGGCGGCTCCGGGCGCGGCGGCGATGGTGGCGGAATGGGGGGTAGCGCGGCGCTGGGCGGTACGGGAGGTGCCGCCTCGGGGGCGAGCGGCGCAGCGGGGAGCGGGCGAGGCGGCTCGGGTGGGCAGGCTCAGCGAGAGCCGTTGCTGGAGCGCCCGCTGAACGAAGCATACGATTGTAAGCTCACGAGCGCTGTCGCGATCTCGGCGGCTCCCAAGGCGCAGGGCAGCGTGCTGGGGCCGGCGAGCGCGAACGGGAGCTTCATCGCGTTCACCAAAGACTTCGCCGAGCCGCCCGCGCAACGCGGGTTGTTCGTCGCCGTGCTCGGCGATGACGGGTCGGTGACGAGCCCTGTCAGGATCAGCGAGGACCTCGCCGCGAGAGCGCCGGAGCTCGTTGAACAAGGGGAGCGCACGACGCTGCTGTGGGTGCAGTCGGACTCGGGCGCCGCCGGCGCTGACGCGGTTTGGTCGGCACAGCTGGACGCGGAGGCAACGCTGGTGCGGCCCGCTGCGAGTAGCCTGCAGCCCGCCGACGGCAGCTATGTCAACAGCATCCGAGCCGTAAAGAGCGGCAGCGAAACGAGGGTGTTCGTCGCGATTTCGAACGGCATGACCGGTCGCTCGAAGATTGTGTCCGCGCCGCTCGCTGCCGATGGCTCGTTCGCGAGCCCGCTCGCGCCGGTGGTCGAGAATGACGGGCCGTTGGCGCTGTTCGATGTGACGGCGTTCGCGGGCGGCTATGCGCTCGGCTATGGCTACTATGACGGAAGCGACGCGCTGGGACGCTACCTCGCGCTCGATGCCAGCTTGAATCAGCGTCACGCGCCGCAACCGGTCGCCATGGGCTGGTTCGGAACTTGGGGCAATCAGATGGCGCTGCTCGCGCGAGGCGAGCAGCTCTTGATGGCGAAGGTCGCGAGCCAACGGTCCGATGACGGTCTGGTCGCGAGCTTCATCGAGTTTACGGTCTATGATGACGCAGGCAACGTGGTTGGTGAGACCGAGCGCTTGCAAGCGCCGGTCTACGACGTGGAGAATATCTCTCCGCGCTTCGTCACCATGGGCGATGATCTCGGGTTTCTGTGGTCGAAAGGCAGCGTCACCTACGTGTGCGGCGGCTGCACTCCGGACAACGCGCTGGAGTACGTCGTGCTCGACGGGACGAGCCTGCGCCCGAAGAGCCGCGTGGTGGAGGTCGCTTCGCCCGACAGCGCCGGCGGGCTGACCGACGGTGAGCTGCTCGGCGAGGAGCAGAGCTATTTGCTGCTGACGAACGTGCAGTATCACACCACCTCGGCCATGGCGACCGGGCGGCTCGCGTGCAGCATGAAGTGAGGCAAAGGTGTGCTGGATTTCACGCTTCGTCGGCGCGCTGCTGATCGCGCTCGCGAGCCCAGGGTGTGATGACACGGCCGAGCGCGAGCTCGAGCTGATGCTCTCTACTTCGGCCGGGCTCGCACCGCCTAGCTACCGCGTCATCTACTCTATTGCCGGACAGGCGCGAGCCATCGATTGTCCGTCGACGGCGCGCGTGCAGGGTTTGGCGTGCTCTGGCCGCGGCGTGCGCGTGCAGTCCGCAGAGGCTGGCGCGACGGTGGTCATCAAGGCGGCTGGGCAGCGCTTCGCGCGGCGCAGCCTCGACGTCAGCGACGTGCGGCGCGGCACTCTGAGCGCGGAGCTCGCCGCGCTACCGGAGCTCGAAGTGAGCGCCGACTACGCGACGGGGCTGGTGGATCCGGAGACAGCCGACGCTGCGTTCAACGCGCTCGCGGTGAGCGGCCCGACGGAGCTCGGGCGGGCGCGCTCCGTCAAGTTCTACGTCGCGGACCTCGCCGGCGAGCCGCGCATCTATTTCCAGAATACGCAGCGCTATCCGCTCCACTACGATTTTGCGAGCCGCGTGCTCCACGTGGTCGCCTCACCCGAAGAGTTCGAGCGCAGTGTTTATCACGGTGATTCACGGAGCGCGGCGGCGGGGACGCTCATCGATTACCCCGAGCTCGAGGCCGCCGATGACGCGGCGCTCGGCTTGTCACGCCCGGTCACGCTGCAGTTCTTTCCGAGCGACGAGCTCGGGCCGGAGCTCGTGGAAAAGCTGTATTTGCTGATTGAGGAGCGCCTGGCGCTGCTGTCGTACTCGGGTGTGGAGCGGCGGCTCGTTTATGTGCCGGCGACGGCTCAGCGTGAGCGTGAGGCGTCCGACGCCGCGGCGCGCTGGGCCGCCTCGGACGTGCTCGTGCGCCAGCAAGCCGAGCTGTTCGCGGGCGTCACTGAGCAGCTGCTGAACCCCGGGCTTTGTTACGGGACTTTGCGCTCCGCGACGCCTGAAGCGCTCGCCAAGGGGCTGTTCTCTGCGAGAGACGTGGTCATTCTCGAGCGGCTGCCGAATGACCTGCCGTTGCTGGCGGGCACCATCTCCGAGGAGCTGCAGACCCCGCTGTCTCACGTGAATGTCGCGGCCCGCGCGCGCGGGACACCGAACTTGGCGCTGCGCAACGCGAGGAGCGACGCCAGAGTGCAGCCCTGGCTCGATCAGCTCGTGCGCTTCGAGGTAACGACGCGCGGCTTCTCGCTGCAGCCCGCGTCGCTGTCCGAGGCCGAAGCGCACTGGGCGTCGCTGGAGCGTCCGCGCTGGGTGCCCGAGGCTGATTTGGACTACGATGGGCTGCCCAGCTTCGAGGAGCTCTCGTTCGGAGACTCGCTGCGGGTCGGGGCGAAGGCGGCGAACTTGGCGGAGCTGCGCCGGCTCTTGGGCGACGAAGCGCCCGCCGGCTTCGCCGTGCCGTTCGCCCCGTATCACGCTTATTTGAACGAAAACCAGCTGACGCCGGCGCTCTGCGAGCTCGGTCGCGCGGGCTGTGAACAGGCGCTCGAGGGCGCGGCGGCCTGCGCGCTCGCATACGAAGACTGTGCCAGCGCCGCCGGTGCGAGCCGCTCGTTTTACGAGTACATCGCCGAGGTCGTCGCTCGCGGCGAGGTGCTCGCAGATAGCGAGCTGCGGCATGCCACCTTGCTGCTGATCCAGGAGCTGATCCGTAGTGGCACAGTGAACCCGACGTTTGCGAGGGCGCTCGATGGGCGGGTCGCGCAGCTCTTCGGCGCCGCTCAGGTGCGCTTGCGCTCCAGCACCAACGCCGAAGATCTGCCGGAGTTCAGCGGCGCTGGGCTGTACGAGTCGGTCTCGGCGCGCGCGACGGGCGACAAAGCCGCTTCACGTCGCATTCGCGAGGTGTGGGCCTCGGTGTGGAGCTTCGGCGCGTTCGAGGAGCGAACCTTCTTCAACATCGACCACCTCGCTGTCCACATGGGTGTGGCCGTCAACGCCGCCGTCGACGACGAGGTGGTAAATGGGGTGATCGTTACTCGCAATCTGCTGTCGCCGGCGCAGCCCGGATATTATCTCAACCTGCAAGCGGGTGAGCTCTCCGTCACGAACCCGAGCGGCGGCGTCACGCCCGAGGTCGTCAGCGTGGCGCCCAGCGACGCCGGCGGAGCGATCGTTCGTCAACGCTATTCGTCGCTGAGCCCGGGCGCGCCGTTGCTCACGGACGGCGAGCTCGTGCAGGTCGCCGATCGCGTCCAGCGCGTGCTGCGCCATTTCGCGCCGTTGTACGGCAAGAGCGAGGGAGAGCTCGTGCTCGATTTGGAGGTCAAATGGGTCGGGCCTGAGCGCGCGCTCCTGATCAAGCAAGCGCGGCCCTACAAAACGAAGTAATGCCGCTTCCCCCGCTGCGGCGCATGACCTCAGCGCCGCTGAGGGCGGACCTCCGAAACTGCGATTTTACTTGGCTCCGCGGCGTGGGCACAGTGACTGAGCCATGAGTGAAGTCATTGAGTTTTTGACGCGCGGCGTGCTGATCGGCGCTGGCGCAACCCTGCTCATCGACCTGTGGGCCGCCCTGCTCCGTCGCTTTGGCGTGCCTTCTCTGAAATTCGCGTTGCTGGGGCGCTGGCTGGCGCATCTGCCGAGCGGGCGCTTCGTGCACGAGAACATCGCCAAGACGCCGCCAGCTCGGGGTGAAGCGTTGCTCGGCTGGCTCGCGCACTACGCGATCGGGATGAGCTTCGCGGTGCTGCTGCTCGCCACGGCGGGCTTGGCTTGGGCGCGCTCGCCCACCATCGGGCCCGCGCTGCTCGTCGGGATCCCGTCGGTGGTGGCGCCGCTCTTCATCTTGCAGCCGGCGCTCGGCGCTGGCATCGCCTCGTCGAAGACACGGACTCCAGTGCTCAACACGCTGAAGAGCCTAGGGACGCACACGGTCTTCGGCGTGGGGCTGTTCCTGACGGCAACGGCGCTGGCGCGGCTGTTTCCCCACGCTCTTTGAGCGCGAGACACGCGGCGTCAGGCGCGGGAGCGCGCGCGAAGGGTCGAGACAGCCGCTGCCAACAGCGGGTCCCGTTCGCGGCTCTTGAGGTGCGCGAAGTAAACGCGCACGAGAGTCTCCGCCTCGAACAGGAGCTCGACCTCTTCGCGCTGCTGCGCCGCTCGAGCGATGTCGGCGTGCAGTAAGCCGACGCCGATACCGCCGGAGAGCAGCGTCCGTGCCACCTCTTGGCGATCGACGCTGATGATGCGCTTCGGCCTGAAACGGTGCGCTTTGAACAGCGCCTCTGCGCTGCGACCGCAGCACGCGCTGGAAGCTGGGTAGATCCAAGCGAACTCGGCCAGCATGCCGCGCTCCGTCCGCTGCGCGTCGGCGACCAAGCCCGGCGCCGCGACCACGAAGATCTTGAAGCGCGCGACCTCGGTTGCTGCCAAATCCGGCTCCGGCTCAGCTGGATCGTTGTAAAAGCCGCCGTCCAAGCTGCCGTTGCGGATCCCGGCCAGTATCTCCTGTGAGGTGCCGTGCTTCAGCACGACCTCCACGCCGGGCCGTCGCTCCGAAAATACGGTGAGGAACTCACCGATGACTTCGTTGTTCGAGTTGCTGCCGGCGCCCAGGCGCAGCCGTCCAGTGAGTTGGTCTTTGCTGCGGGTCGCCTCGTCCATCAGGTCTTGCAGCGCGGCGAGCGTCTGCTCGGCCTTGGCGAGCAAGCGTTGCCCGTCGGAGGTCAGGGCCATCCCTCGTGGAGTGCGCTCGAAGAGGGCGAGGCCGAGCGCCTCCTCCATCGTCTTGATGTGCGCGCTCACCGCAGGCTGGCTGAGGTGAAGCGCCTCCGACGCGCGGGTGATGCTCCCTTCGCGCGCCACCGCCACGAAGGTCCTGAGCTGGTAGACGTCCACCCCTCGTCCTTTTAGCGAGGAGGGGGCCGCTCGTACAGCGAGTTTCGACCTGCTCAGCGCGGGCGCCGCACCGCACGCGTCGAATCATAGGCCCAGAGCTGCTCTGGCATCAGCGTCACGTTGAGCAGCGCGTTCCTAGCGTAGGGCTCTGCGGTGAACTCGCCGGTCGCGAGGTCGTTGCAATACACGTTTTGTGTGCCGAGCACGCAGACCTGCGAGGCGCCCTCCACGTCGAGGCCGACGAAGCGCTCGTTCGCTGCGGGGAGCAGCTGTGCGCTGATTCCTCCGTGAATGCGATAGAGCGCGTCCGCGGCCGCGATCCAGACCAAGCGCGAGGTGTCGCCATCGATGCCGCCCCAATGCTCGATCCAGGGCTGGGACTCGACCTCGTGAGCGATGCGCCATTCACTGCCGTCGAAGCTACCGAGGCGCGCGTGATCGAGGCTCTGTGCGCCGATCCACACCTCCGTTGGCGTCATGCAGCGGATGCGCGAGACGCGAAAGCCGCGCCATTCCGCGGGCAGCGCGTGCTCTCGAAACGTTTGCCCGTCCCACTGCAGTACGCTGGGCGCTTCCTCCGGATACCAGACGTCCGAGAGCGCGAACCACACGTCGTCGGGGCCACAGCCGTCGATGTCGACGGCGCCGTTCGGGCGGTCCCCCATTTGAGTCCAGCGCTCGCCGTCGAAATGCTCGAGTGTCGCTCGCCAGACATCGTTTGGTCCGCTGCCCCACGCCGCGGGAGATTTGGCCCACAGCTTCGCCGGTACGGTGCCCCACTCCGCGGCGCCGAAGTCACGCGCCGGGCGAAGCGGCTCGGGCGTGACCGTCGCCGCTAGCGCGCGTTGCGCGGGAAGCCGTGTCATTCCGCCGCTGGCGAGGGCGACCCACAGATCGTTGTTGCTGCTGCCCCACACCTCGACCGGTTCATCGGGAGCGAGCAGCGTCGTCGAGCTCTCGGAGTGACGGAGGAGCCCCTTTACTGTCGCCAAGTACAAGGTGCCGTCGGCGTTGCCCCAAGCCGCGTACGCGCCCGGCCAGTCCGTCACCGGTGTCCAACTCGAAGACGCGAGCCAGGCGCCGGATCGCTCGTAGGCGTAGACGTCGCTCCCAGCGCGCAGCAAGCGCGGCAAGGTATAGTCGAACGGTCGCGCACCAGGCGCTCGCGACCAGCTCACCCCGTCGAAGTGCAGGAGCAATACATTGTAGCCGCGTCCGACGTATTCGAAGCCGAGCGCCCAGAGCTCCGAAGGCTCGCTGCCGGCGATGACATCAGCGATGGAAAGCTCCGCGTCGGGCGTCACCTCGCTGAGCTCTGCACCAACACTCCAGAGCCGCTGGTCGATGACGGCCCAGACATGTCCATCTGCCGTGGACGCGATGCTGAGAACCTCGCCCGAGCCGAGGCTCGACCAGCTGACGCCATCGTAGTGTAAAAGGCCGTCGTCTCCAGCCACCCACACGTCATCCGCCGCGAGGACGTGCACCAACGATAAGCGCCGCGTGGTCCCGGTGTCATGATACTTCGCGCCTTCCGCGCGCGCCTCGACGACTAAACCGTTGTCGCCGACAGCGAATACGACCGAGCCGTCGCTCGTGCCATGGATATCGCGGACCCGCTCTCCGAAAGGGGTTGGCTGTGTCCAACACCAACCTCCGCTGTTGCAGAGTGGGTCGCTGCCCCAGGGCTCGTCCGGCTCCGCTGGCAGCTGCGGCTCATCGGCCATTTTTGGGTCGCCGTCGCTCGCGGGCTGCTGGCTCGGTCCTGGTTCACGCTGCGGTCCAGCGTCGTTGCTGGCCCGACCACACCCCGATATCCCGAGCGCCCCCCAAAAAACCAAACAACCCAACCGCCTGGTTCTGCTTGCCATATCTCCTCGACGCGTCCGTTCACCCCGGAAACGCATTATCCTGGTGCCAGACGTCCGCTTAAACTGCCACTTACATCGCTCGCCGCGGCGTTCTCAGCGCGCCACTGCCATGACCTTATCGGCCCGCCGTACCAACGTGCTCGATGCGACGACCCCGCTCGTGGGCCGCGCCGATGCGTTGCTGGAGCTCGAAGAGCGCTTCGCAGAGGGGCGCCGTCTCGTCACGGTGCTGGGCCCTGTTGGTGTGGGCAAGTCGCGCTTGGCGCTGGCGTTCGCGGCCGAGCTCTCGCTCGCGGGTCATCCCGGCGGCGTCTGGCGGTGTGACCTGCAGGGATGCCGTTCGCGCGAAGAGCTGCGCGCGCGCCTGCAAGCCGTATTGCTCCCCGCGTGCGAGCCGGCGAGCGCGAGCTGCGCGGCGGACAGCGAGGACGCTCTGCGGCGTGCTGGCGCCATGTTCTTGTTGCTCGATAACGTCGAAGCAGCGCTCCCGCAGCTGGCTCCGCTGCTCGAGCACTGGCTCCGCTCAGCGCCGGGCTTGGTTTGCCTCGTGACGTCGCGCGAGCGGGTCGGGCTGCGCGCGGAGGCGACGTGCGTGCTCGGTCCGCTCAGCGACGAGGCGGCGATCGCGCTCTTTCGCGAGCGCTGCGAGGCCGCGCGCCGTCCAAGCCGCGAGCCCGATCCCATCTTGCTGCAGGCGATCGTGCGCCGGCTCGACTGCTTACCGCTCGCGCTCGAGCTGGCCGCAGAGCACGCGCGAGCTCTGGATCTCGCTGAGCTTCACGCTCGCCTCGACCCGAGCTTGCCGTTTCTGAGCTCGAGCGACCGCGCGGGCGCGCCGCGTACGCGCTCGCTGCGCGCAGCGTTGAACAGCACGCTTGGCGTTCTCAGCGCGTCGGAGCTTCGCGCCTGGCTCGCGCTCAGCCAATTTCACGGCGAGTTCGCGCTGACAGACGCCGAGGCCGCCTTCGAAGACCCCAGCACGCCGACCGCTGTCGTGCTGACACGCTTGTGCGAGCGCTCGCTGCTGTGGGTGAGCGTCGCGGATGGGCGCAGCTCGTTCCGCATGCCACGCGCTACACGGGAATATGCGAGTGAGCTGTTCGCGCAGCAGCCAGAGGCATCACGGCTCCGCGCGCGCTTCGCGGCCGCGCTGCTGCGCAGCGCGCGGCGCTATCTCGACCACGAGAATGACGTCGCCGCGCTCTCGTGGCTGTGCCGGCACAGCGAGACCCTGCTCGCGAGCGCTCGGGCGTCGCTCGCCGCCGCTGAGCTGGAGCCGGCCCTGGAGGCGCTGGTGGCCGCCAGCCACGCTGCCGCGTTTCAAGGACCCGTGGAGCCCGCGCTGGCGCTGTTGCAGATGGCCCCGCTGGAAGCCACGCGCGACGAGCCGCTGCGTTGCCGAGCGCTGCGCGCCAGGGGGCGTTTGCGCGCGCGTCATGGCCAACTCTCGAGCGCCCTCGCTGACTTCGAAGCCGCCCGTGAACGCGCCGCGCTCGCCGCTGCGCCGGAGTTTCGCGTGTCGCTGGCCATCGATCTCGGCAATCATCATCGCCATCAAGCGGATTGGCTGCGCGCGGCCAGCTACTACGACGAAGGGCTGCAGCTCTGCGCGTCACACCGAGACGTCGCTGGGCGCGCGCGCGTGCTCGCCGCGATGGCGGGGATGGCGCACGAGCGCGGTGAGCTGCTGCGCGCGCGCGAGTTGTTCGAGAGCGCCTTGTGTGTCACGCGGGAGCACGCGCTGCCGCTCGTGGAGGCCACGATTCTGCAAAACCTCGGCACGCTCTTGCAGGAGCTCGGACGCCGCGATGACGCCGCGGCTTGCTTCCGGCGAGCCATCGCCGCGCATCGGGCGCTCGCACACCGGCGCTTCGAGGGCATCGCCGAGTACGATTTGGCCAGCTTGGCCCTCGAGCAAGACGCGGTGGGCGAAGCGAAGGCTGGCTTCGCGCGAGCGGTCGAGCTGGCGGCGCAGGTGGGAGACCGGCGTGAGCTGGGCTTATCGCTCGCGTTGCTGGGCGTCTGCCAAGCGCTCACGCAGCAGCTCGAGAGCGCGGCGCGGCAAATGGACGCCGCGGAGAGCCTGCTGCGCGCCCTGGGACAGCCGGGGCTGGTGTTGGCCGTGGATATTCATCGCGCGCACCTCGAGCTCGCTCAGGGCTTGCGCGAGCTCGACGGCGGTGACGCGCGCGCCCAGCGCGAGCGCTTGGAGCGCGTGCGAGAGGCGCTGTGCCGCGCGCGCGTCGCGACGAGCGTGAACGACGCGAAGCCCGGCGTAGCGGGCGATGAGGCGCGCTATGCGCTCCGCGTCCTGGAGGCTGCATACCGGCGTCAGGCCGCGCTGGGCGAATACGCGCTCGTCGACAGCGACGGACGTTGGTTTCAACCTGCGGGCGGAGAACGCGTGGACCTGCGCCACCGCGTCCCGCTGCAACGGCTGCTCTCCGCGCTGATCCAGCGGCGCATGCACGCGCCGGACGAGCCCGTGCCCGTCGAGGAGCTGATCCGCGCCGGGTGGCCCGACGAAAGAGCGGTCACCAAGGCCGCCAAGAACCGCCTGCACGTGGCCGTGACCACCTTACGAAAGTCAGGGCTCGATCCGCACCTCGTGCACAGCGCGCGCGGCTATCACCTCGCTCGCACCGTGCCTTGGCACAGCGCGCAGACGTAAGCGACCGCGCGCCGCACCCGCTGGTCGCGAGCACTCCTCTATTGGCGGGCCTGCGGCGCGCGTGGCGCCTCGCGACCGCGAACCGTGCGCCGCAGGGCGCCTTTGAACGCTGCAAACTCCGCCGCGCTGATCAGCCCCGATAAGCGCAGCAACGCCAAATAGCCAATGACGCCGACACCCAAGAGCGCCGCGTCGACGAGCGCGGAGGCGCGCAGCGCGGCGAGCGGCAGGAACGTGGCGCCCAGCGCGACGACGCCGAGCCACGGGCGTAAGGAGTAGCCCGCCATCTTCTTGCTCACGAAGGTGGAGAACGCGGCTTGCGCCGTGAGCGCGCACAGGATACCCAGCGCCGCGCCGAGCCAGCCGAGCTTCATGACCAACAGCGGCCCGAGCAGCCAGAAGGCGGCGAGTTGAACCGCGGAGGCAGCGAGCACCACGCCGCCGCGGCCATAGCCGAGCGCGGCGACGTTGGCGACGCTGGTGAGCGCAACGGCGAACAGCCCGGCGCTGAGCACCACGAGAGCGCGCGCGACAGGATTGAAGGCCTTGCCGAACACCAATGGAACCAAATCTTCGCCCACCAGCACCGCCGCGAGCAGCACGAGCGCGCAGGCGATGCCGAGCCACTTACTCAAGCTCTCGAGCCGCAGGCGGATCGCGCGGGTGTCGCGCTCGAGGTAGAGCGCCGTGAGCAGCGGCGCGAACGCGAACGTGGTCCAGGTGATCGCGGACGAACCCATCAGGTACGCCGAGTAAGCGACGCGCAAAAAGCCGATTGACGCATAGTCGCCGTGCACGGCGCGGAGCAGGACGTCACCGCTGCTGTCGAACGCGGCCGCGCTCAGGTGCACGCCATAGAAAAGCAAACCAAACCGCAGGTGCGGCTTCAGCGCGCTTAGAGCCGGTCCACCGCGCGTCCAAGCCAGGTGCTCGCGAACGCCGAAGAAGCCGACGAGCGCGATCACGATGTCCAACACGAGCACGCCGAGCGCGGCTCCGCGAATGCCAGCGAGCAGATAGCCCGGCAGCATCAAGGCCATGTTGCCCCACAACCGCAGGATGTCCGCCACGCCCCAGTGCGCCGCGCGATTTTTCGCCAACTGCAGCGCGAAGCACAGGTCCGCGGGGGCGCGCACGAGCACGGTGAGCGCCAACAGCGCGAGCGTGGTGCGGTCGAGGTCTCGCAACCAGAGCGTCGTCGCCAGCAGGTAGAGCCCCGCCGTCGTCAAGCCGGCCAGGCTGCGCAGAGCGAGCAGCCGCCCGAACAACGTCGTCAACCCGCGCGGATCGAGGTCGCGTTCGTAACGCGGTGCTTCCCGAACCAACACCTCCGTCAAGCCCAGGTTCGCCGCGATGGTGAACCACATACTGAGCGACAGCAGCAACGCGAGCTGGCCGTAACCCTTCGGCCCCATCAGGCGCGGGACGACGGCGGCGAACACTGCGCCGCCGGCCGCGTGCAGGCCGCGCATGAGCAGCAGGCGCCCCGCGTTGCGTACCGCCGCCTGCTCTCGCGCGTTCACGCCGAGGTCATACTCGGTTCACGGCCGTCCGAGTAGAGCTCGCGACGGCTCGCGAGCGCGAGCGGCCGCTGGCGGCTACTTGCTGGCGAGCTGGTGATCGAGCTTCAGCGACGCTAGGATCACGCGCGCATCCCGTAGCCGCTGCAGCGCAGCTTCCAGCGGCGCGTTGACGGTGACCTTTTCCGCGCGCGGAGCGCGGTCTAGCTTCGCGAGCAGCGCGTCCAGGGCTAGCTCCGCTTGCGCCACGGTGCGCTCAGCGGAGTCGATCTCGTCCAACAAAGTCTCGCTCATGGCTCCTCTTGCGGGCAAGGCGGCGGGATGACGCCTGCCTTCACCCCGGGCGTCGCCGCAGCGCCGGCTTGCCGGTCCGCACCGTCTCCAGCCAGTCACGGCGCGCGCGTGCGTAAGCCAGATCCGCGGCGCTCGACAGCTCCGCCGGCAGTAGGGGGGAGAGCGCTAGCCGCGCGAGCTCGAGGCCCAGCTGTCGCGCGACTCGCCAGCGAGCTTCTGGGATCGTCCCCGGAAAGCCGCCGGCCACTGGCCGTTGCTCTTGGCGCGTGGCTTCGCACAAAGAGCGAGCCCACGAGGCCCCCAGCTCTACGGCGCAATCTTCGAGGAGCTTGCCGCGCTGGGCGGCGCTCAAGCGGGCCTCCTGCGCGCCGCGCCGGCTCGTCGCGACGACGTGATCCGCCGTCGGCGTGAACCTGCGGCGCAGCGGCCGTGTTCGAAGCGCAGCGGCGCGCGCGACGTCAAATGGCTCGCACGGACGCCAATGCTTGCGTCACCGCGCTCCAGTCGACGGACGAAGGCGCTATCCCGGCCGTGTCGCGCCAGCGCTGTGCCAGCATTTGCAGCGCTTGCGCGCGCGTCGCGGCCGATGCGCTCGCGACCGAGACATCATTGACGTGACCGGCGCGCGCTTCGATGCGCCATTCAGCGCCCGCTCCGTCTCGTGGAAAGAAGATACGCAACACGAGCGGTACGCCGGAGCAGTTGATTTCGTACGTCATGTTGTGACGTTCACGAAACTGCTGAGTGATGTGTACGGCGGCCACGTCGTCCTTCTTTTTCGACGTGGTAGTGGCCGCAGGGCGTTGCGTGACCGCGTTGGCGGTACTCTCACGCCAGCCGCTGCTGTAAGTTGTCGTCCCCATGTGCTGTTCCGATCTCGCCGGCGATAAAGGTTGAGGCCTGCGTCCAACGAGCCGCTAAATCGGACGGGGTCCGCGGCACATCCGTCCGCGTCCTCACGAGCCCTAACGTCACCGCCGAAGTCTCGGCACGACGAGCTATTCCGCTCGAGCAGCCGTTTGGCGGAATCGCCGTGAGTACGGCAACAATACGCGCGGGGCCTCGTTAACGCAAGCGGTGAGGCACGCTTTTCGCAAATGAAAAAGGGGACGCGAAGAAAGCGAACGAACCTGACACGAACGCACACGAATGCATCACACGCGGCGAGCGCTAGTGAGGAGAGCTAGCAGCTTGTGCGCAGTGGCGCGCGTCGCGCGTGGCGACGCGCGTCCACCGAAACGGCTATTGCGGTGCCGCCGCGGCGCGCTCCGCGTGCGCCGACGACGGCGTCGCGCTGTTCGTCGACAGGGGCTGTTCGCCCACCGCGATGAGCAGCGCGAAGAACACGGCGACGGCGAGCGCGATGAGTGACCATACGACGATCACCGTATCGCGACCGCCCTTCGCGAATCGCTCGCTGTCGAGCAACGACGGTTCGGCGAGATGCTCGTGATGTTCAAGGGTCGCCATGGAGTGCTCCTTTCCTTCGAGTGCCGGACTCAAGAAAGAGAAGATCCGCGCCCGCCCGGGCGAAGTCGTAATCCGCGTGCGCCGTTCACGCGTGACGAGCGCACGCGGAGCTAAAATATACCGCCTGCGCCGGGCGCGGCCTACTGTTTACGCGTCCACGACCGCTTGGAACAACGCTGCAAACCGTTACGCGGCCAATGCCAAAATCATAATTTGGCGATTCCCTCTGGCCGCCAATGCGCCGAGCGCGCGCGACGAGCGCGCTCGGCGCTGCGTGAATGCGAGCCGGCGTGCGACCGGCTCGCATTCACGACGACGCGGCGCGGCGCTCAGGTGAGCGCTCGCAGCTCACACTCGAGCACGAAATCATCGCCGAGCACGCGGCGGTGGAGCTCGACGAAGCGCTGCGCCATCTCCACCGCGGCGGCTTTGGTGGCGACCTCCAGCACGAAGAAGCCGCCGACGACCTCCTTGGCTTCCGTGAACGGACCGTCCGTCACGTTCACGCGGCCAGCGCTGAGTCGCACTCGAGTGCCCTGCGAAGTGGGCTTGAGCCCCGCCGCCGAGACGAAGGCGCCCTTCTTGGACCATTCGCCCATCAGCTCACCCATCGCGGCGTCGAGCTCGGCGGGGATGGGCTTGCCCGACTCGTAATCGGTGTTGTTAGCGATCTTGATGAGCATGAGGTACTGCATTTTCGGCTCCTTCTGGGGGGTTCATAGGCACGACGAAGGAGCCACGCCCAGATCGACAGGCTGCAGATCTTTTTTTGGGGAGCCGCGCCGGTCCGCGGGTCGGCCCCGTGGCCTCTCCCGTCCGAGCGATACAGTACCGGCTCTCAGAGCTGGCTCTCAGAGCCAGTGGCGATAGCCGTTGCTGCGGCTCGGTACCCCCAGCTCACGGCAGAGCTCCGCGACGGCCTCTGGCGTGTGGAAATAGGTCCGGATGCGCGCGACGCGGCCTTCTTCGCAGTCGATTCGCGAGAAGCCGCGCACCGCTTCGCCGTCAGCGTGTTGCCACCAAGCGAGGAGCAGCGCCTCGCCGCGGTGCAGGCGCACCTCGAAGCGAGCCGAGTCTTCCACGACGCCCTGCTGCCAGCTCGGCGTGATGAAGGCTCGCGCGTGGAACATGGTCGCGCTGAGCGCGCCGCGCACCGCGGGGATGCCGTACGCGCTGTGATGACCCGGGAACTCGAGCGAGACGTTGTCGAGCAGCAGCGCGGTCACCTTCTCGATGTCGCGCGCGTTGAACGCGGCGCAGAAGGCGTCGAGCAGCGGCGGCGGCGGCGCGGCGGTCTGCTCCGGATCCGCCTGCGCCAGCTTGCCGCGGCCGCGATGTAGCGCGGCCTTGACGGCACCCACGCTGGTAGACAGCGCGCTGGCGACCTCGTCCAAGGAGAAGTCGAAGACGTCCTTGAGCACCACGGCCGCGCGCTCTTGCGGGGCGAGCGCGCCTACCAGCGAGCCAGCGGCTTCGCGCGCCGTGCGCGGATCGCTGTCGGTGCTGAGCTCCGTCTCTGGCGTGGGCCGCTCGCGCGCACGTTTCCGCTGATTGAGCCAATGGTTGGACGCGACGCGGAACAGCCAGGCGCGCGGATTCGCTGGAGGTTCCTGCATGCTGGCGAGCGTCACGAACGCGCGCGCGAGCACGTCCTGCACGAGATCCTCCGCGTCCCACGGGTTGCGCGTGAGGAACCGGCAATAGCGGTACAGGTCCCCGCGCAGCGGCTCGTACTCTTCGATGAAGCGGCGCCAGGGCCGCTGCGCTTGCTCGTGTAGGGTCTCAGAGATGTCGTTCATGGCAGATAGACAAACGAGCGCGTCGAAAGGATACGGGCGCCCTGACCCGACGCAAAAAATCGGCTAGCTTGCCCGGCGCCATGAAGTCAGAGGTTCACGACGTCATACAACGGGTGGAGCTCGCCGAGCGCATCGTCGTGCGGCTGGAACGGCTGCTGAACCGCAGCGCTGACCTGAGGCTCGAAGCAGACGAACGCGCCTGGCTCACGGTCGCAAGAGCTCGCTTGGAGCAGCGAGCTACTCTAGTGCGCGAGCAGCTCGAGGCCAGCTTGAGCCTGCCTGAGCTGAAGGCGCTGCGCGCAGAGCGACAGCTGAAGCTCGAGCAAGAGTGGCTGGTCGCGCTGCGCGCGCTGTTCGCCGACCTGGTGCGAGAAGTCGGGCCGACATCGCCGCTGATCGAGGCGCTGTTCCCGCATCAGCGCTTCGAGAAGTTGGAGCGCGGCGGCGCGGCGCAGCGCACGTACCGCGCCGAGTTCGCGCCACGTCGGGCCAGCACCTACGTGCGGCGCTTGGCAGCGGATCCGGAGTACCCGTTCTTGACGGACCTGCTCACGCCCGTGGATCGCGCGAGCGAAGCGCTGCAAGCGTTCGAGGCCGCGCAGGAGCTGTCCGAAGACGCGGCGGAGCCGCTGCGCGCTTCACTGCTCGAAGCCGGCGCTGCTCTCGCGCTCACGCTGCGCCAAGCGCGCGCGCTCAGCGAAGCCGCGTTGCTGGAGCTGCCCGAGCAGCTGGCGGAGCTCGCCTTCGACGAGCGGCCGCGCAAGCGCTCCGCGCGCCCGCCCAGCGAGCAGGCGCTGGAGTGAGGTTGCCGTGACTACTGCTGCGCTGGAATAGCCGCGCGCGGCGGGAGAAAAATGCTTCATCGACGTGCGCTCAGGCGCTTGCGCTGGAGACGACCGTCACTATATTGAGCCGGCACTCAATAAAAGCCGTGCCGTCTCGTCCTGAACGCCCAGCCCGTGGGCGCCCGCGCCGCGGGCGTCCGCCCGTCATCTCCGCCGATCGCCTGCTGGAGGCGGCGCGGGACGTGTTTTTGTCGCGCGGCATCCGCGCCACCACGGCAGAGGTGGCGGAACGCGCCGGCATCTCAGAGGGCACGATCTTCCACCGCTACAAGACGAAGGACGCGCTGTTCCGCGCCGCGATGCAGTTCGAGCCGGAGGAGGTTCCGCGCATCATCGAGTCGTTGATGCCGCGCGCCGGCGAGGGAGATCTGCGTGAGACCTTGGAGGCGCTCGCCTTGCGCGTGCTGTCGTTCGGGCGCGTGGCGCTGCCCATGATGATGATGGCCTGGTCCAATCCGCAGAGCGAGTATTCGCTGGAGCAGATGCTCATCAACAAGCAGATCGGGCATGAGCGGCCGCTGCGCACGCTAGAGGCCTTCTTCGCGGCGGAGATGGAGCGCGGGCGTCTGGCGCCCGTCAACCCGCGCGTGCTCTCGCGCATGTTCATCGGCACCCTGCGGGATTTTTGCGTGAGCGAGCTGTTGGTCAACAGCGAAGACCGCGTACCGCCGCTGGAGCTCGCGCGCTCCGTCGTGGACCTGATCCTACGCGCCGCGCGGCCCGACGCGCCGCCGGTCGCCCGCGCGCGTGACGCCATCCCGCCGCGCGCCCGCTCGCGCGTACGAGCTCGATGAGGGGGCTTGTCTAGTTTCGGAGAATTCATGCGCTTCGGTCAATTATTGAGCGTCTACGCAACAATTGCTGGCCTCGGCCTGGCGCTGGCCACGCCGGCGCGCGCCACCCAGCCGCTGGAAGAGTTCGTGGCGCGGGCGCGTACGGAGAGCTTCGATTCGCGGGAGCTCGAGGCCACGTTGCGCCAGCGTGAAGCGGAGGCCGGCGCGGCCCTGGGCCGCATCTTGCCAGTGTTCTCTGCGCGCGGCGTGTACACGCGAAACCAGTATGAGGCGGCGATCACGCTGCCCAACGGCGGGCCGCGCGTGGTCATCACTCCGTACAATCAGCTGGACGCGTTCCTGCAGCTGGACGTGCCCTTGTTCGACGCCTCGAACTACTACCGCTGGCGCTCGAGCAAGTCGCTGGCGCGGGCCGCGCGTGAGCAGCGCGGCGCCGCCGAGCTCGACGTCACGCGCGCGGTGGCCTCGAACTACTTTCAGCTGCTGGGCGCCCGCGCGCTGGTGGAGTCCGCGAGCAACAGCGTCAAGGCCGCAGAGGCCAACCTCGACTACGTGAGCGTGCGGCGTGAGTCGGGGGCCGCCACCGAGCTCGATCAGGAGCGCGCGCGGGCGAACGTCGAGCGCGCGCGTCAGGACGTGGCGGATGCTCAGCTGCTGGCCGAGCTGGCCGCGCGAAACCTGGAGACGTTGAGCGGCCTGTCGCCGGTCGACCCCGCGCCGCTGCCGCCCGACGAGCTGCAAGAGGAAGCGCCGCTCGAGCGCTGGCAACAAATCGCCGCCGGGGACACGCCGAACGAGCGCGCCGCGCGTGAGCTGTCCGAAGCGTCCAGCGCCGCCAAGAAGTCGGCCAGCTTCGCCCTGCTGCCGACGCTGTCCGCGTCGGCGCAAGAGCGCTTCACGAACGCCACTGGCTTCACCGGGCGAGACAGCTACTACACGCTGCAGCTGATCGCGGCCTGGCGCGTCGACTACGCGACGCTGAAGACCGCCGAGGCGCAGGCCGCCGCCGCCGACGTCGCGCAGGTGCGCGAGGCGCGCACGCGCCGCAGCGTCTCGGACGCGATTTTCCAGGCCTACCGGCGCGTGCAGAACGGGCTCGTGAAGAGCCGCTCGGCGCGCGCGCAGTCCGCCGCCGCGAAGAAGGCCGCGGATCTCGCGCTCGAGCGTTATCAGGCCGGCGTCTCGACGCAGCTCGATGTAACGCAGGCCCAGCGCGACGCGTTCTTGGCCGAGGCCGCCCGCATCCAAGCCGACGCGGATCTCGCGTTCGCTCGCGCCTCCTTGCGCTTGGCCGCAGGCCGTTCACCGTCCGACCCGAGGAAACCATGACACGCCCGATGAAGCTCGCTGCCGTCTCCCTGTCGCTCGTCTGCGCGAGCACGTTGCTCGCCGCTTGCAAGCGACCCGCCCAGGAAACCCCGACCGCGGCCGAGACTCCTGCGGTGACGGTGCGCACGACGCCGGTGACCGAAGTAGAGGTGCCGCAGACGCTGCGCCTCACGGGCAGCCTCAAGGGCGATCGCGAGACCGATCTCGCCGCCAACGTCGCCGGTCGTATCACGGCCACGTCGGTGGAGCGCGGCGCCGAGGTGAAGGCCGGGCAAGTGCTGGCGCAGGTGGACGTGCGCGCCGCGGCCCTGAGCGCCGCGGAGGCGCGTGCGCAGGCGCAGAGCGCGCAAGAACAAGCCGCGCAGGCGAAGAGCGAGTGCGCTCGCTACGACCAGCTCAAGGCGAAGGGCGCCATCACCGAGCTCGAATACGATAAGGTCGCCATCAATTGCCGCACCACGCCGCTCAGCGTCGAAGCGGCTTCGGCGCGTGCGCGGCTCGCCGCGCAGAACGTGGGTGACGGCACCATCCGCGCGCCGTTCGCTGGCGTGGTCACCGAGCGCTACGTGGACGTCGGTGAGTACGTGCGCAGCGACTCGCGCGTCGTGACGCTCGTCGCCGTCGATCCGCTGCGCCTCGAGCTCTCGGTGCCCGAGGCCGACGCGGGCAAGGTGAGCCAGGGCGCGACCGTGAGCTTCAAGGTCGCGGCCTTTCCGGAGCGGACGTTTACGGGCACGGTGCGCTACGTCTCGGGCGCGATCCGCCCGACGACGCGCGACCTCACCGTGGAAGCCGTAGTGGCGAACCCCGACAAAGCGCTGAAGCCGGGCATGTTCGCCGCCGTCGACGTGCTCACCGGGACGCGCAAGCTGCCGGCCGTGCCGCGCGCGGCCGTGTTCGAGCGCTCCGGCACGCGCCATGCGTTCTTCGTCGTCGGCGGGCGCTTGCAGGAGCGCGTGCTCGCGACCAGCGAGGACGTGGGCGACATGGTCAGCGTGCTCAAGGGCGCGAGCCTCGGTGAGCAGGTCGCCGTCGGTGATTTGAAGGGCTTGAGCAATGGCCAGCGCGTGCGCTGAGCACGAGGAGAACGCAGCATGCAGTGGTTAGCGCAACTCTGCGTCAGAAGACCCGTGTTCGCGACGGTGCTGATGCTCGTCGTGGTGGTCCTCGGCGTGGTGGGTTATTCGCGGCTGGGCGTCGACCAGTTTCCCAACGTCGATCTCCCGTTCGTGATCGTGACGACTCGCCTGGAGGGCGCGGCGCCGGACGAGGTCGAGACCGACATCACCGACAAAATCGAGGGCGCCGTCAACACCATCGACGGCATCGACGAGCTGCGCTCCACGTCGAGCGAGGGCTTCTCGCAGGTGATGATCGCGTTCAAGCTCGAGCGCAGCGCGGACTCGGCGGCCAACGACGTGCGCGACAAAGTGAACAACGTGATGCGCGATCTGCCGAAGGGCATCGATCCGCCGATCGTGTCCAAGATCGATCCGCAGGCCGCGCCGGTGCTCTTGATTTCATTGCGCTCGTCGCAGCCGATCCGTGAGACCACGGAGATCGCCGACAAGAGCGTACGGCGTCAGATCGAGAGCATCTCCGGCGTGGGGCAGGTGCAGATCATCGGCGGCCGGCTGCGGCAAATCCACGTCTGGCTGAACCCGATGCAGCTGCGCGCCTTGAACCTGACGGCGGTGGACGTGGAGCGGGCGCTGGCGTCGCAGAACCTGACGATGCCGGGCGGCAGCATCGAGACCGGCCCGCAGACGATCACGCTGCGTGTCGCCGGCAGGGTGCAGACGGTGGAGGACATCTCGCGCATCGTGATCCGCGAGAACGAGGGTCACGTCATCCGCATCGGAGACGTGGCGCGCGTCGAAGACGGCCAGGAGGACGTGAAGAGCCTGGCCAGCTATGACGGCGAACGCACGGTCGTGCTCTCGGTGCGCAAGCAGTCGGGCACCAACACCGTCGCCGTCGTCGACGCGGTGCTGAAGCGCCTGGACGAAGTGCGGCGCACGCTTCCGCCGGGCATGCAGCTCGAGGTGGTGCGCGACAACTCGGCCTCGATCCGCACCGGGCTCTCGGCGCTGAAGGAGCACCTCATCCTCGGCGCGATCTTGGCGGCGGTGGTGGTGCTGTTCTTCCTTGGCAACGCGCGCAGCACGCTGATCGCCGCGCTGTCCATCCCCATCTCGCTGATCGGCACCTTCGCGCTGATGTGGATGCAGGACTTTTCGTTGAACATGATGACGCTGCTGGCGTTGGCGCTGGCGGTAGGCATCGTGATCGACGACGCCATCGTCGTGCTGGAGAACATCGTGCGTTTCGTGGAGGAGAAGGGCGTGAAGCCGTTCCCGGCCGCGGTGCTCGCCACGCGAGAGATCGGCCTACCGGTGCTGGCCACGACGCTGTCGCTGATGGCGGTGTTCGTGCCGGTCGCCTTCGTCGGCGGCATCCCGGGGCGCTTCCTCAAGAACTTCGGCTACACCATGGCGTTCGCCGTCGGCGTCTCGCTGTTCGTGAGCTTCTCGCTGACGCCGATGCTCAGCGCGCGCGCCCTCAAGCTGGGCAACCACAAAGGCAAGCCGCCCGTCTTGTCGCGCGTCGTCGACGTCTTTTATCGACCGATCGAGCGCGTCTACATGCGCATGCTCGGCTTTTCCATGCGCAACCGCTGGGTAGTGATGGTGGCCTGCGGTTTGGCGTTCGCTTCCTGCGGGCCCATCGCCAAGCGCGTGCCGGGCGGCTTCTTGCCCGTCGACGACCAGGCGCAGTTCGAAATGAGCGTGCGCACGCCGGAGGGCACGAGCGCGGAGGAGACCGCGCTGATCTCCGAGCGCATCGCGCAGCAGGCGCGGCGGCTGCCCGGCGTGGCGCACACGGTGGTCACCGTCGCGGGCGGTGATCAGCAGGTGCAGAACCTGGCCAGCATCTACGTCGGGCTCAGCGACCCGCGCGAGCGCAAGCTGAGCCAGCAGCAGCTGATGGAGCGCGCGCGCAAGGAAATCCTGGCCAAGCTGCCGCCCGAGCTACGCACCAGCGTGGGTGAGGTCGCGGCGTTCTCGACGGGGATGTCCACCGCCGCCGTTCAGTACGTGCTGGCCGGCCCCGACCTGGATCGCCTGCAAGAGTACGCGGCGCAGATGTCCAAGGAGATCCGCAAGGACCCTGCGGTGGTCGATTTCGACACCAACCTCGTCGTGGGTAAGCCGGAGCTGGGCGTCACCATCGAGCGCGATCGCGCCTCGGATCTCGGCGTCAGCGTGGCGGACATCGCGAGCACGCTGCTGACGCAAGTCGGCGGCGTCAAAGCCTCCACCTACTCTGAGCGCGGAGAAGAATACGACGTGCGCGTGCGCGCCGAGGAGAGCTTCCGCAAGAGCGCGAGCGGGCTGAGCTTGTTCACGGTTCCCTCGATCAAGTACGGCTCGGTTCCGCTCACGTCCGTGATTTCGACGCACGAGGGTACTGGCTTTTCTCAGATCAACCGTCTCGGCCGCCAGCGTCAGGTCACGTTCATGGCCAACGTGGCGCCCGGCAAGGGCGAGACGGACGTGGTCGCGGCGATGAAGAAGGCGTTCGACGGGCTGCACGCTCCGCCGGAGTACCGCTTCGTGCCCACCGGCCGCTCCAAGACCTCCTCCGAGCTCGCGGGCGGCTTCATCCTGGCGTTCAGCCTGTCCTTCGTGTTCATGTACCTGGTGCTAGCGGCGCAGTTCGAGTCTTGGCTGTATCCGCTGATCATCTTGCTGTCGCTGCCGCTCACGGTGCCCTTCGCGCTGCTCTCGTTGCTGCTCTTCAACCAGGGGCTCAACCTGATGTCCGCGCTCGGCGTCTTGGTCCTGTTCGGCGTGGTGAAGAAGAACGCGATCTTGCAGATCGATCACACCAACAACCTGCGCGCGCAGGGCAAGCCGCGGCTCGAAGCCATCCTCGAGGCCAACCGCGATCGTCTGCGGCCGATCTTGATGACCACCGTGGCCTTCGTGGCGGGCATGTTGCCGCTCGCGCTCTCTGGTGGCGTCGGCTCGGGCAATAACCGCAACATCTCGGGCATCGTCATCGGCGGGCAGACGTTCTCACTGCTGCTCACGCTGCTGGCCATTCCGGTCGCGTACTCCTTCTTCGACGATCTCGCGGTTTGGATCCGGAAGAAGCGCAAGGGTCGCGAGAAGGCCGATCGCGGCGAGGCAGAGCTCGACAGCTTGTTGAAGCTGCCGGCGAGCAGCCCAGCGGAGGGCGAGTGAGCGGCAAAGCGCAGCGCCGCGGTCAGCGGCCACGGCTTTCGTGCTGAATCGCAGCGCCCTTTAGGGCGAGCGCGAGCGGTCTCGCGGCTTCGTGTTATCCTGCGCTCGCGTGGCGGACGAGCTGAAGCCAGGGAACGCAACGTACCGATCGCCCTCTGAGCGACCGAGCGGGCGGAGCTCCGACACGAGGGAGTTGCGGCGACCCAGCGCGTCGGAGTCGTTGCTGCGGTTGAAGGCGGCGTCCCTGGCACCGCCGGCGAGCAGCCAGGACGTCGTCACCAGCAACGGCATGAAGGTCGCCACCGTGCAGGTGACGGAGCTGTTCGTGGAGGTACAAGGGTTCACCTTGGCCACCCTCGCGGGTGCGGCCTTGCTCCAGCAGGCGGTGGACACCGAGCTGCTGCGCGCCGGGTTGAATCGCTTGCTGGTCGACGCCACACAGATGTCCATCGCGCCCAAAGAGGTGAACGAGTACATGTGGCGTTGGGCCCAGGCGCACAGCGTCTTGAAGCGGGTCGCGGTGTTGAATCAATCACCGGTCATGAGCGTCGCCGTGCGCATGCGCGCAGTGGCTACTGGCCAACGCTTCGCCGGCTTCGAGCAACGCGCAGAGGCCATCGCCTGGCTCTGCGACGACTGAAACGCCGCAACGCGCAACCGCGTGGCCGTGACAGCCTGCCAGGTCCGTCGTATCGTTCCGCCCAGGAGGACGATCATGCGGGTGATCTCAGGTGTATGGGCATTGGTGTGGTTTGCGTCGCTGGGCTGCAGCGCGCAGCGCGGCTCCGAGGCTGACGCCGCCCGCGCCCGCGCGGCAGAGTCGCCGGCGCTGGCGTTGGGTCCGGAGCTCGGCACGGAGGCTCCGGTCTTGATTCAAAAAGACGTGGGTTGGAACCCGAGCGTCGCCAGCGACGGCGCCGGCTTCTTGGCGGCCGAGACGATCGCCGATCGCGTGCGCGCGGTGCGCGTCGACGCCAACGGCAACGTGCTGGATCCGTACTGGCTCTCGCTCGGCGGCGAGTATCAGCAGACGTATCCGGATATCGCCTTCGGCGCTGGGCGCTATCTCGTGACGTGGACGGAGCCGGACCGCGCCGCCAACGAAAGCGATCCGGACGACGACGTGCCGACGTCGGTGCGCGGTCGCTTCGTCGAGCCGGACGGCAGCGTCGAGGGCAGCTCGAGCTTCGTCGTTTCGAGCGGCGACGCATTTTACTCGAGCGCGGCGTGGCTGGGCTCGCATTTCATCGTAGCCTGGATCGGGTTCGAGAGCGCGAGCGCCAATGTCCACACCGCGCTGCTCGACGACAAGGGCGCGCGCGTACCGGGCTCGGAGCACGTGGTCTCGACCAGCGGTCACGCGAGCGATCCCGAGCTCGCGGTCAGCGCCGATCAAGCCTTCGTCACCTGGCACGATTACTCAGCGTCGGACACGGGTAGCACCAGCGTCATCTACGGCGCGCGCGTGGCGGCGGACGGCAGCGTGCTCGATCCTGGTGGCCAACCGCTGTCGAGCGGCGATGGTGACGCGTCGTGGCTCGACGTCGCGTCCGACGGCGCGAGCTTCTTCAGCGTCTGGCAAACCAGCGGATCCCCTGCCGCCGTGCGCGGCTCGCTGGTGAGCGCGGACGGCGATGTGGTGGTTCGTGACAAAGCAATTTCCGACGCGACCATCGGCAGCGGCTTGCCCTCGGTGGCGTTCGACGGCACCGGCTACGTGGTCGCCTGGGCCAGCGATCGCGAGGATCGCTCGGTGTATGGCGTGCGCGTCGCGACCAGCGGAGAGATCAGGGGCAGCGAGACGCGCCTGAGCGCCGGGTCGACGCGAAGTGGCGCGTTCGGCTCGGATCGCACGGTGCTGGCCTTCAATGGCGAAAAGCTGCTGCTCGCGTATATGGGAGTTGGCGTGCAGGGCACGTTGCTGTCACCCGAGCTCGACATCGAGCTGGACGCCATCGGCCTCACGGCGTTGCCGAACGCGCAGGGCTATCCGCAAGCGACTTGGGATGGCGTCAATTATCTCGTCAGCACGGTGAACGAGCTCTCCGACGTGAGCTCCATGACCTTGCGCGGGGTCCGCATCGACGCCCAAGGCACGGTGCTGGATCCTTCCGGTTTGGCGCTGTCCAGCGACTCGCCAGCGTTCGGCTCCGCGTTGGCATCGACGCAGCAAGGTTCGGCGCTGGTCTCTTGGATGAGCCCAGACGAGGCGCACTCCCAAGCGCTGCGCAGCGTCTCGAGCACGGGCGCGCTCGGCGAAGCGCAGCCCTTCCCGCAGACGGAGACGTACTCGGGCCTCGCCCTCGCCGCGAACGGCTCGACCTACCTCGCCGTGCTCGAGGACGTAGCGGCCGGGAAAATCAGCGGCTACTTCGTCGACCCAGCCGGCAACGTCGGTGACAAGCTCGACATAGCGGACGCGAAGGAGGGCTCCGGCGCACAGGTGTTCGCCGCGGGCGACGGCTTCTTGGTCAGCTACCGTGGCACTGACAGCGACGCGACGCAGCTCGTCTCCGTGAGCGTCGCGGGTGTGGTCGGGACGCCGGTGACCGTGAGTGAGGGGCAAGTCTTCGTGCGCGTGGCGACCAATGGACAGCATTCGCTGCTGACGTGGTCGGCCAACGACGCGCCCACCATCTATGGCCAGCGCGTCGAAGACGGCGCGCTGGTCGGCGAGCGCTTCGTCATCTCGGAGCAGAGCTCGGGCTTCGGCGCGGCCGTCGTGTGGGACGGGAGCAGCTATTTCAGCGCCTGGGATCTCGAGGACTACACCATCCACGGTCGCTTCATCGCGGCGGACGGCACGCTCGGAGAAGTGATCCCGCTCGTCAGCGCGGAAGCATCCGGGCCGGTGCTCAGCAGCGACGGGGAAGGGCAGATGCTGCTCAGCTACTTGCGGTGGTTCGAGCACGCGCAGTCGCGGCGCGTGAGGTCTCGTCTGCTCGGGCGCGACGCAACGGGCGCTGGTGGTGAGACGGGTGAAGCGGGCGCGGGCGGCGTCGCCAGCGGCGGGGCGGCAGAGGGCGGTGGCAACGCCGGTCAGAACAGCACCGTGTCCGGCGGCGGCGGCTCCGCTCAGAGCAGCGGCGCAGGCGGCGTCGCGAGCGCTGGAGCTCCGAGCGGTGGTGGAGCGAGCAGCGGCGGCTCGCGCTCGGTCGGCAATGGCGGCGTGGGCGCCGCGGCTGCGGCCGGCGCTGGCGGCGCGACTGAGCCGTCGGCCTCGGCGTGCAGCGTGCAGCCCGCGCGCGGCCCAGCCGCCGCGACGCCGCTCTGGCTCGTCTTGGCGCTCACGGCGCTCGTGCGTGCACGTCGCAAGCAGCTCAGCTGAAGTCGGTGAGAGAGTTCAGGGCGCTGAGCAAAGGCTCGCCAACAGCGCTTGGCGAGCCTGGCCCGGAGTCTGAGCGAGCGAGCGGACGAGACACGGCGGCTTACGATGTGGGCGGGTGGCAGCGCCGCAGCGTGCGCGAGGCGCCGTTAACTGTCCGAATTGATTGAATATTGTCCCTGCTGCGGGCAGCGCCCGCGGGCGAGCGGGTGGCTTTTCTGAACAGAGGGCTGGCGCAGGTGGCCCATCGCTGCTTCCCTTCGGCGGCCAATTTGAGTAGGTGGCCGGGTCCACCTCATCACCGAAGAACATCCCGTGGCAAATCGCATCCCCCTCGAACGCATCCGCAACATCGGTATCTCCGCTCACATCGACTCGGGCAAGACGACGTTGACCGAGCGCATCCTCTTTTACACCGGCCGCATCCACGCGATCCACGAGGTGCGCGGCAAGGACGGCGTCGGCGCGAAGATGGACTCGATGGATCTCGAGCGCGAGAAGGGCATCACGATCCAGTCGGCCGCCACGTACTGTCTGTGGCGCGGCTCGAAGGGGCACCTCGACGAGATCAACGTCAACATCATCGACACGCCCGGGCACGTGGACTTCACCATCGAGGTGGAGCGCGCGCTGCGCGTGCTGGACGGCGCGATCCTGGTGCTGGACTCCGGCAAGGGCGTGCAGAGCCAGTCGATCACCGTCGACCGGCAGATGAAGCGCTACAAGGTGCCGCGCATCGCCTTCGTCAACAAGATGGACAACCCGGGCGCCAACTACGAGCGCGTGGCCGACATGCTCAAGGAGAAGCTCGGCCATCATCCGGTGAAGCTGCAGGTGCCGATGGGCGCCGAAGACAAGTTCGAAGGCATCATCGACGCCGTGATCGGCAAGGCCTATTTCTTCGACGGTGAAGACGGCGAGATCGTGCGCGAGGTCGACGTGCCCGCGGAGTACGCGGAGAAGGCCAAGGCCGCGCGGCAGGAGATCATCCAGCAAGTGGCGGAGGTCGATGACGAGCTCGCCGAGAAGTTCATCAACGAGGAGCCCGTCTCCGATGAGGAGCTGCGCGCCGCCATCCGCCGCGCGACGCTGTCGTTGAAGATGACGCCGGTGATGTGCGGTTCGGCGTTCCGCAACAAGGGCGTGCAGCTGCTGCTCGACGCCGTCATGTACTTCCTGCCGAACCCGTCGGAGGTCGTGAACGAGGCGCACGACCAGAACAACAACGAAGAGAAGGTCGTGGTGGAGTCGGATCCGACGAAGCCGTTCGTCGGGCTCGCGTTCAAGCTGCAGCAGGACAAGTACGGGCAGCTGACCTACTTCCGCGTGTATCAGGGCACGGTCACCACCGGCGATACTATCTTCAACACCAGCAATGAGATGCGTAAGGTGCGCGTGCCGCGCATGTTCCGCATGCACTCGGACGACCGCGAAGAGATCAAGACCGCGGAGGCCGGTGACATCGTCGCGTTCTACGGCGTGGAGGCCAGCTCCGGTGAGACGTTCACCGACGGCAAGGTCAACGTCACGCTCACGTCGATGCACGTGCCGGCGCCGGTGATCTCGCTGGCGGTCGCGCCCAAGGATCGCAACTCGGAGGCCAACTTCTCCAAGGCGCTGAACCGCTTCACCAAGGAAGACCCCACCTTCCGCGTGCACCAGGACGAGGAGTCGCAGCAGACCATCGTCAGCGGCATGGGTGAGCTGCACCTCGACATCTACATGGAGCGCATGCGTCGCGAGTACAACTGCGAGGTCGTCGCCGGCAAGCCGCAGGTGGCGTACCGCGAGACCATCACGCAGCGCGCGGAGATCGCCTACACGCACAAGAAGCAGACCGGCGGCTCGGGTCAGTTCGCGCGCGTGAACGGCTACATGGAGCCGCTGCCCCCGGAGGCGGTCGAGACCTACGAGTTCGTGGACGACACCACGGGCGGCTCGATCCCGAAGGAGTTCATCCCGGCGTGCGACAAGGGTTTCCGCGAAGGCGTCAAGAAGGGCGCCATGATCGGCTTCCCGGTCGTGGGCGTCCGCGTGGTCGTGAACGACGGTCTGTCGCACGCGGTCGACTCCTCCGAGCAGGCGTTCAAGACCGCCGCGCTGATGGGCTTCCGTGAGGCATACTCTGCGGCCAAGCCGACCATCCTCGAGCCCATCATGAAGGTCGAGATTTCGGCGCCGGTGGAGTTTCAGGGCTCCGTCGTGGGGCAGGTCAACCAGCGCCGCGGCGTGATCCTGGAGACCGTCAGCGACGAGAACGTGACGATCACCGCCGAGGTGCCGCTGAACA
This sequence comes from uncultured Sorangium sp., assembly GCA_966250485.1. GTDB lineage: Bacteria > Myxococcota_A > Polyangia > Polyangiales > Polyangiaceae > PMG-095. The sequence continues at coordinate 99,169 of CBINHN010000015.1, read as the reverse complement.
CCATGTTCGGCTACTCGACGGACCTGCGCTCCGCGACACAGGGCAAGGGCAACTTCACCATGGAGTTTGCTCGCTACGCGCCGGTGCCGCGCCAAGAGCAGGAAGAGATGATCAAGAAGTACCGCGAGAAGATGGCCAAGGAAGCGGCCGCTCGCAAATAAGTGACCGCGCACGCAGCGCTTGCCGCGCCGCTCGTCTTCGGGCGGCGCGGCGCGGAGCTGCGTGAAGCCAGGGCTGGCCGAGAGCGCCGCTCCCGCCGCTACACCCGCGCGAGCTTGGGTGTAAGCTGATGCATTCAGCAGCTCACGGCGTTCCTGCTCTCTCCCGCGAACCTCGGCGGTGAGCGAGCCCGGCAGCTTCTCAGGCCGCAGGCGTCCTTCCCGCTCGCCGAGCAGCTGCGCTCCGGCGAGGGCGCGCCGCTCGGCGAGGTGTTCAGCTTCATCAGCGGCCTGTATTTTCGCGGCAAGGCTGCTTACACGAACACCTTCGGGCGGCTCCCCGACGGGAGCGCGGGCGGCTTCGTGATCACGCCCGCAGCGGGGCTGAAGTTTCTGCACGAGCGAGTCACGGTCGAGACGCTCGTCGGCTGGGCTCGCGTCGCGGTGGACGCACGGAACGCGGCGTTCACGGAGCCGCTCATCGCTCACTGTCACGAGCTGCTGCGCGTGTTCGGTGAGCCAGCGCGCTACGTGCTGCTCGGCAGCGTAGCGACGGACAAGTACGTCGCGCCGCTCACCCGCGTGCTGCGCGAACGCCTGCTGTTCCCAGAGCAGTTCGCCGGCCTCGGGGACATGAGCCGCGGTGCCTTGTTGCTGCGCGCGGCGCGCGCGGGGAGCGAGCTCACTTACTCTCCGGTGCTCGGCGCCACGTTCTTGGGCAGAGCCAGCGCCTCCGGACGGCGCCGCGCTTCGAAGTCGCGGTGAACGCTCGGCGCCGGCGAGCGCGCGGACGCCGAGCGAAAGCGCAGCGTGAGCACGCAGCCGAGCACCGCGGACAGCAACAGCAGCGCGTTCGTCACTACGAACACCCAGTTGTGCACCAACCAGCTGTACGCGGTGAAACCCGCCGACGCCGCAGTCTGACCGACGAACAACCACTTGGAAACTCCGCGCGTCGAGCGCTCGCGCCATTGAGTCCAAATCTGCTGCACGATGGTGGCCAGCAGCACGATCGAGCTGAGCCAGCCCAGCACCTCGGTCATCGCCTCACCCTGTGCAACGCGCGTGCCGGCCATGCTCCGCGCCGGAAATGACCGCATTTCGGCGCTGACAGCGCGTCAGCGCTCGCTCGCTGCGTGTGCCGGCGAGGCACATCGCCTCAGCGAAGCGCTACCTTGTGGCGATGGGCGACGTCGTCAACCTGAACAAGTTTCGCAAGCGTAAAGCGAAGCTCGAGCGCGAGAAGCGCGCGGAGCTCAACCGCCGCTTGCACGGCCGCACGAAGCAGGAGCGAGCGCGTGACGAGCTCGCGAAGCGACAGCTCGAGCGCAGCCTGAGCGGCAAAGAGCTGGACAAGTCCGACGCCGAGCCAACGCCGGAGGAGTGAGGCCAGCGTACGGTGGGGGCACCGCGCAGGAGATACGCGCAACGCTCGCGAGCGAGCATCCCGCTACGTGAGGCGCACTAGGGCTCGCTGCGCGTCACGCGGTAGACGCTCATTCCGCGCGGACCTCGCACGGCGTGCAGCTTCAGCTGCCGCCGTCGCAGCGCGTCCGTCAGCAGCTTGCGCGGGTCGTTGTATTTCGGCTCCACCGCGAACACGTTCAGCCCGTTCGCGAGCGCGCTGTCCATCGAGCGCGCCGTTCTGCCCGGCTCGTCGATCATCGCGACGTGCCAGCCCGACCAGAGGGCTTTGTCGAAGGTGCTGGTGTACACCAGCGCGTCGCGCGGCACGCGGCGGCGTGTCTGCGCCAGCTGGTGCTCCATCCAGCCGCGCACTCCGTGCAGCTTCGCGAAATTCGAGGTCTCCGCGGAGTACAGGTCCCGCATGCCCCACGCGAAGAACGCCGCGACCAGCAGCGTCCCCGGCAGCAACACGAACCAACGGCGCGCGCGCGCCAGAAGTAGCAACGGCGGCAGCGCGAGCAGCAAATAGCACGGCGTCCAATAGCGCGGGATCGAGTGGTGCACGCCGACGTCCGTGTCCTCCGCGCCGAACAGGCTCCGATCCATGCGCGACACCAGGAACACGGCGATGACCAACCAGGCTGCGGCGTGGAGCCAGCGCGCCGAGCGCGGGCGCTCGCGCAACAAGAACGGCGTCGCGAGCGACGCCGCGAGGACGAGCGGCAGCAGGCCGAGCTCGACCAAGTAGCGGTTCAGCCAGTGCGGGATCTGCGCGAGCGGCGGCACCTCGAGCGGGAACACCAGCTGCCGCGCGATACGCAGCAGCTGGGCGAGCGCTCCTGTCGCGGCGGTGGTCGCGCCGGCGCTTACTTCTCGCTGGACCGCGATTTGGTAAGCGGCGCGCAAGGCGTCACCCGTGGTCAGTTTGTTCAAGAACAAGTTGAGCCCGAGCGCCACGACGCCGGCAGCCACGGTGGCCAGCAGCGCCGGCTTCCACTGCGCAGGCGCCGCGGCGACGCTGAACAACAACACGACGACGAACAGATATGCGGCGTAGTCCGGGCGAATCGCGGCGCCCGCTCCGACGCAAGCGATGGACAGGTTCAGCCACAGCCGCCGCTGCGCTGCGCGCCACAATGACCAGAAGAAGAAGGCCCAGCACAGCGCGACGAGCAGCGCCGAGAGGTTCATCCAGGGCCGCACCAACCAGTAGAACGCGGGGAAACCCAGGCCCGGAGCGAACACACAGAGCCAGCGTCGCTTCTCGGGCAACAGCTGCGCGGTACCAAGCGCGAACGCCGCGGCGGCGCTGGCGGGTAACGCGATGAGCGCGATCGAACCCGCGACACCCAACAGCGCGAGTAGCCCGTACACGTAAATCGAGACCGGCGCGTACGACGGTACGGCGACGCGATCGAGCGAGACCCAATGGCGCGGATGAAGCACGTCCTCCGCGTCCGAGAACGGCAGCGTCATGAACAGCGTGCCCTGCTCGTTCAGGAGCTGCGCGGCTTGGCGGTTGAGCGACTCATCCGGGCTCTGGAAGCACAGCGGCTGAAGACCATTGACCCACAGCCCCGTCGCGAACGCGGCCGCGAACCAGCCGACCGCGATCCAGCTCGGCAGCGCGCGAGCGCTGAACGCGAGCGCCAACGCGCGCAGCACGATCTGGAGCAGCCCCTGCGCCGACGGCACCGCGTCGGCCGCTGCTGCTGGCGACTCCATCAAGGAGTCCACGCGCGCTCCGCTGGGCGCAGCTCGGCTAGCGAGAGCTCCCCGCCGGAGTCACCGAGGCCAAGCATCCAACTACAACCCAAACCGCCGCGACACTCTCACGGTCGGTGGTGCCTGTCAACGCTGTCTACGGCCCTGTCGCGTTCGTTTCGCAGCCGCGCTTTGGCGCCTTAGAGCCGGTCTTATCTGCGGCTCGTAGCTTGCGCTGCTCAAGCGCAGCCGGGCGCAGTGACTCAGGCGTGAGTGGCGCGCAGCGGCGAGTCTTCGCTGGGTAGCGTCAGGACGTCGCTGCCGCTGCCATCCGCGATGTCGCGCAGCGCTTGCGGAACCAAGATTTCGAAGCCCAACGGGCTCGTGCGCAAGACGCCCCGCTTCTGCCAGGCAGAGACCGCGCGGATCACGCTCTCCACCCGCGCGCCGACGAAGGCGGACAACTCGCGCCGCGAGAGCGGTATCGGGATCACGAGCGAGCCTTGCTCGAGCTCATCACCGAAGCGTTCGCTCAGGACGAGGAACAGCCGCGCGAGCCGCTGTGGCACCGAGCCGGCGTGCAGGATGTCGAGCTTCTCTGTCAGCACCGCGGTGTAGTTGAACAATGCGCGCATCATGGCGCTGGCGAGCTCGGCATCTTGGGCCATGCTGTCGCGCACCGCGGCCGCAGGGATGCGCAGCGCCTCCACGACGCCGCTGGCGGCGTGCGCGGTGACGGTGTGGTGCCCACCGAACACCACCGCGCCCGCGCCGATGCACTCGCGCGGCCCGAACAGACCGAGCACGTTGCCGCCAGCGCTCGGTCCGCGCGCGACTTTGACGATGCCGGAGACGATGAGGATCAGCGCTTCTGCCGGCGACCCTTCTTCGTAGAGCGCACTCCCACGCGGGTAGCGCTCGCGGTGGCTCGCTGCGGCTAGCTTCGCCAACAGCTTTTCATCCAATCCTGCAAAGACCTGTGAAGCGGCCAGGGTGCGTTGCGCGGTGCAGGAAGCGACTGAGTTAGTGGTGGCAAACATGCGCTTGCTCAGGGTTCTGCAAGGCATATGCCCGGCTGCGCGAAATCACTGTGCGCGCGCGGAGTGGCAGAAAGGCTGCCCCATGCGCGCGCCAGCGCACGATTTTGCGCGCTCGCGCGATTTTCGCTCGCGAAATTTCTGCGTCACTCGCGAGGGTCGACGCAGCGCGTGCGCGACCGCAGTGCAGCTGAGCCGGACGGCTTCCGGCGCAGCAACGTGCCGCGGTGCGCCGCGGTCCAGACGTACAACCTCGCGGCGCCTGCTACTTGTCGAGCGACGTGAGGCCCTCTCGGATGGCGTACTTCGTGAGCGCCGCGATGGTGCGCAGGTTCAGCTTCTCGGCGATTTGACGGCGGTGCGTCTCGACGGTTGGCAGTGAGACGCTCAGCCGCGTGGCGATCTCCTTGGACGAGCAACCTTCGGCCAGCAGCTGCAACACTTCGCGCTCGCGCGGGCTGAGCGGCTTGTCTCCGCAATAGGGGCCCGCCGGGCGGCTCGAGACCAGCCGCGAGCTGCTGGGCGGCGCCGCCTCGAGCACGACGCCGGCGATAGCGGGGCTCACGTACTTATTGCCCGCGCTCACCGTGCGCAACGCCAGCAGGAGCTCCTGCGAGTCCGCGTTCTTGAGCAGATAGCCGGCGGCGCCCGCCTCCAACATGGCCTTCACGTAGCGGCGGTCGGTGTGCATGGATACGGCGATCACCTTGGTCTGGGGGCGTTCCTGCGCGATGCGGCGGGTGCCGTCCACCCCGTTCAGCTCCGGCATCATCACGTCCATCAGCACGACGTCCGGACACAGCTCGCGCGCTTTCTTTACGGCTTCGCGACCGTGCTCCGCCTCACCGACCACCTCGACGCCGTGGCGCTCGAGGACCGCTCGCAAGGCTTCACGGACGAGCCGGTGATCATCCGCGATCATCACCTTCAATGGTGCGTTCTCGTGGCGCTGTCGTGAGCCCGAGGGATTGGACGAGTACTGCTGTTCGAGCTGGCGTTTGCGAGCGCGTCGCGCCAGCTCTCGCTGGCTGCGGCGGAAGCGCGCTTCACAGAGCTGGAGCTCCTGCTCGGCTGCTTCGCGCGCGAGCCTGGCGGTCGGCTCAGCCACTCGCAGGTTGCCCTCCACCGCTGCGGCGTAGGCGCGTACCCGGTCGAGCAACATCTCGGAGTGCTGCAGCGATTCGGCGACGAGCTCCTCCTCATCCATATCCTGGGTCGCTTGCGGAGCGCGGAGGTTCACGTCCTCTGTGAGCTCTGCGCGCGCGCTGGCCGTGTCGAGGACGATCGCGACGGCGCGGGCGCCAAATTCAGCGCTCAACGCGCCGAGTCGCTCACGCAGCGGAGCGCTGTCGTCAGTGGTTATCGGGACCAACGTCAGAGTGTTCCGCTCGAGGAGGGGAACGAAGCCGTGGGGAACGAGATAAAATTCTCGCGCCTGTAGGCACTGCACTGCAGTCGCGACATGTACGCGCGACGATGGATCCGAGGACTCCAATTCACCCGGCAGGTTGTCCGCGACAGGGAAAAGCAAAAACGCCACACTTGGGCGGAACAACGCGGAATTGCCGGATTTTGCGCCGCTGGCGGAAGCGTCTGGCGCTGGCCCTGAAAGCCGAGTCGACGGAGCACTGCTGTCTGTCGCCGCCGTCGGCTCGTTTGCATCCTTCGGATTCACGAGGCTACCCAAGTCTTCGCGAGAGCCGGCGGTAAATAGACCGGTGGCTGCAATTAAGCAATGGTCATGGAAATACCAACAGCGAACATTGCAGACGAAGCATCCGAAAGTGCGGCAGAGCTCGATGCTTCACTCGATCTTCGATGCAGTGAATTCGTTATCCGGGAGCTGAGTCGAGCCCAGCATTACGGGTGGCCGAACCCCCGCGGCATAGTCCTGCAGCGTTCCGAGCGAGCGCAGCGAGAAGCGCTGGCACGAGCTCATCGATTCTGATGATTGCTATCTGCGCGCGCTCGCAGGAATGTGGCGCGAGAGGAGGCGATCAGCGCCCGCGCGCGTCGGTGTCGAGGCCGCACGCCGCAAGGTGGTGATCATTCGTGAACATGGCGATTCTGATTGTTGAGCGCGATAGAGCGTTCGCGCGGACAGTGCAGGAGCTGGCTCGTACGTGTGATGTTCGCGTCGAGTGGGCGGCCACGGCTGGCTATGGCTTGGCGAGGGCACAACGCAGCTCGTTCCGCGGCGTGGTTACGAGTTTATGCGAGGAATCGCTGTTGTTCATTGGCGAGCTGAACGCGCAATCGCCGCGCCCGCCTTGCGCGGTCCTGGCGCGCCCGGCGCTGCTCGTTCCCGCGCTGGCCGCGCCGCCTGCGGTGACGATCTTGCCCTTGCAAGACGACTGGCCAGCGGAATTTCAGAGGTGGGTGAAGCTGGTTGCCGCACACAGCCCGTTGCTACGCGGCGGCAAGGATTGCGCCGAAGTAGCCTCGCCGCGCACGAGCTGCGGGCTCCAAGCCCTGTCCGCGGAGTGATGCGCGCGCGGCGCCCGCGCTGGCCGGCGTGGCGCTCCGCAGAATCGTGCGAAAACGTAACGGCGCGGGAAGGTTTTGCCGCGGCTTGGGGTTGGAACGAGTGTGGCACGATCGCTGCTACATCGTTTCTCGCGAGCAAATGCCGAATACGCTGCTCGCTTTGCGAGAGCCTCGGGGATAGCCATGTCGAAACACGAGGGCACGAGCCCGGATCTGCCTTGCGATTTGATTGACCACCTTTCGGCAGCTTGGGGTCTGGACCCGAAGGCAACGCTGGAGCTGCTCGGAGCTTGGCTCGTGTCCTATGAGCCGCGTCGGCGCCGCCGCATTGAGGTACTCTCTAGCGAGGCGTCGCTTCGCGACCAGACGTTTTCCCGCTCCCTTCCGTCACCATAAAGGAGTCGAAATTGTCATCGTCCTCACGCATCACGTTTCGCGGTATGTCGAGCTCGGACGCTGTTACAGCGAGAATCAACTCTGAAATTGCCAAGCTGGAGCACCTATTCCCAGAACTCATGAGCTGCCGTGTGGTGATCGAGGCTCCGCACCGACATCATCAAAAGGGAAACACGTTTTGCGTCAGCGTCGAGGTAACGGTTCCTCACGCGGAGATCGTGGCCAATCGCGACTCAGGGCGCGACCCAGCGCACGAAGACGTCTACGTGGCGATTCGCGATGCGTTCCTCGCGGTGAATCGCAAGCTGCAAGACCGAGCGAGCCGCCGCCGTGGAGGGACCAAGGGACAAGTCGCGCTGAGCGGCCGCCCCGCGCAGTAGCCGCGTAGTTCAGTCGCCCGCCCGTAGCACTTCAGCCGGAAGCGCGACGGCGCTCGTCCCCGCGACGAAGCGCCTTCGCCTTCCGCTGACGCTCGTGTTCAAAAACCTTCCGCTTTGAAGGACTGCTCGAGGCGCGCCGCGCTGACGGTGCCCGTCACGTCCAGCGTGGCGCTGGTTCGCGCTCCGACGCCGTCCAGACGTCGCGCGGCGCCGCTCAGCACTTCGATGCGCGGGAGCAGCGCACGCTCCACGATGCGCGGCCAGGTGTACTCGCGCGCCGTCGCGCGCCCTGCGAGCCGCAGCGCGTGCTCGCGCTCGGGCTGCTCGCGCAGCCACGTGAACAATGAGACGAACTCCGTCGCGTCGTTCGTCTGCAGCACGAGCGCGTTGAGGCCATCTTGCGCGTACTCTTCGCCGCTGTTGCCCGTACAGGCGACGCCGCCGGCCGCCATCGTCTCCAGCGCGACCAGGCCGAACGGCTCATGCCCGCTGTTGGCCAGCACCGCGTCGGCGCAGCGGAATAGCAAGGAACGCGCCTCGCGGTCGAGCGCGGCGCGCGAGATGACGACGTCGGCTTGCTCGAGACCCTCGGTGATCGCCAGGATTCCCGCGGCGCCCGGCGTCGCCTCGGGGCGCTCCGCGATGCGGAGCCCGCGAGCCCAGCAACGTTCACGCACCTCGTTCTCGTGCTCCTCGATCCCGCCGCGCGCGAACAGCAGCGGTCGCTCGCCGAGGCGCTTGAGCTCCGCGACGCTGTCGATAGCGAACAGCCAGCGCTTGGCCGGATCCCAGCGCGCGACCTTCGCCAGCAGCAGACGATCGTGAAAGCGCTCGCTGAGCTCCGCTACCGCTTCGGGGTTCGGCCGGGTCAGGGCTTCGGGCTCTACGCCGTTCGGGATCGCGATGGGATCGAGCTCGAGCTGCCACATGCGGTGCCGCATGTAGCGGCTCACTGTCGTGATGGTGGCGGCCGCCTTGAGACGAGCCCAGTCGAGCTGCTCGAAGCCGAAATCGTTGTTCGCGTTCCACAGCAACAGGGCGCGCTCGCGCAGCCCCTCGCGCGTGAGCAGCGCGTCGAGCTCGAGCACCGCGGCGGCCGTGTGCCATTCCTCCGCCAGGATGACCATGCGCTCGCCGCTGGCGAGCCGCGGCCCGAAGCGCTCCAGGAAAAAGCGCGGCAGTGAGCTGGCGAAGTCTGCGACTTTCTCGTGCTCCCCCTGGTAAACGCCGAGTGGGCAGCGCGCGCTGAGCCACTGACACCAGCGATGGAGCTGCAGGGTTCCGTGGCCTTCTTGCTGCTCTTCTTCGTGGCCCGGTGCTTGCGGATCACCGACGAACCAGAGGTGGGTTTCTCGGCCGCTCGCCGCCAACGCGCGCGCCAAGCCGCACGCGCGGCTGGCGATGCCGCCGGCGCGTGAGTAGGTGTCCGGGCCCTCGAAGGACAGCAGGTGAAACGCCGTGGGCTCGCCCGAGCGAGAGCGCCCGAATATTCCAGATTCCTTCACGATCCTCCGCGGCGGGTAGAGAGCGCGTGCCTCGAGTGCCAAGGCGCCTCGACACCGCTGAAGCCCAGCTAGCACGGTGGAGAGGAGGGGTGAACCGACGCGCCTGCCGGCTCACGCCACTCGCGAAAATCTTGCGCGCGTGCGGCGCAGAGGAGCGCGCAGCGCTCGCATGTACAGCGCTTTGCACTGCTGAAGAGCGAGCGTTGTCTCTGGCATGTATCTTGTATGTTTGATGCTCGGGAGCTCCACCATGCGATGCCGCGACCTGATGAACGAGTCGGTCAGAACCTGTCGATTGGACGCCTCGGCGGCGGAATGCGCGCGGCTCATGCGCGAATTCCAGATCGAGTGCGTGCCGATCGTCGATTACCACGGTCGGATCATCGGTGTGCTCACCGATCGCGACCTAGCGCTGCGCGTCGTGGGCGAAGAGCGCTCGCCGGACACGCGCATTTCTAGCGTCATGAGCGGCGAGGTGCTGACGTGCTCGCCGGACACCACGCTCAGAGAAATCGAAGAGCAGATGTTGGGTCGACACCAATCGCACGTCGTCGTCGTAGACGGAGATCGACGGCCGATCGCGATGCTGAGCCTCGCGGACGTCGCGGAGGCGGAGCCTTCCGAGCGCGCCGCGGAGCTGATCCGCTCGATCATGAGCCGCGCGGGCGGCGCCGCGCTGAGCCTCTCGCGTTAGCGACCGCTCGAATTGCTGCGCCCGTTCGTGATCGTATATACCAGGGGCTTACCTTTGCTCTGGCTCGAGTTGCCCCATGACGATTGCTGATCTGAGCCTCGACCGCGGCGTCGCGGACGAGCGAGAAGACCTGTTCCGCGAGCTCGTCGATTCCGCGCCCGACGCGATGTTGGTGATGGACGCGCAGGGGGTGATTCGCTTGGTCAATCGTCAGGCGGAGCTGTTGTTCGGCTACTCGCGCGCGGAGCTGGTCGGCAAGTCCATCGAGCTGCTGGTGCCGGAGCGCTTCCGCGAGCGACACATCGGGCACCGCGCGCAGTACCTCGAGGCGCCCAAGCAGCGGCCGATGGGCGGCGCGCTCGAGCTCTACGGACGACGCAAGGACGGCAGTGAGTTCCCGCTCGAGATCAGCTTGAGCCCGATCACGACGCGGGCGGGCTTGCTGGTGGCGAGCGCGATCCGTGACATGACGCAGCGCAAGCGCGCGGAGAAGAAATTCCGCGCGCTGCTGGAGTCAGCGCCGGACGCCATCGTGATCGTGGACTCCAAAGCCAGCATCATCATCGTGAACGCGCAGACCGAGAAGCTGTTCGGTTACTCGCGCGAGGAGCTGCTCGGTCAGCCCATCGAGCTCTTGGTCCCGAAGCGCTTCCGCTCGCAGCATCAGGTTCACCGCAGCGGCTACCTCGGCCGGCCGAAGACGCGCGCGATGGGCTCGGAGCTGGAGCTCTTCGGCTTGCGCAAGGACGGAACCGAGTTTCCCGTCGAGATCAGCCTGAGCCCGTTGGAGACGGAGGAGGGCGTGCTGATTTCGAGCGCGATCCGCGACGTCTCGCAGCGCAAGCGCGCGGAGGCAGCGGCGCGCCTGGCCAGCGATCGCCTGTTGAGCGCGGTGGAGAGCATCTACGGCATGCTGGCCTTGTACGACTCCGCAGATCGGCTGGTGCTCTGCAACAGCGCGTGCCGTGAGTTCTTCGCGCCCGGCGTCTCCGGACCGATCGTGAACCGCACGCACACGGAGATCGTCGACGGCAGCATCGCCGCGGGTTTGTTCGACTTGAGCGCGGAGGGCGCGCAGGCGTTTCGCGCGCGCTACCTCGCGTATCACAAGAACCCCGTCGGCACGCTGGAGCTCAAGACGCGCGACGGCCGCACCTTGCGCGTGACCGACAGCCGAACGCTCGAAGGCGGCATCATCAGCACGATCTGGGATATCACCGCGGACGTTCAGCACGAGCTGGAGTTGAAGCAGGCGCGCGCGCTGGCCGAAGCGGCGAGCACCGCGAAGAGCGAGTTCCTGGCGTCCATGAGCCACGAGCTGCGCACGCCGCTCAACTCCATCCTGGGCTTTGCGCAGCTGCTGCAGCGCGACAAGAAGACGCCGCTGACCGCGCGTCAGAGCGACAAGCTCGAGTACGTGGTGAAGGGCGGCGAGCACCTGCTGCGGCTGATCGACGACATCCTCGATCTCTCGCGCATCGAGGCGGGCCAGGTCGTGGTCTCGCCGGAGCCCGTCGGCGTGAGCGAAGTGCTCGCCGAGGTGAAGACGACGCTCGACCCCATGGCGACGCGCGCGGGCATCGAGCTCTCCATCGCGCCGCTCCCGAGCGGCGTCCCGCAGGTGATCGCGGATCGCACGCGCTTCGCGCAGATCCTGATCAACTTCGGCTCGAACGCGCTGAAGTACGGCAAGCCGGCGGGGAAGGCCACGTTCATCGTGCGCTACGAGGAGGGCGGTCCGGTTCGCGTGGTCGTGAGCGACAACGGCATCGGCATCCCGTATGACCAGCAGGAGAAGATCTTCCAGCCGTTTCACCGCGCGGGCCAGGAGACGGGCCCGATCCAGGGCACCGGCATCGGCCTCGCGATCACGCGCCGGCTCGCAGAGTTGATGGACGGGAAGGTGGGCTTCAAGAGCGTGCCGGGCGAAGGCTCGGAGTTCTGGATCGAGCTCAGCCCGCACCGCGTGCCGCAGTCGCAAGCGCCCGCAACGAGCGGAGAGCAAGCGCTGGCCAGCTCCGCGCTGAGCGGCAGCGATGGCGCGCGCTACACGGTCGTCTACATCGAGGACAATCCGTCCAACATCGCCTTCATGCAGGAGCTGATCCAAGAGCTCGAGCGCGTACACCTCATCACGGTGCCGACCGCGGAGGTCGGCATCGAGCTCGTGCGAGCGCGGCGCCCGGACGTCGTGATCATGGACATCAATCTGCCGGGCATGAGCGGCTATGAAGCCACGCAGAAGCTGAAGCTCTGGCCCGAGACCAAGGATATCCCGGTGATCGCGCTCACCGCCGCGGCCATGGCCGGGGATCGCCGGCGCTTTGCGGACGCCGGCTTCTACCGCTACTTGACCAAGCCGGTGCGCGTCGCGGAGCTCTTGTCCACGTTGGAAGAGCTCTTGGCCTGAGTCATCGCTGCTGCGCGCCGGCTATTTGACGAGCCAGCTGATTTGCGCGGTGGTGCCGGTGCTCGGATTGCGCGACAGCAAGCTCATGCTGTTTCCGCGCGCGCAATAGTCGACCTGCGCGGACACGCCGCTTCCGCTCGTCATGGTGAGCACGTCGCCGGAAGTAGAATAGATGCCCGCGTCCACGATGCCGGACATTTCGACGGTGAACGTGCAGGCGCAGCCAGTGCCCGCAGCGACGCACTGCTCGGTGCGATAGCCCGAAGGTAACGTGGCGCTGAAGGTCGCCGCCAGCGCTTTGCAGTCCAGGCCAGCGGTGCACTCCCCCGGATACGTGATCTTCAGTTGTCCCGAGACGGCGGTGAGCGACGAGAAGGTGTTGTCCGCGTTGAAGCTCATCGTCCCGCTCTGGCGCACTTGCGAGCCATCGCCGCGCACCCCCGCGCAGCTCAGCGTGCCCAGCAGATCCAGCAAGCAAGACTTCTGGATCTGCCATTTTCCCACGGGATCGCCGCCGCACGGCAACGGCTCCTGCGCACAGCTCATCGCTGTGGCCGCTCCAGAGCCGCCCGGCTCTTCACCCGTTGCGCCGCCGCTGCCGGCATCTCCGCCAGCGCCTTCGTCGTCCTCCGCGTCGGCCCCGCCGCTCGCGTCGTCTCCGTGGTCGCCCTGGTTCGCCAGGCTGTTGCAGCCTCCCGCGAGCAGCAAGCAGCAGCAGAATAGCGGAACGATGCGCGGCGCCATTGCGCGGGCACCTTTTGCCGCCCGCTTGCTCGAAGTCAAGCGCGCGGGGACGTGCTCTCTGTTCAGTGAGACCCTGGGACACGCGCGCGCCCATGGGCGGCCCGCGCCGGGCACACGCCGCGCGCGCATGAAATCGCGGCTTTAGGAGACATTGGGGCTGGCACGCGCCGTGAAATGGCCAAGCACGGAGCCGGCTTCTTCGTCGGACGAAACGACCCCATGACTCGCATCCCCGTCGCCGTTGGCAGTATCGTCGGTGAGCGCTATCGCGTCGAGCGAGTGCTCGGCGCAGGCTCCATGGGCGTGGTCGTCGCGGCGCAGCACCTGGAGCTCGACGCGACCGTCGCGATCAAGTTCTTGAACCCCGAGCTCGGCGGTGAGGAGGCGTGCGAGCGCTTTCGCCGTGAGGTCCGCGCCACGGCGCAGCTTCGCGGTGAGCACGTGGCGCGCGTGCTCGACGTGGGCGAGCTCGAGGATGGCTCACCGTTCATGGTCATGGATCTGCTCGTCGGTCGCAGCCTCGCTGATGAGCTCAGCGTGCGCGGTGCGTTGCCGGTGGCGGAGGTGGTGAGCTACGTATTGCAAGCTTGTGAGGCGCTGGCCGAAGCGCACGCCGCCGGCATCATCCACCGCGATTTGAAGCCCGCGAACCTGTTCCTCGCGCGGCGCGCGGATGGCTCGACGTCGCTGAAGGTGATCGATTTCGGCGTGTCGAAGGCGATCCGTGAGTGCGGCGCGGAGGTCGTCGGTGGGCTCACGCGCACGGGCATGGTCATCGGCTCACCGCTGTATATGCCGCCGGAGCAGCTGGTCGCGACGGGGAGCCTCGACGCACGCGCTGACATCTGGGCGCTGGGCGTGGTGCTGTTCGAGCTCTTGACCACCCATACGCCGTACGCCACGGCTTCGATCGCCGAGCTCTACTCGATGCTGCTGCGCGACGCTCCGGCGCGTCCGCGCCAATTTCGTCCCGAGCTCCCGCTCGAGCTCGAGGCCATCGTGATGCGCTGCCTCGAGCGCGAGCCGAGCGCGCGCTTTCAGAGCGTGAGCGAGCTCGCCGAGGAGCTCACGCGCTTCGCCTCCACGCTCACGTCGACCGGCGACGCTGCGCTCGCGCGCAGCGCGCCGCGCCCGAGGCCAGCGCTCGCGGGTGACGACGACGCGCAAGCAGCGAGCGCTGCTTCGCGCGGGCGCGACGGCTCAGCGCCGCTCGAGGCGGCGCCGAAGGAGACGGGCTCGACGTGGCAAGCCGCGCAGCGCGGTGAAACGCACGGCGGCGCACGGCGCTTTCTCGTGGCGGTGGTCGCGCTGACGCTGCTCGGCGCGGCGATCGTCGGCGTGCGCCTCGCGCGCCAGCCCGCGGCGCTCGAGCCGGAGCCGGGCGTGACGCTCGACGAAGCGAGCGCCGTGGCCCCTGTCGCGGCGCGCACGCTGCCGTACGCTGCGGAGGCCGCCGCGCCCTCGGCGCAGGCCGAGCGGAGCGCCGTTCCGGCGGCGAGCGCCCCGCTCGTGACGTTCGCTACCGCCGCGCCGCCCGCGGCAAGCAGCGCGGCCCCGGCGCGGCCGCGCGTGCACGAGAGCAGCGTTCAGCCGTTTCGCGCGCGTGAGACGCCGCCGCGCGCGGGCGCTGACGCCGCGCGCTACCACCTGCCGGACTTCGGCGGCCGCCGTTAGCGCGGTTGCGCCGGCCGGGGGGTCGCGCTTATGTTTCCGCTCTGCTCGGTAACACTCTCGCGCAGCGTTTTCTCCTGGAGCAGGAGCTCGGTCGCGGTGGCATGGGCATCGTGTACCGCGCCGTCGACAAATGGAACGGCAGTCCCTGCGCGGTCAAGCTGCTCACGGTTCCCACCAACGCGCGCCGCTTCCTGCGTGAAGCGCAGATCCTGGCGCGGCTGACGCACCCTGCGATTGTCCGTTATATTGGACACGGAGTCTCGCCCGAGGGCGAGCTGTTCTTGGCCATGGAGTGGGTCGACGGCAGCGACCTCGAGCGGCGCCTGGAGCAGGGCGCGCTCTCGCTCGACGAGGCGCTGGAGGTCGGGCAGCGCGTGACGGAGGCGCTGCAGGCGGTGCACTCGGCCGGCGTCGTTCACCGTGATCTCAAGCCTTCGAACATCTTGCTGCCGCAGGGCAAGCTCGAGCTTGCCAAGCTCGGCGACTTTGGCGTGGCGCATCTGGCTGACGCCCGGCACACGGGCACCAAGCTGACCAGCACCGGCACGATCGTCGGCACTCCGGGCTACCTCTCGCCGGAGCAGCTGCGCGGCGCCAACATCGACGGCCGCGCGGATTTGTTCTCGCTCGGCTGCGTGCTGTTCGAGTGCCTCAGCGGTCGCCCGGCTTTCTACGCCGACTCGCTGTTGGCGCTGTTCGCGAAGATCGCCATCGATCCGAGCCCGCGCATTCGCGAGCTTCGTCCCAGCCTGCCCGCCGAGCTCGAGGAGCTGATCTTGGCGTTGCTGGAGAAGCACCCCGACGCGCGTCCTGCGTCCGCGGAGGTCGTGCTGGCGGCGTTCACGGCGGTGCGCGCAGCGGCGAGCAGCGCAGAAGTTGGGCAAGAGCGGCCGCCGCTGGTCGGAACGCAAGAGCGGCGGCTGGTGCCCATCGTGGTCTGCCCGAGCCCGTCGCGGACGTTGGAGCTGCCGAGCGCGCCTGCGCTGCAGCGCGCCGAGCTCGAGCGCCTCGCGCAGAGCGCGGGCATGCGGCTCGAGGTGCTGGCTGATGAGTCGATCATCGCGGTGCCCGAGCTCGAAGGCGAATCCTCCGTCGAGCAGGCCTTGCGCGCGGCGCGCTTGTCCAAGATGTTGAGTGAGACGCTGGCCTCGCGTCCCGTGGCCATCGTCAGCGGGCGCATGGTCGTCGCCTCCGGTTTGTCCGTCGCCGAGGTGGCGGAGAGCGCGCTCGAGCTGTGCGCTGAGGCGGGCGCGGGCAGCGTCGTGCTCGACGAGGGCAGCGCCGCGCTGCTCGAGGCGCGCTTTCACGTGAAGCGCGAGGGCAGCGGCATCGAGCTTGCGACGGAGAAGCTCGAAGAGCACGCGCCGCGCCGCTTGCTGGGCCGCGCCACGCCGTTCGTCGGGCGCCAGCGCGAGTTTTCGTTGTTGCTGTCCACGCTGGAGGCCTGCGTCGACGAGTCGTACGCGCGCGCGATGCTGGTGAGCGGGCTGCCCGGCATCGGCAAATCGCGCTTGCTCTCGGAGCTGTTGCTGGAGGCGGAGTCCCGCTTCGAGGGAGCGCTGCGCGTGCTGGTGGCGCGCGGTGATCCCGCGCTCGCCGGGCAACCGTACAGTCTGCTGCGCAACGCGCTGCGCAGGAGCGCCGGCATCCGCGCGGACGACAAGCTGGAGGATCGCAGCGCCAAGCTGACGGCGCTCGTCGAGCGCGACGGTCCGGCGCCGCCCGGGCTGCGCGCGTTCTTGGGCGAGCTGCTGGGGCTCGATTTGCCCGACGACGGAGAGCCCGAGCTGCGCGCCGCGCGTCGCGATCCGCCGATGCTCGGGCTGCGCGTGCGGGAAGCCTTCGTGCGCTGGGTGGAGCGCGCCGCCGGTCGCCACGGTTTGTTGATCGCGCTCGACGATCTGCACTGGGCCGACGCGCCCAGCGTGCAACTGATCGACGCCGCGCTGGGCGCCGGCGCGGAGCGCCCGTTGTTCGTGCTCGCGCTCGGCCGCCCAGAGGTGCGCGAGGCGTACCCGCGGCTGTTCGACACGCGTGACGTCGCCGAGCTGAAGCTCGGTCGGCTCTCCAAGCGCGCCAGCGAAGAGCTGATCCGCGCCGTGCTGGGCGAAGGCGCGTCCGCGGCGCTCGTCGCGGCCATCGTCGAGCGCGCCGAGGGCAACGCGTTCTTCCTCGAGGAGCTGGTGCGCGCCGGCGCGAGCGGCGGGCTGAGCGGCTTGCCGGACACGGTGCTCGGCGTGATGGAAAGTCGGCTCGCCGATTTGGAGGGTGACGCGCGGCTCGTGCTGCGCGCCGCCAGCGTCTTCGGTGAAGCCTGCTGGGCTGATGGCGTCGCGTCCGTGCTCGGCAAAGAGAGCGCCATCGCCGACGTGCGCGGCTGGCTCGCCACGCTGACAGCGCGCGAGATTTTGGTCGAAAACCCGCTCAGCCGCTTCCTCGCGCAGCGCGAGTACGCGTTCCGGCACGCGCTCTTGCGCGACGCGAGCTACGCGACCTTCGTCGACGCGGATCGCCAAGCTGCGCACCGCCGCGCGGCGAGCTGGCTCGAGGCGCACGGCGAAGACGCGGCGGTGGTGCTGGCGTCGCACTGGGAGCGCGCGCGAGACGGCGAGCGCGCCGTGGCGGCTTACGTGCGCGCCTTGGAGCAAGCCCTGCGCAGCAATGATCTGGGCTCGGTGGTGCAGCTCGCCGAGCGCGCCGAGCAGTGCGGCGCGAGCGGCGCGGCGCTGGGCCGCGTGCGCTTACTCGAGAGCGACGCCTACACCTGGATGGGCACCCCGGATCAGGCGCTGGCGGCGGCGCGACAAGCGCTGGAGCTGCTGCCGCCGCAGAGCCCGCAGGCGTACACGGCGCTGGCCGCGGCGGTGGAAGCAGCGGTGTTGCTCGGCCAGCCCGAGCCGGTGGACGCGCTGGTCTCCACGCTGCTCTCTGCGAGCGGGGTGGCGCTGAGCAGCGCGGACGCTCGCGTCGCGGCCTTGGCGCGCGTCGCCTCCGCGCTGGTCCTCCTCGGTGACGCCGCTCGCGCGCGCCAGCTGTTGAACGAAGCCGAGCAGCTCGCGCGCGAGCACGGCGCGGTGGACAACATGACGAGCGCGCACTTGGCGCACGCGCGCGCGGCGTGCGCGGTCGCTGAGCGCGATCTGGAGCTCGCGGCCAAGGCGTTCGTCGAGGCCGCCGACGCCTTCGAGGCGGGCGGCGCGCTGCGACCAGCGAGCGGCGCGCGCACCAACGTCGCCGCCGTGTATCTGGAGATGGGCGCCGCCGAGCTCGCGCTGCGCGCCATCGACGCGGCGCTGGTCGCTGCCGAGCGCTCCGGCGCGCGCTACTCGCTCGGCCTCGCGCAGCTGAACCGCGGGATCGCGCTGACGCGCCTGGGGCGGGTGGATGAAGCGGTCGCTACGCTCGGCGAGGCGCGCGCGGAAATGGAGCGACAGGGTGATCGCCGCCTGCTGGCGTCGGCGGCCTGCGCCATGGCCGAAGCGTTGCTCAGCGCGGGGCTGTTCGCCGAAGCCGAGGCCGAGGCGCGCCGCGCGGTGGCGGCCGCAGAGGGGCTGCCCTCCTCGCGCGCTGCCGCGCTGGCCACGCTCGCCTTCGTGGAGCTCGAGCGCGGCGCGCTGCAAGCCGCGCTCGACTCGGCGCGCGAAGCCGAGCGCGAGCGTCACACGACGACCATGGAGGAGCGCTCGGCGCTGCTCGACTTGGTGCTGGCGGAGACCGAGCTCGCGCTCGGCGAAAAGCACAGCGCGCAGGAGCGCGCCGCGCGAGTGGCGGCCGAGCTCTTGGGGCGCGCCGCGCAAATCGGAGCCAGTGAGCTGCGCGCGGCGTTTCTGGAGGCCGTGCCGGAGCACCGGCGCTTGCTGGCGTTGTCCGAGCGGCTTCAGTCCGAGCGGTAGTCGTCGAGCGCGAGGCCGTGCTGGGTCAGCCAGCGATAGACCTGCTTGCGAGAGCGCCCCGTCTCACGCGCGATGTCCGCCACGACGCCGCGATGCACGCGCAGCAGCTCGACCAGCTCGTCGCGCGTCGGCGCTCGACCCTCGGGCTCTTCGGACTCCGTAACAGTCGGGGGTTGTGACTCTTGCTTTAGCGGAGCGAGCGGCGGCGCGCTGGTCAGCGCGCGATCGAGCAGCGAGAGCTCCCAGCGCTCCTGTCCCGCGCCGCGCACGCTGAGCTGCGTCGCCACGCGGCGCACGTCGCGCGCGTTGTGCGGGTAGTCATAGAGCAGCAGCGCTTCGACCAGCTCGGGGTCGAGCTCGGGCACGCGCTCGTCGAGCAGCCGAAACAAGATGGGCAGGATGTCTTCGCGGCGCGCGCGCAGCGGCGGAACCTCGAGCGCAAACTCCGAGATGCGGGCGAACAGATCGCCGCGGAAGCGCTCGCGATCGCCGAGATCACGATTGGTAGCGGCGACGATGCGAACATCCGTGCGCAGCGGCTGAGTGGCGCCCACGGGCGTGACCGCGCGCTCCTCCACGGCGCGCAGCAGCTTGGGCTGCAGCAGCAGCGGGAGCTCGCCGATCTCGTCCAAGAACAGCGTGCCGCCCTCGGCCGCGCGGAACCAGCCGCGCGCGTCGGATTTGGCGCCGGTGAACGCGCCCGCGACGTGCCCGAAGAACTGACTCTCCAGCAACGCCTCGGGAATCGCCGCGCAGTTTACCGCCACGAACGGCCCTCTGCGCCTGCTCTGCTCGTGCAGCGCGCGCGCGACGAGCTCCTTGCCCGTGCCGGACTCGCCCAAGATCACCACCGTCGCTTCGGAGCCGCCGACCAACAAAATCGTGCGGCGCAGCGCCGACAGCGCCGCCGAGGGCCCGACCAGCGCCGGCAGCTTCTGGCTGGCGTCGTCCGCGAGCTCCGCCTCCGACTCGAAGCGGAATAGGAAGAAGCTGTCGCCCACGCGGACGATATCGCCCTCGTTCAGCGGCGCTTGCGCGACCTTGCGGCCTTGCACGAACGTCCCGCTGCGGCTGAGATCCTCGATCGTCGCGCTGCGCGCCTTGGCGTCGAAGCGTAGGACCGCGTGTCGCCGCGAGACCCGCTCATCATCCGGAAACCAGAGCTCCTTTTCGCCCGCGGCGCGCCCGACCTGCACCTCTTCGCGATCGAACACGTGCACTTGCCGAGCGGAGCCTGGCCCGGGTCGTCCGAGCACGCGCACGACGGCGACACGCCGCTCGCTGCGTGGCTGCTTGGGTCGGTCGGCTGTGGTCTTCCAAACGCGCACCCTCTGAGCGTAGAACCAATTTCGCCAAAAGGGATCCCCTGGCCATTTCAGCCGATTGCAGCGCGAGCGGGCTCTTTTCGCTGGCCGGCTCTCGTGTTATTGCCGCTCATCGAACAGCGCCGCCTGTGGGAGAGCGACGGGTGTGAGCGCTGCTTCAGAGCTCGGAGCTTCGACCATGACACTCAGCCGAACGTCTCTTTTCACTCTGTTGGCCTGCTTGTTCCTCAGCGCGTGCGGTGACGATGACGACGTAGCGCGTATCGGCGGCTCCGGCGGCAGCGCTGGGATGAGCAGCAGCGGTGGAGCCTCGGGGAGCGGCGGCGAAGCCGGCGGCAGCAATGACACGAGCGCGAAATTGTGTGAGGAGGTGGACGCGAGCAAGGCCGTCGCGGTGTCACCCGACGGCAAGAGTGTAGCGTTCGTGTCGTGCGCGCACGACGAGCCGAGCGTGGTGGTGCGCGCCCTGGGTGAGGACGAGGACACCGTGCTCGGCCCTGCCACGGTCGACACCGAGCTCGAGTGGCTGCTCGACGGCAAGACAGTGTTGTTCGGCTCGGGGGACGCGCTGTTCGCGCGCCTGGCCGACGCTTCCGAGGAGAGCGCGCGCATCGGCTCTGAAGCGGCGCACGTGGACGAACATCGCGCCTTCCTCGAGCGCGTGGACAAGATCTTCGCGCCTCGCCTGATGGTGCTCGAGACGGACACGGACAGCGATATGCGCCGCGTGCTCGTCTACAAGGCGGACGACAACTACGGCTCGGCGCTCACCTTGCTGGAAGACCCGAACCTGAGCGGTGATCTGTCCTATCTCTCCGACTCCGGCCGCACGCTGATCAGCAAGCTTACGAACGAAGACGGCAGCGAGACGTACCAGAAGATCCGCACGGACAAGAGCATCGAGGTCATCGCCATGCCCTTCGGTCCGGCCGATTACGTCTTGGCGCCCATCGGCCTCGGCGACACTCACGATTTCGCGCTGCACGATGACGAGCTGGTCCGCGTCGAGCTCGAAACGGGCAAGACCGTGCTGCTCGTGCCCTCGGGCGAAGGCTTGCTCGAAGGCACTGACCACATCTTCGATCGCGAGGACGCTCCTGGAAAGAAGTACGTCTATTACATTCAGAACGGAGATCCGACGCGGCGCCTGCGCGAGGGAACGGACGAGCCGTTGGTGCTCGCGGAGGCCAACGCCGTGGCGCACACGCTGAGCCCGGACCTCTCGACATTGATCTATCTGAGTGATGGTCAGCTCTTCGCGGTCCCCGCCGAGGGCGGCGAATCCACCTTGCTCGTCGAAGAGAGCAACGACGATACGAAGCTCGATCTGGCGTTCTCGTCGTCGAAGAACGAGCTCGGGTATCGCTTGGGCGACTCGCTGTATCGTGTCTCGCTGGCCGAGCTCTCGGCCGAGGTCGTGGCGACGGGCGTCGCCTCCGCCAGTAAGTTCAGCTACGACGGGCGCGGGGACGCGCTGGTGGTGCTCAATGACGGACGCCTCGAGCGCGTCGAAGCCGGCGCGAGCGAGCCGGTCGTGCTCAGAGAGTCAGTGGAGCAGTTCTGGTCGATTCCGGACAGCGAGGAGCTGCTCGTCGAAGTCGACGGCACGCTCGAAGTCGTCACGCCCTGAGCGCGTCACGCTGCCCGAGGCGGAGACTGAACAGCAGGAAGAGACGAAATGGCTGACAGCACTGTCGTGTCGCAGATATTTCAAGCCAGCGCTTGGCGGGCGGTCGAGGGCTTCGAGTTCCAGGACATTACCTATCATCGCGCGCGCGAGCTCGGCGCCGTTCGCATCGCGTTCAATCGTCCGGAGGTCAGAAATGCGTTCCGTCCGCGCACGGTGGACGAGCTCTATACGGCGCTCGAGCACGCTCGCGTCACGAGCGACGTCGGGGCCGTGATCTTGACGGGTAACGGACCCTCGCCGAAGGATGGCGGCTGGGCCTTTTGTTCGGGCGGCGATCAGCGGATTCGCGGCAAAGACGGCTACAAATACGAAGGCGCGCAGGGTGGCGCCGACGTGGCGCGGCTCGGCCGCTTGCACATCTTGGAGGTGCAGCGCCTGATTCGCTTCATGCCCAAGGTGGTGATCGCCGCCGTACCCGGCTGGGCCGTGGGCGGCGGCCATAGTCTGCACGTGGTGTGTGATCTGACGATCGCCAGTCGCGAGCACGCCATCTTCAAGCAGACCGATCCCGACGTCGCGAGCTTCGACAGCGGCTACGGCTCAGCGCTCCTGGCGCGGCAAGTCGGGCAGAAGCGAGCGCGCGAGATCTTCTTTTTGGGTGACAACTACAGCGCGCAGCAGGCCTTCGAGATGGGGATGGTGAACGCCGTGGTGCCGCATAACGAGCTCGAGACGACAGCGCTCGAGTGGTGCCGCCGCATCATGGGTAAGAGCCCGACGGCCATTCGCATGCTGAAATATGGTTTCAATTTGCCCGACGAGGGTCTCGTCGGCCAGCAGCTGTTCGCCGGCGAAGCGACGCGCTTGGCGTACGCAACGGAAGAAGCGCAGGAGGGCCGCGACGCCTTCCTAGAGAAGCGCTCGCCCGAGTACTCCAAGTTTCCCTGGCACTACTAGGAGAGAATTCGCGGCACTCGCGCGAGTAGCGGCACGCGGAGCCGTGAAATGGCGTGGGTTGACGGAGCGCGCGGAGTTTGCGAGCCTCGCGCAGCTTCGCTGCTGAAAAGCGCTCGTGAGCGAAAAACCAGCGAGCTACGTGTAACGTCCACGCGGCGGGCGCGTACAAGGAAAAAAAGGGTCATGGCTATGAAGTTGACGAACTCACTCTTGGTCGCAGCAGTTTCGGGCATCATCGCGGGCGTCGCGTGCGGAGGTGAGAGCACTCCGCCGGCACAGTCTCCCGAGGCTGCGGGGCCGGCGGACGCCAGCGCGCAGCCGGCTGCGGATTCGTCCGACGCTCCCGCAGAGGGCGACGCCGCGAGCACCACCGCTCCCGCGGCGACCGAGGAGGCCGCCGGCGAACATCACGCCTGCAAAGGTCAAAACGCGTGCAAGGGTCAGGGCGGCTGTAAGACGGATCAGCACGCCTGCAAGGGCCAGAACGCGTGCAAGGGCCAGGGCGGCTGCAAGATGTGAGCGCGAGCGGGCTCCGCCGGCGGTGCTCCCGCCGGCGGGGCCGTTCGTCGCTGCTCGTCACATGAACAATCGCTTCGCTCTGCCCAGCCTCGGTGTCGGCATCGGCCTGCGCACCGCGCACTACGCGCACATCCTGGAGAGCGAGCCGGCGGTTGATTGGTTCGAGATCATCAGCGACAACTACATGCACACGCGCGGCCGTCCGCTGGATTATTTGGACGCCATCGCGGAGCGCTACCCCATCGTGATGCATGGCGTGTCACTGTCGATCGGCTCGAGCGACGCGCTGGACCGCGCGTATCTGCAGGAGCTGCGGCGCCTGCGAGATCGCGTAAAGGCCGTCTGGGTCTCGGATCACCTGTGTTGGACGGGGCTCGCGGGCAAGAACTCGCACGATCTGCTGCCGCTGCCGTACACGGAGGAAGCGCTGGCGCACGTCATCGCGCGCACGCGCGAGGTCCAGGATTTCATGGGCGCGCCGCTGCTGCTCGAGAACCCCTCGAGCTACGCGGAGTTCAGCGCCAACAGCATGCCAGAGTGGGAGTTTCTGGGGCGCCTGGTAGAGGCAGCGGACGCGGCGCTGCTGCTCGACGTCAACAACGTGTACGTGTCGAGCAAGAACCACGGCTTCGAGCCGATGAGCTATCTGGCTGCGCTGCCGTACGACCGCGTCGTGCAGATGCACGTCGCCGGCCACAGCGACTACGGTACGCACATCATTGATTCTCACATCGGCCCGGTGAGCGACCCCGTGTGGCAGCTCTTGGCGTACGCCCACGCGCGAGCGCCCTCCGCGTCCGTGCTGCTCGAGTGGGACGCAGAGATCCCGAGCTTCGCGGCCACGCACGCGGAGGCGCTGCGCGCGCGCGCGTTCATGGCTGGCTCATCATGAAGCGGGAAGCCACCGCCGACGTCATCGCGCCTCGCGAACGCGCGAGCGCCACGCCCGCGCTGCGCCGCCCTACAGCGCTCGGCGCCAGCGCTGCGCCAGCGCTCGCTTCGCTCGGTGAGCGCACGCTGCGACGCCAGCAGCAGTGGTTCTTGGCGTTCATCACGACGCCGGAGGCGGAGCCCGCCGCTCTGGACGGCGCGGCGGCCGCTGAGCTCGTGAGCGGCGGCCCGACGCTGAGCTCGGCCGAGCGCCTCGAGATCTATCGGCAGGCGTATCACGCGCGGCTCGTGGAGTGCCTCGCGGACGACTATCCCGTGCTGAAGCACGCGCTGGGTGATGCAGAGTTCGAAGCTCGCTGTCGCGCCTACATCGCGCGGCATCCGTCGCGCAGCCCGAGCCTGAACGGCTTCGGCGCGCACTTCGCGCAGTTCTGCCGGACGGCGTCGTTTTCGCATGCCGCGTTCAGCGCCGATCTGGCCGCGCTGGAGTGGGCCATCGTGGAGGCGATTCACGCGCCCACCGCGCAGGGCATCGACGCCGAGGCGCTCGCGGCTGTGCCCGCCGAGCGGTGGTCCGAGGCGCGGCTCCAGCCGAACCCTTCGCTGCGCGTGCTGAGCCTCGAATATCCGGCGAACGCATATTTCCAAGCCGTCAAGAACGGCGGCGCGCCCGCCATCCCAGAGCGTCGCGCGACGCAGGTCGCCGTCTACCGCACCGGCCGCAGCGTGTGGCGCATGGAGCTCTCGCCCGGCTTCGCGGCGCTCGTGGAGTCGCTGGTCAACGGCGCTCCACTCGCGGCGGCGCTGGAGGCGGTCGAGCCGCTGCTCGAGGGCGCGAGCGCGGCGGAGCGCGCGGAAACCCTTGGCAGTTGGTTCCGGCACACGGTTTCGAGCGGTTTGTTCTCGGGGCTGGGATTCGCGGCGCGCCCACGCTAGTCATTGCGCCCATGCACGCCGCCTGGTTGATGCTCGGCGCGCTGGCCGTGCTGGCCATCGCGTACCGTTATTACTCGGCCTTCATCGCCACCAAGGTTTTGCTGCTCGATCCAGCGCGAGTCACGCCGGCTCATCGCCTCAACGACGGGCACAATTTCCACCCTACCAACCGCTGGGTGCTGTTCGGTCATCATTTCGCGGCCATCACCGGCGCTGGTCCGCTGATCGGGCCAGTGCTCGCCGCGCAGTTCGGGTTTTTGCCGGGCTTCATCTGGATTGTGTTCGGGGTGGTGCTCGGCGGCGCCGTTCACGACTTCGTGATCTTGGTCGCGAGCACGCGCCGCAACGGCCGCTCGCTGGCGGAGCTCGCGCGGGACGAGCTGGGTCCAGTGCTCGGCGGCATCACGGCGGTCGCGATTTTGTTCATCGTCGTGATCGCGCTCGCGGGCTTGGGCAACGTCGTGGTGGGCGCGCTCGCCGAGAGCGCCTGGGGCGTGTTCACGGTGCTGGCGTCGATCCCGCTCGCGCTGCTGATGGGCGTGCACATCTACGGGGTGCGCAAGGGCTCCACGCGCGGTATCCGCGAGGCGAGCATCGCCGGCGTGCTGCTCTTGGCGTTGGCGCTCGTGGGCGGCAAAGCCATCGCCGATTCGCACTACGCGGAGTGGTTTCGCTACTCGAAGACAGCGCTGACCCTGGGCATCGCCGGCTACGGATTTCTGGCCAGCGTGCTGCCGGTGTGGTTGCTGCTCTGCCCGCGCGACTATCTCTCGAGCTACCTGAAGATCGGTACGATTTTGCTCTTGGTCGGCGGAGTGGTGCTCGTCAATCCGCCGATTCAGATGCCGGCGCTCAGCGAGTACATTCACGGCGGCGGCCCGGTGATCAAGGGCCCGCTGTTCCCCTTCGTGTTCATCACCGTCGCGTGCGGCGCGATCAGCGGCTTTCACGCGCTGGTCGCCAGCGGCACCACCCCCAAGATGGTGGACCGTGAGACGGACTGCCGCGCCATCGGTTACGGCGGCATGTTGATGGAGGGCTTGGTCGGTGTAGTAGCGCTGATCGCCGCCTGCGTGATGCCGCCGGAAGACTACGTCGCGATCAACAGCGATCCGCAAATCGCCGTCGTCGCTGCGGCGCCGAGCGGCAGCGGCCTGGCGCGCTCGCGCGAGGAGCTGGCGCGCGCGGAGACGAGCCTAACGGCGCACGACCGCACGATTCTGGGTCTCCCGGCGGGCCACGCGCTCAGCGAGCTGGCCGACAAAAAGCTCCCGGCGTCCAAGCTGCTCGCGTTGTCGAACCCGGTGCTCGCCGCGCTCGGCTATGGGGTGGACGCCGCCGCGCAGCACGCCACCACGCTCGGTGACGCGGATTTTGCGCGGCTCGGCATCCGCGTGAAGGAGTTGCCGACGCTGGCGCGCGGCACCGGTGAGGTGGTGGCAGCGCGCACGGGCGGCGGCGTCTCGCTCGCGGTCGGCATGGCGCGCGTGTTCAGCGGGCTGCCCGGCATGAACACGCTGCTCGCCTATTGGTATCACTTCGCGATCATGTTCGAGGCGCTGTTCATCCTCACCACGATCGACACCGGGACGCGCATCGGGCGCTTCTTGATGCAGGAGTTCATGGGCCGCGTCCGCGCTGACCTGGGCCAGTCGACGAGCAAGGTCGGGGGTTTCGCCGCTACGTTCTGTATCGTGGCCGGCTGGACCTACTTCATCCTCACCGGCAGCATCTCGACGATCTGGCCCATGTTCGGCATCGCCAATCAGCTGCTGGCGTGCGCGGCGCTGTGCGTGGGGACGACCATCATTTTGCGAGAAGCGCCGCACAAGCGCTACGCCTTCATCACGCTGGGGCCGCTGGTGTTCGTGGCCACGACCACCATCACGGCGGGCGTGGAGAGCCTCGGGCGCATCTATTATCCAATGACTCAGGTGGCGGCGACGCGCTTCACGGGCTTCGTGAACCTGATCGTGACGAGCGCGCTGCTGCTCGGCATCGTCTTCGTGCTCATCGGCAGCGCGCGGCGCTGGCTGGAGATGAGCGCGCCCGCGCTGCGCGGCTCGAGCGCGCACTGACGCGCGAGCGCCGGCGCTCTATTTCAGGGCTGGCCGACTCCGGAGTCGAGCCAATCCAGCTCGCGCGACGCGAGCGCGAGCGCGAGCGCGGCGCGGCACTCCGCGAGCTCAGCCTCGTTGCGGCAGCCGACCACGGCGTGCACGCCCGCCGCCGCGTTGAGCACGTAGGCCACCGCCGCGGTCGCCACGCTCACGCCGCGTTCGCTCGCGAGCCGCTGTAAGCGCTCGAGACGCTCGAAGTTCGCGTCGCTGGCGTAAAACTCGAGGGCCGCGCGATCCGCGCCCAGGCTCGGCAGCGCGTCAGCGCCGCGCTGGAAGCGGCCGCTCAAGAAGCCGCTGGCCAGCGGTGACCAGGCCAAGAGCGGCATGCGCTGCTCGGCGTACCAGCGCAGCGCCTCTGCGTCGCGCAGGCGATGCAGGCTCACGCAGCCCGGCCATGACGCGAGCGGCTCCGCCAAGCTGAGCCCCGGGCTGCTGACGGCGAACGGCAGCAGCCCGTTGCGGCGCGCGTAGTCGTTGGCGCGCGCGAGGCGCTGGTGCGTCCAATTGGAGGCGCCGAACGCGCTGATTTTGCCCTCCCTCACCGCGTCGTTGAGCGCGTCGACGATTTCGTCTGGAGGCACGCTGGGATCATCGCGGTGCAGCAAATACAAATCGATGCGCTCCAGCGCCAGCCGCGCGCGCGAGGCGTCGAGATCGCTATGCAGCGCGGCCGGCGTCATCCGCGGCTGCCAGTCTCGAGGGTGGCAGCCCTTGTCGATGACGACGACCTGTGACGCGAGCCCGCGCGCGTCGAGCCAGGCGCCCAGCACGCGCTCGGCGTCGCCAGCGCCATACACTGCGGCAGTGTCGAACGCCGTGCAGCCGGCGGCGAACGCGGCGTCGAACAACGCGAAGCAAGCGTCACGCTTCGCGTGCTCGAGGAACAGCGTGCCTTGCACCAGCCGTGAGAGGGGCTTTCGCAGGCCCGCGATGCGTTCGCTGTTCATGAGCGAAGGCCTACAGCGCTTTGACGAGCACCACGCTGAGCGGCCGGAAGCCGAGCTTGTCGTAAAATTCGCGGGCGCTGCGGTTGCGCTCGAACACGGTGAGCTGCACGCGCTTGATGCCGTGCGAGCGTCCCCACTCTAGCGCGCGCTCCAACAGCGCGCGGCCGATGCCCTGCCCGCGCAGCGTGCTGCGCACCACGAGGTCGCCCACGATCTGCGTCGGCTCTTGCACGAAGGCCGGGATGTTGGGCGCGTTTTGCCACTTCGACCACACGAAGCCGACGACCTCGCCCTCGAGCTCCGCGACGAAACAAGCCTCGTTCGGCTCGGAGAAGCGCGTGAGCAGCCAATCCGAGGGGCGCGGCGGCTCCGAAAAGGGTTGTAGCAGCGAGGGCTCGAGATCGATGTGAGCTTCGTCGAGCTCGCGCAAGAGCTCCATCACGGCGCCCAGGTCGGGCGACCTTGCTTCGCGGATCACGGGCGGCATGTTCCGGTTATGACACGCCGTGAGCGGGGCGGGGTGCCGGCCTCCTGACCCGTCCACGCGCGCCCCGTGCTAGCTTCGGCCTCTACCATGAGCCGAAGTCGGGGCACTCATCGCGTTCGCGCGCGCTCACCGCGCGCCGCGTGGTTCGCGCTGTTGCTCGTCACGCTGTTCGCCCTCGTGGTGCGCGCGCGCCCCGCTCGCGTCTACGTGGAGGTGCGCGTGGATGGCGTGATCAACCCGGTGAAGGCGCGCGTCGTCGAGCGCGCGGTAAAGCGCGCGGAGCAGGCTCGCGCGGAGCTCTTGCTCGTCACCATCGATACGCCGGGCGGTCTCGTGGTTTCCATGCAAGAGATCGTGCGCGCGCTGAGCAACTCGCGCGTGCCGGTGGTGAGCTTCGTGGAGCCGCGCTCCGCGCAGGCCACCTCGGCGGGCGCGTTCGTGCTGCTCGCCGGCGACATCGCGGCGATGGCGCCCGAGACACGCGTGGGCGCGGCGCACCCCGTGGCGGATGGCAAGCCGCTCGACAGCGTGATGGACAAAAAGGCTACGAGCACGCTGGCCGCGCAGGTGCGCTCGCTCGCCGAGCGTCGCGGACGCCCAGCGGATTTGGCGGAGGCGATGGTGCGTGAGTCGACGAGCTACACGGCGCAGGCCGCGCTCGAGAAGAAGCTCGTGGAGGTGTTGGCCAGCGATCGCGCCGAGCTGCTCCGCGCGCTGGACGGCAAAACGGCGCGGCACGCGCGCAAATTGTCGACGCGCGGCCTGGAGCGCGTCGTGGTCGCGCCGAGCGTGGTGGAGCGGCTGCTCGATCAGCTCGCCAACCCCACGCTCGCGTCACTGCTGATCTCCATCGGCATGCTCGGCATCTTGTACGAGTTCGGCTCACCGGGCGTCGGCGCCGGCGGCGTCGTGGGCGCCGTGCTGGTGATCTTGGGGCTCTTGGGCAGCTCGGTGCTGGCGCTGGAGACCACCGCGCTGGCGCTGCTCGTGGTGGGCGTGGTGGGCATCGGGCTAGAGGCCATCGTGCCCGCGCATGGTTTGCTCGCCGGTACGGGCATCGTCGCGTTGCTCATCGGCGCGGTGCTGCTGGTCGACGCTCACAGCTATTTCGGCGGCATGTTGCGCGTGAACTTGGCCGTGTTCGCGCCGGTGCTGCTCGCGCTGGCGCTCAGCTTCTCGTTGCTGCTCGGCGCCACGCGCAAGGCGCTGCGCGCTCCCAACGTGATCGGCTTGGAAGCGCTGGTGGGTAAGACGGGCGAGGCGCGCTCGAGCTTCGGGCAGCGCACGGCCGAGCGGCGCGGCACCGTATTCGTCGACGGCGCGCGCTGGCAGGCCGAGACGGAAGAGCCGGAAATCGCGAGCGGCGCGCCGATCGAGGTCACCGCCGTGCTCGTCCGCCCGACGCGGCTCTTGGTGCGGCCAAGCGCGGCGCACCCGAAGGCTGATCCTACCGCTTAGGTTCGCTTGCTCGAACAGGAGAGAAAATGGAAACACTGCTCGGCTCATTCGGTTTCATCGCAATCCTCGCGCTGTTCGTGATCGCCAAATCGGTGCGAATCGTGAACGAGTACGAGCGCGGCGTGCTCTTTCGGCTCGGGCGCGTAGCGCCGGAGAACCTGAAGGGCCCCGGGCTGCGGCTGCTGCTGCCGTTCATCGATCGCATGGTGAAGGTCGATCTGCGCACGGTGACGCACGACGTCCCGCCGCAAGAGGTGATCACCAAGGACAACGTCACCATCAAGGTCAACGCGGTCATCTACTTCAGCGTCATGAACGCGGTGGACGCCGTGTTGAAGATCGCGAACCACTACACCGCGACGTCGCTCTATGCGCAGACTACGCTGCGCAACATCCTTGGCCAACACGAGCTCGACGAGATCCTCGCCGAGCGAGAGAAGATCGGCGTCTCTCTGCAGCGGATCATCGATGAGGCGACGGACGCTTGGGGCATCAAGGTGAGCGCCGTGGAGATCAAGGACATCGAGCTGCCCGAGGTCATGCGCCGCGCGATGGCACGCCAAGCCGAGGCGGAGCGCGAGCGACGCGCCAAGATCATCGCCGCCGAAGGCGAGCTGCAGTCAGCCCAGAAGCTCCAGGAGGCGGCTGAGGTGCTGGCCCGTACGCCGACGGCGATGCAGCTCCGCTATCTCCAGACGCTGGTCGAAATCGGGACCGAGAACTCGACCACCGTGGTGTTTCCGCTGCCAGTGGAGCTGATGGGAGCGCTACGGGGGGCCGGCGAGCGGGCACCCGGCGCCCGCTAGTCCGAACCAGGCCTGAAAACTTTGCAGGGTGGACGGTGACTCACGACAGCCCGGCCATGGCAAGTCCGGGGTAGGACTAGGTGCGCCGCGCTCGTTCTGAAAAAAACCGAATCATTTCAGCGAAATTCCGTTTCGGCTTTTGTTGGCACGCACCGTGCTAAAAGGAAAGGCGTCGAGGCCGCAATCCTCGACGCCTTTCTTGGCTTTCGCCTTTTGCTTATCCCGCGTGACAGCGCGGTCTTGCTTGGATCTGAAAGTCCGGATTCTTCCTTAGCCTTAGCGCTTACCCCTTTTCTTATCATACGGTTGCTTCCAGAGCCCGGCGCCAGACCGGGCTTTGGTGTTTTTGTACGCCGGAGCGGCGCTCGGTCGGCGCCGTTGGCTGGCGTCGGAGCTCTAACGCTGCTCGCGCGGCGTCAATTCCGAGGGGTTACGGGTAGCGGCGTCCGGGGCTGCGGCTCTTGAACGAGGCGGTCCGAAGACCGGCGGCGCGGGCGCGAGCGCGTGGCATTGGGCGCAGAAGCCGAGGGCGTCCTCTGGCGCGGCGCTGCCGTCCGCCTCCGTGCGGGCGAAGCGCCAGCCGTGCACGCCGCGCGTCAACGACAGCGCGCCGGCGCTGCGCTGGCTGCGCGGCTCGCGCAGCAGCTCGACGAAGCGCGTGCCTTGCGCAAACTCGGTATCAGCCACGAGCGTGAGATACGCGTCGCGCGCCGCTGGGCTCACGCGGAGCTCGGCAGCATAGGCGCCATTGAAGTGAGCGCTGGTGAAGGGAGCCGCGCTTACGGGCACGAGCCCGGCGAGCTCGTGCTGCAGCTTCGCGTTGCTGCTGGCGCCGACAGGCGCAGTGTCGGACGAAGTGCGCGCCGTGTGGCTGAGACCGCCCTCGTGCGGCTTCGACTCCAGGGCTGTTCGTGTACAGGCCCAGAACGCCGCGAAGATCGGTAAGCCGTGTGCGAGCCTCAGGCCCGCATGGTACCACCAGGACGTGCGTCTCTCCGCAGCGGCTCTCCTTTGCGCGATGCTCGTAGCGGGCTGCTCTCGCCCACTCCCGAATACACGCACCCAAGCGGCCGCCGCGCCGAGCGCGAGCCCGAGCGCGGCGCCCAGCGAGAAGCCCGCGCGAGCCAGCGTGATGCTGTCGGAGCTCGCCGCCGGCGAGCCCAGCGATGACGAGGATATCGCGCTCGGTGGACCAGCGTGGTTGGGGGTGGAGCTCGCGTCGCGCATGCCGGACGAGCCCGGAGTTTTGGTTCGCGCGGTGGTGCCCGGCTCTCCCGCGGAGCGCGCCGGCCTGCAAAAAAACGACGTGGTCGTCAGCGTCCAGGGCGAAGCCGTGAACCGGCCAACGGAGCTGATTTCTGCCGTGGGCGGGCACCAGCCGGGAGAGCGCGTGGCGATTGGCTATCTGCGCGCCGGCAGCGATCGCCTGACCTCGGCGACGCTGGAAGCGCTACCCAACGAAGAAGGGCTGATGAAGCGGCGTTACGTCGACGCGCCGGCCCCGTCGTTGAGCGAGCTCAAGCCCGTGCAGGGCAGTGTTCCGCCGAGCCTCGGCGCGCTGCGCGGTCGCGTCGTGCTGCTCGAGTTTTGGGCGAGCTGGTGCGCGCCGTGCAGGCTCACCGCGCCGCTGCTCAGTGAGTGGAGCGATCAGCACGCGGCGGAGGGACTCACGGTGATGGGCGTCACCGCTGACTCCGTGGAGCTCGCCGCACACGGCGCTCAAGAGACCAACATGTCGTACGCGGTGTTCAGCGACGAGAGCGGCTCGACCATCCGCGAATACCGCGCCTTCGCGCTGCCCACGCTGTTCGTCATCGATCGACGCGGCGTGGTGCGCGACGTGATGGTCGGCCTCTCGACGCAGCGGCTGCGCCAGATCGAGCGGCTGGTGGGCGTGCTGCTCGCCGAGCGCTGAGCGCGCCTTGCGCACTATTGACGGTGGCGGGCTTCCCGTTACCGTAAGCGACGATGGACGAACGCGAACTCTCGGAGCTGACCTGCGAAGTGAAGCGCGGCGGCGGGCAGAAGTATCATCAAAAGAACGCGGAGCAGGGTAAGTTCTTCGCGCGAGAGCGCGTCGCGCAGCTGGTCGACGCGGACAGCTTCGTGGAGGACGCGCTGCTCGCCAACGCGGAGGCCGGAGATTTGCCGGCCGATGGCGTGATCACGGGCTTGGCGCGCATCGGCGGCCGCGCCGTGGCGTTGATGGCGAACGACTCGACCGTCAAAGCGGGCTCCTGGGGTCAGCGCACCGTGGAGAAGATCCTGCGCATTCAAGAGACGGCGCTGCGCCTGGAGTGCCCGCTGCTCTACTTGGTAGACTCCGCTGGCGCGCGCATCACCGATCAGGTGGAGATGTTCCCGGGTCGCCGCGGCGCCGGTCGCATCTTTCACAATCAGGTGACGCTGAGCGGCAAGGTGCCGCAGGTGTGTTTGTTGTTCGGTCCGTCCGCCGCGGGCGGCGCCTACATCCCGGCGTTCTGCGACGTGGTGGTGATGGTGAGCGGTAACGCCAGCATGTACCTCGGCTCGCCGCGCATGGCGGAGATGGTGATCGGCGAGAAGGTGACGCTGGAAGAGATGGGCGGCGCCAAGATGCACACCGAGGTGTCCGGCTGCGGCGACCTCCTGGTGCCCGACGAAGCAGCGGCCATCGCGTTCGCCAAGGCCTACCTCAGCTACCTGCCGCAGAACGCCGCTGGCGCGCCGCCGCGCGCCGAAGCGCGGCCGCCTCGGCCCGACGCGGCGCGACTGGCAGACGTGATCATCGCCGACGAAAACAAAGCCTTCGACATGAAGCGCGTGATCGACGCCGTGGTCGATGAGGGCAGCTTCTTGGAGCTGAAGCCGCGCTTCGCGAAGGAGCTCATCACCGGCTTCGCGCGTCTCGCCGGGCGCGTCGTGGGCGTCGTGGCGAACCAACCGAAGCACCTCGGCGGCGTGCTGTTCGTCGACAGCGCCGACAAAGCCGCGCGCTTCATGTGGCTGTGCGACGCCTTCAATATCCCGCTGCTATTCCTGGCCGACGTGCCCGGCTTCATGATCGGCACCAAGGTCGAGCGCCAGGGCATCATCCGCGCGGGGGCGAAGATGATCGCCGCCATGAGCGAGGCGACGGTGCCGCGCATCAGCGTGATCGTGCGCAAGGCGTACGGCGCGGGGCTTTACGCGATGTGCGGGCCCGGCTTCGAGCCGGACGCGTGCCTGGCGCTGCCCACCGCGTCCATCGCGGTGATGGGCGCGCAAGCGGCGGTGAACGCGGTCTATTACAACCGCATTCAAGCGACGCCCGCCGGACCCGAGCGTGACAAGCTGGTGAGCGAGCTGCGCGAAGAATATCGCCGCGACGTCGATCTCAAAAAGCTCGCCAGCGAGCTGGTGGTCGACGCGATCGTGCCGTTCGACGGCTTGCGCGAGGAGCTCGTGCAGCGCTTCGAGTTCGTCGCCGAGCGCGCCAGAGAGCGCCCCAAGAAGAAGCACTTGATCCCGCCGATGTAGCGCGCTCAGGGCGCGACGATGCGGCCGGGCGCGCCCTCTTCACCCCGCTGCGTGTGGCAGCCGTTGCAGTCGCCCGCGCTTTGCGGCGAGACCATGGCGCGCATCAGGCCGTGGGCCTCTACGTGCGCGTGGTACGGCAGCGCGACGTGACCTTCGAGCTTGAAGTTGCCGGCGGCGTTGACGTTGAGCCGGTGCTCGACCCCTTTCGCGTCCGTGATCACGACCACGGCTCGCCCCACCCCGACGCCGTTGCATTCGTCCGGCTCATGAGCGCTCGGGAACACCGTCCCCGCGAGCGCCAGGTTCGGACCGTCGTTCTGGGCGTGGCAGTCGAGGCAGGCGCGTCCCGGGTGCATGAGCTCGGAGCCGTTGTCACCGTTCATCCACGTCTGCTGACTCGTGCAGGTCGGCGGCGCGCCCAAGTCGGGCTGGCCGGCTTGGCCCAGGGCTCCGCTCGAACCGCCGGACGCTCCCGCCGGGGCAACGTCACTCGCCGAGCAGGAGGTCGTTAGCGCCGAGGCCACGGCGAGCAGCGAGACGCCGGAGAGCAGAATGCGGGCTCTGGTGCGCGCGGGCTTGCAGGCTGAAGCGTACGAGGCGAACGTCATGCGGTCCCTGGAGAGTCGACCTTTCTGTTGCGAGCATGGCAGCCGGAACCGTCATCGTCATCTGGTTGCTCGCCTCCGAGCTGTCGAGCACGAGCACCGCGGCGATGGCCAACGCCGCGCGCGAGGCGCTCGGTACCGAAGCGGAGGTGCGTGTCCAGGCCGCGCCGGATCCGGATGGAATGCGCCTGGCCGACGTGCACGACGCCGCGGGCGCGGTGCGCGTGAGCTGGGACTCTGCCGAGCATCGCCGCGCGCGCTTGCTGGTATATCTGCCGAAATACGAGCGCTGGGTCGATCGCGAGCTGAGCTTCGCCGTGGAAGATCCCGAGCTCGAGCGGGGTCGTACGCTCGGCTTCTTGGTCGCTTCCATCTTTCTGGACGCCGGCGCGGTGCCGCGCGCCAACGCGCCGTCCACGCCGCCAGCGCCGGAGCCCCCGACACCACCACCGGCGCCGGGAGCGGTGCCCGAGCGCGCATCACCGCCGGCGGCAACGCCGAGCGCGACCCACGCTGCGGACACTGCGGTGCCCTTGGCGCGATCCGCGCTGGCCGCCGCGGTGACCGTCGCCGGACCCGGAACTGGGACTGCCTTTGGCGCTTGGCTGTCTGGCTCACGCGGGCTCGGCGGCGGCGTCTGGCTCGGACTCGCTGTGCAAGCGCGCCTGGGCGAGGTCGCGACGGCGCACGCCAGCTCGCGTTTCTTGGCAGCCGGAATGCACTGCAAGTGGCAATTCTGGTCGCCGTCGTACAATTCCTGGCTGGGTGTACGGTTGCAGGCCAGCCTCGCGCAGCTCTCGCTGGCTCACTTCTCCGCCGAGCACGCCGGCATCGCGCGCCGGCAGCGGCTGCTGCCGAGCTTCGAGCTGGCGCTGAGCTCCGGTTACGGGCTGAGCGCGGCCTCGTCTCTGGTGCTCGACGCGGGCGCCGAGATCTTGGGCGGGAAGACCGAGGTCTACGTCGCCGACCAGCGCGTCGCGACCTGGGGTCGGCTAGCGGCCGTGGCGCGGCTCGGGCTCGAGACCACCTTCTGAGGCAGAAGCAGCCTGCTCCGGCCGCGCTCATGGCACATTAGAAGACGTGAGTAGCGAGCGGACATCGCGCGGATTGCGCCTGCTGCGCGGTGGCGGCGAGCCGCGCGCGCTGCCCGACTCGACGCTCGACGACTTGCAGCTGGTGGCCGCGGTTCGTGACGGCAACGCGGCGGCCGCGGCGCTGTTCCATGACCGGCTACGGCCCATCGTCGACCGCACGCTGGGTCGCCTGCTCGGCGAGCACGACCCGGACTATGACGATCTGGCCCAGCAGGCGCTGATCGAGCTGGTCGTCAGCGTGGCTCGCTTCCGCGGTGAGTGTCCGCTCGACGCCTGGGCCTCGGTTGTCATTGCGCGCGTCGCCTATCGCCAGATTCAGAGGCGGCGCAGTGAGCGCAAGCTCTTCGTGCTCGATCGCGGTGAGCCTCCCGACGTGGTCGATCGCGCCGCCGCGCCCAGCATCACTTTGCGCAGCGCCGTGTCCCGCATCGAGAAGCATCTGCGCGCCATGGATGTTCACAAGGCCTTCGCCTTCGTGCTGCACGACGTGCACGGCTATGACCTGGACGAGGTCAGCGCCATCACCGGGGTGAGCCGCGCGGCGGCGCAGAGCCGGTTGGTGCGCGGTCGCAAGTTGTTGCACGAGCGCATCGCGCGCGATCCAGAGCTCGCGGGCATGATGCTCGAGGTCGGCGCGCGGAGGCAGCCGTGAGCGAGGAGCACGACCTCGCGAAGCGCGCCGCCGCGCTCTTGGCAGAGCGCCGCAAGGAGCCGCGTCCGCGCAACGTGGATCGCATGCGTGGCATCGCCGTCGTGGCGCGAGCGATCAACGAGCAGCAGCGCCGCAAGCGACGGCGCCGCTGGGTGTGGGGTGCGTCGGGCGTCGCGGTAGCGGCGGGAGTGACCATGCTCGCGGGCTGGTTCGGCGCGCGCCACGGCGCCCGCAGCGCGCAGACGAGCGGCTGCGTCGGCGCCGCTTGCGCGGGCGCGTTGGGTGAGAAAGGGCGCGTCGCCGGGCGCGCGTTCGAGCCGGGCCAGAGCCTGGTCGCGAACCAGGGCCACTCCGAGCTCGTGCAGTTCGGCCCGGTGACGCGCATTCGCCTGGATGAGCGCAGCGAGCTCGAGTACCGCGAAGGCACGACCACGCGCCGCTTCGGCTTGCTGCGCGGAGCGATCCACCTGCGTGTCGCCAAATTGCGCCCGGAGCAGCGCTTCGTCGTGGAGACGCCGGACGCCGAGGTCGAGGTGCGCGGCACCGAGTTCGACGTCGCCATACCCGACGCGGGCGCGACGTGCGGCGGTTCGCGCACGCTCGTGAGCGTGCGCGAAGGCGCCGTGGAGGTGCGTCACCGCGGCGTCGTCGCGCGCGTGGCGGCGGGCGAGCACTGGCCGCCAGACTGCGTCGCGCCCACGCTGCGCGCGGCGCCCCAAGTCGCGTCAGCGTCGAGTGAGTCTGCCGCTGAGACGAGGGCCGCTCAGCGCACGGCCGCGCCGCCGAAGAAGGTGGAGCGCGAGAGCGCGTCGCCCGTGAGCTCGGAGCTCGCCGAGCAGAACGATCTCTTCGCGCAAGCCACGGCGGCGCGTCAGGCGGGGCGCAGCGCTGAGGCGCTCGCCGCCTATGATCGACTGCTGACGCGCTACCCGGGCGGCCCTTTGTCGGAGAGCGCGAGCATCGGTAAGCTGCGCTTGCTCCGGCGCATCAACCCCCCGCTCGCGCGCGAGGAAGCGCGGCGCTATCTGGCGCGCTATCCGCGCGGCATGGCGCGCGCGGAGGCTCGAGCCGTGCTCGCGAGCCCATGAAGGGTCCGCTCGGCTGCGCGCTCGGGTTGCTGCTCTTCGTCGGCGCGAGCTGCGACGGCCGCGTCGATTTCGACTCGGCGCCAGCGCGCGGCGGCGCGGGCGCGGGCGGCGGCGCACAGAGCGGAAGCAGCGCCCAGGGCGGCCGCGGCTCCGAGACATGTCCGCGCGGCTTGCACTACGCGCCGAACCGAGCGCTGTGCGTGGAGTGCATCGAAGACGCGGACTGCCCGGAGCTCAAGCTGAGGCGCTGCATCAAGGACGGCGAGCTCGCCAATCGCTGCGTGGATTGCGAGGTCGACGCGGACTGCGACGACGACCAGCGCTGCGTGCTGGCGACGCACACCTGCGCTACGATTTGTGATCGCGACGACGACGTGCGCTGCGACCCCGTGAAGGAAGAGTGCGCGCTCCATGGCGGCTATTGCGCCGCTTGTACCGACGACGATGAGTGTTGGCGCGTGGCCTTCGGCTATCACTGCGGGCCAGGGGGCGCGCGCTGCGTGCAGTGTCTCAGCGACGCGGATTGCTCCAACAAGCCGGGGCCGCTGTGCGACCCGGTGCTGTTTTTGTGCGTCGATTGCCGGGACAGCCGTGACTGCCGCAACCGCGAAGCGTGCCACCCCGAGACGCACACCTGCATCTAACGTACGCTGGGCTCGTGCCGTCTCGAGCCAAAACGCGTGCCTGCCTCCCGCTGCTCGTCTTCGCCGCCAGCGCCTTGGCCGCCCCCGAGCTCAAAGCGGATCTGGATTTTGCGCGGATCGTGAAGGGGCTCGCGGCGGGGCGCCAACGCGCCGCCGCGCTGCCCCGCGCGCTGCTCTCGTCCGCGCGCCGCGACGTGTCGCTGCTCGTCGAGCGAGGCGCGGCGAGCGCTGCGCTGCCAGGCGCTGCGGTTCCCATCAACGCGCAGTGGTTCGCGCTCAGCGCGCCGTCGGAGCGCGCGCGCGAGCTCGCGACGTTGCCCGGCGTCACGCTGCACTGGGCGCCGGAGCGCCGGCTGCTGCTGGACCAAGCGTCGCAATGGACGCACGTCGCGGGCTTTCGCGCCATGGGCGGCGGCAGCGGCCGAGGTGTCGCGATCGGCATCGTCGACAGCGGCGTCGATTTGAGGCACCCCGATCTGCGCGGCCCAGACGGCGCCACGCGCGTCAAGTGGTGGATCGATTTTACGCGCGCGCCGGCGGCGTTACAACCGGACCTCGAGGAGAAGTTCGGCTGCACCCTGGACGACTCGTGCGCCGTCTTCTCTGGCAGCGATCTCGACGCGCTGTTGCGCAACGACGTGAGCGGCGATGAGCCTCGCGACAACATCGGGCACGGCACGCACGTGGCGTCACTAGCCGCCGGTAACGGCTCCTCGCTAGCGCCGCCAAAGTACGTGGGGGTGGCCCCGGACGCGGATCTGATCGTCGCCCGCGTAGTGGGCTCGAACGTCGGGATCAGCGACGCTACCGTGGCGAGGGCGGTAAGCTTCGTGTTCGAGCGCGCGCAGGCCCTGGGCGAGCCGGCGGTCGCGAACCTCAGCTTGGGCAGCGATCTCGGGGCGCACGACGGCTCGTCGGCGCTCGAGCGCGTGCTCGCGAGCTTCGTCGGGCCCGAGCAGCCGGGGCGCGCCATCGTGGTCGCCGCGGGCAACAGCGCTGGGTTGTACCGAACGGCGAACAGCGCCTATCCGGAGCCATTCGGCGTGCACACTCAAGTGCACGTGCCGCGCGAGTCACCGGCGCGCGTGCCGATCTTGACGCCAGCGCAGGGCGCCAGCCTCACGCAAGGCCGCGTCGAAGTGTGGCTCTCGCAGCTGCCTGGTGACGCGCTCGAGGTCGGGTTTTCACGCGCGAGCGGCCCTGTCGGCAGGCTGGCGCGGCCTGGAGAAGCGCTCCAGCTCCACAGCGATGACCTCGACGTGTTGATCCTGAACGGCGTCGACGCCGGCAACCAGGGTATCGGCTCGCGCGCCTGCCTCGTCGTCATCGATGGCAGCTGGCCGAGCGGCGAGACGTTCGCGCTGCGCCTCGGCGGTCACGGCACCGCGTCGCTGTGGGCGACCGGCGGCGGCGATCTGGATCCCAACTTCAGCGTCGGCCCGCTGTTTCCGCGCGGGCAGAAGGAAGGCACCATCAACGTGCCCGCCTCGTCGCCGGAGCTCATCGCGGTCGGCGCCACCGTGAACCGCACGGAGTGGCTAGACTGGCAGGGGAACATCATCTCACGTCCCGAAAACGGCGCGATCGAGAGGGGCGTGCCGGACTCTACGTCCTATTTCAGCTCCGCGGGGCCCAACGCCGATGGCGTGATGAAACCGGACATCGTGGCGCCCGGCGTGTTCGTGATCGGCGCCATGGCGAGCGCGAGTGATCCGCGCAGGGCGCTCAGGCCGACCATGTTCTCGGGCGAGGAGCTGTGCGACGGCTTGGGCGAATGTCTCGTGGTTGACGATTATCACGCGGTGGCGCGCGGCACCTCGATGGCCGCGCCGCTGGTGAGCGGCGCCGTCGCGCTCTTGCTCGAGCGCGAGCCGAGCCTCACGCAAGACAAGCTGCGCGCGCTGCTACAAGCCGGCGCGCGCCCGCTCGCTGGTGCGGTGCTGGTCGAGCAGCAGCTCGGCGTGGGCGCGCTCGATGTAGAAGGCGCGATCAGCGCTCTCGATGATCCTTCTGCGCGGCCGTTCGTGGCGCCCACGCGCGCGAGCTGGGTCACCTTCGCGGCCAGCTTCGCGCACCCCGACCCGAGCTCCAGCGTGCTCGCGTACCTCGAGCTGCGCGATGACGCGGGACATCTTGCGGACGTCGCTGCGAGCCGGCTCGCGGCGCACGTCCGCGGCGGGAGCCTCGCCGAGCCATTGTCGCGCATCGGGCCCGGCTTTTATCGCTTCGCAGTCTCTGCTCCGGCCGAGAGCGGCGGCTCCGCGCTGGGTCTGACCATCACCTGCGACGGCGAGCTCATCGCCGAGCGGAGTCTGCCCATCG
Organism: uncultured Sorangium sp.; assembly: GCA_966250485.1. Classification (GTDB taxonomy): domain Bacteria; phylum Myxococcota_A; class Polyangia; order Polyangiales; family Polyangiaceae; genus PMG-095. The sequence continues at coordinate 58,701 of CBINHN010000015.1, read as the reverse complement.
CCGTTGATCCTGGAGCGCTCAGTGGCCCCGCGCTAGCGCGCGGTGGTTGCGCCGTGGCGACACCCGCGCGCGGCGGCGCTGCGCTGCAGAGCGCGCTGGCGCTACTCATCGTTAGTGCATTGCGGCGCGGTCGCCGCGGACGACGCGGCGCCCGTTCGCTCGACGCGCAGTAGCCGGAACGCTGCGCCGCATTGCGCGATGAACCGGCCTGCGCGCTACACCTACGCCACGCTGCTGCGTTTTGGCCCAGCGCTCACGAGCTCCCATCTGTGAGGGTGATGCGCGGACGGATTACGGCCTCGTTCGGCGGCGCTCAGTGACGCTCGTAAGTGCCGACGAGCTCTCCGAACGCGAGGATGTGCCCTTCCATGGCGTCCAGCAGCGCGGCGCGGCCCTCGCCGGGCGCCAAACCGAGCGGCGCATCCAGAGCGAAGAGCTGAAAATGGTAGTGATGCACGCCGTGACCTGGCGGTGGCGCGGCCGGCGTGAAACCGGTTTGCAGCTTGCTGTTCTTGCCCTCTCTTGCGTCCACGCCGAGCGTCGTATCGAGCGAACGAGCGCCCGGCGCGATGCCGTAAACCAACCAATGGACGAACGGCGCTGGCGCCGGCGCGTCGGGGTCTTCACAAATCAGCGCAAACGCGCGGGTTCGTGGCGGCGGATCGCTCCAGGTGAGCGGCGGCGGTACGCCCTCGCCGTCGATGGAGCAGCGCGTGGGTAGTTTGCCCCCGTTCGCGAACCATTTGCTGGACAAGGACAGGTTCGGTAGCGGCGCGCGAACGAGCCGCGACGAGGCGAGCTTGTCATCGCCAGCGTGGACAGATGCTAGCGCCTCGCCCGCGGCGACGGCGATCTTGTGAGGAATGGTCATGGCTTCACCTAGGCCCAAACTCAAGCAAAGGATGTGCCTCGGGTGAAATGCGGGAGCGCGACGGTGCCTGGTACGGCGATTTGCTCCACTCGTTGCACATGCTCACCTCCAACCAAGCGTTGATTCTGGTCGTGGGGCTCGCGCTCCTGGCTGTCGCTTTGCTGTTGTTCGCGAGGGTGCGTATTTCGCGCCAGCAGCGTCACGAAGAGCTGAAGCAGCGCTTTGGCCCGGAGTACGAGCGCGCGCTGGAGGAGCACGGCAGCGTAGAGCGCGCCGAGCGCGAGCTCTTGGCGCGCGAGAAGCGCGTGCAACGGCTGAAGTTGCGCACCCTGCCGGAGGCCGAGCGCGTCCAATTCGCCGCGACCTGGCGCAATGTTCAGGCGCGCTTCGTGGACGATCCTTCCGGCGCGACGCGCGCCGCGGACGAGCTCATCAAATCGGTGATGCTCGCGCGCGGCTACAGCGTCGAACATTTCGAGCAGCAAGTCGCAGACTTGTCCGTCGAGCACGCCAACGTGGTCCAGCACTATCGCGCCGCGCGCGCGCTCGCTGACGCCAACCGTGACGGGCGCGCCAACACGGAGGAGCTGCGGCAGGCCTTCGTGCACTACCGCGCGTTGTTCGCCGATTTGTTGCAAGAGCCCGCGGTCGAGCAGCGCGAGCTCGTGGAGGCACGAGTATGACCATTCAACATCAAATCGTTTCCATCGAGGAGCAGAGCCCGGCACCGCCGCGTGACGAGGTCGTGCCAGAGGTCGAGCTGGCCATGCCCGATGCAGGCTCGGTCGCGCCGGATCCGATCACCGAGCGCTGGCAGCACATCCAAGCGGGCTTCGTCGACGATCCGCGCCGCTCGCTGGCGGACGCACACAGACTCGTGAGCGAGCTGATGCAGCTCGTGGTCGACTCCTTCGGGCGCGAGGGCGCCGAGCTCGAGCGCCAATGGTCGCAAGGTGGTGACGTCTCCACCGAAGAGCTGCGCTTGTGCCTGCAGCGCTATCGCGCCTTCTTCGGCCGTCTGCTGCCGGCGATCCACGGCCTCGAGCCGCACTGACGCGTCATTTGCCGGGCACCAACCAGATCCCCGCCTGCGGACCGTACGGGACGCTGTAGAGCACCTCGTCCGTACCCACGATGTAGTCGGAGACGCCGCTGTCCACCACGGCGCTGAAGCGGAGCTCGGTGTTGCGATAGGTGAGCCGGCCCGTCTGCGTCGCGAGATCGTAGTCGCTCAAATAGATGGCGCCGGGCAGCACCGCGCCGAGCGGGGCCGTGCTGAACACGGCGACGTTGGTGGCCATGATTTGCAGCGGCGGCCGCTGCAGCGGCACATTGAGCGGCGTCCCGGCCAGGTCCTCGAACGTGCCCGGGAACACGGACAGCGTGCCGCTGTAGCCCTGCCAGTCATGGAACAGCACGGTCGATTGCCGATTCGCGTCGACGAACTCGAAGGATTGCCATGGCACGCGCTCCGCGACGGTCGTGATGCGGTCACCGGAGACGGCGGCGACGTTGCCGAACTGCCCATCGAAGTCGGTGATGAGCCGGTAGGGCCGCCAATACACCTTCTTCGCCAGCACCTTGCTCTCGCCCTCTGCGTTCCACCACACGTAGTCTCCGACCTCGCCGTCCATGTTGACGAGCGCGTAGCCGTGACTCTCGCCCTCGCTCTCGACGAGCTCGGAGCGCACCAGGGTGCCCTTGCTGCCGATGACGTGCTCTTCGCCCCGCGGGTTTCGCACGACGAAGGTGCCGCGCGCCGTGCTGTCGTCGAAATCGCGCAGGAACAGGTACCAGAATGCGTCCTTGGTCGGATCCTGGCCGGCGCTGCCGCGCGCGGGCAAGAGCCGTAGAAATCTTGGGTCTGCGCTGGAATCGAGCGTGAAGCTGCGGCCGGTCGGCGTGTGATAGGCCACGAGCGTACGCTCCGCGCACGGCGAGTAGTACGTCGCCCACGTGTTGTCTTGCATGCCCAAGCTGCACACGTCCGACGCTACGGCGGCGTCTTTCACGCTCGTGGCGTCGATCGAGCTCAGCTTTCTGAGTCCCGTGGAGTCGAGGTAGAGCACGTCGTTGCCAGCGCGTTGCAAGCTGCCGACGGCGTCGCCGAAGACGCCCTGCGGCTTCCAATCCTTACCGAAGACATGAAGGCGCCCGCCGCCGCGCACCAAAATCTTTCCGCCCAGCATATTGCCGAGCACCTCGCTGACGGCCGGCACTAGACTCGCTTGCGTTCCGGCCTCGGGGTCCACCGCCCAGAGCGCGCTATTCGACAGAACGATGAGTGATTCTTCCGTCTCGCCTACTGGGAAAGTCGCGTTGTCGAGCGTGAAGTCGAACTGCTTGCAGGACGTGTCGGCGAAATGCAAAGTCCCCCATTGCGCGTCCTCATGAAGGTAAGAGAGCAGCGCCTGCGGGCGTTTGGGATCACGGCTCGCGGCGAAGCGACCGACGTGCGGGATCTCGCAAGGCTCGGGGTTCACGTAGCGCATCGCGAACAGCGAGTCGCCGCCGTCGGCGGGACGCGCCAGCAAATACAGCTCACGCCCGGAGGCCACCGAGACGTTGCGATAGTTGCCGGACACCAGGTGCAACCCCGGCGAGGCGAGGTGAGTGGCTTGCTCGGGGAACAGCGTGTCACCGGCGTTCTCGAAGCCCTGGACGATGTCGCAGCCGAGCGCAGCGAGGCACGCGCTCGCGGCGCCCACGCTTCGACACAGCGCGCGCCAGCGCGGCGGCGCAAGGTACTCGGGTTCGCGTCGCGTCACGGTTTGCCCGCCTTGGTCGGCACTCTGCTTTTTGTGCCGAGCGAGCTCCATGCGCAAACTCCGTCGGCGGCGAGCGCGCAAAGCCCGCCGGCCGCCGCGGACGCAGCAACGTCCCCTGCGAGCTCGGAGGCGTCACGCCCGCCAGCCGGAAGCGCGACGCTATTGCCGCCGAAGCCGATTTCTACGCCCATCTCCTACCCAGAGGGCGAGACGGGCGCGGCCACCGTGATCCTGGAGCTCACCGTCGACGTCAGCGGTCACGTGCTGGCGCCCAAGGTTTTGGTCGGAGGCGGCCGCTTCGAGCAAGCGACGCTCGAGGCGACAGCGAGCTGGCGTTTCGAGCCAGCGCAGCGCGACGGTCGCGCGGTGCCGGCGCGCATTCGCTACGCGGTGCAGTTCACGCCGCCGCCCGTCGAATCGCCGCCGGAAGAAGCGCCGCCCCCCGCCGCGAGCGCGTCGAGCGACGCGCCGGTGAAGCTCGAGCCCGCGGTGGAGGTGGAGGTGCGTGGCGAGCGGCCGCCGCTCGGCGGCGTCACGTTGACGACCGAAGCGGTGCGCGCGCTGCCCGGATCGTTCGGAGATCCCTTGCGCGCCATCGAGGCGCAACCCGGCGTCGTGCCCATCCTCTCCGGCTTACCCGCGTTCTTCATTCGCGGCGCGCCGCCGGCCAACGTCGGCTTCTTCTACGACGGCGTGGATCTGCCGCTGCTCTATCACGCCTTCTTTGGCCCTTCGGTGCTGCACCCCGGGTTCGTCTCGGGGCTCGATTTCTACCCCGGGGCCGCGCCCGCGTCGCTCGGCCGCTTCGCGGGGCCGATCATCGCCGTGAAGCCGAGCCCGCTCGGCAGCCGCGCTTCCGCGGAAGGGAGCCTCAGAGCCATCGACGCCGGCGCGCTGGTGCAGAGCGGTCCGCTCGCAGGCTGCGCGCCAGGAGCGGAGCGCGACTGCGGCGGTGTTCGCGCCGCCGGTCGCTACTCGTACGCCGGGCTCGTGCTCTCACTGCTGAGCAGCGCGCAGCTCGACTATTGGGATTATCAGCTGCTGGGTGAGGCGCCGCTCGGCAAGCGCGACCGGCTCGGAGTGCTGGCGTTCGGCGGCTACGATCTGTTTCGCCCGCCGCAAACCTCCGTCAACAACGGCGCGGAGATTGGCTTTCACCGCCTGGACGTGCGCTGGGATCACTCGTTCGGTAGAGGCTCGAATCTGCGAGTGGCGTTGACCGGCGGCGCGGATCGCGCGGCGGGCGCCGGCGAGGAGTCGAGCGTGGTCACCGATAAGTCGCTGCGCGCGCGCGCGGAGCTGGTGCAGCGCTTGTCCGCGGCCGTCACGCTCAAGGCCGGCGCTGACAGCCGCTTCGACCGTTTCGGTCTCGAGACCAGCGCGCGCCGCTTGGATTATCCAGACTTCTCGACGCTGTTTCCCGCGCGCACGGACAACGTGAGCGGCGGCTATGTGGCATTCGACCTGGAGCCGGCGCGCGGCATCCGAGTCTCGCCCGGCGTGCGCGTTGACGTCTATTCGTCCGGCGGCGTGACGAAGGTGGGCGTCGATCCGCGCATCGCGGCGAGCTTCGCGGTCAGCCGCAAGCTGCGGCTCGAACATTCGCTCGGCGTCGCGCATCAGCGCCCGAATTTCGCGGCGCAGGTGCCCGGCGCGCAGGTCGCGGATCTCAAAGATGGGCTGCAGTGGGCGCTGCTCGCGAGCTCCGGGTTCCAGCTGGAGCTGCCGCGATCATTCTCGCTATCCACCGCGGTGTTTCGCTCTGCCTACTTCAACGCGCTGGATCCACTGGGCGGCGCGCGCGACTTCACGATCGATCGCACCGTGCTCGACCGGCGCTCCACCGTCTCCGCGGTCGGCCTCGAGCTGCGGCTCGCGCGCTCGCTCAGCGAGCGGCTGGGCGGCTTCATCGCGTACACGCTGTCGCGCTCGGATCAATCGCTCGGCGCGCAAGAGTCACCGTCCGGCTTCGATCGCACTCACGTGCTCCAGGGCGCGCTCAGCTATGATCTCGGCAACAGCTTCCGCGTGGGGGCGCGCGCTGTGTTCTACTCCGGCATCCCCGAGCTGAACCTGGAGGGCTCACCGCACTTCTTGTCGGCGCGCCGCGGTACGCCGTTCTTTCGCGTCGATTTGCGCGCGGAGAAGCGCTTTCGCCTGGGCCGCAGCGGCTATTGGGGGCTGAACGCGGAGGTGCTGAACGCTACCGCGACGCGCGAAGTCGTGCGGCTCGACTGCGGCGAAATCTGCCGCGAGCGCGTCGCAGGGCCGGTGGTGCTGCCCAGCATCGGCATCGAAGCCGGGCTTTAGCCGTCGAGCTCCCTGGCCCCGCGCAGAACCGTGCGCGCGGTCCACCGGGAACGCTCGTCGCAAGCGGGCGGAGGGACTCGCGAGCTGCGGCGGTATCCGGTTGCCGTCGTGGCGCTCTGGGCTCGAGCGTTCGTGTCACGCAACGGAACGCGCTGAAGCACTGGGGCGGCCAGCGCGTTGGTGACAATGTCGGGACAGGTGGTCCGGGAACGCGCGCTTGCCTCTGGCGTTCCCCATTGAACGGCACCACGATGCCAACAACATGGTCGCCGAACGTATTCAAACGGCTGGGGTCATCGGTGCCGGCGTGATGGGCGCAGCGATCGCCGCGCACTTGGCGGGCGCCGGCTTGCGCGTGCATCTCCTCGATATCGTACCGCCAAATCTGAAACCAGAGCAGGCCAAGGATCCGGTGGCGCGGAACGGCGTCGCCCAGGGCGGCCTCGACCGGCTGCTGAAGGCGAAGCCGGCCGCGTTCTTCGATCCCGATGCTGCACGCTCGGTGACGATCGGCAACCTCGAGGATCACCTGGAGCGGCTGCGTGAGGTGGATTTGGTCGTCGAAGCAGTGGTCGAGAACCTGGAGATCAAGCGCAAGCTGTTCGAGAAGATCGCGCCGTTCCTCGCCCCCAAGGCCATCCTCGCGTCCAACACCAGCGGGTTGAGCGTCGCGGCGCTCTCCGCGGCGCTACCGGCAGCGCTGCGCTCGCGCTTCGCGATCCTGCATTTCTTCAACCCGGTCCGCTACATGCGCCTGCTCGAGGTGGCGCCCGGACCGGAGACGGATCCCGCGGTGCTCACGGAGCTGGCGCGCTTCGGCGAGTTCTTGGGCAAGGGCATCGTCTACGCCAAAGACACCCCGAATTTCGTCGCCAATCGCATCGGCGTCTATTCGATGATGCTGACGCTGCACAAGCTCGCGGAGTGGAACGTCGGCATCGAGGTGATCGACAAGATCACCGGCACGCCCATGGGACGGCCGAAGAGCGCCGCCTTCGGCACGGCCGATCTGGTCGGGCTCGACACCTTGGTTCACGTCGCCAAAAACTGTTACGACTCGCTCGACAAGGACGACGAGCGCGAGATCTTCACCGTGCCCGGCTTCGTGGCGGAGCTCGTCGACAAGAAGCTCTTGGGCCGCAAGACGGACGGCGGCTTCTACAAGAAGGTCGGCCGTGAGCTCTTGGTCTACGATCTCGGCTCACACGACTATCGACCACAGCAGAAGGTGCGCTTCGACTCGCTGGGCGCGATCCGCAACGAGAGCGACGCCGGCAAGCGCTTGAAGGCGCTGGTCGAGTTCCAGGACGACGCCGGGCGCATGGCTTGGACGCTATTGTCGCGCACGCTGGTGTACAGCGCGAAGCGCGTCGGGGAGATCGCCGACGATATCGTGAACATCGACCGCGCCATGCGTTGGGGCTTCAATTGGGAGCTGGGGCCGTTCGAAGCGTGGGACGCCATCGGCGTCGAGAGCTCCGTCGCGCGCATGAAAGCGGAGGGCCTCGCGGTGCCTGGCTGGGTCAGCGAGATGCTCGCCGCCGGCCAGAAGCGCTTCTACGGCGAGGATCCGGCGCAGGCGAGCGCGTTCGATCCGCGTCAGCGTCGCCTCGTCGTCGTACCGCGCGACGAGCGCGAGATCAGCCTCGCGGCGCTGAGGTCGGATCCGCGCCGCATCGTGAAGGAGAACGCCGGCGCCTCGTTGCTCGACCTCGGCGACGGCGTCTTGGGCGTCGAGTTTCACACCAAGCTGAACACGCTCGACGGTGACGTCATCCAGATGCTCGCAGAAGCCGCGGACGTGGGCGAGCGGAGCTTCGACGCGATCGTGATCGGCAATCAGGGCGAGCACTTCTGCGCGGGCGCGAACTTGATGCTCATCGCCATGGCGGCGCAGTCGAAGGCGTGGGCGCAAATCGACGGCGTGGTGGTCGCGTTGCAACGCGGGCTGATGCGCCTGCGCTACGCGCGCGTTCCGGTCGTCGCCGCGCCGTTCCAGTACACGCTGGGCGGCGGCGCCGAGGTGGCCATGGCCGCCGCAGCGAGACAGGCGCACGCCGAGACGTACATGGGCTTGGTCGAGGTGGGCGTCGGTCTCATCCCCGCGGGTGGTGGCTGCACGCGCATGGTCGAGCGCTACACGGCGGGCACGGCGGGGCTCAACGTCGATCTGTTGCCGTTCATCGGCCAAGCCTCGCTGAACATCGCGACCGCCAAGGTGGCGACCAGCGCCGAAGAGGCCAAGTCGCTGCGCTACCTGTCGCCGAGCGACGGCGTGTCGCTCAACGTCGCGCGGCTCCTGTACGAGGCCAAGCAGCGCGCGCTGGGCATGGCGCGCGCGGGCTACCGGCCGCCCTTGCCGCCGCTGCTGCCCGCCGCCGGCTACGACGCCGCGCGCACGATATCAGCGCGCGTGTGGGGCATGGTCGAGGGCGGCTACGCCAGTGAGCACGACGCGCTCATCGCGAACAAGGTCGCGTATGTGCTCTCCGGCGGCCACGTCGCCGCCGGCGCTCTGCTACCCGAACAGCACTTCCTAGATTTGGAGCGCGAGGCGTTCCTGTCGCTGTGCGGCGAGGAGAAGACGCAGCAGCGCATCCAGCACATGTTGATGCAAGGCAAGCCGCTCCGGAATTGAGAGGAACCACCATGGCATTCCCATTGAACGTAATCGTTGCTTCTGCGGTGCGCACCGCCGTGGGCCGCGCCGGTAAGGGCACCTTGCGCCAAACGCGTCCGGATGATCTCGCCGCCGCCGCGATGGTGGCCGCGGTGGAGCGCGTGCCAGGGCTCGCCGCAGCGGACATCGACGATGTGGTGCTCGGCTGCGCCATGCCCGAGGCCGAGCAAGGCCTCAACATCGCGCGCAACGCGGTGTTCCTCGCCAAATTCCCCAACTCGGTCCCCGCGGAGACGGTCAATCGCTTCTGCTCGAGCGGGCTGCAAGCCATCGTGCACGCCGCGCTGTCCATCCAGACCGGCTTGACGGAGGTGGCGGTGGCCGGGGGCGTGGAGTCCATGTCGATGGTGCCGATGAGCGGCAACAAGGTGAGCCTCAACCCGGAGCTGATGGATCGCTACCCGGAGGCGTACATCGCGATGGGGCACACCGCCGAGCGCGTCGCCAGCCGCTTCGGCGTCACCCGTGAAGCGCAGGATGCGTTCGCGGTGAGCTCGCACGCCAAGGCGCTGGCCGCCATCGCCGCGGGCCGCTTCGAGCGAGAGATCGTGCCCGTGCAGGCACGCCTGCTGGAAAACGGCAAGGTCACGTACAGCGAATTCAAGGTCGACGAGTGCCCGCGCGCGGGCACCACGCTGGCCGTGCTCGGCAAGCTCAAGCCAGCCTTCAAGCAGGACGGCAGCGTGACCGCCGGCAACAGCTCACCGATGAACGACGGAGCGGCTGCTGCCGTGTTGCTCTCGGAGAAGAAGGCCGGCGCGCTCGGCGTCGCGCCGCTCGGTCGCTTGCGCGGCTTCGCGCTGGCCGGCGTGGATCCGGACATCATGGGCATCGGCCCGGTGCCGGCGATCCGCAAGCTGCTGGCGCAGACCGGCTTGCAAGTGAGCGATATCGATCGCTTCGAGATCAACGAGGCGTTCGCCGCGCAAGCGCTGTATTGCCAGCGCGAGCTCGGCATCCCCGAAGAGAAGTTGAACGTGAACGGCGGCGCCATCGCGCTCGGCCATCCCTTGGGCTGCACGGGAGCCAAGCTCACCGCTACGCTGCTTCACGAGCTGAAGCGCTGCGGCGGCCGCCTCGGCATCGTCTCGATGTGCATCGGCGGCGGCATGGGCGCCGCCGGCTTGTTCGAAGTGGGCGGCTGAGGCCCGCGCTTCACATCACATCCGCACGAGATACACCGTCGCCCCGTGAGGCTCGAACGGGGCGACGTCAGGATCGAACGGGTGCGAAAGATCGATGCCTTCCAGGTTGGTGCCGACGACCAGGATCGCGCTGGCGCCCTCCAGGTTCGAGATGCGCGCGTCCGCCTCGTGCGCGCGCTGCTGGAAAGGAACGTCGATGCGGCCGAGCTCACTGCCGTCGGGCGCGACCTTCACGAGCTGCCACTGAAAGTTGACCGGCCGCTCCCATTCGGCATGGAAGCCGAGCGCGGCGCCGAAGCCCACCTCGTCGAGGTCGAGATAGAGGAGCACGCTGCCGCTGGAGTCGATGGGCGGACTCACCAACACTCGGCGCGGCAAGCTGGAGAACGGGATCGACCAGTCGTAACGCACGCGGCCGAAGCTCCCGGCCCAGCCGAGCAGGGGTAAGTGCAGGCCGTCGTCGCGGCTGCCCACGAAGGCGCGCGCCACTGAAAAATCGATCATCAGCGCGGCGAAGCGATCCGGCTCCTCGTCGAGTGAGTGGCGCAGGACGTCGAACAGATCGGGATCGTTCACGTAGTCGAGGCCGAGCCCGCGGCCGTTGGAGACGGAGGCCGAGAACAGCGCCGCGGAGAGCTGACCTGGCGCGCTCGCGCTGCGCACGCTCTCGAGGTACTCGAAAAAGAGGGCTGCACCTTCGCTCAGCGGTGAGCGCTCGCGATCGCCGATCGGCGCTTGCGGGTTGGCTTGAATCGCGTCGATGGCCTCCAGATCGAGCGAGGTGGGCTCACCCGTCGCCCACCACAACCAGGTCGCGAACGCGCGCCGCAGGTGCGGCGTCTCGCTGGCGTCCAGGCCCGCGGCGATGGCCTCACCGACGCAGAGGCTGGCCCAGCGCGCGAGCACGGCGCCTGCAGCGACCGGCAAACGACAAAACGCGCTCGCCTCGCTGAACACCGCCCCGTCGGGCGGTTCGACCACCACCTCGAGCTCGGAGAGCGCCGTCGTTATGTAAACGTCGAGGGCGTCACTGCCGCCCGCGCCGCGATCCGGCCGCGGCGCAGGCAAGCCGAGCGCGGACACGAGGCGATCGTAGGCAGCCTCGAGCGCGCTCAGCGCCGAGCGGGCGCCGGCGTCATCGTTTCCAAGACCGTGCACGCACAGCGGGCGCAGCGCTGAACAGACAGGTAGCGGTGCCGCGGGCCGGGGCTCGCTGCTGATCGCAGCGCCGGTTGGAAGCCGCGGATCGCGGAGAATTTGCTTGGGCGTGGGGGGCCGGGCGCCGCCGAGGATCAGCGGGGGCTCGCGCCGTGGCATCGCCGCCGAGGCGGTAACCGCCGAGAGTAGGGTCACGCCCAACGCTCCGGCCGCAAAGGTTTTGGATATGGGGAGCTCGCGCACGGAGGACCGGAGATTTGACAGGCTTCGCCGAGAGCGGCCTATACTCTGCGCCAGGCGGAAGCGCCGGTGCATGGCTACGCGTTTCGATCCTGCTTTTAGCGTACAGTTCGACCTTGGTCGCGGACAGATCGCCGTGCGTGACGGCGGCGAGCGCGTTCTCGTCCCCGTGGCGGCGCTCGCGGCGCTGTGTAAGGGGGCCGACGCGGATGCGCGCAGCGACTTTGGCCGCAGCCTCGGCACCGAGGCGGGCCGTCGCGTCGCGGAGCGACTCGGCGACACGGCGCGCGCGGAGATCGAGGCGGTGGTCGAGCACGTCGGCGGTGAGCTGGCGTTGATGGGCTTCGGTTCGCTCGAGCTCGAGCGCTGGGGCCGCGCTTTGGTGCTCACCATCAGCGACTCGCCCTTCGGCGCCGCCGGAGATGACCTGCTCGCGGCCTTGCTCGAGGGCGTCTTCCAACGCGCCTTCGCCCGCGACGCCAGCGCGGTGCGCTTGATGCGGGAGGACACGCGGGCGCGCTTCCTCATCACCAGCCGCGGCGGCGCACAGAAGGTCCGTGACTGGCTCGCTAGCGGCACGCCGTGGGGCGACGCGCTGACGCGCTTTCATTCCGGAGCTCCTTCGTGAACACGACTCCTCGGCTTTCTCGCTTGGAAGCGCTGCTCGAGCGCGTGCGCCGGCGCGCCAGCGAGGCGCGGAGACCCGCAGCAGCTGCGGCAACGCCCGCGCGCGCAGCGGCGTCCGCGCCGGCAGCCGCTCCCGCTCCAGCGCCGGCTCCGCCTCAACCAGCGCTCGCTGCGCCTCCGCCTGCGCCGCCTACGCCGTCGCCGCCAGCTGCGGCGACCGCGGCGCTCAGCTCGTCCGCGCCGGGACCGATCTCGACGCCGGGCTTCGCGTTCCCCGAACCTCCGCCGATGAGCGAGCCGTTCGCGGCTGCCGCTCCGCCGCCCGTCGCGCCGGTGACCACGATGCGCTCCGCGCACGCGCCGAACGAGCTCGAGGTCGTCGACACGCCGCCGCCCGAGTCGCTCGGTGAAGAAGACGTCATCGACGAAATTCCGTCGGACATGCTCGAGTCGATCCCGCCGAGCGGCGGTGTCGCCGCCGCCGCTGAGGCGGAGGAAGAGCCGCCGATCTCGTCTCAGCGACCGCGCGGTTTGATGGAGCTCGACGATGCGCTGGCCGGCGCCGACGAGGAATCGCTGCTCGACGAAGAGCGCGAGGTTCCGCTCAAGACACCGCCGCCCGAATCCGGTCCGCAAGAGGCGCCCTTGCCGGCGGGGCTCGCAGCGCCAGCCGCGCCCGACGTGGAGGGCTTGCTCGAGGCGGATCTGCGGTCCGCTCCAGAAGCGGCGCCAGCGCCGGGGCCGACGCCCGAGCAGCTCGGGCAGACGATCGAGCTGGACGAAGGTCGCGGGCCCGCGATCGAGCTGGCTCCGGCGCCACCTACACCGGCGCCGCCCGCCCCACCCGAGGAGTTGGAGATGCCGCTGCCTGCGCGCGAGGCGGCCGGTCACTACACCGCGGAGTTGTTGCCTCCGACGCAGGCGCGCGGCGAGCTCGAGGCGCAGCGCGCGGGAGAAGCGGGGACGAGCGAAGAGAGCACGGCGCAAGCGCTGCCCGAGAGCGACGTTGCGCAACGTCCGCGCGGGGAAGAAGCTGCAGCGCACGCCGACGCGCTCCCGGTGGACCTCATCGGCAGGCCGCCGCTGGAGAGCGGAACCGTGATTCGCGCGGAGCGCACGCGCGCGCCGAGCCCGCGGCCGAGCACCTTCCTCGAGCTGCTCGACGCCTCAATCACCCTTGGGGATAAGTAACCCGCTACTCTGCGGGGTAATCAGCGCACGTCGGTTTGTCGAAAGATCATGCGCGCGCGGGCGCGGCCTGTGCGATAAGACCGGCGACGGCCGGGCGACGTGCCGAGCATAGCCCCCCAGCCACGGTGCGCTGTCCGGCCGTCACTAAGGCCCGCGAACGGCACGAGTCACAGCCTGCCAGCCTCGCGCTGGTCTCGGCGGGCTCGCGCGGGCCGCTGCAGCCCTTTTGCTGCCGGTTGCTGCTCGCGGCACGGACGTTCTGGGCCAGGCGACGAACATCGAGTAGCCTGCGGCGCGCGGGGACGGCCCGCGTTGCCGAGTGACGACGTCGTCTGAACCAGTTGCGAGCCGCGCGACCGCGAGCGCACCGAGCGCGGGCGAGCGCTTCGCCGCGTTCGTGCGTCGGCCGGAGGCGGCGCTGGTGCTGCTGTGCCTGTGGCTGCTCGCGCTCGGCGTGTATTTCCGCCTGCAGAACTTCGGCTTTCCGGAGCGCTTTCAGTTCGACGAGCACCATTTCGTCGAGAACGCGCGCAACTACCTGCACGGCAAGGCGGACGCCAACGATCATCCGCCGCTCGGTAAGCTGTTCATCGCGCTCTCGATCAGCAAGTTGGGGGACAACTCGGTAGCGTGGCGGCTGCCGTCGCTGCTCTTCGGCGCGTTGACGCTGCTGATGGCTGGGCTCACGGCGCGCCGCTTGTTCGCCAGGCCGTACGTCGGTTTGCTGGCCGCGAGCTTCGTGGCCGCCGATGGCTTCCTGATCGCCTACTCGCGCGCGGCGTTGCTGGACGGCACCCTCACCGCCGCCGGCGTGGCGGCGTTGCTGGCCGCTACGTTGCCGACGAGCACGGCCATCGCCATCGCAGGCGGACTCGCCGCGGGCACCGCCATGTCCATCAAGTTCTCCGGCGTGGGGGCGCTGTGCGCGCCGCTGTTGGCCATCGCTTGGCGCAGCGAGCCGTGGAAGACGCGCTCCACGCGCGCGCTGACGCTCGGCGCGGTGGCGCTCGTCGTGTATGCGGGCACGTACATGCTCGGTCTCGCCATCGCCAATCAGCCGGCGCACCTCGGCGCGGTGATCAGCGAGTCGAAGCGCCTCGTCGAGCATCACGCGGTGCTCACCGACATGAAGAACCCGGCCACCTCTTCGTGGCCGACGTGGCTCTTGCCGCTGCGTCCGCTGCTGCTCGGCGTCGCGACGGAGCGCGGCATGGTGCGGGGCCTCACCTCGCTCGGCAACCTGGCGCTGTGGTGGAGCAGCTGCGCGCTGGCGCTGGGCCTGACGGGGCTCACGCTGTGGCGCGGCCTGCGCTGGCTGGTGAGCCCGGTGGGCCCGCTCCCCATCGTGGACGCAGAGAGCGTGTGGCCGGCGGTGGAGCGCTTCGCGGCGGCGCACGGCCGCGCGTCGTTGCTCACGCTCAGCACGGCGCTCGGCTTCTTGCTGCCGTGGGTCATCACCCACCGCGACTCGTACATCTATCATTTCCTCCCGACCTACGCGCCGCTGCTGATCCTGCTCGCCGGGTTCATCGCCGAAGCGTTCGCGGACGGCGCGCGCTGGGTGCTGCGCTTTCTGGCCATCGTGACGCTAGTGGCGGGCTTTTACGGGCCGCTCTGGTGCTACCTGCCGCTCAGTCAAGGCGCGTTCGAGCGGCGCTTGTTCATCGGATCCTGGAGATGAAGGTCGGCGGGAGCTGGCTCGCTTCCGAGCTGCCGTGGGCGCTCGGCGCAATCCTGGGCTCGCTGCTGCTGCTCGTCTTCTTTCGCGGCAGCTCGACCAGCACCGGTGATCGCTTTCGCGTCTCACTCACCATCGTGCCCAACGACATCGACGATCTGGACTGCGACCTAGCGGCGGCGGGGAGCTCCGCTGAGCGCTGCGCGTTCAGCGCTGGCCGTCGCGACGCGAGCGTGCGGCATCCGCTGCGGCCCTTCGTATCGACCAGCGGTGAGCTCCTGATTTTGGGCGGAGTCTTCGAGTCTCCCAAGGTCGCGGAGTGGGTCGACGCCGCGCGGCGCGCGCGCTCGCGCGAGCGCGTCACGTTGGACTGCGACGTGCGCTATCTCGGAGATTTGGCCAGCGTCGGCGTGCGTTTTCGCGATGGCGCGCCCTTCGAGGTGCGCGGCGACGTGCGCAGCGGTAAGGCCGAGACGTGCAGCGTGCGGGGCGCGCGCTGAGCGGAGAGGATCGCGGTGAGCACCCTCGAGCAAACAGCGCACGAGCAGGCCGGCACAGCGCCGGCGAGTGAGGCGGCGGCAGCGGCGGGCGTGGAAGCGGCGCAGGGCGCGCCGGCGTCCGCGCTCGAGGTGGGCGCGAGCGCCTTGAGCCCCGGCGTACGGCGCTTGGCGTACGTGGTGATCGCGCTGTTCCTGCTCGTCATCGTGCGACGCGCTTGGATGTCGGACGACGCCTTCATCACGTTGCGCGCCGTCGATCATTTGATTCATGGCCGCGGCTTCGGCTTCAACGCCGGCGAGCGCGTGCTCGGCTTCACGAATCCGCTGTGGGCGCTGCTGCTCGTGGTGCCCTACGCGGTGATTCGCGACCCTTTCATCGCGCCGGTGGTGCTGGGTTTGGTGGTCACGGCGCTGTTCGCCGTCACCTTCGTGTTCGGCGCTGGCCGCGACGTGCGCCTCTCTTTGCTGATCCTGACCACGCTCGGCTTCTCGCGCTATTTCACGGACTTCTCCAGCGGCGGCTTGGAGAATCCGCTCACGCACCTGCTGCTGGTGCTGCTCTTCGTGGCGGCGTTCAGGGGGCCCAGCGCACGGCTGACCGTATACCTGTGCGCGGCGCTGAGCTTCGTGAACCGACCGGACTCCGTGCCGCTGATCTTGCCGCCGCTCGCGTTCGTGCTGTGGCGCGATCGCGGCGCGCTGGACGTGCGGCAAGCGCTGCGCGGCGCCGCGCCGGCCATCGCCTGGCTCGCCTTCGCGACCTTTTATTACGGCTTCCCGCTCCCGAACACCGCGTACGCGAAGCTCAACACTGACATCCCACGCGGCGAGCTGGTGCGGCAAGGCTGGGCCTACCTGCTCGAAGCGGCGCAGAACGACGCCGCGCTCGCGATCATCATCGTGCTCGGCGCCACCTGCGCGCTGCTCGAGCTGAAGGGCGCGCTGTCACGAGAACGGCGCTTCGCCGCGGCCGCGCTGCTCGGCAGCTTGCTGCTCGATTTGGTGTACGTCGTCGCCATCGGCGGCGACTTCATGGCGGGCCGCTTCCTCACGCCCAGCGCGGTGGTGGCGGCCATCGCCGTCAGCCGCTGCGCGGAAGATTGGCTGGCGGCGCCGAATGGCGGCGCGTGGGCGACCGCGCTCACCGGCCTGGTGCTCGTGACCCTGCCATTTTCGCCCTGGCGCGAGGATCGCAGCGAGAGCAAGCGGGAGTTCCCCCCGCATCGCGTGGTGGACGAACGCGGCTGGTATCGAGAGAACCTCACCCTCACGATGAACCTGCGGCCGGCGATGTGGAAGGAATACGGGCTGTTCGGCGAAGGGCGCGCCGCGCGCGAGCGTCAGGAACGCGTGGTGCAGTTCAACAACGTGGGCATGTTCTCCTGGGGCGCCGGGCCCGGCGTGTACGTGCTCGACGAGCTCGCGCTCACCGATCCGCTGCTCGCGCGCTTGCCGTTCGAGTATCGCCCGGATTGGCGAACTGGCCATCTGCCGCGCCCGATCCCCGCCGGATACATCGAGACGCTGCGCGATGGCGAGAACGTGATCAGCGATCCGTGCGTTCACGCGTTCTACGACAAGCTGCGCCGCGTGGTGCGCGGTCCGCTGTTCAGCGCGGCGCGCTTCGCGGCCATGCTCGAGCTGAACTTGCCCTCCGGCGCGACCGTCCGCCCTTGCGCAGCGCGCTGAGCGAGCGTTACGCGCGTGGCGAGGCGGCGCTGAACGGCGCGTGAGCGTTACGCGCGTGGCGAGGCAGCGCTGAACGGCGCGTGAGCGTTACGCGCGTGGCGAGGCAACGCTGAACGGCGCGTGAGCGTCACGCTCTTTGCGACCGCTGGACCGACGTGTCTCGCCAGCGAACAGTGCGCTCCGTGCGCGGCTGCGGCGCATTTCTCACGCGCGGCGCCGCGCACGCGAAAGTAACTCCTAAGTATTATCGAATGGCCTCTTCATAACGCCTCGGTGTGGCGAAAACGGTCTGAGCTGCAGCGAGAGTCGAATACTAAATTTCAGATCTGAAATGAAAGCCATTGACCTCCCAGCCGGCCCGCGAAGAAAAGCACTAGAATATCGATAATTTGCCGCTTAATTCCGAATTGCACGCCGTATCGCTGATTCCGATGCTGAAGAGAAGGGCTGGATTTGCTCGAGATAGTGCTAATAAGAGGTCTCGGTCGATGCGGTTTTGCGTCGCCGTTCAACGGGAGTAAGCGTCCCGTGAATCTCACTGCATACCTTATCTCCGCAATTCTCTCGCTTCCGACGTACCACGAAGACGCCGGAGAACAGTTGAAGGCACAGAAGCGCGCGCAGACCGAGCTGATCGCTACAGCGGTCGCTCAGGCTGCAGAGAACGCGCGTGGCTGGCCGGGGTCGCCGCGCGAGCTCGCGGTCTTGCTGCTCACCGTCGCGTGGCACGAGACGCGTTTTTCGCTGCGCATTCATGAGGGTCGCTGCCGGCCCTACGAGTGCGATCACGGCAAAGCGCGGGGCCTCTGGCAGCTGCACATGCACGCTTCGTTGCCGCGCGAACGTTGGATCACCGTCGCGGGGCTGGACGCCGAGTCGACGTTGAGCGCCGCGCGCGAGGCCGCGATAGCGCTGGTGCGCAGCCGGAACTGGTGCTCCCGTTACGCGCGCGGGCGCGACTGGGTGGCGCCCACGTTGCGAGCATTTGCCGGACGCGGCTGCGACGGGCGACTGCCGGACGTGGACGCACGAGTGCGGACCTACCGTCACTTGTTCGCGCTCACGGCCAAGCCCGGCGCCGCGTGACGCGCTGTCGATCGCTCGCGACTGACTCGCTCGTTCGCGAGCCGTGAGCCGGCTCTCAGTCGAGCTCGTCGCCGGCCGCGTCCACGTAGCGGACGGCTTCGTCGCGCAGCCACGTGCGCTGCCGCCGCGCGAAGATGCGCGTCACGCGTGTGATGCTCGCCGCCAGCTCCAGCTCGTCGAAGGGTCGCCCGCTGGCGAGCGCCTCGTGAATTTGCTTGTAGCCGACGGAGCCCATCGCGCGCGTGGAGCCGTAGCCGCGCGCGAGCAGGTCGCGCACCTCGTCCAACCAACCGGCGGCGAACATTTGCTGGACGCGAGCTCGGATGCGCTGGTCGAGCTCATCGCGCTCACGGCGCACGCCGAGCAGGGTCGCGCGATAACGCGGCGTGCGGAAGCCGTGCTCGGCCTGCCAGCGGCTCATGGTGACGCCGGTGAGCGCGTGCACCTCCAGCGCGCGGCTGACGCGCACGAAATCGTTCGGGGCCAGCGCCGCGGCGCGCTCGGGATCGACCAGCGCTAGGCGCGCGTGCAGCGCCGCTCGGCCTTCTTCGTTCGCGATGCGCTGGTGCTCGGCGCGCAGCGCGGGTGAGGCGGGCGGCGCGGGCGCCAAGCCATAGAGCAAGGCGCGCGTCCAAAGGAACGTGCCGCCGCACATGATCGGCACACGCCCGCGCGCGAGCACGTCGTTGATGGCGGCGTCGGCGAGCGCCGCCCAGCGCGCGGCGTCGAGCTCTTGCTCCGGCTCGACCACGTCGAGCAAATGATGCGGGACGGCCGCGCGCTCCGCGGCGCTGGGCTTGCCGGTGCCGATGTCGAAATGGCGATACACCTGCACGCTGTCCGCGCTGATGATCTCGCCCTTGCGGCGCGCGGCGAGCGCGAGCGCGAGCTCGCTCTTCCCGGAAGCCGTGGGCCCGACGACGACGAGCAGCTCGGGCAAATCGCGCGCGGACATGACAGCGGCAGCGGGGAGCGACGCTCGGGCTAGCGACGCCCGACTTTGCGCTCGAGCTCGGCCCAGGCCGTGAACGTGACGACCGGGCGTCCGTGGGGGCAGTGACCTGCGAAATCAGCCTCGTCCAGCGCGGTCAGCAGCGCTTCCACCTCGCTCCGCTGCAGGCCGTCCCCGGCGCGGATGCTGCCGTGGCAGGCCATGGTGGCGAGCGCGAGATCGATCGCGTCGGAGAACGCACGTTCGCCCTTGCGAGTGACCTCGGTCAACAGATCGCGCAGCAGGCGCTCCGGGCTGGCGCTCGCCAGCAGGCGCGGCACGGCGTGGATGCTCACCGTCTCCGGACCGCGCACGCGCACGTCGAGCCCAACCTCGGCGAGCTCTTTGCCGCGCTGCTCGACCAGCTCGGCCTCGCTGCTCGTGACCTCGACCATGGTGGGGAACAGCAAGGACTGCGCTGGCACCGCGCGCGATTGATACTCACGGCGCAGGCGCGTGAAGGTGACGCGCTCGGCCGCCGCGTGCTGATCCAGGACGTAGAGGCCGTCCTCGCCTTCACACAACAAGTACGTTTGCCGTAGCTGCGCCACGAAGCGCAGGCTGGCCCACGCGACGTTGGGGCTGGGGGCGATCGGCGCCTTGCCCGAGTCACGAAACGCCAGCAGCCCGCTGCCCGCGCTCGGCGCTGGAGCGCTCGCCGCCTCGCGCGAGCTCAGCGCCGCCACCGCGTCCGCCAAGCTCGACCGCGCGCCGCCGTCGTCCGTGACGAGCGCGCTGCGCGCGCCGGGCGTCGCTGCGGCTGCGGGCGTAGCTGCGACGCCGGCGCTGGGCGGCGTTGCGGCCGCGGGCGTCCAGGTCGGCGCTGCGCTCGTCGTGATCGGACGCGCGGCGTCGGCGGGGCGCGCGGCGTCGCCGGGGCGCGCGGCGTCGCCGGGGCGCGCGGCGTCGGCGGGGCGCGCGGCGCCGAACGATGGGTTGAAGCTCACGGCGCCAGGCGCGTCGCTGGGCCGCAGCGCGGGGCGCGCTACGTCGGCGCGCACGGCGCGACCGGGCGGCAATGAAAATGCGCTCGCCAGCGCGCGCGCGAGGATGCCGTACAAAGCGTCGCTCACTGCGCGCGGATCCGCGAAGCGCACCTCCGCTTTTTGCGGGTGAACGTTGACGTCCACGAGCTCCGCCGGCAAATCCAGATACACGACGCCGCGCGGGTAGCGGCCGCGCTCGAGCACGCTGCCATAGGCGTGCGCCACCGTGGCGGCCAGCGCGCGGTCGCGCACCGGCCGTGAGTTGACCATGAAGCGCAGGCCCTGCGCGCCGGTGCGCGCCGCCTCGGGTCGCGAGAGGAACGCCTCCACGTTGAGCGGCCCGCGCTCACCGCGGCAGGCCGCGAGCCGCTCGTCCTGGTGCAGCTGCTCGACGCGCGCCGCGCGATCCGCGACGCGCAGCAGCTCACGCACGCGCCGTCCGTCACGCACCAGCGTAAAGGTGACGTTCGGGCGCGAGAGCGCGGCGCACTCCACCACCTCGCTGATGTGTCCGGACTCCGTCGCGCTCGAGCGCAGGAATTTGCGGCGCGCCGGC
Source organism: uncultured Sorangium sp. (assembly GCA_966250485.1). Taxonomy (GTDB): domain Bacteria; phylum Myxococcota_A; class Polyangia; order Polyangiales; family Polyangiaceae; genus PMG-095. The sequence continues at coordinate 38,225 of CBINHN010000015.1, read as the reverse complement.
ACGTTGTAAAACAAGTCGTTCACGTCGATGCGCGTCCCGACGTTCATCCCGGCCGGGCGCACGACGGGCTTGGCCGCGCCTTCGACCAGAATTTCGACGCCCGCATCTCCCTCGCGCGGCCGAGTTCGCAGCGCCAGGCGGCTCACCGAGGCGATGCTGGGCAGCGCTTCGCCGCGAAAGCCGTAGGAGCGCACGCGCATCAAATCGGCGAGCGCGCTGAGCTTGCTGGTGGCGTGCCGCTCGAGCGCGAGCAGCGCGTCCTCTTCACTCATCCCGAAGCCGTCGTCGCTGACGCTCAGGCGCAGGATGCCGCCGCCCTCGATTTCGACATCGATGCGCGTCGCCTCGGCGTCGAGCGCGTTCTCGAGCAGCTCTTTTACGACCGCCGATGGTCGTTCGGCGACTTCACCCGCCGCGATTTGGCTGGCGAGCTCCGGCGGCAGGATGCGGACCTTGGCCACGCCGCCAGACCTTACAGCAGGCCAGCTCGTTCCGCAGCTTCGCGTATGGCGCCGCCCTGCCAAATATCCGTCTTGAGCACGGCCTTGGCGCAGGCCTTCACCTCGTCGGGTGCTTGGCCCATCGCGAACGACAGGCCGGAGCGCGCGAGCATGGCCATGTCGTTGTACCAGTCGCCGACGGTGACCAGCTCCTCCACGGAGAAGCCGTAGTGCGTCGCCAGCCACTCGATGGCGGTGCCCTTGTCGACGCGCGCGGCGCGTACGATGAGGCCCCAGTCGCCACGAAAATCATCGCCGCGCAGCGGGAAGTACGCGGACTGTAGGTGCTCGACGTGCGCCTCCGCGATCCTCGCGTGCACGCCCTCCACCTGCTCGCGCTGTCCCAGCGCGACGAGCGCGGCGATGGGGCGATCGCTGTCCCACAGCTCGGGCTCCAGCACCGAGCCGAGCTGCTCGGTCTGATCCGACCAGGTCGTCACGTAGGGCAGATAGTCCGCGCCTTCGGCGTCGAAGTAGACGCGGTCGCTCGAGAACACGAACGCGGCGGGGCCGTGCAGCTCGATGGCCTCGAACAGCGCGTGCATGCGCTCCGGCGCGAGCGGCGCGGTCGCCAGCTCCCGTCCGGTGCTGCCGTCGACGATGTGACTGCCGTCGATGCAGGCGATGGGCTCGAGCACGCCGAGCTCGGTCGCGACGGCGCGCGTGCCCGAATACATGCGCCCCGTGCACAGCGTCACCGGGACACCGCGCCGCTGCAGCTCATTGATCGTTTCGACGTCGCTAGACGCGATGCGCCCGTGCTCGTTGACGAGCGTGCCGTCGATGTCGAGGACGAGAGCGCGGTAGCTCAGCTCGCCGTGCTCGCTTGCTCGTCGCGCGGCGGGTACACCGAGACGCGACGCTTGGTGCGGCTGTCGTGCTCGTAAGTCACGGTGCCGTCGACCAGCGCGAACAGGGTGTAGTCGCGGCCGACCCCGACGTTGCGTCCGGGGTTGATGGTCTGTCCGACCTGGCGCACGAGGATGCCGCCGGCGCGAACGAACTGACCGCCGAACACCTTCACGCCGCGGAACTGCGCGTTGGAACCTCGACCGTTGCGTGTAGAGCCGCCGCCCTTTTTATGTGCCATGGCTCAGGCCTTCACTCCCGTGATGCGCACCGCGGTGAAATTCTGGCGGTGACCCGCCTTCCTGCGCGAGCGCTTACGCTTTCGGAACTTGAACACGATGAGCTTCTCACCGCGGCCGTGCTCGACGATCTCACCCTCGACGGCGGCGCCGGCGACGGTGGGCTTGCCGACACTGACGGTGTCGCCGGCGACGAGCAGCACGTCGTCGAATTTCACCTTGTCACCGGGGTTACCCGGGAGCGTTTCTACGCGGAGGACATCGCCCGTCGCGACTCGATATTGCTTTCCGCCGGTGCGGATGACTGCGTAAGACATGGCAGATCAGGGGTGGGGGGTCGGGGCGCGGAAGCTAGTCCATGCCTTCGACCTACGCAAGCCGGCGACGCTCGTGTTTTGCGAGGCCGCTCCGCTGAACGGGCGTTTAGAACGCGCACCAAAACCCACGCCGGAGTCGCCGCTTCTCGCATGAAAGCTGGGCGAATGACTGAAGATGTGGCGTTCGGGCGCCGTAGACGAAGGCGGAGCAAGCGAGCTACTTTTCTAGATCGCGATGCGTATTCTCCGGATTTTGCTGCTCACGGGCCTCGGGCTCGTGGCGTTCGTACCGCGCGAGGCGGCGGCCGAGGGCAAGGCTCACGTTCGCGGCAAGTCCGTGAAAACGAAAGCGGCGCCGGCGGCCAAGGGTAAGCGCCCGTCGAAGCCCGCGCAGGCCGAGGCCGAGAGCAGCCCGTCGGCTGAGCCGCCGGAGGACGAAGCCCCGAAGCCGAGCGGCGAGGGTGAGTCCAAGGTCAAAGCAGCGGGCACCGCGGCGACGCAGGAGACGCCCGCGGCCAAGGCGACGGTCTCCGAGAAGGAAGGTCCCGAGGGCGTGAAGACCTATCGCTTCGGCGCGATCGAGGTCGAGGGGCGCCTGAAATCGCCGCAGCTCATCTACTTCCTCCGCCGCGTACGGGCGGAGTTCGAAGCCGGCGCGCTCGGCCACCGTTCGTTTTTGGGTGAGCTCTCCGACACTCGCAACGCAGCGGCTTTCCGATGAGTCAACCGCAACAGAACCCCATCGTTTTGCGTACGGCCGCCGCGTGGGGCACGACCGTCCTCGCTTCACGCCTGCTCGCCGCTGGCCAATCGCTCGCCGTGGGAGACGCAGAAGGCGCGATCGTCGCCAAGCCCGACGGCACCGCCATCGCGGATCTGCCGATCCGCGCGCTGGGCAGCGGCTGGGAGCTCGACGCCAAGGGCGCGACCGGAGGCGAGCTGCACCTGCGCGGGCGCGTCGAGAACCCCGCGCTGCTCGGGCGCAGCGGCGCGCCGATCCCCATCGTGGCCGGCGATTGGGGGCTGATTCAGTACGGCAGCTTCTCCGTGTTCTTCCAGTTCACGGACACCCCGCCGCCGCTCGCGAAGCGCCGCCGCATCGGCTGGCCCATGTTGCTGTCGTTCATCTTCTCGTGCCTCGCGGTGGGCGGCGGGCTGGCGTTGATTTGGGCCATCACCACGCCGCCTCTCATCCCCAAGCCACTAGAGCTCACGAGCGACGCCGATCTCGCGCTGCGGTTCAACATCAAGCCGGAAGAGCTGGTGCCCGAGCCCTCCGTCGGAAAAGAGGAAGACAAGGGGCAAGGCGTGAAGGAGCCCGGCGCCCAGGATCACAAACAACAGGGTGGCGGCAAGAAGATCCAAGGCGCGGAAGGCAAGCTCGGACGTCACGCCAAGGAGCCGAAGACGGAGCAGACCGGCGAGCCCCACGCCGGGCTCGGCGGCATGGCGGAGGTGTTGTCGAGCGATGTCGGCGAAGAGGTCAAGAAGACGCTCGACACCATCAGCTCGGTCGCGGATGCGCTCGGTGGGCTCCGCTCCAAGAACATCGTCCTCGGTCAGGGCAGCGGAACGGGCCTACGCGGCGGCGGACCGGCCGGCGGCGGCACTAGCCCGGGAGGTGTGCCGTTCGGCTCCGGCACGCTCGACACGGGATGGGGTGCGGGCAAGGGCGGCGGCTTCGGCTCGGGTCACGGCGGGCCCGGTGCTCGCGGGCTCGGCGGCAATGGACGTGGCGGTCTCGGTGAAGGCGAGGGTGCAGGCTCGGGTGAGCGCAAGCTCGCCGGCAAGGACGCGCCGAGGGCCGGACAAGGCTTGTCGCCGGATCAGATTCGGCGCGTCGTGATGTCGCGGCAGGGCGCCTTCCAAGCCTGTTATGAGATCGCGGCGTCGCGCGATCCTACCCTCAAGGGTGGAGTTACGGTCAGCTTCAGCATCAGCCCCGGCGGCTCCGTCTCGAGCGTCAGCGTCTCGAACTCCTCGCTGTCCAACCCGCGCGTCGAGGGCTGCATCACGCGGCAGTTCGCCCGCCTACAATTCCCCACCGCGGACAAGCCGACCGGCGCGGCGTTCCCGTTCGTGTTCCGTCCGAGCGCCAAGCGCTAATCTGCGCGCTGGCATGCGCGTGGCATAGGGACTACTCACCATGCTGAAAATGACGGCATTCCGAGCATGGATCCCGCTGCGCGCGGGGGCATCGCGCCCCGTCGCGGGGCCGTTCACCCCCGCGCCGCGCTGGGTTCTGCTCACGAGCTCGCTCGTCGTCGCGACGCTCGCCTGCTCCAACACCGAAGAGCAGAAGACGCTACCGAGCGTGCAAGTCGCGATGGACCAATCGCTCGAGCCCACCTTCGATGACGGCGAGCTCACGCTCTACGAGGTGAGGCTCGGAGTCACGCTGCCGATCTTGGCGCCGAGCGAGGCGCAGCGCGCCGCGCTCGAGCCGATGGAACCCTATGGCACCGCGCCGTGGCTGCGCCTCGAGGACGCGCACGTTCAGCTCAGTTGGACGCTGACCAACCTGGACGACGAACCTCACGACGTGAAGCTGCTCATCGACCCCTGGAACGAGTACGCCAAGTACTTCCCTGGCTTTCAGGTGACCGACGCCGAAGAAGGCGAGATGTTGCCGAACCTGAGCGGCATCGAGCGGCTGTTCCCGCTCGCCAAAGCGAGCGATGGCGAGGGCTCTCGGCGTCACGGGGTGTTCACCTTCGACGACATGGATGAGCTCGCGAAGGACTTCGCGACGGTGATGAACCTGATCGCGAACCCGCCCCCGCCGCTCGGCGACGCCGATCCCGAGGCGGACGCTACGTTGGTTTACGTCAACCACGCGTTCGCGTTTCAGAACCGCTCCGAGCGCGACGCGCTCGTAAAAAATTGGATCCCCGCCGTGATCCCGGGGCTCGTCGGCTTCGATCTCGCGCTGCGCACGACGGAGCCGGCCAAGGTCGCGGTCGAGCTCGTCACCGAGGTGGTCGATACGGGCGACGGCAAAGTGAAGACCGAAGGTCGCAGCGGCGAGCTGCTCGCCGAGCCCAGTGAAGTGATCAGCATCGGCAGCGCGGCGCCGTAGTCGCCACGGCGCCGCCGAAGCGGGCTCCGCGCGGCGCTTGCTATCGCACCTGGCGGATTTCTACGGCACGGCGCCGCAGCTGGCGCTTTTCGCGCATTGCCGGCGCTGATCGCGAGCATGGCAAAGCCAGGCCCCCGCTGCGCTCACTTAACCGAACGAAGGTCCGGCCGCTCATCCGCTGAGTGGACGCTGCCAGCGATTGGCTCCAAAAATGGGGACAATCGAGGACGAAACGGATCCGCGCTGATCTGAAACGATGCGCCGCAGTCTCTTTGATCTGCACGTTGGAGAAGCCTTCGGGCGCTACGAGCTGCTGCTCCCGGTAGCCAAAGGCGGCATGTCGCGCGTGTGGGCCGCGCGCCTGAGCGGCACGCGCGGCTTCCAAAAAGTCGTCGCCATCAAGACCCTGGCCACGGAAGGGCCCGATCGAGAGCGGCTCGAGAAGATGCTGCTGGCCGAGGCGCGGCTGGCCGCGCAAATTCATCACCCGAACGTCGCGCAGTACCTCGACCTCGGCGAACGCGACGGCGTGCTCTACGTCGTCATGGAGTGGGTGGATGGGGAGTCGCTCACCGCGGTGCTGAAGAGCGCGCAGCGCGCCGAGCCGATGCCGCTCGCCGTCGCGGCGCAGATCGTGGCGCAGGCGTGCAATGGACTGCACGGCGCGCATGAGCTGCGCGAGCCCGGCGGTGAGCCGCTCGGCCTCGTGCACTGCGATGTCTCGCCGCACAACTTGATGCTCGCCGAGAGCGGCGCCGTGAAGCTCATCGACTTCGGCATCGCCAGCGCGACGCGCGGCGCGCCGATGGCCGGACAAGAAGGGTTGGTCGCCGGCAAACTGGCGTTCATGGCGCCGGAGCAGGCGCGCGGCCACGCCGTGGATCGGCGCGCGGACGTGTTCTCGCTGGGCATCGTGCTGTACCTGTTGACCACGCGCCGTCACCCGTTCGGCTTCGGCACGCCCGCCGAGACGCTGCAGCGCATCGTGCGCGACGCGCCGGTGATCCCGCCGTGCGCCGCGGATCCCGACTATCCGCCGGCGCTCGAGCGCGTGGTGCTGCGCGCGCTGGCTCACGAGCGCGCGCGGCGCTTCGAGTCCAGCGCGGAGATGTTGTACGAGCTCAGCGCGGCGGTGCCGCTCGCGCACGAGCTGGAGGTGGGGCGCTACGTGCAAGCCGTGTGCGGTGACTCGTTGCGGGCCCGGCGCGCGGCGATCGCCGAAGCGCTGGAGCTGGCGCGCGCGCGCGACGAGCGTGAATCGGCGCCGCTGCCGCTCGTCAGCGTGACGCAGAAGCCCACGCCGCCCGCGCTGCTGGACGTCAGCGCGCAAGCGACGACGACCGCGCCGGCAGCCGCGGACGTCGTGCTGTACCCGGAGTTCAGGCCGCGCGCGCGCCCTTGGCGCTACCTCGGGCTGCTCGCCGCGGCGAGCGCCGTGGTCGGCGCGGTCGCCTGGCGCTCGCATTGGCTGCCGTTGCCCGAGCTCGGCTCCGCGCCGCTCGAAACCCACGCGGCGACGCCCGCGCAGCCCGCGCCCGTCGCGCAGCCTGCCGCCCAGCCCTCAGCGCCGCCGCCGTCGGCGAGCGCCGCGTCGACGGCGGAGCCCGAAGTGGGAGCCGCCCCGCGCGCTCGCGTGCAGCGACGAGCGCGCAAGTGCGGTCCGGGCAGCGCCTGTGGTGCCGCTGCGCCGAGCCGCGCGCCGACGACGCCGGGAGCAGCGGCTCCAGCGCCGCCTCCAGCAGCTGCGCCGCCGCCCGCACCCGCGGCGCGACCGCGCAGCATCGTCGATCAATACGGTATTTAGCCGGCGCCCGCGCCTTCTCGGCGCGTTCGCGCTGCTTCGCGGGCGGTGTCCGCCCCCGCCGGGCCGTGCTACGGCTCGCCGGCCATGAGTCGTATTTATCGTTCGTTACCGCCTGCGGGCACGCGCTTGGGAATCGCATTCTCCGGAGGGCTCGACACGCGTTGTGCCGTCGCCTGGCTCTCGCGAAACGGCATGAAGGTGTACGCCTATACCGCCGATCTGGCGCAGCCCGACGAGGACAATCCCGCGGCCATCCCCGCGGTGGCGCTGGAGCACGGCGCGGTCGAGGCGCGCCTCGTCGATTGTCGCGAAGCGCTGGTGCGCGAAGGCATCGTCGCGATTCAGTGCGGCGCCTTTCACCTCTCGAGCGGCGGCAAGAAATACTTCAACACTACGCCGCTCGGCCGCGCCGTAACGACGACCGCCATCATCCGCGCCATGCGCGAGGACGACGTGCACGTCTTCGGTGACGGCAGCACGCACAAGGGCAACGACATCCAGCGCTTCTACCGCTACGGCATCCTCACCAACCCGGAGCTGAAGATTTACAAGCCGTGGCTGGATCAGAAATTCGTCGACGCCTTCGGCGGCCGCAAGGAGATGAGCGAGTACCTGCAGAGCATCGGCAAGCCGTACGGCATGAGCGTCGAGAAGGCGTACAGCACGGACGCCAACGTGCTGGGCGCGACGCATGAAGCCAAGGATCTCGAGCGCCTCGACAAGGGCATGCGCATCGTCGACCCGATCATGGGCGTGGCGCCGTACCGCGACGTCCCGATCAAGACCGAGCAGGTCACCCTCGAGTTCGCTGACGGGCTGCCGGTCGCCATCAACGGCGCGCGCTTCGCGTCGCTGTTCGAGCTGTTCGTGGAGGCCAACCGCATCGGCGGCCGACACGGCTTGGGCATGAGCGACCAGATCGAGAACCGCGTGATCGACGCCAAGAGCCGCGGCATCTACGAGGCGCCGGGCATGGCGCTGCTCCACATCGTGTGGGAGCGGCTGCTCGCGGCGGTGCACAACGAGAACACGCTGGATCTGTATTTCACGCTGGGGCGGCGGCTCGGTCGCGTGCTGTACGAGGGCAAGTGGTTCGACCCCGAGGCGATGATGTTGAAGGACGCGCTGACGCGCTGGATCGCGCCCAGCGTGAGCGGCAGCGTCACGCTGGAGCTCCGTCGCGGCGACGACTACACCATCGTCGACACCAAGGCGGTCTACATGGCGTACGCGCCAGAGAAGCTGTCGATGGAGCGCGTGGAGGACGCGGCCTTCAGCCCCGCCGATCGCATCGGCGCGCTCGAGCTCCAGAACCTCAGCGTGCTGGACAACCGCTCGCTCCTCGTCCACCACCTGGAGGGCGTCGCGCGGCTCGGCGGCGGCGCCGGCGGCGTGCTGCCGGAGCTGCTCGGTAAGAAGAGCTGAAGCCGCGCGATGGGGCTGCGTCTCACCAGCGCGCTGGGCGCTCTCGTCATGTTGGGGCTGGCCTTCGGTTGCTGCCCGCGAGAGCGCCGGCGCGCGGTGAAGCTGCGCACCATCGGCGGCGGCTCGGGGCTGCTGCTGCTGTTCGCGCTGCTGGTGCTGAAGACGCCCGTGACGCGCGCGTTCTCGGCCGCCAACGCCGGCGTGGAGGCGTTGCTGGGCTTCACGCAGACGGGCGCGCGCTTCGTGTTCGGCGGGCTGGTCGCCGATCCCAAGACGTTCGGCTTCATCTTCGCCTTCCAGGTGCTGCCGACGATCTTGTTCTTCTCTGCGCTGATGAGCCTGCTCTATCACCTTGGGGTGATGCCGTGGATCATCCAGCGCGGCGGGCGCTTGTTGTCGCGCGGCTTGCGCGTGAGCGGCGCGGAGAGCTTCTCGACCGTGGCCGACGTGTTCGTCGGTCAAACCGAGGCGCCGCTCGCGATCCGGCCCTACATCGCCAAGATGACGAGCTCGGAGCTGCACGCCTGCATGGTCGCCGGCTACGCCACGACCGCCGGCGGAGTGCTGGCCGCGTACGTCGCGATGCTGTCGCGCAGCGTGCCCGGCATCGCTGGTCACCTGATCGCTTGCAGCGTGATGAGCGCGCCGGCCTCGCTCGTCGTCTCGAAGCTGATGCTGCCGGAGAGCGAGTCGCCGGCGACGGGCGCCGAGCTGGACGTGACCTTGCCGCACACCAGCAGCAACGCGCTCGACGCGGTGGCGGCGGGCACCTTGGACGGGCTGAAGCTCGCGGCCAACGTGGCCGCCATGTTGATCGTGTTCTTGGCGTTCACCGCCTTGGCCGACGCGGCGCTGGCCTGGCTGGGTAAGCCCTTCGGGATACAGCTCGGCCTGGAGCGCGTGCTGTCGTTGCTGTTCGCGCCGCTCGCCTGGTTGCTCGGCGTCCCGTACGCGGACGTCGGCAAGCTCGCGACGCTGCTCGGCCAAAAGACGCTGTTCAACGAGTTCGTGGCGTACTCGCACATGGCCAAGATGCTGGAGCAAGATCCGGCTTGGCTCAGCGAGCGGGGCCGCTTGGTCGCGAGCTACGCGCTGTGCGGCTTCGCCAATTTCGGCAGCATCGGCATCCAGATCGGCGGCTACGCGAGCCTCGCGCCGGAGCGCCGCGGCGACATCGCGCGCGTCGCGTTCAGCGCCATGCTCGGCGGTTTATTGACGACTTGTCTGGTCGCCTGCGTCGCAGGGGTCTTCCTGTGAGCCGCCGGCAGCGCCGCTGCTAGCGCGCGTCGGCGGCTGCGCTGGAGCTCTGCCGCTCGCGCGAGCGCAAGCGCGCGAGGTGCCGCACGTAGTCGGCGTAGGTTCGCAGCGTGACCTTCGAGCCGCCGTCGTTGCGCTCGCGGAACACGTAGGGCACCTCGCTGATCGAGCGCACGCGGCCGCGAGCCAGGAGCTCGAGCAAGATCTTGTAGCCGCGCGGCTCGAGCTCCACGCCGCTGATGGCCTCGCGCCGCAGCAGGAAGAAGCCGCTCATGGGATCGCTGAGCCTGCCGACGACGCCGGGCAGCAGCAGCAGGCCGAGCAGCTGCGCGCCGCGCGAGATCAGGCGCCGGCGCAGGCTCCAATCGCTCACGCCGCCACCCCGGACATGGCGGCTCGCCACGGCTAAATCGACGCCGCGCTCGAGCTCATGCAGCAGGGCCAACACCAGCGCCGGCGGGTGCTGCAAGTCGGCGTCGATGACGCCCAGCACCGCGCCGCGCGCGACCTGAAAACCGCGCACCACGGCGCTGGACAAATCGCGCTCGCCGCGGCGCAAGACGACGCGCAGCGCCGGGTGGCGCTGCGCTAGCCGCTGCGCCACGTACGCGGTGCCGTCGGCGCTGTCGTCGTCCACGACGATGAGCTCGTAGGCGTCAGCGAGCGCCGGCTGCAGCAGCGCGCTGAGCTCGGCCAGCAGCGCGGGTAAGCTCTCGGCTTCGTTCAGCGTCGGGATCACCAGCGACAGCCGCAGCGCGGCCGCGGCGGGCTCGATGCGCAGCGGTCCGCTCGGGCACGGAATGAAGCTTCCCGTCGCCGGCGCGCTGGTCACCAGTCGAGGTTGCTCTTGAGCGCGGCCACGACCTGCTCGGCCATCTTCTCGTGCGTCTTGGCGCTGGGGTGCCAATCGCAGCCGTAGCCGTCGCTCTCGCTTTGTTCCGCGAGCTCGAACGTGGCGAGCTTGCTGTCGCCAGCGTCTTTCAGCTTCTTGACCACGTTGGCGATGTAGGTGCGCGCCTTCTCGAGATCAGCGCCGTACAGCATGGGGCCGTTGGTGCACAGGATGACGGCGTTGGGGTTCTTGCTGCGCACGTGCTTCAGGAATTTCTCGTAGCCGGCTTCGAACTCGGACTGCGATGGATCCACCTTCGTGCTGAAGTCGTTCGTGCCAAGGTTGATGAGCACCGCGTCCGGCTGGTAGCTCGCGAAGTCCCACACGCTGTTGGCTCGCTTCGGCAGCACCCGGTCATAGTAGACCGGCATGGGGTCTTCGTCGGCGCAGTTGTTGTCGCCATAGTTGCACACGACGCCCTTGCCCGACCAAGCGACGGTGATCAGGTCGGCGTCCAGCTCGCGCGCGGCGATCGACGCATAGCTGATGTAGCTGTTTTCGGTGTCGGGCGTGAACGGGCACTCCTTGTTGGGGCCCTCGTCGCCGTAGCCGCACGTGATCGAATCACCGATCACCTCCAAGCGCCGCGTCTTCGCCGGCGGCGGCGCCAGCAGCTTTCCAGCGCCGAAGTCGAAGCCCAGAAACTGCGACTCCCCCTCATCTGCTTCCGTGCGCCGATAGAGCTCGATGGTGTGCGGACCGGCCGCGAGCCCTTGCGCGATCATGTTGCTGCCGTCCTTGGCCACCAGCTTGGGCTTTAGCGTGCCGTCGAGCACTACGGTGTATTGCTGCCCGCCCGCGAGCTTCGCGCTCACCTGCTGCCCCTCGAAGCGCGCGACGATGCCGGAGCCGGACCAAGCAAACTTCGGCCCCGCCGCGTCGCTGTGATCCATGCGTCCGATGAAGCGAACCGCCGGCGGCCCTTCGCTGGCCGCGCCGCCCGCGGTCGAGCCGGCGTTGCCATTGCCCGCGTTGCCGCCGTTGGCCGCGTCGCCCGCGCCCGCGCCGCCCTTGGCGTTACCTGCGGCGCCCGCGCTGCCACCAGCGTTCGCTACGCCGCCGGAAGTGAGCTGCCCGCCGGAGGCCGAGCTCTGGCCCGCTTGCGGAGCGGAGCCGCCTTGCGAGACGGAGCCGCCGCTCGTGCCGCCGAGTCCGCCGCTGACAGCGCCGGCCGAGCCACCGCTCGTCGCCGCGCCGCCGCTGGTGGTGGCCCTGCCGCCCGTCGCGAAACCCCCGCTGCCGGCCATGGGCACGCTGCCGAGCGAGTCCGTCTGGCTATCGACGCTCGCTGAGCAACCGAGCGCGGTGACGAGCGCGAGAGCGCCATAAACATACTTTGACTCGAGTGAGTGTCGCGGCACGGTTTCTCCGAAGGGCGCTTTTTAGCACGCTGCTTTCAGGTAGCTAATTTTGCACAACGTCCGCGCGAGCGCGGAATGCATCCCCTGTGATTGTGGTGGTAAAGGAGGCTTGAACGATTGCTGGGATAGAGTGCGTCCGCACACACGCCAACCTGCATGTGTGCGGGCGGCGGGCGCGCAGGTTCAGCGTCGCGCACGCGCGCACCAGCGTGCGGAACACGCGGTCGAGGCTATGGCTTGTGTGTCGTGACATGTGAGTGCACTATGCGCGCATGATTCAAGTTGGTGAGGCTCTGCCAGACGCGACGCTTTGGGAAACCACTCAGTTCGGCGATGCGTGCCCGCTGTCGCCAGAACCGATCAGCGTGAGTGAAGCGGCGCGCGGTAAGAAGCTCGTGATCTTCGGCGTGCCGGGGCCGTTCACGCCCACGTGCTCGAGCAAGCACGTGCCCGGCTATCTGGCGCAGCTCGACGCGCTCGAGCAGCGCGGCGTGGATGAGGTGTGGTGCGTCGCAGTGAGCGACGGCTTCGTGATGGCGGCGTGGGGCAAGGACCAGGGCGGCATCGGCAAGATCCGCTTCCTGGGCGACGGCAACGCCGAGCTCACGCGCAAGCTCGGGCTCGAGAATGACGCCAGCCGCGCCGGCATGGGCACGCGCTCGCGGCGCTTCTCCCTGCTCGTCGACAACGGCGTGGTCAAGCAAGTCAACGTCGAACAACCCGGCAAATTCGAGGTCAGCGACGCCGCCTCGATGCTCAAGCAAATCAGCTGAGCCCGGCCAGGCTCGCGGTTCTTCCCCGCGCGATTCGCGGGCCGCGAGCCTCTAGCATTCCCGCGCGCCAGCGAGCGGTGTTATTCACGGCCCGTGAACGTCGCGCGGACGCTGTTTGGGTTACTGCTCGGTAAACGTCTGGCCAGACACAGCGGCGAAGCCGTGGTGGCTTGCCGAGACCGCATTCGCGTACGCCGCGACGACTTCGGCGTCGCTTATGTGGACGCGAGCAATGAGTACGACGCCTGGTTCGGCCTCGGCTATTGTCACGCGCAGGACCGCGCCGGCCAGCTCGAGACGTCGCTGCGCCTGGTGCGCGGCACGCTCTCCGAGGTGGTCGGCCGCGACGGGCTGGACGTCGATCGCGCCTCGCGCGCGATCGGCGTGCACCACGCCGCAAAGCAGCAGCTGCCGCTGTTCGCCGCGGACGTGCGCGAGCAGCTGCGCGCGTACTGTGATGGCGTGAACGCCGCGCTCAGCGGCCCGGACGCGGTGAAGAGCCACGAGCACGCGCTGCTGCGCTGCGAGCCGAGCGCGTGGCACCCCGAAGACGTGATCGGCCTCGGCCTCATGATGTGCTGCTTGCTGCCGTCGAATTGGGACGTCGAGCTGGCGCGCCTGCACGTGCTGCTCGCAGACGGTCCCGAGGCGGTGGCGGAGCTCGAGCCGAGCTACCGCGCCGAGCTGCCGCTGACGTCTCCGCCGGGCGCGCCCGCCGGCGCCGCAGGGCCATTTCTGGCTCGCGATCTGCTCGCGCTGCGCGAGTTCCTGGGCACCAGCGGGGGCTCGAACGCATGGGCGCTGAGCGCGAGGAAGACCAAGGCCGGGCGCCCGCTGCTCGCCAACGACCCACATTTGCCGGCGGCGCTCCCGAATTTCGGCTACCTCGCGCGCGTCACGTGTCCGTCATTCCGTGTCGCGGGCATCAGCATCGTGGGGATTCCGGCGTTCATCTCCGGTCACAACGGGCGCGCCGCCTGGGGTTCGACGTCGGCGCAAATCGACAACACCGATCTCTTCTTGGAGGAGCTGAGCCCGGATGGGCTCAGCGTGCGTGAGGGCGAACACTTCGTGCCCTGCGCGGTGCGCGAGGAGCGCATCGCCGTGCGCGGCGCGCCAGCGGTCACGCTGCGCGTGGTCACGACGGCGCGTGGTCCGATCGTCGCGCGCCGCGGCGAGCCAGCGGACTCGATCTTTGCGCCGTTGCCCTTTACGCCTAGCGGCCGCGCGAACGCGCTGTCCTTCGCCGCCACCTGGCTCGGGGCGCGGCCCACGCGTGCGCTGCTCTCTTTTCATCGGCTCGAGAGCTTCGCGCAGTTCCGCGAGTGGTGCGGCAGCGCCGCGGGCTGCGCGTACAGCATGATTTACGCCGACGCGAGCAGCGTGGGCTGGGCTTTGGCGGGCGAGGTGCCGCAGCGCAAGTTCGGCTATGGCTCGTTGCCAATGCCCGGCTGGGAGCCGCAGGTCGGCTGGCAGCGTGAAGTGAAGTCCGGCGCGGAGCTCCCGTACGCCGAGAACCCTGAGTGCGGCTATGTTTGCTGCGCCAATAACAAGCCGGTCGCCGACGCCGATGGCGCTGTATTTCTGGGGCACGATTTTCTCGATGGCTACCGGCAGCAACGCATCGCGACGACCTTGGCCAGCCGCGACGACTGGACGCTGCCGGACACGGCGGCGCTCCAGCTCGACGTCCTGACGCTGACCTGGGGCGAAATCAAAGACACGCTGCTGGCGCTGACACCCGCAGAGCCCGCGGCGCAGCGCGCGCTTACGCTGCTCGCTTCCTGGGACGGGCAGCTCAGCGCCGACTCGGCGGCGGCCAGCGTCTACGAGCTCTTCTTGGCCGAGCTGTGCGAACGCTTGGCGCGCGCCAAGGCGCCGAACTCTTGGCGCATCGTGAGCGGCAAAGGCGTGATGAAGTTGATTCCCGGCACCACCTTCAACGCGCGCCGCGCCAGCTACATGGCGCGCGTGATCCGCGAGCAGCCGGCGGGCTATTTCGAGTCCTGGCCGCGTGAGCTCGCTGCGGCGCTGGCCGCGGTGATCCAGCGGCTGGAGCGCGATTTTGGCCCGGAGCCGAGGCGATGGGCCTGGGGCGTGTTGCGCCCGCTGCCGCTCCAGCATCGCTTCGGCGGAAAGAAGCCGCTCGATCGCGTCTTCAATCCGCCTCCGCTGCCCGGCTATGGCGACGGCACCACCGTCAATCAAGCGGGCTTCGAGTACTGGAAGCCGCTGCGTCACTCCACGGTGACCGCGCACCTACGCGCGCTGATCGAGGTCGGCAATTGGTCGGCTTCGCGCTTCGTGCTCCTGGGCGGGCAATCGGGTAACCCGCTCTCGCCCAACTACGACGATATGATCCCGCTGTGGCGGCGCGGTGAAGGCGTGCCCATCCTATGGGAAGACGACGCGCTGGCGCGGCACGCTCGCCACGAGCTCCAGCTCCTGCCGGCCAAAGCGCGACCGGCGCCGTCGGGCGGTGTCGCGTGAAGGTGCTGCTCTCCACCGTAGGCTCACGCGGAGACGTGCAGCCCATGCTCGTGCTCGGCGCCGAGCTCGCGGCGCGCGGGCACCAGGTGTGCGTGGCTGCGCCGCCGAATTTCGGCGCGCGCAGCGCCGGCGAAGGGCTCGCCTTCTTCGCCATCGGCGCCGACACCGACGCGATCATCGAGCAGAACAAGAGCCTGGCGGAGCAGAACCCGGTGCTCGCGCTGCCGGCTCAAATCGCGCTGATCCGCCGCGAGACGGAGCGGCAGCTGGACGACCTGTTGAGTTGGTCCGAGCCCGTGGATGTGGTCGTTGGAGCGGGGCTCTCCTTCGGCGCGCGGACGCTCGCCGAGAAGCTCCGCGCCCGCTATCTCTACGTCGCTTACTCACTCGCCGGCCTGCGCTCCGCGGAGCACCCGCCCGCGGCGCTGCCCGTCTT
Source organism: uncultured Sorangium sp. (assembly GCA_966250485.1). Lineage (GTDB taxonomy): Bacteria > Myxococcota_A > Polyangia > Polyangiales > Polyangiaceae > PMG-095. The sequence continues at coordinate 22,803 of CBINHN010000015.1, read as the reverse complement.
CGGATTGCCGCGCTGGGGCAACCGCGCGCTATGGTCGACGCTCGTCCACGCGTTCGACGCCGCGCTGGGTGCGGTCATCGCCCGCGCGCGAGCGTCGCTGCGGCTACCAGCGGCGCCAGCGTGGCGCAGCATTCACGGCTCCTTGACGCTGCTCGCGCAAGACGACGTGCTCGGCGTCACGCCGAGGGACGCGCAGGGCTTCGCCGCGCGCGTGCCCGCGCTGGTCCGCGCAGCGAGCGACGCGGCGCTGCCGCGTGAGCTCGAGCAGTTCCTCGCCGGCAACCGCGACGCTCCGACGCTATACGTTGGCTTCGGCAGCATGCCCGACGTCGATCGCGAACGCCTGCTCTCCGCCTTGCGAGCGGTCGCGCGCGGCGGCGCCAGGATCATCCTCTTTTCTCCCTCTCTCGCCGCGCGCGGGCCGGCGCTGGACGAAGGCCTGTTCGTCGTGGGCGAGCTCGACCATGGGCGGCTGTTTCCGCGCGTCGATTTACTGGTCCATCACGGCGGCGCGGGCACCACAGCGACCGCGCTGCGCGCCGCTGTCCCGCAGTTCATCGTGCCGCACATTCAAGATCAGTTCTTTCACGGCCGCCGCATTCACGAGCTGGGGCTCGGGCCGCGCGCCGTGCCAAAGGCCAAGCTCGACGCCACGGCGCTGAGCGCCGCGCTCGACGGCTCTGCGCAGTATCGCGCGCGCGCTCAGGCCGTGGCGGAGACGCTGCGTGGCCAGAGCGGCGCTGGCCCGGCAGCGGACTACCTCGAGCGGCTCGCCGACGACGCCTGAGCCGACGCGCGTTACGTGTCCGTTACGGTCGCGGCGGCGGCTCGGAGTTGCGCGGCGGCCGTACGCTCTCCAAGCGTCGTCGCACGCGCGCCGCGGCCATGCCGACCATGCGCAGCGCGGACAACACGCGTCGCCGCACGGCGGCGGACGCGCCATAGTCCACCCAGGTATAGAGCGAGCTCTCTTCACGCCGCGCGTGATCTCGGAGCAGCCCGTGCAGCGCGCCGGCGCCGCTGCGTCGCCGCCCGGGGTCGCTCAGATCCGCGCCGAGCGCGCCGAGCAGCGCGCGGATCTTCTCGTGATCGTCGCGGATCATGTTCGCGTTCTCGCGGTGCGCGGCCTCGATCAGCGGCAACAAGTAGTGCTCTTCCGCGTCGAGGTGACGGGTGAGCAAGACCTCGAGCTCCGTCCAAGCGCTCTGGAACTCCGCCGTCTCCGGCTTGTCGAGCTCGCTCGAGAGGAGCCGGAGCAGTCGCTCCATCTGTTCGTGATCTTCCACCAGGCGACGTTTCACACCCGCGCAAAGAGCAATCGTCGTGCCGGCGTGGCGCTTGCGAGCGCGCGTGAGCCATCGCGGACATACGAGGGGTCACGCGCGGCGGTGTTGCGCAGATTCGACGGTCGGCTGACACGGGTGCGCATCCGTTGCGATGTAAGGGCCGCGCGGACATTGGCCCCGGCCAGCGCGCCGGCCGGCGTGCTAGAGTTCGAGGTGGACTCGGCTCGCGGCTTCCTGCGGCTCTGGGTGCTGCTCACCGCGCTGATCCTTGCCTACGCTGCGCTGGATCTTTGGCTCAATCCGCATCTGCTGATGGAGACGCAGCTCTCGATGAAGCCGGACTGGTCGCAGCTGCCGGACTTGATGCACTGGGGCGGTCGACTACTAAACCATGGGGCGTTTTCGTTGCTGCTCGGCAACGCCGTCGCGCTCGCGGGCATGGCCGCGCTCGCGCTGCGCAGCCTTTGGCGTTTCATTCAGAGCCGGCGTCGACGCGGCGTCACGCCGCGTATCAGCATCGCCACGGCGCCTGCGCCGATCAGCGTTCCACCGCCCGGCGACTGACCTCCAAGCGAGCTCGCGTTGTTCGCGCGCGATTTAGCAACCCGGGACTTGGCAGAAGCCGCCCACGCAGGCCGTGAACTTCTCGGAGCTCGCGCAGTCTTCGTTCGTTGCGCAGGCCTTGGCGCAGAGGAGCTGGTGCACTCCGCAGCCGCCGGTGGCGCTGCAGGCCAAGCAAATGTCGTGCGACACACGATTGTCCGTGCAGGGACGCTGCGCTGGACGCCCCTCACAGGTGGCGAGACAGAGCTCCTGCGAGTCGAAGCGATTGGCGTTGCCTCCGCAGCCGTTCCAAAGCCGCTTTACGCAAGCGCTGCCGTCGTAAGTCCAGACGGAGATCTTCACGAAGCAATTGTCGTCACCCGCGTCGAACGGCAGATTGCACGGCTCCGGGGCGACCCACGAATCGGCTGGCTTCTCCTCGCCACAAGAAAACATCATCGCGGCGGAGAGCACCATCGCGGTGACCAGCGCTGAGCGGCTCAGCACGGCTGATGCGGCTCTCGTGAAATGTGCGGCTCTCATGAGTACTCTCCGGGATGCTGCCCGAGGGCCGGCAACTTAGTCCATGGGCCTGCTCACGCGCAAGCGAGCGAGTGGCGATGGAAAGTTCGAGAGTCAATGCCGGCCCCAAGGAAGTCCGTTCACCTCATGTCAAGGTTGGCACAGGCATTCGTAAACTTGATCCGCGAACACATAGGGTTGGGTGTTCAGCTGCAGCGCGTTCGGACCACAAACTTCCATAGTTTGCGCGCATGACGCGGGGCCGCAAGAGTGCTCGGCATAGCAATCCAACACCAACGCGCATTTCTTCTCGTCGCCTTGCGTTCGTGAGCTGCACGCGCTGGCGCACGCTGTAGCGGCCCAGTTCGCGTCGAGGCAAGCGCCGCTACCGCCTTCTCCGCCGGCGCCGCCCTCGGGGCCCGCGCCGCCATCGCTCGCGCCGCCATCGCTCGCGCCGCCTTCGCTCGCGCCGCCGCTGCTCGTGCCGCCCGTGGCCGCACCACCCGTCGCCGAACCTCCGCTCGAAGCGCCGCCGCTGGAGGCGCCGCCCGTGGCGCTGCCACCGCTGTTGTTGGAGCCGCCGCTCGTGGAGCCACCGCTGTTGTTGGCGCCACCCGTCGCTTTGCCGCCGCTCGCGGAGCCGCCGCTGTTGTTGGAGCCACCCGTCGCGCTGCCGCCCGTGGCGCTGCCACCGCTGTTGTTGGAGCCGCCGCTCGTGGAGCCACCGCTGTCGTTGGAGCCGCCGCTGCCAGTCGCACCGCCTGTCCCGCTCGGCATGCCGGCGTTGCCCGCGTTATTGCCGTCGCTGCCGCCGCTGGTCTTTCCGCCGTCGTTGCTGCCCGCCGTCGCGGCGCCGGCAGTGCCGCCCGTATTCGAGCCACCGCTGTTGGCGCCTGCGTTGCTGCTGCCGCCCGTGTCGTTGGTGCCGCCGCTTTGCGCGGCGCTGCTCGTTCCGCCGGTCACGTTGAGCGCGCCGCCGAAGCTCGAGCCACCGCTGCTTGCTACGCTGCCTCCGAAGCTGAAGCTGCCGCCCGTGCCGCTGCTCGCCTGCGCGCCTCCGCTGCTCGCGCCTCCTCGCGATTTGGCGCCACCGAAGCCGACCAGCGTACCGCTGTCGTCGCCCACGCAGCCCGCCAACCAGCCCGACGCCAGCGCTGCGCCGCCCATAACGAGCAACAGTCCGCGCGAGCGCTTCGCTGCTGAAGACAAAGGTTCGCCTTTCCTCTTTCGGAGTGCGTTACGCATGCTCGCGAGCATAGCTCACGGAGCTAGACAGTGCGCAATTCGAGAAGAGAGCAGCGCCGCGGATCGCGTGTGAACGTAATCCGTGGGGTGTGCGGGCCTGGGGCTTTCGCCTCGAGTAGCGAGCCACTCCGCCTCGCGCTCAGCGACGGCGAGCGATGAGCGCGATGAGCGTCGGCGCGCCGAGCGCGGCGGTCAACACTCCGACCGGCAATTCACGGCCCGGCACCAGCGCGCGCGCAAACGCGTCGCACAAACTCAAGAACGCTGCGCCCGTGATGGCAGAGAGCGGCAACAACAACCGCACTGCCGGACCCGCCACCAACCGCACGGCGTGCGGGACGATCAGCCCCACGAACGCGATCGGCCCGCACCAGGCGACGATCGCGGCGACCGACAGCGAAGACGCGACGAGCACGATGAGTCGCAAGCGGCGCACGTCCACGCCGTGTGCGTGCGCGACATCCTCGCCGAGCGCGAGCGACGCCAGCGCGCGGAGCTGGGTCAGCAGCGCCGCGCTCGTCAGCGCGACGAAAGGAAATAGCAGCAGGACGCCGCGGTAGCCCACTTGCGGCAGCTGCCCCAACGACCAGCGGCTTGCGGAGAACAGGGCGCGGCTGTCCGCGATATACTGCAAGCCCGTCGCGATGGCGCTGGCGGCGAGGCTCACCGCGATGCCGGCCAGCAGCACGTCGCTCATGCGCGCGCGCCCGCTCGTTGCCACGGCGGCGACGCTGAGGCTGGTCAGCAACGCGCCAGCGAACGCTGCGCACGCGAGCAGCGGCAGCCCGGCAACTTCCGCCTCCACGCCGAAGGACAGCGCCGCGAGCGCGCCCAGCGTGGCGCCGGCGAGCGTTCCGAGCGTGCTCGGTGTGGCGAGCGGATTGTTGAATACCACCTGAAAGGTGGCCCCGCAGAGGGACAGCGCGGCACCGGCGAGCACACCCACCAATAGGCGTGGCACGCGCAGCTGCCAGAAGATGAAGCTCGCGTTGGGCCCGCTCAGCTCCGGCCCTACGAGCAGCGAGAGCAGGCCGAGCGTGACCGAAGCCGCGACGAGCAGGAAGATTCGACGCGTCATCAGCACGTCCGCGGCGGCGCGCCGCGCGCTAACAGGAGCCGCCTGCCGGCGTGCGCCACAGCGTCGAAGCCAACGCCGAACAACGCCGCGAGCGCGTCCGGCAGCGCTTCGGCGGCGTAGCGGCTCTCGAAGGCGACGTGGCCTTTGGCGAGGCCCACTACGCGCACGCGCTCGGGCGCGCCGAGCTCGGCCAACAAGTTGACGTCGTGCGTCACGAGCACGCAGGAAAAGCCGCTCCGCCACAGCTCGGCGAGCAAGCGATAGGTGTCGATTTGTTGCGCCGGATCTAGGTGATTGGCGGGCTCGTCGAGGAGCAATACGCGCGCGTCCTGCGCCAGCAGCGCCGCGAGCCAGACGCGCTGCCGCTCACCACCGGAGAGCTCCGTGATCGCGGCGGAAGCCAGCTGAGCGACGCCAGCGCGCTCCAGCGCCGCGCGCGCCGCACGCTCTGCGTTGGCGCGCGCTTCTGCGAAGCGGAAGCGCGCGGCGACGACGAGCTCGAGCGCGCTCAGCGGCTCGCTCTGCTGTGTGTGCTGCGGCAGCCAAGCAATGAGCCCGGCGCGTTCGCGCGCCGAGAGCGCGCGAACGTCGCGCTCTCCGAGCCGGACCTGGCCGCGCGCTGGGCGCACCAGGCCCAGCGCGGTCTTGAGCAGCGTCGTCTTGCCGGCGCCGTTGGGGCCGATCAACGCGATGAACTCCGCGTCCTCGAGCGACAGCGAGACGTCCGCTAGGATGCCGCGCCCGCGCGCTTCTACGGCGACGTTCGACCACGACAGCACGCTCATGGGAACGCTCCCAAGCGCGTCAGCTCGGCGTGGATCTGATCGATCAAGCGCAAGATGCGCGGACCATTGGCGAACGCAGCGTCGCTCTCCAGCGCCGCGACTTTCCCGCGTCGCACCGCGGAGAGCGAGGGTAAGCGCGTGAAGCTCGCGACCGCCGCGCGCCCGCTGCCGGGAGCTGACAAGATGAGGATGTAGTCGGGATCGACGCTCAGCAGCCGCTCGTGCGAGAGCTGCGGCGGACCGTTGACGGCTTCGGGGATGGCGTTGCGCGCGCCGGCCGCGCGCAACGCCGCGCCGTGCAGTGAGTTCTGGCGCACGAACCAGATTTCGTTCGTGGCGCCTTCGCCGCCCAGCAACAACAGCACGCGCGGCCCAGCGCTCGGCTCCGCGACGCCCAGGCGCGCGCGCAGGGTGCTCGCCAGCCGAGTCGCTTCGCTGGTTCGTCCCGCCAGCACGCCGAGCTTCTCGACGCTGCTGGCGACCTCGTCGAGGTTGAGCCAGGGCAAGAGCTCGGTCGGCGCCAGCGCCTCCAGCTCTCGCCGGCGGGTGCTGGCGTTGGCCTCGCCGAGGATCTGCCGCGGGTTCAGGCGCGCGATGGCCTCGAAGTTCGGCGTGATGCTGGTGCCTACGCGCGGCAGCGCCAGCGCCTGCGGGGGATAGTCGCAGTAGTCGCTGATGGCGATCACGTCGCCCCCGGCGCCGATCGCAAAGAGCGTCTCGGTGATGGCCGGCGCGAGCGACACGATGCCGCGCCGCGCCGGCTGTTCGCGGCGTTCCCGGCAACCGGCGGCCAAAGCCAGCGCCAGCGCCGCCTCGAGGAGCTCCCGCCGCTTCACGGCGCTTCGGGCTCGCGCTCTTTCTTCGAGCCGCGGCGCTGGCTGCTCGCTGCTTGGCTATTTCGCTCGTGCAAAATGCGCAGGCCGTCGAGCGTGAGGTTCACGTCGACGCTGTCGATGCGACGCGCGTGCTCGCTGACCAGCGCGCTCAGGCCGCCCGTGGCGACGACCGTGCTGCGGTAGCCGAGCTCGGCCTCGAGCCGCTCCACCATGCCGTCGACGAGCGCCGCGTGGCCGATGATCAAGCCGGATTGCAGCGCGTGCGTGGTGTTGCGTCCCAGCACGCGCGGCGGCGCCGCCAGCTCGATGCGCGACAGCTTCGCGGCGTGCGTCAGCAACGCGTCGAGGCTGACGCGCACCCCTGGAACGATCACTCCGCCTAGGTACTCGGCCTTGCCCGAGATGCAGTCGAAGGTCGTCGCCGTGCCGAGGTCGACGACGATGACGGGGCCGTGAAAGCGCTCGAAGGCGGCCACCGCGTTGACGATGCGGTCGGCGCCGACCTCGCGCGGGTTCTCGTACAGCACCGAGATGCCCGTCTTCAAACCGGGGCCGACCAGCAACGGCTCGCGCGCGCAGACGCGGCGCACGGCCGCGGACACCACGTCCGTGAGCGGCGGCACGACGCTCGCCAGGATCGCCGCGCTCACCACCTTCGGCTCGAGCCCGGCCAGCGCCAGCAGCTCGCGGATCAAGATACCGTGCTCGTCTTCCGTGCGGGTGTGAATGGTGGAGACACGGAAGGTGTGCGCCAACGTGTCTCCGTCGTAGAGCCCGAAGACGACGTTCGTGTTGCCGATATCCACCGCGAGCAGCATCGCGAGCGGTCTATACCAGGCACGCGGGCCGCCGCCCAGGCCGGCTTATCACGCGCGCCGCTAGCTCCGGCGCCGCGTCCCGCGCCGCACGGGCAGCCACACGCTGGAGAGGGCCAGCGTCCAGATGCTGGCTCGTGTGCGTCGGCCGCGCGCTGCCGGCCGCTTCGCGGAGCCGCTCGCGGCGCTGGCGCGCGAGAGCTCGGAGCTGCCGCTCGAGGAGCGGCGCGACGAGCAGCTGTCGCCTTCGTCTTCGGAGCTCTGTGAGCTGCCCGAGCACGAGTCGTCGTGCGCGCCGCTCGAGTCGCTCGAGTCCCCGCTGCACGACTCATCGCCCTCAGCAGCGCTCGAGTCGCCGGAGCAAGAGTCGTCGTCGCTGTCGTCGCTCGTGGTCGTCGCATCTCCGGAGCAGGACTCGGAGCTCTCGGAGTCGTACGGCTCGCTGTTGCCCGAGCAGGAGTCGTCGCTCCGCGCGCTCGACGCCGTGTTCGCGCTGCAAGTCACCTGCGGCTCGCTGACGATGACGGCGCCCCCGCTCTCATCCTCGTCGTCGGGCAGCGGGGTGACCCCGACGTCGCCCGGACGCACCGGGACCGCGCCGCCGCCCGACGACGGTAGCGCAGGGGACGCGGAGGTGGGTCGACAACCAGAGCTCTCGACGCGCGACGGCGGGTACCAGGGCCCGACCGCGCTGGCGTCGGCGATCGACAGCGCGCGCGCGTGCCCGGGCTCGACGCTGGCCGTCACGCGCGTAAGCCAGGAATTTTCGGGAACCAGACCGGCGAGCGCGAGCGCGACGTCGTCGGCGTCGCCGCAGCGCAGAGCGTCTGCGGCGAGGGTACCTGGGAGCTCGCTGGCGTCACACTGTGAGCGCGCCGGCCAGTCTGCGGGCAATGGCGACGGCGACGGGCAGCTCGGCGCGACGACGCAATCGCCTGCGGCGGCGACGTGATCGTCCAACGTAGCGCTGCAATGGGCAGCCGCGTCGCTCGCGCTCGCGCGAAAGTAGGCGGCGATCAGCGGCGAGCGCTCGCCGCGCGGCGCTTCGAGCTGAAACACGGGCATGACCGCCTCGAGGATGCCGAGCGTCTGCGTGCTCGCAGCGAAGACGCTGTCGCGCAACAGCGGGTAGTCGCTGTCACGCCGCGCGAGCCAGTAGGTCGTTCCCAGCTGCCCGGCGCCGCGAAGTGGCACGGACGAGCCATCGACTCGTCCGGCGGCCAGCGACAAGAACGTCGTCGTGCTGCGAAACGTGGCGCTGAACGCGAGCGGCCCGCCGCCGAACACGCGCACGGCTCGGCTGCGACCTGGACCTGCCGGCGCTTCGAGCTCGATCAGCTCGACGGGTGGCGTGAGCGCGCAGTCTTGGCTATTCGCGCCGAGCGCGGCGAGCTCGGCCGCGAGCGCGGCGGAGTCCTCCAGCCGCTGCAGGCGGATGGGAGCGAACTCCTGGCGAGCGATGCGCGCGGGCACGGCGCTGCGGCCGCATTCGCTGGCGTCGATACCGAGCGGGATGAAGCGCGGCGTGGACTGCTCGTCCAAGGTCTCGAGCAGCGCGTCACCGCGCGGCTCGAAGCTGCGCTGCTCCGGCTCGTCGATGAGCCAAGCGACGCGCGTCTTGCCGCGCGTCTCCAGCGCTAGCCAGGTGACGGGCGCCGGGCTGAGCGGGCTCTCGATCACGAGCGCGCGCTCCACGTTGGTCACTTCGCGCGCCGCGAGGCAGACATCGGCGCGCGCAGGGCTCGTGAGCGCGAGCGCGCAGAGACACAAGGTGAGCACCTTCCCCGACGACATGGGCAGTTGTCTCGAGAGCAACGCTCATGCCAGCGCCGCACGTCGGCGAAAGACGGGCAAAAGGCGCCTTCGGCGCGGCCCGTGAACGAGCGTTCGAGCGCTGTGGCAAGCACAGCACAGGCGCGCCAGCCGACGCTATTTTTGGATCTTCACGCTTCGGATGCGGTCGCCGACGACCAAGCGTTCCCAACCGGGACCGGCGCGCCCGAGGTAAGCCGATTCCCCGTCCAAATGCGGAAAGCGCCCGAGCGTGACGAACAGCTGAGTGGAGCCCGTATCGGCGCCGCTCTGCGCCAAACCCACGCTCCCGCTCACGAACGGCGTGGGGCCGAGCTCGGAGAACAGCGGCGCGTGGCCGCCGCTGCCATAGCCGTCGCCGTTGGGATCGCCGAACTGCACCGCGAAGCCGAAGATGGCGCGGTGCACGCGCAGGCCGTCGTAAAAGCCGCTCTTGGCGAGCTCGACGACGCGCGTCACGGCGAGCGGCGCCGCGCTCGGCTCGAGCTCCAGCTCGAGCGCGCCGACGTCGGTGTCGAACAGCAGGCGCACCGTGGAGCTCACGAGGTGATTCAGCTCTTCGGGCTGCGGCTGCGCGTCGCTCGCGGCGGCGCAGCGTCGTCGCGGCTGGCCCAGCGCGGCGAGCGCGCGCTGCGCGTGGCGGCGCAGGGTAGGGTTCGGATCTGCGCAGCTCTCCTCGACCTCGCTCATCGAGGACAGCAGCTTCAAGCCCATCACCGCGTCGAGCAGCGCGGCGCGCACGCTGACGTCTGCGCGGGAGACGCTGGTCAGCGCTTTCGCGAGCGCCGCGGCGAGCTTCGCGTCGGGCTTGGCGCCCGCCGCGGCGCTCTCCGCGCGTTCGGGGTGCGCGCTCAGGATCTCCGCCGCCGTGGCCACGACGCCGGGCGCCTCGTCCGTCAGCGCGTGCGTCAACAGCGGGGCGGCGGCGAGCTCGCGATGCTTCGGGATCAGCCGCAGCGCTCGCTGTCGCACGCTGGGGTCGGCGTCGCTCGCCAGCGCGCGGAGCTGCTCGGCGCGAGCGCCGACCAGCTCGAGGCGGTCGAGCACGGCGATGCGCGCGAGCTTGCCGCTCTGGCCGTTCGCCTCGGGATCGCAGCGCAACAGCTCTGGGTCGTTGGGATCTTTGTACAGCAGGCGCGCCGCCGCGCAGCGGATCAAGCCGGCGCGCCGCGCGAGCCACGGCTCCGCGGCGCCGCTCTCGAGGCGCGCCGCGCGCAGCAGCGCCTCGCGCGTCTTCGGGCCCGCCGCTTCCAGGCCCTCTAGTACCGCGATGAGGGCCGCAGCGCGCTCACTCGTCAGCAGCGCGCGCGCCGCGCCCTCGTCGGGCAGCAGCCCATTGAGCAGCTCCGCGAGCCCGAGCTGGCCGGCTTCACCCAAGCGCACGAGCTCGCGCACGAGCTCGCTCAGCGTCGCCGTGTCGCTGACCGGCGCGCGCGCGAGCGCGAGCAGCGCGTCGCTGGCGCCAGCGCGGCCGAGCGCGCGCAGCGCGAGCTCGCGCTCCGTGCCGCCTTGTGTCAACGCAGCGCTGGCCAGCGCGAGCAGCCGCTCGCGCAGCGCGGAGGGCGGCGCGACGAAGCGCGAGAACGGCGCCAGCGCGTGCTCGAGATGCGCTTCCCCCGTTGGCACGGCGTTGAGCAGCGCGACGAAGGTCTGCTCTTCCAAGCGCCCGCGGCGCTGCGCCAAGTCGCCGAGCGCCAGCGCCGCGAGCTCGGCGATGCGGCCGGGAACCTTGAGCCACGCGCGCAGCGTGCGCTCCGCTTCATCGCTCCCGCAGCGCGCCAAGGCCTGCGCGATGGCGCGCAACGCGGCTTCGCTGCGCTCGGGAGCGAGCGTCGCGAGCGCGCTGGCGCGCAGCGTCAGCGCGCGAGAGAACTCTGCTTCGTGCCCAGCGCAGCTGCGGCCCAGGCCGAACGCGGCCTGCGCTGCCACGCGCGGCGACTCATCCGCGAGGCCGCTGAGCAGCGCGTCGCTGGCGGCCGCCCCGTCCATTTGCGCGAGCGCGCGCAGCGCGGCTTCGCGCAACGTCGCGTCGCGCGCGACGAGCGCCGCCTGCAACACCGCGTCGATGCGCCGTAAGCCAGCGCTGGCGAGCACGGCGCGCAGCGATGGCGCAGCGCTGGCTGCGCCGAGCGGCGCGGGCGCGACGCGCGCGGAGCTGCTGGCGCTCGGCCCCGCAGCGGCGGCAGCCTGCGTGCGGCTCTGACAAGCGCCGAGCGCGACGAGCGCGCAGAGCAGCGCGAACAGACCGAGCCGCTCGAGGCGCAGCCACGCCCGATCCAGCGCCAGCTGCAGCGGCTCGCTGACGCGACGCCAGCGCGGCCGCGGCGCGATCGCGGGCAGGGGCCGCGCGTCGATCCCGTAGTGACGGAAGGCGGCGAGCGCGCGCTTCATGTGCCAATGACAGGTGACCACGCCGACGCGCGCCGCGCCGTGCCGACGCAAGAGCATGCTCGAGAAGCGCGCATTTTCACGCGTGCTCAGCGAGCGCAGCTCGGTCGCGAGCAGCGCGCGCGGCACGCCGAGCGCCTGCAAGCCAGCGCAGAAGGCGTTCGCCTCCGCCACACCGTGCCAGCGCTTGCCGCCGCTCGTAACGACCAGCGGGCCGCCCTCGGCGTGAAACGCGGCGGCGGCGCGCTCGACGCGGCGTCGGGCGGCGCCGCTCAGCTGGCCGTCAGGGCCAACGCGGCAGCCGAGCACCACGATCGCGTCGAGCGACATCGCCGCGACCATATCGCTCCGTCCGCGCATCAGCCGTAAAAAACGTGGCGGCGCGCTGGCGCCGGGATACGCTTCCGCGCCTGATGTTGCGGCGACCCCTGCACCATGCCCTCGTGCTCGTCGGGGCGCTGGCGCTCGGTGCGCTGCTGTGGCCCACGGGCGAGCACGGCGACGCCCAGGAGCAACCGCGCGCGCTCGTGCAGCCGCCGGGGTCCGCGTCTGCGGCGACGCCCAGCGAACCTGCGTCGCTCGCGTTCGGAGCTAGCGGTGAGAGCTGCAACGGCAATCGACCGCTCGTCGCGCCGAGCGGCGGACCGCCGCGGCTCAGCTGCGCCGCCGCGCGCGCGATCTTGTCGGAGATGCACGAGCGCTTCGCCGGTGATCCCGGCAGGCCTAACCCGCGAGAGTTCGCCAAGCTGATGTTGGGCTGGATCGATCCGCACGGGCTGTGGTCGGCGGCTCCGGACGCTCCGCTCGCGCGCGCGCTGCGCGACGACGCGGCGGCGTTGCTCGATGAAATCGCCGGTCACGACGCGAGCGCTGCGCCCTGTCGCAACGCGGAGGCGCTCGGCCGCACGCTGGACGCCTGGGTGGGTGAGCTCGCGCACACATTCGATCATGCGCGCGAGCACGCCAGCGCGGTCTCGCGCGAGCGCGCGTTGAACCTGGGTCGCGCCGGGATCTTCCAGGACGATCCGGTGACGGAGCCGGCGCGGCAGCTCGCGCGCCGGCTGGGTGAGACGGTGGCGCGCTTCGCGGAGGCGTTGCCAAGCTTGGCCGAGCCGCTGCCCGCCATCGCGCGCGAGCGCTATTTCCCGGAGCTCGGCGAGCTCGGCTGGAGTGAGGTCGTGCTCGCCGCCGCGGTGCGCGCCTACGTGCCGCTCGTGGATCCGCACGGTGACTGGGCGCCCTTCGAAGAGGAGTGGTCGCTGTACGCGGAAGATCCGGGGCTCGACGCGGATCCGCGGCTCTGGCACGAGATCACGCGCACCGCCGTCGGCATTCGTGTGGTGGAGGCCGCGGAGGGCGGGCTCGCGAACGGCGATCTGGTGCTGGCCGTGGATGGCATCGCCACCGCGGGGATGCCGCTCGAGCAAGCCGAGCAGCTCGGGCGCCTCGAGCCGCGCGACGGCAGCGGGCGGAAGGTGGTGGTGCTGCGGCGCGGGCACAGCCAGGTGGAGACGCTCGACGTGGAGCTCGGCGCGAGCGAGCCGATGACCGAGGGCGCGGCCGAGCTCGAGAGCGAGAGCGTGCGCTTCGGCGACGACCAGGTGTTGGTCGTGCGCATCCCGGATGTGCCGGACGGCCTCGCTGAGGCGCTGGCTCGCAGCATCGCGCACGCACCCAAAGCCAAGCTCGCCGGCGTGCTGCTCGACCTGCGCGGCAACGGCGGCGGCTCGACCGACGCCGCCGCGGGCGTCTTGGGCTTGTTTTTGCCCTCTGCGCCGCTGTTTCCGCTCGCGAACCGCAGCGGTCTGGTAGAGGTGCTCGGCGCGCCCGAGCCGAGCCCAGAGCTGCGCTACGACGGCCCGGTCGCGAGCTTGGTCGATGGCTACACGGCGAGCGCCGCTGAAATGATCGCCGGTGCGCTCTCCGCGTACGGTCGCGGACCGGCGATCGGCGTGCGCACCTTCGGCAAAGGCTGCATCCAGGAGTACGTCGACGACAAGGAGAGCAAGGGCGTGCTGCGGGTCACGACGTTGCTCTTCGCGTTGCCCGACGGCTCGCCCGTCCAGCGCAGCGGGCTCACCCCCGACATCCTGCTGCCGGGCGCGCTCGGCCGCGAGCACGAGAGTGACCTCTCGCAAGCGCTGCCGAGCTACCGCGGCCCCGACGTGCGCGCTCCCATGGCGCTCGGAAAGGTGCCCTGGCCGTCGCATCGCGGACGCGTCGGCCCCTGCAGCGATCGCCGGATTTGCCGCGCGCTCTGGCGCCTCGGCGCCGCTGAGGTGGCCAAACGCACGGCGGCGGCCGGCGCGCGCGCGCCGCGCGCGCGCTCGGCGCGCTGACGCGCAGCGCTCAGTGCATCAGGCGTTGCGCCCAGCTCGGCGCGAAGCGCGCGGCGGCGGCGATGGCCACGATGATGGCGCCGCACACGATGCTCAGCTTGTCCCGCACCGCGAAGCGCACCGGATCGTCTTGCATCTGATCGCGGCCGGCGAGCAGCCAAATGCGGCCCAACCAGTATAAGAGCACGGGCAGCACCAGCCACAAGAAGTCCGGCTCACGGTACGTCGCGCGCACCGCCGAGCTATCGACGTACAGCACGAAGACCAGCGCCGCGATGTAGCCGCTGGCGGTGCCCATGCTGGTCACCATCTGTAAGTCGGTGCGCAGATAGCCACGGTTCTTGACCTTGCCGTCGCCGGTCATGGCCTTGAGCTCCACGTAGCGCTTGGCGAAGGCCAGGCTCGTGAAGAAGAACATCGAGAAGCCGAGCAGCCAGGCGCTGACGTGAACGCCCGTGGCCACGCCGCCCGACAGGATGCGATGGGCATACAAGCTGGCCAGCACCAACACGTCGAGCAGCAGCACGCGCTTGAGCACCAGCGAGTACGACAGCGTGCCGATGAAATAGAGCGTCAGCATCACCAGGAAGCCGAGCGGCAGCCACAGCAGCGAGATCCCGAAGGCCAGCAGGATGAGCACCACGAACAGCGGTGGGCCCATGATCACGGGCAGCGCGCCGGAGGCGAACGGCCGCCGCAGCTTGGTCGGGTGCGCGCGATCGGCCTCCAAATCCAGCAGATCGTTGAAGATGTAGCCGGCTGAGGCGCAGAACGAGAACGCCATCATGGCCAGCACGCCCTGCAGCGCTCCGCTCGGCGTCGGCAGCGTCGGGCTGAGCAGAATCGGCAGCAGCACGAGCGCGTTCTTCGCCCACTGGTGCGGGCGCAGCTCTTTGAGCAGCGCGCGCAGCAAGCTCGGCCGGCGCGAGACGAGCAGCACCTTCGGCAGGCGCTCGGCGGCGCGCGCGGCGCCCGCCGCGGCCCCTACCAGGTAACCGCGCGCTGCAACACGGAGGATGGACTCATCCGCGCTCGAGTCGCCGACGTAGTCGAAGCCGCCGGCGCCGTATTTCGACTGCAATAAATCGCGCTTGTGGTGGGCCTTGAGGTTGAGCTCACCGTCGCTGGCGTGGACCTCGTCGAACAGGCCGAGGTGTGAGGCCACGTCTTCGGCGATGCGGCGGTCGGCGGCGGTCGCGAGCACGAGCCTACGACCGACCTCGCGGCTCTCGCGCAGCGCGGCGATCAGCTCCTTGCGGTACGGCAAGCTCGCCGGGTTCAGCCGCGCGTTGCGGGTGACACGACGCTTGAAGCCGGCGCGCCCGGTGAGCAGCCACAGCGGGGTGGCCAGGATGGTCCACGGCCGCTCGCGCATCAGCACCATCACGCTCTCCCAGAGCGTGTCCGTGGTGACCAAGGTACCGTCGAGATCCACGCAGAGCGGGCGCGTGCGCGCAGTCTCGGCGGTGAACTCCGATGTGAGTGAGGTTTCGCCGGACATGCCGCTTGGGGTGCGCTGGTTTAGGCGATTTTACGCCGCTTGACAAACCGAGCGGCGCCTGGGTCGTTCCTTAACGTGGCGGCTCATTCAGCGTCAGCCGCTCGAGGTGCGCGCGGACGCTCTGGGCCGGCTTGGCCCCGATGTCAGAGAGGTCGCCGCTCATCGAGAACAGCTGGCCCAAGCGCAGCCGGGGCACGTGCAGGGTTTGACCCGAGGGCAGCGTCTCCTCGGCGTCGCTGAGCTCGGGCTTCAGCGCCAAGATATCGATGCGCGCCGAGCGCGGGCCGGCGCCCTTCTTCAGCGGAATCCCCAGCACGTTCACGTCGAGCCCGGGATCCGCGCCGCTCGGTAGCTCGATGCGCGAGATCACGCGCACGCGCAAGGTGGCGCCGTAGCCGGTACGCGGCAGCTTCAGCGCCTTGCCCCGGAGTGCGCGCCGGGCGGCTTCGGCGACGCGGCGCCAGGGCTCAGGGGCCGAGCTCGATTTCAGCAACGTGACGCCAGTGACCTTGCCGCTGCTGTCCGTAGTGAACTCGAACACTGCTCGTGAGTTGGGCTCGGGGTTATCGGCGCGAGTGGCGCGTTCGACGGCGCTCAGCACCGGGCCTTCTGGGCCGAGACTCAGCGCTCGATCGGCGAGGGCGATCTGCGTGGCCATCGCGCGCTGGAAGCGCTCGCGCCCGAGCTCGCTCGCGGACTTGCGCGGCGTCGGCGCCGTCGCCTCGCCGCTAGCGGCGGCCGTTACGAAGCGGTTCTCTCCGGCCACGCCGAGCTCGGCCAGCGACAGCGGGGCTCGCGGCGCGCTGACTGCCTCGCCTTCAGGGGCGGATTGCGCAGCGCCGCCCAGAGCCGCAGCGTCGTCGGGCGAGCTCGGGTCCAGAGCGGCGCGCTGCGTTGGCGCTATTGGCGCGCGCGCAGCGCTCGGGGCGCGCGGCGCGGGGGCCGCGGGCGTGAGCGGGCGTGCCGGTGCGCTCGCGAGCGACGCGGCCTCGGGCTCGACTTCGACTTCGACTTCGACTTCGACGGCCTGCGGCGGAGCGACGCTCCGTGCCGCGCTGTTCGAGTCGGTCTTCGCTTGGCGCAAGGAGAGGATGAGCGCGGCGTGCAGCAGCAGGGCGCCGCCGATGAACAGCGACCAGCGCGGTCGCTCGCGGCGCGCGAGCGCGCTCACCGCGGCGGCTCCTCCAGGTTGACATAGGTTCGTTTCGGCGGCTCCGGGCTGGCGTTCGGGACCACGCCGCGCTCCTGGCAGGAGCGCTCGAAGCCCTTGCCGCCCATGAACGTGCTGCACACGTACTCCGCGTGTTGCCCGCAGCCCTCTGCTAGGTAAGCGTTGGCGCCCGCTTCGCGGACGCGCACTTCGTCTTTTTGACAGCCGTGCTCGCGCGAGAAACGCTGCCGCAACAGGCTGCTCGTGCTGGCGCAGCCGAGCGCCGTCAAGCACAGCGCGAGCGCCGAGGCTTGCAGGGCCGACCAGTACCTCCACGCCATACGGGAAATCTAGCGCGCCGCCGAGGGCCTCACAATCCACGGGGAAACCGGCTGGAGCCGCGCCGGCTCCGGTCCAGGCCGTCGCGCGCGGCGCCGTGCAGACGCGACAACCGAGTCGCTCTCCACAGGTTTCCCAGAGCGACAATGTCCGAACTGTTTCGCGTCGAGGTCGCGCGGGGCTCCGCGCGCTCGCGGAGGCAGCATCACGCGAGCGGGTTTCGCGCGAGCAGGCTTGCAGACGGCGCGTCAATGGTGGATGTAGCTCAGCGACTGCGAGCTGACAGTGCCGAGGAACCGAGCATGAGCACCGAACCCGAACGTGGCGCGCGCCGCATGATCGACGGACGCCTCTGCGTTTACTACGACGGTCACTGGATCCGAGCCTACGAGGTGCCGGCTGACACGCTGCTCGCGAAGAAGCAGCTGATCGAGGCGCTGACGCGGCGGCTCTTCAATCACGTCGAGCACGGTATCAACGTGCCGGGCAGCCGCTTGCCGGAAGCGCGCCGCGCGTACGAGGAAGAGACCGAGCCGGATAGGCGCCGCGTCAAAGGAGCGATGCTGGCCGGCGCGTTGTTCAACCGCGCCACCGACATCTTCACGCGGCTCGTCGACATCCAGGCGCTGGGCGTGGAGATTCGCCCCGATAGCCCGCTGATGCGCGAGTGCGGGCAGTGTCTGCTGGAGGCGTCGGCGCTCGGCAAATTGGTGCTGCACCGCAGCGGAGAAGAGAGCATCGACGAGCTCTGGGGTGAGCCGTTCAAGGCCTTCGCCTATCCGATCGAGGACTTTTACACGAGCCGCTACGTCAAAATCGCGATGGCCATGACGGCGATCGATCGCATCGCGGACGAGCTGATGCGCACGCTGGCTGACTCGTTCGCGTTCGCCGGCGCCGCGCCGCTGGTGCGCGCGTTCGCGGCGGCCGCCAAGGCCAAATGCCAGACGCTGCGCACCGATCCGGACATCTTCGAGGTGTGGACGTCGTTCGTGGTGTCGGGCGAGCGCCTGGCGTCGTATGCCGCGCAGCTGACGCCGGGCGCCGGCGAGCTCGAGCGCGACTGGGTCGCGGCCGGACGCGCGCTGTTGCGCGACGCGCGCGACGTCGTGTTCTACATCACACGCGCGCGCGTGCCGATGCCGAAGACCACGCAAGCGTTGCTCGAGCGCTGCGCCGCGCACCACGCGCAACGGCCGGAGCCGCAGAGCCGAGAGCTGCACGTCGCCTGAGGCTCGGCGGCGCAGCTCGTCAAGCGAGCTCGGCGAGCTGGGACTCGAGCTCGCCCAGCGTCTTGCCGTCGCCGCGCGAGCGCGCCAGCGCGATGCCGGCTTGCAGCCACTCGCGCGCCTGCTCGTCGCGGCCGGCCTCGGCCAGCATTTGCCCGGCCATCAAATAGACCGGCAGGTAGCTCGCGTCGCGGCTCTTGAGCTCGAGGAAGGTGCGCGCGGCGTCGTCGATGCGGCCTTCCTTGCGGTATTCCATGCCCAGCGCATAGAACGCGAACGCATCCGCGCTGGGGGTCTTCACGAGTTTCTCGAGCATCTCGAGGCGCTTGTTCATTGCGTCGCGTCACATAGCACGCGCCCCGGCGCCGTTTCAGGGGGCAGCGCCCGCGGGCGGAAAGCGGCGGCGCAGCCAAGGCGCCAAGGCGCCCTGCTGGCGAGTGTCGGAGTCCTATGCGCTCTTCGCTGTTCGCGTTGGCGGTTTTGCTGCTGTGTGCTCCCGGCTGCGCTTCGTCGCAGAGCAGCTTGGAGCGCGACACCCGCGCGACGCGCTACCGGCCGGGGCAGAGCTTGGCGGCGCGGCTGTGCGCGTGCCGCGAGTGTCTCGCCGCCAGCTGCTGCAGCGGGGACGGCGAGCGAGAGTCGGCGCTCGAAGGTGAGCTCGGCATGGCGCTGAGAGCCTGCGGGCGTTGCCTGCGCCGAACGTGGACGGTGCGCGGGGACGACAGCTGTGAGAGCCACGCGCCCAGTGAATGCTGCGCCGGCAGCATCGACGATCCCGCGCTCGCCACGCGCTGAGCGCTTCGATGACGAACAGCCGCACGACGCTGCCCGGCGCCGCCACCATCCTTTGCAATTGAGCAGCAGCGGGGCAGCCCCAATCAACGCTACACCACGCCCCTGCCGCCGCTGCTCCCCCCCGGCTCCGAACACCCGCTCCCGGAGCGACGATCGCTTTTGGATTAGAACGCTTCGGCGCTCTTCAGCATCTCCGTGACGAACTGCGTGCGGGGCCGGATCAGCGTCACACGACTCGCTGATAAGCGGACACGGATGCGCGGAATGAGCGTGCCGTCGTTCAGCGCGTGCAGCGGATCGTCGACGAAGCGCACGGCATAAGTCGCGCCTTCGCCC
This sequence comes from uncultured Sorangium sp., assembly GCA_966250485.1. Lineage (GTDB taxonomy): Bacteria > Myxococcota_A > Polyangia > Polyangiales > Polyangiaceae > PMG-095. The sequence continues at coordinate 3,804 of CBINHN010000015.1, read as the reverse complement.
ACTACTTCTGGGGCGTCGCGTTGCGCCGGCTGCGCCGCCGCCGGAAATGTCACGCTGAGCCCGAGCGCGAGGACCACCCCACGCAGGGCGCTGAGCCGAGCCGATCGAGAGCTGAACCTTGCCGCCATGCTGGCCTCCGCAGATTGGACGCGGAGCTCGCCTCGGCATTGGCAAGCTTTGCGATTTTCTATTCGAACTCGAGAAACTCGGCCTTGATGCGCTTCTGACCGACGGCCTCGAAGCGCGCGACGATAATGGGCGAGGCGCCGGGCTCCACCGCCTCGACGACGCCGCGGCCGAATTGTTTGTGTCGCACGCGGGTGCCGCGGTGCACCGTGCCGTCTTCGGGCTCGCGCTCGACGACCCGCGTGCCCGGCGGCAGCGACGGGCGTGGCGGCGCGCTGCTGCGACTGAAGCCGGCGCCGCCGTAGCTGCTGGTGTAGGCGTTGGAATACCCGCCGGAGTAGCCGCGGTACGCCGCCGCCGCCGGCCGCGGCCGCGCGCCTTCGCGCTTGATGACCTCCTCCGGGATGTCGGCCAGAAAGCGGGACGGCTCTAGGTAGTGGGTGCGGCCGAACAGCTGTCGCGTGGCCGTGTGCGTGATCACCAGCCGCTGACGGGCGCGCGTGATCGCGACGTAGGCGAGGCGCCGCTCTTCATCGAGCTCCTCGGCGGAGTCACCGTGATCTTGATCGACGCCCTTGTACGGGAAGATCGTCTCTTCCATGCCGGTCAGGAACACGGCCGTGAACTCCAGGCCCTTGGCGCTGTGCACGGTCATCAAGCTGACGAGCGGCGCGTCCTTGTGCGTGTCGGCCGCGGCGATCAAAGACACGCGCTCCAGGTAGCCGCCGATGCTCGGCGTCTCCCCGCGCTCCTCCAGCTCGTCCACGTAGTCCTGGATCGCGCCGACGACCTCCTCCAAGTTGCCGATGCGCGCGTCGGCCTCGGCGCTGTCTTCCTTGCGCAGCGCGTCTTCATAGCCGGTGGCGGCCAGCGTGTGCTGCGCGAGCTCCGCCGGGCCGAGCTCGCTGGCGCGCTTTCTCAGGTCGCTGACCAGCTCGTTGAACGAGGCCAGCTTCTTGCGCGCCGCGGAGCCCAGCTCTTCACTGGCGAGCAGCGCGGGGATGGCGTCGAACGCGCTGCTGGTGTTCTCCGCGGCGACGGACAAAAGCTTCTCTACGGTTTTGTCGCCGATGCCGCGCGCCGGCACGTTGATGACGCGCAAGAGATCGGCGTCGCTCTGCGGGTTGTGGATCAGGCGCAGATAGGCGAGCAGGTCCTTGACCTCCGCGCGCTCGAAGAATTTCATGCCCCCGATGATCTGGTAGGGGATGTTCAGGTTGCGCAGCGCTTCTTCCAGCGCGCGCGACTGCGCGTGCACGCGATAAAAGACCGCCACCTGGTCCGCGCGCGTGCCGCGCGCGATCTCCGCGCGGATCGAGGCGGCGACGAAGCTCGCCTCTTCGCGCTCGTCGCCGAGCGAGCGGATACGGATCGGCTCGCCGCTGGCCGCGCCCGTCCACAGCACCTTGGGCTCGCGCTCGCGCGCGGGCTGGATCACGCCCAGCGCGGCCTGCACGATGTTGCCCGTGGAGCGGTAGTTCTGCTCCAGCTTGACGACCTTGGCGTCCGGGAAGTCCTTGCGAAAATTGCGGATCAGGCGCACGTCGGCGCCGCGCCAGCGGTAGATCGCCTGGTCGTCGTCCCCCACCACGCACAGGTTGCGCGTGACGCTGCTGAGCGCGTGCACGAGCTTGTACTGAATCAAATTCGTGTCTTGAAACTCGTCGACCAGCACGTGCGAAAAGCGGCCGCGGAGCTCCTCCCCTTCGTGCCCGCTGCCGCTCGCGACGCGCGTGACGTAGAACAACAGATCATCGAAGTCCACGGCGTTGCTGCGCACGAGCGCGGCTTGGTAGCGCTGGTAGATGTCGAGCAGGGTGCTGTCCATGCGTCCCTCGCGCCGGCTGTCCTCCGGCGCGAAGCCCTCGCGCTTTTCACGGCTGACGAGCGACAGCACCTGCTTGGCGGGGTAGGCCTGCTCGTTGAGATCCATGTCCTTGATCACGCGCGTGAGCAGCGCCTTTTGATCGGAGTCGTCGTAGATGACGAAGTTCTTGCCGAGCCCGACCGACTCGTGATGGCGCCGCAAGAGCCGCGCGCAGACCGAGTGAAAGGTGCCGACCCACAGGTCGCGGGCGACCTCGTAGCCGGTGAGGCCCTCGATGCGCTCGCGCATCTCTCCGGCGGCCTTGTTGGTGAAGGTGACGGCCAGGATGCGATAGGGCGGCACGCCGACGCCGGCGATCAGGTTGGCCACGCGGTACGTGATCGTCCGCGTCTTGCCGCTGCCGGCGCCCGCAAATACGATGAGGGGGCCGTCGCTGTGCGCGACCGCCTCGCGCTGCGGCTCGTTGAGCTCGGTCATCGGCTGTGTGGTCTCTCTTGTTCGCAGTAGAGCATCGCGGGAAGCTCTGCAACCTGCCTCTGGCGCGCGCTCTCCAATGATACCCCCCGGCGACGAAAGCGGCGACGAGCCTGGCTCCGAGCACGACGATGCGCTAGCAGCGCGCTCGCGCTCGCAGCCACCGCCGGAACCCGGCGCTACGGCTCGCCTTTTCGTGCTGCGGCTGCCGCCCGAGCGCCCGCTCGTGATGCCCAGCGAGTGCGCGTGCTGCGGCGCTCCGCCGAGCCATGAAATGCGCGCCGAGAACGGCGCAGGCTACGCGCTGCTGATCAACTACTGCGATGCTTGTGCGCGCCACGTCGCGGGCAGCGGGACGCGTCAGCTCGCGTTCACGCTCGCGGCGCTGCTCGCCTCCGTGGCGCTCGCCGCGGCGCTCCCCATCGCCGTGCCGTGGAGCTCGGCGCTCTCGTGCGCGTCGCTCGCGTTCCTCGGCGCGCTGCTACCGCTCGCGCTCGCGGCGCGGGGGCTGCGCGCTGCCGCCGGACACGCAGCGCGCGGCGCCGCCGTATATTTTCGAAGCCCGCGTGAGCTGGTCTGCCGCCGCGCCGAGCTCGCGCTGAAGCTCGCCGAAGCGGCGGACGCGCCGCTCACGACGCTGGCGAAGCCGCGCTGGCGGCTCGGCGGCGCCTCGTTGCTCGTGCTCGGGCTGGCGCTGGCGCTCGCGCTGTGGTCGCACGCGTACCATCACCCCGAGCTGCGCGTGCTCAACCTGACGGACGCCGAGTTCGTGCTTACGGTAGATGATCACGCGCTCGGTCCCGTGGAGCCGTCCAGCGGCGAGAGCCCGCTCGCCGGCCGTGAGCTGCGCGTGCCGGCGGGGTCGCGCCTCGTGCGAGCGGTCGCGCCGGACGGCCAGGTCGTCGCGCAGGCGCGCGTGGAGATCGTGGCTGGGCGCCGCCACCTCTACGCGCCGGCTTCACCGAAGGTGTGTTTTTGGCTCGAGACCGCGAGCTATGGGCGCGAGCGGGCCGAGCAGGACTTCGAGCCGCTGCTTGGAAAGTCGCGCTTTTGGCTCATTCCGGACGAGGTTCAGGGCTGGTTCACGCCCAACGCGCCGCTCACCAGCGACTCCCGCGCGACTGGAGGCAGCTCGACCACGCTGCGCCAGCGGCCCTGCGACGAGGGACCGCCGAGCGCGCTGCAATGACGCGAGCGCTGGGCGAGGGCCATCTTGCCGAGGCTTTCGCGAACTATGCCCAAGCCGTTGGCAAGCTGAAACGAGTGGTTATACTGCCGCCCGTGTCGAACGAATCCGTTAGCACTGAGGATGTGACCGCTGAGCCCCCGGCCCCCGAAGCGTCCGCGGCCGAGGCGCCCGCTGCCGAGGCGCCCGC
>CBINHN010000014.1:0-138868 GCA_966250485.1 uncultured Sorangium sp. | reverse complement strand
CGGCATCCGCTCGCGCAGCTCGGGATAGGTCGCGTCCAGGCGCTTGACCTGACGCAGCGCGCCCCAACGCTCGTAGCAGCTGCGCGCGTTGCGCAGGTAGGCGTCACGCGCGGTGCGCAAGCCGCGAGCCGCATAAAAGCGTCCAGCCAGCTCACTGGCCACGGCTTCGTTTTGCAGAAAACCGTAGGAGCGCGCGAGATGGATCGCTTGCTCGTAGAGCGGCTGTGCCTCGAGGTCGCGCCCCTCGAGCCGCGCGAGCTCGGCTCCGACGAGCGCTTTGCGATTGCCGAAGTTCTCCGGACAGTTCTTTTCCCACAGGCTGATGCGCGCGTAGTGCTTGGACAAGGTGCTCAGGTAGCCGTCACGCTCGTCCTGGGTCGCGCCGTCGCACGCTGCGGCGCAGGTGAGCGCTGCGTAGAAGTCGTACTCTGCTTCTTCTATGGACGAGCGCATCGCCCAGCGGATCCCGGCGATGCGGCCGGCGGCAGCCAGCGCCGCCCTCAGGTCGCCCGCGAAGAAGCGCTCCTCCAGCCTGAAGACCCAGTGGTAGCAGACCATCATCGCGAGCTGCGGCGGCAGGCCCTCGTCGTGCTCCGCCCAGGAGTCGTCGGCGACCTCGTCGCTGACCGCGACGCCGCGGAGCTTTCGGATCAGCTCGAGCTGCCGGATGAACCACTCGATGGGTAGCCCGAGCTGGATCTTACTGGCGAAGTCCCACACTCGTTCCGCCTCGGCCTGCACTTGCTCGAGTGGCATGCCGGAGACCAGGGAGTGCGTAATCAGGTTTCGCGAATTGTAGGCCGCGAAGGCCATGTCGCCCATGGAGCTACCGATCTCGAACGCTTGGAGCATCAAGGGTCGACACAGCGGCAGGTGTTTGATCCACGGCATCGCGAACGCCGCGAAGCAGGAATAGACGCGTGCCTTGTAGCGATCGGCCCCGCGCTGCTCGACGAGCTCACAGGCGACCTGGCCCAGACCGAAGGCCGTCGAGTAGTCGGCGAAATGCCCGCCCAGAGCCATGTTCAGCGCCGAGTAGGCGACGCTGGAGCTCTCGGCGTTACCGTGCTCGAGGCTCAGGTTGGTCATGCGCAGCAGCACCAGCTCCAACAAGTAGCGATCGACGGCGTACGCCGCGGGGAAAAGCTCCGTGAGCACCGCCATCGTGGCGATGCATGCAGGATCGCTCATTGCGGGTAAGCTCACCAGCGCAGCGAGCTCTCGTCCCGCGAGCTTGCGCCGCATCTCCTCGTATTCTCGCCGGACCTCCGCCTCCCTCGGCCGCCGCGACCAGTTGACGCCGACGCGCTCCAGAAATCCCAGAGCCACGTCGACCGCGCGTTCGCTCCTGCCCGTCGAGAAGTACAAAAGGACGGCGAGGCAAACCACCGCTGCTTGCTCCGAGATGCTGGAGGCTCGCTGCATCAGCGTAGCCAGCCGAGCCTCCGCGTCCCCCATGCCCCCGATCACGATTTCGCACTCCGAGCGATGCAGCTCGAGCTCGAACGCCAGACGATCCTGCCGCTGCCACGCTGCGTCGTCCAGCAGCGCCGCGCCGGCCTGGAAATACAGGCGGCTGGATGCGTAGGCGCCGGCGGTTTTGGCGCGTTTCCCGGCGATTAGGTAGAGCTCGGCGACGGATCCGCGCTCCTCTCGAGAGTCGATGGCGGCGGCGCCCCGGTCGTAGTGATGAACGAGCTCGAAGACCTTTTCGTCGAGCTCGTCGGGGGTGATCAGCGAGCGCAGCCCGCGCGCGATTTGCAGATGTAGCGCTGCGCGCTCCGCCGACGGCAGCCGCGCGTAGGCGGCCTCCTGTACCCGGTCGTGCGTGAAGGCAAAGCAGCCGTCGCTGGCGACGATGAATCCCGCTTCCACCGCGTCAGCCAACGTTGCGTGCAGCTGCTGTTCCGCGGCGCCGCGCAGGAGCGCGAGCGTGCGCGCGTGCGCAGTGTGGCCAAGACACGCCAGCTGACCGAGCGCTTCCCGCGTCGCCGGCGGCAGGCGGCCGAGCTTGGCCGACAGGAGCTCCGCCACGTTGTCCGTGATCCCTTTGGCGCGGATGCGGGCGATGTCCCATCGCCAACGGTTCGCTGCTGAATCGAACTCGAGCAAGCCCTCGTGGGCCAGCGTCGCCATGAACTCGAGCACGAAGAACGGGTTCCCGCCGGTCTTCTCGGAAAGCAGCTCCGCGAGCTCACGGGTGCGGATGGCGTCGCTGCCCAAAGCATCCGCGCAGAGCCGACCCAGGTGGCTCACCTGCAACGGCTCGAGCACGATCGCGGATACAGCCGCGCTCGGGTTGCTGCGCAGCCCGGCGATGGTGCTCGTGAGCACATGGTCGCGAGCCACCTCGTTGTCGCGATAGGCCCCGATCAACAGCAGATTCCTGACCTCCGGATCGGTGACCAGATGCTCGAGGAGGCGCAGCGTTCCAGCGTCCAACCACTGCAGGTCGTCGATGAACAAGACGAGCGGGCGCCCCGGCTTCGCGAACACAGCGAGCAAGCTGCGAAACACGAGCTGAAAGCGGCCCTGCGCGGACTGAGGGTCGACCGCTGGAAGCGGCGGCTGTTCGCCGATCACGAGCGAGAGCTCCGGGATCAGGTTGACCATGAGCTGCCCATAGCTGCCCAAGGCGAGCGAGAGCTCGGCGCGGCACCGCGAAAGCTCCTCGTCGCTCGTAGCGAGGAGCTGCCTAATCAGGCTTTGAAATGCCTCCGCCAGCGTCGCGTAAGGAATGTCTCGTTTGTACTGATCGAACTTCCCGGCCGTGAACACGCCGCGGTCGAAGGCCCGCTGTTTGTGCAGCTCGCTCACCAGCGAAGATTTGCCGACGCCGGCGTAGCCGGACAGCAACACGAGCTCCGTCTTGCCGCTACGCACCACTCGCTCGAGCGCCGAGCGCAGCACGCCGATCTCCTCCTCTCGGCCGTAGAGCTTATCGGGCGGCACTAGCCTATCGGAGACGTCCTGCTCAGCGATGACCGAAGGGTCGATGCGCCCTTCCTCGAGCCAGGCGCTGAGACAGGCGCGCAGGTCCGCTTCCAAGCGGCCGGCGCTCGAATAACGTTCTCCCGGATTTTTGGCGAGCAGCTTCAGCACGATGGCATCGATGGCCGCGGGTACACCGCGGATCCGCTCGCTCGGTGGAGGCGGCTGGCGTGCGATATGGCAATGAACGAGCTCCATCGGCTCCAGCGCGGTAAACGGCAGCGTACCGGTGAGCACCTCATAGAGAGTGACCCCCAAGGAATAGAGATCGCTGCGAGCGTCGAGCGACCGGTTCATGCGTCCGGTCTGCTCGGGTGCCATGTACGCGAGCGTTCCCGCGCTGGGCTCCGAAATCGCCTGAACATCGCGCTCGCTCCGGAGCCGGGACGCCATTCCAAACCCGGTCAAGCGCACCTGACCGCCCTCGTCGACGAGGATGTTCGCGGGCTTGATGTCCTTGTGAATGATGCCCCGCGCATGCGCTTGGGCGACGGCCGCCGCCAGCGCGGCCGCTAGCCTCAAGAAGGACGCGAGCTCGAGCGGCTTTCCGCGAGCACGGTCGATGACCCGGCTGAGCGGCTCGCCGCCGCTGTCCTCCAGTAGGAGGACCAGCTGACGCTCCTGCTGCAAGAGCTCGAGCGGGCGAGCCGCCCAAGCTCCGTGGAGCTCGGAGGCCAGCGCATACTCGTGCGTGAGGCGAGCGGCGCTCTCAGGTCGCTGCTCCACACTGGCAACCGCCAACAACGAAGGGAGCTGCGCCTTGACGGCGCGGAACAGCGTGAGGTCGCCGTCGGATCGCATGATCTCGAGCGCGTATCCCCGCGCCTCGAGCGTCGCTACCGTCCCGAAGGCGCGGCGGAGGTCGTTCTCCATCGATTGACGCCTTTCTCGACAGTCACCAGCCGGGAGATTGCGCCTCTGCCGGCCCAAAGACCATCAGACGAAGGTATTGGTCTGGGCCGCGCGAGGGCGACCGCGTCGCGCCTTAGAGCCATCATCGACGAGCGCCCCACCTGTTATGTCGGCCCGCAAGCCGCCCCGCTTCAGGCTCGGCGCGCGATGCCAAGCTTCTTCATTCTCGCGTTCAAGGTCGTGCGCTTCATCTCGAGCCGGGCGGCGGCACCGCGCGGCCCGGCGATCACCCAATTGCTCTCGTGCAGCACCTTCAGGATGTGGGCCCTGTCGTGCTCCGCCAAAGCGTCGGAGGGCGGCAGGCGCTGGGGCTCTAGCGCGACGAGCTTCAGCGCGCGAGCGAGCGGTTCGGGTGACGAAGGCGTGAGCTCCGGAACGTCAACGCTCTCGGGCAGCTCGCGGCTGCCCTCCGCGCTGAGAATCACGGCTCGCTCGAGCACATTTTGAAGCTCCCGGATGTTACCGGGCCAGTCGTAGCGGAGGAGACGCTCCAGCGCCTCGCCACTCGGCGCGGTGACGTTCCTGCTCAGGCGGGAAGCCAGCTCGTTCACGAAGTAGCGTGCCAGCAGCGGAATGTCTTCCTTGCGGTCCCGCAGCGGCGGCAGGGCGATCGGGAAGACGCTCAAACGGTAGTACAGGTCTTCGCGGAATGAACCCTGCGCCATCATCGCGCGTAGGTCGCGGTTGGTCGCCGCGATCACTCGCGCGCTCATGCGCTGAGTTTGCGCGCTGCCCAGACGTTCGAACTCACGCTCCTGCAACACCCGCAACAACTTCGGCTGCAGCTCGAGCGGCAGCTCGCCAATCTCGTCCAGAAATATCGTGCCGCCGCGAGCGAGCTCGAGGCGGCCGATACGTCTCCCCAGCGCGCCCGTGAAGGCACCTCGCTCATGTCCCATCAGCTCGCTCTCCAGCAGCGCGGCCGGTACAGCGGCGCAGTTGAAGGGCACGAACGGCGCCGCTGCTCTGCCGCTCAAGGCGTGGATGCCGCGAGCTATCCGCTCCTTGCCAGTGCCCGTCTCGCCCTGAATCAGCACCGTCGCGTCGGTGGCGGCGACCTGCCTCACTTGCCTAAGGACGCTGTGGAGACGCGGACTCTCGCCGATGATCCCTTCCATCGAGAGCTCGTCGGGACCTGTGCGCTCGAGAGGATATTGATGGGTCGCCGGGCGAGCGGAGTATACGTAGTCAGCCATTTTTGGATCAGCTCCTGTGCTGCAGCGCGACCGATGCCGTGGCGCTCCGCCAGGAAGGTTTCGAAGTCACAGGGGAGATCGCTGTTTTCCATTCGCGGCCCGTCGACGCGCTCTAACTCCCGAAGGGCCCGCCCCGCTCATTCGAGGAGGCCGCCTTCGTCGCCGGGATAGACCGAGCATCGAATGAGTCCGTGACATGAAACAATCACCTCATCCGCACCAAGGTAGCGCCCGCCAGGTCGCCGTCAGCTTGCTCGGCCGCATCATCCACAACACCTGATCGATTCCCTCCGCCGAGGCATGAATCGTCGTCAGCCCGACGACGGCGCCGCCGCGCGACATGAGCGCCGCGCCCTGGCCATTCACCTCCACGATCTCCACGGTGACGCCGCACCAGTGATGACCCGAAACGGCAGCGATGAATTTTGCGACGCGCTCACGACCGCAGACCGGGCGTCTCGCGGCGCGCACCATGCCCCCTCCGTCGGAAAAGGAGACGACGTCCGAAGCGAACAAGCCCTCCAGACCGGCGAGGTCCCCCTGCTGGGCCGCTCGCATGAACGCGCTTAGTAGGCGCCGCTGTTCAGAAGCGCAGACCGGGGAGCGCCGCCCCTCCGCGATGTGCTTTCGCGCACGCGTGACGAGCTGCCGACAACTGACCTCGTTGGAGCGGAGGATCTCCGCGATCTTGGGATATTCGTAGTTGAAAGCTTCCCGCAGGATGTAGGCGGCACGTTCCTTGGGTGCCAGCTTCTCCAGCAGCATGAGGACCGCCAGCTCCAGCGCCTCACCTCGCTCTGCGCCTAGTCCGGGGTCCTCCGCGGTGTCGACGGGCTCGGGAAGCCACGGTCCCACGTAGGTTTCGCGTCGCGAGCGCGCCGATTGCGCGTGGTTGATCGCGAGCCGGGTCGTTGCGGTCACCAAGAAGGCGGGAGGGTCCCGCACCGTGCTGCGATCGGCCGTCTGCCAGCGCAACCAAACGTCTTGCACGATATCTTCCGCCTCGGCGGCGCTGCCGAGCATGCGGTATGCAATGCCAAACAGACGGGACCGAGCGCCCACGAAAGCCGAAAGCCCGTCATCGGATGCGGCTGCAACTACCATGACCATTTCTCCCATCTCCCGGTAGACCGACGTCGACCCGGGTGCGGCCATAGATATGGCGCCGGGGTGAGCTCGACCATCGCACGATGGTATTGGCCAGATTTCGCCGCGACCCGATACCAAAGTATGATGGAGCGAGCTTTCGGCCGCGTCGCGATCCTGTTAGACGGGCTGGGCTACCTAGCTCACGCCGAAGCAGGTCGAGAATCATTGGACAAGAGCCCCGCCCCAAGCTCCTCCCCTGCGAACGGCCCCGGCGTCGTGTGCGTCGTGGATGACGACATTTCCGTGCGTGAGTCGCTGGAGCTCTTGATCCTGGAGGCAGGCTGGCAGCCGCTGCTGTTCGCCTCGGCGCAAGAGTTCTTGAACCATCCGCGTTCAGTCGGTCCAAGCTGCTTGATCCTGGACGTCAACCTGCCCGATCTCAACGGGCTCGAGCTTCAGAAGCGCGTCCTAGTAGATCGTACCGACATGCCCATCGTGTTCATCACCGGCCGCGGCGACGTGCCGATGACGGTTCGCGCGATGAAAGCTGGGGCCGTAGGGTTCCTGATGAAGCCGTTCAGCGACGAGGAACTGCTCTCCGCCATCCGAGAAGGACTGGCTCGTAGTCGGGCTGTCCTCCAAGAGGACGCGGAGGTACGCACGTTGCGCGATTGCTACGCCTCATTGACGCCACGCGAGCGTGAGGTCATGGCGCTCGTCGTGTCTGGGCTGCTGAATAAACAAGTCGGCAGCGAGCTTCGCATCAGCGAAATCACGGTGAAAGCGCACAGGGGCCAGGTGATGCGCAAGATGAAGGCGAATTCATTCGCGGAGCTCGTCAAGATGGCCGCACGCCTCGCCGTGGTCGACGGCCGCCGCTGACCGGCGTCAGCGTCTGGCAGCGTCGCCGCCCTCCGCTACCGCTCGACGCGGATCGCGATGTACGATAGCTGCACGCCCGCAGCGCTGTCCGGAGGCTCGGATCGACTCAACACCCGTCGTGGAAGCCATCGCGAACGCGCGCCGGACGACGACGACCACGCGCTGCTGAGCCTCTACGGCCGCCATTGATCGAGCTCGCCGTGTCGCGAGGTACCGGCAGTCATGCCGGTCCGGCTGCGCGGCACGGGCAACCCCGGGCCCAGTCGGGTTCCATCAGTGGATCGCAATCGTGCGCGACACAGGTCCGCCTCGCTCGCGTCGTCATCCACCGCACGCCTTGCCCCAGCTCACGAGGTGACTCAGTGGCCCGCGCTCCGCGCGATGATGAGGTGCGTCGCTCGCTCTGATGCCTCGTGGCGCGCGACGCTATAGCCGAGCGCGGGCAGGTCGAGGCCGACCAGAAGGTGCTCGCCGGAGCCGAGCAGAATGGGTGAAATCGCCAGGTGCATCTCATCGACGAGGCGAGCTCGAAGGTATTGCCGAATCGTGTCGACGCCGCCGCCAAGGCGAACGTCTTTCGCCCCTGCGGCGTCCTTGGCGCGGCGGAGCGCCGCTTCGATACCGTCGGTCACGAAGTGAAAGGTGGTGCCGCCCTCCATCTCGATCGAGCGGCGAGGATGATGGGTGAGCACGAATACCGGTCCATGATACGGCGGGTTCTTGCCCCACCAGCCCTTCCACTCTTCGTCCGGCCACGGGCCGCGAATCGGGCCGAACATGTTGCGACCAAGGATATATGATCCGATGTTCTCGACGCCGCGTCTCGCGTACTCGTCATCGACTCCGGTGGTGCCTCCGCTTCGGCCGAACAGGTTTTCGAACGTGCGCGTAGAGACCAGCCAGTCGTGCAGCGCTTCGCCTCCTACGCCCAGACCGTTTTCGCGATCCTGATGGGGACCGGCGCCATATCCGTCGAGCGATATCGAAAAGCCATGAATCCGTAGCTTGCTCATGTTCGTCTCCAATCGTCCTTGCGCATGCGCGACAGTGATGGGGCTCTCGCTCTTGGGCGAGCGTTTCGAGGGCGTCACCCTACTCGCTCGAGGCCACCTGCTAGCGTCTCCAGCTTACCGCAGCCTCGGGTACCTGTCTCGACGGGATCCATCACGGGCGCAGAGCCTCCGCCTCGAGCGCGAGCTGGCGGGTCCCAAGCTCTGCTATCGTCCTAGCGCAGACGCTGACCGTGAATGCACCCATGTCCGTCGCCATGAAGTCCCATAAGACCCGCGCCGATGCCCGTCGGAACAGTGAGCTCATCGTCGAGGCCGCTGAGCGCTGCTTGTGCCGCGATCCCGACGCGAGCATGAGCGATATCGCCAACGCAGCGGGCCTGGGCAGAATCACGATTTACGGTCACTTCAAGACGCGGGCAGAACTGGTCGAGGTCGTCGCCCGACGGGTGCTCGCCGCGGCCAACGCGCTCCTCTCCGCCGTGGATTTGCGCGGAGACCCCGCCCAGGCGTTGGTGCGTTTGGTCCAGGCGTCCTGGCAGGTGACCGCTCGCTCCGGCAGCCTCCTCGTGGCCGCTGAGCGGGCACTTCCAGCCCGTGTCGTACGCGAGCTGCACGCTGGTGAGCTTCAAGATCGGGTGCGGCAATTTATCACGCACGGCCAGCGACAAGGCGCCTTCCGCGCGGATCTCTCGCCAGATTGGCTGGTAACGCTCTTCCATGCGACCTTGCATGCCGCTGTCAACGAAGTGAACGCCGGCAGGCTGCGGCGTGACGACGCTGCCGAAACGATCACCACGACCTTGCTCGCCGCCTATCGACCGCCGGCCCGCCCCTCCCGCCGCGCGCCGCGCGCGTCGTGAGGCGGGAGCGTCCGCAGCCGCGCTCCACGCTGCCCCAGCGCTCCGCAAGGCGCTGAAATAACGAACGAATCTCGCGAGCCGCAGTTTCACCTCGGATGGGGTTGTCATACATCGTGTACGACTTATAACTTGAACTCGCGTGTATGAGATCGCAACCCCGCCGCAGTCAGTTCGCGCTGAGGCGCGGGCACGAGAGCCACGCAAGTGGCGCCCAAGCCAACGAAAGGGATGGAAAGATGCGGGAGCTGCTCATCGACTTCCTCACGAGTCTCGACGGATACGCCTCGGCCACGGGTTGGCCGGGATGGTGGGGGCTCCAAGGCCCTGAGTACCTCGCGTGGCTCGCGGAACAACCAGAACGCAACGCAACCTTGTTGCTGGGCGCGAAGACGTACCAGTTGATGTCGGGGTTCGCCCTCGCGACCTCCACAGCCAAAGATGCGGAGTTCAGCTCCGACGAGCGGCGCGCCTTCGAGGAGCTCACCAGCGCGCAGAAGGTGGTGTTCTCCACCAAGCTGCAGGCTCCGCTCGCCTGGGCCAACACAGAGTTGGTGAGCGGCGACGCCTCAGAAGCTGTGCGGCGCATGAAGCGTGAGGGCACCCGGCCACTACGGACGGTCGGCAGCATCAGCCTGTGCCGGTCGCTGCTCCGGGCAGGTCTGGTCGATCGCTTCCGAGTCGCGGTTTTCCCCGTCATCACCGGAGCGACCGGGACTGAGCGCATTTACGACGACTACCCCGACGTCGCGCTCGACATGACCGCGAGCCGAACCTTCGACGGGCGAATCCAGCTCCTCGAGTACGTCCCCCGTGTTCTCACTGCGCCACCCGGGCTGTCGCAGCCAAAACCCTGATCTATTTCTCGGTCGCGCGCTGCGCTTGCTGTCGCTGTCGACGGAGCTGTTCCGCGCGCTGCATGAGCGCCGCAGCATTCCCCCGTCACCACATGCGCAGCCAGTGGCGGGCGCCTGTTCGATGTCGCCAATACCAACCGGCGGCCGCGGCGAGCCCTAGCCCGAGGAGCGCGCGCACGCCCAGCCCCACCATTCCGCGCGTCCGCGCTCGCCGGCGGCCAACGACGATGGCGCGCTCGGGCCGCTCTTCACGGGGCGGGCCCCCGGCGCCGTGCTCGAGCGCGAGCTTCAAGGCTTCCGCCAAGTGTAGCGCCGTGCGCTCCGTGTTCTGCTGAATCTGCGTGCGACAGCTGAAGCCGTTCGCCAAGATTAGCGTGTCTCGCCGTTGGCGCCGCACCTCGGGGAGGAGCGCGCGTTCGCCGCACGCCGCCGAGATCTCGTATTTGTCCTCTTCGAACCCGAAGGAGCCGGCCATTCCGCAGCAGCCCGAGCTCAGGAGCTCGGCGTCGAGCTGCATGCGCTCGAACAGCGCCGCCTCCGGGTCGAAGCTGAGCACGGATTTGTGATGACAATGGCCCTGCACGATGGCCCTCCGCTGAAGGCGCGGCAGCTCCTCTTTGGCGTGCTCGAGCAAGAACTCGCTCAACAAGAAGGTCTGACTGCGGAGGTTGTTGGCTTCGACGCGGCTCGGCATCAAGGACCGCATCTCATCGCGGAACAGGGAGCAGCAGCTCGGCTCCAGCACGACCATCGGCGTGCCGGCGGTGACGTGCGGACGCAGCACACGCAGCACGTCTCCCAAGTAGCGCTCGGCGCGCTCCAACATGCCGAAGTCATAGAGCGGTCGCCCACAACACAGCATCCGTGACGGGATTTCGACGTCGAAACCGAGGTGCTCGAGCACTTCGACCGCCGCCCGCGCCGTGTCAGGGTAGAAGTAGTTGTTGAACGTGTCCGGCCAGAGCAGCACTTTGCGCCCGCGCGCGGGAGCCGGCCTGCGCCGCAGAAACCAGGCGCGAAACGTCTCGGGCGCGAAAGCCGGAATGGAGCGCTGCGGAGCCATCCCCGCCACGAGCTTCGCTAGGCGCGAGAGCCCCGGCGTCTGCGTGACGAGGTTCACGAGGTTCGGGGCCAAGCTCGCCGCCCGCGCCCAGCGATCGATCAGACCGAAGGCGTACGCCGCGCGCGGCCGCATGCGCCCTCGGTAGTAGTGCGACAGAAACTCCGCCTTATAGGTCGCTATATCGACGTTGACTGGACAGTCTCCCTTGCAGCCCTTGCAGGCTAGGCACAGGTCGAGCGCCTCCTTGACGCTCTCGTCGCGCCAAGCCCCTTCAATCGGCGAGCCATCACCGCGCAACATCTCCCACAGCAAATGCGCCCGCCCGCGCGTCGAGTGCTTCTCCTCGCGCGTCACCATGAAGCTCGGACACATCGTGTCTTCGCCGGGCGTGCCCTCCAGGCGCCGGCACTTGCCGACGCCCACGCAGCGCAGCGTCGCGTGCGCGAGGCTGCCTCCGTCGTCGGGGAACTTGAAATGCGTTACAGGCTGCTGCGGATCGTAATCGGCCCCCAGCCGCAGATCCGCGTCGAGCGGCCGCGCGTCCACGATGCGCCCTGGGTTCATCTTGCCGAGCGGATCCCAAATCGCTTTGA
This sequence comes from uncultured Sorangium sp., assembly GCA_966250485.1. Lineage (GTDB taxonomy): Bacteria > Myxococcota_A > Polyangia > Polyangiales > Polyangiaceae > PMG-095. The sequence continues at coordinate 127,415 of CBINHN010000014.1, read as the reverse complement.
ACTCGCGAAACGCTTGCACGAGCTCCGCGCCGAACATCTTCTCGAGCAGCTCCCCGCGCGCCTGTCCGTCGCCGTGCTCGCCCGAGAGCGAGCCGCGGTACTTCTTGACGACCAAGTCCGCGGCTTCCTCCATGAAAGCGCGATAGTTTCGGATGCCACCCGCGCTCGTCAGCTCGAACCCCACACGGCAGTGCACGCAACCCATGCCGAAATGGCCGTAGAGCGAGGGGCGGTAGCCATGGCGCTGGAACAGCTCACGAAGATCGCGCAGATAGTCGCCCACCTGCTCGGGCGGAACCGCCGAATCTTCGAACCCCGGCCAGGCGTCGGGTTGCCCCGGGACGAACGCCGTCGCGCCCAAGCCCGACTCCCGCACCAGCCACAGGTGTCGTTGTGGCCCCGGCTCTTCGATCAGCTTCACCCCTCGGGGTGGATTCGGCGTATCGCGCACCCGCTGCATCAGCCGCTCGGCCCGCGCGTGCAGCTCTGCGCGATCGTGAGAGCCGAGCTCCACCAGCAGCCAGCCGCGCCCCTCCGGCAGTAGCTCGAGGTACCTCTGCTGTCGCAGGTGCTTTTGTGTAACGTGCTCGTAGAGAATGTGATCCATCCCCTCTACGGCGAGCGGCTCGAACGCCAAGACGTCGACGACGTGATCGCCAGCGGCGAAGATATCGTCATAGCTCAGGACGACCACCGCTCGCTCGCGGTACTCATCGACCAAACAGAGCTTCGCCTCGAGCATCGTCACGCACGTGCCCTCGCTGCCCACCAAGGCGCGAGCGAGGTTGAACGAGCCGTCTGGCCCCGCGAGCAGCTGGTCGAGGTTGTACCCCGAAACGCGGCGCGGCAACCGCGGGAAGCCCGCGCGGATGCGCTCCGCGTAGCGCTCACGGAACTCGCGCAGCTTCGCGAACAGCCGCCCGCTGTCGCCGGGTTCGCGCGCCTCGCGATCCAAGTCGCGCTCCTGCAGCGGACCGAGCTCGAGCGGCATGCCGTCGTAAGTGAGCACCCGCAGGCTTTCCACGTTGTGCACCGCGGTCCCAGCGTACTGCGCGTGCATACCGCCGCAGTTGTTGGCCAGCATGCCGCCGAAACAACAATGATCGTGCGTCGCCGGCTTGGGTCCCCAGGTGAGCCCATGCGGACGCGCCGCGGCCACCAGCTGATCGCAAATCACACCCGGCTCGACGCGCGCCCGGCGCGCCCCAGGGTCGAGCTCGAGGATGTGGTTCATGTACTTGGAGAAATCGAGCACCACAGCTTCATTCGCGGTCTGTCCGGCGAGCGCAGTGCCGCCCGCGCGTGACGTGACCGGCGCTCCGTGCTCGCGACAGGCGCTGAGCGTCGCCGCCACGTCGCTCGCGGACTTCGGGATCACTACGCCGAGCGGCACGTGAAAATAGTTCGAAGCATCCTGCGCGTAGAGGCCGAGGCTGCCTCGATCGAAGCGCACCTCGCCCTGCACATCGCTGCGTAGCCTCGCCCACAACCGCTCCACGTCGAGCTCGCGCGCAGCCGCGCCATTGCCCGAGTTGGCGGGACGCCTTGCGGCGTCGAGCGGAGGACGCGTGAGATTGGCGAGCGGAACGATGGGCCCGGCGTGGTGAGTGTGCATTTCATTCCTTTCGGCGCGTGGCGTCGGCGATCACGTAGCGGCGAGCCTCCTCCGCGCGAATGCTGAAGCCGAACCCCGCTCGCGAGCGCTCCGGCGCGAGGAGACCAGCTTGCGGGCGCGGCACCCCGTCGAAGAGCAGCTGCTCGATGCGGACGTGATCGTAGAAATACTCCAAGTGCACGAGGCGCGCGGCGGCGCAGCCGAGGTGAACGTGAAGCGCGGGCGCGCAGTGCGCGGACAGCGGAGCGCCGTGCGCGTCGCACAGCGCGGCGACCGCCATGAAGCCGCTCACGCCGCCGCAACGTGTCGCGTCCGCCTGCAACACGTCCACGGCCCGTCGCGCGAGCAGGCGCTCGAAGTAGGGCAAATCATAGCCGTATTCACCGGCGGCGATGTTCATGCTCGCGGGCGCCCGCGCGACGAGCAGGGCCAAGCCCGGCAAATCCTGGGAGGAGACGGGCTCTTCGAACCAGGTCACGCCGAGCTTTGCGAAGCGTTCAGCCTGGGCCAGCGCCTGTTTCCTCTCATAGGCGCCGTTCGCGTCGACGAACAGCTCGACGCCGTCGCCGAGCGCTCGTCGCGCCTGCGTCACGCGCTCCAGATCTGCGCTCGGCTCACTGCCGATCTTCATCTTCACGCGCTGAATCCCCTGCTCCGCCCAGCCGCTCAGCTGCGCCTGCAGTCGCGCGATATCGTAGGCGGTGAAGCCGCCGCTGCCGTAGAGCGGCGAAGCGTCGCGCACGCGCCCGAGCAGATCCGCCATCGAGAGCTCGAGCAGCCGCGCCTTCAGATCCCAGAGCGCGGCGTCGAGCGCCGAGATGGCCATCGCCGCGATCCCGGTGTGCCCCAAGTTGCGCACCGCTTGCACCATCCTCACGTAGCTCTTTTGCGGCGCAAAGACCTCCGCACCGAGCACCACGCCGGCGAGCATGGACTCGATCAGCTTCGCCGTGCTGACGTCGGCATAGGTATAGCCGAGCCCGAGCACGCCTTCGCTGCTGAGCTCGACGGCGACCAGCACGGTGCGATCCCAGGAGAGCGTTCCGTCGGCCTCTGGCGCATCGGTGGGGACCGCAAATGCGCGAACCCGAACCTGCTCGACCAGGGCCGCGCCGTTGCGCGTCGCCATGCGCGGAGCCTCAGCCGTCCGACTTGCTGCCGAGCGCGGGAATGAGGTGAGAAATAGCCTGTTTGATGATGCCGCCCTCTTCCGGATCCACCTTGAGCAGGCTCATCCCGAACGCCTTCGCTTGCTTGAGCGTGATGTGCGGCGGCAGCGGCGGAACGTCCGGATCGACGATCGCCTCCAGCACGACCGGGCGATCCGCGGTGAGCGCCGCATCCCAGGCGTCGCCGACAGCGCCCGGCTGATCCACGCGGATACCGCGCAACCCGGTGAGCTCGGCGTAACGCGCGTACGGAAACTCCGGCAGCTCTTGAGACGCCTCGTAGCGCGTGTCCCCCGCCATCGCACGCATCTCCCAGGTCACCTGGTTGAGATCGTTGTTGTGCAATACCACGATGACGAGGCGCGGATCGCTCCACTCTCGCCAATACTTGGCGATGGTGACGAGCTCGGCGTTGCCGTTCATCTGCATCGCTCCGTCACCCACGAACGCGATCACCGGGCGATCGGGATGCGCAAATTTCGCGGCGATCGCGTAGGGCACGCCAGGACCCATGGTCGCGAGCGAGCCCGAGAGGCTCGCCATCATCCCGCCTCGCAACTTCAGGTCACGGGCGAACCAATTGGCGGCCGAGCCCGAGTCCGCCGTCACGATGCAGCGCTCGGGCAAGCGCGGCGACGCCTCCCAAAACACCCGCTGCGGGTTGATGGGGTTGGCGTCCAAGTGAGCGCGCTCGTCCATCAGCTTTTGCCACTCTTGGTTCCAGGCCAGGATCTGCTCGCGCCAGGTGCGGTCGGTCTTCTGTCGCAGCAGCGGCAGCAGCAGCTGGAGCGTCGCCGCAGCGTCGCCGACCAGGCCTACGTTGACGGGGTAGCGAATCCCCAACATTCGACCGTCGATGTCGATCTGAACGCCACGCGCTTGCCTCTCCTTGGGGAGAAACTCCGAGTACGGGAAGCTCGAGCCGACCATCAGCAACGTGTCGCACTCCATCATCATGTTCCAGCTCGGCTTGGTCCCCAGCAGGCCAATCGAGCCCGTGACGAAGGGCAAATCATCCGCCAGCACCGCTCGGCCGAGCAACGCCTTCGCCACGCCGGCGTTCAGGCGCTCTGCCACGGCGATGACCTCGTCCGCTGCGCCGTGAGCTCCGCGACCGACGAGCATCGCGACCTTCTCGCCAGCGTTGAGCAGCTGCGCGGCCCGCTCGAGCTCCGACTTCGGCGGAACGACCAGCGGTGCCACCCAACCAGCCGACGTGTGCACGGTGTCGTGGGCGTGCGCCGGCTCCTCGGCGTCGAGCTCCTGCACGTCCTTCGGCAAAATGATGCAGGTCACGGTGCGCTCTGCCAGCGCGATGCGGAGCGCGCGGTCGACCAGGTGCCGCGCCGACTCCGGCGTCATGCAGGTGTGCACGTACTCGTGCGCCACGTCCTTGAACAAGCTCGGCAGATCGACCTCTTGTTGGTAGTCACCGCCGATGGCCGAGCGAGCAGACTGTCCCACTATTGCGACGACGGGGACGTGATCCATCTTCGCGTCATAAAGGCCATTCAAGAGGTGAATCGCGCCCGGCCCCGAGGTCGCCATGCACACGCCGACACGCCCGCTGAATTTCGCATGACCGCAGGCCATGAACGCCGCCATTTCCTCGTGCCGAGCCTGAATGAAGCGGAGCTCACCGTCCTTGCGACGGTTGAACGCGCCCATCAAACCATTGATGCCGTCACCGGGATATCCATAGACGTGACGCACCCCCCAGCGAACGAGCCGATCCAAAACGAAGTCACTGACGTTCATGGGGTCTCCTCTCGTGTGCTTCACGTCGGCGAAAGGCCGTTCGTCGTGCCCGCATCGAACGACCTCTCCGCGGGCTGCTCGCTGCACTTCCGGTGCCAGTCGTCGCTGAGCCCGCCGTGCGGATGACGGGCGGCGGTGGTTTGCCGGGACCCTCAGGCGGCGGATCGCCGATCGGCTCATCGGGGCTCGGTCCTCGTTTGCGAGGCGGCTCCTCCAAGGGCGGCGCGGGTGGCGGCGGGTCACCCGCGGGAGGCCGTCTGCGCGGCTCTTCTACCGGCGCTTTGGGTGGCGGCTGACGCGCCGGAGGATCCGGCGGCAGAAGCTCGAGCATGTGACAGCGCATCGCAGGAAACATGCCGCGAGGCGCTGGTGATGAGGGCACGCACCGAAAGCGCGTGCCGCACAGCTGCGAAAGTCTTCATGCGTAGCTTGGATCTCCAAAGGTGCTGTCGCGCGGCGGAGATGCCGCCACACGGTGAGGCGGCTCGGCTCCCTGACGAGACTCGCAGCTGATGCGAGCGCCTCACAATCCGCGATTTCTTTGAGGAATGCGAGTTGCATATCGCGCCCCTCGCGCGTTTGCCTCGCAACGCGAACATCTCTTGAGCTCCGAACCTCGCGACGACGCTCGTCTGTTTCCAGCGTGGAGCACGACTGTGTTCCGCACCGTCCTGGTCTGTCTCGCGCTCGCGGTGTTGGCGTTTCCGCTCGCCCTGCTCGCGTGGGAGCGCACTCCGTATGTAACTGGCGAAATGGAGCTGCCGTTGCAACCCGTGAAGTTCGATCATCGTCACCACGTGCGCGACGCGGGTATTGCCTGCACCTATTGCCACGCGGAGGTCAAAACCTCGGCTTCGGCGGGCATGCCCGCCGTCTCGCTGTGTATGGGCTGTCACGCCCAGATATGGACGGATAGCCCAGAGCTCGCGCCCGTGCGCGCCAGCGCCTTCTCTGGCGCGCCGCTGGCCTGGCAACGCGTCACGAAATTACCGGACTTCGTCTTCTTCAATCATGCCGTTCACGTAAACCAGGGCGTCGCCTGTGAGTCGTGTCACGGGCGCGTCGATCTCATGGCTCAGGTGTATGCGGTGCAACCCTTCAATATGAAGTTTTGCTTGGACTGCCACCGCGCGCCGGAAAAATTCCTTCACCGTCGGGAGCAAGGCACGGCTATGGAGTGGAGCGCGGAGGGACGCCAGCTCGCGCTGGGGCGCACGGCGCCCGCACGCTCGGACGTCCACCCGGGTCTCGACTGCACGACGTGTCACCGCTGATCATGTCGACGCACGAAGCTGATGGACCCGGCGGTCGCGCCGCGACGCACCTCGAGGCGGTGTCACGGCGCGACGCGCTGCGCGGAATTGGCGCGACGCTGGCGAGCTCGAGCGCGTGGTTGGCGGGCTGCACCCGCGCTCCGGCGGAGAAGATCGTGCCCTACGGCGTACAGCCGGAAGATGTCACGGTCGGCGAGCCCGCGCTCTACGCCAGCGCGATGACCGTGGACGGTTATGCCGTCGGGACGCTCGTGCTGTCACACGAGGGGCGCCCGACCAAGATCGAAGGCAACCCCGACCACCCCGCGAGCCTTGGCGCTTGCGGCGCCATGGAACAGGCGGCGGTGCTGGAGCTCTATAGTCCGCGCCGGCAGCGTGAGGTGCTGCACCATGGTCGCGCCGCCGCAGCTGCCGAGCTCGAAGCGGCGCTGCGCAGGCTCGCTGATCCCGCGCAGCGCGGACGCGGCGTGCACCTCGTCATGTCGCCGACGAGCGCGCCCTCCGTCGACGCGCAGTTGTCGCTGCTGCGCGCGCGCCTGCCCGAGCTCAGCGTGCATTATCACTCGGCGTTGAGCCGCATGAACGTGTGGCGCGGCGCGCAGCAGAGCCTCGGACGCGTGCTCGAGCCGCGCTGGGACTTGCGTCGTAGCGACGTCATCTTGGCGCTGGACGCCGACTTCCTCGCGTTCGGCCCCGGCCGCTTGGCGCTGGCCCGTCACTTCGCCGAGCGGCGCCGCGTGCTCTCCGCCAAAGACGAGATGAACCGGCTCTACGCGGTGGAGCCTGCGTTGAGCGTCAGCGGTCAGGTCGCCGATCATCGGCTAGCGCTGCGCGACAGCGAGATGCCAGCGTTCGTCGCCGAGCTGCTGCTCACGGTCGCGCGACAGCTGGGCAGCGCGCAGCCTGCATTGACGGCGTTGCAAGCGGCTCTCGCGTCTCGCGGCGCGCGCGGCGAGCCTGAGGCGCGCTTCTTGAACGCGCTCGCTCGCGACTTGGTCGCCCACCGCGGTGCGGCCCTCGTCATCGTCGGTGATCGCCAGCCGCCCGCGGTTCACGCCGCGGCGCACGCGCTGAACTCGCTTTTGGCAAGCGTGAACACCTGCGTCTCGTACGCGCCCTCGCCCATCCTCGACGCAGGCAGCGCGGCGCACTCCTCGCTGGTCGAGCTCCGCGCTGCCCTCGAGGCCGGCGCCGTCGAGGCGCTCGTCGTGCTGGACGTGGATCTGCTCGACTGCACGGCGGCTGACGCGAGCTTCCGCTCCGCGCTGAAGCTGGCCAAGAACAGCTTCTTTTTCGGTACTTTCGCGAACGCGACAGCGCGCGCTTGCCGCTGGTCGGCGCCGCACGCCCACTGGCTGGAGTCGTGGGCGGACACGCGCGCGTTCGATGGCAGCGCCAGCATCGTGCAGCCGCTGCTCGCTCCGCTCTATGGAGGCCGAACGGTGAGCGAGGTGCTGTCGCTCTTGCTCGGCGAAGCGAGCCCCAGCGCGCATGACGCGCTCCGTGCCCAGTGGAGCGCGCATTTCGGACACGACTTCGAGGTGGAGTGGCCGCGCGCGTTGCGAAGCGGCGTCATCACTGGCTCGGCGAGCGCCGCGGTCGCCGTCGCGGAGCTGGCTTGGGATTGGTCGCGCGAGCTCGAGCGATTGTCCGCGCGCGCCGCGCCGGCGCTCGAGCTCTGCGTCCACCCCGATAACCGCATTTTGGATGGTCGCTTTGGGGAGAACCCCTGGCTCTTGGAGCTGCCCGACCCGGTCACGAAGCTGACCTGGCAGAACGCGGCGCTGCTGGGCGCCGAGACCGCGGCTGGCCTCGGCGTCGCGACCGGCGACGTCGTCACCATCGAGGCCGCCGGGACGACGCGCGAGGTCGCGGTCGTCACCGTGCCCGGACAAGCGGAAGGCGCTGTGTCACTCAGCCTGGGCTGGGGACGAGCCGGGTTGACCAACGCCGGCGTCAACGCCTTGCAGCTGGTGAGCGCGCAGGACCCGTGGCGAGCGACGGCCCAGCTGGTGCGCGGCGGACGGCGTCGCGCGCTGCCGATCACGCAAGCGCATCAAACCCCCGAGGGTTTAGCGGACTCCTTCGTCGCGTGCGCGACGCTGCAGGACTATCGCCGTCATCCGGATTTCACCAAGCCGCGCCGCAAGCGCCCGCTGTCGCTCTATTCGGCGGAGACGCCGCGCGCTCCGCAACAATGGGGCATGGCCATCGATCTCAATGCCTGCATCGGCTGCGCGGCGTGCGTGATCGCGTGTCAGGCCGAGAACAACATCCCGACCGTAGGCGCCGACGGCGTGCTCGCCGGCCGTGAAATGCACTGGCTACGCGTCGATCGTTATGTGCTCGCCGAGCGCGGCGTCGTGCTCCAGCCGATGGCCTGCCAGCACTGCGAGCATGCGCCGTGCGAATACGTGTGTCCGACCGGCGCCACCGTGCACTCCAGCGATGGGCTGAATCAAATGGTCTACAACCGCTGCGTGGGGACTCGCTTTTGCTCCAACAACTGTCCCTACAAAGTGCGGCGCTTCAACTGGTTCAATTACCAGGCCGACGCTCGCGAGCCGGCGCTGCTCGCGCACAACCCGGACGTCACCGTGCGCGCGCGCGGGGTGATGGAGAAATGCACCTACTGCGTGCAGCGCATCCGCAGAGCCGAGATCCGCGCGCGCCTCGCCGGTCAGCGCATCGCCGACGGCGCGCTGATGACGGCCTGTGAGCAGACCTGCCCGAGCAACGCCATCGTGTTCGGAGACGTCGCCGATCCCACCTCTCGCGTCGCCAAGCTGCACCGCAACGAGCGCGCGTTCGAGGCGCTGAACGAGCTCGGGACGCTGCCCCGCACTCGCTATCTGGCAAAGCTCAAGAACCCCAACCCGGAGCTCGCCTAGTGGCGCTCGACGCCGAGCTCTGGTCCTCGCTGCCCGCGCGCCCGCCGGCTCCAGCTCACGAGCAGGCGCTGCTCTCGACCCGCGCGAGCGACGGCGAGCTCACGCGAGAGCTTCTGAACAAGGTCCTCGAGCCCCCCGCGTGGCTCGCGCGCGCCTTGTGGCTCACGGGCGCCGCGAGCTCGTTGCTGGTCGCCGCCGTCGTCTACACCTTGATCACCGGCATCGGGGTGTGGGGCAACAACGTCCCGGTGGGCTGGGCCTTCGCCATCACGAACTTCGTGTGGTGGATCGGCATCGGCCACGCCGGCACCTTCATCTCGGCGTTCCTGCTGCTGCTCGAGCAGAAATGGCGAGCCTCGATCAATCGCTTCGCTGAGGCGATGACGCTCTTTGCGGTCGTGCAAGCCGGTCTGTTCCCGCTGCTGCACATGGGCCGCGCCTGGTTCTTCTACTGGCTCATCCCTTACCCGAGCACGATGGACATCTGGCCTCAGTTCAGGAGCTCGCTGACCTGGGACGTGGTCGCGATCACGGCCTATCTCACCGTCTCCGTCCTGTTCTGGTATTTGGGTCTGCTCCCCGATCTCGCCGCGCTGCGGGACGTCGCGCCCGAGCGCTGGCGCCGGCGGGTCTATGCGCTGTTCGCGCTCGGCTTCCGTGGCTCCGCCGAGAATTGGCGGCGGCATCGCGTGGCGTATGGCTTGCTCGGAGGGCTCGCCGCGCCGCTGGTCGTCTCGGTGCACAGCATCGTGAGCATGGATTTCTCCATCGGCATCCTGCCGGGCTGGCACTCGACGATCTTTCCGCCGTACTTCGTCGCGGGCGCGATCTTTTCTGGGTTTGCCATGGTCGTAACGTTGCTCGTCCCGGCGCGGCGACTGTATCGACTCGAGCGAGTGGTGACCGTCGAGCACCTCGACAAGCTCGCGAAGCTGCTGCTCGTGACCAGCATCATCGTCACCTACGCCTACACCATGGAGACCTACTGCTCCTGGCTCGGCGGAGATCCGTTCGAGATGCGCATGCACCTCGACGTGCGCCCCTTCGGCGCCTACGCGGCGCTATTTTGGCTCGAAATTTTCTGCAATTGCCTGGCGCCGCAGCTGCTCTGGTCCCGGACGGTGCGCCGCAGCCCCTGGCTGCTCTTCGCGCTCAGCCTGGTGATTCAGGTGGGCATGTGGAGCGAGCGCTTCGTCCTCATCGTCACGTCACAGAGCTCGGACTTTCTGCCGTCCAGCTATCGCCTGTACGCGCCGTCCATCGTCGACGCGGCCGTGCTGCTCGGCACGCTGGCGTTCTTCAGCTTCCTGTTCTTGCTGTTTCTGCGCTTCGTGCCGTTCATTCCCGTGAGCGAGCTGAAAGCCTTGAAGTACGAGCTCGGTGAGGCACGCCATGACGGAGCCTGAGCTTTGGGCGGAGTTCTCCAGCGGCGAGCGGGTAGTGCGCGCCGCAGAAGACTTGCGCAGCCGCAGCGTGCGGCTGCTCGGCGCGTACACACCGTTCGGCATTCCAGAGCTCGAGGACCTCGTCGGAGCGCGTCGGCCGCGCTCGATTCCGTTGCTCACCTTGGGCGGCGGGCTCGGCGGCGTCGCGGCGGCGTACCTCGTGATCTGGTGGACCGCGGCGGTCGATTACCCATTGAACGTCGGTGGCCGGCCGCTCAACTCGCTGCCCGCGGACATCCCAATTTTATTCGAGAGCGGGGTGCTGTGCGCCGCGCTCAGCGCATTTTTCGCCGTGCTGTTCACGTCTGGCTTGCCGCGCCTCGACCACGAGCTCGAGACCGTGCCCGGCTTCGCTCGCACCTCGAACGATCGCTACTGGCTCGGCGTAGCGGCGGAGGGCCGGCACAGCGAAGCGAAGCTCAGCGCGCTACTCCTCGAGCTCGGAGCGCTGCGCGTGCACCAACCCGGCGTGGTGCGCTCATGATGGCGTCGCGAAGGTGCCCTGGTTGGCGCGGCCTCGCGGCGCTCGCGCTGCTCGCGAGCGGCTGCAACAATCGCCAGGCGTTCACCAAGCCCGAGCCCGGCCTCGAACGCATGCTGCAACAACCGCGCGGCAAAGCCTATCGCGGCAGCCAATTCTTCGAAGACGGGCGCATGATGCGCGTCCCGCCGCGAGGCACCGTGCGCCGAGACGCGGCCTACGCCGGTGATGTGCTGATCGAGACGGGCAGCGATGCGCAGGGCTTTGCGCGGCGCATCCCGCTGCATCTCAGCGCGCAGCAGCTGCGTCACGGTCGCGTCGTGTTCGAGGACGTGTGCGCCACCTGTCACGGCATCTTGGGCGACGGCGTGAGCTTCGTGGCCGAGAAAATGCAGCTTCGCAAGCCGCCGTCGCTGTTCGAGCCGCGTGTGCGAGAGCTGGCGCCAGGGCGCGTCTTCCAGACCGTCAGCGCCGGCTACGGCTTGATGCCCGCGTACGCGGCCATGCTCAGCATCGAGGACCGCTGGGCCGTCATCGGTTACATCGAAGTGCTGCGAGCCAGCCAATCCATGCGGCTCGCGCAGCTGCCGCCGGAGCTGCGGCGTCACTTCAGCGAGGCATCGCCATGAGACGCGCTCGGCTGCTGCCGCTCGTCCTCGCTGCTGCCGGCGCGGCGAGCTGTGCGCTCGACGCGCTGTTGCACCACGCTGCCGGTCTGGTCGGCTACCTCGCGGCCTTCGCGTTCCTGGCCAGCACGGCGCTGGGCGCGCTCTCGCTGGTGATGATCGCCCAGCTCACCAGCGCGTCCTGGTTCGTCGTGTTGCGCCGCGTCGCGGAGGCGTGCGCGGCGGTGACACCCCTGCTTTTGCTCGCGTTCGTCCCCATCGCGCTCGGCGTCCACCAGCTCTATCCCTGGGCCAGTGAGCTCAGCGGCCTGGACGAGAGCGTGCAGCGAGCGCTCGAGCACGCGCGTCCTTGGCTGAGCCCGGGGCCGTTCCTGCTGCGCGCTGCCCTGTTTTTGTCGCTCTGGCTCGCGCTGGCCGAGGGCCTTCGTAGAGCCTCGCTGCGCGAAGACGCCGGCGACGTGGAGCGCGCCGGGCGACGACTGAAGGCGCTCAGCGCCGCGGGCTTACCCTTGCTGGGCTTCAGCGCGTCGTTCGCGGCGTTCGATTGGTTCATGTCACTGGTGCCCGGCTGGAACTTCAACATCCTCGGCTTGTATCTGCTGTGTGGCGGCTTCTCGTCCGCCCTGGGCGTGCTGTGCGTGGCGGTGCACCTAGCGCGCAACTCCGGGATATTGCCGGCCGACGTGGGTCGCTACCACGCGCTCGCGCTCGGGCGAATGCTGCTGATGTCCGTCTGTCTGTGGGCCTACCTGGCCGCTTCGCAGTTGATCATCGTGTGGAGCGCGAACCTGCCGAAGGAAGCCGGCTTCTATCTGGCGCGCTTTCGCGGACCTTTCCGCGTATTCGCGCTCACGTTACTCTTCGCTCATTTCGTCGTGCCGCTGCTGCTGCTCCTGAGCCGCAGCGTCAAGCAGCGCTTCTCGTGGTTGGCGGCGCTCGGCGCGCTGACCGTGCTGACGCACGCGCTGGACGTCTACTGGCTGCTGGGCCCCGCCGCGGCGCGCGGCGCCAATCCGCTGGATCTCGGACCTTTTCTGCTGCTCGCCGCGCTCGCTACCGCCCTTGGGCTGTGGCGTTTCCGGCGAGCACCGTCTGTGCCCAACCAGGCGCCCGAGCTCGCCCGCTCGCTCGCCTATGACTCGCCATGAGCGCGCCGCTTCGCATCGTTCAGGAGCATGACGAGCTGCCGCTGCGGCGTCTGCTCTGGCTCACGCTCATCGCGCTGCTCATCGGGGCCGCCGCCGTGGGCGTCTCGCAGCTGCTGGCCGGCGCGACGCCGCAACGGCGCGCGGTGCCGTCGCCGAGCGGCAGCTTCACGTCGACGCCGGAGCAGTCGCTGATCGAGCACAGCGAGCGCGGCCTCGCGCTGCGCCGCGCCCAACGGGAAAAGCTCGAGAGCTTCGGCTGGGTCGACCGCGACGCCGGCGTCGTCCGCGTCCCCATCGAGCGCGCCATCGAGCTGCAGGCGGAGCGGGAGCGCTGATGCTGGAGCTATTCCGCAAGCTGTTCGCGCTGCCGCCCGGCGCTTCGAGCTTCAGCCGCGGCGTCGATCTCCTGCATTTTTTCGTGATCGGAAGCACGCTGCTCGGCTCACTCTCGATCGGGCTCACGGCGACGCTGTTGATCCTGCGCTACCGCGCGCGCTCGCCGGATGCGACGACGCCGCGCTTATCCGTCTCGCGCCGGCGAGAGACGCTGGTGGTGTCCGGCACGCTGCTGCTCTTCTGCGGTTTTTGGCTCGTCGGCTTCAAGCAGTACCTCGACATGCAGCGCGCGCCGCGCGACGCCCGGCGCGTGTACGTGACGGCCAAGCAGTGGATGTGGAAATTCACCAGCGCCGAAGGCCGCAGCTATAACGACGTACTGACGTTGGAGGTCGGCGTACCCGTCGAGTTGTTCATGACATCACGCGACGTCATTCACAGCTTCTTCGTGCCGGCCTTTCGCGCCAAGCGCGACGTCTTGCCGGGCCGCTACGTCAGCGTTTGGTTCGAGCCCGTGAAGGTCGGAGAGTACCCGATCTTTTGCGCCGAGTACTGCGGCATCAACCACTCGAACATGCGCGGCGTGGTGCGGGTGCTCTCGAGCGCGGAGTACCAACGCTGGCTACGAGGCTCACCGTCCACGTCCGGCGACAGCCTCGCTGAGCTCGGGCGCGAAGCGGCGGCGCGCCACTCCTGTTTCGCTTGTCACACGGTGGATGGTCAGCCGCACGTCGGTCCGACCTGGAGTCGCTTGTATGGTTCCACGGTCACGCTGGCCGATGGACGCCGCGTCATCGCTGACGCCGAGTACCTGACGCGGTCGATGATGGAGCCCGCGGCAGAGCTCGTCGCGGGCTTCCCCGCGCTGATGCCGACCTATCTCGGCACCTTGTCGCAGCCCGACACGGCCGCGATCCTCGAATACATACGCTCGCTCGCCGATGGTCCGGTGCGCCCCAGCGTGCCGCTCCCGCGCTTGACGGTCAGCGCGGCGAGCGCCGAGCCCAACGTCGGCGAAGCCCCGCGCACCAACGCCGGGGCGGAGGAGTCTCGGCCATGACGCTCGCCGCAGAGCTACGGAGTGACGGCTTGCGGAGCTACGCCACTGAGCAAACTAGCGTACGCTCCTGGTTGCTCAGCACCGATCACAAGCGCATCGGAGTGCTCTATTTCGTCGCGACGTCACTCGCGCTCGCGCTGGGCGGCTTGTTCGCGCTGTTGCTGCGCATCGAGCACCTCACGCCGCAGCGCACCATCGTCGGGGCCATGACGTACAACCGGCTGTTCACGTTGCACGGCATCACCATGGTTTGGCTGTTCATGATCCCGAGCATCCCGACGGCGTTCGGCAATTTCCTGCTTCCGCTGCAGCTCGGGGCGACGGAGGTGGCGTTTCCTCGGCTGAATTTGCTAAGTTTCTGGGTTTACGTGGTGGGCGCCGTGTGCGTGCTCACCTCGCTGTGGCTGGGCGGGGTCGACACCGGCTGGACGTTCTACACGCCGTACAGCAGCAAGTCCCCGTCGGCCGTCGTGCCCGCGGTGATCGGCGTCTTCATCGTCGGCTGGTCCACGATCCTATCGGGGATCAACTTCATCGCTACGGTGCACACCATGCGCCACGCCGGCCTGCGCTGGATGCGCATGCCGCTCTTCACTTGGGCGATCTACGGAACCAGCATCATCCAGGTGCTGGCGACGCCGGTGCTCGGCTTGTCCCTGTTGGTCGTGCTGGTCGATCACCTGCTGTCTTGGGGGCTCTTCGATCCCGCGCGCGGCGGCGACCCCGTGCTCTATCAGCATTTGTTCTGGTTTTACTCGCACCCAGCCGTCTACATCATGATTTTACCGGCCATGGGCGTGGTGAGCGAGGTCATCTCGACGTTCGCGCACAAGAACCCGCACTCGTACCGGGCGATCGTGTATTCCACGTTGGGCATCGCCTTCGTCGGCTTCCTCACCTGGGGACACCACATGTTCGTCGCTGGCATGTCGTCCTTCGACGCCGGCGCGTTCGGTGTGCTCTCCATGCTCGTCGCCATCTTCAGCGCGATCAAGGTCTTCACCTGGGTGAGCACGCTGCGCCGCGGTTCGATATGGCTCAAGACGCCGCTGCTCTACGTGCTCGGCTTCTTGTTCCTGTTCGTGTTCGGCGGCATGTCGGGCGTCGCCGTCGCGACCATGAGCTTGGACGTTCACTGGCACGACAGCTACTTCGTCGTCGCGCACTTCCACTTCGTGATGGTCGGCGGCACGCTGACCGCGTGGCTCGCCGCGCTGCACTACTGGTTTCCGAAGGTGACCGGCCGCATGTACTCGGAGCGCTGGGCCACGGTCGCCGCGCTGCTCGTGTGCGCGGGCTTCTTCGCCACCTTCTTTCCGCAATTCTTGCTCGGCAACGCCGGCATGCCGCGTCGCTACTACAACTACGCGCCCGAGTTTCAGGTCTTGAACGTGGCGTCGACGCTCGGATCCTGGGTGCTGGCGAGCGGCATGATGCTGGCGCTCGCCGTCTGCGTCCACGCGCTGCTCCGCGGCCCGCGCAGCGCGGATAACCCCTGGTTTTCGCGCTGCTTCGAGTGGCGCACGAGCAGCCCTCCGCCCGTCGAAAACTTCACGAACGACCCAGCGCTCGAGTTGGACGCCTACGACTACACGACACCATGGCCGCGGGAGGCGCCATGAAACCAGCACACGCTGAGCACTTCGAGTCGCCGCTCACGCAGGCCCACGCCGCGCGGCTCGGGATGTGGCTCTTCCTCGGCAGTGAGCTGCTGCTCTTTTCCGGCCTCTTCGCGCTGCACGCGGGCTATCGCGTCCACGCGCCCGCCGCGTTTCACGAAGCAGCTCGACACGCGCTGAAGTGGCTGGGCTCGATCAATACGCTGGTCCTGCTCGTGAGCAGCACGTTCGCGGCGCTCGCGGTGCACAGCGCTCGCGGCGGTCGCAATCACCGTGCGGCGCTCTTGTTGTGCTGCACGGTCGTGCTCGGCGTGCTGTTCCTGGGCATCAAATTCTACGAGTACGCCGAGCACTTCCGCGAGGGCATCTATCCGGGCGGCGCCGGCCGTTTCTTCCGTGAGCACCCGGAGCCCGGCCTGGTGCCGTTTTGGACGCTGTATTTCGTCACGACGGGGCTGCACGCCGTGCACGTCAGCGTCGGCGTTCTCCTGCTGGCCTATACCGCTGTTCGGCTGTGGCGCGGGGCCATTCACCGGGCGTACATTCACCCGCTCGAGAACGCCGCCCTGTATTGGCACTTGGTTGACGCGATCTGGATCTTCGTCTGGCCCGTCTACTACCTGACGTGAGGCATGATGACTGACGGCAGCGAGCCTCGCTTTAGCGCTACGGTGCTGGTCGGAACCGGCGCCGCCTTGGCGCTGCTCGCGGCGGCGAGCTTTGGGCTGTCGTTCTTACGGCTCGGCGCTTGGTCGCTGCCGGCGGCGTTGGCCATCGCGGCCTCGAAGGTAGCGCTGGTGGTGTTGGTCTTCATGGAGCTCTGGCATGAGCGCGCGTCGACCAAGCTGGCGAGCTTGGCGGCGCTCATCATGGTGCTCTTGCTAGTGACGCTGACCGCGGCGGACGTCGCGACACGCAGCGAGCCCCTCGTCACACCGCCAGCGGCTGCGCGCTGAAGCGCGAAGACGCAGCGCCGGCTCCGCCGTACTGCGCGAGTTGCTCCGTGCTGGGCGCGACGCTCAGTGCCCGCGCCGCTCGGCGGGAGCCTGCGACGACGTCAAGTTGCGCGCGCTGTTCACGAGCCCCACGTGCGAGAAGGCCTGCGGGAAGTTGCCGATCAGTCGCTCGTTGACGGGGTCGTATTCTTCGGAGAGCAGGCCAACGTCGTTCGCCAGCGCTATCAGCCGGCGAAAGAGCCGCTCTGCCTCGGCGCGGCGACCCGTGGCCGTGTACGCGTCGA
Source organism: uncultured Sorangium sp. (assembly GCA_966250485.1). Taxonomy (GTDB): domain Bacteria; phylum Myxococcota_A; class Polyangia; order Polyangiales; family Polyangiaceae; genus PMG-095. The sequence goes on along the minus strand of CBINHN010000014.1, from coordinate 110,753 downwards.
CCAACCAGAACGAACACGCGAGAAACGCGCCCTCCTTCCCGGGCAGGCCATCCACGTTCCCGTGCGAAGCGGTGCCGTAGCGTCGAACGAAGCCGCCCTCGAGCAGCTCGCTCTCCACTGCTCTGATCGTGCCGGCTACGCGCGGGTCCTTGCCGGGCAAGAAGCCGACCAGCGGGATTAGGAGCAGACTCGCGTCCAGCTCTTCGCTGCCGTAATATTGAGTGAAGCTGCCGCGTCGCTCGTTCCAGCCGTAGCGACAAACGTCGGCGTGAATTTCAGCTCGCACGCGCTGCCAGCGCTCCAGCGGGCCGGAGAGCCCGTGGCGCTGGATCATCTTGATCGCGCGGTCGACCGCGACCCAGGCCATCACCTTCGAGTGCGTGAATTTCCGGCGGCCCCCTCGCACCTCCCAAAGACCTTCGTCTGGACGCGCCCAGTTCGACTCCAGCCACTCCACGAGCGCACGCTGCAGCGACCAGATCGGCTCCTCGACCTGCATTCCAGCGTCGAGTGACTCGAGCAATGTATCGCTCACCTCACCGTACACGTCGAGCTGGAGCTGACCGACGGCCGCGTTGCCGATGCGCACCGGCTGCGAGCCTTCATAGCCGGACAGCCACGGCACCGTCCATTCGTCCAGGCGCCGCTCGCCCAACACGCCGTACATGATCTGCAGCTTGCCAGGGTCGCCCGCCACAGCCCGTAGGAGCCAGTCGCGGAACGCGCGCGCCTCGTCCATGTAGCCGCCCTGGAGCAGCGCGTACAACGTAAACGTCGCGTCGCGCAGCCAGCAGTAGCGATAGTCCCAGTTCCTTACGCCGCCCAGCGCTTCGGGCAGCGACGTGGTGCCCGCCGCGACGATGCCGCCCGATGGCGCGAACGTCAGCGATTTGAGCGTGATCAGCGAGCGCACGATGTGTTCGCGGTATTCGCCGTGATCGGTGCAGCGCGAGACCCAGCGCCGCCACCAGCGCTCCGTTTCGTCCAGCAAATGCAGAGCATCGAGCGAAGCCGGAGGGCGCTCGTGAGAAGGGTGCCAGGTCAAGACGAAGGGCACGCGCTCGCCTTCTCGCACCTGGAACTCAGCCACGCTCGTGAGGTCTTTTCCGTGGTGATGAACCGGCGTATCGAGCACCAAAGAATCTGGACCAGCGATCGCGTGCAGCCGGCCGTCCATGGTCCTCACCCACGGCAGCAGGCTGCCATAGTCATAGCGGATGATGAGCTCGGATTGCATGGTAACGCTGCCGGAGAGCCCCTCCACCACGCGCACCAGATCCGGATCGCGACCGCGAATGGGCATGGTATCCACCACGCGCACGTTGCCCTCGCTGGTTCGGAACTCCGTCTCCAAGATCAAGGTATCTTGGCGGTATCGCCGCTGACTCGAGCTCACCTCGGCCTTGGGAGCCAGCAACCAACGGCCGTTGTGCGGCGTTCCGAGCAGCGCCGCGAAGCACGCTCCCGAGTCGAAGCGAGGGAAACACAACCAATCGATCGAGCCGTTGCTACCGACCAGCGCGAGCGTCTGCGTATCACCGATGACGGCGTAATCCTCGATGCGCATAGCGGCCACTTTACGGCTCATTCCGCTGCAGGTGCTGCAATTCGTGTTCCGCTCCATCCCTGATCACGCTGATCTGTCCGTTCCTCTCCAGGAAAGCGGCCCTGACCGCCGCGACGTCGTCGATGCCGCCGCTGCATCGCACCGCCGCGAGCAGGTCGTGCTCGGTCATGCGGCATCTGCGGAGGGCCGCGGAGTCGATGCGACCGTCTTTCACGAGCAGCACGCGACTCCCTTTGATCACCGTCCCGAGCCGCGGATAGCGCACGGTGATCCAGGTGAGCAGCCAGTGCAACGCGACCAGCGCCGTGGCGGCTGCCAGAGCCGGAAAGAAGCGGGCATTTCCGGTGACAGCTCGGCTCATGATCGAGCCGAGCATCACGCCGACCACGATGTCGAAGCTCGTGTGCTTGGCGAACACGCGCGTGCCGCTGAAACGAACCAAGAGCAGCGTGTAGAGAAATATCAGCACGCCGCGCACGACCATCTGCCACCACAGCAGCGGCAGCGCGTCCGAACCGATGCACCAGTGTAAATGGCTCGACATGTAGACAGTTTGGCAAGGACGGAGCCAACGCCGAGAGCTCGCAGCGCTGAACGCCCCTGCCGCTCGACAACTGCCTCCGCCCCCGTGTGGCGGCAGCAACGCCACAGCGCGCCACGTTCGCGATTCGCGCCCCTGTCCGTAGCCGTAGGCGGCTCAGCTCGACGTCGCGTGCGCGGTCTGCTCGGCGCGCGCGCGTTGCCGTCCCGCGTCACGCTCCGCTTCGCGGAGCTCGTCTTCCTCTTTCTGCTTGAGCCCACGGCCGAAGCGGCGGGAATAGACCTGCGTGAACTCGGCGCCGAACAAGAACATCTGCGCCGAGAAGTAGAGCCACAAAAGGACGACGACCAATGATCCGGCTGCCCCGTACGTGGCCGCGACGCCGGCCTTCGCCAAATACAAGCCGACCAGGAAGTTTCCGAGGTTGAAGAGCAGCGACGTCAACAGGCCGCCCCAAATCACCGCTCGCCACCCGACGCGAGTGTCCGGCACGACGCGAAATACGACGGCGGAGATCAGCGCGACCAGGAACACCGAGGAGAGGATTTGCAGAACTTGCGTCAAAAAGCCGGTGGGAGCCCAGGCGGGAAGCAACGCCGCTCCCAGCCCGGTGAGCACCGCGCGAGACACGAACACGCCGAGCAGCAGCGGCCCAGCCGCCGCGACCAGCAGGAACGCGAACACTCGCCGCTTGAGATAATTTTTGATGCTGCCCTTGAAACCCTCGGCGACGAACACGTCGACGTTCCAGATCTGATTCAGCGCGCTGCGCAGCTGCGTCGTGAACTTCGACGCGGCAAACAGCGTCAAGGCAATGCCCACGGCCGACGCGACCCCGCCGGATTGAGACGCTTGCTGGACCCAGGCGTCGATGGCCGTGGCCTGATCCGGCCCCATCGTGCTCTGGAGTAGCTCTCTCACCTCCTGCCGCGCGGTACCTTCGCCGAGCACCAACCCCGCGATGCCGACCGCGATGATGATCAGCGGCGCCAGCGAGAGGAGCGTGTAGAAGGCGATACCCGCCGAGACGAGGTCGCCACGATCCTTGGAGAACTCCTCCAGCGTTTCATTGACGATACCCCACGCCAGACGACCACGCTGGCGCAACTGGATCGTGCTTCGTCGCACCATTCTGCCCATTGCTTTGCAGCCCCCGTGCCAACCGTCAAGAGCCAGCTCGTGGACATTCGCGCGCTCACCCGTGCGCGAAGCTCAGCGTCGTCTTCACGTCGTTGGGCTGGCGCGAGAAGGCTGCGGCGAAGTCATCGATGGGCACGCGGCGCGTGAGCAAGCGCGCGAGCCACTGCCGCTCGGCCTCGGCCAGCGCGCGCGCGCCCTGCTCGTAGTGACGCCGGTTGGCGTTGACGGAGCCGAATACTACGTTGTTCTCGAGCACGAGCTCGCGGTTCAGGGCGCCCGCGTCCACGCTCACGCAAGCGCCGCCCGACGACACGCCAGTGAGGCACACGACGCCATTCGGCGCAGCGGCCTCGATCACGTCGAAGAAGACGGACGCCGCGCCCGTGCACTCGAAGATCACGTCCCATTTCTCGCCCACCGCCTGCACGCTCTTCGAGTGGTAGGTCGCTCCCAGCGCTCTGACGAGCTCGGGCTTGGGGCCATCCGTGATGCGATCCAACACGTGAACCTCATGACCGCGCTGCCTGCCCATCAACGCAGCGAGCAGCCCGATCGGCCCGGCGCCGGTGATGAGGACGCGCTCGACCCGTACCGCGGCCGAGCGCGCGAGGATGCGCTCCGTATGCTCCCAGGCCTTGGCGACGACGCTCGCCGGCTCCACGAGAACCCCGAGCTCGGCGAGCTGCCCGTCGATGCGCACCAAGGCGTCGGGAGGGGCGCGATACCGCTCGCGCGCAAACCCGTCGAGCGCCTTGATCCCGTGCTCGGTATAGCGCCCGTTGCGACACATATCCCATTCACCGGCCGCGCAATTCGGGCACGGCACCGGATCGGGGCGACGTACGATGGCGACGACCCAATCGCCCGCAGCCAAACCGGCTCCGTCCGGCGCTTCCAACACCCGTCCGATGGACTCGTGGCCGAGCACCAGGCGCTCACGTCCCGGCGGCGCGCGGCCGTAGCGCCCGCGCATGATCTCGACGTCCGTCCCGCACACGCCCACGGCGTGCGTCTCCACGAGCACTGAACCTTCCTCGGGCGCGGGCTCAGCGATGTTCTCGACTCGCGCGGACCCGGTCGTGCCGGGCTTTACCGTGAGCGCACGCATGCGTTTCCTTTCTTCACTATTGGGCGCGGGTCCTGCGAGAAGACGAATCAAGGGTGCTTTATCGCCGCGAAGAAGGTGTGGCCGTCGCGCCAGACGACGACCGGAACCGTGCCGCTCGATTTGTTCCAGCGCTGCGCGAGCTGCTCTGGGCCAGCGATCGGCTCTTTGTCGACCTGGACGATGATGTCGCCGGGCTGGATCCCCGCTGCGGCGGCGGGACTACCCGGCTCCACGGCGGTGACCAGCACACCGCGAATGTTGGCGGGGACCTTCCCGCGCTCGCGAGAAGCGGCGTCCAGCGGCGCGACGAGCACGCCGAGCTTCGAGCCCGTCACCGCGCCTTCGTCCTTGCCGGGCGCCTTTGGTTCATCGGGCATGGCGCCCAGCTTGACGTCCAACGTGCGCTTCTTGCCGTCGCGCAGGAGCTCGATTTTGATGGTGGTGCCGACGCCGGCGCTCGCCACCGCGTTGCGCAGCTGCCCGGTCGTTTGCACGCGCTGCCCGTTGATGCTGAGGACCACGTCGCCGCGTTGCAGGCCAGCCTTCTCCGCCGGCCCGTTCGCGCTCACGTCCGAGATCAGCACGCCATCGGGGGACGGCAGCGAGAGCGCCTTGGCCAGCTCCGGGTCGAGGTTTTGAATTCCAACCCCGAGATAGCCGCGGATCACCCGTCCATGCTCGACCAAGCTCGTCATGATCGGCTTCGCCATGTTGCTGGGGATGGCGAAGCCAACACCCATATAGCCGCCGCTGCGCGAGAGGATCGCGGTCGGAATGCCGACCAGCCTGCCCTCCAAATCCACCAGCGCGCCGCCAGAGTTGCCCGGGTTGATCGCTGCGTCGGTCTGGATGAAGTCCTCGTACGCTTCTATTCCCAGATCGGCGCGACCTTTGGCAGAGATGATGCCCATCGTCACGGTTTGACCCACGCCGAACGGGTTGCCGATCGCGAGCACGATCTGTCCCAGCCGAGCGCGCGAAGAGTCGGCGAATTGCAGGGCGGTGAGCCCCTGCGTATCGCCGGTGATGCGCAACACTGCCAGATCACTCTTCGGATCGCTGCCGATGAGCTTGGCCTGCAACGGCCGGCGGTCACCGGCCGTGACCTCGATGTCCTTCGCATCTTCCACGACGTGCGCGTTCGTCAAAATCAGGTCTTTGCCGACGATCACGCCCGAGCCGATGCCATGCACCTGCGGCGGCGGGCCGCCCGGGGTCGGGAATGGCAACAACCCGCCTCTCGGTGAGAAGAAGTGGCGGAACAACGGGCTATCGAACGGGAACGGGGTCTCCTGGGCTTCGACCTTCGCGATGCGCGTCGAGGCCACGCTCACCACCGCGGGGAGCGCGCGCTCCGCGACCTCGGCGACGGCCCCCGCGTTGTCCAGCGTCCCGGCCAACGCGGCGCCCTTGGAAGAGGTTACCGTCTTCGATATCGACGACGGCTCGGCCTCCGGGCTCTCGCTGCGCCGCGCGCAAGCCGAGACCAAGACGATGGCTGCGACTCCGAGACAGCCGCCAAAGGTTGAGATGCAAATTCGCGGTGAGTCCATGTTCGCTTCTCCGAAATGCCGATGCCGGCGAGAGGCTCGCTGACCAAGTAACTCCGCCAGCGCCGGCCCTCGAACCCGTGACGAGCATAAAAGCCGCGGTGAGTCACGGCGGTTACCTCGGTCTTGCGGCTCGGGTTGACACCACCGCGGCGTTGCGCGTTCGCGAGGCTCGTGGCCCAGTGAGGCGCTGGCGTGCTCACCGAGCAAGCAAGCGATATGCCCGGGCGGCCGCGTATCGTCGGGATTCTTCGAAATCCAACTAGCCGCTGAGCAGCCGCGGCCCGCCTACCACGGCAGCCGCACCTCGACGGAGACGCCGCGTTCGTTGTTGATCTCGAGCGACGCGCTCTCTCCGTACATCAGCTGGAGCCGTCGACGAACGCTACGCAAGCCGAAGCCGGTGCCGCCTTTGCCGGCGTACCAGCCAGGACCATCGTCGCTAACGCGAAGTCGCAGCCCCTCACCGTCTTCACGGAGCGCGATGGACACGGTCCCGCCCTCCACGTTGCGGCCGACGCCGTGCGTGACCGCGTTCTCCACCAGCGGCTGAACGAGCAGCGCCGGCACCTGAAAGGTCGAAATATCCGCCTCGATGTCCCACTCGATGTTCAGTCGGGAGCCGAAGCGAACCTTCTCGAGCTCGAGATAGTCGCGAACCAACGCCAACTCTTTGTCGAGCGGCACGCGCTGGTTCGCTGGAGTGCTCAACATGTAGCGATACAGCTTCGTCAACCTGAACACGGCGTCTTCTGCTGCGGCGGGATCGCGCCCGATGAGCTCGGTGATGACGCTCAACGAGTTGTATAAAAAATGCGGGTTCACTTTGGCTTGCAGCGCCTCCACCTCGAAGCGATGCATGTCCGCGTTGCTCAGCGCGATCGCCGCTTGCCGCCCCAACAGCGTGACGAGCGCCGCGTCTTCCGCGCTGAAGCCGTCGAAATTGCTGCTCTCCTCCAGGTACAAGATGGCGACCATCTCCGCGCGATACTGCAGCGGAACGCACAGCAAGCCGCGCAGGGCGGGCCTGGTCAGCAAGTAGGAGTCGTCACTGAATTTGTGGCGGTCGCGCGGAAATTCGACGCTCTCTTTCGCTCGCGCCACGTAGCGCACGGGGCGCAGCGCGAGAAAATCCTCGGCAACGTCGTCGAGAGCGGTGACCGGGGTGGCCATATCCATGCGATCACGCTCACAGCCCGCGACCAGATAGAATTTGCCGTCCTTGGGGATGAACAAGAAGGCCCGCATGGCCGCGGCGGTCGTCGCGATCACCCGCAGCAACGTCGGGCCGAGCTGCTCGACGGTGGTGACTTCAGCGATGGCTGACGCTGCGCGCATCACGCCTTCGACCTTGACGTCGACGGCGCGCGGGTGGCGGCTCGCCAGATGACTCCAGTCGATGCCGGGATGCGCCTTCATCAAGGCGTCTACTTTCGCCTGTGCGCCGAAGCGCTGGAACGCCTGCGCGGCGTCCCGCAAGCGCTCGACGAACGGCCCATATTGGCGCTGCGCGGCGTGGCGCTCCGCGAGGCGCTCCAGGGCCATTCCGCGCAGCAGCTCGTGCCCGGCTCTGCCGGCTTCGGCCACGGCGCTCTCGAGAAGCTGCGTGGCCGCGGGATCCCCGCGCACGGCGGCGTGAGCTCCGCGCGCGAGCAGCAGCGAGGCGCGAAAATTGTGCGGCCCCTCCGCGCCGTCGACCCGAACAGCGTCGAGCTTTTCCAGCGCCGCTAGCGCCTCGCGCGCGGCGCGCGTGAGCGCTCCGCGCAGGCGCGTCAGCGCCAGCATCATCAGCAGCCAATAGCTCGCGCGGTACCACAGGCTGTCTTTGATCACCGGATCCCGCTTCAGACCGGCGCCGAGCGCGAGGACCTCAGCGTCGTTTCCAAGCAAATATTCGAGCTGCATGCGGAGCACGGCGTGCACCGCCGAGAAGTTTCTAAACTGTACGGGCTCCAACAGCACCGCGCCGAGCCCCTGATATTGGGCGGCGGAGCCCAGCGCTCGCGCCAGCGTTTCACACCATGCGCGGACGAGCTGGATTGCCTCGAGGCTGGTGCCAGCGCCCGCCGTCCGTGCTTCGCGCTCGTAGCGCAGCAGCGCGTCCTCGATGCGCTCGATGTTCCAGCCGGTGTGCGGCAACAGCGTCACGGCGCCGTCGATCAAATGCGAGGCGAACATATCCCCGTGTGCGACGCACTCGCTCAGCGTTCGATCGTAGCTCGCCATGAGGGCGCTCGCGTCGAGCTCGAAAGCGCCGAAGAAGGTGAGCACTTGAAATTGCACCATGGTTCGCGTCTGGACGGATTGCTGTCTGGCCAGCACCTCAGCCAACCTGCCGTAACGCACCGCAGCTTCGAAGTTGCCCCGCACATGACAGATGAGACCATAGCCGGCATAGCCAATGGCGGCCTGCGGCCCATTACCAAACGTGAGGGCGAGCTCGGTCTGCCGGATTAGGACCAGCGCACCCAACAGCGGCCGAGCCCAATGCGCCGGCGCCGCCAGCCAGGCCAGCACGCTCGATACCTCGACTTGCTCGCGCGGGGTGCGATCGGGCACCTCGTAAAGCTGCAGCGGGTCGAGCTTACGCATGCGCAGGCTCAGCGCCACGGCACGCCCGATGACGCGCACAACGCCGGGGTTGGGAGGCAACGGACTGCCCAGAATACGCAGCGCCTCGAGCCCGAGCTCGATAGCCTCCTCATAGCGCTGGTTGTAAACGCTCAACGCCAAGCGCAGCCTCAGCAGGCGGAGTCTATGGACGGCGCTGGGCGCGATGGACTCGCATTGTCGCAGCGCGCTCTCACCGCGCTGCCACGCTTCCGCGCCGTCCTTGCTGTCCTTGCGCGTTCCAGACGCCAGGAACGAGCACTCTGCCATCAGCAATAGAGCTTCGAAGCGCTGCTCCGGCGCCGTGGTGCTCTCGAGATAGATCGCAGCCAAATCCGCCGCACGCTGGTAGGCGATAGCGCGACGCGCGCGCAGCGCGGCGTCCCAGTTCAACTCGCGCAAGGCCTCCAGCTCGGCGGGTTCCAGGCTGTGCCGTACGGCGTTGAGGTGATCGATACAGTGAAAAACCGCGAACTGCTCGGTGGCCGCCAGCGTGCGATAGTAGCGCCCGAGCCGCAGCTGCACCTGCGCGATGTCCTCCGCGCTCAACGCCGCCAGCGCCGACTCTTGCACCCGATCATGGCAAAAGCCGTACGCGGTGCGCGCGCCCGCTCGCGTGTCCACCAAGCCGTTTCGCACCGCCGCGCTCAGCGAGCGCTCGACCTCCTCCGCCTGCAGGTCGCACGCCGCGGCGAGCGCCGAGACGGTAAAAACGGAGCCGATGCAAGCCGCCGCACCGAGGAGCTGCCGGGTGCGCTCCGACTCCGAAGCGAGGCGCGCGCGAATGAGATCCACGACGGTCTCGGAGGCGGGCGTGAATCGGGCCTGCGGATCCGAGCAGCTCCAATGACCCGCGACGTGCGCCAGCTGCCCGTTCGCGGCCAGACTGCGCAACAACTCGAGGCAATACAGCGCGTTCCCGCCCGTACGTTGTTGAACGGCGGAGGCGAGGTCGCTGGCTGACTCGCAACCATGAATGACGCTCTTGCAAAACTCTTCGGTTTGCGAGGCTTGAAAGGGCGCTACCTCGATGCGCGCGTCGGCGGGGATCGACGGCAGGATGCCTTGCAGCGCAGAGTTCGCGGTCGCTTCATGTCGTCTGAGCGACAGCAAGAGCAAAAAGTGCGCCGGCAGCCCGAGCCTGAGCAGCTCACCGAGCAGCTCAGCGGTGGCAGAGTCGGCCCAATGTGCGTCGTCGAGGACCAGCACCAGAGGAGCGCCGACGCAACCGAGCGCGTTGATCAGCTCGAGGCATGCTCTCACGAAGCGGTTTCGGTTCTCGGCCGGCCCCAAATCAGGGGCCTCTGGTAGCGCTCCGCACAGGTGCGTCAGCTCGCGCAAGTAGTAGGCGAGGAAGCCGAGCAACGCTGGATTGGCCGCTCGCAGCCGCGTTCGAGCTGCGTTGAACGTGAGCTCTCCGCCGGACAGCGCGCGACTGAGCGCATTCTGACAAGCCGCGAGCAGCGCAGCATACGGCTGTCCGGCGTTGGCTTGCTCGAACTTGCCAGCGCCCGTCAAGAACCCGCGCGCGGTGAGCCGACGAGTGAACTCCGCGATGAGATACGACTTACCGACGCCCGCATCACCCAACAGACACAGCGCACGCGGCTCGCCGGCGGCCGCGCCGTTGGCTGCGGCCAGTAAGCGCTCCAGCTCCGTGACGCGCCCCACCAGCGCCGCGGGCGACAGGCGAATCGCGTCGATCGACACCTCACCGGCGCGGATCGCGAGCAGCTCACGGTGCACGGCGTCTGCGCTCGCTGGACGCGCAGCGGGCGATTTGGAGAGCATCCTCATCACCAGCTCTGCGAGCCGCGACGGCACGCGCGCCGGATCCAACGGCGGCGGCGGCATCGACGCGATCTCGAAGTTGAGGCTCACGGTCGACGCGATCGGCGCTTGGCCGGTGAGTATGCGATACAGGATGCAGCCCAGCGAGTACACGTCCGCTGCGCGCGTTGGGAGCCGATCGGGCGCGGTGATCAACTCGGGCGCGGTGTCAGAGGTGGCTGGTACGGCCTGAAGCAACGGGACGCGCGCAGCTGGGACGACACCCAGCAAGGCGATTCGCGGCGTAGGCGCCGCATCCCACCAGATGCAGCTGCCTTCCAGGCCGCCATGCACGCAATCCTGCGCGTGGCACTTGGCGAGCGCGCCGGCGAGCAGCGGAGCGAAGGCCCAGAACTCATCGAGCGACCAAGCGCGCGACATGTCGATTGGCTCACCCAGCACCCCCTCGAGGACCAACCAGGACTGGCGCTGCTCGTCGATCCGAGTCGCGCGCGCGACCGTATCGCCGAGCAGCGCGAGGCACTCGGCTTCGGCGTCCAACCGGCGTCGATAGGGCTCGGACGTTATGAGCCCCCTCGTGCCGCTGACGACGACCGACGCCCCGTCCGCCTCGCGAACGGCGCGCACGACCAACAGCCCCCGCGCCGGTTGAACCGCGCCACCTATGCTGTAGCCGGTCGGTAGCTGCATCTGTCAACGCTCGATCAACTGAACAACGGCGGACGCTTCACGCAAAACCCGAGGTACGCCTTGTACTCGACCGCCGCTTCGTGCAGCACCGCTTTGGTCTCGAGCCAGCGGCGCAACCAGAACCGCTCGCCGTCGAACGTCTCTTCGCTCACGCCGTCCCAACCGCGCAGCTCCTCTTTGTAGTGCTCGAGCTCAGGCGGCAGCCCCCACCAGTCTAGATTGGAAAAATCAGCCTCCAACCGCTGAAATTGTGAGGTGACGAGCCCGAGCCGTGGCTGGACGCGGTCGGTCACGGTCAAGTCGAGATACACGGTCTTCGCGAACGCCTTGTAGTAGGTTTTCAACAATTCGTCGAGCGCGCAGTGAGAACCTGGCCAAGCGACGTCCTTCAGGAAGCGCGACACCGACTCCCGCGGCATGAGGATGTACGGCTTCGCCACGCAAGGCTCCCTCGCCATCATCACGGGCGCATGCAGCACCGCGGCGCCGGGAGGCAGCGCCGCGTAGATTCGATCGATCACGGCCAGGCACGCGTCGCGCATCGACTGCGGCAGCAGCCGTTGAAAGGCGAAGCGCCCGAGCGCGCGGGATTGCGCCGTCTCGCCGCGCGGAGGCTCCCAGTGGCGAGCGAAGTGGCGACGATCGGTCGCGACCAAGAGATTGCCTTGCGGTTCCTGCTCCACGAAGCGCTCACCCGTGTCGTACTCGAAGGAGAGGAACGGCGCTTCGGACAGCTTGCTGCCCTCGCTGCCCCACTCGCGGAGCAGCTCCAGATTGTGTCGCCAGAACGCGCTCGGGCTTGGCCCGAGCAGCTGCTCGAACTCACGTACCGCGGCCTTCGAGCCGCAGTACGTGAGCAGGTCAATCTGGCGCGAGGAGTTCAAGCGAACTTCCAGGTTGTGTGACCTCGCGGAATTTGGCACGCGTTCGGCGACCTTGGCCACGCGCTCCAACGACGACGGCGCCAGCCACGACGGCAGGCGCGGCGCCACGCGAAGATACGTCTCCAGGACCCGTGCCACTCTCATTCTCACCAGATGTCCGGCCAAAGACTCCCGATGAACTCGTCCGCGACCTGCGCGCACAAGGTCCGGCAGTGCGGCAACAGCTCGTCGAACGAGCCCTCGCCCTTTTCGACCGCAGCGAGCACCGCATTCCACGCCTTCTCATCGAACGCCCCACGATCCGGCTTGCTGCGAAACGCCGAGCAGTACAAAAGCAAGTACATCTTGCGAATCAGCTCACCCGGCTTGTCCGCCACTGGCTGATCCGGCTCGGTGATGCCGAGCGCGACCTCAGCCGCGACCCATGACGCGGCGAAGCCGAGGAATTGTTCAATCAGCGCCGGCAGCGGCGGCGCCGCCGTTTTTCCGCCATTTGCGCGAATTGCGGCGGACGCCGTTTCGATATCAACGGCGGCCTGCAACATCCGTTCGGCGGTGGCGAGCTCCGCCCTGACGGTCTTGGAGCCACGGCTCTCGTTGATGCTTAGAAACTGGCCATAAGCGCTGTTCGTGATACCAAAATGCGCGAACGTGTCCGCGGGATTTTTGTGCAACTCGCTGCGATAGGGCTCCATTTGTGAATGGTATCCCAAGGATATCGATGTAAAGGGAATCGTCACTGGACACCTCCAAAGCGCTTTAGCTGCTCGAATCCGACCAAGCTGGGCGCAAACAAATACTCGCTAGCTCGCAGCTCAATCGTGTCTCGGATATCGAGGCTGAATGATTGAGCCGCATTCGACGCATGTAAGTCCTCTGCTCCGGGGCGACCGACCAAATAGTCGACGCCAGGCGTGGGACGGTGATCGAGATCGACATTGCCGCCGTTGATCCACTTCTCCTGCATGTACTCGAACTGTTCACCGATACTGGCTTGGGCACACCAAAACAGCAGTCCTTCATCGTAGGAGATGCCCCGCCGAGCGATGACCGCCCTGCGCTCGACCTGCGGCGCGCGCCGCGAGCCGCGCGCGTTGCAGGCTCTGGCGTGGGCGCCGTAGGGACAGCGCCTTCCGTCGAGATCGTGTTCGTAGTTGAAGTCGTTGCCGTCTCCGCCCATGGCGCGCTCGCCGTTCGGCCCCACCCCGAAGATGGCCTGCGCCAAAGCCACCCCCGCTGGGCACGAGAGCGCCTCGTTGAGCGTTCGATTCGACGACAGTCGTTCGCTCAACGCTTGCAGGGCGTCGCGGCCGACCTCCGCGAACACCGGGAGTTGCGCCCACCACCAGCTCGCGCCGCCTCGCGCCCCGATACCAGCGGCGATGTTGGACGCCAGCGTAGCGAGCTTTTCTCGGAATCTATCGACGTCTTGCCTAAATTTACGGAAGACGAAGTAGCTACCATAACAATCTCGCCGCTCGGCGAGCAGGTCGGGCGCGAGCAGGGTCGATAGCTTCTGCCGCGGGTCCCACCTCCAAGGACGCTCAGGGGCCGCTCGTCCCGCGAGCACCTTCTCGTAGTCGACAAGGCTATAGACGGGGTTGCTGCTCCCGTCGAGGATACCGAAGTGATTGTAGCGCGGCGCGTCGTCTAGCGATTGGCATTTACCATCGACGCCGAACGCTTTTCCGCGCTCGATCAGCACGCTATGACCGGGGCCGCTGCTCGCGACGTCAATGGGCGTATTGTTGCGATCGGAGCGCCAATGGAGCTCGACGACGTGCCACGGCTGCCGGTGTGACGGCTCCCACAGCGCGGCCATGGGATCGCGCAGCTTCTCGTAGGTCCGCAGGTTGCGCGATCCGCGCCGAAATGCGGGGTCCAGCTGCTGCATGAGCGCTTCGGGGCATCCTAGGCGGCTCAAACCTTCGTGCGTGATCAGGATGTGCACCAAGTCCGGGCCGCCTGCCGTCGCGGGCGAAGGCATTGGCGCCGTCCTGAGCCAGTTCGTGAATGCTTGTCGAGATGCGAAGCGATGAAATACGTGATCGCAAGCCGCGCGCCCCGTCGAACGCAGGATATTGCATTGCAAGGTGCTCAGGGCACCATCACTCAGCTCCGGCGCGCCCTCCAGATCATTGTATTGAAAGTCTGACATGCCGTCCAAGCTCCCTTACCGTAGCTATCGATTCACTTTTCGAGCATGAGCGTGCGACGCAGTCCCCGCAGGTGTCGTCGGCTCACCTGAACTTCGAGCCCCTCTCGACCCACCAGAGCTGTCTCACCGTTCTTGTCGAGAGCGTGCACCTTGCGTACGTTGACGATGGCGTTGCGATGGGTGCGCACGAAGTACGTCGGCAAACGATCTTCCACGCTGGTTAGCGGCTCCGACAAGAGGTAGTACGTGCCCTCCACCTGCACCTTCGTGTACCCGTCTTCCGCACACAAGAACAACACGTCCTCGAGGCACACCACCTTCAAGCCGTCGTGTTCTCGGCATAGCAGCCGTACTAGGCGCTCGTCCGAGATGGCCGACGCGACGCGAGCGATGGCCTCCTTCAACTGCGCCGGCTCGATGGGCTTGAGCAGATAGTCGACCGCGTTCGCGCGGTACGCTTGCACGGCGTGCTCCGCTGCCGCGGTGGTGATGATGATGTGCGCCTCGACGCGCAGCTGGGACAGCAGCTCGAAGCCATCGAAGCCCGGCAAGCCGAGGTCGAGGAAGATGACATCGGGTTGTGTGCGCTCGCAGATCGTCAGCGCCTCGGGACCGCTCTGGGCTTCTCCGACGACCTCGATGACGTCGGCGTGCCGCCGCAGCAGACGCCGCAAGAACTGTCGAGAGCCCTCTTCGTCTTCGACGATGACCGCTTTGAGCGTCTTACCGGTGTCCATGCGGCTCGGTTAAAGCATTGATTAGTCCGAGTCGGCGCTCCAATTGGCGGCAAAGCCGCCGGGCGGCGCGATACGGCGCTCGAGCGGCAGCTTCCGGCGGCTGAGCGGTGAGCTCCGCTGCGCCGACTCACACGGCGGACGAGCGCGCGGAGGCTAGCGCTGCCGTTCAACGGGCATGAGCGACCACTCGACTGGCAAAACGCCGTACTCGACCAGTCGGATCCAAACTCGAGCTCGCGCCGTGGCAGCCTGCTCACAGCGACAACAGCCGAGTAGAGGAAAGATATGCAGGTGTCGTTGTCATCGGACGGGTGCCCGGCGGGCGACGATGTCATGTCTTTGACGTCGCTGGCCCTACCGTTCCCTGTGGACCTCGCGGATGTCTGGCGCGGGCTCGTCACCGGACGGCTCCGCATCACCAACAGCACGGTCACCGCGGGACGCTGCTTCATCTCACTGCAACCAGGCCGGCTCCGGCCGGTTTCTTACAAATTTGCAGAAGCGATGGAGCGCGTGTTTGCTGGCGAGCAGCCCAAGGTCGTCGCCGCGGACCTCTCGCTCTCTCTCTCCACCATCTGCCACTACAATAAGCGGTTTTTGCTGATGAGTAGTGCGCATCCGAACGCTGCCGGTGTCTCCGCGTTCCTCGTCGCGGCGGCATGCGCGGCGCGCGGCGCCAAGATGATGCCGCCCATCAGTCACGGCTGCGATGGTGAGGCGAACCTCGTGCTCAGCGTCGAGATGCCCTTGGCCTCACTCGCGCGAGCATCACTCTCGCAAGCGGAACGAGATATTGCGTCCAGCATCATCGAGGGCAGAACACGCGCGGAAATCGGCGCGCGCCGCGGCACCTCGTTGCGAACGCTGGCCAATCAAATCAACTCGATCTACAGGAAATTTCGCGTCTCCGGCCGACGCGAGCTGATCGCCGTCGTCCTGTCCGGCGCGCACCCTCCATCGTTCGCAGCTGCATCGTGAGCTCGGGCGTCGCAGCGCCGGCGCGCGAGCATTTCGCGCCGCGACGAATCGCCCCGTTCAATCAGCGCTCCACGACGCCGAGCGCGGACTTCTCCCGCTCCAGAAGCTCGATGTTGCGCGCCAAGCCGGGCAAGAATGGATTGGACTGTTCCGCTCTGCGGTACGCCTCGATCGCGCGGTCGAGCTCGCCGGAGAGATGAAGCACGGCTCCGAGGCTGGCGCGCGCCTCGCCGAGCTCGGGAAAGTGCTGGACGGCGCGCTGATAGGCGCGACGCGCCTCGGGTAGGCGACCGCGCCGCCGCCGCTCGTTGCCGATGTCGTACTCGATGACGCCCAAGACTTCATCAGCGCTCAAGGGGCGGCCGTAAGCCGCGACCGGACCGGGCGTGGGATAGCGCTCGGCGTACCAGGAGTCGGGCATCGCTTCGCCGCGCCGCAGGAGCTCGACGTTTCGGCTCCGCCCCTGCTCCGTGACGCGCACGAAGAAGTGCCCCGAGAGGAGCACACCGCTGCACGTCAAGCCGAGCAGCTCGGCAACGGCCAAGTACACGCTGCCCAGGCCGACGCAGCTGCCGCGCCGGGCGCGCAGCACAGCGGGGACGAGCACGAACTCGAGCGCGGTATCTTCGATTTCGCGCTCGAAGCCGAGCTCGGAGAATAAAACGTGAGTCAAGTGGGCCGCCGACGGGGCCGCGCCGCGCTGCTCGGCGGCTTTCTTGACGCGCTCCGCGACGTCTCGCAGCTCAGCGGCCGCGAAGCGCTCGTCCGCGGGGCCCCCCTCGCCGAAATCGCTGCCTATGCTCACCAGGCGCTGCAACCGCGGCGGCAGCGGCGCGGCTTTGCCGCAGCCCGTCGCCGCGAGCAGCAGCGCCTGCAAGAAGCGACGTCGGCTCACTTCTTGTCCAAGTGCTCCCAGTTCTCCCAGTAGTTGTAGAGATCGCGCGCGGTCATCAGCCAAATCACGAGCTTCTTCCGTGCCAGCTCCGCGGCTCCGCGCCGCATCAGCTTGTTGCGCACGTTGGGGCCGCCGCCGTAGCTCATCACGAGATCCGTGGGGTAGCCGATCTCTTTGGCGAGATGAGCCGAGACGCCCGCGTGCTCGGCGTCGGTGAGCTCGTAGACGCCCGTGAAGCTGTCGCCCAGCACCGTCACCGGGCTGTCCGGGTCGTCTTCGTACGGCGCGCCGTTCGCCGTCAGCACTTGCAACGCCTTGAGCGCTTCGGGCTGATAGTTGCGCTTCTGCGCGTCGGGCAGGCGGCTGTGAAGATCACCGAAGCGCGTGAAATCCACGGGGTGCGTGGAGAATTTCTCGCTGTGTTTGGCGAGCTCCGCGTACCAGCCGTAGCGCTTCACGCGCGCCGCCAGGATCTCCGCGGCGAGGCCCAAGCCGCGCGCGGTCCAGTGCGTGTCCTGCCGTTGGTAGAGCGGCTCTGCGCCCGGCGGATCGCCCGCGCGCCGAGCCGCGAGGAACGGCGTCAGCAGATCGACGACCTCGACGCCAGCGTTGGCCAGGCTGAGCAAGAACTTACGCGAGTAAGGGTTGATGACTTGTCCGGCGAGGCTCGCCTGCTTCGGCTCCAGCTTGTCCGGGAAGAGCTCGAGCTTGGTCGGCACGGGCACGAATAGAAAATCCACGCCCTGCTTCTCGAGCGCCTTCTTGAACTCGACGATGATGGGGACGGGGTTCTTGCCCGCGCGCTGCCGCTCGAGGTCACCGCCGACCACGTAGTCTAGGCTATTGCGGAAGAACAGAAAGCCGTCCTCACCGGCGAAGGCTTTGACCGCAGCGGGAGCGCTCTTGAGCCGCTTCTTCAACGCGCCGTGCAGCGGCGCGACGCTCTTGGCCCAGGTCTCCCACTTGCCGCCGTGCTCGGCCAGCTCTCGCTCGATCTGCTTGCGGATGGGGTCGACGTTGGGGCTCGGGCGCGATTTCGCGAGCTCG
This sequence comes from uncultured Sorangium sp., assembly GCA_966250485.1. Lineage (GTDB taxonomy): Bacteria > Myxococcota_A > Polyangia > Polyangiales > Polyangiaceae > PMG-095. Next base: position 93,057 of record CBINHN010000014.1, on the reverse strand, counting down.
ATGTGCGCTCGCGCTTCCGTCTGCGCGCCGGCTGCGGCGGCGCTGTGGACGAGGAAGACGTTGTAGGTGGGCTTCCCGCGCGGCTTGCCGCGCAGCACGATGGTGGGCGACTTGTAGCTGCGCTCCCCGAGCTCGCGCTTGATCTCGGGCTCGGTGCGCTCATCGGGCCAGACGGGGCCGGGCGGCACCAGATCGGTGTTGAACGACGGGTACCAATAGGAGGCGAGTTGATTGGCCCACGTCTTCACCTCCGCGGGTGACAGCACCGCTTCGCCGTAGTCCTGGCGAATGGCGGTGACCAGCTCGGGCGTCACCTTCTCGCTCTTCACCTTCGCGTAAAATTCGGGGAAGCCGTCCCCATCCTGATCCGGAAGCTGTCCCAGCGCCTTGAACCAGGGTTGAAACTCGATCTTGACCCACAGCTCGGGCGCCTTCCCCGCCGGCTCGTGCACGAACAGATCCCCGATCATTTGCGTGGCGATGCCCGGCGTGCGCTGCAGTCCCCACGACTCATCACGCACCTTGCCGCCGAGCTCCTCGAGATCCTCGGCGCCTGCGATCTTTTTTTGGCGCAAGAACTCGACGAGCGGCGGGAACGCGAACGCGTTCTCGCGCTCGGCGTCGCTGAGCGGCACCTGCTCGATGTCCGCTTGCATGCTGCTCGTGTCGAGCCAGCCCTCGAAGGGATGGCTCACGTCGGGCTTGGCGTCGCCGCCCTGCTGTGGCCGCTCCTCCGGCTCGGGCTCGTCGATCATGAAGTTTTCATGATAAGCCGCGTAGTCGAGCGCGGCGCGGCGCGGGCGCTTGACCTCCCGCACCAACACGCCCGAGCTCGTACGGTGGTAGTCGGTGTTGAGCGTCGCCACGTCGACGTGGGTAGCGCGGCGCTCCGACGCGTTCGCGGGCCACGGCAACGCGCTGCCCTGCCCTGCGCAAGCAGCGAGCACACCGCAGAGCAGCACGCCGGCCACCCCTCCGCCCCAGCGCCGTGAGCGGCGCCGCCGCGCGCCGTGAACCGCAATTTCACGTTGGATCATAGTGTCCTCTTCGGAATCTCCAGAGCACTGCGAGCACACGCAGGCCGTAGCTGATCGGTTGGAGGTGCGAGACTTCATCGCCATAATGCGTCGGGATCGGTGCTTCCCCGACGGCCAAGCCGTGCGCGCGCGCCAGCGCGAGCAGCTCGAGATCGAAATCGAAGCTGTTCGAGAGCCTGTCGAAGGGCAGCGCCAGCGCGCGCGCGCCATAGACGAGATAGCCGCTGTGATAATCGCTCAACGCGAGGCCGAGCACGGCATTTTCGAGCAGGTTCAGGCCGGCGTTCGCCACGTATTTGTAGAGCGGCATGCCGCCGGACAAGGCGGTTCCGGAGGCGATGCGTGAGCCTTGTAACAGATCGAGCTGCCGGCCGCGGAGCTCCGCGACCAGCGCCGGCAGCCGCTCGGGGCTGTACTGACCGTCCGCGTGGACACAGGCGACGAGCTCGGCGCCGGCTTGCTTGGCGCGAGCGAGCCCGTCCTTCATGGCCGCGCCATAGCCGCCGTTCTTGGCGCGCTCGATGGCGTCGAGCTGGGGGAAGCGCCCACGGAGCGCCGCAATTTCCGCGCCGGTGTCGTCGCTGCTGCCGTCGTTGACGATCAGGATGCGCTCGAAATGCGGCTTCGCCACGCGGTCCACGCGCTCGACGACGCGCCGCAGGTGACGACCGGCGTTGTAAGCCGGGATCACGACGACTCCGCCCACGCTCACCTCGCGCTCACGCGCCGCGCCGCGGGCTGAGCCAAGCTCTGGCCATAGCGCGCGACGTAGTCACGAACGATCCCCGGGAGCATGTCGGCGAGCGAATCACGCGGGGCGAAGCCGAGGAGGCGCTCGGCCTTGCCGATGTCCGGGACCCGGCGCTGCGAGTCGTCGTAGCCCTCGCCGTAGAACTCCTGCGCGGACACGCGCTGGAAGCCGGCCAGCGGCCGGTCCGGCGCTTGCCGCGCGAACTCCTGCGCCAGCGCCTCGGCGAGCTCGCGGATGCTGAGCTCGTTCTTGGGGTTGCCGAGGTTCACGATTTGTCCGCGACAGGCTTCACCGCGAAGCAAAATCGCGACCACGCCCGTCACGAAATCCTGAACCGAGATGAACGAGCGCCGTTGCTCGCCGCCCTCCACCAGGCGCAGCGGCTCGCCGCGCAACAGCGCGTTCATGAAGCAGGCCAGCACGCGCGGCACCCCTTCACCGTCCAGGCCCGGCAAGAAGTCCATCTTGGGTCCGATCACGTTGAACGGGCGGACGATCGTGAAATCCAGCTGGCGGTGCTTGCCGTGCGCCCAGATCACCCGCTCGAGGAGCTGCTTGGCGCAGGCGTAGCTCCAGCGCTCACGCTGCACGGGGCCGAGAAACAGCGCCGTTTCCTCCTCCTGCATGCGCTCGCTGGGACGCCCATCCGCGTCGAGCGCCATTCGGCCGTACACCTCGCAAGTGGAGAAATGCAGCAGGCGTTTACCGCGCTCGGCGGCGCGCGCCACGAGCGGCACCAGGTGCGTGTAGTTCGCGTCGATGACGGCCAGCGGATCCGCGTTGTACAGCGCCGGCGTGCACAGCGCGGTGAGCGAAAACACCACGTCGTTCTCGTCCACCGCGCGCTCGAGCACGGCGCGCTCGCGCACGTCCGCGACGGTGCAGCGCAGCCGCGGCGCGGCGCGCTCGAGCTCGAGCTTGCGCAGCTCGAGATCGATGGCGTCCACGCTCACGCCTTCGAGCTCGAGCAGCTTCGGGACCAGGTGACAGCCGAGGAAGCCGCCTGCACCAAGCACGGCGACGCGCAGCATCAATCCCCGCTCTGCGACGATCCGCTGCTGGCGAGGAAAATGTCCGGCCAACGATCGTTGCCCGAGTGGTGCGTCAAGCGCACGGCTTTGTCGTACGGCGTGCCGACCTCCCAAATGTAGATTTCGTAGTCGGCCGTGTCGTGGTCGTGGCCGCGCTGAGTCGCGCCCCAGACCAGCCACTTGCCGTCCCCGGACAGCTTGGGAAAATACTCGTGCGAGCGGCGTCCGGGCAGATCCATGAACACGAGCTCGTCGTCGGACAGCTCTTTTGCCGGCTTTCCATCGCTGATCGGCTGGTGGTAGAGCTCGTTGCCGCCGTTGCCGGTGGGGTTCACCCAATAGATGTCCTTGCCGTCGGGCGTCCAGCTCACCTGGCAGCCGAGCCCCGTCTTCGTCCAAGTCTTCTTTTCGATGTCCCAAATGCCGGTCTCGCGCATGCTGCCGCGCAGCGTGATGGCGATGTACTTCTGATCGGCGGACAGCTGCGGCTGCTGCAGGATCGCGCCGTCGAGCTCCTTGATGCCGGCGCTGTCCATGACCTCAGTCTCGGCGTCAGAGCCTAGCTTCTTGCGCAAAATCTTGGTCTCACGCACGAAGATCACCTCGTCCATCGAGACCCAGCTGGCCCAGCTGGCGTTGTCGACCACCTTCTCCAGCCCAGAGCCGTCGACGTTGACCTGATAGACGTCCCAGCGGCTGCTCTCGTTGGCGTCGCGCTCGCTCACCCAACCCTTCTTGCTGCGGCAGAACAGCACCTTCGAGCCGTCGGGCGAGAAGCGCGGGAACCAGTCCACTTCATCCCCGTGGGTGATGGCCTTCACGTCCGAACCGTCGGTCTTCATGGTGAACAGGTCGTGGTTTCCCAGGCGCGAGCTCGACCACACGATGAGGCCGGGCGCCTTCTTGCCGATGGCTTCCATGGCCGCCGCCTCGCCCTCCTCGAGCGCGTCTTCGGAGCCCTTGGGCGGCGCGCCGGTGATGGCCGCGCACGCCGACAGCGCCGCGCAGAGAAGGGCCACGGAACAGACAGTGAGTTTCGCTGCTTTCATGATGACTTCCTCAATACGAATGAACTTTGCGGTGCCGAGCGCGAGGCGCCGCGCAGCGCGGCTGCGCGGCGAGCGAGGCCCTCGCGAACGCCGATCGGGGCGTAGCCAAGCTCACGCATGGCGTCGCCCGGATCCAGATCGGCGTCGTTGACGATCCCGGCGATGGCGCTCCGCGTGAGCGGAGGCCGCGCCAAGCATGCCTCCATGACGCGCGCGAGCCAGGTGCATAGCGCCACGGGCAGGTGAATGAAGGGCCGCTGCGCGTCGCGCTCGCGGAGCATCAACTCTGCCAGTTCGCGCATGGTGATGCTCTCGGGGCCGCTCAGGTTGTAGAGCTTACCGTAAGCGGCGCGATTGTCGGCGATGGCGAGCAGCCCGTCGATCACGTCCTGGGCGTGCACCGGACGTTTTCGCGCGTCTCCTCCGCCGATGAACGGGACCAGCGGAAAACGCAGCAAATACCGCTCGAAGAGCAGGAACTCCTGGCCGCCGTGGTCATCGTAGACCAGCGTGGGCCGGACGATGGTGTGCTGGAACGCGGTCTCCGCTCGCACGCACTGCTCGGCCTGCCACTTCGATTCGGCGTACGGTGTGCGCCGCGGGTACGTCACCGACGCGGAGGACACATAGATGAAATGCCGCACCTTGGCGGCGCTCGCGACGCGCACCAGGTTCTGCGTCCCGAGCAGGTTCACGCGCGTGAACAGCGCTGGCTCTCTGGACAGAATGACCGCCGCCAGGTGATAGACGGTCTCGACGTCGTCACACAGCCCAGACAGCGTCGTCAGCTCGGAGATGTCGCCCTCGCGCAGCTCCGCGCCGAGCTGCCGCAGCCGCGCCGCACCGGGATCCTTCGGCAGCACGAGGCAGCGCACCGGAAAGCCGCGCTGCACGAGGCCGCTGACGAGCCGCACACCCATCACGCCAGCGGCGCCGGTCACGAGCACTCGACCAGCCGTTCGGTGTTGCGGAACGCTGCTCATCCACCTTCCTTGGCGGCCTTCAGCGCAGCTGTCCAGTCGATCGGCTTCCAATTGCCGACCGAGAGCTCACGCGAAGCGAATTCCCAGATCACCACGGATTTCCCGGCCAAGCGATCCTCGCCGCCCGAGAGCTCGCGCGCGAGCGCCTCGCGCGTCGCGAAGGCGCCCGAGTCGTTTTGTGCGATGACGTCCACACCGCGACCGAGCTCGAACGCGAGCTGCGGCGCAAAGCCAGCAGCTTCGCCCCAGCCCATGAAGGACATGGAGAACACGTTGGTGAAGCTGTCGCCCAGCAACAAAATCTCACCTTTGGCGTCGGGCTCCCAAGCGTTGTCGGCGTCGTCGCTCACGCTCTGGACGACCACTTCTTGCGGCTGAAAGTAGTCCTGAGTGGGCGGCAGCTTGAGCATGTCCACGATGTCCCCCACGCGAGCGACGCGCTGCGGGGTGCGCTTCCACGCGGGCTTGGGCGCCCCGGGAGCGAGGCGGACGTGGCTGCCGACGAAGGCCGCGAGCTGCGAGGCCACCTGCTGCATCCAAGCGGGAGTCCAGTGCGTGTCCTGGATCAAATAGCGCGGCTCGCGCTGGCTGAGCGCTCGCGCGCCGAGCGGATCGAACACCAGCACGCCGGCGCGCGTGAGCTCGTCGACGAAGCGCCGCCAATCGCGGTTGCGCGCGATGGGGCTGCCCGGGTGCGAGCGGCCGTGCAGCTGCTCGGCTTCCACGCTCGCCTTGTCCGGCACCGGAAACACGATCAGCCGGATATTGCGGCTGGCGAGCGCGCGCTGAAACGCGAGGATCGCCGCGCGCGGATCTGGGGCGAGCGGCGGCTCATCGGCGTCGCGAGCGAGCTTGATGCGGCTCGCCATGATCTCTTCGTCGAGGAATCCCGGGCCGTAGACGTGGCGTACGCCGGGCTCGTAGTAGAGCCACCCGCCGCGCCCAACTACGGCCTTTTTATTGCCGGCACGCGCCAGGCGCGTGAGCAGCAGCTGCATCCGCGGCTGCACGAAATCCTTCGCGCGCGACGCTTGCTCCAGGTCCTCTTCGAACTGGCGGAGCCGCTCGGCGCTGGGCGCGTGCTCGAACAGCTCGAGCAGCACCGAGTCATCGCCCGCCTGCTTCTCGGCGATGGCCTCGCCGATGGGGATCAGCGCGATCATGGCGAGGAAGCCGAGCACCAGCGCCCAGGCGACGCCGCGAGAAATCTCGGTGTGGAGGATGCCGCGCCGCAAACGCTCGTCGTGCGAGACGTCGGTCGGCCCGCCGCGAGCGGGCGGGGCTTCGATGGCGGCGAGGGGGCTACGGGTGAGCTGTGTCACTGGCCGACCCCATCAGAATTGGAAATAGAGGAATGGGTTCACGGTTTGCGTCCACATGGCGAGCACGGAGACGACCAGCAGCGCGAAGCCGGACACCGCCCGCGGCACCGTCAGCCGTTCGGTGAAGGCCCAGGTGTTGGGCATGCCCCACACCACGAGCGCAGCCAGAGCGAACAACAGCCCGTGGTACGGCGTGTAGAGCGCGCCGGCCACGGCCTCTGCTGCGTCACCCGCCGAGGAGAGGCCGAACAACGACGTGAAGTAGGTGAGCGCCTCGGGCAGCGTCTTGGCGCGGAAGAAGACCCACGACAAACACACGACGACGAACGTGATGAAGACGCGCAGCGGCCGCGCCAGGCGGCGGTAGAAGCTGTCTTTGCCCTGCGCGCGCTCGGCGGCGAGCATCACGCCGTGAATTCCGCCCCAAATCACGAAATTGAAGCTGGCGCCGTGCCACAAGCCGCCGAGCAGCATGACGATCATCAGGTTCACGTAAGTACGCCGCGAGCCCTTACGATTGCCACCCAGCGGAATGTAGAGATAGTCGCGCAGCCAGGTGGACAGGCTGATGTGCCAGCGCCGCCAGAACTCGGTGATGCTGCTCGATTTGTAAGGCGAATCGAAGTTCTGGATCAGCACGAACCCGAGCATCAGCGCGAGCCCGATGGCCATGTCCGAATAGCCGGAGAAGTCGAAGTAGATCTGAAACGCGTAGCCGAACAGGCCGAACCAGGCGTCGACCGGGTGCAGCGGACCGGCCGCGAACGCGGCGTCGGCGATTTCACCCATGGGGTTAGCGAGCAAGATCTTCTTGCCCATTCCGAAGGCGAAGAACGCGACGCCGCGCGCGAACTTGTCCAGCGTGTGCTCCCGCACGCGCATCTGCTCTTCGATCGCGGCGTAGCGGATGATGGGCCCGGCCACCAAATCCGGAAAGAACGCCTCGAAGCACATGTAGTCGGTGAAGCGCAACATGGGCCGCGCGTCGCCGCGATACACGTCGATGGTGTAGCTCATCGCCTTGAACGTGTAGAACGAGATGCCGACGGGCAGCACGACGTGCAGCACCGGCATCAAATCCTCACGCAAGCCGAGCAAGCGTCCGAGCGCGTTGGCGCTGTCTGCCGCGAAGCCGGCGTACTTGAACACGGCGAGCATCGCCAGGTTCATCGTCAAGGACGTGATCAGCACCGCGCGCATCGCGCGCGTCCGCGGGATCTCCCGAGCGATCACCGGCGCTAACCCGCCTTGCGCCTTCAGCCCGGAGAGCCGCAGCAAGAGCAGCCCGGCGATGTAATCCACGCTGGAGCCGAAGAAGAGCAGCACGGCCCAGATCGGGTTCGACCAACCGTAGAAGACGTAGCTGAAGAGGGCGATCAGGGCCGTGCGCGCGCGAAACGGCGTCAGGTAGTAGAGCGCGAGCACCAGGGGCAGGAAGTAAAAGATGAAAATCTGGCTCGAAAAGACCATCTCTGCTCCGGGTCAACGGGCCTCGCCCGCTCCTGCGGCGGCAGCGCCGAGAGAACGCGAGCGGCGTGCGCTCACCATTTCACCCAGCCCTTCTGCTTCATGATGTCCAAGGCACGGCGGGTCCACTCCTTCTGCCCGTCGAAGTTGAAATGGTGATCGTCTTCCATGGGCAGATTGTCGGTGGGCACCAGCGCGGAGTTCGAGACGATCTCCGGGATCTTGTGGATGAGGGGGATCATCTGCTGCGCGAACTCGCTGGTGGCGCCAAGCTCCGAGCCCGTGGCTTCCATCTCGTAATCATTGATGAGCAGCGGGAGGTTGGGCTCACCCACGTCGTTGCGGATGGCGGTGACCAGCGTATTGATACAGTTCGGGTAGCCGCTGATGTCGGCGGCGGTCCCGTGTCGCTCGGTGATTCCGAGCATGATCAAGATGGCGCCGAAGGTGACTTGGCCCTTCAACTCTTTGGGAGCCGCGATCAGCTGATCATAGTACAGCCCGCCGGGGATGAACTGCGAGCAGTAAGCGCTGGCGATGCCGAAGCCGAGGGAGACGAAGTAGCGCGTCGGCGCGTCGTCGAGCGCCTGCTTGAGCAGCGCCGTACCCGGGCCACCCTTCATGAAGCGCTTCGACTCCTGATCGCCCGCGGTGTTCGGCTCCGTAGCGACCGTCCAGTTGCCGGCGCGATAGATCCACGTGCGCAGGCTGGGCTCGTTCTCGAAGTGGTACGCGCGCGAGCTCGCAGGGCTCATCGCGCGCCCGGCCATGTTGGAGTGACCGACGTGGATGAAGGCGATGACCGACTCTTTCGGCAGCTTGGTGCCGTTGATGTCGACCATCACGCCCGAGAGGCCGCCGGTGCTGGGTGCGCCTGCCATCGCGACGGAGCCGCCCGCGCCGGGCGTGCCGCCCTGCGTGACCATGCCGCCGACACCCGCGTTCGTGGGCGTGCCGCCCGTGCTGGTGCTGCCGCCGGGTAAGCCAGCGCCGCCGGCAGGGTTCAGCGTGCCGCCAAAACCGCCTGCTGGCACGCCGCCGCCGCCACCAGCGCCAGTCGGAGTTCCGCCGGCTCCTGGGACACCGGTGGTGCCCCCGGATAGCGAAGGTGTACCGCCCGATTCGGGCGGTGGGGGAGGCGGAGCGAGCTTGCCGCCGACGCTGATGTCCGCTTTGAGCTCGTGAGCGTGCTCTTGAACACCGCACGCGGACACCAGCGCGAACAGCGCGAGCTTGTAGACCAGCGGTCTCGACACGAGCGGCGGAGAACCGTTCCGATGAGCCGTCGATCGAACGAGACGTTCAGGGTGATTCGCCATGATGCTGCTCCTCTATGCTGCTGAGAATCCGCTCTGCTTCCGCGTCGCGCGGCGACTTCGCCAGAGCGCGCCGAACCCACTGCAGCGCGTCGCGAGCGCGACCGCGCTCGAGCGCTACGACGCCGAGCAGGTTCAAGCTCTGGACGTCATTCGCGTCGCTCGCGACGAGCTCGGCGCTGATTTTTCGAGCGCCTTCGCTGTCGCCGCGCGCCACGAGACAACGGGCGCGCAGCGCGGCCGCTTCGGGGCCGCCTGCGCCGGACAGCACACGCTCGGCCTGTGTGAACTCCGCGAGCGAGCTCAGTAACGTGGCCAGGTGCACGCGCGCGGCGTCGGCGAGCGGCCCCGACGCGCCATACTTCGCTGACAACGCGGCGACGAGCTGCTGCGTCGTGCTCTCCGAAGCGAGATCCAAGCCGGGCGTCGCTGAGGCGTCACGCGCGGCGAACAGCGCCTCCGCACCATCGGTGTAGATCAGCCTCCAATCCGGGCTGCGATACAGATGGGCGATCAAGCCCAGGTAGCGATCCGGCTGAGCCGTGGGCAACACGACGTACGTGAAGCGGTGGCGGCGCTGGAACTCGTCGAAGCGACTCGGCTCGTCCACGACGCGCAGGTATTCACGATATTCTGCCGCCGTTCTCAGCACCAGGCGCGTGTCGATGTAGGGCCGGTGCTCGGGGTACAAGCGCCAAATCAGGTAGCCGCCGTAAGCGTCCGCGGAGAACACGTCACCGCCCTGGGCGCGCGCGGCGATGAGTCCGCTGCTCGTCTCCGGTACGCGAAACGGCGCGGGCGCGGACAGCGACGGTTCGCGAGCAGCGGCGCTCACGGCGAGCGCGAGCGGCAGCGCGAACGCTGCGTAGCCGCACAGCCGCAGCGGAGCCGAGCGCCGCCAGCGACCGAGCGCGCGGCTCGCCCGCGCGAGCGCCGGCGCCGCCGAGATGACGGCGAGCGGCGCGCCGACCCAATACAACAACACGATGTTGCGGTTGGCGAGCAGCGCGAGGACCACGAACCCGGCGAGGACCAAGACGTGGCTCAGCCGCAGCCGAGCGCCGGCGGCGAGCAAGCTGAGCGCCAGCAGCCCGAGGAACCACTGCAGGTGAACGAAGCGGCCCGTCTCGACCGCGAGCGCCGCGAAGGGGGGCACGTTCTCCGCGATGTTGGCGGAGAATACGTTGCTGCTCTCCGGCAGCAGCCGGCTCCAGAGCAGCGACGGCAAGCGAACGCTCTCCACGCCGAAGGGCGAGAGCAGGCAGGCGAGCGAGGTGAACGCCAGGAGCAGCCACAAGCCGCGCGTGCCCGCGCGGCTGCGCTCCGGGTCGCTGAATTCAGCAACGAAGGGGTAACTCGCGCGCCCACCGAAGCGCCGGCTAGCGCTCGCGGCGAGCGCATACGCGCCGACCAGCAGCGGCCCCAAGACGAACAGCCCTTGCACGTTGGCCCAAACGAGCTGGACGAAAGGCAGCGTCCACAATAGCCGAGCCGCTCCCCGACGCCGGTGCGTCTCCAGCTCGAACAGGAAGCTCGCGAGGCACAGCAACGTCACGATCACCGGCCGCAGCTGCAGCGACTCGCGCACGAGAAAGAGCGAGGCCAAGAGGCCCGGCGCGAACAGCGCGAGCCCGCGGCCACCGGCGCTGCGCAGCACCGTGAGGAACAGCAGCCCGGCCCCGAGCGTCACCAGCGCGCTCTTCCAAATCACCAAGCCCAAGAGTCCGCCCAGCTGATGGACCGCGTAAGCGACGAGCTGAAACAGCCAGTGCACGTCCGTCCAAGCGCGCCCCGCGGCGCTGAGCGAGAAAGGATCGCTGAACAGCAGCGAGCGGGTCCGCACCATCTCGCGACCGGCCGCGAGGTGCCACCAAATGTCGCCGTCGGCCTCGGCCGAGAGCCCCAGCGCGAATACACCCACGCTCAGCGCGATGAGCAAAGCCCAACGACGGGCCGTCATGGTGCGGCGGAGTGCAAGCATGCGCGCTCAAAATGGCGAGAAGGTGACGCCGAGCCCCGCGATCCAAGGCTGCGCGTCGAACTTCGGGACGCTGTACGGGAACGAGGCGCCGACCAGGATCGCGAGGTAGTCGCTGGACCATTCCAGCGATGCGCTGCCCGCCAGCGTGGTCAGCGGTACGTCTTGTTCCAGCGTGCGGTCCCGGTCGTGTTTCGCGAACTGGGTGACCGTGAGCCCCAACGACGGCACGAACGGTCCGAGGAAGTAGCCCGCGTAGCCCCACAGCGCGCCGGCGGGCGCGCGGTAGTTGCCGAGCTCGTTCTCACCGCCGCGATAAGCCAGTGAGCCGCCGAGGACGATGATGCCCCAGGTCTCGTCGATCGTATGATCGAGCAGCAGACCGGCCGTGAGACGCCCGAGCCCGAGTTGCTTCTCTTGCGTCAGCAGATCGTTCTTGTAGCGAGCGTCGTGCACGCCCGTGGGTAGGCCGACGGAGAGCGTGAGGCTGGTCGCGTTGATGGGGCCGAGGCGCCGCGTCAGCAGCAGGTTGACGTCCCCGACGCCGGCGTTCGAGACGTCGACCGGAAGCTGGTAGTAGTCGCGGTAGTACTTGTAGAGGTACGGGACCAAGACACCGAAGTTCCACTTGTCGGTGATATCCCGCGTCACCTGCGCAGTGACTGCAAGATTGTAGCCTCCGTTGAAGTTGGCTCCGGGATCGAGGTGCAGGTAGCTGCCGATGATCTGCGTTTGGAACAAGCCGCCGCTCGTGCCGCGACCGATCCACTTTATTGCCACGCCGGCGCCACCAGAGGTCCCAGCGCCGCAGCCTCCGACCGTCTGCCAGCTCGCAAGGAGCGGCCCCAACCAACGGACACGCAACGAGAGCAGCGGCGCCGCCTCGTAGCGCTTCTCTTCGTGGTTGCTGACGCGCTGCTCGAGCGCGGACAGGCGCTGCTCGAGGCGGTCGCGATGCCGCCAATCACGCAGGGTTGGATAGAGCGCGGCGATGGCTACACAGCCAGCCAGCACCGAGGAAACGACGAGCTCGGATTTCTTTTTCATTTTTGTGCGTCGACTGCGGCGCCGCGTACGTCGCTGGCACTGGGCTCGCTGCCACAGCTACGCCAGCGGCGCGCCCACACGGGTGCGGTCAAGCGCCAGGCGCGACTAGCCTTCGATCAGGTGTCACGCGGGATCGGCGACCAGGCACCAATAACGCACGCTCTTGCGATCCGTAGCCGCGAAGTCGTCGAGCAGCGGACCTTTCCAAATCTTCTTCAACTCCGACGACAGCTTGAGCTTGTGCACGTCGCCTACGGAGAAACTTCTAACCTTACCGGACACGAACGCCTTCATGGCGTCCTTGATCTTCGAACGCGGCTGACGTGGCTTGTAGTGCGCGACCAGGATCGAGCGCTTATCCATCGGACCGCCGGTCACCTCGTAACGCATCACGTACGCGTAGTCGTAGAGATCGTCGGGCGGGAACTTCGACGGGATTTCCACGAGCTTTGCCGTGACGTTCAGCTCATTGCCCTCCGCTTTTGCGAAGCCAGGCAGTGCGAGGGTGGCGAGGCCGGCTAGCAAGCAGAGAAAGGACTGACGGTTCATCAATGGCTGACTCCTTTGACGCGGGAGATGGTCTGACGTGCGAGGGCGTCATCTCGAGCACTCCGAACATCTAATGAGATGTTTTCTCAAAGAATGCTAAGTGCGCGTACTAACATTCCTTTTCGTTCCTTAGTTAGTACCGCGATGGACGCCGCAGGAGGCAGCAGATGTGGGTGCAGTGGTGCTTACCGTCGCAGCACCACTGTACAGTAATGCGCGACTCAGCCCGCTCGCTTCACCGCGCGCGTCCGGCGTCGTAGCCCGAGGCCGAGGAGCAACAACGCCGCAATCGGTGACGCGCGGCCGGCTACCGCGCCCGGCCGAAAGCCGCAGCCCGATTCTTCGGCGGCTGGCGTCGCGCCATCGCCGGTCGTTGGAGCCGTGCCAGCAACGGGAGCGTTGCCGCCGCTGCTCGCGCCACCAAAAGTGACGCTCGAGCCGCCGTTGCCGTTGGGTGCTGCAGCTGCGCCACCGCTCGCGAAGGCTCCACCTTGGCTCGCGCCGCCGGCAGCGCTGACCCCGCCCAATCCGGTCGCAGTACCACCCGTGGGAGTGCCACCGCCGCCGCTCGCGCCGGCGTTGCCGGCCGCACCGCCACTCGTGCCCATCGCCCCGCCCGTGGTGCTCACCGCTCCGCCACCTCCGCCAGCGACACCGCCGCCGCCTGCTCCGCCCATGCCGCCGCTGCCGCCCGTGCCGCCGTTGCTGCCGGAGGGTCCGCTGAACTTCCACCAGTTGAATTTGAAGAGCTCACCGCTGCCGCCGCTGAAGCGCAGGAACAAATCGTGTTTGCCGCTGCCGCCCGTGACGGGGCACGTCTTCGTGGTCCACGACGACGCGCCAGAGACGTCGCAGGTGCCGAGCAGCGTGCCGCTCTGACTGTCGAGGTGAAGCTCGATCTTCGCGTTGCCCGTGGAGGATGACACGCGCGCCTCGAAGGACGTGACGCCGTCACGGAAGTCGACGTTCTTCACCTTGATGTAGTCGCCGTTGTTGATCGACGTCACGTTGATGCCGCCACCGGCGTCAGTGCACGTCTCGGTCTTCAGCCCCGCTGAGAAGGCGATGGTCTCGGCCTCCACCTGCACGAACGGGTTCAACGCTTCGAGCGGAGCCGGTCCCTGCGTCGACATCTTGATCGTCGGGATCTTGCCGTCCGCGCCGTAGGTGAACTCCTCCACGCACACAGAGCGCTTGTAGCCCCCACCGCCGGGCAGCGCGCCGTTGTGATAAAAGAAGTAAGACTTGCCCTTGTAGTCGATGACACCGGGGTGATTGGTGAAGCTCGAGCCGGCGCCGGACTGCTTCGCCATGATATCTCCGCCGAACGTCCAGGGGCCGAGCGGACCAGTGCTCGTGGAGTAGCTGATCTTCTCGGGCGTGCTGTCGGCGGGATAGACGAGGTAGTAGAGCTCGCCGCGCTTGTAGAACCAGGGCCCTTCTTCATACGCGGTCGCGCGATCCGTCTTCGAGCGAACGCCGAAACCCGCAGTGGTCAAGTTGACCTTCGTCGGACTGCCCTGAATGGAGATCATGTCCTCATTCAGCTTGGCGTAATAGAGATCTGGGTTGCCCCAGTACAAGTACGCTTGCCCGTCGTCGTCGATGAACACCGTGGGATCGATGTTCCCGCCGCCGGAAGCGATCAGCGCTTTGCCGAGCGGATCTTTGAACGGGCCGCTGGGGCTATCCGCGACGGCGACACCGATCTTGGAGCCCGTGGAGTTGTTGATCGGCACGTACAGATAGAACTTGCCGTTCCTGGCCACGCCATGCGGAGCCCACGCGTCACCCGTACCCCAGCTGAACGTCTTGTAGCCCGCGGGCGAGCCATGGTCCGTCCAGTTCACCATGTCGGTCGTGGAGTAGAGCCTCCAATCGTTCATGGTGAAGAAGTTGTTCAGCGTCACGTCTTCGTCGTGCGACGTGTAAAGATAGAGCCGGCCCTCGTACAGCATTGGCGCCGGGTCCGCCGTGTAGTTCGTTTGCACGATGGGGTTGTCTGCAAACGCGAACGGTGAATACGCCGCCGCGGCCAAGGCGAAGAGCGCTGTGTGTACAGTGGTGCGTATCAGTGTCCGAGAGATGCTCATGTCGTCTTTCTTTGCGGCCGTCGCCGAGAGCTGGCGCGAGAACTTCGAGGCTTCGTCGGACCTCAGCCGCCCGGCGCTGGACGGCGTCCACCACGACGGGCCGCTGCGCGTCGCGGCATCGCCAATCCGATCGGCGGCCCCGAGAGCGCTCGTTTTCGTGGGCAAAGAGCCGCTTGTAGCCCGCAGTGGCGGCGCGGCGCTGATTCCGTCGGCCGCGAGCGCGCGTCGAGCGGACGCGCCGCGTCGGTCCACGCCAGGCCGGACGGCGACGACGACGACCGTTCTTTTTTTGAACAGAAAAGGCCGAACGCCGTCACTGCGTCAGTACGTAACCCTCGCTAACCATCGAGCTCTACGAGCGACGAAGCTTCGGACAACCGTGCGACAGCCCTGAGCGATCTCACGCGCGAGGTGCTCCTCCGGAGCGCATCCATGGCTATGAAAGAAGTTCCGCGTGGCTGCGGAATGCTGAGGAGAATTCCATGAAGCTGCCGCGCAAGCGTCGACTGAGCGCGACAACGTCTGGTGAGCGTGCCGCGCGCTTCGCGGCGAAAGCGGCGCTCCAAACCGTGCTGCTGCTCGCCCTCGGCTGCAGCGCTGGCGTCATCACGGAGGAGGGCTCGACGTCGGTGGGAGGCATGGGACCCCACGACGCAGCAGGCTCCGGCGGAGCGTCTACGAGTGCGGGTCAAGGCGCCGTGAATCAGGGCGCGACCAGCCAGGGCGCTACGAATCAAGGCGCCACGAATCAAGGCGCCGCCGGCCCGGGCGGCGCTAGCGCGACGGGCGCGGGCGGCAACGGCCAGGGCGACGATCCGTACGCGATCCCGTCGTCACCTCCGAGCGCGCCGCTGGTGCCGACGCCGCGCGTAGCGCGGCTCAGCCGGCAACAGTGGTCGAACACGGTGCGGGATCTGCTGAAGCTGACGGACTTTTCGGAGATCGACAGCGCCGTCACGGGCGACGCGCTGATCGGCTTCGACAACGAAGCGGACTCCTTGTTCGTGACCGAACAGCTGCGTCAACAGCTGGCGACCGCCGCCGAACAGCTCGCGGACAAAGTGACCGCTGACGCGAGCGCGCTGGCGCGCCTGATCCCCGCGGACGCACCCAGCGAGCCGACCGCCCGCGCGCGCGCCTTCATCACGACGTTCGGACAGCGCGCGTTCCGGCGACCGCTCAGCGATGCGGAGGTGACCACGCACCTCGGCCTGTTCGAGCAGGGCCCCACGCTGTACCCCGGCGTCGACGCGTTCAAAGCCGGCGTGAGCTTGGTGATCCAGGCCATGCTGCAATCACCGCATTTCCTCTACCGCACCGAGCTCGGCAGCGCGCCCGCCGGCGCGACCATGGTTCCGCTCGACGACTGGGAGGTCGCGTCGAAGCTCGCCTACGCCATCACCAACACCATGCCGGACGACGCGCTCTTCAGCGCGGCCGCGGCAGGGCAGCTGCACGACAAGACCAACGTGATCGCGCAAGCCAAGCGGCTGCTCGACGGCCCGAGCGGCACCGCGGGGCTCAGAAACTTCAACCTGCAAGTCTATCGGCTCGGCACGTACGACGGCATCGCGCGAGACGCCAAGGTGTTCCCGGATTTCAAGGCCAACACGCCGGCGGCGATGAGAGAAGAGGTGCTGCAGTTCATCGACTGGGTGTTCACGGAAGGGCGCGGCATCAAGGATTTTTACACGAGCCCGGTCGGCTTCGTGAACTCGCTCCTCGCGCCCCTCTACGGGGTTCCCGGCAATTTCTCGAGCGACCCCGCTACGCTCAGCAAGGTCGACCTGGAGCCGAGCCAACGCTCGGGCTTGCTCACGCAGGCCGGTTTTCTCTCGTCTTACATCTCGGTTGGCGACGAGCCCGACATCATCCATCGCGGCGTCTTCATCGCCACGCGCCTGCTCTGTAAGACGCTCCCGCCGCCCGATCCGGCGGCCGCCGGTAAGGGTCTGGTGGACACGCCGAATTTGACGAACCGCGAGCGCGTCGAGGCGACCACCGGCAAGGGCACCTGCGGCGCGATCTGTCACGGCGCGCTGTTCAATCCGCTCGGCTACGCCTTCGAGAACTACGACGCGGTCGGCAAGTACCGCACGATGGATCAGGGCAAGCCCGTCGACGCCGCCGATAGCTACGCGCTCGATGGACAGCTCAAGAGCTTCAAGAACGGCGTCGAGCTCTCGGCGTTGCTCGCGGAGGCCAAGGAAACCCACGACTGTTATCTGCAGAACCTGCTGAGCTACCTGCAAGCGCAGCAGCTGGCCGCCGAGCAGCGAGGCATCATCGACTACTACGCGCGCCTGTCACGTGCGGGCATGGTCTCGCTCCGCGATCTCGAGCTTCAGATGGTCACGAGCGACGCGTTTTTGAATCGCCTCCCCTGATGGTGCTCCGTCATGAACAACGAAGACGCACGCAAAATTAATCGACGGCTGGTCCTGCGGGGTGCTTGCGGCTTGATGCTCGGCTTGCCCGTGCTCGAGAGCTTCTTGCCGCGGCGCGCCGCGGCGCAGACGCAGGTGCGTTCACCGTTCGTGCTCATCGTGGTCGGCGATAACGGCGTCGTTCAAGCCGGCGTGACCCTGAGCGGCGGCGGAGAGCCCGAGAAGTTTTGGCCAACCCAGACCGGCGCGCTGAGCAAGGACAAACTGCTCGCCGACAAGAGCACGCGCGCCACCGGTGAGCTCGCCGACTACGCGGACCAGCTCTTGATCGTACGCGGCATCAACTTGCCGTACAACTCGACCGGCTGCTCCCATTCGGCAGCCGATGCGCAGATCCTCACCGCCGCCAAGATCACGGCCGGCAGCACCAACTGCAAGGCCATGGGTATCTCGCTGGATACCGCGCTCGCGAAGGCGAAGAATCCGCCGGGCCGTGACCCGCTCGTGCTGCACGCGGGCATGTTTTCTCCGGGCGGGACTGGCTTCGACATCCCCGGCTACGTCTCCTACATCACGCCGCAGCAGCCGCGCGTCTACATCGACTCGCCCTACAAAGCGTACCAGCAGATCATCGGAGCCGTGGGGAACGGCAGCAGCGCGAGCACGGCGGAGAGCCAGGCACAGGCGCTGCGAGCCGCGCGCAGCAAGAGCATCAACGACCTCTTGCGTCCACAGATCCGCGCGCTGCTCGCGCGCCAGGAGCTCAGCCAGGGCGATCGCGAGCGGCTCGATCAGCACCTGACGGCGATTCGCGACATCGAGGTCAAAATGTCCTCGACCACGCTCTTTACGATCCCCGACGCGGACATCGCGACGATGAAGGCGATGGATCCCAAGCCGTACGAGCAATCGACGCGCGACACGGCGGTCAAGCTGTTCATGGATCTCATGGCGTTCGCCGTCGCCGCAGACTACACGCGCGTGGCGGTGCTGAAGGTCGGCGACCGCATCGACGATCACGTGTACACCTACAACGGCCAGAGCGCGAAGTTTCATGACGTCTCGCACCGGCAGGTGCCGAACTCGCTCGAGTTCCATCACTACCTCGACCGGATGATGCTGAACCAATACAAGTACCTGCTCGACAAACTGTCGACGTACGAGACGTCAACGGGACGGCTCTTGGACCAGGGCGTCGCGGTGTGGACGAACCAGTGCGCGACGGGAGCGCACTCGTTCAGCAACATTCCCTGGATCCAAGCCGGCACCGCCAATGGCTTCTTCAAGAAGGGGCAGTACATCGTCGTCGGCAATGGGCAGCAGCCCGGCGGCAGCCAGGACGGCAAGGGCGGAGACGGCTCCGTCTCGGGCATCAACAAGATGCTGAACACGCTGCTCACCGCGGCGGGTGTCACGAAGACGGACGGCGCAGCGACGGACGACTTCGGCGAACCCTCGCTGCCGAAGGGCATCTTCAAGGACATGCTCGCCTAGCGCCGCCAAGCTGCGGAGTGCTCCGCAGCGCGACTCACGCGCGCTGACAACATGAGGTGCTCGCGAACCGCCGCGCGTATCGTGTCGCGCTCCAAAGACCGAGAGCGACAGTCGTCAGCAGCGTGACGCCGTCGGCGGCGAGCTGCGCGTCAACTTCGTGTCGCGCAGGCTCGAGCAGCGCGCGCCAGCAGCGGCGGGCGAAAAGCGCCACGCGCGAGTCTCGTCGCCATCGCAAGGCTCACCCATGGGGTGGGCTTAAGTAGTCTGCGTGGTCGTCGTTCAATCGGGCCACTGACCGGCGGCGTGATGCCGAGCACGGTTTGTCGCGGACAGGGAATGCGAATGAGCACGCAGCGATGGTCGACGCTCGACGGCGAGGGTCAGCTGGAAGAGCCCAGCGCCGAGGCTTCGCCCGAAAACGACTGCGCGAGCGGCGTTCATTCCGTGGCGCGACGCGCGCGGCCGTCGAACGATCAGCGGACGCGCAGCGGCTGGGCCGTCGTCGAGCAGTTCGTCAAGGATGGCTTCGTATACCGGCTGGTGCGCCGCCCCATGGAGCGCGATCGCGCCGCGCGCCTCACCAAGCGCGAACGGCAAGCGCTCGCTTACGCGCTCGACGGTCATAGTAACAAATACATCGCGGCCATGCTGGGGGTGTCGCCGTCCACGATCGGCGTGCTGTTGTTCCGCGCCGCAGCGAAGATGGGCGTGAAGTCGCGGCGCGAGCTGCTCCTCGCCTATGCGCGGCTCAAAGACGAGCTGAAGGAAGCGTGACGCGCGCACGGTCGCGGAGCACGGCTGCAGGCGCTGGCGATGCAGACTGAGTTCGAGAGACTGCTCGAGGTCCTCAAGCGGCACATTTCGCCCGCGCGTGCGCGAGCGCTGCTGCTGAAGGCGCTGGACGAGCAGAAGCTGTCCGCCGATTCCCTGACTCGAAGCGAGCTGAAGCGCTGCGTCCCGGCGCTACGACAAGGCATTTCATTGTGCACCAGCGCGGAGCGGCGCGACGCGGCGCTGCGTGACCTGGGTGAGGCGTGCGGCAGCGACTCGCTTCAGCCGAGCGCCTCCGCGATGGAGGTCCTCAGTGAAGCCGATATCGGACACGCACGAGCAGAAGCGCGCAGGGTCTGCGACGCTGTCGGCGCGGTCGGCTTCAATGTTCAGAAGGTGGCGACTATCGTCAGCGAGCTCGCCCGAAACATGGTGCTGTACGCCAACGGCGGCTTGCTCGAAATTGTCCCCGTGGTCACCAAGCCCCGACGCGTGATCGTGCGAGCGACCGATCAAGGACCGGGGATTCATAACTTGCAAGAGATATTATCCGGCCAGTACCGCAGCAAGACCGGGCTCGGCCGCGGCCTGTTCGGCACCAAGCGCCTCGCGAACCGCTTCGACATCGCGAGCGATAGCTCCGGCACCCGCGTCGTCGTCGAAATTCAGGTCTGATGAGGCAGCGTAAACGCGCAATGTACGGGCTGGCTCCGCTCCCGGGCTTAAGCCGGCCCCGGATGGACCGTAATCGTGTCGACCCCTTCGGCCGGAGGTCGCGAGGCGGCTGGCCCCAGGACACACATGAATGAGCTTGAGGAGGTCATTCAAATCTTGGAGCCGTATCTATCGCCGCCCAACGCGAGGGCGCTGCTGCGTCGCGCGCTTCAAGAGCGGAACCTGACGCCCGAGCGCTTCACGCGCGCGGATCTCAAGGTGATCGTGCCGCAGCTGCGGAGCGGCTTGCGCTTGTTCTTGGGCAAAACCGAGAGCGAACGCGCGCTGCGCGAGCTCACCGAGCATGGCGGTAATGGCCTGCCCAGCAGCGTGCGGCCGATGACCTTCAAGATCGTGTCGGAGGCCGACATCAGCAGCGCGCGCAGCGCCGCGCGCCGGCTCTGCGAGGAGATGGGCGCCCGGAGCCTCGTCACGCAGAAAGTGACCACTATCGTCAGCGAGCTCGCGCGCAACATCGTGAGCTACACCAAAGGCGGCAGCGTCGAAATCGAGCCCGTCGCCGGAGGTAACCGACGCGTGCTCGTGCGCGCCGTCGATCAGGGGCCGGGCATTCCTCACCTGGAGCTGGTGATGTCCGGAAAATACCAGAGCAAGACCGGGCTCGGCCGCGGCTTGTTCGGCACCAAGCGGCTGGCGGATCAGTTCGACATTTCCACGGGCGCGAGCGGAACGACGATCCTCGCCGAGGTCCGCATATGAACGTGGACGTCGCGCACGTGACGATACCGAAGCCCGGCGAGCGGCAAAACGGCGACGCGGTGCTGGTGCGCCGCGACGACGAGGGCCGCACCATGCTGGCGGTGATCGACGGCCTGGGCCACGGCCCGCTCGCCGCCGACGCGGCCCGCGCCGCGCTCTCCCTGCTCGAGCTCTTGCCGTTGCGCACGAAGGTGCTGGACGCCATGCGTGGATTGCACGAGCGGCTGCGTGAAACGCGCGGCGCGGTGGGCACCGTGTGCATCATCGACAACGAGCGGCTCGAAGCCTGCGCGGTAGGTAACGTGCAGCTCGTCTCCGCCAACTGCTCCGTGCCGCTCGTGCTGTCGTCGGGCGTGCTGGGGCGACAAGTCGCGAAATATCGTGTATGCGAGGCAGAGCTGAAGAGCGGCGCGCGCCTGGCGCTGGTCTCCGACGGCATCGCGCTGAAATTCCGGCTCGAGGAGCTGAAACATCTCAAGGCGGGCGAGGCCTGCAACCTGATCATCAGTCGCTTCCGCCGAGGCGACGACGACGCAACCGTCCTGATCGCTGACCTGAGTGCCTGAACATGGATTCGCTACACCAAAGTATCCCAATCATCAAGCTGTGGCACTTGCTGTTGGTACCGCTGCAAGGGGAGCTCACGGACGAGCTCGCCAATCAGCTGACCAGTGAGGTGCTCCAGCGCATCCACGAGCTCGGCTGCTCGGGTCTGCTGATCGACATCACTGGCCTATGGCTGGTCGACAGTCACCTGTGCGCGGTGCTCTCGCATCTGTCGCAAGCGGCGTCGTTGATGGGCGCGAAGACCTTCATCTCGGGCATGAAGCCGGACATCGCCCTCACCTTGGAGACCATGGGCGTCGAGCTCAAGGGTGTGCGCACGACGCTGGACCTCGAGAGCGCCCTGCAGCTGCTCGGTGTGCAGCGCCCCGAGCACGATGAGGACGAGGATTTCTCGGACAACGAGCACAGCGAGGGTTTCAGCGAAGCGCAGGTCAGCGGCGAAGGGGCAGCGCTCAACGGCGCGAGCGCCGGCAAGTAGCGCCCTTCGCGAGAGGCCATGACCACCGCGCTCAGAGTCGAGACCGAAGAAGAGCTACGCTCGGCGGCGCTGCACATCGTCGTCACGCTGCGCAAGGTGGAGGACGGCGAGCCGGTGTCGCTGCAGCTGCCGTACGCCGAAGACGACGCGCTCACGACGCTGGGCCGACGCGTCAACGCCCTGCTCGACGCGCTCGTGCGCCGGCGTGAGGAGACGCTCGGCTACCAGCGCGAGCTGGAAGCGCAAATCGAGACCATCGAGCGGCAGCAGGCCGCGATTCGTGAGCTGTCTACGCCCATCATCGAGGTCTGGTCGGGCGTGCTCTGCGTGCCGGTCGTCGGCGTCATGGACAGCCTGCGCACGGCGGAGCTGACCAGCGCGCTGTTGAACGCAGTGGTGGCGCGCAAGGCGGTGTTCGCCATCATCGACATCACGGGCATCGACGTGATGGACACGCGCGCGACGGATCATTTCCTGCGCATGGGCCGCGCCGTACGCCTGCTGGGCGCGGAGTGCGCGCTCTCTGGCGTGAACCCAGCCGTGGCGCAGACGATCGCACACATGGGCGTCTCTCTCGAGGGAGTGCCCACCTATCGCACGCTGGGCAGCGCCCTGCGAAGCTACGTGCAAGGCCAGAGCACCGCGTCGCGCGCTGCGCGGCCGAAGCGGGCGCAGAACGCATGAAGGGCCGCGCGCTCAACGCAGACGAGCTGGCCGCGATTCGCGCGCGCGTCGACGCGGCGTGCGCCGTGCTCGCGGCCGTGGAGCGCGGTGAGCACGGCAGGTTCATCGACGTGGAGATGGACGCCCGTGACCCGCTCGGCTCGGCCTTCGCCAGCATCAACGAGCTCATCACCGCGTTTCAGACGGAAGACGAGCAGGCCGCGGCGTTTCGCGCCGAGCTGGATGAAAAGCTCGCCGTCGTAGAGCGCCAGCGGCGCGCGATTCGCGAGCTCTCGACGCCGATCATCGAGCTGTGGCGCGGCGTGCTGTGCCTGCCGGTCGTCGGCACGATGGACACCGCGCGCAGCATGGAAATGACGTCCAGCCTGCTCGAGGCGGTGGGCCGCAAGGGCGCGCGCCACGTCATCGTGGACGTGACCGGCATCGACGTGATGGACACCCGCGCGGTGGATCATTTCATCCGCATGGCCAAGGCCGTGCGGCTGCTCGGCGCCGAGTGCGCCTTGACCGGGATCAGCCCATACATCGCGCAGACCGTGGTGCACATGGGCATCTCGCTGGACGACATCAAGACGCAGCGCACGCTGCGCGACGCGCTCGCCGAGTACATGGCGCAGCGGCGGTGATGGCTGCGCCCATGCCGGTGTTTCGTGTGCGTGATGCCCTGGATGTCTACGCGCCACGCCAAGCGGCGTTCGACTTCGCCTCGCAATTGGGCTTCCCGCGCCACGAGAGCCGAGAGCTTGCCATCGCCGTGTCGGAGCTGGCCTCCAACATCGTCAAATACGGCGTGCGCGGCAGCATCGAGCTCGCCGCGCACCACGACCCCCAGCTCGGCGCGGGCATCGCGATCATCGCGCGCGACGTAGGCCCCGCGTTCCGCAACCTGGCCATGGCCCTGCAAGACGGCTGTGACGATAACGGGCCGATCGATCCCGGCGGGCTGCTCAAGCGCGCCGGCCTCGGCATCGGCCTCGGCGCCGTAGTGCGCTTCACGGATTCGCTGGACGTGGCGTACGTCGCCGGGGGCAAGGAGATTCGCGTCGTGCGGTACCTAAACCGCCCCAAAAAGCGCACTGGATGACGAGACCCCAATTAAGCTGGCGCGGCCGAGGCCGTGCTGAGCGGATGTGGTGGCTGCCCGGGAGACGCGGCCGCACCTAACGAGGAAAGCATGGCAGAGCAGTTTGCTGGGATCGAGGTTACAGGTGAAGCTCTCGGGGCGATGCTGGACGCATTCCGCCAGTATCCGTCCATCGTCATGAAGTACCTGACGAAGCACGGCTTGATCGACGGAAAGAACGGTCAAATCGAGCGCTCGGCGTGGTACCCGCTCGGCAGTTGGCTCGCGGCCTACCAGGCGATCGCCAAGGACGTGGGTTTGAACTCGCTCTACACCATCGGCAAGAAGATTCCGGAGAACGCGCCGCTGCCGCCGCACATCAAAGATGTTCGCTCGGCGCTGACCGGAATCGACGTGGCGTTCCACGCGAGCCACAGAAAGAATGGCGAGCCGATGTGGAACGCGACCACCGGCGAGATGCTGGAGGGCATCGGGCACTACAAGTGCGAGCTGCCGGAGAACGAGCAAAAGACCATCGTCGTCTGCGATAGCCCGTACCCCTGCGAGCTGGATCGCGGTATCGTCACCGGGTTTGCCACGCGCTTCGAGCCGATGGCGAAGATCGCACACGACAACAACGCTCCCTGCCGCAAGAAGGGCGCGTCCAGCTGTACTTACGTCGTTTCCTGGTGAGGCACACGCCGTCTCGGCACGGGGCAGGAGCGAATCGCAGTGACGAGTGAATCATGAGCAGCACAGCCGGTGAAATCAGACGCGAGGGGGAGCTCCAGCGAGCGATCTCGGATATTTTCAGCGTGCTCCGCGCCGTGGAAAATGGCGATATTTCGGCGCGCATCGAGGTGAAGCTCGCGGAAAATGAGCCGCTGGCGGCGCTGTCCACCACCGTGAACGCGATCGTGCAGCAGCTGATGCGCGTGCGCGAAGAGACGCAGGTGTATCAGCGCGAGCTCGAGCACCAGCTCGACACCATCGAGCGGCAGCGCGCGGCGATCAAGGAGCTCTCCACGCCGATGATCGAGGTGTGGGCCGGCGTGCTGTGCGTCCCCATCGTCGGCCTGATCGACAGCATGCGCGCGACGGAGATGACGAACGCGCTGCTGCACGCGGTCGTGGAAAAGAAGGTCCAGTTCGCGATCATCGACATCACGGGCATCGACGTGATGGACACGCGAGCCACCGATCATTTCCTGCGCATGGCGCGCTCGGTGCGGCTGCTCGGCGCGGAGTGCGTGCTGTCCGGCATCAACCCGAACGTGGCGCGCAGCATCGTTCACATGGGCGTCGAGCTCAGCGGCATCGAGACGTACCGCACGCTGCGCGACGCCTTGCAACACCACGTGCGGCGCCGCCGGCTGCAGAAGGACTCCTCTGAGCAGCCCGCCGCGAGCAACGGCGGCGAGAGCAACGGAGGTACGCAATGAGCGAATACCTGGTCAAGGCGCACTGGGTCACCAGCGCCGCGGGCTATTTGCAGCTCCATCACCAGACGGACGTCGTCGAGCGCGTGCGTGAAACGCTGCCCGCGGACGTGCGCCGCTCCTTCGCCGAGCTCGAGCCGATTCAGTGGTGCCCGCGGAGCTATCACACCGCGGTGCTCAACGCGATCGCCGGCGTAAAGAAGACGGAGCCCGCCGTCTTCGAAGACCTGCTGACGTACGGGCAGTACGTCGCCGCGCAGCGCTTGGACGGCCCGCTGCGCCCGCTGATGCACATCGTCACGCTCAAGCTGTTCGCCAAGGCGCTGCCGACGCTGTGGGCGCGCGACCATGAAGATCCCAGCCGCTTGGAGGTCGATATCGCCCAGCTCGACGAAGGTCGACTGCCGTTGTTCATCCGCGGCGCCACCGGCTACGACCACGCCGGCGTCGCCATGCTCGGCTGGGTCAAGCAGGGCATCTCTCGGCTGGTACGCCGGCCCGTGCACGTGAAGCAGCGCGGCTGGAGCCTGAGCCGCCCAGCGCCCGATGAGCTCAGCTGTGAGGTGACCTGGTCATGAATACACGATTGTTGACGGAAGAGGAGCTGGACGAGATCCGCGAGACCGTCGTCGACGCGCTGCTGGTGCTCTCGGACGTCGCGCAGGGCGACTGCTCCACGCAGCTCGAGGTGGACATGCATGGCTCCAATGTGCTGAGCCAGCTGTTCGCGAGCATCAACGAGCTCATCACCGCGCTCGGCACCGAGCAAGAGCAGAGCCGCGTATTTCGCGCCGAGCTGGACGAAAAGGTGTCCACCGTAGAGCAACAGCGCACCGCGATTCGCAGCCTGTCCACGCCGATCATCGAGGTTTGGCGCGGCGTCCTGTGTCTGCCGGTGGTGGGCGTGATGGACACGGCGCGCAGCGCCGAGATGACCAGCTCCCTGCTGGAGACCATCATCGAGAAGAACGCGCGCTACGCGATCATCGACATCACCGGCATCGAGGTGATGGATACCCGCACGGTGGATCACTTCATTCGCATGGCGAAGGCGATTCGCCTGCTGGGCGCGGAGTGCGCCATCACCGGCCTCAGCCCGCACATCGCCCAGACGGTCGTGCACATGGGGCTCGACCTCAGCGATATCACCACCTATCGCAGCCTCCGCAACGCGCTGCAGGGCTTCGTGATGCGCGCGACCGAGAGCCGCGCGCGCGAAGATGCAGCCGTCAAGGTAGCGACGGCGACGGCGAGCTCCTGAAGCGCGGGGGGTGAGCGCAGGCGGCCGCTGCTCGGTCCGCCTGCGCGCCGCCGCTCAGGCGAGAGCGGCCTCCAAAATCGAGCAGGTAGGCAGCTCCGTGTGCACGATTCGCAGCAATTTCAGGCCCGCAGCGCTGAGCACGCTACGAAACTCTGACTCGGTCCGCTCGCCTCCTCCCTCGTACAGGACGCGCATCTCGAGGTCCAAGAACTTCTCGAAGGTCTGGCCGTTGCCCGGCAAAATGACGGGATCGATGATGTACAGGCGGGAGTGGTCCTGCATCGCGCGGCGGATGCTCGTCAGGATGGCCGTGGCGCGCTCATCGTTCCAGTTGAACAGCACGTGCTTGAGCAAGTAGCCGTCGGCGCCCGCGGGAACCGTCTCGAAGAAGTCGCCGCCGACGACGCTACAGCGCGCCGCGACGCCGCTGGCCGCGAGCTGCGCGTCAGCGCCGGCGACGACGTGCGGGAGGTCGAACAGGATGCCCTTCTGCGCGGGGTTCCGCCGCAGGATGCTGCTGAGCAGCGCGCCTTGGCCGCCGCCTACGTCGACGAGCGTCGCGAGGTGCGCAAAATCGAAGCAGCGCTGAATGACCTCCGTCTCTTGCACGGAGTTCGCGGAGAACGCCTCGTTGAAGTAGGAGGTCGTCTCCGCGTGCTCGCGAAAATACTGGTACGCCGGCGCGCCGTTCACGCGCTCGAAGGCGGGCTTGCCCGTGCGCACGGTGTACGAAAGCTCGCCCCAAGCGTCCCACGTGGGGTGGTCACCAAAGAACAAGGCCATGGCTCGAATCGAGCCCGGCGCCTTCGCGCGCAGCGCGTCGGACAGCGGCGTGTTCTCGAAGCGCGCGGGCTCGACCTCCGCGAACACTCCCACGCTGGCCAGCGCGCGCAGCAGACCGCATACGGCGCGCTCGTTGCAGCCCGCCGCTTGCGCCAGCTCACTCGCTGATTTGGGACCGGCCGCCAAATGGTCGGCCAGGTTCAGCTGCGCGGCGGTCGAGATCGCCTGAGAGACCCATTTGCCGGTCAACATTCGTAAAATCGTGAGCGGCGGCGGCAACGCCGGCTCGGGTGCGGGTGCATGGCTCATGACAAGCTCCTTTCATCTCGCGCTGCGCTGTTGGAGAGTTTGTTTCCGTTGTCGCCCGCTCGCGTCCCGCGCGGCTCGCTGCGGTTGGCGTCGACGCTGACGGGCATGTGCTTCAACCCGTTGAACCAGTTCGAGCGTAGCCGCTCGACGGGCCCAGCGAGCCCGAGCTCCGGCATGCGGCGCAGACATTCGCCGAGCGCGATGCGCACCGTGGAGCGCGCCAAGGCGTTGCCGATGCAAAAATGCGGACCGTGGCCGAAGCTGATGTGATCATTGGGGCTGCGCTGGATGTCGAAGCGCTCGGGATTGACGAACGCCTCTTCGTCGCGGTTGGCCGACACCGTCCAGACCACGACCTTTTCCCCCGCGCGGATGCGCTGGCCTCGGATCTCCACCTCTCGCGTCGCGGTTCGGCGAAAGTGCATCAGCGGCGGCTCGTAGCGCAGTGACTCTTCGACCGCGCTCGCGAGCAGCCGCGGCTCCCGCCGTAGCAGCGCGTGCTGCTCGGGGTTCTTCAGCAGCGCCAGCAGCGCCGAGCAGAGCGCGAGCTGCGGTGTGTCCGTGCCCGCCGCCAGCAACAAGATGAAGAAGGTGCCGAACTCCTGATAACTGAGCTTTACGCCGTCCACCTCCGCGGCCATGAGCAGGCTCAGCAGATCGTCGCGCGGCGACTCGCGGCGCTCGGCGGCGAGCTCATGCGCGTATTGCATGAAGGCCTTGCCGGTCTCGGCGCGGGCCTGCTCGGAGCTCGCGAACTCAGGATCGTCCGGGGCGAGCAGCTGCCACACCCAACCGCTCACGAGCGGCTGATCCTGCTGCGGCACGCCCACCATGGTCAAAATGATGGCCGCCGGCAGCTTCGCGGCGAAATCTTGCACGAAGTCGAAGCGCCGGCGCTCGATGAGCTCATCGAGCAAGCTCGTGACCAGCCGCTCGCTGTAGCCCTCCATCTGCTTCAAGCCGCGGCTGGTGAAGGACTGATTGATCAGCGCCCGGTACTGCGTGTGCCGCGGCGGGTCCATCGCGATGAGGTTGTCCGGCGCTCTCCGGATGTCGCTCTCGGGCAGATCTTGGACGAGGGTGCCTCCGGCGGCGGACGAGAACGTAGCCGTGTCTTTCAACACCCTGAACACGTCGGCGTGCTTGGTGATGGCCCAGAAGCCAGGGCCGTCCGGCTCCGACTGCCAAGCCACCGGTGCTTCACGGCGCAGCACCGCAAAGCGCTCGTGCGGCACTCCGTCCACGTACAAATCAGGGCTGAAGATGTCCAGGGCTGACTTCATGGCAGCCCTCACGCGCTCCGCGTCAGCTCGACGACGCGATCGGTCATGGCGTCGACCATGTCCCAGGCCTCAGCGATGGTGCGGCGCAGCCGTTGGTAGGTGTGCGGCGCCTCATTGGCGAGCAGTTCGAGGCCGAGCGCGGCGTGCTGGTCGTCCGCCGTGACGTGCACCTCGAAGTAGTGCTCGTTCACGTATTTGGCGAGCACCGGCATGGCCAGCTGATGATAGACGAAGCTCGCGTTCTCGATCACCAAGTGGATGATGGCCGCCTTCTCGGCGTTATCCAGCACGAACATCTGGTGCGCGAACCAGTCGGTGATGGCCTCGAGCACCGCGTCGCGCTGCTTGGCCACGCGCTGCTGGCTGCCGTCGGCGCGGTCGCGATGCAGCACGTCGTGCCCCATCTCGTCGTGCATGTGCTGGAGGAAGACGCCTTCGAAATCCGGATCCGCGCAGCTCGCCTGCCGCGAAAATAACAGCCGCTGATTGCCGTCCACCCAAATCTGTAGGTTGTCGAGGT
This sequence comes from uncultured Sorangium sp., assembly GCA_966250485.1. Taxonomy (GTDB): domain Bacteria; phylum Myxococcota_A; class Polyangia; order Polyangiales; family Polyangiaceae; genus PMG-095. The sequence goes on along the minus strand of CBINHN010000014.1, from coordinate 63,961 downwards.
AGGCCTGGCGCTTGCGCGGATCGTCCAGCGTTCCGTCCGCGAGCAGCTCGAAGATCGGGCGCTGCTTGAAGGCGGCCAGCCGCTTCTCGTTGTAGGCGAGCAGCGCGCGCAGCGAGCTCTCCTGATCGGTGAACACGACGCGCGGCTTCTCCGGCGTGGTATACAGCCCTTCGCCGAACTGGATCGAGAGCGCGTAGAGCCCTTCGGGGCCGCCCGTGAACCCGTGCAGGCGTCCCGGCGGCACGACGATGACGTCGCCCGCGCTCACGCCGCGCTGCAGGTCGCCCAGCATCTGGCCGGAGCCGCCGTAGACGACCATCATCGATTGGATGGGGTGCACGTGCGGCGCGAGCGTCTCACCATGCTGGAGCTGGACCCAGCTCACCGAGAAGTCGCCCCGGCCCTGCATGAATTCGCGCAGCGGCTCGCTCCAGCTGAAGTCGCGCAGCTCTCCCAGCTCGTGAACCTGGCCGTCTTGCTCCACGCTGCGGAGCGGCGGGATGGATTCGCGCTTCACGATTCGTACGCTCTGATTCATGATCGATTTCCTTGGCTGGAGGGCGTGGCGGTGTGCCGTGCGCGGCGCTCGACGCACCAGTGACGATCGGACGTGCGGCGTACCTCCACGCCGCTCAGCTCCACCTTCGCGCAGATGGCCTTGACCTCGTCGACGGTGAGCGCGGCCCGGAGCGAGTCCGCGAAGATGCGGCGCTGGTAGCCCGAGCAGCCCTCCGCGTAGCGCTCGACGAGCGCCGTGAGCTCCGCTTCGCTCGCCGGCCGATGCAGATCCTTGATGAAGAGCGCGGCGCCGTCGCGCGCCAAGCGCCCGAGCTCGGCGAACAGCTCGCCGGGCTCCGGGATGTGGTGCACCAAGCTGTTCGACAGGATCATGTCGAAGCTCGCGGGCGGCAGGCCGCTCGACTTGGCGTCGATGCGCGCCACCTCGACGCGCTGCGACAGACCAGCGCGCAGCACGTTGGCGCGCGCCATCTTCAGCATGTGCTCGCCCAGGTCGATGGCCAGGATGCGCAAGCTCGGCGCGCGCTGCGCGAGCAGGACGGCGATGTCGCCCGGCCCGGTGCCGACGTCGAGCACGGCGCCGCGCGCCGGAGCGAGCTCCAGCGCGCGCGCGACGAACTCTTCGTTCACCGCCGTGTTGTCGAACGCCGCGTACTCGTCGGCGTCTTCCTGGCTATCCATCACTTCTGGTTCCAACACGCGCTCAAGCATCGTATTGCCCTCCGCGGCGCACGATCTCTCGGATATCACTGCGCAGCGACAGCCCGGCACGCTGCATCGTGAGCTCGTAGCCGGTCAGCACGTCATCGAGGTGATCGAAGTCGCGCGCGACGAAATATTGACTCTGTAAGTCGGAGAAGGTGATGTCTCGCTCGAACACGTCCAGGCTGCAGCGCAGGATCGGCGCCTGCCCGTCGCACACGGAGCGGAACTCCGTCGGTGAGGACAACAGCGCCGCGCCGTAGACGCAGAACTCATCCGCGTTGCCGAGCAGGCCGAACTCCACCGTCCAGAGATAGAAGCGCATCAGCCGCGTCAGCTCCGAGGCCTGGCGCGCGAGCCGCCGGTTCACGCGCAGCACGCGCCGCTCCGCCTCGCGGATGCGCTGCGCCTCGCTGCCGCTGTTCTTCAGCTCTGACATTTCGCGGTTCGCGCTGTACAGCTCGTCATCCAGCGGGTTCGCCACCGCGCGCGCCATCACGGAGGCCAGCCGCCGCAAGAAATCGCGGTGCTGCGGCAAGAACAGCATCGGCAGGTGCCCGAGCACGTCGTGCACTAGGTCGGGCGTCGGCGCGTAGTCGACGTGCTCCGGGCGGCGGATACCGCGCGACACCGGGAATATGCTGCGCGCCATCAGCCCGACGTACGCGGCGGTCGGGATATAGCCGTCGACGCAGAGGGTGTGCCAGCCCGTCGGCTGCAGCCGCTCATTGATCTCTTCGATGCGTGGCACGCGCGGCGGCAGCTCCAGCGCGGCGAGCCCGGCCAGGTGCGCGGGGTGCATGCGATCGCCGTAGCGGTCCGCCAGTGACTCAGTGCGGGACAAGACCTCACGCCAGACCGCGTGCGCAGAAGCTGGATACTGCGAGTGCCCCTGCGACACCCGGTAACGCAGCAAATTCGCTGTCTCGTCTTCGACGGCGCTCGCGAGCGCCAGACTCCTGTCGCTGTTCATCTTCACCCTACTCCTGTTCGAAGCTGATTTCGCGCTGCGGCGGACTGCCAGGCTGGCGGCGCGACACCGAAGCTCAGCGCGCTCGACTAAAAGCGAAGAACGCGCACATCACACGCTCGTGGACCAACTCTTTCCGGCCGGGCCCGCGCCGCGCACGAGCTCGGAGTAAGCAGAGACGAGTCGCTGAGTGATGGGGCCCGGAGCTCCAGCGCGCAGCTTGCGCCCATCGATCTCGCGCACGGCCGTGATCTCGGCGGCGGTGCCCGTCACGAAGGCTTCGTCCGCGATATAGATCTCGTCGCGCGTGATGCGGCGCTCCACGAGCGACCAGCCGAAGCTCGCCGCGAGGTGCTTGACCGTATCGCGCGTGATGCCGTCGAGCGCGGCTTCCAAGGGCGGCGTGGCGAGCACGCCGTCGCGCACGATGAACAGGTTCGAACCGCTGGTCTCAGCGGCGAAGCCGTGCTGGTCGAGCAGCAGCGCTTCATCTGCGCCCGCGCTCTCCGCCTCCTGCAACGCCAGCATCCCGTTCATGTAGTTGCCGTTCGCCTTGGCCTTGGCGAGCACGCTATTGGGGTGTGCCCGTGTGTAGCTCGCCGTGCGCAGCGCGATGCTTCGCGGCGCTGGCGAGCGCCAGCCCAGCGCGAAGACGGCGACGTGCACCGCGAGCCCACGCAGGTTCCGGCTCAACCCGGCGGTCCCACCATAAAACACGAACGGCCGCAGGTAGGCGTCCCTGAGATCATTGCGACGCAGCAGCTCGAGCTGCACGTCGTCGAGCAACCGCTGCGGGTATTTGCTGGGAATTTCTATGTTCAGGATGTGCGCCGAGCGAAACAAGCGCGCTGTGTGATCCGCGAGCCGGAACACCGCTGCGCCTTGCGCCGTGGCATAGCAGCGGACCCCTTCGAACACGCCATACCCGTAGTGGTGCGCGCTGACGTGCATGGTGGCGGCGCCCCACGGCAGAAAGCTGCCGTCCAGCCACACCAGGTGCTCGGGGCTCGGCTCGATGACCATGTCAGGAGCTCGCCGCCTCGAGCTCGACCAGGTGCACGATACGCCGCGTCATGGCGTCGAACATGTCCCAGCCGTCCTCCACCAGCTGCTCCAGCTTGCGGTACGTGCGCGGGTGCAAGCCGTGCAAAACATCGAGCACCGCGTCCTTGTGATCGTCGTCCGCCTCCGAGTGCGCGGCGAAGTACTCCGCGGAGACGTCCGCGGACAGCACGGGCTTTGCCAGGGTATGAAAGTGGTAACCCGCCGTTTCCACGACCAAATGCACGAGCGTCGCCTTGCCGAGGTTGTCGAGCATGAGCATTTGATGCACGAACCAGCTCGCGGTCGCCCGCAGGATGGCGTCCGCTGGCGCGCGTCGATTGTCCGAGACGCTCAAGAGCTCGTTGTGTCCGAGCTCTTCCTTGAGATGGGACAGGAAGATGGGCGCGTAGGCGTCGTCGCGACACGTTGCTTGGCGAGCGAACATCACCATCTGGAACGCATCCGAGAACACGCGCGCGGCGTCTCGGAAGCGGCTCCGCGCGCGCTCCGAGACGAGGCTGCCGTTACGCAACATCTGAAAATACGGGCCGTTCAGCGCAAGTTCCACGCGACGCGCGTTCGCGGCCAGCACTTGCTCGAGGGTCGAGACCTCGCTGGTCCGAGCGTCAGGCTCCGCTTGCAGCGCCACGTGCAGCGCCGTCAAGCCACTGGCACCCACGTCGCGAAAACCGTACGACCGCCGCGCGGGCACGGTGATCACGTCACCCCGTTCGACTCTGCGCGCGCCGTCGTCGGCGTCGATGAACTCGGCGCTGCCCTGCAGCACGATCAGCAGCCCGGGTGCGGCGTGCGAGCGCAGCGCCACGGGCTGCTCGGGCCGCGCGCGCGTCCAGGCCAGAGACACCGCATTACCGGGCACGGCGCCAGCCAAGATCGGATGCAGCGCGAACGGCCGCACCTCGAGCCCGCCCGCTTCTATCGCCTCTGATACTGGAATTTCCGTGCTCGACACGACGGAAGGCGACTTCGATGCGACCTGCTCCTGATTCTCCACGGCAAAACCTCCGTCATACGTCAAGCTGCTGACACCGCGCCCTCGTCAACTCAGCAGCCGGTAATTGGTCATGAAACACGCCGACGTGATCGGCGCAGCTGACCTTGTGCCGCGCAATGTTCCACAGGCGATCACACCAAGCAAGCTCAATTATGTTTACCGCACTAGGAGTAAATGATCGTTTACAAGTTATGAGTAAAAGGTTGTTTCGCGACAAGCATCGCGCCGCAGCAATCACGATCTGAATGTGTTCGACTCGAGTGCACGCAGCGCCGCTCTCGCGCGGCGTTCACTCTCGCCTATCGCGTCCGCGGGAAACCCGACTCGTGCTCGCTGGCGCGCTCCCGCGAGCTGCGCCATGAATTTGTTCACAAGCTACGCGCAGCCGTCACGCGGCGCAGCGCCCGCGGCGCGGCACAGCGCTCTGCGCGCGGCATCGCCCGCGGCGCGGCTCAGCGCTCTGCGCGGCATCGCCCGCGGCGCGGCGCAGCGCAGCGCGCGCCGACGCGGCCTACGCCGACCGCTACGAAACCCCCTTGGCGCGCTGCGCGTGTGCCGCGAATCAGCCGAACAAGGACCGCGTTTTCCGCGGGATCGGCTGGAGTCGCGCGCACACGCGCAGGCTGATCACTCGAGCTACTTCTTAAAGTTCACGGTCGCCCAGCCGTTGCCGGGCATGTCGAACTGCACCTTCGTTCCAGCGATCGAGACGACCATGCCTTGCTTGGCGCCGCCTTCATTGTAGATGACCACGACATACGAGCCGTCGGGGTTCTTGAAGGCGAGCGCGTCGCCGCCGTTGGTTCCGACCACCGTCGACATGGGATCTACGTATTGCGACAGATGCCGGAACACGTAGTAGGCCGGCGTCTTGATCAGCATCTTGGCGTTGCGATCCACGACCAAGAGCGCGTTCTGGTGCCAGGGCTTGGTGGCGTTGAGATTGGCGCCCGAAGTATCCAACACCATGTTCCAGGCGCTGTACGCGTTCACGCCGGCCTTCACCCAGTCCCTGATGTTCTTCCAGCTCTCGACTCCATAGTTGTAGTCGTTCTGCGGCTTGTTCGGATCATACGAGCTCTGCTGCCAGTAGTCGGTGGCAAAGTCGTAGTTTCCGCATTTGTGCTCGGTCTGCATCACGGGCACGTTCTTCGACTTCAGCTGAGCCACCTTGTCTTTGGTGTTCCACTGCAGACCGAAGCCCTTGACGTACTGCATGGCCGTCGCGTCGTTCGAGAGCGCGACTGCCATGTTGCCGTCGCCGGGCGCGGACATCGTGCCGCCCCAGATCTCCGTCGTCGGCAGCTCGGTCTTGAACTTGGGGCCGAGGTAGTCGCGAATGAACTTGATGAAGAGATCCGAGGGCCAATAACAGCTCGGATACGGGTTGCCGTAGCCGGGCTCATTCTGGGGGTGAATCGCCTTGATGATGATGCCCTCTTTGGCGTACTCCTGCACGAACTTCGTGAGATACAGCGCGAAGGCTTGCAACGACTTCTCGTCGCTCTTCATCACGCCGTCGGAGTCCGCGTAGGGCGGAGTCTTGTTGGAGACGGCGTCCGTGCTGTTGTTCGTCTTCAGCCAGGCCGGCGGGGTCCAGGGGCTGGCCCAAAAGCTGATGTTCGACTTAACGTCGAGCGCGGCCTTGATGTACGGGATCAAGCGCATCTTGTCGCGCGCGATCGAGAAGCTGTTCATCTCGTAATCACCCGCCGTCTCGGCGAGCGTGTATTTGCTCATGGCATAGTCGCTGGCGCCGATCGGCACGCGGCCATAAGCGAAGTTGGCGCCGTCGACGGCGTCGTAGAGCAGCTTGATCGCGAGCTGACGCTGATCTTCCGAGAGCACGGAGAGCGCGTCCCAGCCCGCTTCGTTGAAGGTGCCGCCGAAGCCGTACCAGGTGGTGTTTCCATTCTCACTCACGGTCACGTCGGCGTTGCCGGTCGCGCCCACGGTGAGGGTGCCAATCTTCCAAAAGTTGTTGTTGGAGGAGGTGATGAGTTGCGGTTCCTCCACCATGCCGCCCGCGCCTGCTCCACCGGGCGCGCCTGCACCGCCTGCGGCGCCTGCGGTGCCTCCAGCTCCGGCTGCTGGCGTTCCGCCGGCCCCGGCGGTCTGAACGCCCCCCGCGCCCGACGCACCGCCGAGGTTGGAGCCGCCGTTCGGTGTGCCGGAGGCTCCTGCGCCGGCCGACGCGCCGCCTGCGCCCGGCGTGCCGCCCTGTCCGCCGACGGTGGCCGAGCCGCCGAATGAGGTGCCTGTGCCGCCCGTTTGAGCCGACCCCGAGGCACCTCCCAACGGGCTTACGCCTCCGCTACCGGAACTGCCCGTCGTGCCACCTGTGTTTACGGCAACGTTGCCGCCAGAACCGTCTGGCGATGTTGAATTCTGCGAGCCGCATGCGGCAGCCAGCAAAGCCAGCCCAATGCTCCAATAGGCGCCTCGTACGTCCTTCATTGATTCAGTCCTTTGTCGTGTCAGAAGCTAATGACGACCCTGCCTTGGCAGCGAGCTCGAGCTCTCGCCGTAAACGGTGAGTAACCGAGCACCGAAAGATCGCTGCATAGACGAGCGCCGCGTAGGAACATATGGCCGAGAGCAATCCTAGGGGCCAGGGGAAATCGCACGGAAAACCCGGCCGTGCGCATTCTTAAGAACATTAACCTCAGGCCCGAAGGCCCGGCGGCACGGGCCGGCCCACGGCCGCTTCGCTGCCTCGGGGATCTTCCTGCGGGATGAGATCGTCGTCGCAAGCGACAGCGCGATCTGTGGATTATTGGAGTCTGAACGGATGCAATTGAGGCGCGGCGAACAGCGGCGCTCGCGGCGCTGCGAGCGTCCGCGCCCTCTCTGCTCGCAAAATTGGCGCGCGAAGAGCACCTCTCGTTTCGCGGACGACTGAGCAGCTCAGCTGGGCCGCCTGCCCAGATTACGATTCAGGAAAGTGCCAATGGTGGCGAATCGATGAGTCACGTCACGCGCCGCCGGCTTCGCAAGAGCTACACCAGCTGAGTGCGAGGCCCACCCCCGCTATCCGAGCGGCGCTGCGACTTATCCGTGCGCGGACCCGCGCCTCTGCCCGCGGCGAGGCGCGGCGAGCGTCGCCGCTCACCCGCTCGGCGCTTGCCGGTCATCGCCAACTTGGGCGACTCACCGCGCCAACCGCGCAAGCCAGCGACGGCGACCACGAGCAACGGCGTGGAGAACGTGAGCCCCAGCGGACCGACGAGCACGGCGAACACGACTTGAGCGCCGAGCGTGAACGCTGGCAGCAAGCGCACGCTAGCTCGCGCCAGCATCGGCGTCAGCACGTAGCCTTCGATCACGTGCAGGCCGGTGAATAGCAGCAAGACCCAGAGCGCCGTCGACGGACCCTTCGCCAGCGCCACGATGACGGGCGGCACCGCGGAGATCACCGCGCCGGCGTACTCGACGAAGGTGAGAAGCCCCGCGAACAGCCCGAGCAGCAGCGGAAAGCGCAGGCCCAGCGCCAAGAACGCGATGGTGCTGGTGACCCCGACGAACGTCATGGCCACTAGGCGCCCCGCCAACCAATACGCCAAGTTCGTGTACACCGCGTGCATCGCTCGCAGCGCTTGCTTCCAGCGGTCGCGCGGCAAAACGTGCACGATCGCGCCGACGTAGTGCCGGGGCTGCGCCGCGCTGTAGACACCCACGAACACGACGATGGCCAGCCCGCCGAGCACTTCTACGGAGCTCCCGAGCGCCACGCTCAGCAACTTGGCTGGACCGCCCGTGCTCGAGGTCGTGGAGGGCGCGGCGAGCGGAACTGCGATGTCGCCCGATTGCGCGGCGTGGCGCAAGATCCGGAGTTGTCGTTGCATGGCGGCGGGCAGCTGCTCGGCCATCTCCGCAACTTGGGGCCCGAGGGACGGCAAGCCCCACACCAGCGCCGCGGCAGCGAGCGCGAAGCCGCTGGCGACCAGCGCGACGAGCGCCGCGTTGTAAGACACCTTGGTGTGCTTGGCGACGCCGAGCGCGGCCGCGCGCAGCACGATCCCGAACAGCACCCCTCCGAACACCACGAGCAGCGCCCGCGCCGTCATCACCACGACGAACGCTCCCAGCAGCGCGACCACCGCCGTGCCCAGCATCTCATAATTGGATTTTCGACCGCGGCGGAGCTCCATTTACGAGTCAGCATGCGGAGTTCGTGCCGGAGCCGAGGCGCGCGATCGCCTCAGCGAGGTGCCCCTGCGTTTCGCGCGCTGCGCGGCCGTCACTGCTCGTCTTCGTGCGTTTTCAGTGCGCCGCGCCAGCTGCGCCAGCGTCGGTATGAGCCGTGGGGTCGCTGAGCTGGATCGCCTGACCGTGCTGCCAGCCGTCGGCGCGAGGGTCGACGGCCGGTGCCGGGATGTCGGCGCGATTCTGCTTCTTGGCTGCTTCGTCGACCGAGAAGCGCTGGTTGCGGGCAGCGACCAGCGCGGCGTCGACCTGGCCGTCTGCCGTAAACCCCATCATCAGCTGGGGAACCCCGAGCGGCAGCCGCTCGTGCATATCCGTGTGCCAGGTATGCCAAGTCTTACCGTAGGTGTGTATCAGTCGCTCCATCAGCTCGTGCTCAGCGAGCTGTGGGATGCCCGGCGCGATCAGCTGTCCCGATTTGACCTCGTGGACATGGCTGTGCCACATCGGCTTTTCGGTGTCCGGCAGGTCCTTGAACAGCTTCTCGTCGATGATGTACTCGACGCCCATGAGCTTGGCGTCCCTCACGTTGCCGTCGTAAATCACGCACTGGATCAGCTGCTCGCTGAGGATGCTGCAGTAATGATGAGCTTCCATCTGCGCGCTCATGCGGCCGCTGTAGAAGTGAAAGCCGTCCAAATAGGCGTTGATGGCCTCAATGGGCGGCTTCGACTGCAACACCGCGGCGCCCATCTCGAGCGCGCTCGTCTTCACGGACTCACCGGAACCGACCGGCGCTACCGGAGACTCGGTTTCACCGCGATTGCAAGCGGCCAGGGCCAGCACGCCGAAGAAGAGCCACGCGGAGCCGCTCTGCGCGCCTGCGCGTTGCAGAATCGTTCGCGGCTCCGCGCTGGCTCCTCGTCGCTTCATGCTTCTACTCCCGGTCTGGCCCGTCGCTCTCGCGCAGCGGCGCGCGCTGCGTCATCTCGCGTTGCGAACAGGCGTCGAGCCGTAGTCGGAGCAGCAGCGCGTTCAACGTCGCGCGATAGGCGTCTTGGATCCCGGCGCGCTGGAACACGAACGATTGTTGTTCACTGATCGCCGCGACGGACTTCCTGGCGTCAGCGGTGACGCTCGAAGCCTGGTAGCCGCCCTCCTGCGCCGGGGCGAGGCGGTCGAGCGCATCGAGCGCGTTGCTCAAGCCCGTCTTGATCCAAGCCGCCTGCTGAAGACCGACGCCACCACTGTCGCTCAGGCGCGCGGCCTCGAAGCGCACGCCGCCGATCGTCCCGCGCAAGCGCCGCTCGCAGTCGGCGGCCGTCAAAGCGTCGGCGAGCGATGACAGCGCGCGGCCCGCGGCCGCGGTAGCGCGATCCCAGGACAGCTGCCCCAGCTCCAGCACCTCCGCGCGGGCGTCGTCCAGCTCGACGCGCACCGACTGGACGTTCACGACGTCCGTCAGCTCGGAGGCATCGAAGGGCGCCGCCAAGCCTCGGCGAAGAAAGCTCGCGTTGGCAGCCGCGCGCAAGGCCTCGCGCACGCGCTCTCTCTGTTCCAAGAGCGGCCGTTCACGCCGCACGGCTTCGAGGGTGCGGCCGAGCGCGGCCACCGCCGCTTCGTACTCCTCGCGCTGAGCGCCGGGAGGCTCTTGTTTGAGCAGCACCTCCAGCGCGTCGGACAGCGCGTCTTTGAACAACGCGCTCTGACGCTCGGCGTCCGATGAGCCGCCCAGGTTGCGCGCCAGCACGCGCACGTTGTCTAGCTTGGACGCCTGCGACTCGCCGGCAATTTGCAGCGTGTCCGCCAGCGCCTTCAGCGCCTGCGCGACGATTCGTGCATCAGGAGCTTTGCTTTCGAAGTCGCGCACCGAGCGCTGCAGCTCGGCGAACCGCTCGCGCGGATTGGACTCCGCCGGCTTGGCACCTTGACGACGCTCGGGGCTGCGCGGCGTGCTCGCGGCCTCGGCTCCGCACCCGCTCAGCAGCAGCGCAACGATGATGAGCGAAGCGGCGCCAGCGCGCCGCTTCAGAGCGCGATCGGATCGCAGCGGAGGGCTTGCGCGAAGCACGGCTCAGTGTCGTGCAAAAACCGATCCGCAAAAGCGGGCGCCGGCACGCGCATCAGCGGCGCGAGCTCGCGCGCCTTTAGCGCTGTGGCGAAGCTGCGCAGAGTGGCAGCCGCGCTGCTCGTTGGTAGGGGCGCCGCGCGCTCACTGCGTCGGCAGCGTGTCCAGCAGCTCGGAGAAGCGAGCCAGCACTTCCGCGGTCGTCTTCAACGCCTCCGGTGGGATCTCGGACAGCAGGCCGTCCGCTGCGGCTTCCACCGTGCCCTCCCGCGGCGCATCGAATTGCCGGCCCAATCGCGTCAGACCCAGCGTGACGCGCCGCGCGTCGGTCGGATCGCGGCGGCGCTCGATGAGCTCGCGGCGCTCCAGGCGGCGCAAGCTCGTCGAGAGGGTGCCGGCGTCGATGTGCAGCACGTTGGCGAGCTGCCCCGCGGTGATGCCGGGGAAGCGGCCGATACAGCGCAACGTGAGGCGTTGCTGGGCGGTGAGACCGAGATCCTTACCCATACGATTGGAGCGCCGCTCGAGCGAATGATTGACCTGCCATAAGCAGCGCAAGAACTCGATCGCGGGACCTAGCGGGAATTGCGTCGTACGGGAGGGACTGTTCATGGCTTCGCGTTCTCCAGCCTGAAGGAAACGAGCTTCGAGATCAGGCGGTCCACCTCACTCTGACTCTTCAGATAGTACTTTGCCGCCGACGAGCGCGAGCGGCCGATGCGGGCCGCAAACAAGCGCCCGGGTTGATCGAGCTCGAAGACGCGCTCGTCCGCGGCGCGCTCCCCGAGGTACAGCGCCACGTCGGCCTGCGCGGCTTCACGCAGCGCGACGACGGTCTCGCTCGGGTTCGGCGCGGCGTCAGCGGGCAACTTGCTGCGCGCTCGCGCTGACGGCAGGAGCCGCGGCCCCGGATCCAAGCCGTGCTTGCCCACGATGTACTTGACGTCCGCGCCGTGCAGGCGCTTGCGGAGATCTCTGCGCGCACGGCCCGAGATAACAGCGCAGGGATAGAGCGCACACAACCTTCGAAATGCGGTCGCCGTGCGGGCCCGCATTTCGTGCTCGTCGCCGGCGGGCACGAGCGTGCCTTCGAAATCGAAGATGATGAGCGCGTTCGACCACGCGAGCTGCTCCAGGATGGAGATCGTGTCGAGCGCAAGCAGGTATCTCACGGCGCGCCAAGTACGTCTAACATATGATAATTGGATATCAAGATATTTCCGCTGCTTCTCGAATAAACGACTTGCTGAAAAGATCTTGGCGGGGCAATCTATAAATTCTTCGCCTTTCGTCTTCGCCTGACTCTCTGCGCGCGGCCCACTCCGTGTGGCGGAAATGTCCCCAACGGCGTGACCTGGCAGCGCTCATGCCGACACCGGCTCTCTCTCCCGCCTTGCAACGATTCCTCATGGAGTACGTGCAGACGTACGACCAGCTCGAGGTGCTGCTGCTGCTGTATCGCCGCGCCGGCGAGAGCCTGAGCTACGAAGGGATCGCCGATGAGGTGAACCTCGCGAGCGACATCGCTGCGGTCGCGCTCGATACGCTGGTGCAAATCGAGGTGCTGGAGCGCGCGCCCGGCAGCCCCGCGCAGTATCGCTACCCCGCCCGCTCGAGCTTCGAGGCCGAGGTGAGCGAGCTCAGCCGCGCGTACGCCGATGGGCGTATCGCGATCGTACAGCTGATGAGCCAGAACGCGCTCGAGCGTCTGAAGAAGTCCGCCTTGCTGACCTTCGCGGAAGCTTTTCGTTTGCGAGGGCGCAAGGACGGCTGAGCGCGCCTGCACGGCGGGCGCCCTGACCAGCGCTGTGTGCGCGCTGAGCCGTCAGGACACCACGCGCAGCGAGCCGCGCACGACGCCGTAGCCGCTCTGGGCGCGCAGCAGCTTCCACGTCTCGCGCACGCTCGCCTCGCGCGCCAGCGCTGCGCGGTAAGCGCGCACGGTGCGCTCGACGTCCTCGGCGCTCTCGCGCACGAGCTCGACGCGAAAGCGCCGCACGCCCGCGCGCTCGAGCGCGGGCAAGACCTCGAGCGCGCTCTGCGCCTCTCCGTGGAACACCGTGTTTCGGCAGCCGACGTCCGCGATCACCGGGTGCGCGCGCCCGGAGCGATCACGCAGCTCGAGCGCGTGGCGCTCGCAGGGTCGCCCGCAGCTGAGATGATCGCGGCCGTTCGAGAGCAGCGCGGCGTACACGCAGTGCTCCATGTGGAACAGCGGCAGCGGGCTGTGCACGATCACCTCGGCGAACGCCGCGAGCTCCGGCGTCAGCAGCTCACAAAGCTGAGCGGCGTCTAGATCGAACGCCGGCGTGAAGGCCGCCAAGCCGCGCGCGAGCACGGCGCGCGCGCTGGCGCGCGACGCGACGTTCAATGAAAAATCTCCGAGCCGCGGCGGCGCAGCGCCCGCGTTCGTCTCCGCCAGCGCGCCGAGCCCCCGCACCAGCATGAGATCCGGGCCGAGCGCCGTGAGGAAGCGATCGATCTTCTCCTCCCCCGGCTTGCGGATGCGCGGCGGCGCGAGGCCCAAGCTGCGCCCCGGGAACTCCTGCCGCAAGGCTCGGAACGCGGCGCCGGTCCCGGTGAGCTCCAAGAAGTCCAAATACACGCCGCTCGCGCCGGCCAACAACGCGGCGCGCGCCTGCTCGAGGTTACGGCACAGCGCGAAGAAACCCGCGGGCAGCGCCGCGGGCGCGGGGCGACCCTTCAGAGCCGGCGGCGGCGCCGGCTCTGAAGGGCGCGCGCGCTGCGCGTCGCCCGCGAGCGCCTCGATCGCCGCGCGACGCAGCTGGTTGAGCTGCGACGCAGGCACGAACACGTCCGCATCGAGCGTGACGTCGACCGCGGCGAGCCGATACGCGGTGTCGCCCAGTCGCGCGAGCTTGTCGACGATCACCGCTCGCTGCGTGCCTGCGCCGCGCGCACGCTCCAGCGGCGCTAGCCCTGTCACCTCGGCGCGGCGGCCGCGCGCGCTCGCCACGCTCAAGCGCAGCGGCTCTCCGACGCGCGCTCGTGCCTCCATCGTCAGCGCGACCCGGTGTGGCTCGGACTCGAGCTCACGACGAATCGCGGCGTCCACGCGCGGGGCGCTGGTCAGGAACACGCGACGGCCAGCGGCCAGCGCGCCCACGCGCAGCTCCGGCCCCAACCACACCTGCACGCGCGAGCCCGCGCCGGCGCGCTCCACGTCGCGACCGGCGCGCTCGATGGCCCACACGCGGCCGCCGAGCTCAGCCTCACCCGCGAGGCCGCCCTCCACGAGCACACCGTCTCCGCGCGACAGCTCGCGCTCCAAGACCAGCTCCAGCCAGCTCCGCCCTGCGCGCGCCAGGGTACGCTCGAAGCGCGCCACGACGAGGCCGCGGTGATCCGACGAGCGGCCCTCCACCAAGCGCTGATGGTCGACGCCTCTCAAAAAGCCCGGTCCCGAGCCGCGCGTGAACGTTTGCAAGGCACGAGCGCGCAGCTCGTCCTCCACGCCCGCGCCGTCAGCCAGCGCGTCCACCGCGCGGCGGTAGAGCCGCGTCACGGCGGCCACGTATTCGGGACCTTTCAAGCGGCCCTCAATCTTCAGTGAGACGACGCCGGCGCGAGCCAGCTCGGGCACGAGCGCGCTGGCCTCCAAGTCTTCGGGCGACAGCAGGTACGCGCGTTCACCCAAATCGCGACGAACGCCGTCCACGTAAAGATCGTACGGCAAGCGGCACGCCTGCGCGCAAGCGCCGCGGTTCGCGCTGCGCCCGCCGATGGCTTCGCTGGTCAGGCATTGCCCCGAGTACGCCACGCACAACGCGCCGTGTACGAAGACCTCGAGCTCGGCCGAGCTGGCCGCATGAATCGCCGCGATTTCGGGCAGCGAGAGCTCGCGCGCCAGCACCACGCGGCGCGCGCCGAGCTCGCTCGCGAAATTCACGGAGGCCGCGTCGGTGCAGGTCATCTGCGTCGAGGCGTGCACCGCCAGGCGCGGCGCGAGCTCACGAACGCGCTCCACCGCGCCGAGGTCCTGCAAAATGACGGCGTCCACGCCGGCCGCGTCACAGGCCAGGACGCTGCGTTCGAGCAGCTGGAGCTCACGATCGAAGACCAGCGTATTGAGCGCGACGTAGGCCTTGACCTCGTGCGCATGGAGCTTCTGCACGACGTCCGGCAGCTCGCCGAGCTCGAAATTCGCTGCACGCGCGCGCGCGTTGAGCTCACGTAGCCCGAAGTAGACGGCGTCGGCGCCGGCGCGCAGCGCGGCGTCGAGCGCCGGCGCGTCGCCGGCCGGCGCGAGCACCTCTGGGCGGCGCTGAGGCGGTTCGCTGAACATCGCGCGAAAGGTTGCTCGCTTGGGGTCCGCTGACAAGGAGCGCTGCGCTCGCCCGGCGCCTGCCAGCGCTCAGCGGCGCGTCTTCACAGGCGAAAATATCACAGAGCCGTCTTCGCCGAGCCGCGCTCCGGCGCCGGCGTGGTACTCCTGCGCCGAGAAGAGCGATGCCCGCGCGAAAGTTACGACTCGACCGTCTGCTCCTCGAGCGCGGGCTGGTGGCCAGCGAGCGTGAAGCGACCGGCTTCATCATGGGCGCGCGCGTGGTGGTGGATGGCATCGTAACGACGAAGCCGGGCACGCTGGTCTCGACCAGCGCGAACCTTCACGTCCGAAACGCCGCTGATCGCTACGTGAGCCGCGGCGGATACAAACTGCAGAAGGCGCTCGACCGCTTCGGTCTGGATCTGCGCGGCCGCGCCGCGCTCGACGCCGGCGCCAGCACCGGTGGCTTCACCGACTGCATGCTTCAGCGAGGCGCGACGCGAGTGTACTCGGCCGACGTCGGCTACGGCCAGATTCACAGCCGGCTGCGGCAAGATCCGCGAGTGGTGGTGATGGAGCGTACGAACATCAGTGACCTGAACCCCGCTCGCTTCACCGCAGCGCCGGAGTTCTGCGCCGTCGATCTCTCGTATCTGTCGCTCTGCCGCGCGCTGCCGATCCTCGAGCCGCTGTTGACGCCCTCCGCCTCGATGGTGTGCCTGATCAAGCCGCTGTACGAGGGCCTCGCCGAAGCGGCCCTCGCCGATCTCAGCGCGATCCGCGAGCTGCTGCGGTCGTTCCTGCCCGCGCTCGATCGCGCCGGCGCTCGCCGGGTGTGTGGGCTGACCATTTCGCCCATCGCCGGCGGCCGCGGCGCGCTCGAGTTTCTCACTTGGTTGTCGCCCGAGCCAGCCCAGCCCGCTGAGTTCTCGGCGTTGATCCAGGCGAGCCTGGACGAGGCCGCGACCGTGTTCAGCGACGCGGCGCCCGCTACCGAGCCCTAGGCGCACAGAGCGTGCGGCACGGCGCGCCCGTCGAGGACGCACCGTGCCCGCGCTGCTCACCAGCTCACGGCGTCGACATACGCGGTGCCGGTCCAGTTCTTGGCGGTCGTGAACGTAACGCCGATCTGATAGAGCGGCGTCGCAGCGGTACGCGGTACGGCGACCGACAGCGAGTTCCAAGCATTGGTCTTCAAGGAGGATATCGCCTGCCAAGTGCCAGACCAGGCCCAGCCGCCCGCCGCGCCTTGCAGCGCGAACGGTTGGACCGCCGAGATGCCGCTGTTGGCGGGGACCCAGAGCTTGAACGTCAGCGTGGCGCCCGCGGGCGTAGCGGGCGAGCCCACGTACACCGACTGCGAGTCCGCGCCGCCGTTGAACTGCACGGCGAGCGAGCGCGACCCTGCGCTCTTCTGCGCGGTGCTGCTCGCAACGCTGGTGATCACGCCGCCAGTGGTTTTCCAGCCCTGGACGCCGTCTTCGAAATCGTAGCCGACGCCGCTGCTGCTGGTGCCACCGGTGCTCGTCGTGCCGCCGGTGCTCGTCGTCCCGCCGGTGCTGCTGCTGCCACCAGTGCCGCTGCTACCGCCGGTGCTGCTGCTGCCACCAGTGCCGCTGGAGCCGCTGGTGGCGATGGGCAGACCGCCGGCCTTCAAGAACGCTCCCGCGCGGCTCTTCATGAACAGTTGCCCGTCGGAGTAGCTGTCGTTCTGATAGCTCGCCTGACCGCTCGCTCCCGCGCCGAACAGCAGCGCGAAGACGCCCGCGTCAGCGAATTTGGCCAGGTGAGCGGTGCTGCCGCCGAAGAAGTATTCCGGCCGGTTATCACGGTAACCCTCGGCGGAGCCGCCGTTGTTGAAGACGTTCTTGTGATTGGAGTTGCCGAGCGGGATTTGCCAGAGCACCCAGCGCTTGCCCGATTTGACGTTCCAAAGGCGCAGCCACTCCGCGTAGCGGTTGAAGCTCTTCGACGAGATGGACGCCGAGTCGCTGGCATCCCACCAGCGATCCTGGCCGCCCTGCACCAACCGGTAGTAATCCGAGTCGCGGTCGAGCGGATCGCTGATCAGAAAGTCGTAGGTGGTGCCGGTGACGTTGTTGGCCAGGCCGAGCGGCGCCAGGAAATTGTAGACCTTGTCCACCTCCGGCTGCAGCGCATCCTTCACGCTGTAGTAGGCGACGTCTTTGCCCGACGCCCAACCGGAAATATGGATACCGATGCGCACGTTGTTGGCGCCGACGGCCTGCTTCAGCGCCAGGAACGCCAGGCCCCAACCAGCGACGGTGTTCGGTAGCCCGGCGAGCTCACTGAGCCCGCTGTCCTTGATCGCCGCGTAGGCGTTGGGGTTGTCGCCGCTCTCTTGCTCGAGCAGTCCGTAGCCGTCGCCCTCCATCAGCAGGACCACCGGCTTGCCGAACTCCTTCGCGCGCTGGAGCAGGATCTTGAAGTCGCCGAAGTACGACGCCATCGTCGCGCGGTTCTGTACTTTGCTCAGGAAGGCTTCTTCGCCTCCGCCGGGCTCGTCGTTCATTTGATAGTACTCGACCACGGGGATGAAGCCCTGGGAGTCGGACTCTCTCAGGAAGGAGAGGCCCCAAGCGCCGTCGCGCGCACCCCAACCCCAGTTATCGACCCAACCCTTGGTGAAATAGTGATACCGCATGTCCCACGGCACACCGCTCGACTTCATCCAGGTTTGACCGGGATCTTCCATCAAGCCGACGGAGAGCCGCGCCGGCAGCCCCGCCGGCACCACGCCCTTCGCCTGCGAGCCAGCGAGCGGCTGCTCGACGGACGCGGTGTTCTCCACCGGCCCTCCGCAGGCGATGGCAAATGTCAGGGCTGTTCCGAAAATCGCGGTGCGACTAAAACTCATCTGGTTCCTTTCGACAGGCGGAGCGCTCAGGAAAGGCTCCGCGCTTCGTGCGGCCGAAGCAGCGCGGAACACGACGCCGCACTAGCGACGCCGACCGCGCACCTCAGAGCACCATCAAAACGGCGTGAACCGTTCTCAACGACTATCACTCACGCGGCGTAAGCCGCGCGCAACGCAAAGCAGCTCGAGCGGACGCGGACCGAATTAAGCATGCCTCGCGACACGCGCCACTGCGTTTCGGATCTTTCGACGACTGCGCGGCGGAATGAGGCGATATGGGCCTCGAGTGTCAGTCGTTGTTTGTACAAGCGCTGTGCGGAGACGTACTCAACAGTCGTGGTAGTCGCTGCACGTCGCTCCGCTGTGAAGCGGCGTACTGTCTTGAAGCTCCAGCGACGCGTCGCAGCTGACGCCGTCGCGCGACAAGCAGTAGCGCTCGCGTCGATACCGCGCCGACGTGCTGGAGGTCTTTACTTGCACAGCGGGCAAGCGCTCACGTAAGAGCAAGGTCTGGCCGTCAGCGAGCAAGCCGATGTCACGTTGACTCTCGCCGAGCGACGTCGCGCTTCGCGTCTCGAGATCGATGCGGTAGAGGTCGCCGCCCAGGCCGTCGGCGCTGAGCGCGGCGCAGCCTGCGGGCTGGCGGCCACGAAGCATCACTTCAAAAACTCTGCACCCCAAGTCGCGGTTAGACCGGCCGGAACCCTGGTGCGGATCGTGCACGGTGCTGCTATCACGAGGCCCTTATGTTCAGCCGAATCTCGCACCTGGCTCCTTGGATTGACGTGGCGGTCGCGAAGCTCGCTCGAGACGAAGCCCTACCGCCGCGCGTAAAGGCCAAGAAGGCCTGGGACTATGCTCACTCGCTGCTCTTGGCCCGCTGGTATCTGCGGGACGTCACTGAGTGCGGGCAGCAAGTGCGCACCATCGCCCGGCCTCGCATCGAAAATCACGGTCGCATGATCATCGGAGACCACGTGGTGCTGCGCTCCGTCGTCGTGCCCGTGGAGCTCGCGACGACGCCGGACGCGACGCTCATCATTGGTGACCATTGCAGCTTGAATTACGGCGTTTCCATCGGCGCGACGCGCTGGGTGGAGCTCGGCGATCGGGTGCGGGTCGGCCCCTACGCCATGATCATCGATTCCGAGTTCCACAGCGCTTACCAGCGCGGGGTACGTCCACCGGCCAAGCCCGTACACATCGCCTCCGACGTGTGGATCGGCGCGAAGGCGAGCATCTTACCGGGAGTGAGCATCGGTCGCGGAGCCATCGTGGCGACCGGCGCGGTGGTCACGTGTGACGTTCCTGAGCTTACAGTCGTGGCGGGAGTGCCGGCTCGTCCCATCAAGCAGCTGGACGCCGCCCGCTTCGAGCCCGAGCAGCCGCCAGGCTCGCAGGATACGGCGGACGCGGCTGACGGCCTGCCCGAGAGCGGCGAGCGGATTAGGTGCGAGCCCAACGCCTGGGTGGTCGAGCCGCGTCCTCGAACGCAGCAGCGCTCCGGCTGATCGCGGACACGCGAGGAAACGACGCTGGGCGTGCGTGCGCAACGCCCGCGCCACGGCGTGGCAGCCGTGCGCCGTCAGCTCGTCTGACGGCGGCGACGGACGCGCCGCGTCGGACGTTGCAACCGCGGGATGGCTTCTCCCGCGGTGGACTTGCCCGCCTTGGAAAAGCGCGGCAGCTGCACGCGAGCGCGCGGCAACTCATTCACGTTGCGGGCGCCGGTGAGCGTCTGAAACTCGCTCTGGATGATCGAATAACATTCGCAGGAGAGCGCCTCCAGCTGCTTACGATCGACGATCGTCACCTCGCCGCGACGGTACTTGATGATGCCCTCACTCTGCGCTTGCGCCGCGACCTCGGACACCGTCGCGCGCCGCACGCCTAGCATCTGGGACAGGAAGTCCTGCGTCAGCTGGAAGCGATCCGAGCTGACCCGGTCCTGAACCATCAACAGCCAGCGCGCGAAGCGCTCCTCGGTGAGGTGCAGGCGGTTGCACGCGGCGTTCTGCGAGATCTGTGAGAGCAGCACGTGGGTGTAGCGGTGCATCAGCTCGTTGAACACGCCGCGGCTCGAAGCCTCCACGAAGACGTCGGCGGGCAAGCGAAACGCCGTACCGGCCACCTGACAGAACGCCTGACCGACCATGCGCGACGTCTTCAAGAACAACGGCAGGCCGACCATGCCCTCGTTTCCGACCGTCGCCACTTCGACGACAGAGCCGTCGCCCATGACGGCGACCATCGAGATGACGCAGTCTTCCGGGAAGTAGACGTACTCGATGGGACGGTTTACGTCTATCTGGATCTCACGCAGATCGAGCATCACGGGCTCGAGGTGCGGCGTGATTGCCTGCAGCTCGTCCGGCGGCAAGGCGCCGAGAATGCGGCTGCCAGGCGCGGGCGCCGTTGCGGCAGCGCCAGCCACTCTTCCTTCCTCTGCTGCTGACTCTTGTACGTCCATTTCCGCGCCTTTCTGCTGCGCACACGCCGCGCGGCCCGCCACAGGGGCGTCGCGCGCTGACGCAGACGGATCGGTATCGTGCAGTTCCCATGCCGGGAGCCCGGTGGGCACGCCGACGCGAATCACCGCTGAAAAATGCGACAGAACGCCCGGTTAGCCGTGGTCCGTGCCTTGCTTTGGGCGCAGCGAATCAGACGCCCCTGTGTCGCTTTCGCGAGCGATTTTCGCGGCGGGTAGTGGCCGGAGTTGACTGAGCTCGGCCGCGTGCGGCAGCCATGCCAGCCATTGACCGCATTCGCCAAATTGAGGACGCGATCGACGAGATTTGGGCTGAACAGAGCGAGACAGACGAGAAATATCGCAAAAATCTTGCTAAGGGCTCACGCGGAAAATTACGGAACGAGCTCTCGGGCGCGACCGCGTAGCGATCCCCCGCGTCACTGGATCGCTCAACGACTCTAGAGCCTTCGCCAATGTAGGCTCCGTCTCATTCGTTCTTCGTGCGT
Source organism: uncultured Sorangium sp. (assembly GCA_966250485.1). Taxonomy (GTDB): domain Bacteria; phylum Myxococcota_A; class Polyangia; order Polyangiales; family Polyangiaceae; genus PMG-095. The sequence continues at coordinate 43,355 of CBINHN010000014.1, read as the reverse complement.
TCGAATGCGGCCAGTACGGACCGCGCCGAGCCGCGTCAGCGTCCCGACAGAAACGGCAGCGCCTGGAACAAGCGCTCTGGCGCGTGCTTCACGAGCGGCATGATCGCGCTCCAATAGCCGGGCACGTACGCTTCGGCCCTGCGCGCGTCCATCGCCGTCACGATCTGCGCGGCGACCTGGGGCGCCCGCCCGAACAGCGCGTTCTTCTCGTGCGTCGTCGTCATGGGCGTGTCTACCGGACCGAGCTTGAGCGTCGTCACGCTCACGCCGGAAGCGTAGAGTCGTGAGCGCAGGCCCTGAAGATAGATGTTGAGCGCGCCCTTGGCGGCGCCGTACGTGTAGTTGCGTGGCCGTCCGCGATCTCCGGCGACAGACGTGATGACGCCGATGCGCCCGCCGCGCGCGGACTCGAGGTGATTGGCGAGCGGGATCAACAGCGAGACCACGCTGACGAAGTTGGTGCGGAGGATGGGCTCGGCCGCGGCGAAGGAGCGCTCGCTGGCCAGCTGATCGCCGAGATCGCCGTGCGCGATCAGCACCGCGTCGAGCCCGCCGAGCGTCGCCAGCGCCCGCCCGACGATCGCCTCGTTGCCTTCGAGCTGCGAGAAATCAGCGACTTCGCTGCTGGCGTCGGCCACCGCGAGCCGCCCGCGCACCTGCGCTAGCTTGGTCGGGTTGCGCCCGACGAGGTACAAGCGCGCGCCGCGGCCCGCGTAGATCTGCGTTACCTCCGCCGCGATCGCGGAGGTCGCTCCCAGAACCAGTACTCGCTCACGCATGCGAGCGAGTATAACGAGTTCAGAGGTAGCGCGTGGCCTCGGACGTGCCGGTGAAGTTGTCGTTGCGCCCGTCGACGAAGCTGATCGGGGCCCGGGCCAGCTCCTCATCGCTGGCGTCGTCGAGGCAGCCGATGTTCACGCCGCAAAATTCGCTCTGAATCGCCGGCAAATAGCCGGCTCTCGAGAAGGCGCGCACGCCGCAGTGTTTGCAGAACAGCAGATGGATGAAGGGCTCGGCCTTGCCGGCGGGGACATGCTGATAGTCGACGAGCTCGCTCTCGCCGCGCAGCAAGCGAAAATCCGCGGTCGGAACGATCGCGAACCAGAAGCGGGCCTTGCGACAGAACTTGCAGTTGCAGCGGATCGTACCGGCGTCCAGGTCGATGTCGCTCTCGAACGCAACCGCGCCGCAGTGGCAGCTACCTTTATATGTCTTTTTCACGTGAGCTCTCCTCGCATTCGGCCAGCCGGCGTTGCCGACGCAACGCCAGCGTCTGCTGACATAGACCTCGGCCCGCGGCAAAACTCATCGCTCCGCGAGCAGAAAATTATCGTGCGCGAGCTTCGGCCCGACAACCAATGAGCACTTCGAGCAGGGCGCGTTCCGAGATTCCGCAGAGCAGTACGCGCTCCACCTGCTCGAGCAGCGAGTCGCCCGTGTGCGCCGCCGGCCCCGTCTCCAAGCAGCTCAGCACCGCCTGCGCGGAGGCCGAGTCGGTTGGCGAGCAGTAGCACGCCAGCGAGCCCACGTAAGCCCAGGCATCCTGGCGGGCGTCCGCGAGCTCGGCGGCGCTCGCCTGGCCTTCCAGGAAGCGTTCGACGAGGTGCAGCTGGTTGACCGCGCTCGGAGACGCCTGTGAAAGCACCAACTTGGCGAGCTCGAGCTTCAGCCGATGCAGATTCTCGGCGTTGGCGGCAGCGCGGCGCGCTTCGGCTTCGAGGCTAGGGGCGATCATGGCGACGACGGCGCCGGGGGGCTCTCGCTTGGCATGCTAGAACGCGCGGAACAGTCATACTGAAGTCCTTAGAGCCATGGCGAGCGCCCAAGGATAGTGATGCAACAGAAGCAGGCAATTCAGCGGGAGCCTCCCGGCGTAATGACGCAGCTCTCCGGTTGGGGCGCGAACCTTCGCGTCGATTGTCGCTTCAGCGAGCCCGAGACGCCGCAGCAAGTGCGCGCTTGGCTGGACCGCAGCGGCACCATCGCCCGCGGCCTCGGTCGCAGCTATGGCGACGCCGCCGTCAACTCTGGCGGTCAGGTGCTCGGCATGACGCGGGTGAACAGCTACCTCGCGTTCGACGACGAGACTGGCATTTTGACGTGTGAAGCGGGCGTGTCGCTCGAGCAGATCATTCGTCAATTCGCGCCGCGCGGCTGGTTCCCGATGATCACGCCGGGCACCAAGTTCGTGACGGTCGGCGGCTGCATCGCCAACGACGTGCACGGCAAGGCGCATCACGTTCAAGGCAGCTTCAGCAGCTGCGTCGAGTCGATGACCATCCTGCTCGCGAACGGCGAGACCGTGGTGGCCAGTCGCAGCCAAAACCCGGAGCTGTTTTGGGCCACCTTCGGCGGCATGGGTCTGCTCGGCGTCGTGCTCACGGCAACGCTGCGGCTGCGCAGGATCGAGACCACGTATTTCCGACAGCGCTCGATACGCGTGAAAGATCTGGACGCGATGCTCGCCGTGCTGGCCGAGCAAGATCGGGTCTTTCCGTACTCGGTGGCGACCATCGACGTCTTCGCCAAGGGCGCGCGGTTGGGGCGAGGTGTCGTCACGGTCGGCGATCACGCGGCGCTCGCGGAGCTACCGCCGAAGCTGAGAGCCGAGCCGCTGCGGGGCATCCCCGCGTCTCGGCTGAGCGTCCCGTTCGAGCTTCCGGAGCTGACGCTCAACCCGCTCACGATGCGCCTCGTAAACACCGTGATCTTGGACGTGCTGCTCTCGCGCTCGCGCCCCTTCGGACATTTCGAGAATTTCTTCTATCCGCTCGACATGCTCGCGCACTGGAATCGCGGCTATGGTCGGCGGGGCTTCACGCAGTACCAGTTCGTGATCCCGTTCAGCGACGGCGCTCGCCGTATGCGCGCCATCTTGGAGACGATCTTCTCGGCGGGCGAGCTACCGTTTTTGAACGTGCTGAAGCGCATGGGAGCGGCCAGCCCGAGCCCGCTCTCTTTCCCCTTCGAGGGTTACACGCTCGCCATCGACTTTCCGATTCGGCAGAACACGAAGGCGTTGCTGAAGCGGCTCGACGCCATGGTGCTGGACGCGGGCGGCCGCGTTTACCTCGGCAAGGACTCCTTTCTCGACGCCGCGACCTTTCACGCCATGTACCCGGCCGCGAAGCGATGGCTGGAAATCAAAGCCAAGTACGATCCCGACGCGGTGTTCACCTCCGACCTAGCGCGACGCGTGGGCTTGGCCCCGGCGTTGACCGCGCAGACCGAAGCGAAGCGCTATCCCGCCGCGCTCAGCGACGCCGCGGCGGGTGTGCCGCTCACCGGCTCCGGTTAGTACTGCGGGCCCAGTTGCCACGCCTGCCAGTGCGGCGCGGTCCGCTCGTTGCGCGCAGCATCGCCGCGCTGAGCGACGCGCTCAGAAGCTGATCTTGCGCATGACGAAGCGCGGCAGATGGCGGATCACCAGCATGATCAGGCGCCAAATACCGGGCGCGTAGATCAGCGGCTTGTTCTGATCCATGGCGCGCACGACGGCCCTCGCCACCTGTTCTGGCTCTCCCGCGAAGGGCGGCGGCTTCAAGCCGGCCGTCATCGCCGTCTTCACGAAGCCGGGTTTGACGCACAACACGCGAAGCCCCGCGGCGTAGTAGCGATGATCGAGCGCCTCCAGGTACACGGACAGGCCCGCCTTGCTGGAGCCATAGATCACCCCTGGCTTACGACCGCGATCCCCGGCGACGGAAGAGAATACGACCAAGCGACCGCCACCACGCGCGAGCAAGCGCACGCGCACGTGCTCGCAGAACACGACGGTGTTGGCGTAGTTGACGGTGACCAAGCGGCGCGTCAGCTCGAGATCGTTCTCCAGCCGATCCTGCGTCGCGAATAGCGCGGCCGTGACGATGACCGTATCGAACCCGCCGAGGGCGGCGTCTGCCGCGTCGAGCGCCGCCGCGAACGTGTCGGGCTGCTCGAGGTCGAGCACGCCGTACCCGGCGGCCTGCCGCTTCGGGCTGCGCACGCCGAGGTCCGCCGCGGTCCTCATCAGCTCTTCCTCGCCGATGCCGAGCACGAACACGGCGTCGCCGCGCTCGGCGAGCTGCTGCGCGATGGCGCGACCCATGCCGCTCGTGGCGCCCAAAATCACTGCCTTCACGGGCGAGCTAGCTATCACGAACGGGTTCTGGCTGTCGACGTAGCCCGCAGGCGACCACGGCGGCGAGCAGGAGCGAGCCCACCGCGCTGACGGCCGCGCACAGGTGCAGCCCGGCCAGAAAAGCCTCTCGCGCGGCGCGGGCCAGCTCATCGCCGAGCGGTGCGGGCAGCTCGCGGGCGAGCGCGAGCGTGCTGCCCAGCGTGGCGCGCGCGTGGGCCTCGAGCTCCTGCGCCGCGCCGTGCCGAGCGAGCGAGGACATCGTGGCCCGGTACGCGGCGACGCCGAGGCTGCCGAACAGCGCGATGCCCATAGCGGCGCCGAGCTCAGCGCTCGTCTCGGACATCGCCGCCGCGGCGCCAGCGCGCTCGGCGGGTGCCGAGCCGACGATCACATCCGTGGTCAGCGTGAACACCGGCGCAAGCCCGAGCGCGAAGACGACCGTACTGCAAGCGAACGCGACGAAGCTCGTTTCGGCGTCGAGCCGGGTCAGCCATAGAAAGCCTCCCGACGCGATGCTCGCGCCGGTCGTCATCAGCACTCGTCCTTTCACTCGCGGAGCAATCAATGGGGTGAGCACCGAGCCTGCGACGAACGAAGCGGCATAGGGCAGCGTCCAGAGCCCGGAGCGGAGCGCGGACAGGCCGCGGACGAGCTGGAGATACTGCGGCAAGAACAAGAAGCCGCCGAACAGCACGAGGATGGCGAAGCCGTACGCGCTCAACGACAGCGCGAACGCTCGCGAACGGAACAGCCGCAAGTCGATGACCGGATCGCTGAGCGTCAGCTGGCGACGCACGAATAGGACGCCGAGGGCGAGCCCCAGCGCGATGAGCAGCAACGGCCCGCCCGCCAGGCCGTCTTGAGCCAGCTGCTTGAGCGCGCCGATCAGCGCCAGCACGGAGGAGAGCGACAACGCGGCGCTCACCAGATCGAGCCGGCCCGCCGCGACTTCGGCGCGGTACTCCGGCAACAACCGGGGCCCCAAAAACAGCAACAGCAGCATGACAGGCACATTGATCAGGAACACCGAGCCCCACCAGAAATACTCGAGCAGCAGGCCGCCGAGCAGCGGCCCCAGCGCGCCGCCCAGAGAGTAACTCGCCATCCAGATGCTGATCGCCAGGGTGCGCTGCCGCGCGTCCAAGAACATATTGCGGATGAGCGACAGCGTGGAGGGCGCTATCGTCGCGCCCGCTAGGCCGAGCAACGCGCGCGTCGCGATCAACATCTCGGCGCTCTGCGAGAACGCGGCGAGCAGCGAACCGACGCCGAAAGCCGCAGCTCCCATGAGCAGCAAGCGCCGGCGGCCGATGCGGTCGCCCAACGCGCCCATCGTGATCAGCGAGCCGGCCACCAAGAAGCCGTAGATGTCGATGATCCAGAGCAGCTGCACGCTGCTCGGCGCAAGCTCGGCGCTGAGCGCCGGCACCGCCAAGTGCAGCACGGTAAGGTCCATCGAGTACAGCAGGCAGGGCAGCGCGATGACCGCCAGCCCAACCCACTCACGACGACTGGCAGGCCGCCCTGCAGACTCGAGCAACCGCAGAGATGACATTCGTCAATTACTTAGAGCCCTTCCCTCCGAACGAAAGGTCTCGGCTCGCGCTGGTGCGAAACCTGCATCTTTCCTCCCCGATTCGAACCGGAGTCGAGTGAGTGCCATGAAAATCGCAATTCTGGGAGCAACAGGCAGCGTCGGACAGCGGATCGTCAACGAAGCCGTGGCGCGAGACCATTCCGTGACGGCGATCGCGCGCGACCCCTCGCGCCTCATGGGGCGCGAACGAGTGAGCACCGCCGCGCTCGACGTCTTGGATAGCCAGGCCCTCGAGAACGCAATTCGGAACCACGCCGCGGTGATCAGCGCGATCGGCCCGGCGCACGGCGCGCCCACCTCGATCATCGTGGACGCGACGCGCGCCATCGCGGGGGCGTGCATGAAAGCGGACGTGCGCCGCGTCATCATCGTCAACGGCGCCGGGAGTTTGGAGGTGGAGCCCGGCGTACAGCTGCTCAGCACGCCGGACTTCCCTGCAGCCTGGCGTGACGTCGCGCTGGCGCATCGTGAAGCGCTCGAGGTGTGGCGCAAGGTCAAGGAGCTGGATTGGACGCTGGCGAGCCCCGGGGCCTTGCTCGAACCCGGCGAGCGCCGCGGACGCTACCGCATCGGTCACAATGAGCTTCTCAAGGACGAGCGCGGGCAGAGCCGCATTTCCAGCGAAGACTTCGCGATGGCCATCATCGACGAGCTCGAGCGCGGCGCTCACCTGCGCGAGCGCGTGACGTTCGCCTATTGAGTCACGCGCTGTGGGCCCCTCGTCGGCGGGCCGCGGCGCCCTCGGCCCACGCCGGCCACACCTCGCGCGGCTGCTCCGTCACCGCGGCGAGCGCTGCTGGCGCGGCGTGCGTCGCCTTACGGCTCAACAGCCGCGCGAGGTTCACGGCGTCGAACGGCGCGCGGACCTGCACGTCATTGTCGAAATAGACGTAGACGTCCCGGCGCCGACGATCGCCACGCGATTTTGCATCGGCGAGCCGCGGCTGCGGCGCGAGCCGACCCGCGCGCCAAGCGCGAATGCGCGTGGCCCACTGGGCCAGCAGCTCATCCTCATAGCCGCTCGTATAGAGGCGTTCGGCGCCGTGCAAACGCACGTAAACGAAGTCGGCGCAGAGGTCCTCCACTACTGGAAAGAGCCCCGCTGAATCGGCGATGCAGGGCGCCACGCCGTACTCGCGCAGCAGCGCCATGGCTTCGGGACAGACGAAGCTCGGGTGGCGAAACTCGAGCGCATAGCGCAGCCGAGCGCGGCCCCCGCTGCCGAACGCGACACGCTCGGACAACCATGGTGCGTGACCACGCGCGAGCCGCGCTGCTTCAGCGTGAGTGCTAGGCAAGAGCTCGAAGAAGCTGCGCAGACGTTCCGCGTCGAAGCGCAGCGCGGGCGGCAGCTGCCACAAGATCGGGCCGAGCTTGTCTTTGAGCTCCAACACTCCAGAGGCGAAGAAATTCGCGAGCGGCTCCTGCACGTCTTTCAAGCGCTTCATGTGCGTGACGAAGCGCCCGCCCTTCACCGCGAACAGGAAGCCCTCAGGAGTCGCCTGGTACCAGGCGCGGTAACTCTCGGGCCGTTGCAGCGAGTAAAATGAGCCGTTCAGCTCGATCGTGGAAAATATACGACTCGCGTACGCGAGCTCGTCCGCGACGCGAAGCCCCACAGGGTAGAAGACACCACGCCACGGCTTGTAGCTCCATCCGGATATGCCAACGCGAACACGTCCGGCGCTTTCCATTGCGGGCATGGGCTCTGCCCCTGCACGCCGCGTTCCAAATCTCGAGCTTGACAGTATCGAGCTCAGCAGAGTAGACACGTCGGCGCTGACAACTAAATAGCTCGTCTGGGTGCCGCAAGGCATAACAGGGAAGCCGGTGCGAATCCGGCGCGGTCCCGCCACTGTAACTGGGGAGCTCTCTCAACCACTTGGCTGTTTCAGCCGGGGAAGGGCGAGAGCCATCGAGGAAGCCTCCTCCCCCAAGAGCCAGGAGACCTACCCGACGAGATGACGTTCACTTCCGCGAGGATACGGAAGCGCTGTCGATGTCGGCTCGGGGCTGATGGTGGCGGTGTCTCCCTGCTTCGCGGTGAAGCGAGGCATTTCATGATTCGTTCGAGCTCATCCACGACATCCGTATCCCTCTTTTGCGCGCTGCTCGCGCTGACTCTAGGCGCGGCCTGCAGCGTTCAAGAGCCGAGTCGCAGCGGCCGCGTCGTCGGCGTTCACATGGCGGAGCTGAGCGCCGACTTCAGCAAAGTCTATCTCACCTCGACGGAGGAAGACGAAGTGCTCGTCGTCGACGCGACCGCCTTCGCTAGCGATACCTCGGCGGATGCGCTGCTCAACCGCGCTTACGTCGTGAGCCGTCACTCGAGTGAGGTCGACGTGATCGATCTGCGCACGTTGGAGCTCGTGAGCAAGAGCCGGGATTATCCGATCTTGGCGCGCATCCCCGTCGGCGCAGAGCCCACACATCTCTCGTTCAGCCGCGACCGCAACCTACTCGCGGTGATGACCGAAGCAGACAACGCGGTGTCATTCATCGACACGCTGCAAAACCGCGAGGTCAAGCGCTTGCCCGGCTTCTTCACGCCGCATTTCATGCGCTTCAGCGCCGACGGCCGCTACGGCTACGTCGCAAACATCGCCGCGAACCATCTGTCGCGCGTCGACATGGAGACGCTGGAAATCGACGCTCACATTCCGCTCGAAGGCTTCGCCGGGCCGCCCAATGAGACGCTGGCCGAAGATGAGGGCGGCTTCGGTGACGCGCAGATCGACGCTGATGGCATGCTGTTCGCGGCGCACGCAGCGACAGGGCGCGTCCTGGTGTACGACACCATAGCGAAGAAGAAGAAGGGCGAGCTCACCGTCGGCGCGCGTCCTTGGATCGCCTTCGCGGAACATCCCTTCCACGATCTGCCGCGACGTCCGTTGGTTCCGAATTTCGGTGATCGCACGGTGTCGATCATCGACGGCAAAGCGGGCTCGGTGCTGGCGTCCCTGCCCGGCGACGAAGAAGCCTACGGCGTGAACTTCACGTCGCGCGCGCCGGACAAGGCCTTCGTGATGAACCGCAAGCGCCAGGACGTCGCGGTCGTCGACACCGCGAACGGAGCGATCACCGCGCGCATCCCCGTCGGCGGAAACACCGAGACCGCCGCGACCACCGCGGACGGCAAGTACATCGTCGCGGCGGTGAGCGGCGCGAACCGCGTCGTCATCATCGACGCGCTGAGCAACCGCATCGTGAGGACCTTCGACAACGTCGGGAATTATCCTTGGAGCGTGACGATCCCGAACGGCCAGAACTACTGCCATTGACAGCATCGTGAGCGCGCCGGTTAAAGGGGAGGCGAGCGAGGCCGCCCAGGCCGAGCAGCACCTCCCCTGAATACGGAGCGCTACGTGGCAAAACCCCTGCAAAATGTCAGCTACGACCTCACGTTGGAGGTCGCTCCCGACATGCTGGTTTACCCCGGCGACCCGCCCCCGGAGCTTCGGCGCCTGAGCTCGCTCGAGGCCGGTGACGAGCTGACCAGCTCGAGCCTGTCGCTGAGCTGCCACGCCGGGACGCACGTGGACGCGCCTGCGCACTTCCTGAAGGGCGGACGCTGGCTGTCGGATTTCCCGTTGGAAGCGTTCTTCGGGCCAGCGCAGGTGCTCGAAATCACCGGCGTTCGCAGGATCACGGCAGCGCACCTGCGTCACGCGCAGCTCGCCAGCGAGCACCACCTGTTGCTGCGGACCGACAACTCCGCGGCGCTACGCAGCGCGCGCTTCGACCCCGAGCACGCCTATTTGACTGAAGACGCCGCGGAATATCTCCTGCGCGCCAACCCGCGCTCCATCGGCTTCGACTATTACAGCGTCGATCGCTCTGCGCCGGGCGCAGGGCTCCCGGTACATCGCCGCTTCGCGCAGCGCGACCTGCTCGTCTACGCCTGTCTCGATCTGGCGCTCGTAGCGGCCGGCGTTTATGCGTTTCATGGCCTGCCGCTGCGGCTCCGCAGCGTAGAGGCCGCTCCCGTCCGCGCGATGCTTTCGGCGCTCGAGTCATGAGCGCAGCGCCGGCGCCGCAGCAGAACGCCGTGCGGCGAAGACGCGGGGCGCTTTGAGGTGCATAGCGGCTTTCCGCCAGCGTCTGTCTCTAGGCTACGGCGACGTTTTGGCGTATTGCTGGCATTCTTCGCCCGGTGCACGCGCGGCCCTCGGCGATGAACGCGAGGAGCATCCGATGAGTCTACTCGGCATCGATGTGAGCCATTATCAAGGGGATGTGGACTGGTTCGCCGTGGCGCGAAGCGGCGTCTCGTTCGCCTTCGCCAAGACGAGCGAAGGCAACAGCTACGTGGATACGACCTTTCGTCGCAACTGGCAGCTCATTCAAGAGGCCGGCCTGTTCCGCGGCGCCTATCACTTCGCTCGGCCCGGCCGCGATCCCGAGACGCAGGCGGCGTTGTTCGCGTCGGTGCTCGGTGGGCTAGGCTTTCGTGATCTGCCGCCCGTGCTCGACCTGGAGGAGGACGACGGGCGCTCCGCGGGCGAGGTGCTGGACTGGGCGCAGCGGTTCGTCACCAAGGCGGAGCAGCTACTGGGCCGAACGCTGATGATCTACACCGGTGGGTTCTGGCGCGGACCGCTGGGAAACCCAACGAGCCCCTTCTTCAGCGCGCGCCCGCTGTGGCTCGCCGCGTACGTGACGAGCCCGGTCGTCCCGGCGAGCTGGACGAGCTGGACGTTCTGGCAGTACTCGGAGGGCCGGCACAATCGGCCGGTACCGATCGCAGGCGTGCGGCCTTGCGATCAAAACAGGTTCGCTGGCACGGAAGCGGACTTGGACCGGCTCTGCGGGCTCACTCCTTCTTCCGCGCCCGCTTCGGTAGCAGCCGCGGAAGCGGATGCTTGGCCCGGCATCTTCTTCGTCTGGCCCCACACACCGGCGCTGTCCGATCCGGCGATCAGCCGCTGGCAGAAGCGCATGGCCGAGCTCGGCTACGACGTCGACGTCGATGGCGTCTACGGGCCGCAGTCGCGGGCCGCGTGCGTCGCTTTCCAGCGCGAGCGAGGGCTCTCTCCCGACGGAATCGTCGGCCGCGTCACCTGGCGCGCCTGCTTCACTTGACTCACGAGCCACGGCTCTGCCGCGAGAGCGCAACGCGGTACGAGCAGCACCGACCTGGTGAGACCTGGCCGGCTGATGTGAGCGCGTCGCCGTGGTAGCGAAGCTCCCGCCGCTACGAAAATGCTGAGCCGCTCGCTGACACTGGTCCCATGGCCGAGAAATTCATTGCTCCTCGCGCGCCGTGAATCCGATACTCATCACCCCGCATGCTGACCTTACGCGCAGTGCGTGCTGCTGCCGCGCAGGAAACAACGCCGTCCACTTTGGAAGATACGTAAGTGGAAGCCGCAAGTGTCGAATCACGCCGCTCGACCATCGGCTGCATCGAGCCGCACTCCGCAGAGAGATGAATTCAAAACATGGGACCAGTTTCGGATAACAGGAGAGTGTTGTTGACAACCCTGAGGTGCTCGAGAAGGATCGCGAGCGGAGGAGAAGAGTAGACCGTGAAACATGGCGCGCGCAGCTATGGTGCGGCGGCTGCAATCCTGATCGGTTCGCTCCTCGGAGCGTGCTCGCTCGCGGTCGATTCCGGTCGCACCCAGTGCTCGAAGGACTCGGACTGCGCCGCGCGCGGCGAGGCCTTCGCGGGGAGTGTTTGCATCGACTCGTTTTGTCAGCCGGAGCCGAAGTGGAGTTGCCTCGGCACGCCAGCCGAACCGCCGCCGATGACCGGCATGTTCCAAGTGATCTTCCAGGTCCAGCACCTGGTCGCCCAGACACCCTACGCTGGTATCAAGGTTCGCCTGTGCCGCAAGCTGGACGTGGAGTGCAGCGACGTGGTCGGGGACACGCTAGAGACCGATGCCATGGGCCAGGTCACCATGCCGGTTCCAGGCGGCTTCAATGGTTACGCTCGCTTCGAGGGCGACGCGATCATGACCGGTCTGTTCTTTTTCAATCCGCCGGTCACCGAAGACATCCCGAACATCCCCATCTCCATCGGCCCCAAAGACGTGATCGCGCTGCTCGCCAAGCAAGCCGGCGCCAAGCAAGATCCCGAGCGAGGCGTGGTGCTGCTCTCAGTTCGGGACTGCACGGGCCAAGTGGCGGCCGGAGTGACGCTGAGCTTCAGCTCCAGCGTGGATGACCCGCTCGCGGTCCCCTTTTATTCTCAGGCGGGGCTGCCTTCCGGCAGCGCTACCGAGACGGACCAGGACGGCTACGGCGGCCTCTTGAACGCGGCCGCCGGCACGGTCACCTTTACCGGCACAGTGACGGCCACGGCGCGCAGAATCGGACAAACGACGCTCCTAGTTCAGAACGGCTCGCTGAGCTACGGGACCTTAGTGCCCAATGGAAACTGACGCGCTCCCTCCTTCGCTTCCGCCGTCCGCGCGCCAGCCCGCGCTGATCGGAAAATACGAGGTCGTCGCCGGCCTCGGCGAAGGAGGGATGGCCAGAGTCTTCTTGGCCCTGCAGCGCAACGCCTTCGACACCACCAAGCTGGTGGTGATCAAGCAAGTGCGCCCGGAGTTCGCGACGGATCAAGAGTTCCTCGCCATGTTCGTGGATGAGGCGCGCATCGCGCTGCGCTTCAATCACCCGAACGTCGTCCACACCTACGAGGTCATCGCGGAGCCGCCGGACTTCTGCCTGGTGATGGAGTTTCTGGAAGGGCAAACCCTGCTGCAGGCGCTGCGCCGCATCGGCCGCGAGCACGTACCGCTCGACGAGCACATCTGGATCTTGAGCCAAGTGCTCGCCGGCTTGCACTACGCGCACGAGCTCAAAGATTTCGACGGCACGCCGCTCGGAATCGTGCACCGCGACGTCAGCCCGTCGAACGTGTTCATCACCTCCTCGGGTGAAGTGAAGCTGCTCGACTTCGGCATCGCCAAAGCCGCCGGAGCGATTTCGCTGACGCAGCAGGGCATCATGAAGGGCAAGCTCGGCTACGCCGCGCCCGAGCAGTGCATGGCGCAAGGCTCGGACGCGCGCAGCGACGTGTACGCGGTCGGCGTCATGCTCTGGGAAGCCATCGCGCAGCGGCGGCGCATGGCGGGAGACTCACACCTGGCGGCGCTGCAGGCGCGCGTCGAGGACACCGAGCCCTCCATCGAAACCGTAATCCCCGACGTGCCGCAAGATCTCGCCGCTGCCTGTCGCAAGGCCCTGGCGCGCGATCCCGAGCAGCGCTTCGCGACGGCGCTGGAGTTTCAAAAGAGCCTAGAGACGTACCTGCACCGCCGCGGCCGGCGCTCCGCCGCCGAGAGCGTCGGCTGGCTCGTCCGCAGCCACTTCGAGCGCGACCTCGCGCAGCTCAGACAGACGATCGAAGCGCACGTGAGCGGCAACCGCTCGTACTCGTCGCGACCACGCCTCGACACCAGCATGACAGCCTCGTCATCGTCTGCGCTGATCCGCTCCGCGGGCAGCAACGAGCCGCCGCGTGCAACGGGTTTGCTGGCTGCCTGGAACTCCTCATCCGTGCAGCGGCGCGTGCTGCTCGGCGCCGCTGCGCTGGGCTGCGTCGTGGTCGGTGCCAGCTTGTTCTCCTTGTTCAAGAGCGAGCCGAAGCGCGAAACCAACATCGCGACGCAGTCGGCGCTCGCGCAGCCCTCCGCCGCACCGCTCGCCGCCGTGACGGGCTCGGCGGCTCCTCCACCCGCTGCCGCGCCGACCGCGCCGGCTCGCGTGCGGCTGGTCGTCGCGGCGAGCCCGGCGCGAGCTCGCCTGCGACTCGACGGACGTCGCGTGGAGAACCCGTACGTGGCCGAGGTCGCCGCGGACGAGCGCGAGCACGAGCTCGTCGTGAGCGCGGATGGTTATGAGCCGGAGCTGCGCAAGCTGCGCTTTCAGCGCGATCTCGAGCTCAGGCTGGTCTTGGCGCCACAGAGCGTAGGAGTCAAAACTCGCGTCGCTCAGCCGAGCAACCCGCCGCCTCCCGCGCCCGAGAGCCGCGCGCCCGTGGCCAGCGCGCCCGCGCGCGCTACACCCAGCGCGCCAGCCGCGGCGAACGTGCCGCAGCCGGGAATGGATTTGAAGAAGCCGCCCAGCGGCCGCATCACCCACTCCATCGACGAAAAGGATCCGTATCAACAATGAGGCGCATCGGGGCAGTGCTGCTTTCGCTCGACGTGTTGCTGAGCAGCGTTCCGGCTCTGGCCGAGACAGCGAACGAAGCCGCCACGACGAGCGCGCCGGAGGTCGAGCAGGCGCGACAACGCTTCCAGCGCGGCGCCGAGCTCTACAAGGAAGGCAGCTTCGACGCGGCCTTGGCGGAGTTCACGCGCGCCTACCAGCTGGTGCCGAACTATCGCGTGCTCTACAACATCGCGCAGGTTCAGCTCGAACGCCACGACTACGCCGCCGCGCTGCAAGCCTTTCAAGACTATCTCCGGCAGGGCTCGACGGACGTGGCGCCGGAACGGCGCGAGCAGGTGGAGCGAGAGCTCAGCAACCTCAAAGGGCGTGTCGCGGAGCTCACGGTCACGAGCAACGTGGAGGGCGCGGAGCTGTCCGTCGACGGCGTCGTCGTCGGCAAGGTGCCGCTCAAGGCTCCCGTGCTGGTGAGCTCGGGTGTACGGCGGCTCTCTTTGAAGAAAGAAGGCTACCCGCCGAGCGAGCGCACGATCAGCGTCGTCGGCGGAGACAAGCCGGAGGTCGAAATGCGGCTCGACGCCGCGAGTCCTCTGCCGGCGGGCAGCACCGCGAGCGGCGTGGGCGAGCCCGTACCGTACGCCGAGCACCGCGCGGGCGTGAAGCCTGGCGTGTGGATCAGCCTGGCTGCGGCGGGCGTGTTCACCGGCGCGGCGGTGACCTTCGGTGTCCTGGCGCTCCACGAAGATAAGGATTTCGATAAAGAGCTCGCGCGCTATCCCGCGGATCCGTCGCGCGTCGACGACGTCCGTTCACGCTTGAAGCTGTACGCTGGCTTGACCGACGGCTTCGCCGGAGCGGCCGGCATTTCCGCGCTGCTCGCGCTGTATTTCGCGATCTCCGGCTCGCGGAGCTCGGAAGCAGCGCTCACCCGCGCCCCAGCGCGAGCGCAGCTCATCCCGATGGGCAACGGCCTCGCCGTGCGCGGCGCCTTCTGAAGCGCGCCGTGCCGCGCCGTGCGCGCTACCGCGCGGCGTCGTTGACCAGCTGCTCGATGCGCTCGACGCGCGCGCGCAGCGCTTCTTGTCGGCGCCGGGCGAAGAACAAGAACACCAGCATCCCCAGCCACAGCGCCGCGAACACGATGCCGAACGGTCGCAGGGATTCGCCCGATTCACCGTCTGCTGCGGCCTCGAATGACGTCGTCCGCTGCGCGGGGACGCTTTGCAGGATCATGGCGGATAGCTGCATTGGCTTGGCTCCGGGACGACGCGCGCTCAATGCTTGCGCAGGGCTGCTTCCAAACGGTCAGCGCTCGCGCTGAGCGCCTTCAGCTTTCGCACGGTGAGGAAGAGGAACGCCACCCAAATCACCAAGATGATGACGTAGGCCTGCACCACCGTGCTCGCAGCGCTGACCTGTTCCTTCTCCACGCCCTGCACGGGACGGAAGCCCTCCTCGCTGCCCGGGTAAGCGCTGTTCGCTGGGGCGGCAGCTTGAAACAGAGCGCGCGCGGCGACGGAGTCAGTCATCGATTTGCCCCGCGAGGCGGGCCTGCTGCTCGGCGTTGCGCAGCCGGATTCGCAGCTCATTCACGTTCGCGCGCAGCCAGATCACGAGCGCGCTGAACAGCGCCATGTTGAGGTAATTCAGGCGCAGCGCGAGGTTCATCGCCGGATGACGCACGCCGCCGCCATTGCCGCGGATCACCGTCGGATGGTTGCCGCCCCACATCTGCACCGAGTAGTGGATGATGGGCACCATGATCGTGCCGAGCAGCCCCAGCGCGGCGGCGAAGCGACGCTCCGCGTCCCCGTCACCGCCGAAGCTGCGCAGCACCGTGACCGCGACATAGATGAGCACGATCAAGAGCCCGGCGGTGAGCTGCGGATCCCACGTCCAGTACACGCCCCAGGCTTTCTTCGCCCACAGCGGGCCCGTGGTCAGCATCACCGCGCCGAACGCGACCACGCACTCGGCGCTGCCCTGCGCCCAAGCGTTGCGCCGATCCGTCGCCCCATAGAGGTAGGCGCCGCTCATCACGCCACAAACGATGACCGACACGAACATGCCGAACAGCACCGAAGGCACGTGAAAATAGAAGATCTTCTGCGCTAGACCGCCCGCCTCGGCCTGCGCGGTGGGCGTCACGAAGAAGATGTAGACGATATCGAAAGTGAACAACAGCGCTGCGATAACGAGCAGCACGTTGAAGACGAGCGACGCTCGGGGCATGTGCGGGCGATCCTAACAGCAGCCCACAAGCCGGGCAACCGCGGCACTGCCGAGTTTGCAGGCAAATGGCGCGGCGATCCCGCCGCGGCGTCGAAGCTCGAGGCGCGAGGACCCGCGCGCTGGGCAGCGCCGAGCGCCTGCGCTAAGCCCTGCCCGATGCCCAAGCGCCGTCACGAGCTCGAGCCCGCAGAGCAGCCCGACGACAGCGATTTACGTTCCCGCGGCGACAGCCGGCGCGCCAACGCCGAAGTCGAAGACGCGCTGGCACGACTAGCGCGCGAGCTCGTCGAGCTCACGCCGAACAAGCTCGAACGCCTGGGACTCAGCGAAAACGTGCTCGACGCCGTCTTGGACGCGCGCGCGCTCACCTCCCCCATCGCGCGAAACCGCCAAATGCGGCTCGTTCGCAACGAGCTTCGCAACGACGACTGGCCCGCCCTGCGCGCCCGCGTCGACGCCTACCTCCGCTACGGTGCCGCGGCGGCAACGCCTGACGCCGTATCCCCCGAAGCCGCGCTGGCGGAGGGCTGGGTCGTGCGCTTAATCGGCGAAGGCGGCGACGCGCTCGAAGCGCTCATCAGCGAGTGCCCCAGCGCCGATCGCACCCATTTATGGACTCTAATTCGCCAAGCGCGCAAAGCGACCGGTGAGCGCCGCAAAAAAGCCGAGCAGCGACTGGCGCAAACGGTGGCTAGCTTGTTACGAGCGCGGTGATGGGCGGTCCCGCACACAACCCCAGCTCGCGCTCCACCGTCAGCTCGGCCACGCCTCCCCAACGGGCGGCCGATCGCTCGCGAGAACGCGACCTTGCCGAAGCGAGCCCCAACCCCGCGCTGCGACGAGCCGTTGCGTCGAGCACATAAGGCGTGCCGTCATGCTCGTCGCGCGCGATCGAGCGACGGCTCGTGCCATGAACAACGCGAGCAGCGCCGTCCACAACGATTTTGCCGCGTCCGCGAGCCTGTGCTCGTCGTCGAGCGGCTTTTCGAGAGTTGCACAGTTGTGCGCTCGCTGTCGCGTCGCCACGAGCGGCGAGGGGGCGACGCATGACGGGCGATGAGCTCGCTCGGCTGCGCAGCGCTCTCGCCGAGAGCGGGCTCAATGTCCTCGGGGTCGCGGATGTTGCAGAGTACGACTCGGCCGTGCCCCGTGAGCTCCGCAGCGACGAGCTCGCGCCCAATGCACGAGCGATCATCGTCGTCGGCAGCGGCGGTCCGCTGCTCTGGGAGGCATTCATCGCAGCGCTGCGCGCCGAGCCAAAGCGGCTGAGCGGCGAAGCGCATCCGCTCGACGCCTTCGTGGAGCGCGAGGTGATAGAAGCCGACGCCGTGCTCGGCTCGCTCGAGCGACGCTGGTTCTTCGCCGCTGCCACGGCCAAGCCGTCGCTCGACTTTCGCTTGCTCGGTCAGCTCGCTGGCCTGGGCTCACGCAGTCGCCTGGGGTTGCTGCTGAACCCCGAATACGGCCCATGGCTGGGCCTGCGCGCGGCGTGTTTCGTCAATGCATCGTTAAAACCTTCCCCGCGCGCTCGCGAGCTCTGCGCCGCCTGCGCAGCCCCGTGCGTCGTCAGCTGCGCTGGTGATGCAATGACAACGGGAATCTTCAATCTAACAGCATGCGTTCGCTTTCATCAGGTGAGCGACGCCTGCGAGCGTACGTGTCATACGCGCGCGGCGTGTCCGATTGGTGCGCAGCATCGCTACTCGGCTGAAGAAATCACGTATCACTATCATCGTCGCGCGGGACGATTGCATTTGCGCACCATTACTGGCGTGAATGATGACGTCTTGGAAGGAGACGCTCCGTTTTGGCGTCTCTCTGCTGAGTGAAGGCGACGAAAAAAGTCGTGTCTCGTCAGGCGCGTCACTACATGTGTGTGCTAGACGGATGCTTCCCCGTAGCGCTCAAGGAATTTCCATGAAGGCACGACTACTGAGAAACTCTGGCATTGGTGTGAGCTCTGCCCTGCTCGCCCTCACTCTCGCATGCAGCGGCACGGATGACGGCGAGAATCGTGGCAACACCGGCGGTAGCGTAGCAACCGGCGGCTTAGCTCAGGGCGGTGCGCCCTCATCCGGTGGTCTCACCAGCAGCGGCGGTGCCACCGGTGGATTTAGCATGGGCGGCAGCGTCAGCAGCGGTGGCAGTAGCGGCTCATCTGGAGCCAGCGGCAGCAGCGGTTCGTCTGGAGCGAGCGGTGCGAGCGGCTCCTCCGGCGCGAGCGGCAGCAGCGGCGCTGCGGGCGCAAGCGGTGCGAGCGGCAGCAGCGGCTCCTCCGGCGCGAGCGGCAGCAGCGGCGCTGCGGGTGCGAGCGGGAGCAGCGGCGCAGGTGGCCTCGGCGGCGCCGGCGGCACAGCGGGCGCAGGTGGCGCTGGCGGCACAGCGGGCGCAGGCGGTGGCTCGGGCGTCACCTTCGCTACGGTTGCGCCACTGATTAAGAGTGCGTGCTCCGCCTGCCACTCCCCGGATCTGAGCTATTCCGGCACCAACACCGATACGCTGTACACGACTCTCACCACCAAGAATACCAAGGAAAACGCCTGCGGTATGCGCAAGTGGATCGTCCCGAATGATCTGGCCAATAGCGGTTTGTACCTGGTGATGACCCACAGCCCGGAGTGCAAGCAACGCGGCCAGACGCTCATGATGCCGCCTTCTGGCGCTCCCGAAGTCCCCCAGTCCACGATCGACGCGGTCAAGAACTGGATCATGGCGGGCGCGCCGAAGTAGCGCTCGTCCCTGTGTCGCGCCGCGACCATTTACGCGTTGATACCCAGCGCTCGTCGCGACGCGTTTTACGCGGCGGTACCGCGACCGGCTAGGTCGACGAGCACCGTCTTAGGGCCATCCGAGGCCGCCGCGCCGCGGACACGCGCGGCGGCGCCATGTTCACGCCACCAGTCGCTGGCTTCGCTGATGCCCCACTCGGCCACTGGACAAGACTTCAACGCCTTGACGACGTCGTGCGCGCTGCGCGGCCGATGCTCCGGATCTTTGGCGAGGCAGGCGAGTAACAAGTTCTCGAGCGCCGCCGGGATGGGATGCTCGCTGCGAGCGGAGGGCGGCACTGGCGGCTGATGCAGGTGCTGCGCCGCGACCTCCAAGAGCGACTGGCCAGTGAAGACGGGCTGCCCAGTGAGTAAGTAGTAGCCGACCGCGCCGAGCGCGTAGAGATCCGCGCGCGCGTCGACCTGCTCGGGGTTGGTAATGGCTTCGGGCGCAAGATAGAGCGGCGTGCCGACGATGGAGCTCGAGCCGCTGAGGGTGAGCTTGGCGCGGCCGAGCTGCGTCAGGTCTTTTACGAGGCCGAAGTCGACGACCTTGGCGGTGTCCGGCGCGCCGCGCCGCTCACACAGGATGATGTTGGCGGGCTTCACGTCACGATGGACCAGCCCGACGGCGTGCGCCTCACCGAGTGAGCCGGCGACTTGCATCAAGATGTGAACCACGCGCGCCGGCGGCTGCGGGCCGAAGCGGTCGACGAGGTTCTCGAGATCGACGCCGTCGAGATACTCCATCGCGTAGTAGAAGATGCCCGCCGGCGTGCGGCCGTAGTCGTAGATGCTAACGGTGTTGGGGTGCGCGAGGCTCGCGGTGAGCTGCACCTCCCGCTCGAAGCGCGCCAGAATTTCCGGCCCAGCGCGCTCCGGTAACACCAGCTTGATCGCGGTCGGCCGGCGCAAGAGCGCGTGGCGCGCGCGGTACACGGCGCCCATGCCGCCCTCCCCGATCTTCTCTTCCAGCGAGTACTGACCGAGGCGCTCGGCCTGCGCGACCTTGCGGCGCAGGCCATAGATGACCTGCGAGGTCACGCAGCTGATGGCGATGCCGATCACGCTCCACAGCGCGGCCAGACCGATCGCGACGGTGCGCGGCGCGTGCTCTCCGAATACGATCAGCTCGGGACCATAAATGTAAGCGAGCACCAAGCCGGGCACGCAGCCCAGAACACCAACGAGCAGCGTGGGCAGCGCGGCGCTCGGGATGACCACCGCGCGCAAGCAGATCATACAGGTCGTGATGAGCATCATCACGAGATCCACACGCTGCGGGTTGTAGCGCGCGCCGACGGTCTGCATGGCGGCGTACGCGGTGAGCGCCAGCAGCGTGCCGCCCGCGTCGAGGGCGAGCAGCGCCTTCAACGAGAAGCGAAAGCGCGTCGTCAGCCACCACACGGTGACCGGCAAGAGGATGGCCGCGAGCTGATACAACGTGCCGCTCTTGCGATGCAACGCTACGAAATCGTAACCGGGCAGCCCGATCAGCGTCAGCTCGTAGGCGATCAAGCCGAAGGCGCCGAGCAGCGTGATGATGCGAGCGAACAGCGCGACTCGTTCCTGCAAAAAGCCGCGGCCAGCCTCGCTGTCGAGCGGAGTGTCGCCGAACGGCAACGCTAGCGTCAGTGAACCCGCCGGCGGCGCAGCGCCCGGCAACACGGCCGTCGCGGCGCCCGGAGCCTGCGCGGACGCCAGCGTGGGGCCCGCCTGGGGTGCTGCCGACGCCAACGTCGGGCCGGCCTGAGCGGCTCCCGGAGCAGTGTAGGGTTGGGATGCACTGGGCGGCACGGGACTGACTTCGAAGGCTGAGCTTGCTCTACATTTGTTTCGGGCGGCGCTCGAGCTCGATGCCGAGACGCTCCATGCGCCGGTAAAGCGCCTGCCGGCTCACGCCCAGCTCGGCCGCGGCGCGCGAGACCACGCCATGCGCGCGCATCAGCGCGCTCTCCAGCTGACGGCGTTCTTCGCCGAGCGGGCCGCTGTCTTCGCTGACCTCTCGCGCTGGACTCGTCGCGCGGGCAGCAGGCGCGTTGGTCGTGCCTTCGAGCCCCAAATCCTTCGGCGTGATGCGACCATCTCGCGAAACGAGCAGCGCGCGCTGAATCCGATTCTCGAGCTCGCGCACGTTGCCGGGCCACTCGTATTGTTCGAGCGCCGCGAGCGCGCGCTCATCGAGGACGGGCAGCGGCTTTCCTTCGCTGTGCACCTGCATGAAGTGACGCGCCAGCGGCGCGACGTCCTCGCTGCGCTCGGACAGCGACGGCAGCGCCAGCTCGATCACATTCAAGCGAAAATAAAGGTCTTCGCGGAAGCGGCCGGCCGCGATCTCAGCCTGGATGTCGGCGTTCGTGGCGCTGATGATGCGCACGTCCGCCTTGCGCGTGGTGCTGCTCCCCAGTCGCTCGTATTCGCCGGTCTGCAACACGCGCAAGAGCCGCATTTGGCCGGACGCGGAGAGATTCCCGATCTCGTCCAAAAACAGCGTGCCTCCCTGGGCTGCTTCGAAGCGCCCGACGCGCAGCTTGGTGGCGCCAGTGAAGGCGCCGGCTTCGGCGCCGAAGAGCTCGGCTTCGAGCAGTTGCTCGGGCAGGCCGCCAGCGTTGACGCGCACGAACGGCTTGTCGCGGCGCCGCGAGTTGCGCTGCACGATCTCCGCCAGCTTCTCTTTGCCCGAGCCGTTCGGTCCCGTGATCAGCACCGGCACGTCCGAGCCCGCCACATGAACGGCGAGCGAGACGCAGTCGTGCATGGCGCGGCTCTGATAGACCAGCCCACAAAGATCGTAGCGACCGCCGAGCTCGCTGCGCAGGCGCGCGTCCTGGCCACGCAGGCGCGCGTTCTCTTGGCGCGCGGCGCGCAAGCGCAGCAGGTTCTGCACGGTGTTGACCAGCTTGTCGTCGTCCCACGGCTTGGCGACGTAGTCGGCCGCGCCCTCCTTGACGAGCTCGACGGCCGTCTCGAGCGAGGTCCAGGCCGTAATCAAGATCACGGGCAGGTCCGGATCGAGCGCGTGAATCTCACGAAAGAGCTGGATCCCCTCTTGGCCCGAGGTCGTTCCGGCGCCGAAGTTCATGTCCTGAATGACAGCGCCGACGTCATCCGTGCGCACGATGCGCAGGGCCTCTTCCGGACGCGCGGCCACGACGGTGGGAACGTCGTTCACGTCCAGCAATACCTGCAGCGCCGTCCGCACTGCCTCCTGGTCGTCGACGATGAGCACCTTCAGCATATCCGCGCCTTTCTAGGCATCTCCATTTGGGGGGTCCTCGGGCGTGGCTAGCGTGATGGCTCGCCGCCCGGGGTGCACGTCAAATCAATGGTTTAGCGTGGAAGCCGCTGGTTTTCGCAGCGCGGCTCCCGCTCCCGATCAACGTGGCCAGCGCCACGCGCCGGCCGCGACTGCCGTCCTCGAGCGACGGGCGCCGCATCAAATCACTCCAGGGAGTGGTCGCACGCGACTCCCAGCGAAGCCTGCCCAGCGCAGCGAGTAGCGCGACCTTCATGCACGGACACCTCCTCGGGTTGACGACGCTGGGTTTCACGACCCATGCCAGGCTCGCCCAGCGAGGCCGAGCTGCCCAACGACTTCGCGAAAACCGCAGCGCGACCGTAGAGCTAGGCGCTGAAGCGCGTAGCCGACATCGCTGTCGGATTTGTGCGGACACTTGTCCGTTGGCGGACGATCGTCCGCTGACGGACAGTCGTCGCTAGTAGGAATTGCCGAGCCTTTTACGCTGCCGGCCGTTGGCCCATTCCCTGCTTCGCGGCGCGGCGAGATGGAAACCCCCACTTTCCCCAGCGTATCCTGCGCCGCGTGACGGCGATCGCTCCGGAGAAGAGAAGGCTCATGCTGCGCGTCCTCGGCGCCACGCTGTTCGCGGCCTCTGGCACCGCATTCACGGTGAGCACTGGCCGCGACTGGGCCACTGCGTTCGGCGCGGGCCTGCTGCTGGCGATCGCGCTCGCCGTGTGGAACCAGAGCAACCGCGCGCCGGAGAGCGCGCCGCGGAGTCCGGCAGAAGGGGCGGGCGGGCCGCCGGAGCGTGTGGTCTCCGCGATCGCAGACTCGAACCCGGACGCGGTCATCTTCTTCAGCGACGCGGGCACCATCCGCTACGCGAACCCCACCGCCCGCGAGCTCTTCTTCGAGGGCAAATCGCCCGAGAGCCAGAATTTCCTGCGCTTGATGGCGGACGCGCCGCCGCCGCTGCGCGAAGCGTTGCTCGGTGAGTCGGATCGCCTGTTCAACATCGAGGTCGAAGGCCAGCGTGAGACGTTCCACGTCAGCCGCCGCAATTTCTTCCTGGAGGGTGAGCTCCACACGCTGCTGATCGTCAAGCACCTCACCCGCGAGATCTCGCGACGCGAGGTGGACGTGTTGAAGCACGTCATCCGCGTCATCAGCCACGAGGTGAACAACTCGCTCGCTCCCGTGAGCTCACTGGTGCACTCCGCGCGCAAGATCGCGCAGGGCTCGGAAGCGGGCGTGAAGCTCGGGCGCGTGTTCGACACCATCGAAGAGCGCACACGACACCTGGCGAGCTTCCTGGAGGGCTATGCGACGCTCGCGCGCTTGCCGCAGCCTCGTCCGCGCCGCGTGGAGTGGGAGCCGTTCCTGCGACAAATCGCGGAGCTGCACCCCGGCGTGCGCTTGCCCGAAGCCCCCGCAGAGCCCGGCTATTTCGATCCAGTGCAGCTCGAGCAGCTGGTGATCAATTTGATCAAGAACGCGATCGAAGCGGGCAGCGCGCCGGAAGACGTGGAGATCATCGTCAAGGTGGACGCCAGCGGCGAGACGGATCTGCGCGTGCGCGATCGCGGCCCGGGCTTCAGCGATGAGGCGCTGCGCTCGGCGCTGCTGCCGCTCTACACCACGAAGGAGCGAGGCAGCGGGATGGGCCTCGCGCTGTGCCGCGAGATCGCGGAGGCGCACGGCGGCAGCATTGGGCTCGCCAACTCCGCGGACGGCGGGAGCTGGGTTGGAGTGCGCTTGCCCGGCCGCAAGCGCGACGATCAGCGCTCGGGCGCACGCTCGGCGCGCTCACGGCTCACGCTCACTCGCGGCTGAGGCTCGGCCGGCCGCAGCAAACAGGTGCGCGCCGCGCGCTGCTCTCGCGCACGCCATTGGGCTAGAGTGGGCAGCCATGGCGCTGAAGTATGACGATGCCGTGGGAGCGCTGTATCAGGCCGGTGTCGACGCCTTCGTCGCCGAACGCAAGCGGCTGGCGGGAGAGCTGAAGGCCGCCGGGGACAAGGACGGCGCCGCGCGCTTGCTGAAGCTCACGCGGCCCACCATCTCGGCGTGGGCCGTCAATCAGCTCTGGTGGCGAGAGCGCGAACACTTCGAGGAGCTGCTCACCACGGCCGAGCGAGTGCGCCGCGGTGAGCTCGACGCGCTGGGCGCTCATCGACAGGTGCTCTCCAAGCTATGGCAGCGCGCTGCGGCGTTCATCGAAGAAGCCGGACATGGAGCGCCGGATGCCGTGCTGCGGCGCGTGACCACCACGCTCTCGGCGCTGGCCGCAGCCGGCAGCTTCGAACCCGATACACCGGGTGCGCTCGCGGCGGATCGGGAGCCGCTCGGCTTCGGGGCGCTGGATGGTGCGGCGCTGCCAGAGCCGGCAGCCAAGCCGCACGCGGCGAAGGAGCCCACGCTCCCCACAAAGGGCGAGAGCAGCAAGCGCGCAGCGGGCAAGCCAAGCGCGGACGAGCAGCGAGAACGACGTGAAGCGGAGCAGCGCGAGGCGCAGCGGCGGCGCGAAGCCGAGCGCGCGGCAGAGGCGGAGCGGCGGCGAAAAGCCGAGGAGCTCGCGCGCTTTCGCGCAGAGCGCGCGCGCCGCTCCGCGGAGCTCGAGGCCGCTCAGCGCGACGTCGCGCGCCGCGCCGAGCGAGTGGCGCGCTGCGAGCAGGAGCTCGCCGCGGCCAAGCGCGAGCTCGAGAGCGCCGAGGCAGCCGCCGCAGCGGCGCAGCAGAAGCTCTCGGCGCTGGTCGAGCCGGAGTAGCTCACTCCCTCTTCTCAGCCGCGAGGATCAGCACGGGGTACGAGAAGCGGAGCTCCCCTTCCTCCTCGCGCGCGTTCACGCCCAGGGCGTTGACGCCGAGATCGGCGCGGAAGCGCTGCCGCAGACGCTCGGCGCCGCCCGGCTCCGGAAACGACGCGGCGAGCTGCGTCTCGAGCGACATGCCGAGCCAATGCCGCTGCGTGCCCATGATCGGCAAGCGAGCAGCGGCGAACAGCGCGAGAAACTCGGGTTCGTTGAGCGCGTGCGTGTGCGAAGGATCGCGAATGCGCTCAATCTCGTCGTAGGCGGCGTTCGTCTGCACGCTCGGCGCCACGTCCGCCACGACCACGCGACCGCCGCGACGGCAGACGCGCCGCATCTCGCGCAGCGTCGCGAGCGGCTCGAGCAGGTGATGAAAGCTGAAGCGCGTGACGACCAGATCGAAGGACTCGTCCGCGTAAGGCAGCGCGCTGGAGTCTCCCTGATCCCAAGCGACGTTGGAGAGCCCGAGCTCGCTCGCGCGCTCGGCGGCGCGCGTGAGCATGGCCGGCACGACGTCTTGTCCGCGGATGCTGGCCACGTGCGGCGCTAGCGCGCAGGTGACGATGCCAGGGCCGCACGCGAGATCGAGGGCCTGATCGCCAGCGCCGGGGCGGCACAGCGCGAGCAGCGCCTCGAGCGACGAGGCGGCGGAGTGAGACGCGACGCCGCCAAACGTGGCGGCCTGACGAGAAAACTGATCTTGGATGAGCCGTTGGTGCTGGTCCGTGTTCGACATCGCCGCGCAAATGTAGGTCGCGTCGCGCTGGCCGTCTCACGCTAAAGGGACAATAATTGTCTCGCAATGGCCAACTCGAGCCGGCGGCTCTCGAAGCACGAAACGCGCGCGCGCCTGGCGGCGCTCGGCCTCGACGCGGCGCACAGCTTCGCGTTCGCCTTCGAGGACGACAAGCAGCGGATCGCCTACGACTTTCACGCGCATCGCCGCCATCAGCTGCTGTACGCGATGAGCGGAGTCGCGCGGCTGGAGTCGGCGGCGTCGCTGTTCCTGCTCCCGCCGCAGCGCGCCGCCTGGATCCCAGCGGGGATCCCGCACGCGACGGACGCCAACGGCGCTCGCCTGCTTTCCATCTATTTCGAGCGCGCGCCCAAGCTGCCGAGCGATGGAGTGCGTGTGTTCGACGCGCCGGCGCTCGTGCGTGAGATGCTGCTCTACGCGCGGCGCTGGCCGCTCTCTGCGCGCGAGGCGCGCGATCCCGACGCAGACGTCTTCTTCCGCGCGCTCCTGCTCGTGATCGCCAGCGCGCTGCGCGCGCGCTCGGCGTACGAGCTGCCGCGCGCGCGCTCGGCGCTCACGGCGCGCGCCATGCAAGCCGTGCTCGCGGATTTGCCGCGCGCATCGCTCGCGCGCGCCGCTCGCCACGCGCGCGCGACGACGCGCACGCTGCGCCGCTATCTGCTGGCGGAGACGGGCTTGTCGTTTCGCGGCTTCGTGAACCTCGCGCGCATGCAGCGCGCCATGGAGCTCCTGGCCGCGACGGACGAGCCGCTGCTCGACGTGGCGCTCGCGATCGGGTTTCAGTCGCAAAGCGCATTCGCGCAAGCGTTCCGGCGCAGCACCGGACAGACTCCGCGTAGCTTTCGCGCGCTGAGCGCGCGAACATAGGCGGCGCGCAGCCGTCCCACAGCGAGCCATGAGCGCGGCTGCTTGGGGGCTGGCGTGCGCAGGCGCTCCCCCAGCGTACAACCTCGCGTTTATTGCAAGCCCGCGCCGGTTAACGCGATCGTCACGAACGAAGAGTCTCGAGCGTCACTCCATATTTCCATGCTCGATGTTCGATGACGTACTGCGCGCGACGCGCGCACATCAAAACACCAGCGCTCGTTTACGCGCTGATGCGCTGGCGACGACGCGGTGTTATCTTCTTCCGACTCATGGTACGTCGAATCCTCGCGCAGGGCTGGGGTTTGGTGTTTTTGCTCGGTTGCTCGAGCGAAATCGTCGAGCCCCCACCAATTGGCGGTACGGGCGGAGCCGGTGAGCCGCAAGCCGGCGCATCGGGGATTTCGATGGGCCAAGGCGCAACGGGCGGAGCGCCGGTCAGCCCGGGGAGCGGCGGAAATGCCGGAAACGCCGGGCCGCTGAGCGGCAGCGGCAGCGGTGGGCTGGGCAGCGGCGGCTCCACAGCCATCGCGGCGGGCGCCAGCGGCTGCACGCAACCTGGACAGGTGCAGTGCTCCGGCGCTTGCGTGAACACGCAGAGCGACCCCAATCATTGCGGGAGCTGTACCAACGCGTGCGCTCCGGGCAGCACCTGCACCGCAGGCGTGTGCGGTTGCGCGATGGGGCAGAGCACCTGCAACGGCAAATGCGTCGACGTGCAGAGTGATTCTCAAAACTGCGGCGCGTGCGGTACCGCGTGCGCGAGCGGGATGAGCTGTCGTGCCGGACAGTGCAGCTGCGGCGAGGGCAAAGCAGCGTGCGCCGGCAGCTGCGTCGACCTGATGCTCGACCCGGTCAACTGCGGCGCGTGCGACACGAAGTGCGCCATTGGGCAAGCCTGCACCGCGGGCGTTTGCGTCGCGAGCAAGGGCGGCGCCATGGGCGCGGACGGCTGCGCCGGCCTAGCCCAGAACATCACGCTCACCGACATCGCCGCGTACCAAACGGTAGAGGTTCCGTTGATGAAGGGCGGCACCGAGGTCGCCGCCAGCGCGCGCAACGCGGACGTCATCGCAGGACGGGACACCGTATTTCGCCTCTTCGTGACGCTCGGCAGCGGCTGGTCACCGCGCCCCATCTCCGCGCGCGTGTTCGTCGACAACGGCGGCACCGTGGACATGTTCTCGAGCAAGAAGACGCCGTCGAAAGACTCGGATCCTGCGAGCCTGGATACGACCTTCCAGGTCACGGTGCCGAAGGAAAAGGTGACCGCGGAGACCAAGTATCAGGTGGAGCTCGTGGAGTGTGGGACCGGCAGCGGCGCCATGCAGTCCCCGCGCTTCCCCAGTGAAGATGCGGTCGCGCTCGACGCGCGCACGACGGGCACGCTCAAGATCAAGGTCCTCCCGCTCAAGGCCAACGGCCTGTCGCCGGATACGAGCGAGAACGCGCTAGCCATTTACAAAGCCGCGTTCCTCGCCATGTACCCGATCTCGGCGATCGACCTCACCGTCGGCACCGCGCTGAACGTGAGCGACGCCAAGGACTGGAACGGCATGCTCGACCAAGTGCGCTCGCAACGCCGCAGCGAAGCGCCGGCCAACGACGTCTACTACTACGGGCTGCTGAAGCCGGCCGCCACGCTGCGTGAGTACTGCGGGAATGGCTGCACCGCGGGCATCGGCTTCGTCGTGAATCAGGGCAGCGCGAGCCAGCAAGGCTCGCAGCGCGCGGCGCTCGGCCTCGCCTACGCCGACGCGACCTCGGCCAACACCATGGCTCACGAGGTGGGTCACAATCACGGCCGCGATCATTCGCCGTGCGTGCCGCGCGGCGCCAGCATCTCGGGGGTGGACCCGAACTATCCGTACAGCGGAGGGAAGATCGGCGTATACGGCTGGGACAACCGTTCGATGTCCCTGCTGCCGCCCACGCGCACGGACATTATGGGCTACTGCGACAGCGTGTGGATCAGCGACTATACGTACAAGGCGCTGATCAAGCGCGTCGCGGCGCTCAACGGCGCGGGCAGCGACGAGCTGTTCGAGACCGCGGAGGTACAACCCTGGCGCGTGCTGCTGCTCGATGATCGCGGGGTGCGCTGGGGCATTCCCATCAGCGAGCCCTCCGTGCCCAGCGGCGCGCCCGAGCCGGCAGAGGTGTTGGACGCGGCGGGTCAGGTCATCGCCGTCGTCGAAGTGTACCGCACGCGGGTCTCCGACATCGACGCGTACTCGATTCAAGTCCCGGAGCCGCTACCCGGCTGGCACAGCATTCGGATCGCGGGCAGCCCGGCGCTCGCTTATCCGACGCAATAGTCGCGCTCGTGGCGCCGCGCGCGCGGCGCCGCTACAGCCATTTGCGGCTGCGGAACCAGAGCAGCATCAACGGCGGCAGCAACAGACAGATGGCCAGCGCCGTCCACATCAACGCCGGCGAATGGAACGGCAGATCCGCGAAATTCTGGCCGAAGAAGCCGGTCACGAAGGTCAGCGGCAGAAACACCGCGCTGAGCAGCGTGAGGCTCTTCATGATCTCGTTCGTGCGCTGCGAGACCTGCGAAAAATAGGCGTCTAAGATGTTACTCAACAGGTCGCGACTGACTTCGATGGTCTCCGCGGCGCGCGCGAGCGTGTCGTAGACATCGCGAAAATAGAACCTGGTGCGCTCGTTGACGAGCCGTGACTCGACGCGCGCGAGCGCCGAAAACAGGTCGCGCTGGGGTGACAGCGTGCGCCGCGCCGCGCCCAGCGCGCGCTTGAGCTGTAGCACCGTGGACAGCACGCTCGCGTTGGCGCAGGCGAGCATGCGGTCCTCCACGTCGTCGATGCTCTCCGCGAGCTCGTCCAAGATGGAGATGTTCTGGCTCGCGATGCCGTCCGCCAAGAGGTAGTAGATGAAGCCGACGCCCCGCTCTTGCAGCGTCTCGTCGCCGAGCACACGCGTGGCGAGCGCCTCGATATTGCGGCAGCCGCGCTCGTGCACGGTGATCAAGAAGCGCTCGCCGACGAAGGCGTGGACCTCTCGGCTCTCGAGCTCCAGGTCCTTCAGCCCGAGCTCGTGAATGACGATGAAGAGGTGTCCGGGGTACTCCTCGAGCTTCGGGCGCTGATCGAACGTGAGGCAGTCCTCGATCGCCAGCGGGTGCAGACCGAAGGCGTCCTTGAGCGGCCACAAAACCTCGGGCGTGGGGCCCTCGATATCGATCCAGCGCAGGGTGCCAGCGGGAGGTAGAGCGAGCTCGCTGAGCTCGATCGGCTGGGCCGATCCCGTGTGCGGAATGTCGATGACCTTGACCACGACAGCAGAGGTTATCTCACCGCCGCGGCAGCGTCCGCCTCGTTCCCGTCGGAGCGAGAGGGGCGAGCTTGCGCGATCACTCATCTTAACCCACTCAGGCCGGCGCCGTACACGGCAGCTGGAGGAAGCACCCATTTGCGCAGTCCGCCTCGAATAGGCTTCCTCGTTGATAGCCTGCTGTCTCGATATCAAGTGAGGCTGTTCAACGGGGTGCGTCGCGCCGCGCGCAAGCGGAGCGCGCGGCTGGTCGGCTTTCAGGGCAGCTTCCTTGGCCGCAGCGTGAACACACCGAGCTTCGACGGCTCGTTCCTGTTCCGGTTGGCGGGGCCGGACGCGGTCGATGGGCTGATCGTGGCGTCCAACGCGCTGTCGAGCGCGCTGGGCATCGATGGCGTACGCGCGCTGTGTGAGACGCTGGCCGTCCCAATCGTGAGCATCGGGCCGCTGCCCGGCTTCACGAACCTGGTGGTGGACAGCGAGGTCGGGCTGCGAGCGGTGCTCAACCACTTGGTAGAGGTCCATCAGCGGCGCCGCATCGCCTTCATCCGCGGCAACCAGAGCAACCCAGAGAGCCAGGACCGCGAGCGCGTCGTGCGCGCGGTCCTCGCCGAGCTCGGCGTTCCGCTGCGTGAGGAGCTCGTGCTGCCGGGTAACTTCCTGGAAGCCTCCGGCGCCGGCGCCATTCGCGTGCTGTTCGACGAGCGCGGCGTCAACGCGGCGGACATCGACGCCGTCGTGGCGGCCAATGATCAAATGGCCGTCGGCGCCACCCGCGAGCTGGTCGCTCGGCAGCTGCGCGTGCCCGAGGACCTGGCGGTGGTCGGCTTCGACGACGACGATCACGCCCGCAACAACAGCCCGCCGCTGACCACCGTGTCGCAGCCCGTCGAGCGCATGGGTGAACAAGCGCTCGAGTTGCTGTGGCAAGAGCTCGCGGGGGCGCGCCGCGCGGAGTCGTTCGTGATCCCCGCCGAGGCCACGTTCCGAAGATCGTGCGGCTGTGACGAGCGCGCGGTCGCGCTGTCACAGAGTCCGTTACAAACGGACTCGCTCGCGCAAGCGCTGCAGGATCGCGCGCTGGTGTGCCAAGCGCGGCTGGAGCGCGCGGCGGCTCGCGGCGCCGAGGGGCTCGGCTTGGACGCGATGCTGCGCACGCTGCTGGCGACGAGCGAGGCGCATTCGCGCTCGGCGCTGCGTGACTTCGAGCGCGACATGCTCAGCGAGGGCGCGCCCGCGGTGAGCCCGGCGGTGTGGGAAGACGCGCTGTCTCCGCTGGAGGAGGCGATCGAGCATTTCAGCGACAGCGAGCCCGGCAACGCCGCGCTCTATCGTAAGCGCTTGAGCGCCGCGCGGCTGTTGATCACCTCCGCCGCCGCGCGCGCGTACTCGCTGCGCAGCTTGCACCTCGTGCAGCAAGCCAACGCCGTCCGCGTGCTCGGCAGCGCGCTGGCCGGCACGCGCAGCCGCGGCGGGCTCGCGCGCGTCGTCGAGGCCGGCCTCTCGGGTCTAGGCATCCGCTACTGCTGCGTGTGTCTGTTCGTGGACGGCTCGGAGCGACGCCTCGCCAGCGTGGTGGCGCGCTATGAGTCCGCGACGCCGCAGCGCAGCGAGCTGCTGCAAGACACCGCTGAGCTATGGCGCTCGATGCCGGCAACGCTGCCGCCCCCGCGCAGCTCATTGCAGCCAGAGACGCTCGTGTTCGCCGCCGGCGACTTGCTGCACGGCAAGGTCGCCCCGACCTCGATCGACCCGGACCTGCTGGTGTATCCGCTGGTGTTCGCGGATCGCGCGCTGGGCTATGTCGTGTTCGATGCGCCGCAGGATCTCGACGCGTCCTGGTTGCTCGAGAACATCGCCGGCCACTTGAGCAGCGGCATCTACGCGCTGGCCAAGGCGGACGAGCTGCGTCAAGCGCGCGAGCTGGCAGAGAAGGCCAGCCAGGCGAAGACGGAATTTTTGGCGGTGATGTCACACGAGGTGCGAACGCCGCTGACCGCGATCAGCGGCCACCTCGACCTGTGCCTGACCACCAACCTGACGCGGCAGCAGCGCGATCATCTCAGCCGCGCCCGCGCGTCATCGCGCGCCCTGCTGGAGGTCGTCGATGACATCCTCGACTTTTCCAAGATTGAGGCGCAGCGCATGGAGCTCGAGGTCGTGCGCTTCGAGGTCGAAGAGCTGCTCGATCAGCTCGCTGGCACCCACGCGCTCGACGCGGCCAAGAAGGGCCTCGAGCTGGTCATCGACGCTGCGCCGGATCTGCCGCGCTCGTTGCTGGGCGATCCGCTGCGGCTGTCGCAGGTGCTCTCGAACCTGCTCAGCAACGCCATCAAGTTCTCCGCCAAGGGCGAGGTCGTGCTCAGCATCTCGATGATGCCGACGACGACGGCGCAGCTGGTGGCCTTGCATTTCGCGGTGCGTGACAGCGGCATCGGTATGACCGAGGAGCAGCTGCGGCGCGTGTTCCGCCCCTTCACTCAGGCGGACAGCTCGACGACGCGGCGCTACGGCGGAACGGGGCTGGGCCTCTCGATCTGCAAGCGACTGGTCAGCATGATGGGCGGCGAGCTGATGGTCGACAGCGCGCCGGGCCGCGGCAGCACGTTCAGCTTCATGGCGAGCTTCGGCGCGCCGCTCGCGCGCAGCGTGCTGCCCGCCGCGAGCGAGCACGTGCGCGTGCTCCTGGTCGAAGACAACGCCGCGCAGGCCGCGGCGCTCTCACGCGCGCTGCTGGCGCACGGCTTCGAGCCCGTCGTCGCCAACGACGCCGACGCCGCGCTGGCTTGCACGCGTGAAGCGCGGGCGCAACAACGACCCTTCGCCGTGGCGCTGGTCGACCAGTCGCTGCCCGGCGTCGACGGCCTGCGCCTGATCGAGCGCATCAGCAAGGAGACCGACTCGGCGCTGCCCTGCGTGCTGCTCAGCAGCGCCAACTCCGATCTATGGCTGGGCGCGAGCTTCGCGCGCTACGGCGCCAGCGCCGTGCTCACCAAGCCGGTGCCGACCGCGAGCTTGTTGCGCGCCATCGCGCGGGCGCGAAAGCTCCAGCAGAGCTCCTGGCCGCCCAGCTACGGGCCGGCGATCGCCCCCACGCGCCTGGCTGGGCGCAAGGTGCTGGTGGTGCAGGACGATCCCGTGGGACGCGACCTAGCGCGCGAAATCCTGGAGCTCTCGGGCGCCAAGGTCGAGGTCGCCGTCAATGGCGTGCAAGCCGTGGAGCGCGCCACGCGCGAGTCGTTCGACGTCATTTTGATGGATCTGCATTTGCCGCTGCTCGACGGCTGTGAAGCGACGCAGGCCATCCGGCGAGAGCAAGGTCACGCCAACACGCCGGTGCTCGGCGTCACCGCCAGCGGTAGCCTGGCCGACCGCGAGCGCTGCCTGGCCGCCGGCATGAACACGCTGCTCGCTACCCCGATCGAAGCAGAAGAAATCCTGGCCAGCATCGAGCGCGCGCTCGGAGCTCGGCCGCAACCCGAGGCGGCCGCCAAGCCCGCGTCGGCCTCGATCAGCGCGCTGATGCGCGCCGTGCGCCTGCCGATCGACGCGCAGCTCGCGCTGACGCGGCTGGACGGCGATCTCGACACCTTCCGGCGCTTGCTGCAGCGCTTCCTGGTGAGCCACGCGCAGGCCGCGGAGGAGCTCAAGCGAGCCGTCGGCGAGCGCGACATGGAGACCGCGATCCGCATCGTGCACACCCTGAGCTCGGCTGCGGCCAACGTCGGCGCGACGCAGCTGCACCGTTTGACGCAAGCGCTAGAGATGGTGGCGCGCCGCGAGCAGCAGCTCGACGCGCAGCTGGTCGCTGATTTCGAGCTCGCCCACGCCGAGGCCCTGGCCGGCATCGCCGCCACCCTCGATGCGACCGCGCCTCGCCGCTTCGGCGTCACCACCACCTCGAGCGCGGAGCTGCGCGCCCTGATCGGTCGGCTGCATCGCTTGCTGGTCGACCACGACACCGCCGCGGTGGAGGTCGTGCGCCATCTGCGCCTGGCCGTCAGCGAGGGCTCCCCGGGTTACGACCACGTGCAGCGCCTGGCCAGCAGCATCGACGCCTACGATTTCGAGCAGGCGCGCGACGAGCTGTGCGGGCTCGCGCGCGCGCTCGGCTTCGAGCGCTCATTGTTTCCGCGTCGCAGAGACAGCGTACGCGTCCCTGGAGATGGCTGAATCATGACCGCTAGCTCGAAGCCCGCGATCCTCATCGTGGACGACGCACCGGAGAGCATCGACGTGCTACGCGGGGTGCTCGGCGCCGACTATCGCGTCAAGGCCGCGATCCACGGCGGCCTGGCGCTCGAAATCGCGGAGAGCTCGCCGCCGGACCTGATCCTGCTGGACGTCATGATGCCGGACATGGATGGCTACGAGGTGTGCCGTCGGCTGAAGCTCAAGACGAGCACCGCCGGCATCCCGGTGATCTTCGTCACGACGCTGTCCGATCCGGACAGCGAAGCGCGCGGCCTCGAGCTCGGCGCCGTGGACTACGTGACCAAGCCGTTCGTGCCGGCGCTGGTGCGCTCGCGCGTCAAGACCCACGTCGCGCTCAGACGTCAGAGCACGTCGCTCGAGGCGCTGGTCTCCGAGCGCACCGCCGAGCTCGTCGAGACTCGGCTGCAGATCATTCAGCGCCTCGGCCGCGCCGCGGAGTACCGCGACAACGAGACGGGCATGCACGTGCTGCGCATGAGCCACATCGCGCGCCTCTTGACGCTGCGGCTCGGCTTAGGCGACGCGCTGGCGGAGCTCGTGCTGCAAGCCGCGCCGATGCACGACATCGGCAAGATCGGCATCCCCGATCGCATCTTGCTGAAGCCCGGCAAGCTGGACGCCGACGAGTGGGAGATCATGAAGCGCCACACGCTGATCGGCGCCGAGATCATCGGCGATCACCCCTCGGAGCTGCTGCGCACGGCGCACGCCGTCGCGCTGGCGCATCACGAGCGCTGGGACGGCAACGGCTACCCCAGGAACCTCAAAGGCGAAGCGGTGCCCGAAGTTGCGCGCATCGTCGCCGTCGCGGACGTGTTCGACGCGCTGCTCTCGAACCGCCCCTATAAACGCGCGTGGTCGACCGAGGACACCATCGCGCACATGAAGGCCGAGCGCGGCCGCCACTTCGAGCCGCGCGTAGTGAGCGCGCTGCTCGAGGTGCTGCCCGAATGCCTCGAGGTTCGCCGGCGCTACAGCGACGATTGAGCGTGCGCCGCGGCGGCCGCCTCGCACAGGAAGCAGCGGCTGCCGCGCCCCCCGCCGAGCTGATAGAGCTCCGGCTCTGCCGTCGGACAGCGCGCGAACACCTTGGGGCAGCGCGTGTGAAAGCGACACCCGCTCGGCGGCCGCGCAGGAGACGGAACGTCGCCCAACACCTTGACGTGCACGCTGCGCCGCTCCGGATCCGCGGAGGGCACGGCGGCCAACAGCCCCTCGGTGTAGGGGTGCTGCGGCGCCTGAAACAGCGCCTCGGTGGGCGCCTGCTCCACGACCCGGCCCAAATACATGACGCTCACCTCGTCCGCGAGATAGCGCACCACCGACAGGTCGTGCGTGATGAAGAGATAGGTGAGCCCGAGCTCCTGCTGCAGGTCGCTCAAGAGGTTCAGCATCTGTGCCTGGATCGAGACGTCGAGCGCCGAGACCGCCTCGTCGCAAATGATGAGCTCGGGCTCGACCGAGAGCGCGCGAGCGAGCCCCAGGCGCTGGCGCTGCCCGCCGGAGAACTCGTGCGGGAAGCGCCACATGTGATCGGGCTCCAGCTTCACCTTCGTGAGCAGCTCACGGACACGCTCGGTGCGCTCCGCGTCGTTGCGCCCGATGCCGAACGATTCCATGCCCTCGGTCAGGATCTCGCGCACGCGAAAGCGCGGATCGAGCGAGGTCATCGGGTCCTGGAAGATCATCTGCGCGTAGCGACGCAGCGGGCGGAGCGCCTCGGGGCTGACCTGCAACCAATCCTGACCCTTGAACTCCACCGAGCCCGCCGTGGGCTCGATCAAGCGCAGGATGGAGCGCCCGACGGTGGTCTTGCCGCAGCCGGACTCCCCCACCAGCGCGTGCGTGGTGCCGCGGCGCACCGTCAAATCCACGCCGTCCACCGCGCGCACGTAGCCGCTCACCTTGCGCAGCAGCCCGCTTCGGATCGGAAACCAAGTCGAGAGCCCTTTGACGCGCAGTAGCGGCTCGGCTGCCGTCGCTGACTGCGTCATCGACCGAGATCCTTGGCTACGGCGTGGCAATGCACGCGGTGCTCACCCTCGAGCGCCAGCGCCTCCGGCCACACGTCACAACACACGTCCAGCACGCGCGGGCAACGCGTACAGAAACGGCAGCCCGGCGGCCAGGTCGCGAGCGGCGGCACGACGCCGGCGATTTCGGCGAGGCGCTCGCCGCGGCGCGCGCGCGCGGGCATGGAAGACAGCAGCCCGAGCGTATACGGGTGACGCGCGCGGCCCAGCACGTCTTGGCGTGTGCCCTGCTCCACGATGCGCCCCGCGTACATCACCATGATGCGATCAGCGAGCTCGTTCACCACGCCCAGATCGTGCGTAATGAGCAGAATGGCGGTCTCGTAGTCGCGGGACAGCTCGCGCAAGAGCTCCAGGATTTGGGCTTGGATGGTGACGTCCAGCGCCGTGGTCGGCTCGTCGGCGATCAGCACCTGCGGCCGCGTGGAGAGCGCCATGGCGATCATGACGCGCTGCTTGAGGCCGCCGGAGAGCTGATGCGGATACGTCTCTAGCCGCGCCGCAGGGTCGGGGATACCGACGCGCTTGAACAGCTCCAGCACGCGTCCGCGCGCCGCGCGCCGGCTCACCCGCTCGTGCAACAAGATGGCCTCGCTGACCTGGTCCCCCACCTTGAGCACGGGGTTCAGGCTCGTCATGGGCTCTTGAAAAATCATCGAGATGCGCTGACCGCGCACCTGCCGCATCTCGCTCACCGACAGGGTGCTGATCGTCTCGCCCGCCAGGCGCACCACGCCGCCGTCGATACGACCCGGCTTGGGCACCAAGCGCAAGATGGAGAGCGCGGTCTGCGATTTGCCGCAGCCCGACTCACCCACCAACGCCACGACCTCGCTCTTTTGCAGCGAGAAGCTCACCGCGTCGACGACCGGCGCGCGCCGCGCGCCAGCCGGGAAGCTGGTGGTCAGCGACTCGACCTCGAGCAGCGCGCTCACTCCTGCTCCCTCAGCGTGCGCGGATCCAGGATGTCCCGCACGGCGTCGCCGATGAAATTGACGGAGAGCAGCACGCCGAACAGCGCCGCGCCGGCCGCGCTGAGGTTCCACCAGATCAGCGGCTCGCGCGAGAGCTCGTTCTTGGCCTGGGCGATCATCTGGCCCCAGCTACCCTCCACGCCGATGCCGAGCCAGGACAGCACCGCCTCGGAGATGACCTGCCCCGAAAACATCAGCACGAAGGTGATGATCACCAGGTGCATCAAATTGGGAAGCACGTGACGCCAGATGATGCGCAGCTCGGAGACGCCGAGCGCGCGCGCGGCCAGCACGTAGTCGAGCTCGCGCAGCTTCAGCGTCTCGCCGCGCGCGAGCCGGCAAAACGCCACCCAGCCGGTCACGCCCAGCGCGATGCACACTGAGAGCGTGCCGCGCGGCAGCACCATGATCAGCGCGACCAGCAGCAGGATGCTGGGGATCGAGGCCAGCACGCTCATGATGAAGAACACCGCGTCGTCCAGCCAGCGCCCGAAGTAACCGGCCATCAC
Source organism: uncultured Sorangium sp. (assembly GCA_966250485.1). Lineage (GTDB taxonomy): Bacteria > Myxococcota_A > Polyangia > Polyangiales > Polyangiaceae > PMG-095. The sequence continues at coordinate 5,809 of CBINHN010000014.1, read as the reverse complement.
CCCGAAGAGTAACGCGATAGGGATCGCGATCAGGCTGGTGAACCCGCCGATCAGCAGCGCGACGCGCGCGCCCTTCAGCGTCACGTACACCACGTCACGGCCCAGGATATCCGTGCCGAGCCAGTGGCTGCGCGGGTGCCGCAGCGGCTGCTTGCCATAAAATTGCTCACTGGCGAACGGGGCTGAGTAGCTGCGCTCCTCGCTGCCGGCGAAGGCGCGATCGATCAGCGTGCGCGGCTGGTTGAGCAGCACCGTGTCCGAGCTTTTGTCATTCGAGCCGGTCCAAGCGATCGAGTCGGCCAGCGCGACCAGCGTGTACAGGCCGAGCACGGCGACGGCGATGGGCCTGCGCCGCACGAGCTCGCGCAGCGCCTGGCGCCATAGCGCGCTGCGGTACACGACGACGCCGGCGCCGATGGCCAGCAGCAGCAGGGCGACGACGACGAGGTTCGAGACGACGTGAGACTGCATGATCGGAGCCAATCAATCGAAGCGGACGCGCGGATCGACCAAGGTGTAGCCGACGTCCGTCAGGATTTGACCCAAGATGAAGAGCAGCGAGCCGATGTACACCACCGTGCGCAGCGTCGAGAAATCGTTGCCGAAGATGGCGTCCACGGTGAGCGAGCCGAGCCCGGGGATGCCGAAGAACGCCTCCGTCAACAGCGCGCCGGTGAACAGAAATGGAATCTCCACCACCACGTCGGTCAGGATCGGGATCATCCCGTTGCGCAGCACGTGGCGCGACATCACGCGCCCCTCACCGCAGCCCTTGGCCCAGGCGGTGCGCACGTAGTCCTTGTGAATCTCCTCCACGAACACCGTGCGGTAGAAGCGCACGCTGCGGCCGAGCCCGCCGATGACGGCCACGGTGACGGGCAGCCACAAAAAGCGGAACACGACCGTAGCGTCGGCGTCCCAGCCGGAGATCGGGAACCAGCGCAGCAGCTTGCCCAGCACGAACTGACCGCCGATGATGTAGAGCAGCGCGGGGATGCTCATGCCGAGCACGCTCAAGATCAACCCCGCGCGATCGATGTACGTCTCGCGGAACAGCGCGACGATGAGCGACAGCGCGACCGACAACACCAAGCCGATCGCGAAGGCCGGCGCCGTGAGCAGCAGGCTCGGCTTCATCCCGGCGCGAATGCGCTCGATGATGGGAGAATCATCCGCGTCGCTGCGCCCGAAATCGAAGGTCAGCATGCGCCGGAAATGCTCGACCAGCAGATTGTCCGTCAGCGCGCCCGCCTTGGGATACAGCGGACGATCGTAGCCGTGGTTCTTCTTCCATTGCTCGATGGCCGCCGGCATCGCCTTCTCGCCCAGCGCGCGGCGCGCGATGTCGTCCGGCTTGGTGACGAGGAAGAACAGCGCGTAGAGCACCAGCAACACGCCGATCACGACCAGAAAGCCGTAAGCCACACGACGCACGAGGTAAGCGAGCATCAGCGGCGCTCCCGCAGGTAAGTACGAACGCCGGGAGCCACCAGCGCTACGACGGCGAAGGCCAGCGCGAACAACGGCCAGAGCAAGGGACGGTTCCACTCGCGCCGGCGCTGCGCGCGCTCGGCGACGTCGATGTCGTAGTACTTGTAGGCGGGCATGCTCAGCCCCGAAGCCTTCACGTTCTTGAGCCAGCCTTGCACGAGCTTGTACTCTTCCATGTGGTAGAGCTCGATCCAGGGTCGCTCCTCCTCCAGGATCGCGCGCATCTTGCGGATCAGCTCCAGCTTCTCTGCGTCGTCCTCGCGAGCCTTGGCCGCGACGAACAGACGGTCGAACTCCGCGTTCGAGAAGTTCGAGCTGTTGGGGCCGTTGTTCTTGGTGCGCCCCATCGGCGACCACAGCAGGAACAAGAAATTCTCTGCGTCGGGGTAGTCCGCGAGCCAGGCCCACATCAAGAGCTGGAAGGCGCCGTTCTGGACCTTCTCCTGGAACTTGTTGAACGTGGTCGCGGAGATCTCCACGTCGAGCCCCAGCCGACGCCACTGGTTGACGAAGAACTGGTAGCGCAGGCGCCCGTCCGCGCTGGCGTCCATGGTGTCGAAAGAGAGGTGCAGCGGACGCTTCGTCACGGGATCGAGGCCGCCCGCGTAACCCGCCTCCGCGAGCAGCTGTCGCGCGCGCTCGAGATCCACGACGCGGTAGGGGTTCTTGTAGTCCGCCTCGTAGCCGAACAAGCCGGGCGGCACCGGCGATTGCGCGGGCACTCCGCGACCGTTCAAGAAGATGCGCAGGTACTCGTTGACGTCGATGACCAGGCTCATCGCCTGGCGCAGCTTGCGACCGCGCTCGCCAGCGGGCGTGCCCACCACCGGGTCCAACATATTGAACCCGATGTAGTAGATGCTGGCCACGACGCTCTTGTCGAGCCGGAAGCCGAGCCGCGCCATCTCCGGCGAGAGATGCTCGCCCTGCATGACCTTGTCGAAGCTCTCACGGATGACGCCGGTCGTGTCGTAGTAGCCCTGGAGCATCTTGTTGAAGGTGGGAATCGGCTCCTTTTCACGGCGCAGCTCGATGCGCTCGAGCCACGGCACCGGGCGGCCCACCGCGCTCGGCGCGAGGTGTCCCTCGGCGGCGTCGCTCGGCTCACCATGCTCTGGGTACGTCGCGGCAGGCGCCTTCCACTCCGGGTGGCGCAAGCCGTACCAGTTCTCGTTGCGGTCGAGCACCATGCGCGACTGCTTCTCATAGCGAGCGAGCCTGAACGGGCCGCTACCCACGGGATGGTCGGCGAGGTGCGCGCGGCCGTCACGGCCATCGTAATACGCGACGGCTTCCCAGGCCATCGGCGCGGAAAACGGCATCGCAAACCAATAGAGGATCTGCGGGTACGCCTGCTCGAGTGAGATCTCGAGGTGGCGCTCGTCCAGCACCTTGATGCCTGCGATGCCCCCCGCGCGGCGGTATTGTTCATGTTTGCGCAGCGCCTTGAACGCCGGCTCTTTGGCGCGTAGCGCCTGCAAGCGCTTGGTGAAGGCGTTAAAGCCCGCGATGTTCGAGAAGGGCTCGTTCGCTGGTGAATTCACCTCGGGATCGGCGATGCGCTCGAGCTCGAACTCGTAGTCGTGCGCGCTGACGCGGCGCGTGGCCGGGCTGCCCGGCCCGAGCGAGAAGCACGGGTCCTCGTGAAACCAGAGATCGTCGCGCAGCTCGAAGCGGTAGCGCACGCCGTCTTCCGCGAGCGGCTCCGCGCGCGGCACCTCCGTGGCCACGTTCGGGATCAGGCGATAGGGGCGGTCGAGGTAGTGATACTCGAGCAACGTGTCGAACACGTTCGCGGTGATCTGATGCGACGGCGTATCGTAGGCGACGGCGGGGTCGAGCGTCTTCGGCGCCTCTGCGAAAGGAAGGTATAAAATCTTCTTCGTGCGATCGCTGTCCGGGTACGGGTCATTGCCGCAGCCCGCCGCGAGCGAGGAGAGCAACGCGCTCAGCAGCAAGACAATCAGAGCGCGACGCTGCCACGTTTCGCGTTGCCGTTCGGACGGATGCACACCGGGAGTTAACCCGCGCGCAAAGCCCGAGACAAGCTGGTTGCGTCCATTTGCCTGGAAATCTACGGCCCGAGTGCGCGCACGCCACGCACGCGGGCTCGGCGCAGCCGAGTCCGACAGCGCTCGTGCTAGAGCTATTCCCATGCGCGCGAGCACCTCGCGCTGCGCCCAGCGAGCCACCATGAGCCACCGGCCGACCTTTCGTTTCGCGCCGGCTCTGCCGCGCGCCGTCGCGTTCACCACGCTCGCCGTCGCCTGCGCCTCGAACGCTCCAGACAGCGGCCCGAGCGCGGGCACGGGCGGTAGCAGCGCCAGCAGCAGCGGAGGCGTGAACGACCCGGGAACGGCGCAGGGCGGCTCGCTCACGATGATGACCGGCGGCAGCACGAGCGGTGGCGCGCCGCCAGTCACGAACAGCGGCGGCGTGGCGGCGAATAGCGGCGGCGCCACAGCGGCCAACGGCGGCACGCTGACGAGCGGTGGCAGCTCACGCGGAGGCCGCTTCGCGACGGGCGGCTCGAGCGCCGGCAGCAGCTCGCCCAGCACCGGCGGGAGGAGCGTCAACGACGCGAGCGGCGGCCGCGCGGGCGCTCCGAGCCAAGCGGGCAACGGCGGCGTGGCCGGCGCTGCGGGCGCGAGCACAGTGCCGGTGCCGCCCGGCTACAAGCTCGTGTGGCACGAAGAGTTCGACACGGACGGCAAGCCCGACCCGGCGAACTGGAACTATGAGAACGGCTTCGTCCGCAACGAAGAAGCCCAGTGGTACCAGCGCGACAACGCGAGCATCAGCGGCGGCCTGCTCGTCATCGAGGCCCGCAAAGAGCGCGTCAAGAACAGCAAGTACACCGGCAGCGGGGATTGGAAGACGTCACGCGAATACGCGGAGTACACCTCCACCAGCATGACGACGAGCGGACTTCAAAGCTGGCAATACGGTCGCTTCGAAATGCGCGCACGAATCCCGACCGCGGCGGGCATGTGGCCGGCTTGGTGGACGCTCGGCGTGAGCGGAGAATGGCCGTCAAACGGCGAAATCGACATCATGGAATTTTATCAGGGCAAGGTGCTGGCCAACGTCGCGTGCGGCACCTCTACGCGCTGGACGGCGAAGTGGTCCTCCAGCACGAAATCGCTGTCAGCGCTCGGCGCCGACTTCACGTCGAGCTTTCACGTCTGGCGCATGGACTGGGACGAGCAAAACATCACGCTCAGCATGGACGACGAAGAGCTGAACACGACCCCGCTCTCCAGCATGCTGAACCCCGACGGCAAGAGCCCCTTCAAGCAGAAAGCGTACATGATCGTAAACCTGGCCATCGGCGGGCAGAACGGCGGAGATCCGTCGCGGACGAGCTTTCCGCAGCGCTACGAAATCGACTATATTCGCGTGTTCCAGAAGGAGTAGCGCCCGCGCGGGTCGCTCCGGCGCGGGCTCGCTGCTCGCCGCTAGTATTCGACGTTGTCGATGATGACCGTCACCGGGACCGGATTCGTGACACCGGTGGCGGTTTCGATTTGCACGCCCAGCTCACGAATATCGGCGGCGTCGAAGCTGGCCTCCGCCGAATGCGGATTGGCGGGATCGAAGGACAGCGTGAACCACTGATCCTCCGCCGTCAGCGCGATGACCGCGCCGTCCGCGAACAGGCCGGCGTCGCCCGACTTCACGTACAGCTTTGCCTCCAAATCGCCCGAGGCCGTGAGGCCGCTGTTCACTTGGATACTCGCTGTCAGTTCCCCGCCGCTGAGATCCACCGGCGCGCCGCTCACATCGACGCCGACGCGCGCGTAGAGCTCGGCCGCGTCGAAACCAATCACCGCGGTCACGGCGCCATCCGGATCGCCACCGCTGGCGCTCCAGCTCACCTCCACGTCATCACTGGTGAAGGTCGCGGTCGCGCTCACGTCACGCGCCGACCAGCCTTCCGCGTCCTCCATGAACGACCAGCCGTTTTCGGTGCCGCCTGCGCCGCCCGCGCCAGCGACGTTACCCGAGCTGCCGCCGCTGGTCGTGCCGCCGCTCGCTGAGCCACCGCTCGTCGTGCCGCCGCTCGTCGTGCCGCCGCTGCTCGCGCCGCCACTCGTTGAACCTCCACTCGTCGCGCCGCCGCTCGTTGAGCCACCGCTCATCGTGCCGCCGCTGCTCGCGCCGCCAGTCGTCGAGCCGCCGCTGCTCGCGCCGCCCGTTGCTTTGCCGCCGGTCGCGGTACCGCCGGTCGCTTTGCCGCCCGTGCCCGTACCGCCCGTGCCCGTACCGCCGGTCGCTTTGCCGCCCGTGCCCGTACCGCCCGTGCCCGTACCGCCGG
>CBINHN010000013.1:0-139423 GCA_966250485.1 uncultured Sorangium sp. | reverse complement strand
CGACACGCCGAGCCCTCATCTCGATTGAGAACGGGAGTTCCGCGCGCGCGCTTAAGCGTGGAGCCCTTCATTTTCTCGCACCTTGGGCTCTACGCCTCAGGGTGAGACAACGCAGACACGCTGCCTGTGCTTTCAGCCGCAGACCAACGTCCCTAGTAAATCGCTGAGGACGCAGCACTCTCCGGATTCACACGTGGCCCCGATGACGCCCAACTGCGTCGCGCAGTCCTTGCCGCAGGCGCCGCAATTTTTCGCGTCGTTCGCGACGTCGACGCAAGCGCTGTCACAACGCTTGTAGCCGGCTGCGCAGCTCAGCGCACAGCTTCCCTTGTTGCAGCTCGCCGTGCCGTGCTGCGCAGTGGGACAGCTCATGCCGCAGCCGCCGCAGTGGTCCACGTCTTTCTTCGTGTCTACGCACGCGCCGTCGCACGCGACAAGGTCCTGTCGACACTGAATTTCACACTCACCTGCTTTGCAGCTCGCGGTCCCGTTTGCGGGCGCGCCGCACTCGCGCTCACAGCTACCACAGTGCTTCGCATCCTTCTGCAGATCGAAGCAGCCGTCGTCGCAAGCGCTCTTGCCCACGCCACACGCGCCGCCCGCGTTGCCCATTCCTCCGCCGCCCTGCGCGGTGACGCCGCCCGCGTTCTGCTGGCCGCCGCTCGCGCGCTCTCCTCCTTGAGCTGGAGCTCCGGCGTTGGCCGCGCCGCCGCGCACCGTGGACGCGCCACCCGAGCTCGTGCCGCCGCGCGAGGTACTGCCGCCGCGCGCTGGTGAACCTCCAGTCGCGTCTCCGCCGCCCGTGGCCGCGGCGCCGCCGCTGAGCGTCCCTCCCGCGGTGGCAGCGCCACCCGTCGGGGTTGCTCCGCCGCGACCGCCCGTGCTCGGTGCAGCGGCTTCGCCCTCACCAGCGCTCTCCGGATCGGACATTTGCGTAGAGCCGCCAACGTCACCGGCGCCGCCACTAGCCGGCTCGGAGTCGGGCCGAGCGCCGCTCGCGAGCGAGCCATCGCCAGCTACGGCGCGAGCGCCTCCCGCTCCGCCTTTCGCGCCGCCGCGGCCCCCGAAGCTCGGCGCCCCAGCGCCGCCGCCGCTGTCGCCTTGCTGCACCTCGCCGTCCGGCACGCACCGGCCATCGACGCAAATCCAACCGCCGACGCACGGACACGGCCGGCCGCTGAGATCTTCCTGCACGTCGTTCGCGCACGAGAAGGCCATAGCGCCACCGAGCGCGAGCCACAGGGACCAGCGTAGCGTCAGCGCAGCCGCCTGCGGGGTGAACCGCTTCATTGAAACCTCGTGCCAAAGCCGATACCGCATGCCGTCGGGCCGCAGCTCAGCGAAGCGGTGTTGAAGCCGGCGCGCTCGGGGTCGCGGTTCATGCTGAACAACAGCAACGCGCCCCCAGCCAGCGCCACGCCAGCGCCGACGCCGAGCAGCACGCGAGACGTCGTTTGATAGCGCTCGGAGTCGGCGAGGCGATCCAAGTGGCGCGCCTGCGACGTGTTGGGATCCCGCGCTTCATTCTGAGCTCCCGCGCGCAGCAGCTCGAAGACGCCCGCTGCGAGCAAGCTCGCGCCGCCGGCTCCGAGCGCGACCCAGCCGATCGGGCGAGCGCTGTTGCCGCCCTTGAGCGCAGCCGGCGGCTCCGCCGTGATCCGCACCGCGTTCGGGTCTTGCTTCCCTGACCACGGCGTGGCGAGGCTAGCGTCGACGGCAGGCAGCGGTGAGAGCGACACCTGCACGAGCAACGCGCGCTCACGCGGCAGCTCGAACTCGTGAAGGATCGCTGAGTAGCCGGCGCGCGAGAGCCGAATGCGGTGCTTTCCGGGAGTCAGCTCGGCCGTCCAGGGCGTGACGCCGCTCTCTTTGCCGTCGATGCGGAGCTCCGCCGTCGCCGGCTCGGAGATGATGGTGACTTGCTGGACGCCTTCTGCGACCAGCTGCGACTCCAGCTCGCCGATGCGATGCTGCACGCTGTCGCGGTTCGACGCGGACGGCGAGCGCCGCAGATATTCGCGATAACAGCGGAGCGCCGCGCGACCGTCGCCGAGTTGGTCGTAGGCACGTCCGACGTCGAAGGATAGCGCTGCGCGCGGCGCCAGTCGATCAGCTGCCAGGAAGAGCTCGATCGCCTCGCGATAGTGACGCGCTTTGTAGGCGCGCACGGCGCGCTCGTACATGCCCTTGGCTTCCGCGCGAGCGACCTCGGACTCTCTCTCGAGCTCACGCGGCTCTGCGTGAGCGGAGACGCTGGCGAGCGATACGCCGAGCAGCAGAGAAATGAAGCGCGCGCGAAGGTGCCGCTGCGTCAATGCGCTCTATCCTCCTCGTACGGATTGATGAGATCCTGGTTGACGCTCGGCGCGGCGGGGGCCGCGCGCTGCGCTGAAGCCGTTGCGGCCGGGGCCCGCGAGCTCGGCGGCTCGAGCGTCGCGACGCCGCTCGAGAGCGACGTCTCCGCCGCGCCAGGTAGCGGAAGCGGACGCGGAAGGTTCAACGTGGAGCGGGCGCGCGCTGACGCCGCCGGACGCTCCGCAGGCGGGGGCGCGGATGATTCCGCCGGTCTCGCCGCGGCCACGCGCAACGACGGCGTCGGCGCGGTCGAGCGCGCCTCGGGTGCGGGCGGTTGCGGCAGAGGCACCACCGTGACCGCGTTCGCTGGCGCTGGGACCGCGACGGGCGCCGGCGCAGGCTCCTCAGTGGTCGGGCCCGCGGTGGTGCTCGCCGGCGTGAGCGAGGCCGCGGTCATCGACGGGGACCTCCATAGTGCTAGCGAGCCTGCCGCTACGCTGATGACGCCCGCTGCCGCGAGCGCGATGCGCCAAGGAATTCGCCGCGCGCGGGCGCCCGACTTCGCAGCGGCGGCGTCCGCGCGCAACACGATGCGTGACTTCGGCTCGTCGGAGGCGTGCCACTCGCTGACGAGATCATTGTCGCAGGCGTCCTTGTCGATGCCCTGCTCCAGCAACCAGCCAGCGAGCGCCGCGCCGAGCTCTCGCATGGTCGGCCAGCGCTCGTCGATGGACTTGGCCAGGCCGCGCCGCAGGATGCGCCATAGAGCGGGCTCGGGCACACCGAGCTCCTCGATGGAAGGGGGCTCCTCCTCGAGGATGGAGCGCACCAGTCGATGATAGGTCCGGCTCGTAAAGGGCAGACGACCGGTGAGACAGAGATAGATCGTGACGCAAAACGACCAGGCGTCGCTGCGCTCATCGACCGACGCCTCGCCGCGCGCCTGCTCCGGTGACAGGAACGCTGGGCTGCCGACGATGGCGCCCGCTGCCGTGATGCCCTCACGGCGGCGATCCAGCACCTTCACGACGCCGAAATCGAGGAGCTTGGGCTGTAAACCGCTGCCGTTCGCGGTGCGCGCCAAGAACACGTTCTCCGGCTTCACGTCGCGATGAACCAAACCTTCGGCGTGCGCCGCGGCGAGCGCGTGCGCGATGGGCAAGAGAATACGCACCGTCTCGACTGGCGGAAGCCGACCCGCACGGGTGAGCGCCGTGAGCAGCGTCTCTCCCTCCAACAGCTCCATCACGAGGTAGGGATCACCAGCGGCGGTTCTCCCGACATCGAAGACTTTCGTGATGCCCGGATGCCCGATCTTCGATACCGCTCTTCCCTCCAGCAAGAGGCGAGCGCCGCGCTCCGGCTCATCGCCGGCTCCGACCGCGATCTTGATCGCCACAGGGGCGTCAAGTTCGACGTGGCGAGCTTGCCAAACGAAGGCTTGTCCGCCTTCGCCGAGCGGCCGCTCGAGCCGGTACTTGTCGCCGATCAGCGCGCCCGCGCCGTACTCATCGGACGACTCGGACGCAAGCGTCGTAAGCTCGGGCATAGCGGATGAACGTGCTTAGGCACTTGCCGTACCAAGCGCGCCCGCCGCTCACCCTACGAACCAAAACGTAACGCACGCACCGCGTTGCCACATGAGGCAACGAAGGAGCAGGCGTCTTTCAATTGCGCGAAAGCACGAGCAGGCACCAACCTTCCGCGTCGATGCGCGCGAGCTCGGCGAAGCCGAGCTCCGCGAAGGTGCCAGCGATGTCCGCGGCCTGCTCGCTCAAGAAGCCAGTCAGAATGAGCTCGCGCGCATCCCGCGCACGCTCGGCGATGCGTCGCGCGTCGCTCGTGAGCGCTCGCGGCTCTAGGTTCGCGACCACGAGATCGAAGCCGGACGACACCTCTTGCGCGGCGTCCTGAAACGTGACCGCCGCGGGCGGCACGTTGAGCGCCGCGTTCTCACGCGCGGCCGCGAGCGCTACGGCGTCCACGTCGACACCGACTACGGTCCCGGCGCCGGACAACGCGGCGACGAGCGCGAGCACGCCGGTGCCGGTGCCGATGTCGAGCACGCTGGCGCCGGGCAGCGCTAGACAAAATCTTTCCACCGCTTCTGCGGCCAGCCGCGTGGTCACGTGCGCGCCGTCCCCGAACGCCAGCGTGGGACGGATCTGAATTTTTCCGAGACCATAGGGCGGCGGTGTCGGATCCCACAGCGGCTGGATCACCCAGCGCGGAGTGAGCGGCTGCTGCTGGAGGTGTCGCGTCCAGGCCGTATCCCAATCCGAGCTCTCATCCACCTCGAGACGCAGCGACAGGTTGCCGCGCTCTTCATCGAGGCCGAGCTCGAGCAGCACGCTGCGCGCGCGCTCCGATAACGCGGACAGCGCGACCTCGTCATCGCCGTAGACGATGAGCCGCGCTCCGCGCTCGGCGCTCTGCTCCTCCACGCCGCCGGCCCCGAGCTCTATCAAGAGCTGCCCGACGTCCTCAGCGACCTCGGTCGGAACATCGAACAGGAGCTTGACCAGCGCCATGCTAGCTCTCGGGGACGGCGCCGCCGACAATAGACGAGCCCGGCGCTCGGTCAAGCTCAGCGCCGGCCGACGATTCTGCTACATGCTGCCGGGCTCGCTGACAGCGGGCGCCGGCGTGGTCGCGGTGTGAAGCCAATGAGCATCGAAGCAGAGACGGATCCAACAGAACAATTCCTGGTCGAAATCGAGACGCTGCGCGGCGAAGATCCGGAAGCGGCGGAACGCAAGCTCGCCGCTGCCGCGCCCGAGCTGCGGAACCGTCCCGAGGCGCAGCTGCTGGCGGCGGATTTGGCCTGGGAGCTGCGCGGACCGGAGGCGGCGCGGCCGCTGCTCGAGGCCCTGGTCGCCGCCGTGCCCGACTACGCCGATGCGCGACATGTGCTCGGTTCGGTGTACGAGGATCTCGGCGAGCTGCGCGCGAAGATCGAGCAATACCTGGAGGTTCGTCGCCTGGACCAGGGTCTCGACCACGATCTCGACGCCGAGGCGTTGACGCAGATCGAGGACACCATCGTGGAGGAGGCCGAGAACACCATTCTCTCACTGCCCGAGGCGTTCCGAGAGCGCCTCGCTGGGCTGCCCATTTTGGTGGAGCAACGCCCGAGCGAAGAGCTCGTCGAGGACGGCTTCGATCCGCGAGCTTTGGGGCTGTTCGAGGGCACGACCCACGCCGAACGGCAGGACGGCCACCACGGCGAGCTCCCCACGCGCATCGTGCTGTTCGCCGCGAATTTGCTGGCCGAGTCCGTGGACGAGGATCAGCTCCGGGACGAGGTGCGGACCACCGTGTTGCACGAGCTCGGCCACTACTTCGGGCTCGATGAGGAGGACATGGAGCGGCTAGGATTGGATTGAGCCGCGGGCCGTCCGGGAAACGTCCGAGAGACGCTCGGGCAACGGCGCCCCTGCCATCGCGATGATGGCCTTTTTTCAGCGAGCGGCGCAGCCCTGAGGCCGAGGGCCCTAGCCTTTCGCCCGCCCCCGTGACAGAACGCGTGGAGTTTAGCGTGAGCAGCATCGAAATTCGTCCCGAAGACCGTCCCTTGCACGAGGACACGCGCTACCTGGCGTCCGTCCTCGGGCGCATCATTCGCCGGCTCGAGGGCGAAGAAGTGTTCCGTGCCGTCGAGGACCTGCGCACGGCGTGCCGCGATCGCCGCAAGGGCGACGCGGACGGCAACTCGCTCGACGCGCTGCTGCAGCGAGTCGACGCGCTGCCGCTCAAGGTGGCCGCCCCCGTGGCGCGCGCGTTCACGCTGTTCTTCTTCTTGATCAACACGGCCGAGCAGGTGCACCGCATGCGCCGCCGTCGCGAGTACCTCGCCAACGGCGAGGCCGCGCCGCAGCCGGCGAGCTTCACGTGGGCGTTCGAGCAGCTGAAGGCGCGCGGCGTGGGCGCCGAGCGCGTGCGGGAGCTGGTCAGCGCGCTAGACGTGCGCCCGGTGCTCACCGCGCACCCGACAGAAGCGACGCGCCGCACGCTGCTGCGCCTGCAGGCGCGGCTAGCGGACGCCTTGATGCAACGCGACAGCGCGGCGGCGGCCGAGCGCGCGAAGCTCGAGGCCGCCCTGGAGGCGGACGTCGAGCTCTTGTGGCTCACCGACGAGGTGCGCCGCGATCGTCCGAGCGTGCTCGACGAGGTCAGCTCGGTGATCTGGTACCTCGAAGACCGCCTGATGCAGGCATCGAACGAGGTGAGCGACTCCGCCGCGCGCGCATTCCGCGCGGTCTTCGGCCTCGAGCTCGGCGTGCCCATCCACGTGCGGGTGGGCAGCTGGGTCGGTGGCGATCGCGACGGCAACCCCTTCGTGACGCCAGAGATCACGCTCGGCGCCGCACGGCGCACCGCCTACGCGCTGCTGCAGAGCTACCACGATCGTATCGAGGAGCTGCTCGGCTCCATCTCCATCTCCGACCGCATCGCGGCGGCGCCGGAGGAGCTGCGCACCTCGCTCGAGGCCGATAAGCTGCTGCTGCCGGCGATCTGGGAGGCCAATCGCCGCCGCGACGCGCACGAGCCGCTGCGCCTCAAGCTGTCGTTCATCGCCGGTCGCTTGCAAGCGCTGCGCAGAGAGATCGCCGCGCGCGACGCGGGGCAGCCGCAAAACGTCCGCGGCGCCTACGCGCGTGCCGAGGAGCTGCTGCAGGATCTCGCCATCGTGCGCGGGGCCATGCTGTCCGCCGGCGCGGAGTACGCGCGCCGCACGCTGCTCGATCCGTTGATCTTGCAAGTCGAGAATTTCGGCTTCCACGGCTACGCGCTCGACCTGCGCGAAGACTCGGACGCGCACTCGCAGGCCATCACCAGGATTTACGAGGCGCTCTCGCTGCCGCGCCCCGACGAGGCCGGCATCGCCGCGGAGCTCAAGGGTCGCCGACCGCTGGTCGCGCGCCACCTCGCGCTGGACGAGCAGACCACGCGCACGCTGGAGGTGTTCCACGCCATGCGCCGCGTGCAGGACGAGTTCGGCCAAGCCGCGGCGCCGACCTATATCGTGTCGATGACTCGCCGCGCCGAAGATCTGCTCGGCGTGCTGCTGTTGGCGCGCGAAGCGGGCCTGGTCGATTTGGCGGCGGATCCGCCGGTTTCACGGCTCGACGTGGTGCCGCTCTTCGAGACGCGCGCCGATCTGGCCGCGGCGCCCGAGGTCATGCGTCGTCTCTTCGACGACCCCGTCTATGCGCGACAGCTCGCGGCGCGTGAGCGGCACCAAGAGGTGATGCTCGGCTACTCCGACTCGGCCAAGGACGTCGGCATCGTGGCCGCCTCCTGGGAGCTTTACCGCGCTCAAGAGCTGCTCTCCGCGCTGGCACGCGAGCGCTCGGTGAGCCTCACTTTGTTCCACGGGCGCGGCGGCACCGTCGGTCGTGGCGGCGGCTCGCCGGTGTTTCGCGCCCTCTCCGCGCTGCCGCCGGGGACCGTCAGCGGCCGCATCAAAATTACCGAGCAGGGCGAGGTCATCTCGCAGAAATTCGGCCTGCTGCCGCTCGCCGAGCGCAGCCTGGAAGTGATGCTCACCGGCACGTTGCTGGCCGGCTTCAACGATTTCCAGACTGGCCTCGATCCCAAAGAGCTCCAGAGCTTCCGCGCCACGATGGACGAGCTCGCCGAGGCATCGCGCGGCGCGTTCCGTGCGACCGTGCACGACGACCCCGGGCTCTTCCAGTTGTTCCTCGCCGGAACGCCCGTGCGCGAGCTCACCCACGTGCACTTCGGCTCGCGCCCGGCCTACCGCGAGCGCGGCGCGGGCACGATGGCGGGCATCCGCGCCATCCCCTGGAACTTCGGCTGGACACAGATCCGCTTCATGGCCTCCGCCTGGATCGGCGCGGGGACGGCGCTGGAGCGCGTCCTGTCTCGGCCGGGCGGGCTCGAGCTGTTGCAGGCCATGGCCGCCAAGTGGCCGTTCTTCGACGATCTGCTCGACAAGATCGAGATGGTGCTCGCCAAAGCGGATCTCGAGATCGCACGCCTCTACATCCGTGTGCTAGGTGCTGACTCGCGCGTGATGGCGGCGCTGGAAGCGGAGTTCGAGCGCACCCTACGCAGCCTGCACCGCATCCGCGGTCGCGAGCTGATCGCGGGGCATCGCTTCCTGCAAGGCTCGCTCACGCTGCGCAACCCCTACGTCGATCCGCTCTCCTTGTTGCAGGTCAGCTTGCTGCGCAAAAAGCGCGCGCTGCCGCAAGATCACGCGGATCTGCGCCAGATAGACTCGGCGCTCGGCACCACGCTGAACGGCATCGCGCAAGGCATGCGCAACACCGGATGACGGCGGCATGTCCGAGGAGCGCGGCAGGCAAGAGCAGGCCGGAGTAGCACGCGACTACCCCGCAACGCTCCGCGCCGGCCGTTACCGGGTCATCGGCTCGCTCGGGGAAGGCTCGCAAGCTCAGACGCTCGAGGCCGAGGATACGACCAGCGGCGTGCGCGTCGCGGTGAAGCGCTTCAGCGTGCGCGGCGCGCGCTCGTGGAAAGACGTGGAGCTCGCGGAGCGTGAAGCGCGCGTCTTGTCTGCGCTGCGCCACCCCAACCTACCGGCTTATCTCGATCATTTCGAGGAAGACGGCGCCCTCTATTTGGTGATGGAAAAGGTGGACGGACCCACGCTGGCCGAGCTTCGGCGTCGCGGCGCGCTCGATCAAGAGCAGGTGCTGCGCTTCCTGGGCGACGCGGCGGACACCCTCACCTATCTCCACTCGCGCTCGCCCGCGATCATCCACCGCGACATCAAGCCGCAGAACGTGATCCGGCGCCCGGACGGCTCCTTCGCGCTGGTCGACTTCGGCTCCGTGCGCGATCAGCTGCGGCCCGAGGGCGGCAGCACCGTGGTCGGCACGTTCGGCTACATGGCGCCCGAGCAATTTCAAGGTCGCGCGCTGCCGGCGACGGATCTGTACGGCGTGGGCGCGACCGCGATCGCGTGCCTGTCCGGCAGCGACCCGGACAAGCTGCCGCACCGCGGGCTAGCGATCGACGTGCGCGGTGCGCTCGCGGGTCGCGTGGACGCGCGTCTGCTCGAGCTCTTGTCGCGCCTCTTGGCGCCCGAGCCCGAGCGGCGGCCAAGAGATCTGAAGGCCGCGGTCGCGGCGCTCCGAGCGCGTCGCTCACAGAGCGAGCTGCCGCCGCCGCGACCGCCGAGCCCAGCGGCGACAGAGCGCTTCGAGGCTGAGTTTCGCGAGCTGCGGCGCGAGCGTAAGCGCGAACGCCGCGCGCAGCGCCGCGCCGCGCGGCTGCTGCGTCACCGCGCGAGGCGGGTAGCGCCGCTCATCGCGGTGATCTTGCTGCTCGGCTTGCTGGTCGCGCGCATCGCCACCTTCGGCTTGTTCCGCATCGCGTTGCCGTTCGTGCTCGGGCTGCTGGCGCTGATCTTCGGCGGCGGGCTACGTCGCGCCGCGGAGCGCTGCGCCGAGCTCGGGCGCCTCGGCGGCGAAGCGCTGCGCCGAGCCATGGACGGCTTGAGCCGCGATGAGGCTTCGCCATTTCGCGAGCAGCGTGGAGCACAGCGCTTCCGCGTCGAAGAGCAGCCGAGCGCGCGGCCGCGAGTCGTGGAGAGCGACGGCGAGGAGCTCGACGACACAGCCGAAGAGCTCCCGGAGCGGCGCGCCCGCCGCGAAGAGCACCGTTGAGTCGCCGCTCGCTGCTGCTCATCACCGCGCTGCTGTTCACCCCAGGTTGCAAAGCGGGCGCCGAACGACGCGCGAGCGAGCAGCGCGAAGCGACGAGGCCCGCGCCGCCGCGGCCTCGCCCCCCGTTGCGCGAGCTCGAGCTGGAGCGCGCGCTGCCGCTCGAGACGAACGGAGCCTTCGAGCCGTCTGGCCTGTTGCTGCACGACGGCAAGCTGCTCACCGTCTCGGATCGTCACGACGACAGCGTGTGGGAGATCGTGCTAGAGCCGGGCAGCGCCAGCCTGCGGCTCTATCAGAAGTTCTCTGCAGGCGACGAGGAGTCGCGCCCGTACGACTTCGAAGGGCTCAGCGCGGAGCCGGACGGCTCGCTGCTGCTCGTGAGCGAAGCGCGCTACCGCGTGCTCCGCGTACGGCGCGACGGCAGCGCAGCCTGGGTCACGCCGACGCTCGCGGCGCTGGGGCGCAACGCGGGGCTGTTCCTCAAGCACAATGCCGCGCTCGAGGGCATCACGCGCTTGGACCACGGTCGGCTGTTACTCGCCGCGGAGCGCGAGCCGCGCGGGCTCATCGAGCTGCCCCCCGGCGGCGGGAACAGCGACGCCTTGGCCTGGACGATGCCTGACAGCGCCTTTGACAAAAACCCGCAGCGCAGCCCAGATTTCGCGGATTTGACGCGCTACGAGCGCGCCGTCTATGCGCTGGAGCGCAATCAGCACCTGATCGTTCGCCTGGAGCGCGCGGCCTCGCGCTGGGAAGAAGCCGAGGGCTGGAGCTACGCCCGAACGGAGAACGACCCGCGCTACACCTACGAAGATCGCCGCTACGGCATGGGCGAAGGACTCGCCATCGACGACGAACGTGTCTATGTGGTGCTCGACAACAACCGCAGACGGCGCGCAGCGGTCGAGGATACTCGACCGCTGCTCTTCATCTTTCGCCGCCCGCGCTGAGGCGTCGGCAAAAATGCAGCGCCGCTAGCGCAGCCCGTACTTGCGCAGGCGATCGCGCAGCGTGGTGCGCGGCAGGCCGAGGCGGCGGGCCGCGGCGCTGAGGTTGCGCTCGGAGTCGAGCCACGCCTGCTCGATGACGCGGCGCTCGAACACGCGCAGCGGCTCGCTGGGGCGCAGTGAATCCACCGAGTCTTCGGTCTGCGCTTCGCGCGCGCGCTCGCTGAGCGCGTTGCGCAAGCGACGATCGAGCTCCGAGGGGACCACCGGCTTTTCCATCACGTCCGTGGCGCCGGCGCGCACCGCGCGCACCGTAGTGGGAATGTCGAGGTGACCCGAAAGCAGGATCGTGATCGGTCGCGCAGCGGGCGGGCGCCGCGCGAGCTGCTGCATCACGGACATGCCGTCCGCTTCAGGCAGCCTCAAATCCAAAACGAGTGCATCGAACGTGCGCTCCCCGAGCAACCGCAACGCGGTTCCCCCGTCGTACGCCACGTCGACGCTCCAGCCCAGCCCGACCAACGAGCGAGATAGCGTGTCAGCGAGCACCTTTTCGTCATCGACTACCAGCACTGCTCCCGATTGCATTTTGCAAATCCCTCTGCTTCAGCCGCGCGAGGTGCTCTCTCGATCCGTGCTCACCTCACGAGCGCCGTGGACAACCAGCTTCTCCGTCTCGAGCCGAGCTGTCAACGTCGTAGAGTGGGGATGAGCTTCGGAATGTAGGCGTCGAACCTGCATCGCTCCCGGCCGACAGTTCGAGAGCGCTGCGCTCGGCTCAGTCTCGGTTCGCTCGAGTGTCGCGCTTCTTGTCGAGCTCGGGCACGACGCGCGACACGCGTTTGTACACGGTCTGGCGCACGAGTCGCCACAAGCTCTCGTCGTCGTCGCACTCGCTCAGCATACCGAGCGGGATTCGGAAGCCTCCCATGTCCGCGCGTCCACCGCCGTACGGTCGACCCTCGCTGTCATCGCCGAACGCGGCTTGCATGAAGGTCGCAGGATCGACGCTCGCGCGGCGCGTGCGAAGCGAGCCGTCGATGCGATCCTCGACGATGCCGTAGACGACCGCGGTGTCGATGTCCTCGCGGCGCAGAATGAAATCGGCGGCCATCGGAATCGCGTCGCGGTTGTTGGCGGAGACGCGCCCTACGCCAGAAATGGCAAAGTCGCGGATCACCTCCAGATCCGCGAGCGCGCGCCCCACGGCTTCCATCGCTTCCGCCGTCAGCGTGCGGCGGCCCACGCGGCTCAAAGTCTCCGCGTCACAGAACGGTTTCAGATACGCCGCGGCGCGAAAGTCCGTGGGCGTAGCCAGCGCGAAGTCGTCCGTGTCGGTCTGGATGCCGAAGAACATCGCGGTCGCCACAGCGGAGTCATCGTTGCCCCCGGCGCCGAACGGCGCGAGGCCCTTCTCCGCGTAGTCCGCATAGATCGTGCACGTGGAGCAGACATCGTGCCGGATGTCCACGAACTCGGCCTTGGGCACGGTCGCCGGACGGTGGTGGTCGACCACGGTGAGCAGACGCAACGCTTCGGGCAGGCGAATCGTGGCCTCGCTCGCGCTCGCGTCGACCAGGGCGAGATAGCCGTACTGATCGAGCTCCGTGCCTTCCGTGACCTTCACCATCGGCACGTTCAGGAGTTTCACGAGCGCCCGATTTTCCGCGCGTGACACCGGCAGCACGTGCGCGATGGTCGCTGAAGCCCCCATCCGCTCGCAAAGGCGTTTGTGGGCCATGGCGCTGCCAATCGCATCCGGATCCGGGTGGCCCCAGAGCAAAATCAAGTGCGGCCGGTCCGTCGCCGATGCGAGGACCCGCTCAAGCTCTTGCCGTTTTTCAGCCTGACCCATGGCGTCATCCTTTACTGGCAACCGCGAGCGCGCGCTAGTACGTCAGCGCCGGACCCCGTGGACCGGTCGTTGGCTGGCGGGGCGACCCTGCTTCTTCTAAGGTTCGAGGCGTGGCGGTAACCGTCTGAAACCGATCCGCTCCGCGCCATGTTCACTGAAATGCGGAAAATAATCCGTCTATGCCCAAGAACTTTCTTGACTGCGCCGCAAGCCGAGGGAAAAGTAAGCGCGCAAGATGACCTCTGCCTCCAGCGACCAATTCCTCTCCACCGCGCTCGCCGGTGTGTCGGAGGTTCTGGTCGGGGGCGTGCTCGTACTCGTACTCCTTATTGGGACGGGTGCGGCGGTCGTCTGAACGGACACAGAATCCCCCAGACATCGACCCCCGCACCCAAAAGGTCCGGGGGTTTTTGCGTTTCTACCTAGCCTGCAACATCTCGCAACGTCTGCTTGACCGACACCGCCGAGGAGAGAGCCGTGGCTGCATCCGTGACCAATATCCCCGTGCCGAACCCCACCCGTGAGACGCGCCGTCTGACGGGCTCCCAGATCATCTGGGATACGCTCGTGAACGAGGGAATCAACGTCGTATTCGGTTACCCCGGCGGCGCGATCATGCCCGCTTACGACGCCCTGCCCCAGTACCCGAACCTGCGTCACATCCTGGTTCGTCACGAGCAAGGCGCCGCGCACATGGCCGACGGCTTCGCGCGCGCCTCCGGGAAGGTCGGCGTTTGCGTGGCCACCTCCGGCCCGGGCGCGACCAACCTGGTGACCGGCATCGCGAACGCGATGATGGACTCGATCCCCATCGTCTGCATCACCGGCCAGGTCGCGTCCACGCTGATCGGCAGTGACGCCTTTCAGGAGACCGACATCACCGGCATCACGCTGCCGATCACGAAGCACAACTTCCTGGTCAACCGCACCGATGAGATCATGCCCACGCTGCGGCAGGCCTTCTACATCGCGAGCTCGGGGCGCCCCGGGCCGGTGTTGGTCGACATCACCAAAGACGCGCAAAATCAGAGCGCTGATTTTCGCTACGATCCGACGCCGGTGCGGCTGCCCGGCTATCGCCCGGATCAGCACCCGCTGCCGACGGACATCGAGCGCGCGTTGACGATGATCCGCGAAGCGCGGCGGCCGATCATCTTCTGCGGTCACGGCGTGATCAAGGCCAACGCGACGGCGCTGCTCCTCGAGCTGGTGAAGAAGACCGACATCCCGGTCGCGCTCACCTTGCTCGGCCTGGGCGGCTTCCCCGCCTCGCACGAGCGCAGCCTGGGCATGATGGGCATGCACGGTGAGGCGTGGGTCAACAACGCCATTCAGGAGGCCGACCTGATCATCGCGCTGGGCATGCGCTTCGACGACCGCGTCACCGGCAACCTCAAGACCTACGCGCCGCATGCGAAGAAGATCCACGTCGAGCTCGATCCCGCCGAGATCAACAAGAATGTGAAGGTCGATCTGCCGCTGCTCGGCGATCTGCGCGAGACCTTGCGCTTGCTGCTGCCGCAGGTCGAGCGGCCCGCGATCGAGGAGTGGCTCGCGCACATCGAAGCGCTCAAGGGCGACAGCGCGGTGCGCGACATCCGCGAGATGCCGGACAACGGCCGGTTGTTCGCGGCGCACGTGATCCACGACCTGTGGCGCTACACCAGCGGCGGCGCGCTGGTGGTGACCGACGTCGGTCAGCACCAGATGTGGGAAGCGCAATATTACAAGCACGATCACCCGCGCAAGCTGCTCACCTCCGGCGGCCTCGGCACCATGGGCTTCGCGCTACCGGCGGCCATGGGTGCGCGGCTGGCCTGCCCCAACGAAGAGATCTGGGTGGTAGCCGGCGACGGCGGCTTTCAGATGACCGCCTGCGAGCTCGCGACCTGCGCGCAGGAGAACATCAAGGTCAACATCGCGATCATCAACAACGGCTACCTCGGCATGGTGCGGCAGTGGCAGCAGTTCTTCTACTCCGGCCGCTACGTGGCCACGCCGATCAAGAGCCCGGATTTCGTCAAGCTGGCGGACGCGCACGGCTTGAAGGGCATCCGCGTCACGCGCCGTGACGAGGTGCGGGCCGCGGTCGAGCAAGCGCGCGCCAACGCGGAGACCACCATCGTCGATTTCCGTGTCGAGCAAGAAGACAGCGTGTACCCGATGGTGCCCGCCGGCGCCGACCTGAACGCCATGATCCGCCGTCCCTTACCGGAAGGCGCGAAGCACAATCCGATTTTCGAGACGGGAGAAGACTGATGCAGACCGCCGCTACGCTGCGCACGTTCGTCGCCTACGTGGAAGACGTGCCCGGCGTCCTCAACCGCATATCTTCGCTGTTCCGGCGTCGTAACTACAATATCGTGTCGCTCAACGTCGGCCGCACGCACCAGCCGGGCGTCTCGCGCATGACGTTCCGCATGGAAGCCGACGACGACATGGCGCGCCGCATCGAGGCCAACGTCTACAAGATGGTCAACGTGCTCAGCGTCGAGGACATCACGCAGAAGGCCAGCGTCTCGCGCGACTTGGCGTTGATCAAGGTCACCGTCGGTCCCGACAAGCGCGCGGAGGTGCTGCAGCTGTGTGACGTGTTCCGTGCGCGCGCCGTGGACGTGGCGCCCGGCACGCTGATCGTGGAGATCACCGGCACGCAGGACAAAATCGACGGCCTGGTCGCCATTTTAGAGCCGTTCGGCATCGCGGAGATGGTGCAGACGGGCACCGTCGCTATGACTCGCGGAGAGAAAGGTACGGCCGCCGCGGCGTTGACGCCCGGCGCCAACGTACGCGGCGTCAACGCCGCCTGATGACATCACCCCAACTACAGAGACACCCCTGAATCGAGCTCGCAACGGAGAACCATCATGATCCAGCGCCCCCCCTCGGACTACGTACGCATCTTCGACACGACGCTGCGCGACGGCGAGCAATCGCCGGGCGCAACGCTCACCTCGGAGGAGAAGCTCGAGGTGGCCCGCGCGCTTGCACGCCTCGGCGTGGACGTGATCGAAGCCGGTTTCCCCAGCGCCTCGCCGGATGATTTCGACGCCGTGCGCGCCATCGCCAGCAGCGTCGGCGTCGAAGTCCCCGCCGGCCGTTCGCAGACGGAGCCGCCCATCATCTGCGGCTTGGCGCGCGCGACGCAGAAGGACATCGAGACCGCCTTTGATGCGGTGCGCGTCGCCAAGCATCCGCGCATCCATCTGTTCCTCGCCACCAGCCCGATCCACCGCGAGCACAAGCTGCGCATGACGAAGGAGCAGGTCGTCGCGCGCACGCGCGAGATGGTGTCGCTCGCGCGCAAGCTGTGCGAAGACGTGGAGTTCTCGCCGGAGGACGCCGGGCGCACGGAGCCCGACTTCTTGTACGAGGTGCTGCAAGCCGCCATCGAGTGCGGCGCGAGCACGCTCAACATCCCCGACACCGTGGGCTACACCATGCCCGACGAGTTCGGCGCCATCATCGCCGGCATCATGAAGCACGTGCCGGGCATCGAGAACGTGGTGGTGTCCGTGCACTGTCACAACGACCTCGGCCTGGCCACGGCCAACGCGCTCGCCGGCATCCGCGCCGGCGCGCGCCAGGCAGAGGTCACCATCAACGGGATCGGCGAGCGCGCGGGCAACACCTCGCTGGAAGAGGTGGTCATGGCCTTGCACACCCGCCAGCCGCTGATCCACCTGACCACCGGCATCGACACCACACAGCTCGTGCGCACGAGCAAGCTGGTCAGCTTGCGGACGGGCGTGGCCGTCCAAGTCAACAAAGCCATCGTCGGCGCCAACGCCTTCGCGCATGAATCGGGCATCCACCAAGATGGGATGCTGAAGCACCAAGAGACGTACGAGATCATGCGCCCCGAGACGGTGGGCGCGAGCAAGACGCTGCTCGTGCTGGGCAAGCACTCCGGGCGGCACGCCTTCGCCGTGCGGCTGCGCGAGCTCGGCATGGCGCTGGAGGGTGAAGCGCTGGACTCGGCGTTCAAGCGCTTCAAGACGCTGGCCGACAAGAAGAAGTGCATCACCGACGCGGATTTGGAGGCGCTCGCCGCGTCCGAGAGCGGGCGCGGACCGCAGTACTTCACGCTCGACGCGGTGCAGGTGACCTGCGGCTCGAACGGCATGCCCACGGCCACCGTGCGGCTACGTGGCCCGGACGGTAACTTCCAGGTGCACGCCGCCGTCGGCACCGGGCCCGTGCACGCCGTGTTCACGGCCATCGATCAAATCGTCGCCGCGCCGAGCGAGCTCTTGGAGTACTCGATCAACGCGGTGACGGAGGGCATCGACGCGCTCGGGCACGCCAGCGTGCGCGTGCGCGCGGGGGGCAGCGACAAGCGCTTGAACCCGCAGCACAGCGCCGGCGGCTCGCCCATCTTCCACGGCCACGCCGCCGACAGCGACGTGATCGTGGCCAGCACCAAGGCGTACCTCAACGCGCTGAACCGCTTGCTCGGCGCCACGCTGCAGCAAGACAGCCCGCCGCACGAGCAGGGCGAGCCGACCGCCGGCGCGGCCGAGTAAGAGCGCCGAATACCCCGACCCCATCACTCCAGCAGAAAGCAGCAGTTTCATGAGCAACGACCCCGACCAACGCTTTGTCGAGGTCTACGACACGACCCTTCGTGATGGCTCCCAGGGTGAAGGCATTTCCTTCACCCTGGAAGACAAGCTGCGCATCGCCGCGCGGCTGGATGCCTTCGGCGTGGGGTACATCGAAGGCGGTTGGCCCGGGTCGAACCCGAAGGACGCGGAGTTCTTCGAACGCGCGCGCGCGCTCGGCTTTCGCACGGCCAAGCTCACCGCCTTCGGCTCCACGCGGCGCTCGGGGCTGTCCGCCGAGAACGACCCGAACCTGCTGGCGCTGATCGCGGCGGGCACCCCGGTGTGCACCATCTTCGGCAAGACCTGGACGCTGCACGTCACCGAGGTGCTGCGCACGAGCCTCGAGCAGAACCTGAAGATGATCGAGGAGTCGGTCGCGTTCTTGGTCGGGAGCAAGCGGCGCGTGGTGTACGACGCCGAGCACTTCTTCGACGGCTACCGCGCCGATCGTGAGTACGCGCTCGACACCCTGGCCGCCGCGGCGCGCGGCGGCGCCGAGGTGGTCACGCTGTGTGACACCAACGGCGGCAGCGTGCCCTGGGACATCGAGGCCGCGGTGAGCGAAGTGCGCGGTCGCTTGCCCGGCGTGCGGCTCGGCATTCACGTGCACGACGACACGGGCTGCGGGGTCGCGAACACGCTGGCCGCCGTGCGCGCCGGCGCGCGGCACGTGCAGGGCACCATCAACGGCTACGGCGAGCGCTGCGGCAACGCGAACCTCAGCGTGATCGTGCCCAACCTGGAGCTCAAGCTGGGCTTCCGCTGCGTGCCGGAGGGTCGCCTGGAAGAGCTGACGGAGCTGTCTCGCTTCGTCGCTGACGTAGCGAACCTGATGCTGCCGCCACAGATGGCCTACGTGGGTAAGAGCGCCTTCGCGCACAAGGGTGGCGTGCACGTCGCGGCCATGCGCCGCCACGCCGACAGCTACCAGCACATCGCTCCGGAGCGCGTCGGCAACGTGATGCGCGTCGTGGTCAGTGAGCTGTCCGGCCGCGGCAACGTGCTCTCCAAGGCGGAAGAGCTCGGCGTGGAGGTCGGTGACGGCGCGGAGGTGGAGACGCTCCGCCAAATCAAAGACGCGGAGGCGCGCGGGCTCTCGTACGAGAGCGCCGAGGCGTCGGTGGCGCTGTTGATGCGCCGGCAGGCGAAGGGCTACAGCCCGCTGTTCGAGATCCTCGATTACCAAGTGCAGGTCGCGCGCCGCGGGCAATCGGAGACCTTCGCGGAGGCCGTCGTCAAGCTGCGCGTAGGCGACGAAATCCTGCACACCGCGGCGGACGGCAACGGCCCCGTGGGAGCGCTGGACACCGCGCTGCGCAAGGCGCTGACACCTGCCTATCCGATGGTGCAAGCCATCCACCTCGCCGATTACAAGGTTCGTATTCTGGACGGCGTGGCAGGCACCGCGGCCATCACGCGCGTGCTGATCGACAGCAAGAGCGAAATGTCGCGCTGGAGCACCGTCGGCGCCTCGACGAACATCATCGAAGCCTCCTTGCACGCCCTGGTGGACGCCATCGAGTACGGCTTGCTCGCGGCCGGCGCGCAACCTCCGACCGAGCCGCTCTCGGCCGACGCGCGCTCCCTGGCGCGTTCGCTCGAATCTCCCCCTTCCTCTTCGGCGCGGCCTGAGGCACGCTCCGCCCGGTCCGTTTCCTGAGAGCCGCCACATGAAAGCCAAGATCGTCCTTCTCCCCGGTGACGGGGTCGGTCCCGAAGTCGTGAGCCAAACGCGCGCCGTGCTCGACACGGTCGCGTCCAAGTTCGGCCATGAGCTCAGCTACGAGAGCCATCTCATCGGCGGCATCGCCATCGACGAGACGGGTGAGCCCTTGCCGCCCGCCACCTTGACCGCGTGCAAGGCGGCTGACGCGGTGCTGCTCGGCGCCGTCGGCGGCCCCAAATGGGACGATCCCAACGCGAAGACACGCCCGGAGAAGGGCCTGCTCGCGATTCGGCAAGGGCTCGGCCTGTACGCCAACCTGCGTCCGGTCAAGAGCTACCCGGAGCTGATCGCTTCCTCGCCGCTCAAGCCCGAGCGCATCGCGGGCGTGGATTTGCTGCTCGTGCGCGAGCTCACCGGCGGCTTGTACTTCGGCACGCAGCGGCGTGAGACGACCGAGCGCGGGCTGCGCGTGTTCGACACGCTGGAGTACATGGATTTCGAAATTCGCCGCGTGCTCCGCCGCGCGTTCTTGCTCGCGCGCGGCCGGCGCAAGCAGGTCACCTCCATCGACAAAGCCAACGTGCTCGAGTCGTCGCGCGTGTGGCGCCAAATCGCCGTGGAGACGGGGCAGGATTTCTCGGACGTGAAGCTCGAGCACCAGCTCGTGGACTCCTGCGCGATGCGCCTCGTCACCGCGCCGGGCAGCTTCGACGTGATGGTGACGGAGAACATGTTCGGCGACATCCTCTCGGACGAAGCCGCGGTGCTCACCGGCTCGCTGGGCATGCTGCCGAGCGCGTCGCTCGGCGACGGCAAGCTCGGCTTGTACGAGCCGATCCACGGCTCGGCGCCGGATATCGCCGGAAAGGGCATCGCCAACCCGGTCGGGACCATTTTGAGCGGCGCGATGTTGCTGCGTCACAGCCTCGGCCTGGAGCGCGAAGCGGCCAGCGTGGAGCGAGCCGTCGAGCGCGCCCTCGCCAAGGGCGCCCGCACGCGCGATCTGGGCGGCGAGAAGCCGCTCTCCACCTCCGGAATGGGCGAAGCCATCATCGCTGAGCTCGCGCAGGGCTGACGCCCCGCTCCGTCGTCGGATAGGGCCGCTCAGAGGCAGATGAGCAAAGCCAGCGGCCCGATGCCCGTCCTCAGCGCGCGGCAGCTGTCGAAGTCGTTCGGACCGCAGACGCTGTTCGAGAACCTGGCGCTCACGATCAGCCATGGCGAGCGCGTCGGGCTCGTGGGCGTCAACGGCACCGGAAAGTCGACGCTGCTCAAGGTGCTCGCTGGCGTCGAAGCGGCCGACGGCGGCGTGCTCGAGCGCCGCCGCGACAGCACGATCTTGTACTTGGCGCAGGAGCCGCGCCTGGATCCCGCGCAATCCCCCGCGCAAATCGTAGAGGCGGGGCTCGCCGAGTGGAAGGCGGCCACGCTGCGCTACGCCGAGCTCTCGAACCAGCTCGCCAGCGCGCGTGACCCCGACGCGCTGTTGAGCGAGCAGGCCGCCCTGGTCGATCGCATCGAACAGCTGGGCGGCTGGGAGCGCGGGCACGAGGTGAGCGACATGCTGCAGAAGCTCGGCGTGCTCGAGCCGCTGCGACCCGTGGGCGGCATGAGCGGCGGGGAACAGCGCCGCGTCGCGCTGGCTCACCTGCTGGTGGCGCGCCCCACGCTGGCGATCCTCGACGAGCCCACCAATCACCTCGACGCCGACACCATCACCTGGCTCGAGACGTACTTGGCGGAGCGCTACGCGGGCGCCGTGCTGCTGGTGACGCACGATCGCTATTTCTTGGATGCGCTGTGCGACCGCATGCTGGAGCTCGATCGCAAATCGCTGGTCGAGTACGAAGGCGGCTACACGAGCTTCCTCGAGCAGAAGGCGGAGCGGCTGGCGCACGAAGAGCGCGTGCAGCAAAACCGCTTGAACCTGCTGCGGCGCGAGACGGCTTGGCTGCAGCGCGGCGCGAAGGCGCGCACGACCAAGCAGAAGGCGCGCATCCAGCGCGCAGAGGCGCTGCTCGCGAACGAGCCGCTGCGCGCGCCGCGCAGCGTGGAGCTGGACGCGCTCGAGCTGGAAGCGCCGCGTACGGGCAAGACCGTGCTGAACCTACTGGGCCTCTCGCTCTCCATCGCGGGCCGCTGCCTGGTGCGAGAGCTCACGCTGCATTTGGCGAGCGGAGAGCGCGTCGGGATCGTGGGCGTGAACGGCGCGGGCAAGACCTCGCTGCTGCGCGCGGTCGTCGGTGAGCTCACGCCCGCGGCCGGACAGGTGCGGCTCGGCGCCCAGACGCGAGTCGCGCTGTTCGACCAATCGCGCGCTGGCCTGCGTGACGATTGGTCCGTCTACGACAACGTCGCCGAGCGCCAGGGCGCCGAGCGCGACTCCGCGTTCGTGGTGCAGCTCGGCGAGCGCACGCTGGATCTACGAACTTACCTCGAATATTTCTTGTTCGAGGGCTCGGCGCAGCGCAAGCCGGTCGGCGCGCTCTCGGGCGGGGAGCGCGCGCGCGTGGCGCTGGCCAAGGTGCTGAAGTCGGGCGCGAACTTGTTGCTGCTCGATGAGCCCACCAACGACCTCGACGTCGCCACGCTCTCCGCGCTGGAGGAGCTCTTGAGCGAATTCTCCGGCTCCGCGCTGGTCGTCTCGCACGATCGCGGCTTCCTCGATCGCATCGCGACGTCGCTGTTGGTGTTCGAAGGTGACGGCACGGTGGTGCGCTATCCCGGCAACTACTCGACGTATCGCTCGCTGAAGGCGGCGCGCGACCAGGAGCTCGCCGCCGAACAGAAGCGAAAACCCGCGCCGAGCGTCGAGCGCAGCGCGCGACCCGCGCCGAGCGCGGCGGCGAGCGGCGGCCCGAAGCCGCTCAGCTTCCAGGAGCGCCGCGAGCTCGACGGCTTGCTCGACAAGATGAGCGCCGCCGAGGATCAGGTGAAAGAGCTCGAGCGCCGCTTGGCCGATCCGGCGCTCTACGCGACGCGCGCCGCGGAGGCACCAGCGCTGCTCGCCGAGCTCGCCAGCGCGCAAAATATCGTCGCTGAGCTCATGGCGCGCTGGGAAGAGCTCGAGTCGCGGCGCGACGTGAAGCGCTGAAGCCAACTGATACTGCGCCGGCCGCCCGCTACGGCACGCTATTTTGCCTCAGCCGCCGCGCAAGATCCTTTAAACCTCCGCGCGCGTGACGCGGTTATAATTGCATTTCAAACGATACTCATGACTCGCGGCATTGCGGCAGCGGTTCGAGTCGAGTAACGAACCTGCATGAGGGTTTCACATCTGTGCGCACCGCTCTGCGTGGCCGTGCTCGGCGCGACCGCGTGTAAAAAGTCCACTCCTCCGCCCGAAACCACCTCGTCGACGACGGCTTCGGCGGAGGCAACACCGCCGCCCACGCCCGCAGCCGCTCCCGCAGGGCCGCACGCCGACGACATGAAGCTGCCCACGCTCGGCGCCGTGCCCATTCCGGAAGACAACCCCATGAGCGATGAGAAGGTGAGCCTCGGGCATCAGCTCTTCTTCGACAAGCGCCTGAGCGCCGACGGCTCGCGCGCCTGCTACTCGTGTCATATGAACGAAGACGGCACGGGCGGTCACGACCCGCTGGCCATCGGCGCCAAGAACAAGCAGCTCACGCGGCACAGCCCCGTGATGTGGAACGTCGGTTACTTGCCCAAGCTGTACTGGGACGGACGCTCCGACAACTTGGAGGCGCAGGGCACCGCCGCTTGGGCCGGCGGCAACATGGGCGTCGGCAAAGAGAACCTGGAGGCGAAGGCCAAAGAGATCGCCAAGATCCCAGGCTACAAAAAGGCGTTCGCGCAGGTGTTCAAGGACAAGGGCGTCACGCCCGAGACCATCATTCAGGCCATTTCCGCCTATGAACGCACGCTGGTGTGCAACGACACCGCGTACGACAAGTACGCGGGCGGCGACAAGAGCGCGCTCTCCGAGCAGCAGAAGCAGGGCCTCGAGCTGTTCATGGGCAAGGCCGCGTGCGTCACGTGCCACGCGCCGCCCTACTTCTCCATCGCCTATCTCAGCAAAGACGGCGCCTTCTTCAACATCGGGCGCGGCATCGAAGGCAAGAAGGAAGAGGACGTCGACGTCGGCCGCATGGCGGTGACGAAGAACGCAGCGGATTGGGCCGCGTTCAAGCCGCCGACCTTGCGCAACGTGACGAAGAGCGCGCCCTACTTCCACGACGGCTCGGAGCCGAAGCTGGAAGAGGCCGTGAAGTTCATGGCCGGCGGCGGCTACAAAAACAAGAACCTGAGCCCCTTGCTGCAAGATCGCGGGCTGCAGGCGCGAGAAATCTCCGCCATCGTGAGCTTTCTGGGCGCGCTCGAGTGTAAGGGCAAGCTCGAACAGCCGAAGCTGCCGTAGCGGCGCGCGGTCCAGCGGCGCATCAGCGCGCGAAGAGCTCGAGGAAGCGCTCGCGCGTGCGCACGAGGTAAGCGAGCGCGGCGCGAGTCAGGTCCGGATGAGCCTCGGCTTGGTCGTGATAATCTTCGTCGCTGATGCGCAGGACGACGCTGGGGGCCAGCGCGCGCGCTTCATAGTGAGACAGCGCGCGCGCCAGCGCGGCCGGCCCACCCACGAGCTCGGAGCTGCCGTGCACCGTTCGGAACGGCGGCTCCGCGCGCGTGAGCTCGACCGCGCCGTAGGCGACGAAGTACAGCGTATCGAGCTCGGTCCCCGGGGCGAACAGCACCTCTCCGCGCTCGAGCCGGACCTCGCTCGCGATCATGGCTAGGCTGGCGCTGGCCTGCAGCCCCGCGCTCGACAGCAGCGCGCTGTCCCGCAACACGAGCAGCTTCTCGTAAAATGGCAGCGGCCCCGCTGGCGGCGCGAGCATCCCCGCGCTGGTCGGCTGCGTGACACGCAGCCATTGCTCGTGGATCTGCCGCGCCAGCGCCATGGTCGCGCCGCGCGCCAAGCGCGGATCATCGTCCATCAGCTCGAACCACGCGCTGGAGCGCGCCAGCAAGAGCCGCGTCCGGCGTGTGGCTCGCGCGCTGCGCGCCCGGCGGCGCCCGATGATGGCGTCGATGATGCCGACGATGGAGCGCGGGCCGAACAGCCACGGGCTCGCGCCCTCCGCTTCCATGGCGACCTCCCCGTCGACCACGAAGTAAAATTCGTCGGCGGGCTCACCCGCGCGCAACAGAACGTCGCCCGCGCGCGCCTGCACGGGCCGCAGCACCTCGGCCAGGCGCGTCGCCGAGTCACCCGTCAACCCGGGCAGGGAACCGCGCAGGAAGAGCTCACGCGCCAGCTGCTCGCCGTCGCTCGTCGTCATGCGAGCCCCGCCACGGGCGTGACCGGCGCCGCGGGCGGCACCGAACGCGGCCGGCTCGCGTCGGCGAGGCGCTGCGCGTGCGAGGCGATCTCCGCCAAAATCGGATCCGAGTCCGCGGCCATGCGCGCCAAGGCATCGGCCGCGCTGGCCACCCTGCCCACCACCGGAGCCGCGGCGCGCGCGCGCTCCTCCGGCGAGAGATCGTCTACCACGAGCCGCAACAGCTGCGCCGTCTCGGCGGAGCCGCGCTCCCAGCCGCGCGCGATGGCGTCCAGAAATTCCACGGCGCGCCCGCGCTCGTGGCGATCTTCCGAGCCCAGCGCCGCGAACACGGCGTGAATGTCGTCGGTGCGCTGCGCGATTTGGCAGAGCCGCGTGATGCGATCGAGCGATTGGCTGAGCTTGTCCTCGACCAAGCCGAGCGCGAGGCTACCGCTGGTGCGCAGCCGCGTCGAAGGATCGCCGCGCAAGGGCAGCGCCAGGCTGAACAGCCGCAGATACTCGCGGCAGTTGCGGCCGAGCTCGGCGATCACCGGCTCCAGGTCGATGGCCAGCGCGGTGCGGCGCGCCAGCTGCTCGAGCGCGAGCAGCGCCTTGTAGCGGAACAGCCCGTCCCCGCTCTCGCCTCTCAGCACGCCGAGCAGCGCGGTGACCGCCTCCGCGTTGGCGAAGGCCGCGAGCGTCTGCGGGACGTGCAGCCGCACGCGGCGATCCGCGCTCGGATCCGCGAGCACCGCGAGCAGCGCGTCGAACGCCGGCTTCCCGCGCCGGACCAGCGCGACGCGCGCGTTGATGCGCTCATCGCGCGAGCCGAGCCGCGTGATCAGAAACGGAATCGACTCGACGTCCGTCATGCGCTGCAGCGCTTCGGTGACGGCCGGGCGCAGCGCGGGATCGCGCGCCAGCGAGAGCAGCAGCTGCGGCGACTCAGCGTTGGGGTTCGCCGCCAGCGCGTCGATCAGCGCGACGCGGAAGCGCGGCTCCTCCCCCTCGCGCGCGGCGATCAGCTGCGCGACGCGCTCGTCGCCG
The DNA here is from genome assembly GCA_966250485.1 of uncultured Sorangium sp. Taxonomy (GTDB): domain Bacteria; phylum Myxococcota_A; class Polyangia; order Polyangiales; family Polyangiaceae; genus PMG-095. Next base: position 114,063 of record CBINHN010000013.1, on the reverse strand, counting down.
GCCACGCGGCGGCCCTCGAGCTGCGCCAAGTGAATCGCCGCCAGCGCGGCGACCGTCGCATCCGGTTGCTGCCGCGCGCGATCGAGCGCCTCGCGCGCGCCCGCGAGCGCGAGCGCGCGCACCGCGGCGGCGCGCACGGCGTCGCTGCCGTGCGTGAACAGTCGCTCCGCGAGCGCGAGCCAGTCGCTGCGCGTGTCCGCCGAGAACAGCTCCAGCGCGCGGATCAGCACGCCCTCGTCGCTGTGATAGAGGATCAGCGCCGGGATCAGGCGCGCGCGGCCGCGATCCGCGAGCACGTTCATGGCCGCGATCACGTCGCGCGGCTCCGGGCTGGCCAGCGCCTCGAGCAGCGTCTCGGCGGCGGTGAGATCGATCTCGCGCGCCGCGTCGCGATCCAGCGCGCCGCCGCCCAGCGCGCGCCGGAACAGCTCGATGTACGGAGCGCGAACGCGCGCGCTGAGCGCGAGCCAAATCGCCGCCAGCGCGGCGGCGACCCAGGCCAGCGCCGGCAATGAGACTCGCTGCGCGAACGTGAGCGGCAGCAGCAACAGCGCCGCGACCGCCTGCGCGCCGCGCATGACCACGCCGTCGACCAGCCCGCGCGCCCGCTCGCGGCCAGCGACGGGCGCCCACAGCAGCTCCATGCCCACGCGCGCGACCGAGTTGCGCAGCACGTTGTCGGTCGACTTCAGCGCTACGACGGCGCCCACAGCGGCGCCCGCCAGCGCGGTGACGCCGCCGCCCAGCAGCAACAAAGAGGGCGACAACGCGACCAAGCCCAGCACGCCGAGCCGCTGTACGAGTCGGCTCGTCAAGAACAGCTGCAGCACGAGCGACGCGGCGTTCAAGAGCAGCTGGTAGCGAGCGAAGAACGGAGCGAGCTCAGCGCCGCTATAGCTGCTCCACACGCGCGCCTTGAACACGTAATCCACGACGACGGAGAGAGCGGTCGAGACCGCCGCCACCGCCGCCAGCTTGAGCACGAAGGGATCGCGCAAGGACGTGCTGGCCGGAGGGGTCACCAGCGGCTCGGGCTCCACGCGATCGCCAGCCACCTCGATGCCGGTGGCGACGAAGGCTGCGCACAGGTACGCCAAGGCGGCGAACAAGAGCAACGCGCGCACCTCGAAGCGCATCAGCGCGACGGACGCGAGCGAGGCACCACAGACGGCGCCCAGCACGCCGCCGGCGGACAGCGGCGCGAACAGCCGCCGGCCCTGCGCCGCCGTGAACTCGCTCGAGGCCAAGATCCAAAATTGGCCCACCAGCGTCGTCGCAGAGAGCGCCCCGAACACGTACAGCGCGAGCACGATGTTCCGCGATGGGTGCTGGTAGCGAAACCACATCGCGCCGTAGGCGCTGAACACCAGCGTCGCGACGAGCGCGTTGCGCGCGCCCGACAGCGACACCACGCGGCTACTGAGCGGCGCGACCACTAGCGCACCCAAGGCCACGATCACGTACACGAGCGTCAGAAACGCCGGCGGCAGGCGCTCGAGAAAGAGCGCGTCGCGGGCCGTCTCGACCATGGTGTGGCCGGCGATGAGCAAGCCGATCAGCAGGAACGCGCGAAAAAATGCCGTTCCCTCGCCGGCTCGGAGCTCGAGGAGACGAAAGGAGCGCGCCATGCCTGGGCTAATCCTGGCAAAAGCAGCCCCTGAGCGCGAGCCCCTTGCCAATCGCGCGGCGCGTTCAATATTGACCAGGTTCGATGCGTCGTCTGTGCGGTACACAAAACCTCGGCGCCGTGCCCCGGCGGATCCAGCTGCGGCTGGGCGTCATCGGCGCGAGCCTGACGCTCGGCTTGGGCCTGTTGCTGGCCGAACGCGGGCTGGCCTCCAGCTGGGGCGCGCTGCTGGCCATTCCACTGACGCTGTCTAGCTATTGGTTACTCGCGGCGCTCTTCGGCGTGTGCGCGTTCACTGGTGTGCGCGGAGGGCGCGTCGCCGACCACGGCTACGAGCGCATCCCTGATCGTGAGACGATGGTGCGCTTGCGGCAACGCGGCTTGCTGCTGTTCGGGGCGAGCCTCGTGCTCAGCGCCGTGGGCACGAGCGTCTTCGTGATCAGCGTCTAAAATCGCCGCTCGCAGCGCGCGACGCCGTCGGACTCAGAACATGCTCGGGCCATCCCGATCGGCCGCGCGCACGATGCAACGGCCGGCGCGCGCCCCGCGTTCGGCGTTGCATATCGCGGCCTGACCCTCGCAGATGGGCTCGATGATATCGGCGCACGCGATCGGGCAGCGCTTCTGCAGGCGCTGCAGCGCTTGCTCGTAGGCGTGCGTCTCCGGTGAGCCGGGATCGTTCACGGGCACGGCGCAACCGCACTGCACGTCCACGAAGCCGCGGCACTGCGTCGCGTTGACGGAGCGATCACACGCTTGAGCCTTCTCGAGCAAGGTACGAAGCTCGTTGGCGAGCATCGTGCACTCCATGTCCGGCGCGCCACCAGCGCCGCCACTCGCCGTCGCACCGCCGGTGGCTTGCGCTCCGCCGCTCGTCGTGGAGGCGCCGCCCGTGGACGCCGTGCCGCCAGTCGTGCTCTGTCCGCCCGAGCTCCTGCTACCGCCCGTCGTGCTGGCGCCGCCGCTCGAGCCGCTCTTGCCGCCCGCGGCGCTGCCGCCGCTTCCCGTGCGGCCTGCGTCGGCTGCAGCGCCGCTCCCCGCCTCGCCCGGGCCATCCGCCTCGCTGCCGCCTTCGCTGACGCCGCCTTCGCCCATCGTCGCCCCAGAGTCACTGCCCCCGCTGCTGCCGCTCATCGGCGCGCCCGCGGCGGCGCTGCCCGCGGCCCCAGAAGCGGCGGAGCCGGCGCCGCCCGTCGACTGCGAGCCGCCGCCGCTCCCCGTTGCTCCACCCGAAGGGTTGGAGAAGAAGTTCGTGCCCGCGTCGCCGCAGGCACCAAGGGTCAGCGCGAGGCTCAGCGAGCCGCTGAGAATGCGAATCAACTTCATGACGTTCTCGACCCTTTCGTGAGCACCCGGACACGTGGCCGGCTCACACACATCAATGACATGGTGGCAGCATCCGCCCGCGCCAGGCAGTCGAACTCACCTACTGTAGCTCGCGCGCCGCGATGACGTCCGCGTGCGCGGGCCGCGACATCAAATGCGATGTCTGCGCGCGCAGCGAAGCGTTTTCGCCCCCGCTATTCACGCAAAATGCCGCGCTCCGCGGAAAGCGGGGCGCGACGCCACGGAGCCGCAGCAGTGGGCCGCTGCACCCCGCAACGCGCTCGCCGCGCGGGTCAGCGATCAGCGCGGCCGAAAAATTCGAGGATCTCTTGCCGGCGGCTGAGCGCGTCGGCGCGGCCCACAGCGATGAGCTCGGCGGCGAAGTCGCCGTCGAACAAGAGGTACGAAGCCCAATCTGCTTCGCCCTGCGGCGATGATTGCACCGCGCGATCCATGAAATAGCGCAGCAGCGGCGGCAGCGAATCAGTGCGCAGCCCGGTCCTGATGTATTCAGCGGCGAGCTCACCGAGATCACGCGACGGCGTGAACACCAGCGTCTTGATCTTGCGGTACGGCATGCCGCGATGTTGGATCCACACGCGCTGCACGCGGTCGAGCTCCTGCGCGGAGAGCGTTTGCTCGAGCACGGCCATCACCTGATTGAGCCGCTCGAGGACCTGCAGATCGTACTGCACCGGATCGAGCAGCAACGCGTTCAGCAGCTTGCCGATCAAAAAGGCAGGCCCGAGATCTCGCCCCTGGCCGGGATCCGCTTCTTCAACGGCCGCGAGATCCCCTGCCGAGCGGCTGTGGCGCACGGTAACGATCACGATGCGATCCGCTCCGGCGCGGATCGCGGGAGAGATCGGCGTATTGAAGCGCAAGCCGCCATCACAATAGTAATGGCTGCCGATACGGCGCGTGGGGAACAGCAAGGGAATCGCGGCCGAGGCGAGCACGTGATCGGGCGTGATCGGCTCGAACGCCCACGCGCGCCGCTCATCGCGCGTGGGGATGACCTTGGTGCCCGGCGCCTGCTCGGTAAACATGATCGTGCGGCCGGAGGCCACGTGCAGCGCCGCGATCAGCAACGCCGTCACACGTCCGGAATCGATCACACGGTGTAGTCGATCCCAGTCGATGCTGCGGCGAACGAGCACCTCCATCGCGCGCGTGTCGAGCAGTGAGGTTCCTTGCAGCGGCGTCGCGCCGAGCAGCTTGAGCGTGCTCTTTACGCCCGTCGGCCAGCGCGCGAGCCCGAACGGCCGCACGCGCGCGTGGTCGGACAAACGCAGGGAGCGCCATAGATCCGTCAGGCGATCGATGCCGTGGTCGCACAGCTCCGCGTTGGCGGCGAGGTAGGTGGTGTTCACGGCACCTACCGAAGCGCCAGAAAACACCCGAAAAATCGGCGGATCCCCGGGGCGCGGCTTGAGCGCCTCCAACATACCCGCCACGATACCCACCTCGTACGCACCGCGCATCCCGCCACCCGACAGCACTAGCCCCGTCTTGGTCGTGGTGGGCGAAATGGATCGCATCAGGCTGGGAGGTTCAGTGTTTTCGGTAACGCGCCACAGGTCAAGCGCAAATGTCGGAAACAGCCCGCTTTGCTCGTAGCGCGCGCGTGCGCGCGAGATATCGTTCTTTGGTTGGAGCAAGGAGCAATGACCGAGCTCGTGCTGAAGACATTCGGAGCCACCGACCCGGGGCGCATCCGCGCGGGTAATGAAGACGCGATCTTGGTCAGCGACGATCTCTTGCTCTACGTGGTCGCCGACGGAGCGGGCGGGCACGCCAGCGGTGAAGTCGCGAGCAACCTGGCCGTGCGGTCGATGGAGAACTTCTTCGGCGCGACGGTGCGCGCGAGCCACGAACGAGCCGAGTTCGATCGCTTCGGGTTGCCGAGCGGCGCGCGCCGCTTGTCGCAGGCCGTGCTCAAGGCCAACCGCGACGTCATGGAAATCGCCAAGAGCTCCCCGCACTACCGCGGCATGGGCACCACCGTGGTCGCGGCCTGCTTCTCGCCGCGCTCCTCGCTGTTGCACGTCGCCCATGTGGGGGACAGCCGCTGCTACCGCTGGCGCGGCGGACACCTAGAGCTCTTGACGCAAGATCACTCGCTGCTCACCGACGTGCTCGAGCAGCGGCCGGACATCGACGACGACATCATCGAGCGCCTGCCGAAGAACATCGTGACGCGCGCGCTGGGCGTGGAGGCGTCGCTGCGCGTGTCGCTGCGCTCGTACTCGGCGGTGGCCGGAGATCGCTATTTGCTGTGCAGCGACGGGCTGAGCGGCATGGTCTCGGCGGACGAAATCGCCGACACCATGGCGCTGCCCGAGGAGCCGCAGTCGCTCGTGCAGCGCTTCATCGCCATCGCCAACGCCGCGGGCGGCAGCGATAACATCGCCGCGCTCGTCATCGAGTGCGCCGGCGGTCACGATCACGCGCGTCCAGCAGACAGCGTGCCGCCGCCGGGATCGCGCGAGCGGCAGGACTCGCAGCCGGAGATCCTGCTGCTCGGCATCGAAGACTTGGACGCCGAGAGCGATGAGCGCCGCCAGGACCTCGCGCGTCGGCTGAACGAGCTTTTCGGTCGCCGCTAGCCGAGGGCCAGGGCGCGCCGCGCGGGAAGTACTACAGTGCCGGCGAGCGATGCTGACACCCCATGAACCGCCGATCCTGAGCCAAGATTTGCCGCCGGTGGGCGGCGCCATCGGAGGCGAGCCCGAAGATTTTCGCGTCGAAGAGCTGCCCGCCTACCTGCCCTCGGGTGAAGGCGAGCACTGGTACGTACAGGTCGAGAAGCGCGGGCTCTCGACGCCGGAGCTGGTGCGCGAGCTGGCCGCGCTAGCCGGCGTCGACGCGCGCGAGATTGGCTACGCCGGGCTCAAAGACAAGCACGCGGTGACCAGCCAGTGGCTCTCGCTGCCGAGCCGCGCCAGCGCGCCGGAGAGCTGGGCGTTGCCGGCATCATTGAAGCTTCTGCGCGTGTCACGCCACGCCAACAAACTGCGCACGGGCCACCTGACGGGTAACCACTTCGTCATCACGCTCGTGGGCGTCCCCGCCGAGGCAGCGGCGCGCGCTCCGGCGATCATCGAGCGGCTGCGCAGCGCGGGCTTGCCGAACTACTTCGGATTTCAACGCTTCGGACGCGGCGGTGAGAACCTGGCGCGCGCGCACGCTTGGCTGGCGGCGGGCGGGCGGGCGCGCCTGTCCTCCTTCTTGTTGAAGCTCTATCCGAGCGTGGTTCAGTCCGAGCTCTTCAATCGCTATCTCAGCGCGCGCAGAAGCCCTGAGTTGCCGCAGCTCATGGCCGGCGAAGTGGTGCGGCTCGAGGGCTCGGGCGCGACCTTCGTCGTAGAGGACGTGGAGCGCGAGCTGCCGCGCTACCGCGCGCGCGAGCTGCACCCCACCGGTCCCATGCTCGGCCCCAAGCTACGACCCGCCGCCGGGCGCCCGCGCGAGCTCGAGCTCACGCTGCAAAACGAGCTCGCCATCGACGAACGCTTCGAACGCACGCTGGGCAAATTCGCCCCCGGCGCGCGCCGCGATCTGTGCGTCTACCCGCAGAGCCTCGCCTGCGAGCCCAAGCCCGACGCGCGGCTCGAGCTGCGCTTCACGTTGCCCGCCGGCAGCTACGCCACGGTGCTCGTCCGTGAGCTGACCCGCGCGCCCTTCGCGGATACCAGCGAGCGAATGCGCGAAGCTTGAAAGCGGCCCAATTCGGGAGCAGAAGGGGGCATGACTCAGGAACGGCATGAGGTCGTCGTCATCGGGGGCGGCCCTAGCGGGTCCACGCTCGCAACGCTGCTAGCGCGCCGTGGCCGCCGCGTGCTCGTCCTCGAGAAGGAGCTGTTTCCGCGCTTTCACATCGGCGAGTCGATGCTGCCCTGCTCGATGCCGCTGTTCGCCGAGCTCGGCGTGCTGCCCGAGCTCGAGCGGCGCTTCTTGCCGAAGCACGCCGCCGAGTTCGTCACCGCCGACGGCAGCCTCAACCGCCGCTATCCGTTCGCCAAAGGTCTCGTCAAAGGCCCAAGCTCCGCGTTCGAGGTGGATCGCGCCGAGCTCGACCAGGTGTTGCTCGACAACGCCGCGCGCGCCGGAGCAGAGGTACGCCAAGGCGCGCAGGTGACCGCCGTCGACGTGAAGGGAGCGCTGCCGCGCGTCAGCGTGCGTGACGCCGAGGGGACGAGAGAGCTCGAGGCGGAGCTGTTGGTCGACGCGAGCGGACAGCAATCGCTCCTCGCCGGGCGCCTCGGCTTGCGCGAAATGGACGTCTCGCTGCGCAACTACTCGGTGTTCTCTCACTACGAGGGCGCCGCGCGTTATGACGGAGACCGCGAAGGAGACATCACCATCGTGCTCATTCCGGACGGTTGGTGGTGGGTGATCCCGCTGCGCGCGGATCGCACCAGCGTGGGCCTCGTGGCGCCCTCGCGCTCGCTCGCCGGACGCAAGCCGGACGAAGCCTTTTTCCAGGAGCAAATCGCGAGCACGCCGTACCTCGTCGAGCGGCTCGCCAACGCGCGCCGCGTCGCGCCGGTGCGCGCGATGTCGGACTGGTCGTACAGCAGCCGGCAGCTGGTCGGCGATCGCTGGCTGCTGCTGGGCGACGCCGCGGCGTTCATCGATCCCGTGTTCTCCACCGGCGTCTACCTCGGCATGTCGGGCGCCTTCCGCGCCGCGGAGATCATCGCGCGCGCGTTCGAGCGCCAGCGCTTCGCGCGCAGCGAGTTCTTGGAGTACGAGCGCTGGGTCCAGCGCGGCGTCTCCGTGTACCGCGATTTCGTGCACGGCTTCTATCGCCCGGAGTTCGTCGAGGTGCTGCTGCAGCCCAGCGACTGGATGGGGCTGCGCGCGGCGGTGACGTCGCTGCTCGCCGGACACGGGCTCGAGCGCTTCGACGTGGGCTGGCGCAGCCTGCTGTTCCGCGCCATCGCCCGCGTCAACCGCCACGTCGAGCTGGTGCCGCGCTTGCCCTTCCGCCGCGAGGCGCAGAGCGCGCCGTAGCGGCGCGGCTCACGGCGCGGCGCGCAGCGCAGCCATGAGTTTTTGCCCGTCAGCGACGCTGACCAACAGCGCGTAGCCGGCGCGCGTGGGCACGTACAGCACGTCCTTGTGGTTCGTCAGCAAGCACAGCGCGCGCTGTCCGTTTTGGAGCTTGAACCAGCCCACGCGATAGGACGGCAAGGCCACGCCGTTCGTGCGCAGGGCTGGCGCGAGCCCGGGCTCACGCTCCAAGTCGACGAGCCGCATGCCCTCGAGCGCCAGTTCCCGCCGGGGGATGCTACGCCCGTAAACCGTGCCCCGCACCGTGAGGCTGTCGGCGTCGACCTCGAGGCGCAGCGGTCGCGGCCAAAAGAGGACCGCGAGCAGCAGCGCGAGCACGATGGGTAGCAGCAGCAGCCAGCTCAGCCACGCGTTGTTGGACTGAGATATCTCGAACACCTCTACCGCCACGTGCTCAAGACCTCCTCCTCGAGCTCTACAACGACCCGTCCCGAATCACGAGCTCGCCGCAGCAGCGCGCTAAAAACGCCGAGCAGCTTGGCTGCTCGGCGTTTAGCCGGGGTTTGCAAGGACGGCGCGCTGGCAGCCGGCCTGCGGCTTCAGCGCGGCACGTCGGAGGGAACGTCTTCGATGACGATGGGCGGCAGCTGGAATGGATCCCAGGCCGGCGTCAGGTTGCTGAACTTGGTGGCCATGCCCGCGCCGGTCCCGGTCGCCAAGCGGTTCTGGTTCCACACGTACACGGCCGGGTATGTCGTGATCTGGCCGCTGGCGTTGTCGACAACGACGGCAGCCAACCAGAGCTGGGACGACAGCGCCAAGCCGGTGAACGAGCTCAGGTTCGACTTCGGGAGCATGAACTGCTCGGAGAACTCGTCCGAGTACTTACGCGCCGAGGAGAAGATCAAGAAGTAGTACGTCTTGCCGTGCGCGACGAAGACCTCGGGTGACCACTTCGGCCAGCTGTTGATCACGCCCTGACCGGGGGGGTCACCGGCGCACGCGTTCGGCTCGTTCGCGGCGAGCGGCGTCGCGGTGCCACCATCAGCCGGGATGATCATGATCTTGCCGTTGCGGTTGTAGTACGGGCCATCGGGCGACGACGCGCTCACGGCCGGCGCTTGCGTGAAGGCGATGAACTTGTCGTCGGCGGAGTACGACGGGTAGTACTCGAGCAGGTTCGGATCGGACGCGCCGGGCAGCGGCATGCCGGTGCCACCCGTCTTGCTGTACGCCACGGTCTTGATGTCCGCGACCTTGGCCGTGTAGTCCGGGTGACCGTCGGGCGAGTAGTCGGTGACGGTGTAGACGATCTTGGTGCCGTCGTGGCTGAAGCTCGGGTTCACCGCGCTCAGCGTGTCGCCCGTCGCGATCGTGCCCCAACCCGTGCCCATCGCGGCGTTGGCTTGCTTTTGCCGGTTGCTGAGCGCTTCGCCGTAGTCGGGCTCGTCCGTGACCGTGGCGTTGACCGTCGCGGTCGTCTCGAGGTCGATCCACGCCAGCTGATGCTGTTTGATCTTCGGCAGCGGCTGCGTCTTGTCCTCCGGATAGTTGAGCTTGAACCAGCCCATCTCGTCCGCCTTGCGCGTCTTGCCATCCATCGTGTTCATGCCGATGCTGGTGACGAGGATGCGGTCGCCGGTGGTCCAGTGCGCTTTGCTCATCGTCTGCGTGCCCCACCACGTCATCTTCATCAGCGCCTGAGCGCCGGGCGAGATGAAGGTCGGGATGGTGCCGACGGTGCTCATCGTGAGGGACGCGGCCGCCTTCTCCCAGGGCCAGTCGTCGGTGAAGATCACCGCCGTACCGTCGGGTGTCGAGGTGTGACAACCGATGCAACGCACCTGGCCGTCAGTGAAGCCGGCGAGCTTCGGGTCGTCGTAGTAACCGCGCAGCACCGAGCCGTCGTCGCTGATCTGCCCTTTCCAGCTGACGTTCGTGAGCGACAGCGAGTTTTGGATGCCCTCATCGCCGACAGCAAAGCCCATCAGCTTGCTCGAGTCCGGCGTCACCATCGCGGAGTTGACGGTCCAAAACACCATGCTGCCGGTGGCGACGACGGGCGCGACGTTGAAATCACCCGTGACGCCGACGGGCATGCCCGGGCTCGCGGAATTGACCGCGCGGATCGTGACCGTGAAGGGCGCGCCGGCGCCGTTGTTGGCCGCGCCGTTTCCGGCCGCGATCATGGCGCCCGTACCCGCCCAGATCTCCTTCGGCACGTACCAGGTGGTCTTGGTCGTGTAGGCCACAAGCTCGTTCTTCTGCGCGTCGTTCTTGATGCGAATCTCGAATAGGTCCGTGCCCGCTGGCGGCGTGAACTTGATACGGGGACGCACCCAATTGGCCGGGATCATCGCGCCCGGAGTCGCGCCGGAGGAGAGCTGCGGCTCGAGCACGCAGAAGCTGCCTGCGGTCATGTTGCCGGGGTCACCGAACAACGTGGGAGCGTTGGCGGGCACCCCCTCGCCCAGGATCGGAGCTTCCGGAAAATCGGTGCACGCGCCTTTTCCACACTTCGGATGCGTGATGTTCGGGTTCGTCGGATCATCGTCGGGCACCACGAAATCACCGCCGCCGCCGGGGATCATGACCGTGCCGTTCCCCGCGGCGGGCAAGTTGACGGCGTTGCCGCCGCCGCCACTGCCCAACACCACACCCGTACCGCCCGTCCCCGACCCACCACCGGGAGTGGCGCCGGGACCAGCGCCACGCGCGGTGCCGTTGGAGGAACAGGCGAGCGCCGCCAACAAACCGAACGAAACGGAAGCCCGAAACAAACCTAAGTTCATCGCATCACCTTAGCTTAGTCATCGTGCCTTACGACCGAAGGCTGCCGACACGGCCGGAAGTCTGACACGGGAAAGCCGCCCAATGGCCGGAAAAAGCCCGCTATTCCACGATCCACCACTGCGGTTTTGTTCCTCGCTTATTGAAATCCTCGTGACTGAGGCGGGCCAGAAACTTGGGTCGTTCACGGCCGGCGCGGCACGATTCGGGACGCGATGTTCTGCCGTGTGCTGTTCCTTCTCATCGCTGCTTGCTTCGCCGCGCTCGGCTGCGCGCGCGAGACGCCAAGCGCGCGCAGTCCCGAGCCGAGCTTCAGCCCGTGGCTGACGCCTCCCGGCTACGCTTGGCCGCCCCGCTCGCTCGCCGCGGGCGGACGAACGCCGGCGGAAGAACGCGCCCTGGCGCGCACCCGGACGGATCCCATCACGACAGCGCATCGTCGCCCGCTGCCCTCGGACTCATTGATCCCCGGAGGTGAAGCCTGCCTCGCGGCGCTGCGCGAACGCGGCGTCCGCTTCGAGCCGCTGCCAGCGGAGCGCGGAGTGGAGACGCCCATCATCGTGCGGGGCAAGCTCGGCGGCGTAGAGTACTGGTCGTCGGCTGGGCCGATGATCGCCGATTGCCGCATGGCGCTGGCGCTGGATCGCGTGGGGCCGGAGTTCGTCGCGCTCGGCATCCAGCGCGTGCGGTTCTCCGGCGCCTATGTCTATCGCACCAGCCGGACCGGCCGTCTCAGCCTGCATGCCTATGGCTTGGCGGTCGACATGCACGAGGTGGCGAGCGCAGCGGGCGCGCTCTCCGTACGGCGCGATTTCGAGCGCGGCTTGGCGAACGGCTGCGCCGGCGACGCGCCCCTCTTGAACCAGCTGGCGTGTCGCCTGCGAGCCCAGGGCCTGTTTCGCGAGCTCCTGACGCCCGACTACAACGCGGATCACTACGACCACCTGCACCTTGGCTTGGCCCCGATTCCCGGCGCCGCAGCAGGGTTGGCAGCCACGGCGCCGCCCGCGCCGCGGAGCGCGCGCGCGCAGCGGGGCGGTGCCTCACGGCAGCGCAAAGTGGCGACGAAGAATCTCTCCCGTAAACGTGCGCCGCAGGTAGAAGCCGCGCGGCATCGCGTCCGCCGTCGCCCCGTTCACGTCAAAGCCACGTCGGCGAGCGCTCGCGTCACGCGCCTTGGGTCTGATTTGAAGCACTTGCCCGTGGTGCCCGCCGATAGCGTCGGCTCCCAAGCGCGCAACGAGCCCCGCTAGCTCTTCCCAATCGAAGCGCAGCGCCGCAAGCTCCTCGGAGCTGGGGCTCCAGAGCAGCGGCGTCCCGAAGCGGCGCGCGCCGAGCTCGAGCTCGCGTTCGCCCTCCACGGGGAGCCAGAGCACGCGGCTCAGCTTGCGACGGACATGCGAGGCTTCCCACTCGACATCGCACAGCTCGGTGGGCGCGATGGTGCACACGAACGTCGTTTCGCACGGGTAACCTGCGCGATCGACGGGCAGCGTCTTGAGCTCCACTCCGAGCGCCTCGAAATCCGGCATCGGACGCGAGCCCGCGGAGGCTCCCAGCGCGCGTTCGACCAGGTTGCCGACCCAGCCCTTGTGCCGGCTCAAATCGGGCGGCACCGGCACCCCGAGCTTCTCGGCCAGGCGCCGGATGCTTTCCCCGGCGATGAGCTCGGCGCGCGCCAGAAGCTCGGCTTCGCTGCGCGGGGGCTCGGCGGCGGGGCACACGCTCGCTTCATACACCGGCGCACGCGCGGAGCAACGCGCGCAGCCGGCGGCGCTCTGCGGCCTCGTCCCTACAGCAAGTTCAGAAGCGCCGGCGAGTTCTGCTAACGTCTGCGGGTGGCTCCCCGCTCCCAGGCAGCTGACGTCGCCGGCCTTTGGCTCGCGCTGGGCAGCGTGTGTTTGGGCTGCAATCAGCCACGAGCCGACGCCTCGAGCTCGCCCGACGGCGCGCAGCTGCGCACGCTGGTGTCACCCGCGCGCATGGAGCTGCAGCAGGAAGGGCCCGCGCCCGCCTCGCCGGCAACGACGGTGGCGGTCGCGGCCGCGCGCGGCGAGCCGGCCGTCAGCGAGAGCAAGCCCGAAGCGGACGAGGCGCCGCGCATCTACGCAAAATCCCGCTTCGTCTGGATCTATTCGGCGCCCGACGCGCGCGGGCAATGGATCGGCTATCTGCGCACGGGCGGCTCTGCGCGGCTGAAAGCCACGCGCCCGCGGCCAGGCCCCGGCTGTCCGACGGCCTTCTACGCGCTCGAGCCCATGGGTTACGTGTGCGCGGACGGGAATCGCGCCACGCTCGACGCAAACGACGAACGCTACCGCGCGCTGAGCCCGTTCGCGGCGAAGCTCGACTCACCCTGGCCGCATCGCTACGCCGAATCGCTCGGCGCCGTTCGCTACTTCTCCGCGCCCAGCGTCGAGCTGCAGCGCCTGCGCGAGGGAGATCTGGCAGCGCACCTACGCGACGTGCAGGCGGCGCGCGCGGGCGAGGCCGTGGCAGCGCTCTTGGGAGTCGACGTGAGCTTGCCGTCAGCCCCCGCGCCCGAGCTGCCGCTCTTGCCTGCGACGGTGGTGGAGGATCGCAGAGAGATCAAGCGTCGCTCCACCGTCGCGTACAGCAGCGAAGCCCGCATCGGTGATCGCGGCTTCGTGCTGACCGCGGATTTTGCTTGGGTGCCCAAGGATCGCCTGCGGCCGTACCCGCAGAGCTCATTTCACGGCGTGAAGCTCGGTCAGCAGGCGCGGTTGCCGCTGGCCTTCTTCCGCTCCAGCGACGCGCAGCAGTTTCGGCGCGACGCGAGCGGCGCCTTTACGCCCACTGACGCGACGTTTGCGCGGCTCACTCACGTCGAGCTCACGGGAAAGTCCGTGCACGTCGGCGACGAGCGCTACCTCGAGGCGCGAGAAGCTGGGCTGTGGCTGCGCGAACGAGACGCCGTGTTGCCCACGCCGAGCACTCTAACTCCATGGGGTGACAAAGTCGGCGCCGAGAACAGCGTGCCCGGCGCCAAGAAGGGGCGCGCCACCTGGCTAGAGGTGAGCATCGAGGGCGGCTGGTTGCTGGCTTTCGAAGGCACGCGGCCGGTGTACGCGACGCTGATCTCGGCGGGCAAGGGCGGCGTCGCCAAGCGCGGGGAAGATCCGCTGAAGCGCGCGGCGACGCCCACCGGCACCTATCCGATCTCGGGAAAATTCGTGACCTCCACGATGGAGGCGCCGGGCGACTTCGTCCACTCGGACGTGCCCTTCGCGCAGAACCTGGTCGGACCCTATGCGCTGCACGCCGCGTACTGGCACGACAACTGGGGCAACCTTCAGAGCGGCGGCTGCATCAACTTGTCCCCCATCGACGCCAAGTGGTTGTTCGATTTTACCGAGCCGCGGGTGCCCCAGGACTGGTATGGCGTGCGCTGGCTGCCCGACCGCGGTCCCGCGACCCTCGCCGTGCTGCATCGCTGAGTCCTCGCCGCGAGGGTCGACGAAGGCAGGCCGGACGCGTGCTGTTGCGTGCTCGTCGACCCGCTGAGCAGCGCGCTACTTCTCGTCGTCGGCCAGGTGCTGACGCAGCTCGGCGAGCTCGCGCTCGAAGCCGCCGGACAAAATCGGAAAGCGACACCAGGTCTTGGGATCGAGGTTGGCGTCGTCCACGTGAAACGATGGCGCGTAGCGCTCGCGCTTCCACTGGTTGCGCGCGAAGAGACGGAAGAAGCGCTCGAGCCACGCGCCGAGCTCACGCCGCGAGTAGCTCGTGAAGCGCAGCTGCAACAGCTGCAAAATCTCGAGCGGCGCGCGCTTGTCGCGGATGGCGGCGCGCTCGATGGCGTCCAGCACCTCGTACGGCATCAGATCGCCCTCGTCCGTCTGCTCGGAGCTCGGCGGGCGGAGCTCGGCGGTGGGCGCCTGCTGGTTGACCGCGGCGAGCGCGGCGAGCGCGCCGACGCCGCTCGGACCGCGCGTCTCGAGCCAGCGCAGCCAGCGGCGGATGAACGGCTTGTCGATGCCGGCGATGGGGCTGATGCTGCCGGCGGTGTCGCCATCCATCGTGGCGTAGCCCACCGCGGCCTCGGAGCGGTTGCTGGTGGAGAGCAACAAGCGTCCCTCGACGTTGGCGATGAGCCACACGCTCGGAGCGCGCACGCGCGCTTGAATGTTCTGCAGCGCGATGTCGTCGCCCGGCCACTCGAGCTGCCGGCCCAGCGCGCTCTCCGCCAGCTGCAGGTAGCCGTGCACCAGCGCCTCGACGTCGACCTCCAGGTGCCGGGCGCCGATCGCTTCGGCCACGGCCTTGGCGGCGGCGCGCGTCACGGGCCCGCTGTTGCGCGTGCTCTGATAAACCGTGGTGAGCAGCTGCCGCACGCAGTCGCGGTCCGCGCTGCAGCTCGCCAGGCCGGGGATGTGGGCGAGGCGCGCGGCGAAAGCCTCGGCGCCGAGCTCCGCGCGCGCGAACGACACCGCGAGCGCCACCAGGCACACCACCGCGGCCGAGTCCGCGCCACCGCTCAGCGAGACAACGAAGCCGCGCGACGCGCTCTTCCTCAAGTAATCGAAGAGCGCGAGCGAGACCGCGCGCGCGAACTCCTCTTCGCGACGCTCGGGGCCGTCTTCCCACGCCTCCGTCTTCACGACGGCGCGCTCCGGGGCGGCGCGCGGGAACTCGAAGGGCGCGCCAACGCAGGCCTCCGCGTTCAGCTCGACCTCCGGCATGTAGCTCGAGAGCCACCCGTGTCGCGTGCGCGTGAGCTCCACGTCGACCGTGGCGGTGACCAGGCCGTGGTCCGCATAGCTGAAGCGCCGCCCCTCGGCGACGATTTGTCCGCCGGTGGCGATCAGCGCGTCGCCGTCGTAAATGGCGCGACCCGCCTCATTGCCGACCAGGTTCGCGTACACGTAGCTGACGCCGAACGCGCGCGAGCCTTCGAGCACCAGCCGCCGCCGGATCTCGTGCTTGTCGAACGCGAAGTGACTCGCGCTCGGGTTCAAGATCACGTCCACGGCGTGTTGGCTGAGCGACGCGCCGGGTCGCTCGGCGATCCAGGCGTCTTCGCAAATCTCGAAGCCGATCTTGATGCCGCCGACCTCGAAATACAGATCGCCGATCGCTACCTTGCGGCCGACGAGCTCGGTCACGCTGCGCTTTCCCGCCGGCCAGGGCTTGAACCAGCGGGGCTCATAGTGGATGCCGTCGCCGGCCAGGGCGCGCTTGGCGACCAGCCCCAGGATGCGTCCATCGGCGATCAGCGCGCAGGCGTTGAACACGGCCTTGTTGTGCCGCACCGGGAGCCCCACGCTGACGACGATGCCGCGCATCTCCGGCAAGAGCTCGGCGAGCACCTGCGCCGCCAGCCGCTGCGTCGCGGGCGCCAGGAACGCGTCCTCGCAGCCGTAGCCGGTGATGCACAGCTCGGGCAAGCACAGGATACCGACGCCCTGCGCACGCGCGTCGCTGATGGCATCCACGATGCGCCGGCGATTGCCGTCCCAATCGAGCGGCGTTTGATTCAGTGTAGCGGCGGCGACCTTGACGAGCTTCATGATGGCGCGAACGAGCCCGCATCTTGCCCGCTCCCGCCACGGCTCACAACCGGCCCCCCTTTGCACGGAAGATCAGCGAACCTTTGCGCCACGCCGGCGCGGCCGAGGCAGTGGCCGGCTGCGCCGCGCTCCCGCCGACCGCGGTCACGCGAGCGTTGCCGTGGCGCGCAGCGGCGTGGTGACGCTAGCCTCACGGCGCGCGAGCCCACGTGTTCATCGACAGCGTCCTATCGAGTGGGCACACCTCAGCAACTCGTGATGATGACTCACGCCGCGCAGCCGCGCGCGCTGTGACGCCTGATCGATTGAACGCCGCGCGTTGCGCGAGCGTCATGTCTCATCAAATGTCGACTCCGCGCTTCGACGTGGCGAAGACGTGGCGAGATTGCCCACTCGTAGTGGACAGGCAGAGCGGATTGTTGTGGCGATCGACGGCGGTCACAATTGCCCTCTTTAGCCGTCATCCGGAAAAGACTTACGCTAGGCGCTGCCAGGCTACCTCGAGTCACGTAACGGAGAACATCATGCAAGCGGGAATTCTGTCCAAGGTACGCTTGATCGCGCTCAGCGCGGCGTGTTTGCCCTGGGTTGCGTGCGCAAGCTCGGGCGGCGACGGCCGAAATAACGGAACGACGGGCGGCTCCAGCAGCGGCGGTGTTGCGACGACGAGCGGCGGCACCACGGGCGGTGTCACCAGCGGCGGCGCGCCGGCGACGTCCGGCGGTAGCAGCAGCGGGGGTCAAACGGCGAGCGGTGGAGTAACCGTTGCCTCCGGCGGGCAGGCTACGACCAGCGGCGGTTCGCTCGGAACCGCTGGCAGCAACGCGACCCCGAAGGGCGGGAGCAGCGCTGGCGGGGCGGCCACTTCCGGCGGGTCCTCGGGCTCGGCCGGCGCGAGCGTTGGCGGCTCGAGCACGGGCACGGCAGGTAGCGCGGGCACCGCGAACAGCAGCGACCCGGCGCCCAGCGCGGGCTGCGGCAAAGCGGCGACGCTGATGAACGGCCGCGCCAGCATCAGCGTGGGGGGGAAGATGCGCGAGTACATCCTCGCGCTGCCGAGCGCCTATGATCAGAATCACCCCTATCGACTCGTCTTCGGCTGGCACCCGCTCGGAGGCTCGGCGCAACAGGTCGCGAGCGGCGGCTATTACGGACTATTGAAGGAGTCCAACGGCAGCGCGATCTTCGTTTCTCCAGAAGGGCAGCCCTTCTCCGGGGATAGCCTCGGCTGGGGCAACAAGAACGGCGAGGACATCGCCTTCCTCGACGCCATGCTCGACCTCTTCCGCAAGGAGCTGTGCATCGACGAGAACCGGATCTTCTCGACCGGTTTCAGCTTCGGAGGCATGTTCTCGTTCGCCGCGGGCTGCTCTCCGACCGGCATGATGCGCGCTGTCGCGCCGATGGCTGGAAACTCGATGGTGAGCGGCTGCGAGAAGGGCACGCGGCCAGTGGCGCTGATGGGCTTCCACGGCACCGAAGACCAGGTGGTCGCGATTGACGGCGGCCGCAAAGGTCGCGACATCTTCGTCGAGCGCAACAAATGCATGCAGACGACCACGACCGTGGAGTCGAGCTGGTGCGACGGCCTCTCGCAAAATTACCAGCCCTGCACGTGCACGACCTACGACGGTTGCATGGCCGGCTACCCGGTGACCTGGTGTGAGTACAAAGGGTCTCACATGCCGGCGCCGAGCTCGGCCGCCACAATCTGGAAATTCTTCGCTCAGTTCTGACGCACGCGCGCCGCGCTATCCGAGCCGAGTCTCAGCGCGGCGCTCGAACGCCGCGCTGGCATCGACGAAATCCCACTGCTCGACGGTGCAGAGCCTCGGCTCGCCGGGCGCGGTGCGCAGGACGTTGACGGAGTTGCCCGCCTCGTAGCGGATGCGCGACGAGACGGCGGTGCCCGCGTTGACGGCCCAGAGCGCGCGCGGCACGCGCGGCAGGCTCTCGTGCAGCGCGAGGATGAAGGGCAAGTGGATGTGCCCCGCCAAGATCACGTCGACGCCCGCTTCGGCCCAGGCCCGCACCGCGGATTCAGCGCCGTGCACCACGTTGTGTTGCTCGGAGGCGCGCGGCACCGCGACCGGCTGATGCAACACGACGACGCGCAGCTGCGCCGCCGTCGCGTTGCGCAGCGTGCGCGCCACGCGCTCTCGCTGCCGCTCGGAGATTTCGCCGTCGACGTGGCGGTAGCGGCGCGTCGTCTTCACGCCCAGCACCAGGCAGTCCGGCGCGCGAAAGCTGGGCTCGAGATCGTCGCCGAAGGCGGCCGAGTAGCGCGCGTACGGCGCGAGCACGCGGGCGCCCAAGTCGAGCAACGGAATATCGTGGTTGCCCGGGATGGCCAGCACGTGCGGTACGTTGAGTCGCCGAACGAAGGCGGCCGCGGCCGCGAATTGCGCGCTGCGCGCGCGCTGCGTGATGTCACCGCTCAAGACCAGCAGATCCGGCGCGACCGTTCGTGACAGCGCGACCAGCGCCTCCACGACCTGCGGCCGCTCGGTGCCGAAATGCGTGTCCGAGATCTGCAAAATGACGCTCATCCAGGGTCATCTCCCGGCTCCGCCGGACGGAGGAGCAACAACGGGTGGGGCGCGACGCGAAACGTGAGCGGCGGCGCCATCCACTCTACCTCGCCGTCGGTGGCGACCTTGAAGCGCCGCTTGCCGAAGCGCGGTCGCACCGTCAGCCTCTCGAGCGCGAAGCTCATCACCTCCTCGGCCTCGCCGAGCTGACCCAAGGCCGCGCGAAACAGCACCTTCAACATGCCGAGCAAGCCGACCGGCTTCAACACCACCGCGATCAAGCGGTGTCGCTCGACCAGCTCGCGCCCCGGGATCCCGACGCGCTCGAGCTGAAGTCGATTGTTTCCGACGAACAGCGTGGGTGTGTTCAGGGTGCGGCGCTGCTGCCGCGTCTCGAGCTCGACGCGCAGGTCGCGGTGCGCTTGCAGCAGCGTCTTCAAGGCCGCGACAATGGCGACCCAGCGGCTGCGTCCCAAGCGACGCTTGGTGCGCTCGCGCTCCTCGAGTAGGTCCGGATAAAGTCCGATGCTGCCGTTGACGAGGAAGACGCGCTCGTTCAAGAGGCCGACTTGCACAGGGAAGGCGCGCGGCGTGAGCAAGATCTGACACGCCGCGCGCACGTCGGACGGAATCCCGTGCGCGCGGCTGAAGTAATTGAAGGTGCCGAGCGCCAGCACGCCGAAGGGGCACCCGCTGCCGAGGGTGGCTCCCGCGACGGTGTTGATCGTGCCGTCTCCGCCTGCGGCGACGACCACGCCACCTTGCGCCTGGGCGCGAGCCACAGCGTCGGCGGCGCTCGCTTTCAGCTCCGCCGCGTCATCGACGGCGGCGATCTCGAAGCGCCGGCCGGCGCTCGTCAACGTCGTCTCGATCACGAGCCGCACGTCCTCGCCGTCGTGCTTCCCGGAGCTCGCGTTCAAGACGATGAAGAGCGGCGCGCTGGGTGAGACGAGGACGCCCTCGTTCGGCGCGGTCTCGATACTGCGGTGTGGAGGCTCGGCGCTCGGTTCGTCCAACGCTCACACTATAGAGCCGCTTTGCACAGGACTGAACTGCGCCGCGCGCGGCTCGGAGTGTGGCAAGTTGCACCGGCGCGCGGCGCTCAATTTCGGAGTGCCCAGGGCGACGGTCCGGCGGGATCGCGGGCGTGCTCGAGCCAATCGAGCACCGCGTCGGCCCAGCGCTCTCGCCCGGCCTCGGAAGGGTGCACGTGATCGTGCGCGCGCGGCAGATCGCTCACGATGCTGTCGCTGTCGAGCACGTGGCACGGCGCGGCGTGCTCGCGGATGACGCGCAGAATGCCGGTATCCTGCTTCCAACGCGGCGGCGTGATCCAGATACAAGGACGCGCGCCGATGGTCTGCACGATGCGCTCGACCGCCGGGATGCGCTCGTCGGGATTCGGGATTTCGAACTCGTTGCCGCCCAGGGTGACGAGCACGAGGTCTGGATTGTAGCGCGCGATGTAGCGCTTGAGCTCGGGGCGGTAGGCCCAGCCCGGCGTATAGCTCGGAGTTTTCGTGTGCAGCACATTGCGCAAGCCGGCGCTGACGAAGCGACGACCGAGCGGCGCACCGAGCGACTCGGCGAAGGAATCGCCGATGTGCAGCACCACGGTGCCGCTCGGCAAGGGTGACGCTTCGGGAGGGGTCACGTCGACGGTCGTGCGGCTCGCGCTGTGCGCCGAGGTGACGCTCTCAGCCGAGCTTCCGGCAACACTGCCGTCGTCGCTGACCTCAGCAACGGACGGAGAACCCGCGCTCTTGACGCGGCTCGCGCCGTTCGAGCCGGCGCAGCCAGCGCCGACGCCGAGCGTCAGCGCGAGCGCCAGCACGCTGGGCAGCCAGCCAAAGTCACTCGCCTTTCCGCTTCGGAGCGTCCGCATCAATCAATCAAAGCTGTAGCTGAACTCGGAGGCGCTCGCCGCAACGCGCACCTGATTGACGGGCTGGCCCTCCAGAGCCCGCAGTAGCAGCTCACGGCTGACCTCCGGGAGCAAGGTGTTGGTCAGTACGGCGTCGATCATGCGCCCGCCGCTCTCCAGCTCCGTGCAGCGGCTGACGATCAGCTGCACGACGGAGTCGTCGTAGTTGAAGGGCACGGCGTAGCGCTCGGTGACGCGCTGTTTCACGCGCTCGAGCTGCAAGCGCACGATGTTGCCGAGCATCTCGTCGCTCAACGGGTAGTACGGAATCGTGACGATGCGGCCCAGCAACGCGGGCGGGAACACCTCGAGCAGCGCCGGACGCAGCGCCTCTGCGAGCTGCTCGTGGGGAGCGCGCGCGTTGGCCGCGCAATACTTCATGATCACGTCGCTCCCGACGTTGGAGGTCAGCAGGATGACGGTGTTCTTGAAGTCCACGCGCGTGCCCTGCCCGTCCTCCATCCAACCCTTGTCGAAGACCTGGAAGAACAGCTCGTGCACGTCTGGGTGTGCCTTCTCGACCTCGTCGAGCAGTACGATGCTGTACGGGCGACGGCGCACGGCCTCCGTGAGCACGCCGCCCTCACCATAGCCGACGTAGCCGGGCGGCGCGCCCTTGAGCGACGAGACGGTGTGCGCCTCTTGGTACTCGCTCATGTTGATAGTGATGACGTTTTGCTCGCCGCCGTACAGGGCTTCGGCCAGCGTGAGCGCCGTCTCCGTCTTGCCGACGCCGGAGGGTCCCGCCAGCAAGAACACGCCGATCGGCTTGTTCGGGTTCTCCAGGCCCGCGCGCGCCGTCTGGATGCGGCGCGCGATCATCTCCAGCGCGTGGTCTTGTCCGATCACGCGCCGCGTGAGGATGTCTCGCAGCTTCAGGATGGTGTCGATTTCGTTCTTCACCATTCTACCCGTGGGGATGCCAGTCCAGTCGGAGACCACGCTGGCGATCGACTGCGCGTCGACGGTCGGCAAGACGAGCGGGTTTTCGAGCTGCGCCTGCGCCAGCTCGGCGTCCAAGCCCTTGAGCTCCTGCAGCAGCTGCTCACGACGCGCAGGGTCCGGCGCGCCCACCTGAGCTTTGTCGAGCGGCGCGCCGTCGCCGCGCAGCTCGGCGCGCACGGCGAGGATGCGATCGACGAGCGCCTTCTCCGATTTCCAGCGCGCTTCCAAGCTCTCCAAGCGCGCCTTCTCTTCGGCGAGCGAGGCTTCGAGCTTCGCCGCGCGCTCACCGGTCTCCACGCCGATCAGCTGCTCACGCCGTAAGATGGCCTGCTCATTGTCGAGCGCTTCGATGGCGCGGCGACAGTCCTCCACTTCGGGCGGCACCGCGTGCTGGCTCACCGCGACGCGCGCGCACGCGGTGTCCAGCAGGCTCACGGCCTTGTCGGGCAGCTGCCGATCGGGGATGTAACGCTTGGACAGCTTGACCGCCGCGTCGAGCGCTTCATCGCGCAGCTGCACGCGGTGGTGCGCCTCCAGAACCGACGCGGTGCCGCGCAGCATGAGCACCGCGCGCGCTTCGCTGGGCTCCTCCACCTGCACCACCTGGAAGCGGCGCGTGAGCGCCGGATCCGGCTCGATGAACTTCTTGTATTCGGCCCAGGTGGTGGCCGCGACGGTGCGGAGCTTGCCGCGCGCGAGCGCCGGCTTGAGCAGGTTCGCCGCGTCGCCGGTGCCTTCTTTGCCGCCGGCGCCGATCAACGTATGCGCCTCGTCGATGAACAGGATGATCGGCTTCGGTGACGCTTGCACCTCATCGATCACCTGACGCAGACGATTCTCGAACTCGCCCTTCATGCTGGCGCCCGCCTGCAAGAGACCGAGATCGAGCACGCGCAGGCTGACGTCCTTGAGCTGCGGCGGCACGTCCCCCGCGGCGATGCGCTGAGCGAAGCCCTCCACCACCGCCGTCTTTCCGACGCCGGCCTCACCGGTCAGGATCGGATTGTTCTGCCGGCGGCGCATCAAAATATGAATGATTTGCCGGATCTCCTCGTCGCGGCCGACGATGGGGTCCATCTCTTTTTTGCGCGCGCGCTCGGTCAAATCGGTCGAGTAGCGCTGCAGCGCCTCTTGCTTGCCGAGCGCGGCGGGGCTCGGCGCCTCCCCGTCGGCGCCGGCCGCTGCCGCGCTCTGCGCCGGCTGACTCAGCCGCGCTTCCGGTGAATCAGCGGTGAGGGCGTTGAAGCGCTCGACGATCTCCTCCGCCTTGAGCTTCTGAAACTCCTTGGAGATGCTGAACAGCGCGTTCTTCAAGAGCGAGGTCTTGAGCCAGCCCACGACCAGGTGCCCGCTCCTCACGCGCGTGTCGTTGAACAGCAGCGAGCCGTACACCCAGCCGCGCTCGACGGACTCTTCGACGTGAATCGAGAGGTCGGAGATCGCGGTCGCCCCGCGCGGCAAGCGATCGAGCGACTCCGTGAGCTCGCGCGCGAGGCGCGCCGAGTCGATTTGGAAGTGACGCACGAAGCGCAGAAGGTCCGAGTCCGGCACTTGCAGCAGCTGATGAACCCAGTGCGACAGCTCCACGTAGGGGTTGCCGCGCATCTTGCAGAACAGCGTGGCGCTCTCGATGGCCTTGTACGTTGGCTCGTTCAGCTTCCCGAATAGCGTTGCGCGACTGATCTCGGACATGATTTGCTCCAGGGATGGCGGGGTTCTGTTTCAACCACGCGGCAGAGTGCGGTGGGTGGCCAACGTGACCGGGTCGACGATGACGTCGGCGAGCCTCCCGCTGCGACCGAGGCTCGCGTTCCAGCCGAGCCGGTGTAAGCCACCGAGCCGTACCTGAGTCCCCTCCTCTGCCGCAAGGCTGAGACACACGTCGAACGCCAATTCTTCGCCCACGTAGTTTTTCACGAGCGCGCCGAGCCGCGCGAGGCCGGGCGTTCCGGGCAGAAACCTCAAAAAATCAGCGACGCTGAGCGGCCCCAGGCGCACCCGGAACTTGTGGTCGGCGCGGTACACGCGACGGCCGAGCAGCGTGGTCCGACCGAGCGCGCTCTCCTCCGCGGTGCCGCCCAGCCGCATGCGATCGGCCTCGGACAGCTCCAGCCATTCGCCGAGAAATTCCTGAATCGCCGCGGGCACCTCGAAGTACTCGCTGAGCATGGCGGCGAGCCCCTCCGGTGGCCGCGCGGCGTTCGAGAGCCAGCCGGCGTAGTGGAGCTTGGCGCGATCGGGGATCGCGTCGCGTTCGGCCAGCGACGGCATGCCGAGGCCGATGAGCGACGCCACGTACTGCCCGAAGCGGCTGTCGCTCGGACGATCTTGTGACGCCGTCGGCTCCGCCTGCGCCCATGCGCGGTGAAACAGCAGCAGCATGCGGTGATGAAACACGTCCGCGAAGGCCGCGAAGGTGCGATCGCCGAAGTGTCGCACGCGGTCGCGGACGTACTCCGTGATGTGCAGCGGCAGCGGCCCTTGCGGACCGAACAAACCCAAAAACGCGACGTCCAGGCGAGCCGGCTGCGCCTCGACCGGAGGCGTAAAGCTGGTCAGCGCCGTTCCGGAAAAAGAGAGATCCGGCCGCTGGCCGAGGCGCACCACTTCTTCTCGCGGGCGCAGCGCGTGGCCGAAGCGCGGGAGTGTCGGAAAAAATGCCTCGATGCGCCGCAGCGCGACGTGAAAATCGAACTCGGTCGGCGCGCGCGTGAGCGCCGCGAAGTACTCGGAGGCGCCGCGCGGCGCGCCGGGGCCGAGGGCGACCGAGCCCTCGTCGGGCGGCGCCTGCTCAGCCTCCACGCTCGCGCTCACGCCAGCGCCCGCCGGCCGATGCGCGCCGGCCACCGCACAACTTCGCCGCGCTGCGCGGTGCGCAGCACGGTCTCGGTGAACGAGTTGATCGACACGTATTTGGCGAAGAAGCGCTCGAGCACCGCCGCGAAGAGCACGGCGCTGGCGCCCTCGAACGCCGTCTCGTCGCAGTGCAGCGTCACCTCGATGCCGCGACCGAAGCTCGCCGAGCCCGCGCTCGGCAAGCGGCGCACGATGGGCTGCGTCGAGACCGAGCTCAGCCCCTCGA
Source organism: uncultured Sorangium sp. (assembly GCA_966250485.1). Taxonomy (GTDB): domain Bacteria; phylum Myxococcota_A; class Polyangia; order Polyangiales; family Polyangiaceae; genus PMG-095. The sequence goes on along the minus strand of CBINHN010000013.1, from coordinate 89,288 downwards.
TTTGGCGGCGCAACGCCGCGGGCGCCGAGTCCCCATAGAGGTGCAAGAGCTCGCGCAACGCGGCGGCGCCCTGTCCGTCGGGGTTATCGAGCAGCGACAGATAGTTCAGCGACAGGTGGCTCACGAGACGCCAGCTGGTGGCGCCCCAAGCCACCGCGGGGCGCGGCTCCGAGGGACCGGCGATGCAGCGGATGCTGGCCACCGGAGCGCCCGATTCCAGGGCGAAATCGCTGCTGCCGACGCCCAGGCTCATCAGCAGCGGCAGATCACGGTTCGTGCACAGCGCTTCGACCGAGAGCTGGCGCAGCTCCGGGTGGTACGGCCCGTTGTTACCATCCACGAGCGCGAGGAACGCTTCACTGCCGACGTAGGAGGAGCGCGGCCCGCTGCGGCGCTGACGCGACGAAGCGACGCGCGTCTCGCGGTGCAGCGTGTAGTAGGCGGGCGACTCTTCCGTCGCGCTGCGCTCCTTGCACGCGTAGAACGGCTGAAAGTCACGGCGTTGCTCGTTGCTGGTACCGAAGCCGGTCACCGCCGTGATCGAGTGCAGCTCGAAGTCCAGCGGCCGCGTGCGATCCACCACCACGTGATACTGATTCACTCGATCCGAGAGGTGGATGCGATCCGCTCGCCGCGGAAACAGGTTCACCGCGGGCGTGCAGAACAGCTCGAAGTGGCTGGTGCTCAACGCTGCTTCGATGGTCGGGCTGTGCCGGTCGAGCAGCACGACCACCTCGAACTCTTCTTCTTCGATGCGCGCGAGCCCCTCCGCCAAGCCGCACAGCTCCATGAACGAGAAGCGGCTCGGCAGCGTGAAGTACTCGTGGAGCAGGCGATAGCCCTGGAATGACTTCGGCCCGTACGGCAGCAACGCCTCGTCGTCGGCGAAGCCGAGCGCGCGGATCGGCTGCTGCGTCACCACGCTCTCCACTCCAGGACGACCGCCGACGCCGCGCACGACCAGCGCCCGCGCACCCGCGGACAAGAGCTCGTACAAGCTCGTGGCCATGCCGTCGGGGCCCGTGAGAAACAAAGGCAACGCGTCCAGGGACAGCCGGTTCGCCGGGACGCCGCCGACCGTACGAAAGCGAAAGCGCAGCGCGCCGCGCACGACCGTGCGCGCCGGCAGCCGCAGCGGGCCGAGATCCCCGACGTAGGCGGTGTGCGAGACGGCGCCGAGCTCGAGCGGCCAGAGCGTGACGTCGTGCGCGGTGCGGTACTCACACGCGGTCTGCTCACCGCGGGTCGCGGCAGCGAGCAGCGCCGTGCCGCGCGGGATGCGAAAGCCATCGGTGAGCACGCCCTGGCGATAGTTGGGCTGCAGCCGCACCACGGCCATCGACGGAGTCGGCGCCAGGTAGTGCGGATACACCATCGACAGCAGGTGCTCGGTGAAGCGCGGGAACTCCGAGTCGATCTTGAGCTGCACGCGAGCCGCCAGGAACGCGAAGCCCTCCAGCAGGCGTTCAACGTAGGGATCCGCGCACTCGAACGCCTCCAGCCCGAGGCGCCCCGCGATCTTCGGGAACTGCTTGGCGAACTCGCCGCCCAGCTCCCGAAGGTAGTGAAGCTCGCGGTTATAATAAGAGAGGAGCCGCCGATCCATGTTCGCCCTGGGACGACTCTCGCGCGCGCGAGCTCACGGGTTCCCTCGCGAGAGCTCGGTCACGACCGCCTCGCCCGTCTCGAGATCGATGCTGGTCTGCATGTACAGGCGCAGCGGCAATGGCTGCGACCACAGATCGGCTTCGATCGCGAAGCTCACGAGGTTGTGATTCATGGCTTGGTCGTTCACGATCACCTTGACGCGCACCGACTCCTTCAACAGGCGCGGCTCGAAATCCCACAGCGCCTTGCGAATGGCTTTTTCGACCGCCACCACGTCAATCGTGGACGCTGTCTTGCCCGTCAAATCGGGCAGCCCATAGTTGAGCGTAGAGCGCTCGACCTGAGGGAAATCCTCCAGGTCTTCTACGGCTGCGAGGTGCGCGTTGTTGAGCAGCCAGGCGAGATCACGCCGCACGCTCTCGCGCAGGCGGTGAGGCGAGAGCACGCGATGGTCTCTCGCCTCCTGGCTGCGCTCGGGCTCATCGTCCGTCAGCCGGTCCAGCAAGGACGGCTGGAGACGCTCCTTCGGAGTGAGCTCCGCCATGGCCGCACCTCAGCCGCGCGGCGCTCAACCGCCCGCTTTGGCCGAGGGCAGCTTGGACACGAGCCGCAGCGACACGGTCAGCCCTTCGAGCTGGTAGTGCGGCTTCAAGAAGAAGCTCGACGTGTAGTAGCCCGGGTTGGCCTCGTCGGGCTCGACGGTGACCTCCGCCGCGGCGAGCGGCTTGCGCGCCTTGGTCTCTTCGCTGGAGTGGTTGGGTGCGCCGTCCACGTACTGCGTGATCCACTGCTGCAGCCAGCGCTGCATGTCCGCCGTGCCCTTGAAGGAGCCGACCTTGTCGCGAACGATGCACTTCAAATAGTGCGCGAAGCGACAGGTCGCGAACAGGTACGGCAAACGCGCGGCGAGCGCGGCGTTGGCCGTCGCGTCCGCGTCTTCGTAGACGGCGGGCTTGTGCAGCGACTGCGCGCCGATGAACGCCGCCAGGTCCGTGTTCTTCTTATGGACCAGGGGCATGAAGCCGGCCTTGGCGAGCTCCGCTTCGCGGCGATCGCTGATGCCGATCTCGGTGGGGCAGGTCATGTCGACGCCGCCATCGTCCGTGGGGAACGTGTGCGTCGGCAGCCCTTCCACGGCGCCGCCCGACTCGATGCCACGGATGCGCGAGCACCAGCCGTACAGCTTGTAGGAACGATTGATGTTCACGGCCATCGCGTAGGCGGCGTTGGCCCAGGTGAACTTCTCGTCCGCGGAGCCGCTGGTGTCCTCTTCGAAATCGAAGGCCTCCACCGGCTCGGACTTCGCGCCGTAGGGACGCCGCGCCAAGAAGCGCGGCATGGCGATGCCCAAATAACGGGAGTCCTCCGACTCACGCAGCGAGCGCCACGCGGCGTACTCGGGCGTGGAGAAGATCTTGGCCAGGTCGCGCGGGTTCGCGAGCTCTTGCCAGGACTCCATCTGGAACAGCGAGGGCGCCGCGGCGGTGATCACCGGCGCGTGGCAAGCCGCGCCGATCTTGGAGAGCTCGCCGAGCGTCTCCACGTCGGTGGGGCTGTGATCGAAGTAGTAGTCGGCGACCAGCGTGGCGAACGGCTCTCCGCCGAGCTGACCGTACTCTTCCTCGTACAGCTTCTTGAACAGCGGGCTCTGATCCCAGGCCGCGCCCTTGAAGCGCTTCAGCGTCTTCTGAACGTCTTTCTTCGAGATGTTCATGACGCGAATCTTCAGCATCGTGTCCGTCTCGGAGTTGTTCACGAGGTACTGCAGACCGCGCCAGGAGCCCTCCAGCGAGCGGAACTCCGCGTTATGAATCACCTCGTTGATTTGCTCGCTCAGCTTACGATCGATCTCGGCGATGATGGCCTGGATCGAGGCCGCGGCGTCCGCGGAGACCGTCGCCGTGGTCGCCAGCGCCTCGCGCGCCAGCGTCATCACCGCCGACTCTACCTCTTCGCGCGCGCGCTCCGTCTGCGGCTTGAACTCTTTCTTGAGCAGTGAAGTGAAGTCATCGACTTCACCGGTCGCCGCCTCGGCCGCTGCACCCTGCTTCTGTGTCGCGTCGCTCATGAGACTCACTCTTTGTTGGGGGTTTCGGCGTCCGCGCTCGGCTTCGGCGCGGCGACCAGCGACTGCAGCAGCCCGCGGTCATTGAGGATCTTCGCGATCAGCTCCTCCGCGCCCGTCTTGCCGTCCATGTACGTCAACAGATTGGCGAGCTGCATGCGCGCCTGAAGCAGCTGATTGAGCGCCGGGATCTTGCGCGCGATGGCCGCCGGCGAAAAATCATCCATCCGCTCGAAGGTGAGCTCCACGTTGAGGTTACCCTCACCGGTGAGCTTGTTGGGCACCTGCATCTTCACCGCAGGTTCCATCGCCTTCATGCGCTCATCGAGGTTATCCACCGAAACATCGAGGAACTTACGATCCGCCACGGGCGGTTGGGGCTTACCGGCGTTGCCCGAGAGATCCGACATCACTCCCATGACGAAAGGGAGCTGGACCTTCTTCTCGGCGCCGTAGAGCTCGACGTCGTATTCGATTTGCACTCGTGGCGCTCGATTACGAGCAATGAACTTCTGGCTACTCATGATGATTTCCCATTTCGTCTGAGAACCTACCCCTTCAGGCTAACTGCTCGCCCTGCACCACCGGGTGGGTCCTGAACATTCCCATAGCACGAACTTTAGCTACGTCCGAAGCGGCCTACTCTCCCTTGCCCGCGATGACCTCGACCTGATTGATCCCGTCAGGCGCGAGCTCTCGCAGGATGTCCATGAAGCTCATCGGGACCAGGCGCTTGCAGCGCAAAAGCAGCAGCGGCAGCGGACTCGAAGGCTCGAAACGCGCGTAATACGCGCACAGCTTGTCCAGCGTGCGCAGCACGTCATCTCGCGACGTGATTTCTCCCGGCGCGGCGGAGCGCGCTACGGGCGCGGCGGGCGCTTGCTCATCCACGGTCTTGGCACCTTCCTGCGGTTCAGCGGCTAAAGCGGGCGTCTCTTCCGGACCGACGCGCGGCTGCAGGGCTGCGACGGCTTCCTTGATGAGCTGCGTCAGCGCGCCCAGGTCCGGGCCGCGGCTGTCGCTCTCGCGCTCGAACACGGCGTCGATGGCCTGCAGGTGATTGAGCGCCTGTTTGAGCCAAGTAAACGTGGCGCGCAGCGCGACCGGATCGGCGGCTTGAAAGATCGCCTCCAGGGTCGCTGCGCTGGTGCCGGTACTTTTCCCGCTCGCGGGCGGCGCAGCGGCGGCCGAGGCCTGCGCCGTCGCTTCCTTGATGTCTTTCAAGGAGGCGGCGCCGAGCGCCGCCGATTTCACGAGCGGCAACGCGCGCAGGGCCGCGAGCAACGAGGGCGTCCCCAGCGCGGCGAGGGCCGTGATGCGCATCGTCGGATCGTCGTCTTCGTCGTGATCGAGCTCGGGGTGCAGCGTCGGCCAGAAGCCTTCGACCAGGCCGCGCACCAGCGCTAGCCCGTCGTGAACGCCCTCCACCCCGCCGCGGTGAAGCAGCGCGTGCACGGCGTGTACAGCCACTCTCAAGTCCTTGGTTTGAGCGAGCAGCGCGACGCTCTGCTCCAGCACCAGCCGGTAATCCGGCGGTTCACCCGGGACGATGGCGTTGCCCATGCGCTGCTCGGGCTTGCCCTGGGCCGCCCGCTCCAGGCCCATAAACTCCGGACTATATTCGAGATTCGGTCCTGACGGGGCTGCTTCGGACACGGGCCGCAGCAGTTCTTCGAGGTTGATCAAGCTCATGACGCAAACTCAAACCGCCCGCGCTCCGCACCAACCCACGTTCTCGCGATAGCGCGACGGTTACGCCCGCGGTCATTAGCGAGCAGCGCCAGCCCGTTGTCAATCGGGACCGCGCTTGGACCGTACAATTTCGCCAGGTTCCGCTGGGATGTGCTACCTCTCCTTGGTGAACGCCGCTTCGGGCGACGCAGGAGCCAGGCTGCCGGTGGAGGGACGAGGGCGCCTCCACGGCGAGCTGACCTCCGCCCTCGCGGAGTGGACGCAGCTCATGGGCCGCAGCGCGCGGCCCAACGACCCCGCGGCCCTGCGCCTGGCGACGACCGCGGCCGAGCTCAGCGCGCGCGCCCGGGCCGTCGGATTCGGCGGAATCGCGGTGCACCTGGGGGAGCTGGTGACGCGCTTTCGCGCTGGAGATCCGAGCGCGCGCGAGTCACTCGAGGTGGTGACTCATCTCGCGCAGCAGGCTTGGTACGAGCTGACGCCCGCCGAACAGCAGGAAGCGCTCGGCGCGCCGCCGGTGGTGGCGGGACCGCCGGGGCTCGCTCCGCCGCGAGCCGGCGCGGATCAGCTCTCGCCGCCACCGATGATCACCGGCTTTCGCAACCGCAGCGACGCGCCGCCTCCAGCCGCTGATTTCGGCAGCTCGGGACCGCAGTCCGTCCGGCCACCGCCGCTGCTCGACGCGAGCATCGGTAAGGCGGTCGAGAGCCCGCCGGCGCCGCCACCGCTCAAAGCAGAGCCGGCGCCGTTCACGGCGGCGAAACCAGTGGCGTCGGTCTCGCCGAAGGCGCCGCAATCCGCGCGCGGAGGGCCTAACCTGCTCGTCCGTTCGATGCTCGGCCTGCGCGCCTTCGGCAAACGTGCGGAGGGCGCCACCGGGCCCACGCCGGCGATCAGCGAGCCGCCGCCCGAGCGCGGCTCACTGTTGAACCTGAAGAAGATCAGCGGCGCAAACCCGGCCGTGCTCTCGCCGAACGAAGCGCCGCGGCCCCCAGCGCTCCTGGATCGACCGCTCTCTGGCTTGCCCGCGCTGCCCACGAATCAGCGACCCGCAGAGCGCTCGCACTCGGAGCGGCCAGCAGCCGAGCGCTTGCGCTCCGAACGGCCGCCAGCCGCGCGCTCGGCCGACGGCCGCTCGCCCTCGCAGATGGGCGAGCTGCTCGGTGACATGCGCCGCGGCCGCGTGAGCCGTCCGAGCGGCGGCGTTCGACGTTCCTCCTTGGCGCGGCCGCGCGAAGGCGAAGCCGGCTGGAAAATCGGTCTTTTGATCGGCATCAGCGTGCTGGTCGTGCTCGGCGGCATGGTGACCATCATCGTGGCGCTCAGCCGGCGTGACGCGAGCGCGGAGCGACAGACGCAAGCGAACGGTGGCGCGAGCGCCAGCTCTGCGAGCTCCGGCTCCGGCGCGCAGGATTTGCCTCAAGTCCGCCTGAGCACGGACAGTGAGCGGCTGCGCCAGATGCTCGCGCAGGTGCACGGCCAAGGCAAAGAGTCGCCCGAGCTGCGCGCGTTGGTCGATGAGCAGGCAGCGCTCGTCGCCAGAACGCTCGGCGCGAAGAAGTGCGAAGACGGAGCGCTGCTGTGCGCCGAGGCCGCCAAAGTGCGGGAGTCCGTGCTCGGTCAAACGAACGGCCACCGCGTCGTGAAGCGCCGGCCGCCGCCCTCACCCGACCGGCTCCGCTCGGCGTGGCTCGTCGGCCTCAAACTGCCGGAGATCCCGGTCGAGGATGATCCGCGCGTCCGGCGCCGCTTCGAGTTTTACACGGAGAACCCGGTCGGCCGCGAGACGTTTCAGGCCATGCTGTTTCGCTGCGGCGCGTACCGCGACCTGATTCAGTCGACCTTGATCCGCTACGGATTGCCCACGGACTTGCTCGCCGTCGTGTTCGCCGAGAGCGGCTGTGAGCCGCACGCCACGTCGCCGGTCGGCGCCGCCGGCCTGTGGCAATTCATGCCAGCCACCGCTCGCGCGTACCATCTGCGCGTCATCGAGAACACGGTCGACGAGCGCAGGAGCCCGCCGAAGTCGACCGAAGCGGCCATTCGCTATTTGCGCGACATGCACCAGAAGCTCGGCTCCTGGGATCTCACCTTCGCGGGCTACAACATGGGTCCGTTCGGCCTCGCTTCCCGCATCGAGCGAGCCGGGGGCGGCGACATCGGCTTCTGGGATCTCGTCGACGCGGAGATGCTGCCCGACGACACGGCCGACTATGCGCCGGCGATTCAGGCCATCGCGCTGATCCTGAACAACCTGCAGCGCTTGAAATTTTCCGGGATTCAGATGCGCGCGCCGCAGCTCACGTCGGACTTGGAGGTGCGCCCCGGGACGCGTCTCGGCCTCATCGCACGCGCCGCGGCGACCAGCGTGACGCAGCTACGCGCGCTGAACCTCGACATCAGCGGGGACACCACGCCCAACGTCCCGAACTTTGCGATCCAGGTGCCGAAGGACGTCGTCTGGCAAGCACGCGACGCGCTGAAGGATCTGCTCATTCGCCGCGACGACATGGATCTGTGCGTGCCGCCGACGTTCGATTGGGGTCGCTCGCGTTTCACCGATGAGATGGCGAACGCTTGCCGCCGGCGACTCCCGTCGCTCACTCAAGCCACCCGAGCGCCCTGAGCTGCCGCGCCCGGCACGCAGCGTTGCATGCTGGCGATGCTGGACAGCTCGCTAGCTGCCCTGTCTCGGCAGGCACAGCTCAGCCCGCGACCCCCACCAAAGGTCGCGGGCACCCCTTCAGAACGACAAATAGCGCACCAGACCCGCGTTAGCGGCGTGCCGGTCCGCGTGTCGAGCGGCATCGACTGTGCCGCGGGGACGCCGGCCGCCAATGGTGGGCGGCCGAGCGCGCGCCGTTAGCTCAGGACAGCTCCGTGTTCTTCGCTACGTGCCAGCCCTTGGTGATGACACCCATGCCGGTGCCGTCCGCCTTCTGCGGCGTGTATTCGACCTTACAAGTGGCGAAATTCAGCTTCACGGTCTCCGACGCGCGATCCTGCGAGCCCTGCGCCCCCGACTGGAACGACGTCACGAGCACCTGCGTCAGCGTCACCTTGAGATAATCGACCGGCTTCGCGCCGCCGGCCTTGCGGACGCTGAGCACCGCCTCGTCGAGGTGCTGGCCAGAGCAGCACAGGAAGTAAAGCAGCGGCGAAGACTTGTCCACATGCTTGGTGAACGTGAGATCGTGGATGTCCGCGCGCCCCGAGGTGCTGCCGCTGCCCTCGTGCGCGGTGCCCGATTGGGTCGCGCCAAAGCCGTACGACAGGATCTGGATCTCGTTTGTGTGCGCGTCGTCTGGTGATTCTCCCTCGATGCCCGAGAGCTTGAGGTGCATATCGGTTGCCATTGTCAGTTCTCCTTTGCTGAACGGTACCAGCGCACTTTGATACGTGTGCAGAGGCCGGCCCCTTCCGCGCCGGTTATCCCATCCAGTCCGCCAGTACCCAAAGGAGGTATCTTCAAGTGGGCGCTCGGTCAAGTGTTCCGAAAGGCTATATAACGGTCCCGCGATGAAACCCGGCTCCTCCCTCTCCTTCGAGTCGCATTGGATCCCGCGCTTGGCCGCGAGCGCTGCGCTGGTGGCCGCGTGCGCCATCACCGGCTGCGCCTCGGCTCCGCCGCCTCCACCGCCGGCCCCGCCCAAGCCGTGCCCGCCGCCAGAGGTTTCGCTGTCGCTCGTGGCCAGCGCGAAGGTCAATCCGGCGACGGATGGCCAGGGCCGCCCCGTGCAGGTTCGCGCCTATCAGCTCGTGAGCGACGCGCGGCTGCGCAACGCGCCATTTGAAGACATCTGGCAGAAAGACAAGGAGGCGCTGCAGACTGACCTGCTGAGCGTGGAGCAGTACGCTCTATTCCCGGGCGAGACGAAGGAGGTCGCGCTCAAGCCCAACCCGCAGGCGCACTACCTGGCGCTGGTGGCGCTTTTTCGCGAACCACAGGGCAAAGATTGGTACATGAGCGTAGAACTGCCGGAGGCCGCCGCGAGCGCCAGCTGCGGGGCCGCCAAGACCACCATTTCCGCCTGGCTCGACCGCATGCAGATCCAAGACGGCCAAGGCCGCTCCGAAGATTCGGCGGCGCAGCCGACCCAAAGCGGGGGACATTGACGTGCCGAACAAACCGGTATGGACCGAGGGGCTGCTGCTCAGCCAACACCACATCCAGCAGCAAGATCGCTACCACGAGCAGCTGCTCGCCGATCGCTTGCGCATCGTCTCGCACTACGACTGGGGCATCAGCGAGCTCGAGATCGACGAGCGCGGCTTTGCAGCGGGAGAGTTCCGGCTGCGGCGGCTGGCCGCCGTTTGGCCCGACGGCACCAGCGTAGCGTGCGGTGAGGGCTCGGACATGCCGGTGCCGCCGCCACGCGCGCTGCCGCCGGACGTCGTCAAGGTGCAGGTCTCGATCGGCTTGGCGCACGAAAGCGACGGCACGGCCGTGGTCGGCCATGAGCACGAGCCGAGCGTGCGCCGCTACCTGCGTGACGTGCGCAGCGTCGTCGACGTGAACACCGGCGGCTCCGCGCAAGAGGTGGAGTGGGCGCGGCCGAACCTGCGCGTGTTCTTCGGCAACGAGCGCAGCGAAGGCTTCGCCACGATTCGCATCGCCGAGCTGCTGCGCCAAGAAAATGGCCAGTTCAAGGTGCTGGACACGTACATCCCGCCGGTGACGTGCCTGGCGGCGGCGCCGTTCTTGGCCGCGGGGGTGCAGCGCACGCTCGCGAACTTGGTCGCGCGCCAACAACAGCTCTCGAGCGAGCGCCGGCAGCGTCAATCGGGCGCCGTCGATTTTCACGTCAGCGAGATTCGCAAGTTTTGGCTGTTGCACACGCTGAACGGCACGATCCCGATGCTCACGCATCTGCTGGACACCGCGCGCAGCCACCCGGAAGAAGCGTACGTCGTGCTCGCGCACCTCGCGGGTCAGCTGTGCAGCTTCTCGGCGGACGTGGAGCCGAGCGCGATCCCCAAGTTCAACTATCTGGATCTCGGTGAGGTGTTCGAGGCGCTGTTCGCCATCGTGCTGCGGCTGCTCCCGGGCGGCATCGAGCGACCTTACGTCGAGATCGGCCTCGAGCACCGCCCCGACGGCATGTTCATCGGCAAGTTCGCGGATCGGGCGCTCGTCGGCCATGACCTGTTCGTCGCCGTGCGCGCCAACTTGGCGGAAGCGCTGGTGCGCGATCGCGTGCCCGCCGTGCTGAAGATGGCGAGCTGGTCACAAGTGTACGACGTGGTGAAGCAAGCGCGTCACGGCGTGCGCGTCGAGAACGACTGGAACCCGTCCGGCGCTCTGCCGATCAAGCCGGGCGTGTGCTTCTTCCGCGTGCGCAAGGACGGACCGCACTGGGACGACGTCAGCAAGTCGCTGACGGTGGCGCTGTATCTTCCGGTCGATCCGGAGTGGGCCGGCACCACGCTGCAGCTGTTCGCGTTGCCCCCAGCGGCCCAGCGATGATCGCGCAGCGGCTTCACGATCGACTGTGCGCGGCCGCCTCGGACGTGCTGATCCTGGCCGTGCAGCTGCCGGCGAGCCCGCATTTGCCGCCGGTAGCGGAGCTGCGCCAGCAGCTCTTGACCGCGCTCGACGCCATGGTCGGCAAGGGCCGCGCCGCGGGGCTCAGTGATCTGGATCTCGCCGAAGCGCGCTATGCGCTGGTCGCCTTCATCGATGAGCAGATTTTGAAGTCGAATTGGGTGGGCCGCGCGGAGTGGATGGGACAACCGCTTCAGCTGCAGCTCTACGGCGAGTACACCGCCGGCGAGAACTTCTTTCACCGCTTGCGCGGGCTGCTCGAGGCCGGGATCTCCCCTGCCCTCGAGATCTATTACCTGTGTCTCGCGCTGGGCTTCCGCGGCGTCTACGGCACGAGCGGGGATCAGCGCGCCATCGCGCAGTTCACGCAGACCGCGCAGCAGAACGTGCTGCGCGCGCTGCCCTCCGGCACCAAGCTCGGTCCCCACGCGGAGCCCGCGGATCGCGTCGCGGCCGTCCGCACCAGCAACGCGCCGCTGATCGCGCTGATCGCGAGCTGCGCGCTGGCGGCGCTGCTCAGCATCGGCGGCCTGTACTTCGCCGTGCGCAGCAACCTGACCCGAGCGCTGGACGCGATGAGCGCGCCCAGCGCGACGAGCGCGCGCTGAGGTCTGACATGCTCTGGCTCGTCATCATCGCGCTGGTCCTGCTCGCCGCGACATGGCTCGTGGTGTTGCTGGTCCATCTCTCGCTGTGGATCGCCGTGGGCCTGACAGCGCTGCTCATCCTGATCGTCGCCGGCGTGTTGCTGGTGCGCTTCATCCGCGCTCGCATGCGCGCGGCGGCGCTCGAGCGTGAGCTGCTACGCCAAGCGGCGCAGCAAGCCGACCGCGTGCGGCCGGATCGCCGCCCCGAGATCCTGGCGCTGCAAGCTCAGATGCGCTCGGCGTTCGACGCGCTCAAGCGCAGCAAGCTCGGCAAGAGCGGGAAGTCGGCGCTGTATTCGCTGCCTTGGTATGTCGTGATCGGCCCGCCCGCGGCCGGCAAGACCACCGCGCTCAGTCAATCTGGCCTCGGCTTCATCACACCACCCGGCGCCGCCGGCTCGAAGCTGCGCGGCACCGCCGGCACGAAGAACTGCGACTGGTGGTTCTCCCAGCAAGCCATCCTGCTCGACACCGCGGGCCGCCTCGCGACCGAAGAGGACGATCAGGACGAGTGGATGACGTTCCTCGAGACCGTGCGGCGCTTCCGCCCCGAGCGACCGCTCGACGGCGTCGTGGTCGCCGTCAGCGCGGAGGAGCTGCTCTCCGGCAGTGAAGATCAGGTCGAAGATTTGGTGACGCGCCTGCGCGCGCGCGTGGACGAGCTGTGTAGCCGGCTCGACATGGTGCTGCCCGTCTACGTGATGGTCACCAAGGTCGATCTGGTGGCCGGCTTCGTCGAGTTCTGGGGCGATCTCGGCAAGCAGCAGCGCGGACAAGCGTGGGGCGCGAGCTTCAGCCTCGATGACGAGCGCATCGAGGATCTGGCCGGCGCGGTGGAGGCCGAGTTCGACATCCTGGCGGCCGTGTTGCACCGGCACCTGCTCGAGCGGCTGGGGCGCGAGCCGCAACCGCTGGTACGCGCGCGCGTGCTGCAGTTTCCGCTCGAGTTTCAGGCGCTGCGCCGCCCCGTCGCGCATTTCGTGGAGGCGCTGGGGCGGCCCAACCCGTATCAAGAGACGCCGTTCGTGCGCGGCTTCTATTTCTCGAGCGGCACGCAGACGGGCCGCGCGATGGATCGTGTGCTGGCCAACATGGCGCGCGGCTTCGACCTGCGCGCGCTCGGCGGCAGCGAGGCGCGAGCGGCCCAAGCGCAGAGCTTCTTCGTCACGGATCTGTTCGCCAAGGTCGTGTTCCCGGACCGGCACCTCGCGGTGCGCTCGCAGCGCCGCGTGCGACAGCGCTTGATCAAGCAAGGCGCCTGGGCCGGCGGAGCTCTGGTCCTGACGCTGGCGGCGGTCACGCCAGCGACGATGGCCTACCTCGACAACAGCGCGCTCATCTCCGACACGCGCCGCGACGTGAACGAAGCGCTCACGCTAGAACGGAGCGGCGCCGCAGCGTCCGCCGCGAACGCGCTGAACCTGCTGCTCGCGCGCATCGAGCGATTAGAGAAGGCGCGCGAGAGCACGTCCGTGACGGGCTTTTTGGGCCCGTACACCGCCGCCGACCTGGTAGGTCCGCTCGATCGCCTCTATCGCGAGCGGCTGCGCGCGATGGTGGAAGGCCCGGTGCAGGCTCAGCTCGTCTCCGACGTGCGCGCCATCGGAGATCTGGTGCGCACCGATCTGCCGAATTTTCAGCGCTCGTACGACGACCTCAAGCTGTACGTGATGCTGACCAACCCGGAGCACCTGAACCAGGACTACGCCACCGAGCGGCTCGCCTCGGTGTGGGCGCGGGCGTTTCGCTCGGAGCGCCCCGAAGATCGCGCGTTGCTCAGCGCGCACGCGCGACGCTACATCGCGGCGCTCGCCGCAGATCACGGCCTGGCCTGGCGCGCCGACGCGACCTCGCTGGCGCGAGCGCAGGGCCGCCTCGCCATGCTGCCCCTCGACGAGGTGCGCTTCGGCTGGCTCAGCGAAGCCGCCGAGGGCGCGCCGCCGATCCGCCCCGAGAAGATCTTCTTCGGCGCGTCGTCTCAATATTGGCTCACGCGCGGCAACGTGGAAGTGCCGGGGCTCTACACCGCGCTCGGCTGGCAAAAGGTGCGCGCGGTGCTGGAGTCACCCGACTCCCGCTTCGAGCTCGAGCCGTGGGTGCTCGGCCAAGCCGGCGCCAACACCGAGAAAGACTCGCGTGAGGGCGCGATCGAGCGGCTCAAGGAGCTCTACTTCCAGCGCTACGCCGCGGCCTGGTCGGACTTCATCTCCGGCCTCGACGTGCAGGCGCCGAGCGACATGCCCGGCGCGCTGCAAGAGCTGCGCGCGCTGGCGGAAGCGGATGGCCCGTACGTGCGCCTGTTTCGCACGCTGAGCGACAACGTGCGGCTCGACATCGGTCCCGCGACCTTGACGGGTAAGCTGCTCGAGAAGGGCAAGCAAGCTGTGGAGCAGGGCCTCGAGAAGCTGAAGCTCGCCGACGCGGGGGCGCCGGAGCGCGCCGTGTCCAGCGTCGAGCGTAAGTTTCAGCCGATGCTGCGCTTCGCCTTCGGCGACAGCACCGCGGGCAAGCCGGACACGAGCCCTTCGGGCCTCAATCAATATTTGGCTTACCTGAGCACGCTGGAGGTCGCGCTGAGCCAGCTGGCGGAGACGCGCGCTGATCCCAGCGCTGATTTTGCGGCCGAGCTCGCGCGCACCGCCGCCGCCGTGCAGCGGCTGCTCGCCGGCACGGATCCCACGACGCGCATCCAGCTCGAGCCGCTGTTGATGAACCCCATCCGCGGCAGCCGCAGCGGCGTGGTGCGCGCTGATTTCGCCGCGCTGAGCGACAAATGGAAGGCCGAGGTGTGGGACACGTTCAACACCAAAATCCAGACCCGCTTTCCGTTCGCCAACACCCCCAATGAGGTCAGCGTCCCGGAGTTTGCCGATTTCTTTCGGCCCGACAGCGGCGCGCTGTGGAAGTTCTTCAAGCAGAACCTGGAGTCGCGCCTCGAGCGCTCCGGCAACGCCTTCGTGCCCAAGGCGGCCGCCGATCCCATGCCGTTCCGCGCTGATTTCTTGAGCTGCCTCGCTGTCGCGCAAGAGATCACGGAGGCGGTGTTCGGCAGCGGTCCGGAGCCGAACGTGCAGTTTTCGATCAAGATTCACCCCGTAGGCTCGAACATTTCGGAGGTGGCGCTGATCGTGGACGGACAAGCCACCGTGTACCGCAACGAGCCGGAGCGCTGGGCGCCCACGCAGTGGCCCGGCAAGGGCGATCCCCACGGCGGCACGCTGCAAATCCGCGGCGCCGGCTTCACGGATGAGATTCCGCGGCTGGGTGACTTCGGCTTGTTCCGTCTGCTGCTCGCGGGCGGCATCAAGCCGAGCGGACAGGTGGCTGACGGCATCGCCACGTTGTCCGCGAGCTGGCCGATGACGCGCGCCGGAGAAGCGCCCGTGAACATCGATTTCAAGCCGGCCAAGACCGTGCACCCGTTCGGACGCGACTTCTTCCGCCGCCTGCGCTGCCCGCCGGAGACCACGGTGGGCGGGGGCGCGGCGCCAGGAGCAGGCCGGTGAACGCGTTGACCTTCGGCAGCACCGGCGTGCTCGGCAAGCTGCCGGCGCGCGGTGATTTCGTGCGTGTCGGAGCGGCGGAGGCGGCGTTCAGCAGCTTCGACGCGTTTCTGACCGAGGCCATCGAGTGGGCCGAAGCGC
The DNA here is from genome assembly GCA_966250485.1 of uncultured Sorangium sp. GTDB lineage: Bacteria > Myxococcota_A > Polyangia > Polyangiales > Polyangiaceae > PMG-095. Next base: position 74,087 of record CBINHN010000013.1, on the reverse strand, counting down.
GCGGCGACGCCGGGTTCGCGCACAGCTTCGAGCGCGCGCCGCTGCAAGCGTTCTTCTTTCGTTCGCCCGGCCGCGCCGCTGCCGCGCTGTTGGCCGGCGCCATCGCGCCCAGCCGCGACGCAGCGGGGCGCCGCTTTCCCCTGGCCGTCGCGGCGCCGCTCGTCGCCAGCGCGAGCCTCGCCGCCACCCCAGAGCTGTTGCCGCTGACGCTCGAAGACTGCTGGCAGCAAACGAGTGAGTTCTTGAGCTCGCTGCGCGCCGCCTCCAGCTTGGAGCAGGCGGGCAGCGCGCCGGCGCTCAGTGATGCGAGCGGCGAGCAGTTGCTCGCAGAGCAGAGCTCGTACGCGGCGTGGGCGGAGGCGCTCGCGCCGGAAGAGCTGTGGACGCTGATCTTCGGTGCGTCGCAGGCCGCCAGCGCCGTCGCTGGGCTAGAGTTCATTTACCAGGCCGTGCTCCCCTCGCGCGGGCGCGAGCAGCCGAGCACGCCGCTGTCCTTGCGCGTCCCGCTCGGCGCGGCGGGAGGCGCGGCGGTGTGCTTCTGGCTCGACTTCGTGCGTCGCGTCGCGCGCTGGCGCGCCACGCTGCCGAGCTTCTTCTGGTCGCACGACGGCGAGGCGGGCGTGTTGTTCCTGTGCCTGGGCGAGCCGCCCCAATGCACGCTGGCAGAGCTGTGGCACCCCACGGGCCGCCGCGACGAGGTGTGCGACCTTTCACGCTGGCTCGGCAGCGAGTCAGCTGGCGGCTGGCGCGAAGAGCAGCGCGCTGCGAGCCAGCTTTGGTCGAGGGCGACGCGCGTCTCGCAGCTGCTCCAGCTCGCCGAGACGCGTGAGTCATGAGCCGCTGCTGGCGCGCACCGCTCGCGTCCCGCGCGCGCCACCATTGGCCGTCGAACGCGCGAAGGGATAGATTGTAAGCATGTTCGTGGTGCGCGTGAGCCGACTCGACAACTCGGTCGTCCCGCTCGAAAAGGAGCGCTTCGCGCAGCTCCCGATCCGCATCGGGCGCAACCCGCTGAACGACGTGTGCCTGAACCACAACATGGTCTCGGCCTTTCACGCGCGCATCGAAGACGACAACGGCAAGCTCTGCCTGCGCGATCTCGGCAGCAAGAACGGCGTGTTCGTGATGCCGGCGAGCTCCACGAGCCCGACGCGCGTGACGCCCGAGACTCCGGTCGATCTCTCGCTGGTCGGCTATCGTTTCTTCGTCGCCTCGGTCTTCCGCGTCGATTTGGAGATGGCGGCGAGCGATGGCCTGTTTCGACAATCGATGGCCAACGGTCAGGTGCTCGGCAACCCCAGCATGTTGGCGAACACGCCGTTCCCGTCGGGGTATCCCGGACAGCCTCAGGGTTGGAGTCCGGACTTGGGCGTGCCGAGTCCTGGCTACGCCGGCTGGCCCGGAGCACCAGCGCCGCCACCCTACGCCAGCCCTCCTCCGCAGCAGCAGTACTCACCTCCGGCGCGCGCCTCGGGGCCACCCAACACTCAATTCTTGGACGTGGGACTGGAGACGATGGCCTTGCAGGGCTTACGCGAGCTCGCAGGCTCACTCATCCCCGGCTGTCCGCTGGAGACCACGGGTGACGTGGCGCGCTTCATCACCAAGCTGCACGACGCGCTCGACGTCTTCTGCCGCACCTTCGTGCCTCTGCGCGACGGTTATGCGCAGTTCGTGTCCTCGCTCGATTTGCAGCAAGCAGCATCGCAGCGCAGCGTGAACCGCTCGCGAGCGTGTCTGACCCTGGAGACCGCCTCGGCGCCGGACGCCATCGCCATGGCGCTGTTGAACCCGCGCGACCCCGCCTTCGACGCCCCGGCGGCCGTAGAGGGCATCATGGCGGACCTGATGCTGCACCAAGTGGCGCTGCTCGATGGCGTCATGCAAGGCGTCAAGGCGCTGCTCGACGAGCTCTCGCCGGAGAACATCGACGCTTCCGTTCAGGAAGAGAATCGCGTTGGCATCCTCGGCAACCGCAACCGCGCGCGCTGGGACGCATTCCGCGAGCGCTTCGAGCGGCTCTCGGACGAGAAACAGGCCTTCTCGATGATATTCGGCCAGCAGTTCACCCAGGTTTACCGCCAGTATTGGCGTAAAGAGGGCGAAGGAGGCGCTGATCAGCGCTTGCGGACCGAACGACCCCGTTGATAAATGGCGCGGTGTCGCAAGTGAAAGTGGTCGGGAGCCGGTTTCGTTCGGGGGTTCTGCTCGCGCTCGTGCTGGGGACTCTACTCACGGCCGCGCCAGCCCATGCGCAGGCCGCAGCGCCCGCGGAGCCACCGCTGCGGAGCAGCGCGTGGAGCACGGCGACCAACATCACCGCGCTGTCGGCGATGGGTCTCGTGCTGCTCACGCCGCGCGTATTCTATTCCGATCCAGAGGTGACCGCCGGCTGGAAAGCGCGCTTTCACCTGTCAGTGTTGGCGCCGAGCATGACGCTGGCAGCGGCGAGCTTGTTCAACGAGAGCTCGTTCAAGAATACCCTCGAGGGTTATCGCCCGGGCTGTGACGAGGAGACTCAGGGCGGCCCCGGCTGCGCCTCGTACGGCATGTTCTCGACGCCCACCTTCGCCGCGTTCTCCGCCTTCGGACAGGGCACGGGGATCTTCTTGACCGACACGCTGAAGTGGAGCGGCGGGCGCTTCAACTTCGGCTCCTTCTTCGGCGACGTGCTCGCGCCCGCCACGCTCAGCGTGATCACCGCGGTGGGCCGCACCTCGGGCAACTGGGAGTCGGGCGGGCAAGTGTGGAGCAGCGCGGGCCTCGGCATGGTGACCGGCCTCGGCCTGGGCGTGCTGTACGCGACCATGCAGCGGCCCGAGTGCGGTTATACCGGCAGCCTCATCTGCTGGTAGGCGCGCCAGCGCTGGCGTCACTGCGACGCACGAGCCGCCGAGCGCGGTAGCTGCGACGAGCGCACAGCGCGAGCGGCGAACGTCACGTCCGCAGTAACTCGCGCTGTACGCTCGCGGTGTTATCCGCCCAACGTCTCGTCGAGGAGCGCGGTCATCGCCGCCCAGCTGCGGCGGTCGGCTGACGCGTCGTAGGCGCACCCGGGGGAGCGCTCGCTGCCGCGCACGGTGAAGCCGTGCTGCACGCCGCCGTAGACGTGAACCTGCCAGTCGGCGCCGGCCGCGCTCATCTCTCGCTCGAAGGCGGCCCGTTGCTCGGGCGGGCAATGCGGATCGGCCGCGCCACAGCAGGCTAGGACGCGTGCCGTGACGCGCGACGCCGGCGCGGGCGTCGCCAGCCCGCCGTGCAAGCTCACGGCGCAGGCGAGCTCCTCACCGCCGCGCGCGGTCTCCAACGCGGCCGTGCCGCCGAAGCAATGCCCGACGACAGCCACAGGACCGTGCTCGCGCAGCCGAGCGAGCGCGGCTCGCACGCGAGCGCGCAGCCGCGCCGGCTCCGCGACGAGCTGACCGATCATGGCGAGAAAAGCGGCGCGCTCCACGGGCCGCTCGCCGAACAGGTCGGGCGCGAGCACGGCGTGGCCTCGCGCCGCGAGCCTCTCCAGCACGCTGCGCTCGTGCTGCGCGAGGCCGGAGCCCCCATGACACACCACGACGCCGCCACGGCAACGTCGTGCGGGAAGGGCCAGCCAAGCGCGGCGCCCCTCGATTTCAATTTCCTGAATGTTCATTGCGCACTCCTCATCTCGAGTACGCAGATCCAATTATCACCAATTCGAAGACAAAGTCGATACCTCTCGCCGTTCGAGCTGCGCCTTGACATGCAAGCGATCACTTGCTAATCAATAGGCAAGTAAACACTTGCCTATTGATCATGCCCCCGCGCCACGACCCTGACCTGTTGTTCAAAGCGCTCGCCGATCCGAGCCGGCGCAAGCTCCTCGACCTGCTCTACGCGCACGACGGGCAGACGTTGAACGAGCTCTGCGAGCACATGGACATGACGCGCCAGGGCGTCACGCAACACCTCGCGCTGCTAGAGGCGGCGAACCTCATCGCCACCGAGCGTCGTGGCCGCGAGAAGCTGCACTTCCTCAACCCCGTACCGCTTCAGGAGATTTACGAGCGTTGGATTTCGAAGTTCGAGAAACCTCGCCTGAAAGCGATTTCGGACCTGAAACGTCGACTGGAGAAGAACAATGGCTAGATCACGATTCCTATACGTCACCTACATCCGCACCACACCCCAGAAGCTGTGGTCGGCGCTGACCGATCCGGAGTTCATGAAGCAATACTGGTTCGGCAACCGCTGTGAGAGCGCCTGGACCGCTGGCTCCCCTTGGAAGATGCTCTCGGGCGACGGCACCCTGCTCGACCAAGGCGAGATCGTCGAGTCGGATCCGCCGCGACGCCTGGTGATCCGCTGGCGTCATCAGCACAAGCCCGAGCTCCACGCCGAGGGCGACTCGCTCTGCACGATGGACCTCGAGCCCTCGGGAGGCGCGGTGAAGCTCTCGATTACACACACCATCGAGCGCGAACCGTCGAAGCTGATCGAGGCCGTGTCCGGCGGTTGGCCGAAGGTGCTCTCGAACCTGAAGTCCATCCTGGAGCATGGCTCGCCCGCTCTGGACGAAGCCTATCCTCCTCGAGGCGCTTGCGCGGAGCAGGGCTGAGCATGGCAAACGTCATCTTCGGCAATCACTCGTCCGTGCTCGTCCCTCACGTCGAGCGTGACAACGTCCGCGCGTTCTACGGCGGCGTCCTCGGCGGGGAGATCGTCAAGTCAGAGCCGGAGCGCGACTTCGTTCGCCTCGGTGAAGACTTCTACATCGTCTTCTTTTACGGCGATGTCCCCGACGAGAGCGAGTTCTTGCGCAGCGCTCGCTCCATTTGGCTCGAGCTGAAGACGGACGACGTCGCGGGAGTCGGCCGCAAGATCCTCGCCTCGGGTCTGGTCAGGCGGCTCGAGCTGCCCGACCCTCACCTCTACTTCCAGGCGCCCGGCGGCCAGTGCTTGCGCCTAGTGGGAGTCGACGAGGACCTCTCGTTTTACGAGGGCGCCGGGCCGGGCCCAAACCTGGAGAAGGTCAAGGAGGCGCTCGCGAGGCTCTAGCGCGGCGCGCGGCTACGAATTTAATTCGTCGGAGATCCTTGACACGTCGGAACATTCCGACATATTGCTGTCCATGCCGGCCGTCGATGTCTTCACCGCGCTCGCCAATCCGATACGCCGTGACCTCCTGGTGCAGCTGCGCAAGGGGCCGCGCAACGTCACGGACTTGGCGAGCAAGTTCGATGTTGGACGACCTGCGGTTTCGGAGCACTTGCAGGTATTGCGCAAAGCCGCGCTGATCCGTGAGGAGCAGCGCGGCCGCGAGCGCTTTTACCACCTCGATCCGCGGCCGCTCGAGCAGGTCGGAACATGGCTCGAGAGCTTCGAGCGCTACTGGCACCAACGGCTCGATGAGCTCGAGGCGCTGCTGAACAAGGAGATCCCAGATGAGTAAAGAATTCGGAACGATTCGTATCGAACGCTCGTATGCGCAGGCGCCGAGCCGCTTGTGGCGCGCGCTCACCGACCCGGAGCTCGTCGCCCGCTGGTGGGCGCCCGGAGACATTCGCGCGGAGCTCGGCCACCGCTTCGAGATGGACATGGGGCAATGGGGCAAGCAGCCGTGCGAGATCATCGCGGTCGAGCCCGAGCGTCGCTTGAGCTACCGCTTCGCGATACCCACGCTGAACACCACCATCACTTGGGAGCTCGTTCCCGAAGGCACGGGGACGCGGCTCACGCTCATTCACGAGGGCTTCGATCTCGACTCACCCATGAGCCGCCGCGCGTACGAGGGCATGAAGCCGGGCTGGCCTGGGATTCTCGAAAAAATCGCCAGCGTGGCCGCTTGAGCCGCGCGCGCAGCGCTGGTCTGCGCGTCGCTGCCGCGCGTCAGTGAAACGGCAGCCGCGGCGCGCTCGGCGGAGCGGGCGCCGAGGGCGGCGCGGGGGCGCGCGGCATGCTCGGCGGCGACGGAGCGCTCGGCGAGCTGGGCAGCGAGGGAACGCTGGGCGCCGAGGGCATACCCGGCGCCGCTGGCACGCCGCCGGGCGCGGAGCGCGGCGCACTCGACGGCGCGCCGTGCGAATCAGGCGTGGACGCTGGAGCGCTCGTCGCGTCGCTGGCCGTGCCCGTTACTTGCGCCCACAACGAATCGGTCGTCGGCGTCAAGCGACCGCCGGGAGCGAGCTGGAACGTGCGCTCGAGATCGGATTTGCGGACGACGCTCTGGTTCGAGTCGCGCACGACGACCTGCTCCGCGACGCGCAGCACGCGATCTTGAAATACGGGCGTCGCCGTGAGCCGCACCTGAGCGACGCCGCTCACGCCCGGCACCGAGCGATACTCCACGCGATCGAGCGGAAAGCGCGCGGCGGGCACGAGCTGGCCGGCGCTCATGATGAAGACGGCGAGCTCACTCTCGCAGCTCTGATTCGGCTTCACGCCGCTGCACGCTTCATCGCTGCCCGTCACGAGCAGCCTCGGCCCCATGCGCTCCAGCGAGAAGCGCGAATCCTTCTCCCGGCCGCGATAGTAGCCGGTGGCGTACACCTCAGCGTAGCCCTCGCGCGGACGCACCAGCGCGAGCGGCCCCGCCGCGGTCCCGTCCGAGAAATGGTGAGTGCGCAACCACACGACGCGCAGGTTGTCGGGTCCCGGCGTGACGATGGCGTCCTCCAGCTTTACCGTCAGCGAGCCGGTGCGAGCGCCCTCCGCTTGGGCCAGCTCCGCGTGCTCGAATACGGCGCGCCCGGCGCAGTCTGGCTGCGAACGATCCACCGTGTTCGAGCCGGGATCGAAGCTCGGTAGCAGCAGCGACCAGTAGTCCGCGGGCTGCAGCGCCGAGACCACGCCTTCATTGCCGTGGCGCGGGAGCGCCTTCAAGCACACCGCGACCGGCACCGCGCGCCGCGCGCGATCTTCCAGCTTCGAGGATTCAACGGCGCCGGCGCAACCCGAGGCGACGGTGGCGAGCAGCACGAGCGCGGCCGCGCGCGGGAGTGGCGCTGCGCTGCTCGGCAGCAGCTGAGTCGGCGAGGGGGATGGCATGAAACGCTTCATGGTAGGTCGCGGGCGCGCAGGGCGAGCCGGGTCACAACACTTGCAGCGTGCGCACCACGCGGCTGAGCTCCTGATCCACGGCGGAGAGGTCCTCTCCTTCATGAACGATTTGCACGAGCACGATGCGCGAGCGCCCGCGGATCAGGTATTCGCGGCTGCGGCTCGCGAGGGGGCGCTTCGCGGCCTCGACTTGACGCTCGATCGTATACGCCCGGCCCTGCCCCTCGAATGTCGCCATCGGCACGCGCCCGCCGACGACCTTGGCGCCCACGGAGCTGGCGTCGTCTTCGAACCGCTGCATGACGTCGCGCCAGAGCTCGCTGGGCGCTTCCGGCCGTTCGTAGACGGCGAACGAGTAGGCGTTGGGCGAGATGTACTGGACGAAGGCCTGCCCCGGCTGATTGGTGCCGTCGCGCAGCATCCAGTTCCTCGGCCGCGAGAGGTGGATGCCTCCGCGCAGCACCGTCACGCCGACATACTCGGGCAGCGGCGCTGCAGCCGCGAGGTCGAGCGGCGGATAGCGCTGCTCGAAATCAGCCGCGCCGGTCGCGCCGGTGGCCACCGTCCAATCGTAAAACGTGCGGTTCTGCGTGGCCGTATCCTGAGCGCCGCTGCAGCCGAGCGTAGCGATGCCGGCGAGGAGCGCGCCGGCCACGAGCTTCACGGCGCGCCCTGCGCGCGAAGCAGCCTCCGTATACTCAAGGTGCCACATCCGCCTTCGGCGCCGACCCTAGCAACCAGCCTGGTAAATCGCAATGGATCCGCCGCGGCAGAGCCAAAGCGCGGCCCGCGACTACGCCGCGCGACAGCGGTCGAACCGGCCCGGCCGGCTAGGTAAACGAGAACGGGATTTTTCTCGGCTGAGAAGCTTGCTAAAGAACACCACGAATGTCGGGTGTTCATCGCGCTTTACTGCTCGGCTCCCTGCTGCTCGGCGGTTGCGGAGCAGAAAGCGCTCTGCGCATGACGGGTACGGATTGGAAGGCTTACGTCCAGGATCGCGGCGGCGCAGCGCCCGGCTCGGACCTGGCCGCCCTGCAGTTCAAGCCCGGCTTGTGTGACGGTGAGAACTTGCGCCAAGAGGTCGCGCCGCTGACCGAGGCGAGCTTCCTCTCGTTCTTGGAGCGGCAAGGCCTGGACGTGCGCGTCGAGCGACAGCGCGCGGATCTGGTGTACGCGAACCTGACCGGAGGCGGCGCTGCGACCCCCGTACGCATGCGCATCGCGATCTTGAACTCCGCGGACGAAGCCGGGCGCGAGCTTCACGAAGCGATTCTGCAGCACGGCAAGGGCTCCTGGGGCGTCCATCGCTCGAACCTGGCCGTGCTCGGACCCATCGGACAACCCGAAGACGATCTCGCGTTCGCGGCGCGAACCAAGCTCGCCTGCTGGGGCGTCTTCACGATCGCGGGCACCGATGACACCTTCGTGGTGCCGGGCGCGTACCTCGAGCTGTAGACGCCCCAGGCAAGGGCGAGCTTCGTAGTCAGCCCAGGGGAGAGCCGCCGGTGACGCCGAGCACCTCGCCATTGACGTAGCGTGACTCGTCGCTGGCCAGGAAGACGTACGCCGGAGCGAGCTCCGCCGGCTGCGCCGGGCGCTTCATGGGAGATTGCTTGCCAAAGCCCTCGAGCTTCTCCCCTTCGAAAGATTGCGCGATCAGCGGCGTCCAGACCGGCCCTGGAGCAACGGCGTTCACGCGCACCCCCAGCTCAATCATCTCCTGCGCCAGACCCTTGGTGAAGGCCACGATGGCGCCCTTCGTGCTCGCGTAGTCCACGATGGGCGCGCTCGGCTTGTACGCCTGGATCGACGCAGTGTTGATGATCGAGCTGCCAGCTTGCAGGTGCTTGCTGGCCGCGAGCGTGATGTAGAACATCGCCAGGATGTTGACCTTGAAGGTGCGCTCGATGCGCTCCGGGGTGAGCTGTGTGAAGCTCTCGACGGCCTTGCCCTGATACGCCGCGTTGTTGACCAAGATGTCCAAACGGCCGAGCTCCGCGCGCGTCTTCTCCACGATCTGCGAGCACACTCGTGGCTCGGCGAGATCGCCGGGCAGCAGCAGGCAACGACGGCCCGCTTCCTTGACCCAGCGCTCCGTCTCGCGAGCATCTTCGTGCTCACTCAGATAGGAGATGGCGATGTCCGCTCCTTCGCGCGCGAACGCGATCGCGACGGCGCGTCCGATGCCGCTGTCGCCACCGGTGATCAGCGCCACTTTGCCTTGTAAGCGTTGGAAGCCGCGATACGAGCGCTCGCCGTGATCGGGCTTTACGTTCAACGCCGTCTCGTGGCCGGGCGAAGCCTGCGGCTTCTCCGCGAACGGCGGCTTGGGTCCGGCTTCTTTCGGATGAGGATTGTTGGTAGCCATTTGCGGCAAGCGCGCTGCACCGCTCATGCCAAACAGCGCGGCGCACTCGCGGTCTCATCCGACGAAACGCACCTGCGCCTTCTACACGAGTGCCACACGCGACTCGCTTCTGCCGTGGCGTTCCTGTTGGTTCCTCCTCAATAACCGAATTCGGCGTGCAGATCTGCGGTGCGCAACTGAGGCATGCTTGTTGCTCAGGGCGACTCACCCCGCGCGCCAACTGGCGTTGACGCGGCGTCGAGGAAGGCCGAAGCAATGAAGTTCGTTTACGACACCGGTATTCGCCGCACCATCTTCTCCAACGTTCGCTTGCGTGGCAGCTGGGACGCCGCGGGTCGGCACAGCGACGAGTGGAGCGAAATCCCGATGCGCGAGGTCGTCGGCCCGGACGCGGCGCGCGCCTTCGAAGCCGACGTGGAGTTCGCCGCCTCCGAGGTCGGCAAGGAGTTCTCGTGGACGGTGGTGCTGGACGGTCCGCTGGGGCTCGATCGCATCGGCATGGTCACCGAGCACGCGCTGGGGCACGACGCGCTTCACCGCACGTTCAAGCTCGGCGACTCGCAAGCCGGCGAACAGCGTTATTACCTCACGCACGTGCGGCGGCTCGGCGCGAGGAAGGTGCGCATCGCGAACAGCCACGACTACGGCTTTCGCTTCGCCGTCTGGGCGCCCAACGCGCAGGCGGTCGAGGTCGTCTTCGGCGATCCCGCGCACGGCTACATCGCCAATGACGGCACGGGCATCGACGCGAGCAAGCCGGTGATACCGCTCGAGCGAGACGCTGACGGCGTATGGAGCTCGGATCCCGAGCGCAACCCGGCGCTCGCGCGCTACGCGGAGCTGCTCGGCGCGCCGTACATGTACCGCATCCGCCGCGACGACGGCAGCGTCGCGTATCGCACGGATCTGCACTCGCGCGGCCAGTGCGGCAGCGGGGACGCGAACCCGAACGGCGAGCCGTATACGGGTCAGCCATGCGACCTCAACGGCGTCGTGAGCTGCTCGCTGGTGATCGACACCGAGATGGTCGAGAGCGACGTCGACAACGCCGGCAGCAAGCCGCTGGTCTCCGAAGACGATTTTTGGCGCGATGAGTTCAGCCACGGCACGCCGTTCCCACATCGAATCGACGATATGGTGATCTACGAGCTGCACGTCGGCTCGCTCGGCTTCGGCGAGGATCGACCGGGCAACCTCGATGACGCCATCGCGCTGTTGGACTATCTGGTGGCGCTCGGCGTGAACGCCGTCGAGCTGCTGCCCATCGCCGAGGCGAGCGGCACGCGCACCTGGGGCTACGGCAATTCACACCACTTCGCGATCGAGTCGAGCGCCGGCGGCCGCGACAAATTTCGGCATTTCGTGCGCGAGTGTCACCGCCGCGGCATCGCGGTGATCGTGGACGTCGTCTACAACCACTACGTCGCGAACGGGGAACGCGCGCAGTGGCAGTACGACTCGGTTCAACCGGAGAAGAACATCTACTACTGGTACGAGGGCAAGGCCTCCGACTATCCCACGCCCGAGGGCGGCTATTTGGACAACCTGTCCACCGGCTACGCGCCCCGCTATCACGAAGAGATGGTGCGCAAGCTGTTCATCAGCAGCGCGGTCGCGCTCGTCATCGACTTTCACGTCGACGGTTTCCGCGTGGATCAGACCACGTCCATTCACGCTTACAACGTGGTCCACGCCGACGGGCGGCCCGCGGGCAACGCCAACTTGGAGGGCGGCAAGTTCCTGCGCGAGCTCAGCAGGACGCTGCGCTTAATCAAGCCGACCACGCTGCTCACCTGCGAGGATCACTCCGAGTGGGTGCTGGTCACCGAGCACCCCGACGGCGCCGGCCTGGGTTTCGACGCAACCTGGTACTCGAACTTCTACCATCACCTGATCGGCGACACCGGGCGCGGGCCGGAGTGCGCGAACTTGCTGCGCACGGCGGGCATGGGCGGCGACGGACCGCTGGCGATGGAGCGCTTCGCCGGGGTGTTGGCCTCCTCCGGTCGCAAGACGGTCGTCTATCATGAGTCCCACGACGAGGCGGGGAACTCCGAGCACTCGGGCCGCACGTTGATGGTGGCGATCGCGGCGGGCAGAGGCGCGGCGCCGCCGGAGGGTGAGCTGCGGAGCATCGCCGAGGCGCGCTGCCGCTTCGTCGCCGGTATCACGTTCCTTTCCGCGGGGACTCCAATGTTCCTCATGGGCGAAGAGATCGGGGCGACCAAGGACTTTACCTATGACGGGTTCTTGGAGAGCCGCGAGGATCTCTATGGCGAGCGCGCTGGCCGCGGCCGGCTCCTGTTTCGCTTTTACAGCGACGTGATCCGGCTTCGCCGGCGCCACCAGGCGCTCACCACGCCCAACATCGAAATCGTCTACGCGCACAACCAAGATCGTCTATTGGCGTTTCGTCGCTGGCGCGGCCCCGAGCAATACCTAGTGATCGCCACGCTGAGCAACGCGGGTTTCCCCGAGGGCTATCCCCTACCCGTCCCGGAGCACATCAGCGGGGATTGGCGGCAGCTGTTCACGAGCGACGAGCGCGTCTACGGTGGCGACGGCGTATCGAACGAGCAGGAGCTTCAGGTGGTGGACGGCGAGCTGAAGGTGAAGCTCCCGGCGCGCGGCTTCGTCGTGCTGCGGCACTCCCCGCATTGAAGGCGAGGCTCACCGGCCGCGGCTGCGCTCGGCGCTTGTCATGCGTCCGTAGCGCTTGTATTCGAAAGCGTGGTCGAGCCGAATAGCCCCCCCCGCACTCCCTGGCACGTCGCCAACAAGCGCTACGTCTGGATCGCAGGGCTCACGCTGACGCTGGTTTCATTTGCCCTCACGCTGTGGTGGCAAGGAGCCCGCGTCGGCGGCGTGCTGGTGCAGGAGGCCGTCAACGATCACTTGCGTCTGCTGTACGCCGAGCATCCGCTCGAGCTCGCGAACGGGGAGCTCAGCCAAGTCAAACCGTGGTTCGCGGGGCGCCTGGATTTCGCGCCGGTGCTCGAGTTCGGGGGCGACGCCGAGTTCCCACTCAGCGGCGCCAGCGTAGCCTATTTCGTCGATCGCAAAGCGGCGGCCTTCCTCTTCAAGCAGCAGACTCACTACATCACGCTGCTGGTGTTCCGCGCCGCCGGCTTACCCTGGGCGCTGCGCGGCGACACGCCACTCGGTCGCATCAGCGCCTCCCACGCGGTGGAGCGCGGGTTCAGCGTGCTGTTGTGGCGTGATGGGGATCTCGGCTACGCGCTGGTCTCGGACGTGAGCACGGCGGACATGGCGCGCCTGGCCACGAAGATCACCGAGCCGCCGCAACCGAAAGCAGAAGCTGGAAATTAGGCTCCGCTCACTGTCCGATCTCGTAGTTTAGGACGTAGCAGAACGGAACCGCACGGCCGCCCTCCAACAGTGGGCGGTAACGCCAGCGCGAGAGGATGCCGGTGAGCTGTTGGTCGAGCGCAGACCCCGCGGAGCGCAGCACCGTCACGCTCGCGACCTTGCCGAGCGGTGACACGCACATCTTCAAGGTCGCGCTGAAGCGCGTCCCGCTGCGCTCGAGGCCGGGCGGCAAGCGCAGGCGATTCGCGTCGGCTTTCGGGTTGCTGAGCAGCCGTTCGTGGCCGATCCTCGAGCTCAGCTGCCGCGGCCCCTCGGGACGTACCGCGCTCGGTATGGGAGGCACCAAGGGCGTGGTGAGCAGCTGCGCGCTCGCGGACAGCGGCGCAGTCGTCGCGATCAGCGGCGCCGGCTCGGGTACGGGTGCGATGCTCTCGGGTTCGGGCGGGGCGAGCTCCGGCTCCGTCACCGCTTCGGGCGCGGGCGCGGGCGCGGGTTCGCTGTCCGCCTCCTCATGGTGCCGTCGCAGGGGTCGCGTCGCGTGCGCGATGGGAGCGGGACGTGCGCTCGGCTCGGCAGGCGCCGGCGTCGCGCTGACCGCCGCGGGCGGGCTCGCGACGACCGCCGACGCAACGCCCCTTCTCACTACGGGCTTCACCAGCGGTGACGCCGCTGGCGCGCGATCCTCCGGCTCGGCGGAGCTGGCCAAGAAACGACCGCGCGCGGCCGCAGCGGCGCCGCCGAGCATGAGCACCGCCATGCCTAGCGCCAGCACGGCGCGCGTCTTGCGCGCGGGCGGGCTGGGCCGCAACGACGGCGCTGCCACCGCCGGAAGCGAGACAGCGTCATGCGATTGCCGCTCCGACAGCTCTTCGGCCATGCGCAGCGTCGCGCGCCGCTCCGCCATGCGCTCGCCGAGCAGCGAGTGAATGAAGCTGACCACCGCCTTCTCACCTTCCGGTCCGAAGGCTGAGGGCATCGCCTGCTCTAGCGCGTCCAGGAAGGCGGCCGCCGACGGGAACCGACGCTCGCGCCGCTTCTCCAGCGCGCGCATCAGCACGGCCTCGAGCTCCGCGGGATAGTCTTCGATCAAGCTCGATGGCAGCGCCGCTGGCAAATCGGAGAGGATGCGGCTGATGGTGCCGGCCTCGCCGCTGGCCCGGAACGGATGCCGCCCCACCGTCATGAGGTAGAGCAGGATGCCGGTCGCGAACACATCCACGCGCGCGTCCACCTCTTCGCCGCGCAGCTGCTCCGGCGCGAGATAAGAGATCTTGCCCTTGATCTCTCCCGAGCCGCAGGTCTCGCTGCTGGCGGTCGTCGCGACGCCGAAGTCTACGATCTTGACCGTCCCCGTGTAGGTGACGAGCACGTTGGGCGGCGAGATATCGCGGTGCACCAGGCCCACGCGCTGACCGAACTCGTCGCGCAGCTCGTGCGCCGCGTCGAGGCCGCGGCAGACCTGGCCAATCAGGCTCACCGCCACGTTGAGGGGGATACCGCCCTTGCTCAGCGCTTCACGCAGAATGAAGCCCAGCGATTCACCGTGGACGAGCTCCATCACCAGGTACAGCGAGCCGTCGTTGTCCCCGAGCTCCAGCGTCTCGACGATGTTCGGGTGGTGCAGCTGCGAGGCCAACGTCGCCTCGTGGTAGAGCATCTCCTCGAAGCGCTCGTCCTCGACGGCGCGCAGCACCGTCTTGATGGCGACGAGCTTGCGGAAGCCGCGCGTGCCCTTCAGCCGCGCCGCCCAGACGTTCCCCATACCGCCGCTGGCGATGGGCAAAAGTAGCTCGTAGCGCCCCAGCATCTGCCCGGCGCTGAGCTCTCCTTGTCGAACTGGTTTGATACTCGACACGTGAAACCTCCGTGCCTTCGCGCGTGATGATTGAGCCTCTGCGATCACCGTGATCGCTCACGAACCGTCGCTCGCGCGGGAGCAATGGCTCGCTATCTACTGCCGCACGCGGCGGCGCTCGAAGCCCCTCGAGGGTCAATCATTTACATCTTCTCAGCCGGCCGCATCCTTCGCAAGAACTTCCCGCGCGATCACTCGATATTTAAGTCGCGGCGAGCAGCTCACTCGCGCTCGCGCGGAGCTAGCGCGAAGCGCCAAATTTCCGACGGAAGACGCCACACCGCGCGCTTCGATTTCCAGACTCCAGCGCGCCTCATGTCGCAAACAGGCACGCTCGGCGCGAAGTATCGCGAGCTTTTGCGCTCGTGCTCGCGAGCCAAATCGCATCACGCAGCGCAAGCTCGTCCCGGCGCCGGGCGCCGGGCGCCGGCAGCGCGCGCTGAGCACGCGCTGACTTCGGCGGTGAATGTGGCAGCCAGATTCAGAATATCTCGCTCTCACCCGCTAGTTGCGACCAACGCCTACATGAGACTCACGGGGTGCAGCTTACACCGCGCTCGCGCGCGCGGTCCGCGTCGTAGTCATTCTATCGCGTAAATTCGGCGTCTTCTCGGCGGGCGCGGCTCGAGCGCCGGCGCGCGCGGCTTCGCCTACCTTGTACGCGCTTATGACGCTCCCGCGCCAAATATTGTGATACGTCAACCTCGCTCGCGATGCTCACCAGCTGTCCCGTTCAGGCTGCCTGCGGCGGCTGTCCCCTGATGGGCCAGGCGCTGGAGCAGCAACGAGCCTCGAAACGAGGGCTCCTGTCCCGCGCGCTGGCCGCGCGCGAGCTCGCTGCTGAAGCCGACGAGCTGGTTTGGGAGGGCTCCGGGCTCGGATATCGAAATCGGATTCGCTTGCGCGTCGAGCCGACGGGCAGCGTGTGCTTCTTCAACCCGCAGAAGGTGGAGACCTGCGCGGTGCTGGAGCCAGGCTTGCAGCTGGAGCTCGCGCGCGTCCTTCAGCTGTCGCGGCGCAAGCCCGAGCTCTTCAGCGGCTTTCGCCATCTGGAGCTGCGCAGCGCCGATCTGGACGGACGCCTCGGGCTGGCGCTCGCCGCGGGTGACGGTCCAGCGCAGCCCGCGCCGCTCGCGCGTGAGCTGGAGCGCGACGGCGGCCGCTGGCAGGTCGGCGTCATCGGCGACGAAGCGATCCCCTGCCAGCGGCGTTCACCGGACGGCCACGTGCACGCGGAAGTGCCGCTCGACGCCTTCTGGCAGATCAACAGCCAGGTCAACCACAGGCTGGTCGAGGGGGTCTGCGGCGCGCTGCGCGCTCGCGACGCGCGGCGCGTGCTGGATCTGTTCGCCGGCGCCGGCAACTTCAGCCTGCCGCTCGCGGCGCGCGGCGCTGCCATCACCGCCGTGGAGCTGCGAGCCTCCGCGGTGAAGGCGCTGCAGCGCTCGGCGCGGACGCAAGCGCTGGCGGTGCAGGCCCAGTGCGCGGCGGCGGAGCTCGCCTGCCAGCGCCTGCTCGAGGCTGGCGCCCGCTTCGACGCCGTCATCGTCGATGGCCCGCGCGCGGGCGCCGAGCGCGTGATGGCGCAGCTCGCCGCGCTGGCGCCGAGCGCCATCGTGATCTGCTCCTGTAACCCCGACACGCTGGCGCGCGACCTCGCGCTGATCACCGCTCGGGGCTATCGCCTCGAGCGGCTCTCGGCCTTCGATATGTTCCCGCACACGCGACACGTCGAGAGCCTCGCCGTGCTCGCGCGCGCACGGTCTCGTTAGAGGATCGACGCGGCCGTGCGGTTGCTGCGGCCGCCCGCGCCCTTGCCGGACGGGTCGCTCTGGTAGCGCTCGGCGAAGTCTTCGTAGCCGCCCTGCCAGTCGATCAAGCCCTTGTCCGTGAACGCGAAGATGCGCGTGGCGAAGGTCTCGACCAGATCGCGGTCGTGCGTGACGACGAACGCGGTGCCCTCGTACTTTTGCAGCGCGTCGCCCAGCGCGATGATCGACTCGAGGTCGAGGTGGTTCGTGGGCTCGTCGAGGACCAGCACGTTGTCCTTCGTGAGCATCAGCTTGGAGAAGATCAGACGCACCGCCTCGCCGCCGGAGAGCGCCTCGGTCGGCTTCTGACCCTCTTCGCCCTTGAACAGCATGCGACCGAGCAAACCGCGAATCTCCTGCAGGTTCGCGCTCGGCTGGAACGAGTGCAGCCACTGGCTGACGGTGGTTCCGCCGGCGATGCCCTCGCGGTGATCTTGCGCCAAATAGCCGATGCTGGTTCCGGTCCCCCACTCGATGCCGCCGCCGTCCGGCTGAACCTCGGACATCAGCATCTTGCACAGGGTTGTCTTGCCCATGCCGCTGCGCCCGATGATGGCGATCTTCTCGCCCTTGGTCACCACGGCGCGGAAGCCCTCGCACACGCGACACTCAGGCCAGCTCTTGCTCAAATTCTCGATGCTCAGCGTCTGCTTGCTGGACGGCTTCTTCACCAAGAACTGGATGAACGGTCGCTCGATGTTGGAGCGCTTGAGATCGGCGAGCGAGAGCCGCTCGATCTGCTTCTTCCGGCTCTGCACCTGGGAAGCGCGCGTACCGGCGGCGAAGCGCGCCACGAACTCTTGCAGCTGCTCGATCTTCTTTTTGCGCTCGGCGTTCTCTTGCTCGATCTTGCCGCGCGCCTGGCCCTTGGCGGCGATCATGTCGTCGTAGCCACCGGGATAGGTGATGATCGTCTCGTAGTCGATGTCCGCGATGTGCGTGCAGATCTCGTTCAAGAAGCGGCGATCGTGGGAGATCGTGATCAGGACGCCGCGGTAATTTTGCAGGAAGCGCTCGAGCCAGCGGATGCTGTCGATGTCGAGGTTGTTGGTGGGCTCGTCGAGCAGTAGCGCGTCGGGGTTTCCGAACAGCGCCTGCGCCAGCAAGACGCGCAGCTTGCGGCCGCCGGCGATCTCGCTCATGCACTTCTCGTGATCGCTCTCCGGCACGCCGAGGCCAGAGAGCAGCTCGGCCGCGTCGGCCTCCGCGCTGTAGCCGTCCTCCTCCGCGATCACGCACTCGAGCTCGCCGAGCTCGGCGCCATCGGCGTCGGACAGCTCGCGCTTGGCGAGCAGCGCCTCTTTGGCCTGCATCGTGCGCCACAAGCGCGCGTTGCCGGAGATCACGACGTCCAGCACGCGCCAGGACTCGAAGGCGAACTGATCCTGACGCAGCACGCTGGTGCGCTCCGGGCGGTGCACGTTGCCGGTGTCGGGCTCGAGCTCGCCGCACAAGATCTTCAGGAAGGTGGACTTCCCAGCGCCGTTCGGCCCCGTGATGCCGTAGCGGCGACCCGAGCTGAACTCGACGGTCACCTCCTGGAACAGGCGCTTCTGACCGTAAGCCTTCGTAACGTCGTGAACTTGAATCGATGCCATGACGAGCGCGGGCTACTAGCAGGTTCCCTCGCGACGGGCGAGGACCGCGGCCGGCCGACGAGCATCGCCACCGGCGCAAAAATGTGCTCAATTTCAACCACTTACGAGCTGCTCAGCGAGCCGCTCGCGGGCTAGCAGCCCGAGCGAGCTGCGGCGGGTTCCGGTCGAGCCTAAAGCGTTGCCACGCGCTGGCGGACGCGCAAGCTCCGACCGCTACTTTCTCGGCTGACACATCATGAGCGGCGGTTTGTACTCGCCGCGCATCGAAGCGTCTTCGCAGGCCATGTCTTTGGGACAGTCAGCGTCGCTGCGGCACACGATGTGGCCCAGGCGATCCAGACAGCGACGCTCCGAAGAGCAATCCGTCGCGGCGAGCGGCCCGTAGTCCATGCCCCACTCCGGGCTCGCGCAGCAAACCTTCTTCTTTGGGCACGGCGCCTCCGGCCCACACGTGGCCGCGAACGGTGTGCAGGCCGAGCTGCCGCGCAGACACGCCGGCTTCACGAAGGCCTGCTCGCCGCAGAAGCGCTTACTCTCTTCGCGCTTCATCGGATACGGCGTGTAGGTGGGCGTGATGCTCGTGTCGTACACGAGCTCGCTGTCGTGCTTCACTTGCAGCGCGAAGCGCTTGGGCGAGGCGCCGAACGTGAGCCCGGTGATGCGCACTTTGCCCGACTCGTTCGTCGTCCGCAGATCGAGCGCCATGTGACAGGGGGGCTTCTGCGCGGCGGCGGGCAACGGCAGCGGCAATGGCACCTCGAACTCGCAGGGCTTGTCCGCTCCCTCGAGGCTCAAACGAAAATGATAACGCCCGAGCTCTTCCAGGGGCGGGTGAAACTCGATGAACACTCCGCCGCTGCAGGGGGCAGGTCGCAGCCGCTCCCACGCGACCCAGCCGCCGACGAGCACCACCGCGGCGGCCGCGCCGAGCAGCTGAGGTGTATTCATCGCCACGCCGCGAGCGTACCGCGACCGCCGGCGCGAGCACGGCGGCGCCGCCTCCTTCACGTCTCGCTGAGGGCTCAGCCTCGCGTCGCAGACATCGGCCAAAGGGCCTGTTTGCTGCGCCGCCCTGCTCTCGGCCGCAGTTCGACCGTTGGTGAGCTTAGGGCGCCGAGAGCGCCGGCCATGTTGCAACACCGCGCGCTGCAGGAAGGCGTCTCGGCCGTCGCTGACGACGCCTGCGCGCTGCCGCACTTAGTGGGGCAGCGCGTCGGCAACTACGTGATCGAGCGGCCGCTCGCGCGGGGCGGGATGGGCTCCGTCTTCGTCGCCAAGCACCCGCAGCTCGGCCGCGAGGTGGCCGTGAAATTCCTGAGCCAGCAGGTGAGCGCAGCGCCCGAGCACGCGCAGCGCTTCCTCAGCGAGGCGCGCATCACCGCGAATTTGAAGCACCCCCACATCGTCGACATCCTCGACTTCGGGGAGCTCGACGGTCGGCTGTACTACGTGATGGAGCTGCTTCGCGGACGCAGCCTGCGCGACGAAATGCGGGAGCGCGGCCGCTTCCCGCTGGAGCGCGCCGCGCGCTACCTCACGCAGGTCTGCTCGGCGCTCGAAGCGGCGCACGGCGCCGGCGTCGTACACCGCGATCTGAAGCCGGGCAACATCTTCATCGTCGAGGGTGAGCCCGCGCAGCTCAAGCTGCTCGATTTTGGCGTGGCCAAGCTGATGTCGACGCCGGTGACGCGAACGCGTCACGGCCAGGTGCTGGGTACACCGACGCACATGGCGCCGGAGCAAGCGCTCGGTGACGTCGATCGTACCACGCCGCAGAGCGATTTGTACTCGCTCGGCGTGATCGCCTACGAGCTGCTCACGGGCGAGCCGCTGTTCCGTCACGAGTCCGAGCTGATGCTGCTGGTGATGCACGTGCGCGACGCGGCCCGACCCATCCGCGAGCTCGCACCAGAGATTCACGAGCGCGTCGCCGCGCTGGTGGAGCGCTGCCTAGCGAAGGATCCCAGCGAGCGGCCCGCTTCGGCGCGCGCCCTGGCCGAGGAGCTCGCGGCCGCCGCTCGCTTCGCGCTCGACAACCCCATCACGTACACGGGCATCGCGTCGGAGCTGCGCGAGGCAGCGCCGCAGCGCGCGTACGCCAGCGAAGAGACGATCTCGCAAGTGCTGCCCGCCGCAGCGCCGAACGCGCAGCCGCCGAGAGAGCCGGCCGTTGTCGCGCCCGTGGCGCTCGTGGCGCTCGAGCCCGCGCCCGTCGAGGCTGCCGCCGCGCAGCCGGAGCCGCGCGAGCGCGTGGAGGCGCCGCTCAGCGCCACCGCGCAGTCGACCTTGAATAAGTTGCTGCTCCGTCTGCAGCGCCGCGGCGATTTCCCGGCCTTTGCGCAGGCCGTCGGTGAGGTGACGAAGAAGGCAGACGCCGACAGCGCGTACTCCGCGAGCGAGCTCGGCCAAGCTATTCTGCAGGACTACGCGCTCACGGCGAAGCTGCTGCGCATCGTGAACTCGATGTACGCCAACCGCTTCGGCGGCAAGATCTATAGCGTGCAGCACGCCATCGTGCTGCTCGGCTTCGATCGCGTGCGCTCGCTCGCGCTGAGCATCAGTCTGTTCAAGCGCTCGGGCAAGGGCGCCCAAGCGGAGCACGTCTCCGACTCCGCCATCGGCTCGATCGCCACCGGCCAGATCGCGCGCAGCTTGGCCCGCAACGCGCGCGTCAGCGACGAGGAAGCCATGGTGTGCGCCATGTTCCGCGATCTCGGGCGGCACCTGGTGATCGTCTATTTGCCCGAGCTCTATGCGCAAATCGTGGAGACCAGCGCGCGCGACCAGCTCAGCCTGCGCGCCGCGGCCGAGCGCGTGCTGGGCACGAGCTTCTGGCGCTTGGGGCTCGCGGTCGCGCAAAACTGGCGGCTGCCCCCGCGCATCGTGGCGGCCATCTCCGCGCCGCCCTACGCCGGCGGAGCGCTCCCCCGGGTGGAGGACCGCCTCAGCGCGCTGGCCGAGTTCTCCAGCGAGCTGTGCGAGCTCGTGGCGAGCGAGACGAGCGCCGAGCGCGAACGCGCGCTGAGCGCGCTGCTGTCGCGGCACAGCAACTTGGTCGCGCTCGACGCCGAGTCCCTGCTCGACCTGCTGAGCCAGGTGCGCGCCGCGCTGCACGAGCGCTACTCGAAGCTGCTCGGCCTGGACGTGAAGGCCAGCCGCTTCCTCAACAACCTGGCGCCGCCCACAGAGCTGGAGGAGGCCGCGCCGCGCAAGAGCTCCGCGGCGGGCGCCGCCGACGCGCCGTTCGTCGAGCGCATCGACGTCAAGCCCATCGTCAGGCGGCTGAACTTCGCGAAGGTGCTCGAGGCGCCGCGCTCCGCACGGGAGCGAGCCGACCTCGAGGCACGAGCGGCTGCGCCCGATTTCGAGCAACGGCTGGCCGCGCTGCGCGCGACGCTGGTGAGCGGCGCGCAGCCGGAGCTGGCGCTCAACCACGCGCTCGCGCTCGCGAGCGAGCGCCTCGCCGTCTCTCGGCTGTTGCTGCTGACGCGCCGAGGCAATCGCGACGAGCTCGTCGTCCGCGCCGGCATCCGTGACGACCTCGACGCGCTCGTTCGCGAGCTGCACCTGCCCTTGAAGAGCGGACGCGGCGGCCCCAACGTCTTCGCTCACGCCTTCAACTCGGGACGCGACGTGATCGTCAGCGACGCCTTCGACGAGCGACAATCACCCTCGGTCCCGCTGCGCTACATCGAGGCGCTGGGCTCGCCCGCCTTCGCCGTGTACAGCTGCGTCGGCAAGGGTCTGTCGCCGGCGCTGCTGCTCGTCGACGCGGACTCCGCGCGCGAGCTCCCCGCCGCCGAGCGCGTCGCCGAGCTCGCGAAATTGCGCCCGCTGCTCGCGCAGGCCGCGGCGCGTTGAGCGCGCCGCGGCCTACTCGCAATGTTCGCGTCACTTCGAATTCTTTCCACGCGGCTGCACCCGTGCGCACGCCGGATTGAAATGACGCGCGTCTCAGGCTGACAGCGCTGCTCCGCGTCGCTTTTTTCGTCACGCCTCGATGACCGCGACGCTGGGCGGGTCGCCCTCGGCTTGCGGCAGCGTAAACCAGAAGTTCGAGCCAAAGCCGACGCGGCTCTCCACTCCCACTTCGCCGCCCATCGCCTCGACCAGGTGCTTTACGATCGAAAGGCCGAGACCGGTGCCGCCTCGCTCGCGCGAGCGGCCGGCGTCGACGCGGTAAAAGCGCTCGAACAGCCGCGGCACGTCGGCCTCTGGCACACCAGGCCCGCTGTCTTCCACGGAGACGCGCACGCGCCGATCCGCGGCGCCGCGCGCCCGCACCACCACGCGTGACCCCGGCGGGCAGTACTTGATCGCGTTCTCGATCAGGTTGACCATGATCTGCTCGAGCGCGCGCCGATCCGCGCGTACGAGCGGCAGCTGCTCTTGCAGCTCCACGTCCATCCGCACCCGACCCTGCCGCGCCTTATCGAGCAAGAGTGACAGCGAATGCTCGACGATGGGCGAAACCTCGAGCGCTTCGCGCTCGAGCTTGTACTCCTTCGACTCGAGGCGCGACAAATCAAGGAGATCCTCGACGAGCTGGCGCATGCGCGCGCTGTTACGATCGATGATCTCGACGAACATCCGCGCCGCGCTCGCGTCAGCGAGCGCGCCGCCCAGCAACGTCTCCGCGGCGGAGCCGATGGAGGCCACCGGCGTGCGCAGCTCGTGTGACACGTTGGCCACGAAGTCACGCCGCAGCGACTCCAGGCGCCGGATCTCCGTCACGTCGAAGAAGACGAGCAGCAGGCCCCCCGGCGGGGTCCGCGTCGCGCTCACGCGCACTTCGAAGCGCCGCGGCTTGAGCTCGCCCACCACGATCTCCTGCGACAGCGCCGTCTCGCCGTTGCGCGCGCGCCCCACCAGCTCGCCGAGCTCCTCGCGAGCGAGCGCCGCCTGCAGCGAGCTGCCGACGAGCTCTGCGGTCAGCAACAGCGCCGAGCGCAGCGAGGGGTTGACCAGGACGATACGGTCCTCCGCGTCGAGCAGCAGGACCCCCTCCTGCATCGCGTCCAAGATGCTGCCCAAGAGGTCGCGCTGGCGGCGCAGGTCGTCCACGTGCGTCTCGGCGAGCTCGCCGCTGTGCGCCTGCAGCCACTCCACCCGCTGCTCGCTGGGTCGCAGGGCGAGCAGCCACGTGCTCAGCGAAAGGGCGAAGCCGGCCAGCGCCAGCGCGAGCCAGAGCGCCGTCCCTGCCTGGTAGAACCAAGCTGCGGCCACCAGCCAAAACGCCGTGAGAAGCAGCAGTCGGAGCAGGGAGCTTGAGGCCATCGCGGCGAATTACAGTCGCGACAAATATCATAGCCTTCAGCTGGAGCCCTGCCCCAAGGCGACCGCGCTACCAGCTCGTGACAAGCAGGCGAAGCGCGTGATAGACGCGAGGCCATGTTTGGCCGCTTGATGCCGAAAGAGACCTCGTTCTTCGACTTCTTCGAAGAACACGCAGCCCTCACCGTCAACGGGACGAGGGAGTTCGTCTCCCTGGTCAGCAGCGGTGCCAACATCGACGCGAAGGCGAAGCGCATCAAAGAGATCGAGCACGAGACGGACGTCATCACGCACCGCTGCGTGGAGGCGCTGCACAAGACGCTGATCACACCGCTCGATCCGGATCAGATCCACCGCCTGATCACGCGCATGGACGACGTGATGGATTTCATCGAGGCCGCCGCGGAGCGCATCGCGCTGTACCGCCTGCGCGAGATGACGCCCGAGGTTCAGGATCTGGCCGACGTGCTGCTGCGCGCCGCCGAGGCCGTGCTGGAGGCCTGTCGCCAGATGCGGAACCTGAAGGACCCGCAGACCATCCTCAAGAAATGCGTCGAGATCAACCGGCTGGAGAACGAGGCCGACACCATCTTGCGCCGCGCGGTCGCGCGCCTGTTCGACGAGGAGCAGAACGCGATCACGATCATCAAGTGGAAAGAAATCTACGAAGCGCTGGAGAGCGCCACCGATCGCTGTGAAGACGTCGCCAACATCATAGAAGGCGTCGTCCTGGAGCACGGCTGAGCGCGATATGAGCGTCTTCCAAGTGGTCGTGCTCACCATCGTGGTGGCGCTGGCGTTCGATCTCATCAACGGCTTCCACGACGCGGCGAACTCGATCGCGACCATCGTCTCGACTCGCCTGCTCTCGCCCACGAAGGCGGTCATCTGGGCCGCGACCTTCAACGTCGTGGCGCTGTTCGTGTTTCATCAAGGTGTCGCCAAGACGGTCTCCAGCCTGGTCTACGTCAACGCCTCGGATCCGGCCTTCGTCTGGGTCGTGCTCGCCGGCCTGATCGGCGCGATCTTCTGGAACCTGCTGACCTGGTGGCTCGCGCTGCCCTCCAGCTCCTCGCACGCGATCATGGGCGGCTTCTCGGGCGCCGGCCTGGCCTACGGCGGGACCAAGCTGCTCAACGCGCCCAAGCTGATCCTGGCGGCGGAGTTCATCGTGATCTCACCAGCCCTGGGCTTCGTGCTCGGCAGCGCCTTGCTGGTCATCGTCTCGTGGATCGTACGCCGCATGCGACCGCAGAAGGTCGATCGCGCGTTCCGCTACATCCGGCTGCTCTCGGCGGCGGCCTACTCGATTGGGCACGGCGGCAACGACGCGCAGAAGACCATGGGCATCATTTTGGCGGTCTTGATCGCCGGCGGCTACATCGACAAATCCGCTGAGACGGGGCCGCTCTGGGTGGCCATCGCCTGCTACTCCGCGATGGGCCTCGGCACCGCCATGGGCGGCTGGCGCATCATCAAGACGCTCGGCACCCGGCTCACCAAGCTGCGCACGCACACCGCGTTCTGCGCGGAGCTGTCTGGCGCGCTGACGCTGTTCGGCGCCACCCACTTTCACATTCCGGTGTCGACCACGCACACCATCACCGGCGCCATCATCGGCGTCGGCTCGACGACGCGCATGCGCGGCATCCGTTGGGGCTTGGCCAGCAGTATCGTGTGGGCCTGGGTGCTGACGATTCCGGCGTCCGCTGGCGTGGGCGCCGCTCTGCTGAAGCTATTTCAGGCGCTGCACGTCTGGTGAGCGACGACCCTCAGGGGTCGAAGCTCGAGCGCGTCACCGGCTCCGTAGAGGGCGCGGCCTGCGGCGGCGCAGCGGGTTCAGCCGCCTCGTTCGACGCTTGCGCGACGCGAGCGCTGGCGGACGGCGACGAAGCCGAGCTGCGGCGCGCCTCACCGCGCTCCGCGAGCTCGCTCGCGCGCGACGCCGAGCGCCGCTCTTTGCCGAGCGCGGTGCTGAGCTCGCTGATGAACTCTTCCGCGGGCCGCGCCGTCTCCTCGCTGCGCGCGATGGAGAGCGCCAGCACGCGCTCCGCGTCGCGCAGATTCGCGAGCACCTCGCCGCGCCGGCTGCCCAAGCCGCCCGGGAACTCCTCGTCCAGTGAGGACTCCAGCTGCAGCGCGCGCGTACAGAGCTGCAGCAGCTCTTCGCGGCTCTCGCGCAGTGAGCTCGACACGTGCAACATGCCGCTCACGCCGGCCTCCAGATCGGCGAGCAGCTTCTCATCCTGAGCCGAGGGCTTCGCCGTGGGCGTGAACACCGCGTGGGCGCGCTCCGCCTTGCTGGCCGCCGCGCGCTTCAGATCGACGCGCACGGACACGCCGCGCTTGCTCATGCGATCCAGCGCCTGCTTCACCTCACGGGCGAGCAGCGTGCTCGATGAACCGTTGCCGGGCGCGGTAGATTTTACGATTCGCGCGCGCGCTTGCGTGAGCGCGGCCGGGGCTTCGCTCATCGCGACCTGCAGGCGGTGCACACGCTCGAAGAACTCGTCGTACTCGCGGTTGCCGGAGCTGTAGGCGAGCCCCTGACCGACGCGGCTCTGCGGCGCTTCGTGCTGAGTCGCAGCGCAGCCGGCGCTCGAGAGCAGGAGAAACAAGCCGAAGCCAAGACCCTTCATCGACATCGCAACACCGATCCCCAAAGCTCGTCCCGGCCGGGCACCGGCAACAAGAACAAGGACAAGACCCGCTCACCAAAGGCCCAGACCGAGCCCTGCCCGGCGTTGGCGCCCATTGGGGAGACAGGCAGCGGCGCGGCGATGGGCCGCAGCGCCTCATTCAACATCTGTACGCGGACCCGCAGCCGCCCAGGCTCGCCTTGAGTCCACTGCAGCAGCCAACGCTTTCCGTCGAAGGCCGCCAAGGCAGGCGCGATCGCGCCCGCGCCCAGATCTTCTGCGCCGAGCGCAAAGTCGCTCACCGCGCTCACGCCGCCGCCCGCGGCGACGCGCGCGAGGCGCAGCCGCCACGGCTCTGCTTCGCTGTCACGGCCAGCGAAGGCGACCAGCGCGCCGTCTTCCGACGCCGCGAGCGCGGGGCTGCCGAGCCAGCGCACGCCGGCGTCGATCCGCTGCAGCTCGCCCCTGGGGGCGCCCGCCGCGTCGAGCCAGCCAAAGCGCAGCTGGCCGCTGGCGCCACCTTCGCGCAAGGCGAGCGCGTATCCGCTGCGTTCGCCCAGTCGCGCCACGCGCGGCGCGGTCACGGCGCTGTTGGCGGCGAAGGGCCACAAGGTCACCGCGCGCTGCTCGGCGCTGCGTCGCACGATCGCGTCGCGCCGCACCGCGACGATGGTGCGTCGCTCCGCGTCCAGAGTGGCGGCCGAGGCTGCGGTGCCGTCGTCGCGATCCACCGCGAACGACTTCCCGTCCGACGGATTCGCGGCGACGCCCAGCACTGCGCGCTTACCGGACTGTGAGAACGTCGCGCGCGCGTCGAGCGTCGTCAGGTTCACCACCACACCGCGCGCCTCCGTGCGCGAGCCCGCGAAGCCGATCGCCACGTGCTCGGCGTCCAGCGCCGCGAGCGATGGCATCACATCGCGCTCGATGCTCTGCGCGAGCCGTGCCGGCGGCGTGAGCAGCGTACAACCCGGCAGCGCGGCGGGCGTCGCGAGCTGCGGCGCGGCGACGGCGCGCGGTGGCTGCGAAGCGACGAGCGGAGGCGGAGCTTGCGGAGCCGCGACCGCGTCCGGCGGATGCGCCGCGGACAGCGCGCGCAGCGAAAAGCCGAACGCGGCGAGCAACAGCGCACAACCGGCCGCGCTCGCCCAGAAAGCCATCGGCACTGGGCGCGCGGCGTCGCCACGCTCGAAGCGCGGCTCGAACGCGACGGGTGCCTCCGAGCTCACCGCCACATGCCGGTCATCGAAGCTCGGCAGCCGAGCCGGCTGCGGCGCAGCGTCGAGCTCGAGCTGCGCGGAGAGCTCCGCGTCTTCTTCAACGCTCGGCAATTCGGCCGGCTCGGGCTCGCCCGGAGCAGCGGCCTGTGGCGCGGGATTCGCGAGCTCGACGTGAGCTCGCTCGAACGACTCGTGGTGATTCGCGGCGAGCACCGCGGCGAGCGGCGCCGGGCTCACGGCAGCGGCGGGCGCGTCGGCCGCCGGCTCGGGCGTCGCTGCCGGGCCGGTCGCGGGCTCGCTCACGCTCGCAGCCGTTTTCTGGGCCGCGCGCTCCGTCTTGGCCAGTCCCCCGCCAGCTGCTCCGCCAGTTGGACGGATCAAGCGCGGCGGAGCCGAATGCGTCGGGCGCGGCGCCTCCGGCCGAGGAACCTTCGGAGCAGCGACCTTGACGCGCGGGGCTTCGGCGCTGCCTGAGGCACGCTCGCTGCCAGGGCTCGGCGGAAGGACCGAGGCCAACTCCGGCACGCGGTGAGCCGGCCGCCACTCTGGCCAGGGCTCGAGCCAGACCATGGTCGAGCGCGGCAGCGCGCGTGACGAGAGCAACCGCGTGAGCTCTTCGAAAGATCCTTCCGCCTGCTGTCGATCGGGTCGCAGCCAGTACCAGATGGGTTCGTTCGCTTGCTCGCTCATGTCGCCTAATAGCTCCAGAGGTGGCATTGCCACCAAACGCCGGCATTGGCCACTGGCCATTTTTGCCTCGGAGCTCTCAATCACGCTCCGCAAGAGATCAGGCGAGCTAGAATATTCGGTTCGACATGTCGAGCGAGGCGCGCGTCTATCGATGCTCTAGTTGTGGCGGCCCCAACCCGGAGGCCGCTCGTCATTGTGAGTATTGCCGCGCGCCGATCGCGACACTGCGTTGCGGCAGCTGCTTACACATGAACGCCACCGGAGCGGCGCACTGCACGGGTTGCGGCCAGGAGCTGGGCATCACGGCGGACGCTACGCTCAGCGAAGGTCGCTGCCCGGAGTGCCGCTCGGCGATGGACCTCATCGACGCTGGTGGACGCCAGCTGCTCGAGTGCCAGCGCTGCGGCGGCCAGTTCTTGGGTCACGCCCATTTACGAGCTCTGCTCGAGCGCCGTGCAGAGCTCGGCAGGGCGCTCCTGGGCCGCCTCACGCCGGCGAATCCTCTAAAGCAGAAGGTCGTTTATCGGCCCTGCCCGAGCTGCGCGGCCTTGATGAACCGTCGCAATTTCGGCGCGGCGAGCGGCATCATCGTGGATATCTGCGGCTTGCACGGCACCTTCTTCGACGCTGGAGAGCTGCCCAGGGTGCTCGCGTTCGTTGCTCGCGGAGGACTCGAGCGCGCGCGGCTCGCGGAACGCGAAGCCGAGCGCAAGCGCCGCGTCACGCTGCACACGCCCACCCCCGCCTTCAGCGACGCCTCCATAGCTGAGCCCGACTTCCCCGATCTCGGCACAGCTGTAGCAGCGCTGCTCGGCTTCATCGTGGATCTCGTCGAGCGCGTCACCGAGCGCGCCAAAAATCGCAAGCCGCGGCGTTGAGCTGCGACCGTCTTCACGACGACCGCGTCAGCTAGCGCCGGCGCGTACTCCTCTTCAGCTCGCTCGAGCGTGCGCCGTCGTCGCGTGCCCATGGCGCGCGCCTGTACGCGATGACGCGCGAACGACTTGCGGCGGCGCGCCGCGTGAGGCAGCTTCCGCCGCGCGATGCCCGATGTCGTGGCCTTCACCGACGGCGGTTGCCGGGGAAACCCGGGAGTTGGAGCCTGGGCGTTCGTGCTCGTCGATTCACGCACGCGGAGCGCCCTAGAGCGCGCGGGCGGACAGCAACAGACCACGAACAACCGCATGGAGATGCAAGCCGCCATCGAAGCGCTCGCGGCGATCACCAACGCGAAATCCAGCGTGCTGGTGGTGAGTGACAGCAAATACCTGATCGGGTGCTGCACGCAGTGGATGGCAGGCTGGAAAGCGAAAGGCTGGAAGCGAAAGGGCGACCCGCTGAAGAACGTCGACCTGCTCCAGCGCTTGGACGAGCTGCTGTCGATTCGTAAAGTGGAGTTCCGCTGGGTGATGGGGCACTCCGGACACCCTGGCAATGAACACGTCGATCGACTCGGCAACGAGGCGATGGATCGCATCGCGCTCGGCCAGAGCCCCGCCCACGAACGGCGCTTCCGTTGGGATGCGACTCTGGCCTGAGCACGCCGGCCAAACGACCAAAACAACGAGTTGCCCTCGCGCTCGCCGAGCTGCTACGACGCTGAGCGAGGGCGTTCGGCAGCGTACGTAACATGCCGCTATTCGAGGTCAGTCGCGAGCACTTCGTCATTTCGACGGATTCGGCGCGCCTGGATCTCGACGCCATCCACGCGACGCTCACCGCGGCGGAGTCGACGCGCGGCATTTCGCGCGCGCTGGTGGAGCGAGCCATCGCGGGCTCGCTCTGCTTCGGCCTCTACGACGGGGCTCGCCAAATCGGGTTCGCGCGAGTGATCACCGATCGCGCGACGTTCGCTCACCTGTGCGACTTTTACATCGCGGCGGAGCAACGGCGTCGCGGCCTCGGCTCGTGGCTGCTCGAGGTCGTGCGCTCGCACCCCGATTTACGATCGCTACAGCGGTTCTTGCTCGTCGCGCGCGAAGGTCACCAATTTTACCAGCGCCACGCCTTTTTGCCACTCGCTACTCCTGAGCGCTTCATGGAAGTTTTTCGGGCCGACGCTTATACGGCGTCGAGCTTTGCACCTTCCTCCTTCCTAGAAGCAACGCTCACGCCGCCGGGCGTGGCGGAGGACGACTCAGCTCGTGCCTTGACCGAACCCGCCACGATCCGCGACCCGAGAGTTCCAGATTGGGAAGAAGCGAACGCCGGCGACGAGTTCGGCGAGGCTGAAGGCAATGGCAAGCTGCCCGCGTCCGTGCGCGTGCGGCCGCTCGCCGAAGGAGAGGGCGCCCTGTTGCGGCGCTTGCGCTTGGGAGCGCTGCGGGAGTCGCCGCATACCTTCGGTGAGCGCTTGGAAGATGCTGCGAATCGTCCGCAAGAAGAGTGGGTCGAGCAGGCGCGAACGCTGGCGTCGCCAGGCGGGCCGCGGCTCTTCATCGCGGAGGTCGACGCGGAAGCCGCCGGCTTGGTCCTGGCCGTCGAGGACCCGTTCGACCAAGAGATTTGCCGCGTCGGCGGCATGTGGGTCACGCCGCCGAAGCGCCGGCGTGGGGCAGCGTATTGCATGCTCAAGGCCGCGATGATTTGGGCTGAAGAACATCACAAGCGACGTCTTCGCCTCTGGGTACAAGAAGACGCCGCCTCGGCGCGCGCTTTATATGAGTCATTCGGCTTCTCGTATACCGGCACTAAAAAGCCGTTCCCGAGACAGCCCTCGCGTCAATTACTGGAAATGGATCTGACGCTGCGCTCCGCAACGGCGTGAGCTGCCTTTCGTCATTCAAAAAGGTTGCGCTCGGCCCTGGCTCCTTGGCGAGCTCGGTCTCATACTGAAGAGTGTGGCGAGCTGTGTCCACAACTTGATTGTCCTCTCGGACGTGCACCTGGGTAGTGATCTGGTGCATCACGCACAGCCCGACGCGCCGCGCCGCGCCAGAGCCGCCGAGCTGCGCGCGCGGGAGCTCGTCGCTTTCTTCGATTACTACCGCCTTCACCGCAAGCAGGGCCGCCCCTGGAAGCTGGTGTTTGCTGGGGATTTCATCGATTTTGCGGGCATGAGCGTGCTGCCCGACGTCGCGCTCGACACAGCGCCCACTAGCGAAGAGCTGGCCCACGGCCTCGGCGGCGCTCCCGATCATACCCTGGCGAAACTCGAGCTCGTGATGCGGCACGACGCCCTAGTGATGCGCAGCCTCGCGCGCTTCATCAGCGCCGGCAACAGCGTCGTGATCGTCCGCGGAAACCACGACGTTGATTGGCATTGGGAGGATGTACAAGAACGGTTCTGTGAGCTGCTAGCCGAGCACTCCGCGTTTCAGCGCGAGCAGGTCGAGTTCATGCCCTGGTTTTACTACGAGGAGGGCGTGGTGTTCGTCGAGCACGGGCACCAGTACGACTCGTACTGCAGCTTCGAGCATTTGCTGCATCCCGTGTCACCGCTGGATCCTCGCCGCACCGCGCGCTCGCTCTCGGACGTGCTGCTCCGTTACGTGGTGCGGCCCACGCGGGGCATGACCGAGGCCGGACACGCCGCCGCCTCGGTCCTCACCTACATCAAATTCGCGATCGGTCTGGGCGTGAGCGGGATGTTCGCTTTGGCGCGCCGCTTCATCGGCGCGACCAGCGCGTTGCTCGAGCTCTGGCGCGAGCATCTCAGCGGCGCCGCGGAGCGCGTTCGCCAAGAGCACGAGCGTCGGATGTTGCGGCTCAGCGCGCGCCAGCGCATCCAGATCGAGCGCTTGCGCGCGCTGCTCCACCTGCAACGGCCGCCCATCACCAACAGTTTGCTCGCGCTGCTCGCGAGCGTGATGTTGGATCGCGTCTTCTTGGTCTTGCTCGCCACGGTGACGATGCCCGCCGTGTGGCTCAGCGCGCCCTCACTCTCCATCGCATCGGCGCTGGAGGTCGGCGTGGTGTGCGTGCTGGGCGGGGTCGGCGTCGCCTGGCGCCGTCTACGCGACACGCTCGAGCCGAGCGCCGAGCTGCGCGAGCGTTCGACCCTGGTCGCGCGCTTGTTTCCTGCCGCGTTCATCGTGATGGGTCACACCCATCTCCCCGAGACGCGACCGACGGCGCACACCACGTACGTGAATCTCGGCGCCTGGGCAGAAGACGAAGTCGAAGACGGGCACACCCCCGGTTTGCCGGCGACGCGTACGCACCTCGTGCTCGTGCATCGAGACGGCGCGCCGATGGCCGAGCTGCTGCGCTGGAGCGCCGACGGCCCCGAGCCGTTCGGCGCGAAAGGAGAGCGAGGCGGAGAAGCTTCATGAGCGGCTTCAGGGACTTCATCCGCTTCGACGCCGTTGGCCTGGGGGAGCTGGTGCGCCGCCGTGAAGTGACGCCGCTCGAGCTCGTGGAGGCGGCCGTTAGCCGCATCGAGCGCTATAACCCGCAGCTCAACGCGGTCGTCTGCGAGCTCTACGATCAGGCGCGCGAGCAAGCGAAGGCGCCGCTCGCCGTGGGCAGCCGGGTGGCGGGGGTGCCGTTCCTGCTCAAAGATTTGCTGTCCCCGGTGTCGGGCGCGCCGTTCACGTCCGGCAGCCGCCTCTACAGCAAGCACGTCCCCGATTACGACGCCGAGCTCGTCAGCCGCTATCGACGCGCTGGGCTATTGCTTCTCGGCAAGACGAGCACACCGGAGTTCGGCATCCTGCCGGTGACCGAACCGGTGCTGTTCGGGCCGTGTCGAAACCCCTGGGACCTCACGCGCACACCGGGCGGCTCGAGCGGCGGTGCCGCGGCGGCGGTCGCCGCGCGCATGGTACCCGTCGCTCACGGCGGGGACGGCGGCGGTTCGCTGCGCATCCCCGCGTCGTGTTGCGGGCTCTTCGGCTTCAAGCCGAGCCGCGGCCGCAATCCGTCCGGCCCGGACGCGAGCGAGCATTGGCTGGGCCTCGCCGTCGAGCACGTCGTCAGCCGCAGCGTGCGGGACAGCGCCGCGTTGTTGGACGTCAGCTCCGGTCCGGAGTGCACGTCGCCGTACTGGGCGCCGCCTCCGGAGCGCCCGTTCTTCGACGAAGTGGGCCTTCCGACGGGGCAGCTGCGCATCGCGGTCAGTGAGCGGCCGCACCTCACGGGGCGCGTCGCGCCGGATTGCCGCCGCGCGCTGTGGCACACCGCGGAGCTCTGCCGCGACCTCGGGCACATCGTCGAAGAAGCCTCACCGGAGATCGACGCGGACGAGTTCTCGATGGCGTTCTTCACGGTGGTCTGCGGCTCGGTCGCCGCGGGCATCGAAAACGCCGCGCGCGAGCTCGGCCGGCGACCGGCGCGTGACGAGCTCGAGCTCGCGACGTGGCTCGCTGGGCTGCTCGGCGCCGAGCTGTCGGCGGCGCAGGCGATCGGCGCCATGGAAACCTTGCAGCGCATCGCCCGCTCCGCGCTGCGCTTCCACGAGAAGTACGATTTGTTGCTGACGCCCACCTTGGCGAGCCCGCCGCTGCCGATCGGCGCGCTCGCGCCGAAGGGCGCTGAAGCGCTCGCGCACCGCACCATCGTAAACCTCGGGATCAGCTCGGTGTTGCGCTTGAAGCGCGTCATCCAAGCGACCGTCGATCGGGTGTTCGAGTTCGTCCCGTTCACGCCGCTGGCCAACGTCTCGGGCCAGCCATCGATGAGCGTCCCCCTCTATTGGAACGCGGCGGGCCTGCCCATCGGCACGATGTTCACCGCGCGCTTGGGAGCCGAGGCTCAGCTATTCCGACTGGCGCGAGAGCTCGAGCTAGCGCGACCCTGGGCGGATAGGCTCCCACCCTTGATCCAAGAGTCAGAGCGCCGAGAGTCGCGCCGCGTCGGCCAGGCCTGACGCGCAGCGCCCCCGGGCTTGACCGCGGCGGGCGCGCCTCGGCATGCTGCTCGGATGAGCGCGCGCCACGTCCTCGCCTGGGACCTCGGGACGTCCGGCGCAAAGGTGGGGCTCGTTGCGGCGGACGGCGCCGTGCTCGCCAGCGAGTTTCAGCCGGTCGCGCTGCGACTCGAGGGCGGCGGCGCCGAACAGCGCCCCGCGGATTGGTGGGACGCGCTCGCGAGCGCGACGCTGCGCCTGCTCGCCAGAGACCTCGTTCCGCGCGCGAGCATCGCGGCGCTCGGCGTGACCGCGCAATGGTCAGGCACCGTCGCCATCGATGCCCGCGGCGAGCCGCTGCATGACGCCATCATTTGGATGGACTCGCGCGGCGCAGAGCAGATCCAGCGGCTGTGCGGCGGCTTCCCGGAGGTCTCCGGCTATGCGCTGCACAAGCTATGGCGTTGGATGCGCCTGACCGGCGGCGCGCCGGGGCACGCGGGAAAAGATCCGCTGGCGCACATCCTCTGGCTGCGCGAAAAGCAGCCGAGCGTCTACGAGCGAACTAGCAAGTTCCTGGAGCCGAAGGACTATCTCACTTATCGACTCACGGGGCGGCTCGCCGCAAGCTACGACTCGATCGCGCTGCACTGGGTCACCGACAACCGCGACGCGGGCCGCGTGGTCTACGACGACGGGCTCTTGGCGCTCGCTGGGCTCGAGCGCGGGAAGCTCCCGGAGCTGGTGCCCTCCACCGAGCCGCTGGGCCAACTTTTACCGGAGCACGCGCAGCGCTTCGGGCTCGAAAAAGACGTGCTGGTCACGGCCTCGGCGCCCGACGTCCACTCGGCGGCCATCGGCGCGGGCACGACGCGCGACCACGCCGTGCACCTCTATATCGGCACCTCGTCCTGGATTTCGTGCCACGTGCCCAAGAAGAAGACGGACGTGCTGCACAACATGGCCGCCCTCCCCGCCGCCATTCCCGGGCGCTATCTGCTGTTGAACGAGCAGGAGACCGCCGGAGCGTGCCTCACGCACCTGCGCGACAAGCTGTTCTTCGCGGATGACGCGCTGTCGGTCGGCCCCGCACCGCCGCGCTTCTTCGAAGCCTTCGACCAGGTCGCGCAGAGCTCGCCGCCTGGCGCTCGTGATTTGCTGTTCTTGCCCTGGCTCTACGGCGAGCGAACGCCCGTTGAAGACCGCGCGCTACGCGGCGCGTTCTTCAACTACTCGCTCGAGCACGAGCGCGCGGACGTGGCCCGCGCCACCCTGGAAGGCATCGCCCACAACGTGCGCTGGTTGTTCGGCCACGTGGAGAGCTTCGTCGGCGCGCGAGTCGACACGCTGCGCTTCATCGGCGGCGGCGCCGACTCCGAGCTATGGTGCCAAATTTTGGCGGACGTGCTCGATCGCGCCGTGCTCAAGGTCAAGTCGCCGCGGCTGTCCAACCTACGCGGCGCCGCCTTCATCAGCTTCGTTGCCCTAGGAGAGCTCGGCTTCGCCGATGTGGAGCAGCGAGTCGCCATCGAGCAGAGCTTCGAGCCGCGCCGCGAGTACAGAGCCTTGTACGAGCGTTTGTTCGGCGAGTACCGCGAGCTTTACCGCAAGAATCGTGCGATCTTTCAGCGATTGAACCGCCCAGCCGGGTCCGCCTCACGATGAGCCAGAGCCAAAACAAAGTCTTTCGCACGTTCGCGCGCGCTCGCCGCCGCGTTTTCGATTTCGCTTTCCGCGAAGCACAGCACGTCCCCGGCATCAAGCGCCGCATCGAAGACACCTTCGACTCCTTGCTCGCGCCCGCCACCGAGCACCTGCGGCCGTACGGCGATCTCGAGATCTATCGCAAGCTGCCCAATCGCGGCGTCGCCCGCTCCAACGTCCTCGAGCTGATCCGCGCGGTCGCAGAGCGGGAGCGTCCGCGTTGGATCTCCGGTCAAGCCTCGGGCGCTGTCTATCACGGCGGCAGCGAGCACACTGAGTTTCTCAATCAGGTGTACGCGCTGACCGCCCACGTCAACCCGCTGCACACCGATCTGTGGCCGAGCGCGAGCAAATTCGAGGCCGAGATCGTGGCGATGACGGCCGACATGCTGGGCGGCAGCAGCGACCCTGCGTTGCCCGAAGCGGAGCGCGTCACCGGCACGGTCACCTCCGGCGGCACCGAGAGCATCATCTTGGCCATGAAGGCGTACCGCGACGCCGCGCGTAAACGCCGCGCGCACGGCCGCGCACAGATCGTCGCGCCGGAGAGCGCCCACGCGGCGTTCGACA
The DNA here is from genome assembly GCA_966250485.1 of uncultured Sorangium sp. Taxonomy (GTDB): domain Bacteria; phylum Myxococcota_A; class Polyangia; order Polyangiales; family Polyangiaceae; genus PMG-095. Next base: position 38,208 of record CBINHN010000013.1, on the reverse strand, counting down.
AAGCCGCGCAGCTGCTGGACATGGAGCTCGTGAAGGTGCCAGTCGGCAGCGATTACCGCGCCGATGTGCCGTCGCTGAAGCGGGCGCTCACGCCGCGCACGGTCGTGTTGGTCGGCTCGGCGCCGTGCTTCCCGCACGGCGTCATAGATCCCATCGCCGAGCTCGCCAGCCTGGCGCGCGAGCAAGGCCTGGGCTTGCACGTGGACGCGTGTCTGGGCGGCTTCGTGTTGCCGTGGGCGCGCCGGCTCGGCTACCGCGTGCCCAACTTCGACTTTCGCGTGCAAGGCGTGACGTCGATCTCGGTGGACACTCACAAGTACGGCTTCGCGTCGAAGGGCAGCTCGGTGATCCTGTATCGCGGCAGCGAGCTCAGCCGCTGTCAGTACTTCGTCACCACTGATTGGCCTGGCGGGTTGTATTTCTCACCCACCCTCGCCGGGAGCCGCCCGGGAGGGCTCAGCGCGGCGTGCTGGGCGTCGCTCGTCACGCTGGGCGAAGAGGGCTACCTGGAAGCGACGCGGCAGATCTTGGACGCGGCGGCGACGATCCGCGACGGCATCGAGCGCATCCCGGAGCTCAAGGTGTTGGGCGAGCCGCTGTGGGTCATCGCGTTCGCATCACCGACGCTCGACGTCTATCGCGTGCTCGATGAAATGGCCAAGCGCGGCTACAGCTTGAACGGCTTGCAACACCCACCCAGCGTTCATGTCTGTGTGACGCTGCGCCACGCGCAGCCAGGCGTCGCCGCCAGCTTCGTGCACGACCTGCGTGAAGCCGTGGCCGCCGTGCGCGAGACGCCGGCGACCAAGGAGGGCATGGCGCCGATTTACGGTATGGCCGGGTCGTTCCCGGCGCGCGGCGCGGTCGCCGAGCTACTCCGGCGTTACGTGGAGCGGCTGTATCGTCCCTAACGCCGTTTGTCGCCCTGCGCCGTGTTACGGCGAAAGACCAGCTCGGCCCACCGGCCGCTCCCATCGGGGTCTCTCGAGCGCTGTTTAAGCCTGAAAGCTTTGCCCTAGATTCGTCGCAAAAAAGCAGAAATTTTGCAGAATTAGCAACAAACCACCGCTAGAACGCGCTGGCGCGCCCCCGAAGCTCCCCAATCACCGCGGAATCCAGCTGAATCGGAGCGAGTTTCGACATCTTGAAACAATCCGGACTTCTTCTGGAAAGGTGCCCCGGGCTATGCGAAAGCGCCCTATGACGTTGCGGCGAGCCTCGCCGCGGCCCCCACCAAGGACAAAGAACGATGCTCGGAAATTCTCAGCGCGCACAGGCGATTTCCTCAATGGCAGCCGAGAAGGCAGTACCTACCCCGCCCGGCTTGCCGGATGCGGAGAAGCTCTTCGGAATCGATGTGTTCGGATACGCCCAGATGGAAGCCCGGCTCCCGAAGGACGTGTTCAAATCGCTGAAGAAGACCATCGAGAAAGGCGCCGTTCTCGAGCCCGAGGTCGCCAACGTCGTCGCCTCCGCGATGAAAGACTGGGCGATGTCGAAGGGCGCGACGCACTACGCGCATATCTTCCATCCCCTCACCGGTTTCACGGCCGAGAAGCACGACAGCTTTCTCAACCCGGACGGTGAAGGTGGCGCGCTCGCGGAGTTCTCCGGTAAGGCCTTGATTCAGGGTGAGCCGGACGCGTCCAGCTTCCCGAGCGGTGGCATTCGTCAGACGGCCGAAGCGCGCGGCTACACGGCTTGGGACGTCACGAGCTTCGCCTACGTGCTCGGTGGCACCACGCTCTGTATCCCGACCGCGTTCGTGTCCTGGACTGGTGAGGCGCTCGACAAGAAGACCCCGCTGTTGCGCTCGATGCAGGCGCTGAACAAGCAGGCTCAGCGCGTCCTCAAGCTGTTCGGTCACGAGAAGCCGGCGACGGTGGTCTCCTATGCCGGCGCGGAGCAGGAGTACTTCTTGATCGACAAGAAGTTCTACTTCCAGCGCCCCGATCTGATGCTCGCCGGGCGCACGCTGTTCGGCGCCAAGCCCGCCAAGGGCCAGGAGTTCGAGGATCACTACTTCGGCGCCATTCCGGAGCGCGTCCTCGCGTACATGCTCGAGGTCGAGAAGGAGCTCTTCAAGCTCGGTATCCCGGTGAAGACGCGCCACAACGAGGTCGCGCCGAGCCAGTTCGAGATCGCGCCGGTGTTCGAGAGCGCCAACGTGGCCACCGATCACCAGCAGCTCGTGATGCTGACGCTCAAGCGCGTGGCCGAGCGCCACGGCTTCGTGTGCCTGCTCCACGAGAAGCCCTTCGCCGGCGTGAACGGCTCGGGCAAGCACGTCAATTTCTCATTCGGCAACACCACGCAAGGCAACCTGCTCGATCCCGGCGACACGCCGCACGAGAACGCGCAGTTCCTGCTGTTCTGCGGCGCCGTGATCCGCGCCGTCGGCAGGCACGGCGGCCTGCTGCGCGCGGCGATCGCCTCGGCGGCCAATGATCATCGCCTGGGCGCCAACGAGGCTCCGCCCGCGATCATCTCGATCTTCCTCGGCGAGCAGCTGGCGGATGTGTTCGAGCAGATCCGCGCTGGCGGCGCCAAGTCGTCGAAGATGAAGGGCACGCTCGAGATCGGCGTGGACACCCTGCCGAAGTTGCCCAAGGACGCCGGCGACCGCAACCGCACGAGCCCGTTCGCCTTCTGCGGCAACCGCTTCGAGTTCCGCGCGGTGGGCAGCGGTCAGTCGATCGGCGGCGCGCTGGTGTGCCTGAACACCGCGGTGGCCGAGTCGCTCGACTACTTGGCCAGCAAGATCGAGAGCGCCATCGGCAGCGGCCAGACGCTGAACGCGGCGATTCAAACGCAGCTCAGCGAGGTCATGAAGCAGTACGGCGGCGTGATCTTCAACGGCAACGGCTACACGCCCGAGTGGCACGCCGAGGCCGAGAAGCGCGGCCTGCCGAACCTCAAGACCACGGTGGACGCGCTGCCGGTGCTGGAGTCGCCCGAGGTGGTGCAGCTGTTCGAGAAGTACGAAGTGCTGAGCCCCCGCGAGCTGCACAGCCGCTACGAGATCTACCTCGAGCAGTACATCAAGTCCGTGCTGGTGGAGGCCAAGCTCGTCACCAAGATGGCCAAGACCCACATCCTGCCGGCGGCGGTTCGTTACCAGACAGAGCTGGCGCAAGGCGCAGCGGCGGCCAAGGCCGCTGGCATCAGCACCGGCACCAAGCTGCTCGAGCAGGTGAGTGCCGGCCTCGCTGATCTCGACAAGGGCATCGCGTCGCTGGAGCAGGCGCTGGGCCACGAGGGCAGCGGCGGCTTGCTGGAAGAAGCCAAGTACCTGCGCGACAAGGTGCTGCCGGCCATGGCCGCGGTCCGCAGCACGGCAGACTCGCTCGAGGGCATCGTCGCCGACGACCAGTGGCCGCTGCCGACGTACCAGGAGATGCTCTTCATCCGCTGAACGCGCCCGAAGGCGTTGGCGTCGTGGGGCTCGTCGGAGCCCCACGACGCGCTCCGACTCCGCCGCTGCGCGCCGCTGGCGCGCCGAGGTCAGCCCTCGATGTCCGAGGAGTGATCGATCTCGCGGCGTACGCGGTCGGGATCCTTGAACAGCTTGGGCAGCCGCGCGAGCGCGCGCTCTGCGAGAGGACTGGGCTGCGGTCCGAGCGAGCAGAGCAGGAACGCGGCGTGCCGCAGCAAGGGATCGAAGTCGAGCTGGCAGCGCGTCTCCCAGCCCTCGGCGTCGAGTGAGCTCTGGCGCACGGCTGCTTCGAAATCGATGGCCACGAGCTCGAGCGGCGAAGGGCACGCGATGAAATTCCTGAGCTCGGCGTCGCCGTGCGCGAGGCCGCCGGCGTGCAGCGCGCTGAGCTGCTCGAATACCAGCTCCGCGAGCTTCCACTGGCCGATGGCGGTGTCCAGGGGGAGCTCCCGCGCGCGCCGAAAATTGCGCTCCTCCGGCGTGAGCTCGAAGGGTGTCAGGCTGCCGTAGGGTCGTCCGGGGATCAGGCAGGCGCGGAACACGCGCTCACCAAAGCCGATGGGAGGCGGCACGCCGATCAACCGCGAAGCGTCCGCGTGGCAATCGAACTCGTGCTTAGGATCGCCGTGCAGCCGCCCGGGGAAATAGCTCTTGCGAAAGTGCAGCGGGTACTTCTCGGCGAGCGGAAACTCCGCGCGCGCTTCGTGTCCGGCGATCACAATCTCGGCGGACATCAGCGGCATGCCGTTGGCTTCACGCTTGACCAGCGTGCGCACCACGAAATCGCGAGAAGGTGCCTTTTTTATGGCTCCGGCGTACTCGGCCGCGAGCCGCACCGAATGGCGGGGCGAGACAGCGATCGCGAAATCCTCGTCCATCTGCCACCAACGGTTGCAGATTCGCCCGAGCGCGCAAGTGAGCGCCAGCGGATGCGTGAGCCAGCCGCGAGCCGCGTTATTTTTGCGCTTCGTCGGCGCGGCGCGCGCATTCGAGCAACAGCATGCCGAGCGAGCGGCGCACGGTATCCGCGACCTCGACGACACACGGCCGAAACTCGAAGCGACCGCGCTGCGCCGAGAGCAGCGCGACCATGCGGTCCTCTGGAGACGAGCTGGCGTCGAGTCCGGCCACCTCGATGTCCACCGGCGCGCCGTCGCGCAGCTGAATCGTGCCGTTCGTGTAAGGGCCGACCCGCACCACGCCGCTCTTGCGCTCGAGCTCGAGAAACGAGAGCAGCGACGGAAGCCCAACGAGCTCGAGATCGCCGCGCAGCGCGCCCGGCGGGTCCACCTTGGCCTCGCCCTGGTTGCTCTGCAGCGCGCGCAGCGCCGCGCGATCCGCGCGCGCCAGCAGCTGGTCCGGGGCGCACGGCTTCGCGAGGTAATCATCCACGCCGAGGCGGTAGCCGAGCAAGTGATCGCTCTCGCGCGGCAGCGTGGTGAGAAAGATGACGGGCATGCGCCGGAACTGCGGCCGCGAGCGCACCATGCGCAAGAGTTGCCAGCCGTCCATCTTCGGCATGTTGACGTCGGTGAGCAGCAGCTCGGGCGCGTCTTTGAGACAGAGTCCGAGCGCTTCCAAGCCGTCGGCCGCCAAGCGCACGTTGTCGCCGCGCTCGATGAACGGGCACGCCGTAGCTTTGGCCTGCAGCGGATCGTCGTCGGCCACGACGATGTTCAAGCGCCGCCGGTGCGGGTGCTCGCCGAACTGCTCGGCCGCAGGCTCGGAGTTCAGGATGTACCACTCGACGCGCTCCTGAAAGTCGGCTGCCAGCTGCGCGAAGCGCACGCCGACCGAATAGCCATCACCCCCGGGCTTGGGTCGGCAATTGACCACCTCGCACTCGATCATCATCTCTGGCTTGCCGTCGGGCAGCGCTACCGAGAGGGTGACACGCACCCCCAAATCCAACGGGCGCGGCGAGTTGAGGCGCATCCCGCGGCGCGAAAGGTCACCCGTGAAGGCCAGCACGAGCTGGTCGATGGAGTGGAAGCGAACGCGGAAATCCGCGCGAACTCTGAGATCGTCCCCGCGTCGATTCTCAGTCACGTGCGCTGTTGCTCCGACCTCGTCATGCTTCATTACGCCGAAAGGGTCACGCCGAACGACGGCCACTTCCGTACCAACTTGAGCCCCTCCGTTAACTTAGTCGTTCGTATCCTTCGTGTGGGCCCTCAGCCCACCTCGACACCGAGCGCCGCTCGCGAACTCCGCTGACCTTCGCGAGCGCGGCGCGAACGCGACTGGCTCCACGGGACGGATAGTTCGCAACCCGCGACGTGACAGGACGATCATAGGCTACACTAGTGCTCTCGAAATGGACTCCGCCGCTCGATGTTCGCTGAGCGTAGGGCTGCTGCTCTGGGCGTGCTTGGTCGCGAACACGGCGAGCGCGGCGGGCACAGCGCAGGAGCCGGAACCGGTCCCAGCCATCGGCAGCGGGCTCTCCAGCGCAGTAACCCCGGTGTTTTCTGCTGAAATCGAGAGCGGGCTGGATTTGCTGGCGGTCACCAGCGGCGCGACCGCCGACCCCTGGCGAGCGAGCGAGACGATCGACCCCTGGGCTCCCGGTCGCGTCGACCGCTCGTTGCCTCAGCCGGGCTTCGCGCCGGAGCCGCTCAGAGAAATCGTCGATCCCTGGGCGGGGCGTTGGCTCCCGCGAGCGTCGGCGTGGAGCGACATAGTAAATCCGTGGCCTTCGTCAGGTCCGGTTCGCTAAAAAACGCGCCCAGAGGGCCCGGAGCTTCCCTCCCACCTCCGCAGCCGGCCGTCGCGACCCCACTAGACGCGACTCCGACCCCAACCCGTTCAAGCTCCGAGCCCCCGGGGCGCACCGCTCAGCCTCAGCCGGGATCAGCGCGATCGAATTTGGGCCTAGTCGAGGATGGCCCGCAAGCGCTCGTGGTGGCTGAGCGCGCGTAGACTTTGGTGATGAGCGAAGACCGCGAAACCGCGATCCATCGAGCCGTCGAGATGCTCACGTCAATCGCTTAAGCACGCCGCGTGCCACGCGTGGCGCGCCAGCAGTCGCCGCTCCCGGCGCGCGGTCCGCAGCGTGCCGCGCTGAGCAGGGACGCCGAATACAGCGCGATTGCTGCTGGATCGGCGAGGGAGCAGCGGCGCCGGGGGCGCTTGAATTCGGTGAAGGAGCAGGCGCAGTGTCTCAGCCGAGTGATACGCTGCGCGCTGTCGTAACCGGACACGGAACAGTGAGCTGATACACTGCCGCGCGTTCCGGGACGCTCTCCGCTCCACCGCCCTCCACGAAACGCACGCGATGAACGCTGGCCGCCCGCCCGCCGAACGACTCGCCACCTGGATCCCTGGCTGGCGCGTGGAGCGGCTGATTCACGTTGGACGCAACGCCTGTGTCTACCGAGCAACAGGAGAAAACGGCGTCGTCGGCGCGCTCAAGGCGCTGCGCCCCAGCGCCATCACCCATCGCTCGGCAGCCGAGCGCTTCGCGCGGGAGATTGCCGCGTTGATGGGGCTGACCCACCCCATGATCCCGCGCTTGTTGGCGCACGGCATCGACGAAGACGGTTTGCCGTGGTTCGTCACGGAGTGGCTCGTGGGCTGGGATCTGGAGACACATCGCGTCCGACTGGGTGGTCGACTACCCGCCGCTGAGCTGTTCGAGGTCGGGCTCGGGACCCTCGCTGCGCTCGACCACGCCCACAGGGCGGGGTTCGTTCATCGGGACGTCAAGCCGGCCAATCTGTTCCTGACCGAGACGGGTGAGCTCAAGGTCCTCGACTTCGGGCTCTGCCGCGGCCTCGCCGCGACGCGCGGGCTCGGCATCACCGGCAACGTGGTGATCGGCACTCCTGCGTTCATGGCGCCTGAACAGGCGGCCCGCCAATGGGGCGAGATCGACGAGAGAGCGGATCTTTACGCCGTCGGCGCGACGCTGTTCTTGCTCGCCGCTGGCAGGCCCGTGCACGAAGCCAGCCCTGATGAGCAGCGCCGACTGGCGTACAGCGCGGATGCGCCGGCGCTGTCCTCCCTGGCGCCGGAGCTGCCCGTCGCGTTTACGACGGTCGTGGATCGCGCGCTGCGGCGCGACCCGGCGAAGCGCTGGCAACGCGCGGAGGACATGCGCGCGTCGCTGCTCGAGGCTTACGATCCGTCGCAGCCACGGCCGATACCGAGCCCCAGCGCGCCGCTGCACGATACGCACCGCCACACGACGGAGCACGACAGCGAGATCGTCGCCTCCAGCAGGCGCTGGTCGAGCTCGACGACGCTGTGCTTGATGCACAGCCCCGACCAAGCCTGCCTGCGGGAGCGCACGCTGACAACGGAGAGCGAGCTCTTGCTCGGCCGCGACGTGGGCGGCCCCGGCTGGACGCTGGGTGACGCGCGCGTCTCGCGCCTGCACGCGCGCATCAGCTGGGACGAACGGCAGAATTGCTACCGCGTCAGCGACCTGCAGAGCACCAACGGCGTGCGCGTCAACGGCATGCGCCGCAGCACGTTCACGCTCTCGCACGGAGACGTGCTGCGCATCGGGGACTCAGTGTTCGTGGTGTGCGAGGGAGCGCCGCAGGCCGAGCTCGCCGAGCGCAGCGAGCAAGCGGCGCGCTCCTCGGCCACGATCCTGATCCACGGTGAGACCGGCGTCGGTAAAGAGGTGCTGGCCCGTCAAATCCACGCCTGGAGCGGCCGCCGCGGCGCGTTCGTGCCCGTCAATTGCGGCGCCTTGCCGCGCGACATCGCCGCCTCCGAGCTGTTCGGGCACGCCAAGGGCGCGTTCTCCGGCGCGGCGGCCGCGCGGCGCGGCATGTTCCAAGCAGCGCAGGGCGGCACGCTGCTGCTCGATGAAATCGGCGAGCTCCCGCTCGAGCTGCAACCCTTGCTGCTGCGCGTGCTGCAAGAGCGCGCCGTACGCCCCGTGGGCTCCGACATGGAGCACCCCATCGACGTGCGCGTGGTCGCCGCGACGAACGTGCGGCTCGAGACCGCCATCAACGAGAACCGCTTCCGCGCCGATCTCTACGCGCGCCTCGCGCAGATCCCCATCGAGATACCGCCGCTGCGCAAGCGCCGCGAGCAGATCATCGGCTTGGCCAAGACGTTCGCCTCGCAAGCGCAGCAGTGCCTGGAGCTCAGCGCGGACGCGGCGGAGGCCTTGCTGCTCTGGGATTTTCCCTTCAACGTGCGCGAGCTCGAGAATTTGATCCGGCGCTGGTGTGCCATGGGCGCGCGCGACAAGGCCTTGGGCGTCGACTTCTTGCGCGGCGTGAACGCGGCCATCATCGCGCCCCTCGCGGATCGCAGCTCGAGCCCGCCTGCCGCGCCGAACGCGAGCTCTGCGCAGCGCAACCCGCTCAGCGATCGCAGCGAGCTCGAGGCGCTGCTCGAGCAATGCAGCGGCAACGTGTCGGAGGTGGCGCGGCGGCTGAACACCACGCGCGCGCAAGTGTATCGCTGGCTGGAGCGCTTCGGCATGGATCCCAGTCGCTTGCGCAGCGGCGTGATGCGCCGGGGCTGAGCCGCGCCGCGCTAGTGCGCGGCGCGCGGTCTGCTGCTGAGCAGCGCTGGCAGGAGCGCCAGGCTCGCGGCCAGCGCCAGCAGCATCAGCAGCGGAAACAGCGCCTTCCAGCCGAAGCGCGCGCTGAGCGCCGGAACGGCCAGGCCTTCGATGGCGGCGCCGATCGAGCCCACGCCATTGACGAAGCCGGCGGCCGCCGACGCCGCGCGCGCGCCGCCGGCGTCTTGCGCGGCGGCGCCGGAGAGCAGCGCGTCGGGGCCGAACAAAAGCCCGCCGACGAGCGCGAGCCCGAGCGCGTTGGCGACGAGACCGAGCGTGGACAGCCACACGTACGCGAGCAGCGCCGCCGCCAGCGCGAGCAACGAGAGGGCCGCCAGCGCCGCGCGCGACAGCGAGCGGCAACGATCGGAGAGCGTACCGACCACGATCACGCCGAGCACGCCGCCGAGCTCGAACGCGCTCGCCAGGTTCGCCGCGACGTCGGCCGCGTACGAGACCGTCGTGGAGAGATAATACGGCAGCCAAAATAGCAGCGCGTAGCGGATGAACTTGATGAAGAAGTAGCTCGCTCCGTAGCACCAGAGCGTGCGGTCGCGCAGCACGGCCCGCTGCGCCGCGCGAATCAGCCGCGGCTCGTCCGCGACGACCGACGTCTCTTGCAACCCCGTGCTCGGCGGGGCGCGCGTCGGGAGCGCGACCAGAACGACGCAGCCGACCGCCGCGAGCAGCAGCGCGGGTCCCCAAAACGCAGCGCGCCACCCCGCGCGCACCAGCAAATAACCGATGAGCGCGTTGGCCGCGACGCCGCCGACTTGATAGCAGGTGGCCCAGTACGCCATCACGGTGCCGCGGTTGGCTGGCGTGGTCCATTCGGCCATCGCGCGCGTCGTGCCGGGCCAGCCGCTGGATTGGAACAACCCGTTCACGAAGAAGAGCGCCACGAACGCGCTCGCCGCGCTGGAAGCGCCGAACGCAGCGCACGCCAGCGCGCTGCCGAGTAGCCCATAGCCAACCAGGCGCCGCGCTCCGACGCGATCGCCGAGCACGCCGCTGCCGAATTGCCCTGCGGCATACGCGACGAGGTACGCCGTATCGATCAAGCCGAGCGTGTGCTCGCCGAGCCCGTGGCTCTGCGAGAGCGCGCGCTTGGCGACGCTGAACCCCTTACGTCCTGCGTAATAGGTCGCGTACGCAAGCCAGCTGAGCGTCCAAGCGCGAACGGCTAGGCGCCGCTCACTGGCCATAACGCGGACGCCGCGCGGGCGGCTCCGCGGCGGGCAGCTCGCCGGTCTTGGCCAAGCCGGGCGCGGCCGCAGCGGTCGTCAGCGAGCCGGCGTCTGACTCGGCAGCGGCCGCCGCGCTGCCATCAGCAGCGGCGCTGGCTTGCGGCGCGGGATGCTGCGTTTGCAGCGCCGACGCGAAATCATCGCGCTCTGCGCCTTCTAGAGCCGGAGTCAGCTGCACGGCACGCTCCAGAATGTCCGCGGTACCGAAATAGGCCGCGGCGCACTCCACGTGAATGCTGCCCATCGGGCTCATGCGACCTTCTTCGAACGCCTGCAATCCGAGACGCCAGCGGCCCTTTTCGATCAGCGCGCGGCAGAGCCGGCACTGCGCGCGGCCGGAAGGCGCGCGCTCGGCCGACGCCAGCCGCTCGAGCCGGGGGTGCTCGCGGCTCTGCTCGGCGAGCGCGCTGAGACGCTCACGATCCGCCACGGGCTCGCTCGTTGCTTGCAGCGCGAGCAGCAACTTCTCGCCGCGCATGCAGGCGGCGCAGGCCAGATGAAACCAATACAGCGCCTCCCCTTCGGCGTACGGGTTGGGCAAGCTCTCGCCGAAGCGCAGCTCTCCCCGGGCTATGGCGCGGCCACAGCCGCGACACTTGGATCGCCCGGTCGGCGCTGGCTGGAGTTGATCCGGCACGCCGACATTTGACGGCCGCAGCAGCTCTACGTCAACTTTTGCGCTCTTCGCTCGCCCAGAGCCTCAGGACGACGTGCCGTACTTCGCGGCGAGCTTCGCGACGAGCGCGTTGTAGGCGGTCATCGCGCTCTCCTTCGTCGTGCCGCGGCGCGCGGCCCAGGCATCGTATTTGGCGCGGCCCTTGAAATCGAGCATGCCCGGACGGTCGCCGGAGGCGTCACCCGCCGTCGCTTGCTTGTAGAGCGCGTACAGCTCGAGGAGCTCATCCGGGCCCGGCGTGCTCTTCAGGGTTTTGACTCGGGTCTGCGCCGCCGCGAACTCTTCGTCGAGACTCATCTCGCCTCCATTCGCGACGCACCCTAGCACGCGTGTCACGCGCTGGCTCGGCGCCGCTCGCTTTCGTTGTGAGCCAGCCGGAAGTAGGATGCTCGAAGTGATGCAGGAAGCGCCGCGCCCGCAGGTGACGTTGAGGACGGTGTTCACGGTGTGCTTCGCCGTGCTCGCCGTGTACGGTCTGATCGTATTCGCGGTGCGCACCACGCTGGCGATCACGCTGTCGCTGTCGGCGCTCGTGATCGCGGTCGCGCTGCACCACGTCGTCGAGATTTTGATGAAGCGCAACGTGCCGCGGCGCAGCGCGATCGCGGCCACCGTGTTCGGCGTGATCGTAGCGGTCGTCGCGCTGGGCTTCACGGTGGTGCCGCCCGCGGTCGACCAGGTGAAGGCCTTCACGCGGGACGCGCCGAGCTTCATCGCCCGCGCGCGTAACTCACCCTGGTTCAAGGCCGTCGATGACCGCATCCACGTCTCCGATCGCATCCAGGAGTGGGAGCGGCAGGTGCCACGCGTGCTCGAGGGCGCCGCGGCGCCGTTGATCTCGGTCGTGGGTGGCGTCGTGAGCGGCGTCGCGACGGTGGTGACCGTCGCCGTGCTCGCGATCTTCATGCTCATCTTCGGACCAGCGCTCGTCGCCGCGCTGCTGAGTGAAGTAGTGCCCGAGCGCCGGCCGCTCTACAGCAAAGTGCTGAACAAGATCTATCGCTCGATCGGCGGCTACCTCGCCGGGCTGATCTTGATCTGCAGCGTGAACACCTTGATCACGACGGCGTTCCTGGCCGTGATGGGGGTACCGTTTTTCCTGCCGCTCGGCTTGGTCAGCGGCTCGTCCAGCCTGATCCCGTATGCGGGCCCCGCGGCGGCTGGCACCGTGATTTCACTCCTGGCCGGCGCGACCGACGGTGTCTGGCAAGGCGTGGGCTGCGCCATCTATTTCATCGTTTATGGACAAATCGAGGGCAACATCCTGGCGCCCTTGATTTTCAGGCGAACGGTGCACGTCAATCCGTTGGTGGTGACGCTCTCCATCTTGTTCTTGGGCGAGCTCGCGGGCGTGTTCGGCGCAGTGCTGGCCGTGCCGGTGGCCGCGACCACCCAAATCGTCCTGCGCGAGATCCTGCGCGCGCGTCGCGAACGGTTGCAGTTGCCGCCATCGCCGTTCGACCGGCCCTCGATCCCGGTGGCGCCGCCGACCACGCCGCCGCCGCCGCCCGCGAGCAGCCGAATCGGCTGAACCCGCAGCAGTGATGAAAATGTGCACCGTGCATCCAATCGGCTGCGGGCGAAGGTACAACTGACCAGCTCTCTCGTGCGCGGCGCAGCGCGGGGGACGGCTTTGTCGATTCACTTGTGACCAGCCGTTCTTGTACCCTCCGCTGGCTCGCTCAAGGAATGCTAGGAGACACGAATGACAATGGCCCTCTCGCTCCCTGAACCGCTCCCCGAAGATCCCGAGCTCGTTGCTACAGCGCTCGAAACCGCAGGCATCTTCGGCGCACAGGGCGACCTGCGAGAAGCGCTGCGCTGGATTCGTCGCGCAGCCGAGGCAGCCGGAGACGCCGGCGTCGATGATCGTGCGCTCGCGCTGGCGCGCGCAGCCGCCGATATCAGCGCACAAAACGACGTCGCCGCGAGCGCGCCGCCGGCGCCGGCGCCCGCGACCACGACGCCGGAGGCCGCCGCGGCAGCGCCCGCTGCTCCGGCGAACGCCGAAGCCGAGCCCAGCGCCGCGTCGCCAACGCCCGCCGCGTCGCCAACACCCGCCACTGCACCAACGCCCGCCGCTGCGCCAGAGCCGCCGGCCGTGTCCGCTGCGCCGCCACCACCTCCTCCTCCGCCACCGCCTCCTCCGCCGCCGATCCCTGGCGCACAGCGGCAATCGGCGCGACCTGCCGAGAGCTCGTCGAAGGCCAGCGTGTCCGTCTCGCCGATTGTGCCGCTGCGCGCAGAGCCCTCCGCGCCGCCTCCGTTGCCGCCGTCGTTGTCGGAGCCGGCGAGCGCCACGCCAGCGGCGAGCGCCGCGCCAACGGCGAGCGCCGCGCCGCCCTCGAACACAGCGGGGCGCAAGCTCAATCCTCCTTCGCGCCCCCCGCGCGGCAATGGCGCGCCAGCGTCTTTGCAGACGACCGTCGAGCTCGCGGCGGAGCCGCCGCAGGCGACGGTGCGCTATCCGAGCGGAGAGCCGCCGCTGCCGCCACCATCGAACCGCGGGCTGCAGGGCGCAGAGGCAGCGAGCGCGAGCAACGGCTCGGCGGCGACGAGCAACGGCTCGGCGAGCGCGAACGCGAGCGTCGAGTCCGAGGACAGCCCCGCGGCTCTGCTACGCCAAGCGCGGCGGCGCGCAGTGCGCGCCAGCATCGAGGCGAGCGAGGATCCGGGCGTGTACATCGTGCGGCTGCTCAAGAACGGAGAGTACGCCGGCGCGGGCGCACATGAAGCCATGGTCGTGCTCGTCGATCCGCGCGCCGAGCTGTTCGTCGCGCCGTGAGCGGAAATAGGCGGCGCGCGGCCGGCGATTTCACTGCGCGCGCGCCGGCCTCGCGCGCTGGCTGAGCGCGTAGACGCCGGCGCGCAGCGCGTGCACGAAGCCGAGCGGGCGCACGCCGCGCCCGCTGCGAAACGGTGAGAAGCGCAGCGCTTGATCATCGACTCGCGCCGCTCGCTCCAGCCGGAGCTCGAGCAGCGGGCGCCACGGGCCGAAGGCACGCTGCGAGACGTGAAGCTCGATCACGGCTTGCTCCGCGACGCGTGCCAGCAATCGCTCGCGTCGCGTGCCCTGCGCGCCGCGCGGCGGCGCCGCCGGATGCAGCTTCAGGTACACGGCCTGACCAATGCCCGCGTCGAAGGGAGACACGGCGAAGTAATCGTTGGCCAGATAGTCGCGAGTGCGCGTCGTGAAGGGCGAGAACGGCATGGTCCACGGACGGCGAATCGTCGCGAACAATAGATCTTGGTCATCCGCCGCTGGCAGCTCGGAGTCGCTCGCCGCGCGGCGCAGGCGCAGCGCGCAGCCGAGCACGTCGGGGATGCGCTCCGCGCGTTTCCACAGCGCGCCGGAGAAGCGCAACAACGCGGCGCCGGAGAGGCGCGCGGCCAGCTCGGACAACTCACCGGCTGCGCGCTCGTGCGGCACGGCTTGCGCGTGAATGGTGACGCCGCGCGGGTGGAAGGTGCGCGCGCGCCGCGCGAGGCTCACCACGCCGAACACCGGCGCCATGAGCCAGCCCAACGCAAATCCACCGGTGAATGCCGTTCCGCGCTCAACGTTCGTCGTCATTCCGCACCACCATGAGTGTTGTACCAATCGCTCGCCGCGCTGGGAGCGTAGCAGGCTAGGCTCGCTTGCTCGCGCAGAGCAGAGCGCGAACGCTGCTGTCGCGCTACGTCGCGAATTGACGCGCTGAGGCGCTTTGCGCGCGACAGGCGTGCGCCGCGCGCGGCGCACGCGGCAAAATGCGCGGATTTCGCGGGACCCGCGCTGCACGCGGCGCGCGTGGTCCGCATATTGCTCGGGCGGCGGAGGACCGGCGCTCACTCGATGATGCGGCGGTCACCGGAAGGAACCAATGACATATACGCGATTGTTGCTAGCTGGCGCGTTCGCCGTGGCGTGCGCGTCCAAATCGCCACCACCGGCCGCGTCGAGCGACACGGTGATGGCCGCGACGGATAACCCCTCCCCCAGCACCGCGCCGGTATCGACCGACGTGATGCGCGCTGCCGAGCAGGACCGCGCGAGCGAGGGCACCACGACGCGCAGGCCGAGCCCGACCGCGACCGGTAACGATCTCGGCGCACCGCCGGCCAACACGCTGTCAGCGACGGACACGCGCTCGTCGCCTGCGATGTCGGGCGCTTCGGCGTCGCGGACGCCAGCGTCAGCGCCGGCTGGAAGCTCGAGCTCAGCGGCGGACTCCGACGCGACCCAGCCGGACAACTCGAGAGTCAACCAGCGGGACCGCTCGGGCGACGCGCTGACACCGGTCGATCAAGGCGGCAGTGAGTCGGATCGCAATCTGACTCAGCAAATTCGTCAAGCCGTGATGAAGGACGATTCGCTCTCGTTCACGGCCAAGAACGTCAAGATCATCACCGTGAACGGCAAGGTCACGCTGCGTGGCCCTGTGAAGAGCGCGCAAGAGCGCGCCGCCATCGAGACCGCCGCCAAGAAGCTCGCCGGCGCAAACCAGGTCGAGAACCTGATCGAAGTGAAGAAGTAGGGATCAACATGAAAAAATCCGTCATAGCAATCGTACCCACGACGAGCCAAGCCGAACGCATCGTCGATGACCTGCAGCGCGCCGGGATCGCGACGTCCGATGTGTCCGTGCTGCTGCCCGATAAGAGCGGAACCAAGGACTTCGCCCACGAGCACAACACCAAGGCTCCGGAGGGCGCCATCGCCGGCGTCGGCGCGGGCGGCTTGCTCGGTGGGACCTTGGGGCTGCTCGCCGGCGTGGGCGCGCTGGCCATTCCCGGCGTCGGCCCGCTCATCGCCGCGGGTCCGCTCATGGCTGCCCTCAGCGGTGCGGCCGCGGGCGCGGCCGTCGGCGGCGTCACCGGCGCGCTGATCGGGCTCGGCATCCCGGAGTTCGAAGCCAAGGCCTACGAAGGGAAGCTGCGCGGCGGCAACGTGCTCATCGCCGTGCACGTGGAGGGCGGCGACGCAGAGAGAGCGGCCAAGCGCGTGCTCGAGCAGCACCGCGCCGAAGACGTGGCCGTCACCGGCGAAAGTTCGGTGCCGAAGTCGCGCCAAGCGACGCTGTGAGCCGCGCCGCGGCCCGCGCTACGGGCGCGGGCTCAATCAGCGGCGAGCGCAATCAGCCCCAGCGCAACCGCGGAAGGCAGCCATAGCAAGAGATCCGCGAGCGCAGCGCCATCATCGCCCGCGCTCGCGATCATGGCGCTGAGCTCGACCACGCAGAGCGCGTGCTCAGCGCTCGCGAGCGCCCGATACTGCCAGTCACTGAGCTCATTGAACAGCGGGCGGTGCGCCACTGCGCTCACGGCGAGGCGCGTCGCGGGCGCAGCGGCGCGCGGCTGAGCCAACGCCGCGAGCGTGTCGTCGAGCGCGCTGACGCCGGCGTCGACGGCGCGCAGGAAAGGGCGCACGTCAGTCTCCAAGGTGACGAGCCGCACGTTCTGAGCGCGCCGGATGCGCCGTCGACCACCGAACACCAGCTCGAGCTCGAAGCCGGGCTCCGGCGGCGCCGGTGACGGCGAGCGCAACGACTCCAAGCGCGCGCGCTCCAAGCGCGCCACGTCGACCGGCAAATGCAGCAGCGCACGCTGCGCCTCGGGCACCGCTTCGAGCGGCGGCCGCGTGCGCGCCAAGTGCTCTGGAAAGGACGCGCCGAGCTCGAACAAGCTGTAGTGGCGCGGCGGATGCGCGGTCAGGTAGCTCTCCACGAAGCGCTCGAACAGGGCGTCTCCCAGCAGGGCGCACAGCGCGGGGTAGTCTTGCTTCAAGCAGGAGGACAGCCGCCAAAAGTAGCCGCGCGCGTAGACGGCCAGGCGCTCGCTGAGCTCTCCGCTGGGCGGGGAGCGCAGGGGGTGAGCTCGACCGTACTGCTCAGCCGCTCGCCGCAGGCCCGCGGCGAGCCCGTGCGGCGTCGCGAGCGCGAGGCGCAGCCAGTGCTGAGTATCTGCCAGCGTCCAGCCCTCAGGTGACGAGGTCACGGATGGCTCCGAGCGGAAATGGATTGCTGTGCGCGTCGTCGCGAATCGGACCCGTGAGCGGCACGTCCGGGATCGCGCCGCTAAGGACGTCGCGCGCGCGCGAAAGCTCGCGTACTAGCTCCGTGTAAGGCGGAATCGCTGCATCCCACTCCAACAGCGTCGAGGCGCGCGGCGCGCGCGCCATTGCCAGGCGATACAGCTCGTAGACGCGCGTCGGTACGGGGTGGTCGTGAGTGTCCACCAAGTAGCTGCCATAGCTCGTGGGACCGGCCAGGTGAATCTGCACGATGCGCTCGGCGGGGACCCCGCGCACGTAAGCTTCGGGATCGAAGCCGTGGTTGTAAGAAGAGACGAACACGTTGTTGACGTCGAGCAGCAGGCCGCAACCGCTGCGCCGCGTCAGCTCATTCAAGAACTCCCACTCCGGCATGGCCGAGTCCGCGAGCTCGACGTAAGAGCTCGGGTTCTCCAGCAGCAGCGGGCGCCCCAGAAAATCCTGCACCCGCGCGACGCGCTCGCTGACGTGGGCCAAGGCCTCCTCCGTGAGCGGCAGCGGCAGCAAATCATGACTGTTGTAGCCGGCGTGACCGGTCCAACACAAATGGTCGGACAGCCACGCCGGCTCGAGCCACGCGGCGAGCTCGCGCAAGCGCGTGAGGTAGTCGAAATCCAGCGCGTCCACGGAGCCGATGGAGAGCGACACGCCGTGCATCACGATCGGGACCTTACGCGCGAGCGTAGCGAGCACGCTGCGCGCCAGGCCGTGATCGTCCATGAAGTTCTCGCTGATGATCTCGAACCACTCCACCTCGGGCTCGTTGGCGAGCAGGTGCTGAAAGTGGCAGTGCCGCAGCCCGAGCCCAAACCCGAGCTCCGGCAGAGCGAGGCGCGCAGCGCTCATGCTCAGGTGGACGGAGGAAACGCCAGGCGCAGGTCATCTACCGGTGGCGGCGCGGCGGGCGCCGCTTGCGAGCTCGCCTTCAGCACCTCGCAATACGCTTTCCACGCCACGTCATAGACGGCTTCTCCCTTGGCGAACGGGATCGAGCCCACCTGCTTCGAGGGGTCGTCGCGCACGTCGTAGAGCGTCATCTCCCCGCTCTTGGGGTACAGCTGAGACGCCGAGATCGGCACCGCACAGCCGCCGAAGCCGCCGCATTTGTTGTCGGCCGGAGCGCTGTAGGGCGTGGTGCTCACGCCGCACAACATCTTCGCGCCTACCGTCACGCCGCAGCCGCCGCCGCCGCCTCCACCGCCGCAGCTGCCGCCGCCGGTGATCTTTTGCACGAAGCCGCAGCCGCCCTGGCCTTTGCAATTATTCGAGCCGATACAGGTGTGGTACGTCGATACGTGCGGCATCTCCGAGCCGCCCGGCTGCGTGAAGCTCAGGCCCTGACACGCGTGGTAGAGCTGCCCAGGAACCGGCAGCTCCGTGCCGCGCGCCAAATCCGGCGCCTTGCCGAGCACCGCCCAGCAAATGGCGATGCGGTCGCCGGTGCCGCTCATGGCTGGAAAGGGAAATCCCGCGCTCGGCTGGCTCCAGTATTTGTCGAGGACGCTGGTGACGCCGGCGATGGAGCCGGCGGCGACCTTGCTGAGCTGCTCGAAGACGCTGCCGTCCTTGTCCTTCGCCTTCAAGCGGTTGAGCGCGTCGGCAACTTGCGCGGCCTTCGGGATCTTGGGCGAGGCCTGATCGGGCCCGGACAGCAGGTCCTTCTCGGTCCAGGCGCCGTGTTGCTCGTGCCACTTCGTCCAGGTGACGATCTCCGGCAAGTACTCGGCTTTGACCTGCTGAAAGCGAGCGTAGTGATCGCGCCCGTCGTTGTTGAACCGCGCCCGCGCGTCCGCCGACGTCACTGGCTGACCGTCAGCGTCGTAGCTCGGATAGTCCATGCGCAAGGATTTGTCCGAGGAGCGATATTCCGGCTCCACGCGCAAGCGGTGCGCGCGGCCCGTCAGCTTGCTGAGCAGGGCGGCTCGCACCGGACCCCCCTCGCCCTGATCCGTGATGGCGTTGATGATGTCGACCGCTGCGTCGAAGGCCTCCGATACGTTCGTGGTGGCGACGAGCGTCGGGAAGCCGGGATACTCGGGCATCGGGTGGCCACCGCTGGGCGTGTTGAACAAATCGCGCTGCAGAGCCGAGGCGTCGTACACGCGCGACCACAACGTGGAGCCATCGCTGTACTGAATGGACATGTAGCCGACGAGACACTCGTACATGTAGCCGATGGTGCCGAACGCCGGCAGATTGACCTCGCTCTTCTCCGGCTTCCAGTCGGCGAAGGGCACCTTGGGAAAGTACTTGTGGAGCTTGGAAGGTTGGATGCGGCGGCGCGCGTTCTCCTCGGACTCTTCGACGGCGAGGAACAACTCGATGCGCTCGTGATCGAGCGGCCCGAGCTCTACCTTCACCTTTTCATAGGTGGTCGTGTCCGCCAGGTCGACGATGTGCGGGATCATCGTCTTCTCCGGGCCGTAGCATCGCCAGCCATAGTTCTTGGTCTGCAGCACCTCGCTCGTGAACGAGGGCGTGACACCCAAAACCCGAGCCAGGTTCGAGGCCAGCTGCAGGTGCAGCATTTCCTGGATGAACACGCTGAAAATGACGTTGAAGGCGTGCTCGTTGGCGGTACGCGGAGCATTGCTGGTCGCGGCGCCCGGCCACTGCCGACCTTTATAAAAGGTCTGATCCGCGGCGTTGATCTCGTGCATACCTTGGATCGAGTAGAGCGTGACCATGTAGAGCGGGATCGTGAACAGCTCGACGTTGACCGCCGCTTGCACGATCGCGCGCAGCGCGGACTCGTCCGTTGCGACGTACTCCAAGCTTCGACCGCGAACCGGCTCGACGTGAAGCGACTCGACATTCCCCATGGCGCAGCATCCCTTTCTGCCTGCGCGAAGCGCAAGCGCTGACGTCCATCGACGCCCAGCGTCTGCGATTTGAGGGCAACGCACTCGCTCCGTCAAGTTACAACTCACGGCCTTCAGCGCGCGATTTCCGACACGCGACGAGCGCGCTCTGCGCGAGCGCGCGCTGACGAGCTTCGTCGACGAGCAGCGCGATGCGCCGCGAAATCCGCCACGCGCAGCGTCGCTTCAGCTCGCTAGCAGCGCTGACAGATCTTTGGCGTTCACGACCGCGTAGTCGCGCACGCAATTGTTGAACGTCGCGTGCACGCGCTTCGCCGTGTGCGCCAGCGCTCGCACCGGCTCGAGCCAAGCGCTGAGCTGCTCCGGCGCGTAGAGGTAGTTGAAGCGCTCGTGCACGCTGGCGCCGCGCTTTTTCCAGCCCTCCGCGTTGTGCCCGTGGAAGCGCACGATCGCGAGCGCCGGGTTCGTCACGCTAGTGAGCGCGGGCACGCTGTCCTTCAGCGCCGGCTCGTCCACGCACACATAGGTGAGCCCGTTGTCGCGCAGCAAATCCAGCGTATGCGCCTGCGTGCGCCCGCTGAGCCAGGTGCCATGACGAAACTCCACCGCCAGCGGCACGCCGCTCCAGCGCTGTGAGAGCGCCTCGATGTGCTTGACGTTCTCGCGAGATTTGACGAACCACTGCGGGAACTGCAGCAGCACGGCGCCGAGTCGACCAGCGGTGAGCAGCGGCTCGAGGAAGCTGCGAAAGCGCGCCTCTAGCTCGCTGCGCAGCTCCGCCGGCAAGCGCTCGGCGTACGCGCGCGCGGCGAAGCCCGCGGCCTCACAAGCGGCGCGCAGATCACGCGGCAAGCGGCGCACCTCGATAGGGTGGGCCGTGAGCACGGGGTGCGACTTCACGTCGAAGACGAAGCTGTGCGGCGTCCACTCGAGCCAGCTCTGCGCGTTGTCCGGCGGCAGCAGCGTGTAGTACGTGGCGTCCACCTCTACGAACGAGAAGTGCTGCGCGTAAAACTGCAACCGCTCTCGCGGTGACATGGTCTTTTTGGGGTAGAACGCGCCGCTCTTGACCAACGTGACGTCGGTCCAGCCGGCGGTGCCGCACAACACGTTGGCAGCGACAGCGCGCTCGGGCGCGCGCGCCGCCAAGGCGGCGGCGGCGCGGTATCGCTCCGGATCGGCCTCGGGCACCTCAATCGTGGCTGAAGAACGCGGTCCCACGGGTCCATTATGCGGGGGCCGCGGCGGCGCGCGAAGGCCAGGCTGACGCCGCGGCGCCGCTCAGGAAGCGCCACCCACGTGAGGCAAACGTGCAGACATCGTACGCGCGACGGAGGCGAACGCGCGCTGCGCCGTCCAAGCTGGGCTCTCCCCTTCGCGCAGCGCTCGAAACAGCGCTTCTCCCAGATCGAGCGCGGAGGAGAAGCGATGTCCCGGATCTTTGGCCAGCGCGCGCGCCAGCACGGCGTCGAGCTCAGCCGGCACGCCACGGATCTGCGAGCTCAGCGCCAGCGGCGGCTCTTCCAGCTGGGCGCGGCGCAGCTCGTTCAGATCCCCCGAGTACGCGGCGAACGGGGTCGTGCCCGTCAGCATCTCGTACAGCACCACGGCCGCCGAATAGAGATCGGCGCGCGGATCCAGCGGCGCTCCTCGCAGCTGCTCGGGCGCGGCGTAGGCGTACGCGCCGTTGTGAGCGCGCACCTGCTCCAGCGCGTCACGCGGCACCAGCAGCGTCGTCGCGAAATCCGAGAGCTTCAGCGTGCCGTCGGCGCGCACGATGGCGTTCTTGGCCCTGACGTCGCGGTGCAAGATGCCGATCGCGTGCGCCGAGGCGAGCGCCCCGAGCAACGCGCAGAAGTATTGGAGAACGTAGCCGAGCTGAACGCAGGGCTCCCCGTACGAGCGCATGTAAGCGAAGCGAGCGATCAGGTTGGTCAGGGTCTCGCCCGGCACCAGCTCCGAAATGATGGCCAGCTCCTGGCCGTCGTCGAAGATGCCGAGCGGCGCGACCATGTTGGGGTGCGCCAGGCGCCCGAGCGCGTCCCCCTCTGCCGCTGCCTGCAGCGTGCCCGCCGCTTGCGGGCGAAGGCCTGGCCGCAACAGCTTCACGGCCACGGGATGGCCCGGCTGCGTCGCGAGCCGCGCGTGCGCCGGGTACTCGAGCCAACCACGGTAGACGACGCCCAGCGAGCCCTCGCCCAATAGCTCTTGCAGCACGACCTTGCCGAGGTTCGGCACCACGAACTGACGCTCGCGGTGCGGCATGGTCGCGTCGCTCAATGCGCGCCCGCAGACCACACAAAACCGAGCGGCCGCCGCCTCCACCTCTGCACCACAGCCCGGACACCGCAAAGTCCCTCGATACTAGCGCCGACTCGGGGTCGTCGGGTGACCCAGTGTCGGAAAAGCGCGCAGCGCTGCGGCTGGAACCGACATCAGCCGGGCGGCAGCCCTGGCGGCCGCTACGCGAGGCCCAAAACCATGCGTCGGTATAGCTGACGTCATGGCGGACGGCGCGCGGACCAGGGGTCCACGATGTCCGGCGCCGGCTCGTACTCGCGCAGGGCGCCGCTCGGCGCAGGCGACGCGGACGGCGCTCGGGCGGGCGCGACGTTCGCGGCCGGCCGGTGTGGGCGGGCGGACGCCGGCGCAGCGCCGTGCGCCGCTCGCGAGCCGAGCTTGGACGGCGCCGAGCTTGCGCTCGGCGCCGTTGACGCGAGCGGCGCGACGCTCGGAATTACCGGTGAGCGCGGCGCCGCGCTCACCGCTGCGGCAGAGCCGTGCGCAGCGACCAGCGCCTCGCCGAGCGCCGCGCGGCTCGTCGAGTCGCGCTCCTGCGCGCGCCGCAGATGAAGCAGCGTCGCGAAGCCGAGCGCCGAGAGAACGAGCAGAGCGATGGTCAGCCGCCAGGGCAGATCGAGTCGCTTCGCCAGCGACGTGTGCGGAGCACCGCGCTCGTCTTCGACCCGCGCCGCGGCTCCCGCTGCCACGGGCTGCGAGGCAAACGCCATCTTGCCGAGCTCGACGGAGTTCGCGCTGACGGCGCCGCAGGCTCCAAGGGCGCGCTCACAGGCGTCCAGCGCGGCGAGGAACTGGCGCGCGTCGCGAAAGCGCGCGCTGGCTTTGCGAGCCATGGCGCGTTCGATCAGCGACGCGAGCGGTTCGTCACCGACGCGCGGCGCGTGGCCGACGGCGATCTGTTGCGCCAGCGCCGCGAGCGAATCGGCGCGAAACGGCAGCCGACCGCTGACGGCGCGATACAGAATCACCCCCACGGCATAGAGATCGCTGCGCTGATCGACGCCCTCACCGAAGAATTGCTCCGGCGCCATGTAGCAGGGTGTGCCGATCACTCCCGCGCTCGTGCGCTGTCCGTCCGGTCTATAGAACACGGACGCGCCGAAATCGATGCTCTTCAGAAAATCCAGGCTCTCGGCGCCGCTGACGCCCAGCTGCGCTCGCTCCAAGAACAGGTTCGCGGGCTTCAGATCGCGGTGGACGATGCCATTTTCGTGCACGATCACCAGCGTGTCGAGCAACTGGCGGACGATCGAGATCGCGTGCAGCGGCGACAGCACGCGCTCGCGCTCGAAGCGCCGCTCGAGCGTCTCCCCTTCGAGCAGCTCCATCACGATCAACGCGCGACCGTCGCGTGTCAGCCCGAAGTCACGCACCTGCACGATGTGCTTGCTCGCGATCTTGCCCGCTGCGCGCGCTTCCCGGCGAAAGCGGATCGCCGCATCGGCCGTCGGCAGCTCGCGGATCGCCTTGATCGCGACCCGCTGCCCGGTCTTGAGATCTACTCCGCTGAAAACGTCGCCCATGCCGCCCGAGCCCAGGCGGTCCGCCATTCTGAAGGAATATCTCCCCTCCTCGATGGTTGGCAGCGGATCTGCGGGCTCGGGCACCTCTTTTAGGCTCCGAGACGCGGAATGTTCTGTCAAGTCCGCCAGCAGCGCGAGTCGTCACCAGCGAGCAGCGCGTCCAGTGCTAAAGATCCCAACCATTCGACGCTTTTACCGATACGCCGCGCTCGCGCTGGCGCTGCTCGGCGTCGCGCTCGCCGCGGTGGCCTTCTGGTTCGAGCCTCGCCGCTTGGTCGTGAGGCACGTGGAGCTGACGCCGACTCGTTGGCCACGAGAGCTCGACGGGCTGCGCGTGGCGCTGCTCTCCGACCTGCACGTCGGCTCACCGCACTGGGGGATCGCTCGCCTGCGCCAGCTGGTGCAGCGCACCAACGCGCAGCGTCCCGATCTGATACTGCTAGCCGGCGACTACCTGATCAGCGGTATTCCGCTGGGAACCTGGACGTCTCCGGAGGCGATCGCAGACGCGCTCGGCGGGCTATCGGCGCCGCTCGGCGTCGTCGCGGTGCTCGGCAACCACGACTGCGCCTTCGACGGCGAGCGCGTCGCCGCGGCGTTCCGCGCGCGCGGCATCATCGTGCTCGAGAACCAGAACGTCGCGCTGGGCGAGGGCGCCAAGCGGCTGCGAGTGATCGGCTTGGCCGACGAAGAGCGACGCCCGCAACGCGTGCGGCAGACACTCGATGCCACGCCGAGCGACGCGCCCTGGCTCGTCTTGGTCCATGAACCGGATGTGTTCACCAAGGTCGACGAGCGCCCGGCGCTGACGCTGGCCGGGCACACACATGGCGGCCAGGTGCGTTTCCCGCTGCTCGGGCGGCTCAAGGTGGCTTCGCGTTATGGTGAGCGCTACGCCGCGGGTCACGTCGTCGAAGGCTCACGGCAGCTGTTCGTGACGAGCGGAGTCGGCATGAGTATTCTACCGGTCCGCTTCGGCGTACCCCCGGAGCTCGTGATCTTGAGCTTGCGCGGAGCGGCGCCCGAGTCAGCACCATGAGGCAGAGCATTTACCTGGCGCGACACGGTGAGACCGACTGGAACCGCGTCGGTCGCTGGCAGGGGCACTCCGACGTCGAGCTGAATGACGCCGGCCGCGCGCAGGCGCGGGCGCTGGCCGCGGCGCTCTGCGCGGAGCGGCTCGCGCGCGTTGGAGCCAGTGATCTCTCCCGCGCCCGCGAGACGGCGAGCATCGTGGCGGCGAGCCTGGGCCTGGGTGAGGTGGCGCTGGATGCGGGGCTGCGCGAGCGTTGTTTCGGGGTCTTCGAGGGCCTGACCTCCGAGGAGTGCAATCAGCGCTACCCGGAGCACTGGGCGCGCTACCGCTCCGAACAACGCGTCTCACCGCCCGGCGCCGAGCTCCAGAGCCACGTCGCCGCGCGCGTGCGAGCGGCCATCCTGCGCCTGGCGGCCGACGAGACGCCCACGCTGCTGCTCGTCAGCCACGGCGGGGCGATGCGCGCTTTCTTGCACGCGGTGACGGGGACGCTACCGCCGCCGCTCAGCAACGGCGCGACGTTCCGTCTCTCGCTCGAGCGCGGCGACTTCTCCGACGTCGTCACCGTGCGCTGAGCGCCCGCTGCAAATTGCATCGGGATTGACGATGCATCGCGGGGGCGCGACCTTGCGCGTATGCCCGATGACGCGCAGGCCGCTGCTCGTGAATTTGGCGCGCTGTTCCCCGCCGTGTATTTGGCTTTTCATCGCCGCGACGCCAAGCACGACGAGCTGCCGAACGCCTCGCGCGCGGTGCTGCAGCACCTGAGCCTGACGGGACCTCTGACCATCGGGGAGATGGCCAAGCACCTGGACCGCGCGCAGTCGGTCGTCAGCGAGATCGTCGACCACCTCGAGCGCGATGGCTTTTTGGAGCGCGTCCGTGATCCACGCGACCGACGGCGCGTGCTGGTCTGGTTGAGCGAGCGTGGGGAACGCTACATTTTGGACTCGCGCGAGGTGCTGTCGCGCGAGCTGCTCGAGCACGCCATGCGCCAGCTGCGGCCCGCGCAGCGCGCGGCCCTGATCCGCGGCTTACAGGCGCTCGTGAACACCAGCCCGGCAAACCCGCCGGTCAGCAACAAGAAACGGAGAAGCCAGCCATGACCCAGCAACACAAGTGCGAGAGTTGCTCGATGCCGATCGAGACCGGTCGCTACTGCCAATATTGTACGAACGAGCGAGGCGAGCTCCAGCCGTTCGAGGAGCGCTTCGAGCGCATGCTCGCCTGGCAAGCGCGGCGCACGCCGGACAAGAGCCGCGCGGAGCTGGAAGCAATGACGCTCGCCTACATGGCGACGATGCCAGCGTGGAAGGACCACCCACGCGTGCGCGGCGCCGCTGCGCAGACCAGCTAGCGTGAAGGGCGTGGACCGCGCGCTGGGATTGGGCAAAGCTCAGGCTCGGCATGCCGACGATCGCCGCGCAGCGCTGCCCGAACTGCGGTGCCCCAATCCCACATAGCCCCGAGCAAGACGAGGTCAGCTGTCAGTACTGCGGGCAGCGCCTGCAGCTCGCGCCGTCGCGAACGCGCGGCGGCGCAGCGGGCGCGCAGAGCTCGGTGAAGGCGCGCGTCTTGCACGGCGCCCTCACCGTCATCGCCCTGCTGGCCGGAGCGGTAGGCTTTCGGGCGCTGGATGGTGGCTTCAGCAGCAAGGCGGGGAGCGGCCTGGCGCTGCCGTTGAAGGCGCCGAGCTTCCCGCTGAGCTGCGGCAGCAACCAAGAGCTGACGATCAGCGGTCGCAAATTCGAGGGCCGCGGGACGCTCATCACCGCCGACGTGAACTGCAAGCTTACGATCAGAGACAGCACGTTGAAGCGATGTGGTGGTGCGCGCCAAGAACCTGGCCCAGGTGCGCGTGGAAAATAGCGAGCTCGAAGGCAAGGAGGCGGCCGTCGCGCTGGAGCTGAACTCCAAGCTGTTCGCCGCGAAGAACAGCCGCCTCAGCACGCTCGTGAGGCGTTTCGCTTTCAGCGGCGACCGAACGAGCTCGAGCTGACGCAGACGGAGGTCAGCGGCGCGCAGCGCTTCGACGCGCGCGGCTGCGCCAGCGACAGCGCCGCGACACCTCCGCCGCAACCAGCCGCGACGGGCCGAAAACCTGGGCGCTGAACGCGCTCACGGCGGCGCCAACCAACGGTCGCCGTTGCGCGTCACGCGCGTCCCGTCGCGACCGCCCCACAGCACCACCTCGTTGCCCGCCAGCGCCGCTGCGGCCCAAGCATGCTCTTCGCCCGAAGGCCAAGTCGCGATGCGGCTCCAGCCGCTGCTCCTACGGAAGCGCGCGCCGTCCGTGAGCAGCCCGAGCGCCGCGTCGGCGCCGCCGAGCAGCACGATATCGTCCTCCGCCAGCGCGAACGCCCAGCCCGCTTGCCGAGGCAGCACGGAGCGTGCCGACGGACCATCGGCGGGCAGCGCAGCCCAGCTGCTTTGGAATGCGGCGCCGTCGTCGACGGCTTCGTTCTTTTCATTGCGGCCGCCCCACACGTAGAAAGCGGCGCCGTCCCAGACGGCAAACGCGCCCGAGCGCGGGCTGGGGCCGCGCGCGAGCTGCGACCAGACGTTGTTGCGTAAATCGTAGCGGTAAGCGCGGTCACTGCGCGTCGCGCCGTCGGAGCCGCCATAGACATACAGCGCTTCTCCGCTGAACGCCGACGAGGCCCCCAGCAGCGGCCCCGGGCTGTTGAGGCTCGGCGCGGAGGCCCAGCTCCGGGTCGCCAAATCGTAGCGATCGGCGCCGGACGCCGCGTAGCCGTCCGTAGTGAGGCCACCCCACATCACGATCCTGCTGCCGTCGCTGCCGCCGCTAGCGGCGGCACGCACGTTGGGGCCTTCTTTCACTGCGCTCCAGACCTTCTTGTCCGGGTCAAAGAGCGCTCCGTCGCCGAAGTAGGTCGAGCCAGCGGCGTTGCGTCCACCGAACACGAAGATGCTGCTGCCGGTCCAGATCGCGCTCGCCAGCTGACGCGGACTGGGCGCGGACGGATCTTTGGGCACGACCTGCCACATGTCCAAATTCGGATCGTAGATGGCAGCGTCGTTCAGCGGGTCGCCGTTGGCGTCGAGGCCGCCGAAGATGAAGATCTTGCCGTCGAAGCTCGCCGTCGCGGCGCGCTCACGGGCTACGAAGTCAGGAGGCGGCGGCGCCGTCTTGATCCAGCCGGACGAGCAAGCACCGGCCTCGCAACGCCGGCCACGAGCGCACACCACGTCACAGGCGCCGCAATGCGCAGGATCGTTGGTCACCTCGACGCAAACCCCATCGCAGCAAGTGCCGGAGCAGCTGGCGGGACACGTCGCGGCTCCGCCCGCGCCCTTACCCATGCCTGTCGTCGCACCGCTGCCGCCACCGACACCCCCCTCTGCCGGCGGGCGACCTCCTTGGTCGTCCTCGCCGCCAGCTCCCGCGTTCCCGCCGGACTGCGCGCTCCGATCGATGTAAAAGGGGTCGCTCAGCGCACAACCCGCGAGCAGGTAGGGCAAACACAGCGACGCCAGGCAAGCGATGGCGCGTCGCTCGCGCATCCGTCCGGGCGCACGCCCATGGCAAGAACGCCCTGCAGCGAAGTGGTACGAGAACACGGGCTTTACGTGCAGACGGCCGCGCCCTTCGGCCGATAAGAGCCCGCAGGTCCCGTCCGACGTTGCCGGACCCAGCTCCTAAAGCGTGACGCTCTGCTCTTTCTTGATGAACACGACGCGACGGGCGACGAGATCCTCCACCGTGTCTCGCAACGTCTCTCCCGGGTCGCGCGCGGTCCAACCGAGCTCGCGCTCCGCTTTGCTGGCGTCGCAGTACCAGTAGTACTGGCTCATCTCCATCGTGATCTCGTCGACCGGCGGCTGGCCGCCGATCGCCTTCACCGCGCGCGTGAAGAGCTTGCCGAGACCGAGCGCCAACGGCCGCGAGCTCGGCGCGCGCAGCAGCGGCGCGCGAACGCCGCTGATCCGCTCGAGGCGCGCGAAGAACGCGCTCAGCGTGAGGTTCTTGGCGTTGAGCAGATAGCGCTCACCCGCCCGACCGCGCTCGAACGCGAGCAACATCCCGCGCGCCGCGTCGCGCACGTCCACGAAGGCCATGCCGCCGGCTGGGATCGCCGGCACCGAGCGGCTGAGGAAGCGCCTCACGTCCCCGGTCGACGATTCACGGAGATCGCCAGGGCCGAGCAGCAGGCTCGGGTTCACGAGCACGACCTCGAAGCCGGGCTGATTTTGCTGCAGCGCCTCGCGCTCCGCGTACAGCTTGGTGCGGTAGTATGGCCAGCCCGCGACGAGCTCGAGCGGGGCGTGCGCGCTCTCGTCGTAGCTCGCGTCCGGATCCGTACCCACAGCGATGGTGCCGCTGGTGCTGGCCACGACCACGCGCGGCACCCCCGCGCGGCGCAGGCCGGCGAGGGCGTGCCGCGTCCCGAGCACGTGGACGCGATGCAGCTCTTCCGCTGCGTCACGGTCACGCGCGACCTTGCCGGCGGCGAGGAACGCGCCGTCTACGCCCTGCGCGCTCTCCGCGACCGCGGCCTCGTCCAGGATGTCCAGCGCGCGCACCGGCTGCCCGTCGAGCTCACCGCCGTTGCGCGAGACAGCGATCACCTCGTGACCGGCCGCGCGCAGCTGAGCGAACAAGTGGCGCCCCAAGAACCCGGTCGCGCCCGCCAGCCAAAAGCGACGCTTGCGCGTCGCCGAGCCATTCTGAGAAGTCATTCTGCGCTCGGTGTCTGAAGCTGAAAGGCCTTCTGAAACGTGAACAACAGCGAGATGTTGTTGGACTTGATGGTGCCGGCCATGAACTCCGCGGGCGACGGCGTGTAGCGCTCGCGCACGATGCGCTTGAACATCGCCGGCGTCGTCTTGAGCACGCAGTCTGCGGGCGTGGTCACCTTGCCGGGCCGCACCTCGCATTCACTCTCGGTGATGCGCACCGTCCAGCGCTCGGTGTCGCCCAGCGCGAAGTAGAAGCTCACCGGCTGCTCCACGCTGCCGCGCACGAAGCGGCTCTCGAGCTCGCGAAACACAGTGGCCAGCGACTCCGGCTCGGCCTTGGGCCGCGCCGAGAACTCGTCGATGTTCACGCTCGCGAGATCCAGCAGCTCACCGCGCGACAGCGCCACCACGGCGCGCTCCACGATGCGCGCCACCGCGCGAGCGGCGTCCGCCGGCGCCAGGCCATCGGTCAGGCGCCGCAGCTCACGAGCCTCCAGCGGCCTGCCAATGCGCGCGACCACGTCGCGGCGGCGCAGCATGCTCGCGCCCTTGGGCAACGCTGCGTGCGTACCGCCCAGGTACACCGGCAGCACGTCCACGTTGTGGTGCAGCGCGAGGTAGCCGAGGGCCGGCTTGAACTCGTGGATGCTGCCATCCACGCTGCGCGTCCCCTCCGGGAAGATCAGCACCGTCTTCCCTTGGTCGATGAGCTCGCCGGCCTGGCGCAGCGCGTGGCGCAGCGACCCGCTGCGCGTCATGGGCACCAAGTTGGTGAAATTCTCGAAGTACAAACGGCGCCAGCGCGGCCCCTCGAAGAAGTAGTCCTGCGCGGCGAGCGAGACCAAGCCTTCGCCGTAGCTGCCGAGCGCGTATTTCACGAGGCCCATGTCGAGGTGGCTCGCGTGGTTGGCGGCCACGATCACGTTGCGGTTATGCGGGATGAAGGCGCGGCCGGTGACCGTAGACCTCAGCACTTGCTCGTAGAAGCCGAGCTGCGCGCGCCCCATCCACTGCATCGCGGCGGCTCTGAGCTCGGGCGGTAAGGAGAGCTCGGGCGAGCTCTTCTCGATGCTGCGCGTCGACGACTCGCGGCGCGCGGCGCGCGCTTCACTGAACAGCGCCTCGGCGTCCGCGACCGTCACGCAGCTGTTGAGCCGCTCCGCGTCCACGCTGCGATCGGCCTGATTCTCGAGCGCGACCAGCAGCTCGAGCAGCATCAACGAATCGAAGCCGAGATCCCCGCGCAAGCTGTGCTCGCCGCGGATGCGCGCCGGATCCCGGCGCGAGATGGCCGCGACGGCGGCGCGCACGGCGCTGGAGGCCGCCTCCGCTTCCGCTCCGACAGGGGCGGCGGCGCGGTTCGCCTCCAGCATGCGCTCGATGCTACGCCGGATTTCCAGGCGCTTGACCTTACGTGAGGCGGTGCGCGGCAGCTTACCGTCCAAGATCGTGACGACCGCGGGACGCATGGCCGTCGGCAGCTCCGCGATGGCGCGCGTCAGCGCGGTCTGCGCGCGCTCGTGACGCTCGGCGCGCGGCGCGCCGTCCTCGCCGTCGGGCACGGCCGCCAGCGCGACGCGCTCACCTCCGCGGCCGTCGCTGACGCCGACCACGGCGAGCTCGGCGACGTGCGGGACGCGCCCGAGCCGCGCCTCGACGTCATCGGGGTACACGTTCTCGCCGTTGGAGGCGACGATCACTTCCTTGGCCCGGCCCACGATCGAGAGCCGGCCCTTGCCGTCGAATTTGCCGAGGTCGCCGGTGCGCAGCCAGCCGTCTTCGGTGATCACGCGCGCGGTCGCCTCGGGATCCCCGGAGTAGCCGAGCATCACGTTGGGGCCGCGCGCCAAGATTTCGCCGACGCCCGCGGCGTTCGGCGCGTCGATGCGCAGCTCGACGCCGGGGATGGGCTTGCCGACGTGCCCAGGGCGCGAGCGCGGGCCGGCCTCGGCGACGGCGAGCACCGGCGCGGCTTCCGTGAGCCCGTAGCCCTCGGCCAGGTGCAAGCCGAGTCCGGCGAAGGTGCGGTGGGTGCGCTCGGGCAAGGCAGCGCCGCCGCTGACGAGGAAGCGCAGATGTCCACCGAGCGCCTCGTGAACGGGACCAAAGAGCAGCTTGCCCGCGTCCACGCCCAGCGAGCGTCCGAGCGTGCGGTTGAGCTCGGCCGCGACGTCGAACAGCCACTCCGCGAAGGGACCGTGCTCGGCGATACGCTGATTGATGCGGCGCTCCAGCATCTCCCACAGCGCGGGGACGCCCACCATGCCGGTGATGCGCGCTTCGGCGAGCGTCTCGGTCAGCCGCTCCGCAGACAGCTCGTCGAGGTACACGATGCGCGCGCCGCGCGAAATCGGCAGCAGCAAGCCGCAGGTGAGCTCGAAGGTGTGGTGCAGCGGCAGCACGCTGAGGATGCGATCGCCTTTGTCGAGCGGGAACAGCGGCGCCAGCATCGCGATCAGCGACGTGAGGTTGCGGTGTGACAGCGCCACGCCCTTGGGCGTCCCGGTGCTGCCGCTCGTGTAGATGAGCAGCGCCACGTCGTCGCCGGACACCGGCTCGAACGCGCGACCCGGACCGGGCTCCGCCGTCTCCTGCAAGTCGAGCACGGTGACGCGCTCAGCGAGCCGCGCGCCGAGGCGGCCGCGCGCCTTCGCGTCCGCGAGCAATACGCCCGCGTTGGCCGCACGCGCCAAATTGTCGGCCACGTCGGCCTCGACGTTGGCGTCGAGCGGCACCGCGGTGGCGCCCGCGGCCAATGCGCCGAACAGCGCGATGGGCCAGGCAGGGTGATTCTGCGCGGCGATCAGCACGCGGGCCCCCGGCCGTACGCCGGCGCGATGCAAGCGTTCGGCCACCGCGCGCGAGCGCTCACGCCACTCACGGAAGGTGATGCGGCTGAGCCCTTCCTCGTCCTTGCGCTGCAGCGCGACGGCGAGATCGTAACGATCGGCCATCTCCTCGAGCAGCAACGACAACGTCTCGTGGCGCTGCGACGGCTTCTTCGGCCGCTTGAGCTTGGCCTCGATCTCCGGGAACACCCACTTCTCGAGCCCCGGCACGTGCACCTCGAGGAACCAGCGGCGCCAGTCGATCGCCTCCGGGCTCCAGTCGATCTTGTCGCGATCGGCGGGCGCGAGCCGCGCCAGCGCGGCGCGCACGTTGTCGGCGCGAAAGACGTAGTGGTACTCGGCGGTGAAGGGCACGAACACGCCGAGGATGTTGCCGACGCGACGCTGTTGCTCGGCGAGCCCCGACAGCACGTCGGCGGCCGGCCGCAGCAGCGGCGCCGCGGCGCCCTGTGCCGCTTTGTCGAGCAAGCTCGCGACGCCGCGCACGCCGCGTGAGATGGCGTGCGGGCCGATGCTCGCGAACTGCTCCTTCGACAGCATCGCTCCCTCGAAGTGCGACTGCACGAAATTGAGCAGCGGTCCGCCCTTGCCCGTCTTCTGAAAGTAACGTCGCTTGTAGAGCCCGGTGAGCTCGAAGAAGCGACGCATGCTGCACGGGTTCGTGTCGCTCGAGCCCAGCTGATAGACGGGCTTGGCGCGGCCTTCGAGCAGCTCCCCCAACGCCAGCATCAGGCCGCTGGCGACCATGTCGCAGGGGATGACGTCCAGGTTGTTGTCGGAGCCCGGGATCTGCAGCCCGCCCTGGCGCAAAATGAAGATGAGCGGGGCGCTGGTGTTGATGCCCTCGTTCCAGCCGGCGAACGGATAACGGATCGTCGACTCCACCACGGCGGGCCGCACGATCGTGAAGGGCAGACCGGAGGCCGCCGCGATCTGCTCGCCGATGGCCTTGGTGTACGTGTACGTGTTCGGGAAGCCCCAGAACTGCGCGCGCTCCATGCCCGTCTCGGCCAGGCGCGCCTCGACGAACTTGCGCCGCACGCGGCTGACCTCGGCCTCGAGCACGTTTCCGCGCGCCGGCTCGCCGCGCTCGCGCAGGTTCTTCTTGGCCTCGTCCAGGAAGTGGCTCTGGCGGAACGCGTCGCTCGCGCGATGACGCGCTTGCTCGATGACGTCCAGGCACTCACTGATCTCGCGATCGGGATCCCAGTGCGCCCGCTCGAGCTCTCCAGCGCGCGGGAACGGGTGCTCGAAGGGATCGTTCTCTTCTACGAAGCCGGTGCGGCTGCCCGCGACGAAGCAAGTGCTGGTGTGCAGCAGCGGCACGCCGCCGAGATCGCGCGCCAGGCTGACCAAATTCTGAACGCCGAAGGCGTTGACCTCGAGCGCCTCATCGAGCGGCGGATCGAAGTCCACCACGCCCGCGACGTTCACGACCGCGGCGGCGCGGCCGCGCAGCCTCTCGCGCAGCTGCGGCTCGAGGCCGCAGAACGGCTGCACCACGTCGCCCGCCACGGGCACGACCTTCTGCTTCATGAACGCCGTGAAGCCCGCGCCGTGCTGCGCCCGCAGCGGATCGAACACCGCGCTGGCCAAGAGCTCCTGCTCGAAGCGCTGCTCGGGGTCGAGCCCCTTCTTGGGACGCACCAGCAGCGTCACGCGCCCCACGGCCGGGAAGCGCGCGAGCAGGAACGAGAGCCAGACCTTACCCAGAAAACCAGTGCCGCCAATGACGACGAGCTCGCGCTCCGCGAGCAGCTTAGCGAGCTCGAGCGGAGGCGCTTGTTCGGTCGTGACGAGCTCGCTCAAGATGCGCCTCCCGCGCCGTTGGCGCCGGCCTTCACGCTGACGTCGCCCATCACGATCGGCGGCATGTGCAGGAGCGTGATGTCCAGCGAGCGCGCCTCACCGTTCTTCGCGCGGTACAGCGCGTCGTCCATGTTGGGCGCCGTCTCCCAACCCATGAGCTTCGGGATGTACTCGTTGTCGGCGCCCACCACGATGACGCGGCCCAGGTGCTGCCGCCCGTTCTCGCCCCAGTACCACATGAAGAACGGATGAGCGGGATGGTAAGCGTGGCCGTCGCGGAACATCTGGATGAACGCCGGATCTTTGGCGAACTTTTGCTCGTAGCGCGTCATCAGCTCCACCGCGTCGCGCGTCTCCGGCAGCAGGCGGTGCACGAAATCGATGTACGAGGCGTGCTGCTCGTGATCGAACTTGTCGGTGCACGGGTGCGTGATGATCAGCGTTCCACCCTTCTTCACGAGCGGGGCGCCGCGGTACATGTTGAAGAGGTATCCCTGCGCCAGCACCTGCACCAAGAGCGGGTTCAGGAACGCGTGCACGTTGTACGGCGAGATGTACGGGATGCCGGTGACGAGCACGTCGGCCTGCCCCTCGATCGGCACCAGGTACTGGTCGAAGCACTTCTGAATCGTGCGTTCGTGCACGGCCTCGGCGTCGCCCGCGACGACGCCGGTGACCTCGTAGGGCGCGGGGAATTTGTCGAAGATGGCCTGGCGCGCGGGCTGCGGCAGCTTCGCCGTGGAGGCCACCAGCGCCTTCAGCAAGAGCCGCTCCTTGCCGTTGAGGTCGTCCTCGTTCTTGCACAAAAAATCGAGGTTACGGTCGAACATGCGATTGTTCACCGTCGTCTCGATGTTGAAGATCTTGAGCGCGCGGTGCGCCACCTTGCCCATGCGGCCGATGTCGTGCGCGAGCTGCGAGCCCTTGGGATCCATGTAGCTGTCGGAGCCGCGGATGCTGTGCGGGTTGTGGTGCGAGCGCAGGCTCTCGTAGCTGGTGAGCCCCACCGCGACGGACTTGTAGCCGCCGTTCATGGCCACGAAGTTCACGTTGCAATAGATCAGCAGGTCGCTCTCGGCCGCGCGTCGATTCAGCTCCAGCGGCTCGTGGTGATCGGTGTGGCCGATCACGGTCATGTTGCGGCGGTCCTCCGCGTCGTGGTTGTACAGGCGCTCTGGCCAGTACGCCTCGAAGATCTTGTCGCCGACGATGTGCCGCACCTCCTGCGCCTTCAAGCGGCGGTGGATGCCCGTCGCGATCACGATCTCGACGTCCTCCACGCCGTGATCGGCGAGCAGCTCCAGCACGATGCGCAGCATGCGCTCGCGCACGTCCGGGCGGCGCATGGGCGGCAGCGGCACCGAGATGTCGTCGATGGCGATGGTCACCTTCATGCCGGGGCGCAGCCGCGCGTAGAGCGGCTCGGAGCCGACGGGGTGGTTGATCGCGTAGCGGATCGCGGCGTCCACGTCGCGGATCGGCGCGAGCGGCGGCTTCGGGTAAATGCAGCGCGTCCCCGGCGGCAGATCGACCTCCACGAGGCGATCACCAGCAAACAAAACGCGCGGAGCGCTATCACGCTCGAGAGTGACGAGGCAGGGATGGTTCATTGGCGGCGGGTTCTCAGCGGCTTCATCGCAAATCGAAGCTGGGCCAGCTGTAGGCTCTGGCCAGCAGAGCCAGACGTTTGTCAGGGTTAACGGCGGCCGGGTGCCCGACCACGCTCAACATCGGCACGTCCGAGTAGCTGTCGCTGAACGCGAAGCACTCGTCGAGGTCGTAGCCCTTGGAGCGCGCGTGATCGCGCACGATGCGCGCCTTCTCCGGGCCCGCCACGACTGGGCGCAACAACTTGCCCGTCGCGATGCCGTCCTTCATCTCCAGGCGATTCGCGATCACTTCGGTGGCGCCGAGGTGACTCGCCAGGTGGCGCACCACGCACTCGAGCGCGCCGGACACGAACACCACCTCGTGGCCCGCGTTGAGGCTCTTTTCGACCAAGCCCTTCGCGGACGGGAACAGCGAAGGCAAGAGCACCTTCCGAAATGCTTCTTCGCCGAGGAGCTCCAGGCGATCCTCGCTCATGCCCGCGTAGGCGGAGAACAGCAGCTCGTTGAAGGTCCGGCGATCGAACAACTCCGCGATCGCCATGCGCGGCGCGCCGACCAGCAGGCGCCCGAGCCGCAGCGCGCTCTGCACGGGCGTGCCTTGATTGGCTAAGTAAAAAAGCGTGGGCTGGACCAGGTTGGTCCCGACCAGGGTTCCGTCGACGTCGAAGTAACAGGCAGGCACGTGGAAGGCTCTCGGTCGTATAGGTCGCTCGCAGTGTCAAGCGACGACGCGCACCATGAGCCGCCACGTACCACATAGGCCGGCCCACTGACCAGTGTTGATTTCGCGTGTGGCGCTCGCGCGCGGCGACGAGCTGAGATCGGCGTGTTACCACGCGGCGGATGCAGCTCATCGACGACCCGGCGGGTCTCGCGCGGATGTGCACCGAGCTGGCGGATGCGCCGGTCGTCTACTTGGATACCGAGTTCGACTCCACGCGCGAGGGGGTACGCCTCTGCCTGCTGCAGCTGAGCGGCGGCGGCGAGGTGTACCTGGTCGACCCGTTCCAGCTCACGGATCTGCGGTCACTGGGCAAGGTGCTCGGCTCCCCTGGCCGCACCTGGGTGTTGCACGCCGGACAGCAGGACGTGCCCCTGCTGTCGGCGCACCTCGACACGTCTCCTCCCCGGCTCTTCGACACGCAGGTGGCTTGGGCGCTCACCACCGTCGAGCACTCCACCTCACTCGCGTACTTGAAATACCGCCTGCTCGGCGAGCGCGGAGAAAAGACGCATCAAGCGGATGATTGGCGCCGGCGGCCCTTGCCAGAGCCGCAGCTCGCTTATGCCGCCGCCGACGTAGCGCACCTGCCGGCGCTCTACGCCGGGCTGCTCGAGCGCGCGGGGCGCCTCGGCCGCGTCGACATCGTCATCGCCGCGTCACAGGAGACGCTGCTGCCGGCGAGCGAGCCGCCGCAAGCGCTGACGCTCGAGGCGTTCCGCAACGCCTGGCAGCTCGAGCCGGAGGGGCAGGCCGCGCTTCGCTACCTGATCGGCTGGTACAACGCGCTGGAGCTCGAGCAGCGCGACCTCGCGCCGGACACCAAGGGGTTGTTTTCGTTGGCGAGCCGGCGCCCCGTAACGCTCGACGAGCTCTCGGGGCTGCGCGCCGTTCCACGACGCACCGTGCAGCAGTTCGGCAAACAGCTCGTGGCCGGCATCCGTCGCGCCACCTCTGAGGCCAAGAGCAGCGACTTCGTGGCCATCGAGCCGCCGCCCTACGCTACCGCGGCGGAGATCTTGGCGTCGGGCTGGTTGGAAGCGGTGCGCGCCGAGCTCTGCACCGAGCTCGCCGTGGCACCCGAGCTGGCGCTGCCCGGGCGCATCATGCGCCGGCTTCGTGACGCGGCCGTCGCCGCTGGCCGGCTAGAGCAGGCCGTGGAAGCGCTGGCCGGCTGGCGCCGCACGCTGCTCGCGGAGCCGCTGCGCGAGCGCCTCAGTCGTTACCCTGCTTTGCCGCGTTGAGCGCGCGGCCCATCCGGAGCCGGGCCGGATGGACTACATTAGGCGCGTGTCTAGCTCGGAGATCGTCACCCGCGGCGTGCGGGTCAAAGTGCAAGCTCGTTTCTCGGCGGGCCATTCCGACCCCAAGAAGCGGGAGTGGTTCTTCCTTTACACCATCCAAATCAAGAACGAAGCCGCGGAGACGGTGCAGCTGATGAACCGACACTGGATCATCACGGATGCGCACGGCCACGTAGAAGAGGTGCGCGGCGCGGGCGTGGTCGGCAAGCAACCGGTGCTGCGCAGCGGCGAGAGCTTCGAGTACACCTCGGGCTGCCCGCTGAAGACGCCGTTCGGCTCGATGAGCGGTAGCTATGAAATGGTGACCGACGCGGGCGAGCGCTTCACTGCCAGCATCGCGCCGTTCGCGCTGCGCGAAGACGAGGCCTTCAACT
The DNA here is from genome assembly GCA_966250485.1 of uncultured Sorangium sp. Classification (GTDB taxonomy): domain Bacteria; phylum Myxococcota_A; class Polyangia; order Polyangiales; family Polyangiaceae; genus PMG-095. Next base: position 235 of record CBINHN010000013.1, on the reverse strand, counting down.
GAAGGTCCAACCCGACGCCTACGTCGCGCCTCCCGAGCTGCTGCGCGAGGCACTCAGCGGCGCGAGCGCCGCTGAGGTCGTGTTCATTGCTCAGCAATGTCTGCAAGCGGGCGCCTGGGATCACGCCCTGGCCGTGGCCGAAGCGTGCGCCGAGCCTGCGGAGCCGAGCGTGCGGCTGTGCCACGCGGTGGCAAGCTTCGTGGCGGGCGAAGCCGAGCGCGCGCTGGCGGAGGTG
>CBINHN010000012.1:0-141660 GCA_966250485.1 uncultured Sorangium sp. | reverse complement strand
CTAATGCTGAGAGCTCCCGGACGAGGGCGCTACGACCGAGACCTGCCAACGGTCGCGCGGTTTCGCGCTCAGCGGGAGCGAGTGGTGCGGGCGACGGTGAGGGCGGCGCTGGAGACGGAGCCGCTGACGGTCGCGCGCATCGTGGCGCTCGCTGGGGTGGGGCGAACGACGTTCTACGAATGTTTCGATGATGTCGAGCACGCGCTCGTCGCTGCTCACGGGGCAGCTGTCGCTTGGCTTCGCAGCGCATGCTTCGCGGGTGACGGAGGTCTGTCGCTGCGGTGGTGTCGAGCGGTCGCGCGCGAACCCCTGCTCGTGCGGGTGGCGATTCGCTTCGACGCGACGCACGACACGGGGTCGCTCGCTCGGTTGTTCGGGGAAGCGCTCGCGACAGTGTCTGGCAGCGGCGGCGTGGCGCCTGTCGGCGCGGCGGACATGACGGCCGCGTGCGCGGTCGCCTGCGCGCACGCTCTGGCGCTGGAGGTCTGTGTCGCTGAGCCCGAAGGGGTGGGCTCGCTCGTGGAGCGCGCTTCTCAACGGCTGGAGTGGACGATGGCGCGTTTGCTCGGACGGGATGTTGTGGGCAACTCTGTGGAGAACCTGCCGCTTCGTGGAGCGTAGGCCACCGCGGTGCTCTGGGAGCGGGGCGTATCGGCGCGCGCGATGCAGCTCCGTCGCTCGCGTTTTAAAGGCATTTCCATGCCAGGGCTCGAATGATACGGTACGCCCACATCAATGGGCACTCCGGTCGAGCTTCGAGTTGGCGGTCAGAGCTACCGCGTCCTCGCCTCGGCCGATGAAGTCGAGCTGCGACGCTTGGCTGACATCGTGGATGCGCGTTTGCGCGCGCTGACAGGGCCGGGCCGTCAGATGTCCTCGCAGTCGTTGGTGCTCGCGGCTCTGGCGCTCGCGCACGATCTCGAGGAAGAGCGCGCGGCGCGGCAGCGCGCAGAAGAGCGCTCGAAGGAGATGCTGCGCGCGCTGCTCCAGCGCATCGACGCGGCGCTGGAGGAGCCCAGCGCGGCGCAACACGGCACGCCGGACGAACATTCTCCGGCGGAGCGCTGAGGCGCTGCTTCAGCGCAGCGCGCCGCTGAGCAGCAATATGGGGAGCGCCAAGACGAAGGCGTCGACGTGGAGGCCGACGCTGAGTACGTTGCGCGCGTCCGCGCTGAAATCACGCTCGAAGCCCAGCGTCGCGCCGAACGCGAGGTTGTACGAGCCGTGGAAGTTGTAGCTGCGAACGCCGCCGAACAGCTGGGCCGAGACGCCGGGGTGGCGGCCGTCCCGCAGCAGGGGGCCGAGCGAGATCACTAGCGGGAAATCTTCGACCACGGGCACGAGCGCGCTCGCGCCGAGCGATAGTCGGAGATCCTCGAACGCCGCGCTGCCCGCCGAAAAATACGGGCCCAAGCCCCAGTCGCGCGCGCGGTGACGAAAGAACAGCACGTCTCCGCGGAGGCTGCCGCAGAAGGCCGCGCGATCGAAGAGGTTACTGTCATCACCCAGCAGGCATCCGGCAGGGTTCAGCGCTGCGTTCCACTGCGGCGCCGCCTGCGCGCCATGCGCCGTGGCGAGGGCGGCGAGCAGCAGCGCGGCGCCCGTCCTGGTCGGAGCTCGCCGTGCGCTAGCCCGACGCGCTGAGCGCGCGCGGGCGATCACTGGCAGGACGCGGGCTTCTGCTCCATGCACTTCTGGTCGTTCGTCATGTTGGCGCGGATGGAACAGTTGGCGCAGGGGTGGGCGCAGACATAGGACGAGCCAGCGCACACCGTGCAGGGCACCACCGCGTCTTGACCGAGGAAGCAGACGGGCGACGTCGTGGCCATCGGCAAGTTGGATTGGCAAACGTAGTCGTTGCCCGGCATCGCGCTGTTGGCGGTGTTGGGATAGCTGATGAGGCAGCCGTTGCAGATGCGCAGCGGGAACGTGTACTCGCCCGACTCGATTTCTTGCCCGCCGAGCGTGGTGCCGTAAGCGCGGATTTTGGCCACGACGATGCCGTCGCCGTGAGTGACGCTGGTCACCGCGTCCTTGATGGCCGCGGGCACTACGTCCACGAAGATCACGCCGAAGCCAGGATCGGTGCCGCCCGCTGGATCGACGAAGCCGGTGCCGAGCGTGGAGAAGGGGTTCGCGGTGTCGGCGCCAAGATCGATCAGCGCGCCGCCGGCGTCGGTGAGGGTGACCTCGGCGCCCTCCAGGGACAGCCGCGCGGTCTCGGTCCGCAAGCGCTCGCGTGAGCCGCGCTGCGTGAGCTGACTACCGACCAGCAGCGCCGCGCGGTAGCTGCCCGCCAGCGCGGTATCCAGCGTGCCACCGGCCCGCAGGGTCGCTCCGCGCTCGGGCTTGGCGAGGCAGTTCGTCGTCTCGACGGCGAGGACGCCGACGATGACCAACATGCTCTCGTTCTCTTGACAACCCGGTGCGGCCAGGGCGCACAGCCCGGCGACGCCGAGAACGGACAGGGAATTCCGCAGCCAATTCATCAGAACCTCGGTCAGCCGCACTGCTTGCTGCCAGAGGTTCGAAGTCTAGTCTGCTCGCTCTTTTGCCGCCAAGATTGTGGGGGAGTTCGCTGAATGCGGGGACGAAAGCGGGCACTGTTGGCGGCGGCGCTTATGTAAGCGGAGCGCGCTCACGCAGCTAAGGAGCGCACCATGCGCTGCAGCTCAACGAGCTCGAGGTCGAGCATGTCGACGTCGCCGGCGCCGCGCGCGACGATGAAGCGCACCTTCTGCCCCGCGCGCTTCTTGTCATGGCCCATCAGCGCGAGCGCGTCTTCGAGCGGCTCGCTCGCGAGGTCGTGCGGCAAGCCGAGCCGCGCCAGCAGGGCCTCGACCCGCGCTGCGAACGGCCGCGGCGTGACGCCCAGCGCGACGCCGACGCGCAGCGCGGCGACGAGACCGAGGCTGATGGCTTCGCCATGAGCCAGCCGCGAATAGCCGGCGACGGCCTCCAGCGCATGGCCGACCGTGTGACCCAGATTGAGCACGGCGCGCAGCCCAGCTTCGCGCTCGTCCTGGCTGACGATGCGCGCCTTCACCCGGATCGAGCGGCGCACGACGTCGCTGAGGTGCGCGCTGTCGCGCGCCAGCGCGCGATCCGGCTGCGCCTCCAGGACCTCCAACAACTCCGGATCGCCGATGATGGCGGTCTTCACGACCTCGGCGAGCGCGCTGCGGACTCCGCGCGCGCTCTCGGTGGCGAGCACCTCGACGTCGCAAATCACGCGTTTTGGCTGCCAAAAGGCGCCGACGGCGTTCTTGGCGGCCAGCAAATCGACGCCCGTTTTTCCGCCGACCGATGCATCCACCATCGCCAGCAGCGTCGTCGGTACGCCGACCCAGTCGATGCCGCGCATGTACGTCGCGGCGGCGAAGCCGGCGATGTCCGTGACGACGCCGCCACCGAAGCCCAGCACGCGCGAGCGCCGATCAGCGCCCGCCCCGAGCGCCGCGCGCCAGATGCGCTCCACGCTGCCGATGTGCTTGTGCTCTTCGCCTGGCTGGAGCTCGACGACGGTCGCCGCGCGCTCACCGAGCGCCGCGCGCAAGCGCTCGCCGTGCAAGCGCCACACGTTCTCGTCCGTCACCACCACGAGCTGCGAGGGACGACCCAACGCGGATGGCACGCGCGCCTGCAACAAACCAGCGCCGATTTCGACGCTGTACGATTGCTCGCCCGCTGCGACGACCAAGGGGTCGCTGCGCCAAACATCGAGCGCCGCGCGAGCCACCGAATCAACGGCGCCCGCGTCCGTGCGAAGCCGCGCGTGGGCTTCGGCGTAGCCGCTGGCGCGCTGCGCGAGCAGCTCGCGAACCCGCTCCGCGCGGTCCGGAGCGGCGAGCAGCGGGCGAGTCTCGCCAGCCGCTCTGCGCACGATTTCGTCGGGCTCCGCCTCCAATGTTACGACTACGGCGCGCTCGAGCGCGTCGAGCCGCGTCGCGCGTTGCGCTAGCGCCCCGCCGCCCAGCGCGATGACCGGCGCGCCCGGGGCGTCGAGCGCCTGGGCCAGCGTGCGACGCTCGAGCTCCCGGAACGCGGCCTCGCCGTCGCGGCTGAAGAGCTCGGAGATGGTGCAGCCGGCCGCGGCCTCGATGCGCTGATCGAGGTCGATGAAGTCGCGCTGCGCGAGCTCGGCCAAGCGACGGCCCACGGTGGATTTGCCGGTGGCCATGAACCCGTTCAAGAGCAGCGGTCGGCGCATGCTGGGCGCTATATCACGCGGCCGCGAAGGCCACCGCGCCCGCTATACTCCCGCCCGTGTCCGACCTTCTGCGCGCTCATCCCGGCGGCGTTACCGTGGCAGTGCGCGTCAAGCCGAGAGCGTCCAAGAGCCGGGTCGTGGCGATCGCCGACGGCCTGCTCGAGGTCGCGATCGCCGCGCCGCCCGTAGACGGCGAGGCCAATGCCGAGCTGGTGCGCACGTTGGCGGCCTTCTTTGGCCTGCCGCGCGGCCGGGTGGAGCTGCTGCGTGGCGCGACGGGCCGCAACAAAACCATCTGTTTACAGGGCGTGAGTCTCGAGGCTGCGCAAACGGCCCTGGCCGCCGTGGGCCGTAAGGGCGAGGGGAAGTAGCCGGCAGCGGCCGCGCGCGCCGCGTGCTTCGCGGTGCGAGCGCGGGTCACGCTGTCCGACAATCGGCGGCAAGTGAATCGTCGCGGCTCTGCCGCTGATTGAGGATAGACTGCCTCTTCACGTGCAGGATCACGAGCTCCCAACGAGCGATGATGCGCCGCGCCCGCCGTCGCGACTTCCCAAGTCCAGCGTCGCGAACGAAGAGCTCGGCGTGGTGGCGATCGCCGCTGATCAAGAAGCGATCGCGCTGATTCAGCGCGCGCTCGTGCACACTAACGATCGCGTCAGCGTGGGCTCGAATTTGGCGGAGGGCCTGGCGCGCATTTCGTCCGAGGCTCCGGATGTGGCGTTCATCGACGTCACGTTGGGCGGCAACGCGGGGCTCGCCGTCGTCCATCACGTGCGCGCGCTGTCTCCCGGCACCACCGTATTCGCCATCACACGGCCGGATCGCTTGGAGCTCGGCGTACAGGCGGCGGCGCTCGGCAGCCACGGTACGCTGGTTTTACCGCTGTCCGGCGACGAGGTGCTGACCGCCCTCGCCGAGGTGCGGCAGCGGCGCGGTGAGCTGGCCGAGCGCGCGCGCATCGCGGAAGGGCAAGCCGGAGAGCTCGCGGCTTCGGCGCTGTGCGCGGAAATCGCGGAGCTCACTGATGCGCCCACGCGCCGCTCGGCGGCGGAGCGCCTGACCAGCGTCTTGAGGCGACGCTTCGGCGCGCGGCGCGTGCTGGTGTATCTGTGCGCCAGCGACGCCTCGCGGCAGCTCTTGAAAGCGGCGCTGCTCGGGCCGTCCGGCGCGGAGCCCGCGTTTTGCGACGATCTCGAGCTCTTGCGCTACGCGAGCGCCGAGCGCTTGGAGGTGATGCGCCTCGCGCTGCGGCGCGAGCAGCTCGGGTTGGTGCTGTTCGACGCGCCCGCGAGCAGCGAGGCGTTGCTCGCCGTCGCGGCCTCGGCGATCACGCTGGCCTTCGCCTTCATCGGGGCGCGCGAGCAGTCGAGCCGCGGCGCGATGAAAGATCCGGAGTCGAGCGCGTACACCTTCGCGTACTTCGTGGACGTCGCGGGCCGCGAGATCGACGTCGCCCGCCGTCACGGGCGGCGCTTTGCGCTCGCGACCATCGCGGTCCAATCGCGCGCCAAGGACGAGTCGTTCGCGCGCGAGCCGACGGTCGACGCCGCGGAGCGCGTGCTCTCCGCCGTACGCGACACCGACGTGCTGGCACGCGTGGACGCCAACGAATTTTACCTGTTGTTGCCGGAGACGGGCGGGTTGGGCGCGCAGGCTTGTCGCCGCCGAGTGCTGGAGCAGCTGGAGGCCGCGGGGCCCTTCGAGGTGGCCATGGGCCTGGCCAATTTTCCGCACGATGGGCTGGATTTGTCGCGGCTGCTGCGGGTCGCCAAGCACCGCGCGGACGCCTGTGAAAAGTCCGTGGTGGAGACGTTTCACCTGCAGCCGCTGGGCTTCGTGGAGCTGCTCGACGCGCTGCTCGCGCACGTCGCCGTGCGCTCCTCACGCGCGCGGAGCGAGCTCGAGTATCCGCGCTACATCGAGCTGCCGGCGATGGATGCCGTCGGCATCGCCGTGGCCGCGGTGCGCGAGGCCGCGCGCGGCGGCGAGACGCGCGTGATCGCGACGCAGCACGCGGGCATGAGCATCGGCGGCGCCGTCCGCGCCGAGGTCACGCGTGATCTCGAAGGCGTGAAGCTCGACGTCGTCGAGGTGTCGAACGTCCCGGGTGCGGAGAACGCGGACGTGCTCGTGATCGTGGCGCAGCACGTCTGCTACGTGCTCGCGGGCCGCTCGGAGTCCGGCCTGGTGCGCGCGGTTCACGCCGCAGATCCCTTGCTCGCCGACGCGCTGCTCGCGCGCCTGGGCGAGCTCACGTCGCTGAGGTTGCTGGACTGATGGCGCGCACGGTGCTGCTGATCGAGCCCGACGTGGACGAGCTCGGAGTCTTGGCCTCGAAGCTGCGCGCGCGCGGGCTGGAGGTCTGGATCGCCGACGACCTGGAGAGCGCGATCCTACGCGCGCGGCGGGCGCTGCCGGACGTGGTGCTGGTCTCGGATCGCCTGGCGCTCGATTTGGACAGCGTGCGCAGTGAGGCCGCGGGCATCTCGCATTTGCCCTGGTTTCGCCTGACCTCGCAGCCGAGCCCGAGCGATGCGCGCAGCCTTTCGCGCGACGACGCCGAAGCGATCGCGCGCCGCGTGCACGCGCTGCCCAGCCGCTCGCAGACCATCGTGCCGGAGGCCAGCGATTTCCGCGGTGATCTGGCGCAGGTCTCAATCCTCGATCTGATCCAGCTGCTGAGCGCGAACCGGCGCAGCGGCGTGCTCACGCTGCAGACGCCGCTCGGCGCTGGCGAGGTGCGCTTCGTCGAGGGCGAGGTGATGGACGCGCTGTACCGCCGCTTGGAGGGACGCAAGGCGCTGTATCGGCTGCTCGGCGAACGCGAAGGTACGTTCTCGTTCGTAGTCGGCGCGGGCGCGCCGTTGCTGCGCAGGATCACGGAGCCGGCGCACCTGCTGCTGATGGACGGCATCCGCGAGCTGGACGAAGCGCAGGAGCTCGCCAACGCGCTCTCGCTCGGCGAAGACACGCTCGTCACGCTGATCCCGCCGGGACCAGACTCGTCCGAGGTCCACAGCATGATCTTGGCCATGCTGGTGACGCCGCGTACCCTGAGCGAGCTCTTGGACGAGCTTCCGGCGCTGGATCTCGAGATCTTGCGCGCCGTGCAGTCGCTCTTGCACTCCGGCGCGCTGCGCCGCATCGCCGGCGGCAGCCGTCGCGTGGAGCTCGCGGATCCGGATCGGCTCGGAGTGCTGGCGGCGCTCACGAAGCGCATCATGCGCGCTGGTTTTCGCGACGGCGGCCGCGTCGCCATCGCCGCGTCGCCGCGCCGGCTGCTCAGCGTGGCCGCCGCGTTCGCGCGCATCGCGGAGGCGGTGATGCCCACGGAAGCCGTGCCCGGCGCGCCCATCCCGCATCTGCTCACGACGCTGCGCCTCGGCGACTCGGTGGACCTGGACGTGCTGGGCGTGCCGTTGGTGGAGGCGTACGCGCCGTTCTGGGCGGTGGTGCTGCCGGGCTGCTCGGCCCTCGCTACGCTGGAAGACGACCTGCGCGAGACGCTCGACCACGCCTGCCACATCGCGGGCGTGCCGATGCTCGACGCCGCGAGCATGCTCGACGACGCGGAGGAAGCCGATCCGGAGATCGTCGCCCTGCTCGTGCAACGCGCGCTCGAGAACGCCGCTGGCGCGTGAGCAGCGCTGCACGCGCGTGAGCGGCGACGAAATGGAGACGGTGTGGGTTTTTCGTCGCCGGGCCGAATTGAGCGAAAATCTCGGCGCGCCGAACGCACTGTGGTAGGCCCGGCACATGGTCGGGTTTCCACCCGCCCGCGACGACGACGAGGCACGGCTCACCGACGCGCGCGGTGAGTTCGTCGCTAGTTTGCCGCGGCGCCTCGAAGTTTTGCGCTCTGGGCTCGTTCAGCTGGGCGAGGCCCCGTCCGAGCGCGAGCGCTTGAACGGCATGCTGCGCCGCCTGCACGCGCTGGCGTCGTCGGCGCGCGTGCTCGGCTTTGCCAGCGTCGCCGAGGTGCTCGCGGAGGCCGAGCGCACGCTGCGTAAGGCGCCTCGCAGTGGGCCCTCACCCGTGATGTTGAAAGAGGTCGCGCGCGGCCTGGACCTGCTGCCGTCGCTGGTGCTCGGTGCACCCAACGTGAGACAGGTCAGTCCGCCGGCCGAAGCCGTTTTCGGGTATCGATCCGCGCCGATTAGCGTATTGGTCTTCGGGCCGCAGACGCTGGCGAGCGCCTTCGCTGCGGAGGTTGGGGCGCACTTCGAGCTCGAGCGCACGCAAGATGCCGAGCGCTTCATGGAGCTGGCGCGGACGTCAGCGCCCGACGCCATCGTGCTCGACCTCGACGAGAGCGCGGCCAAGGAGTTGCTCGCTGCCCTGCGCTCGGATCCGCTGATCGAGCGCTCGCCGGTGATCGGCGTCGGTAGCTTCGCTACGCCCGAAGCGGCGGCGGTGTTCGCGGCGGCGGGTGCGCATCGCGTGCTGGCCAAGCCGGTGAGCCCGGAGATCTTGCGACGCGCGCTGCTCGAGCTCGGCGAGCTGGCCGAGCGCTCGCGGACGCAGAGCGAGCCGCTGGGAGAGCTGAGCGTGGAGGAGCTCGCGGAGCGCATCTCGGCGGAGGTGAAGAAGGGCCTCATCGAGAGCCTCGAGTCGCGGAGTCCGGCGCGGGTGCAGTTCGGTGACGGCGCGGACGTGCTGGGCGCCGTGTGGGGCGCGGTCGCCCGCGTGCGCGAGCTCGTGACGCTGCGCTCCGCGGGAAACCTGCGTTTTCAGCCGTATGGGCCCGAAGGCGCGATCCCGCTCGCGCCCTGGGTCAACGACGATCGCCGCGCTGGCGAGCGAGGCTCTCAGCCAGCGCGCGGCGCCGACGACGTGGCGCTCAAGGGCCGGCGCATCGTGATCGCGGACGATGATCCCGCCGTAGTGTGGTTTCTGAGCGGCTTGCTGAAGGCCGTCGGGGCGGAGGTGCTCGAGGCGCACGACGGCGAGCGCGCCTTGGAGCGCGTCTTCGAGAGCTGGCCCGACCTGGTCGTGAGCGACGTGCTGATGCCGCGGCGCGACGGCTTCTCCTTGTGCCACGAGATCAAGCGCGACGTCGCGGTGCGCGACGTGCCGGTGATCCTGCTGTCGTGGAAAGAGGACTTGCTGCAGCGCGTGCGTGAGCTCGGCGCGACGGCGGACGGCTATCTGCGTAAGGAAGCCACGGCGTCCACCGTCGTGGAGCGTGTGCGCGAAGTATTGCGCCCGCGCGCGCGCATCGAGCAACGCCTGCGCGTGGGCGGTGAGGTGCGCGGCCGCCTGGATGGGATTACGCCGCGGCTCGTCTTGGAGCTGGTCGGCAAATGGTGCCCCGACTCCACGGTCACCATCCGCGACGCCGTCTATTTGTACGAGGCGCACGTGCGCGGAGGGCGCCTGCGCTCGATCACGCGCAGCGCGAGCGACGGCAGCTTCGAGCGCGGCGCGCCCGTGCTCGCGGCGTTGCTGGGTGTCGGCGCCGGGCGCTTCGTGGTGCAGCCGGACACCACGCCCTGTCGCGGTGAGCTGGAGGGCTCGCTGCAAGAGCTGTTCGACGAGCCCGTGAAGCGCGCGCGTGCGGCGCTGGCGGCGCTGACGGCCGAGCGCTTGCCGCGCGTGACGAAGGTGGAGCTCGAGCTCGAGCTGGTGAGCCCGTACTTGGATTGCACGCCGGACACGGCGCGGCGGCTGGTGAAGCGCTTGGCCGCTGGCGACGCGCCGCGCGATCTATTGCTGAGCGGCGAAGCGTCGGCGTGGCTGCTCGAAGCCGTGCTCTCTGATTTGGCGCGCCGGGGCGCGGTGAAGCACGTGCAAGCCGATGAGAGCCGCAGCTCCGCGCCGCAGCCCGCCGAGGCGGAGAGCGAGGTGGAGGAGACGCCCGCGGAGCCGTCGCGCGTGTCCGAGCGCGCTCGCGGCCGCGAGGCGCCGGCCAGCGCGGATACCGGCTGGTCAGAGCCGCCGGCCGCGCCGGAGCTGGCGGTGGCATCGCGAACGCGCGCCTCGAGCGAGGTCGTCTCGGACGCCGTTCCGGCAGCCGCGCCGCCTGCGCCGCGGCCGCTCGCGCAGCCGCAGAGCTCGTCGCTCGAGCGCGCGTCGCAGCCGCCGGCCGAGGATGCCGCGTGGTTCAGCTTCCAAGTCGAGACCGAGCCGCGCAGCCTGCCCGCGGTGGTCGAGCAGCCTCCGTCGGAAGCCGCGGCGCCGCCCACGCAGAAGGCGGAGGCGGATTTGGGATCGGCGCCGGCAGCGGCGAAGCCGGCCGTTTCACCGGCAGCCGAGGACACGGAGTCGCTCTTTGCGGACCTCGCCGATTCGGGCCCCCCCGCGGCGCCCGCGCCCGCCGCGGCGGCTGCGGGCTCGTCGACTGGCTCGGGCCCGCAACGCGACGCGACGCTGATGGGGCTGGGTTCTTTCGCCGAGGAAGCCAGCGCTGCGGAAGAGCGTCCCGACCAGGGCTCGCGCTTCGGCGTGCGCCCGGTGTTCCGCATGCCCAACGCGGCGGACGCGCCGTCGCCCAGCATCGCCGACGTGTTCGCCGCGGCGCTCGCCGACGACATCGAGATCCCGGCGGTCAGCGCGCCTGCGGCCAGCGTGGAGCGCGCGTCCACTGCGGGCGAGACTGAAAAGGAGCCGAGCGCCGCAAAGGACTCGGAAGCCGCCGCAACGAAGCTGGAGACCGCGGATCCAGCGCTCGCCGTGAGCGGCCCGGAGCCGCGGCGGATCCTGGAGCCAGCCGAGAGCGCGCTGCACTTGGCCCCGACGCCGGCGTTGGGCCCCGTCGAGCCCGCCCCCGCGCCGGCCGCGCGCGACCATCGCGCGTCGACCTTGGTCTCCGCAGGAGCACCCGCGTTTTTGAGCGAGGTGGAGGGTGAGTCCGCGAGCGACGGCTCCGCGCAGCCACCCGCGGTGAAGGTCGTCACGCTGGAGCATCCATCGCGTTCAGGAGCGCCCGGTGCGTCCACGCTCGTCTCCGAGCGTGACTCCGAGCCCGCGGCCCCCGCAGAAAAGGCTGAGGCGAGCGAACCGGCGGCTGCCGAGCCGCCCAAAGCCGAAGCGAACGCGGCGCAGGAGAGCGAGCTGGCGGCAGAGAAGCCCGCTAAGTCGCCCAAGGTGCTGACCGTGCGCGCCCCGTCCGCGAGCGGCGAGCCGACGGCCGCGAAGCGCCCCACCCAAGCGAAGACTGCGCAGCCGACGCCCACGCCTCCGCCGGCTGATGCCGCGCCGCAGCAGGGCGCCGTGCTGCGTACGGCTTTGCTCGCCGGCGCTGCCGCGCTCGCCGGATATTTGGTAGTAAGCCGCGTGATCGTGCCCTGGCTCGCGCCGCCGGAAGTGACGGAACCCACGCCTTCTCCGTCGGCCATCATCGCGGCGGTACGTGAGCCGGCCGCGCCGAGCCGTCCGCAGATCACCATCGAACCAGTGGAGCTGCCGCCCGGAGTCGATCCTGGCGCTGGGCGCGGCATGCTCGACGTCATGGGCGAGCCCTCCGATCAACTGTACGTCGACGGCACGTTCGTGGGTCGTGGCCCCGGGCGCTCGGTTCCGACCAGCGCCGGCGCGCACGAAGTGAAGATCGTCCGCGGTGACATGGCGTATTCGACGCAGGTCGATGTACCCGCCGGCCGTCGCCTGCGCGCCCGCCTGGGTGCGCACCCGCCTCCACGTCCGAGCCGGTGATGCCGCGCCAGCTCGCGCTGGCTCGCATTGCGGGCCGCATCTGTTCCATCGCGGCGCTGCTCGCCCTCGCGTCCTGCAAGAAGGCGTCGAAGGAGTCCCCCGCGCCGATCACGTCGCGCGCGGCGACGAAGTCGGCGCTGGCGTCCACGCCCGGCGCCAGAAAGAGCGACCGCTACGAGCTCGCCGCGCACCTCGACGGCTGCCAGGTCTATCACCGCGGAATCTTGCTCGATCTCGGCACGCCCGGGGTGCAGGCGCGGCGGCGCTTCTCGATCACCGCGCCGGACACGGCCTCGGTCGTCGATCGCGAGGGCGCGAGCTTCGAGCGGGTGCAGTCGGCGAACCTCTGGTTCGACGTGTGGGTCGAGCAACCCATCCAAAAGCCGACGATCATCCTGCGCGTGCACGGCGGCGCCGCGCGCTATCTCCACCTCGCGGTGGACGACATTCGACTCGGCGCGCTGCGAGTGCCCAGCGACGAGACGCGCGTGCTCGCTAGCGCCGCCGGCAACACAGCGCTCGGCCGGGGCCGGCATCGTATCGTGCTGCGCTTCGCGGGCGCCCCGCGCGCTACCAAGAGCGCGCTCGCCGAAATCGACTGGATCAAGCTGGGCGAGCCGGAGCCGGAGCCGGCGCGTTACGCCGCGCCGACGCTCGAGGACATCGTCGACGACGTGGCGCTCGACAAGGTCCCCAAGAGGAGCCTGGTGCTGCGCGCTCCGACCCACGTCCGCTGCTGGCTGCGCCCGTCCGCCGACGCGCGGTTGAAGCTCTCGGCGGGGCTGCTTGGCGCCGGCAAAGGGGTGGCCCAGGTGAGCCTGATCCGTGATGGCGAGCCACCGGTCGTGCTGCAGACGCGCCGGGTCGCCGGCGGCGATGGCGCCACCTGGACGCCCATCGCGCTGGATTTGGGCGCCTACGCGTCGTCGCTGGTCGGGCTCGATTTTGCCGCCCTGGAAGCGACGCGCGGGGGGCGCGTCGCCTTCGGCGATCCGGTGATCGTGCGTCGCGATGAGGCCGCGCCGGAGCCGCCGCGCGCGCGCGTCGCGGTGGTCGTGGTGATGGCGTCGAGCGAGCGCGCGCGCATCCCGCCCTGGGGTCCGACGGGAGCGTTGAAGACCTGGGGAGCGCTGGCGCGCGCCGGAACCTCGTGGAGCGCTCACCGCGCGCCGAGCAGCGTTACTGCGGCGGTCGTCGCGACGCTGCTCACCGGACGCTCGCCGGCGGCGCACGGGCTCGTCGACGTGAGCTCGCGTCTGGCGCCGGAGCTGCCCGTCATCTCGGAGATCGTCAAGGAGGCGAGCGGGCGCACCGCGATGTTCACGGGCGTGCCAACCACCTTCGCGCCGTTCGGCTTCGACCAGGGCTGGGATCTCTACGATCCGGTCTCGCCAGTGAAGGATTTGCCGGCGGCCGAGCCCATCATTCGGGCCACGCGCTGGCTCGAGCAGGCCATCGACGAGGGCAACGGGACGCCGATTTTGGCGGTGATTCACGCGCGCGGCGCGCATCCGCCGTGGGACCTTAGCCGCGAAGAGGCGCAGCTGCTCAAGCCCACCGACTACAGCGGCGCGATCGATCCGCGCCGGGGTGGCATCATCATCGGCGCCCTGCGCGGCAGGCGTCACCGCATCAAGCGGCTCTCCGAAGAAGACTGGGCGCGGCTGCACGCGCTCGGCGATGCGTCGCTCGCCAAGCAGGACGCCGCGCTCGGCGAGCTGGTCACCTCGCTGAAGCGACACGGCGCCTGGGACCAGACGCTGCTCGTGCTCACGGGCGACGTCGCGCCCGGCGAACCACCGGATTTTCCGTTCGATCCCAAAGGTCCCCTCAATGAAGACCGACTGCTGGTGCCGCTCTTGATCAAGTGGCCGGGCGGCTCGCTGGCGGGAAAAGAGCTGCTGGTTCCTTCTTCGTTCGAGGACCTGACGGTGACCGTGCTCGATGCGTTGGGGCTGCGCATTCCGCGCGGCGCCAGTGGCCTGGATCTGTACGCGCGCGCGCTCGGCCGCGATCCGCTCGTCGCGCGCGCGCAGGTGGCGAGCCTCGCGGACCGCTACTCCAGCCGGCTCGGTGCCTGGTTGCTGCGCGGTCAGATCGGCGCGCCGCCGACCCTGTGCGCGCTCGACGTGGATCCCGCGTGCGCCAGCGACGTCGCCGAGCGCGAGCTCAGCGCTACGCGCGCGCTGTGGCAAGCGACCTTCCACGCGCTGAGTGAAGCGCAGCGTCTAGTGCCGGCGGAGACCTCGCGGCGCCCGCTGATTACCGACCCGGACACGTCAGCGGCGCTCGTCGTGTGGGGCGACCAGTACTGACCTGGCGCGCCCCGCCGCGTTCACCGGCCGCGCTCGCCGCCCCACAGCAGGACGTGCAAGCGCGGCGAAAAGCGGAAGCCCGCGCGCTGACACAGCTCAGCGACGAAGCCGCTGCGCTGCGTCAGCTCGCTCGCGCTCGTCGCTTGCGGCATCAGGCAGACGCGCTCCGCAGGCCAGTCCAGCTCGCGAACCAGCGCCAGGATTTCTTCGCTGTCGCCCGCGCTCTCCACCACGAATTTGAGGAAGGCGCGCTCGCTCTGGCGCAGCGCGCGCAGCGCTTCCAGTCGGATGCGGCGAGCGGCGTCGTCGCCCGCGTGCGCCAGCTTGGGGGACACGTTCCACTGATTCACGCGCGCGAGCAGCGCCGCTTCGGGAGCCAGCGTGCCGTTGGTCTCGATTTCGATCTGCGTCGCGGGATCCAGCGCGCCGATCACGCGCTGTAGCGCGCGCTGCTGCAACAACGGCTCACCGCCGGTGAAGATCACGCGCCGCGCGCCAGAGCTCACGATGCGCGCGACGAGCTCCTCAGCGCTGAGCGTGAACACCTCGCGCTCGTAGTCGTAGCGCTCGAAATCCCAGGTGTAGCGGGTGTCGCACCAACGGCAGCGCAGGTTACACAGCGCGAGACGCACGAACAGCGCCGGCAAGCCCAGGCTGGGTCCTTCGCCTTGCAAGCTGGAGAAGAGCTCGCTCAGGCGCACGGCGGGCGCGCTGGCGGCGGATTCACGGTGCTTCGACGATAAGGGCAGGTTCATGAACGGCGAGGACCGACACGGCGCCGGTCGGCGCGAAGCATGGGCCAGAGCCGGAGCGCCGTCACGCGCGGCGCACGGCGGCGCGTAGCGCGCCGCGTTGGTGGCTTCAGCCGAACATGCTACGAGCCGTGCCCATGCCTCCCGCAAAGCGCTCCGGACCCGAGCTCTCCAGGCTGCGCCCCGTCGAAATGACGGTGGGTTTCCATCGCTTGTCCGAGGGCTCGGTGCTGTACCGGGCCGGCGGCACGCTGGTTTTGTGCACCGCTTCTGTGGACGATTCCGTGCCGGACTTCCTGGTCGGGCGCGGCCAGGGCTGGGTCACCGCGGAGTACCAGATGCACCCGCGCAGCAACCCCAAGCGGCGCGAGAATCGCGACGGGCGCGAGCGGCCATTGAGCGGCCGCTCACGGGAGATCCAGCGCTTGATCGGGCGCGCGCTGCGCGCGGCCGTGGACCTCGGACGCCTCGGCGAGCGTACGCTAGCGCTCGATTGCGACGTGCTGGAGGCGGACGGCGGCACGCGCACCGCGTCGGTCACCGGCGGCTTCGTCGCGCTGGCGGCGGCGATGGCGACGCTGGAGCGGCGTGGCGCTCTGCGCGGTCCCGTACTGCGCGATCAGGTCGCGGCCGTGAGCGTCGGGCACGTGGGCGGCGAGCTAGCGCTCGATTTGTGTTACGTGGAGGACCGCGACGCGCGCGTGGATCTCAATTTGGTCGCCACGCGCGAGGGCGCGATCGTGGAAATTCAGGGCACGGCGGAGGGTGAAGCCGTGCCGCGCAGCGACATCGATCGCATGGTCGACCTGGGCTTGAAGGGCATCGCAGAGCTGGCCGAGCTGCAAGCTGCCGCGCTCGCCGGCGCGGGCATCGACCTGTCACGTTTGTTGATCCCGCGCTAAGCTCTGCGCGTCGTGAGCGAATCGACCCACGCGCTCGGACGCTGGCAGCACGCGTTGGCCGATGGTCGGGTGCAGTGTGATCTGTGTCCGCGGCTGTGCCGCTTGCACGACGGGCAGCAAGCCTTCTGCTTCGTGCGCGAACGCGTCGGCGACGCGATTTATCTGACGAGCTACGGACGCGCGAGCGGCTTCTGCGTCGACCCCATCGAGAAGAAGCCGCTCTTTCACTTCTATCCGGGCAGCAGCGTGCTCAGCTTCGGCACCGCGGGCTGCAATCTGGGCTGCAAATTCTGCCAAAATTGGGACATTTCCAAGGCGCGGCAGACCGAGAAGCTGTCCGCGCGGGCGCGCCCCGAGCGCGTCGCCGAGGCCGCGCTGGAGGCCGGCTGCACGAGCGTCGCGTTCACCTACAACGACCCGGTCATCTTCGCCGAGTACGCGCTCGACGTGGCGTACGCCTGCCGTGAGCGCGGCTTGCGCACCGTCGCCGTCACCGCCGGTTACATCATGCCCGAGCCGCGCGCGGAGTTCTTTCGCGCGATGGACGCGGCCAACGTCGACTTGAAAGCGTTCAGTGACGGCTTCTATCAAAAGGTGTGCGCCGCGCGCCTCGCGCCGGTGCTGGAGACGCTCGAGTACCTGCGCCGCGAGACGTCCGTGTGGCTGGAGGTGACCACTTTGTTGATCCCCGGTCACAATGACTCCGAGCCGGAGATCGACGCGCTTTCGAGCTGGTTCAGCGAGCACCTGGGCCCCGACGTACCCCTGCATTTTACGGCATTTCACCCGGATTATCGGCTCACTGAGGTGGAGCGCACACCGGCGCGGACCTGCTTACGTGCGCGCGAGCAGGCGCGCGCCAAGAGGCTCCGCTACGTGTACGCCGGTAACATCCGCGGGCCCGAGGCGGAGTCGACGGGCTGCGCGAGCTGCGGCGCGCGCCTCATCACGCGCGACGTGTACGAGATCCGCGACTATGCGCTGCGCGGTTCGTGTTGCCCGACGTGTGGCGCCAAGCTCCCTGGTCACTTTGCCGCCAGCGGCCCTGGGCGCTGGGGTCGCCGTCGATTACCGCTCCAAGTCGGCTGAGCGCGCTCGACGCGGGTCGCGGCGCGTTCAGCGCACGTCGCGGCGCTCAGCGCGCGTCGTAGTTCGTCGCCAACCACTCGCGGTAAGCGCCCGAGCGCACGCGCTGGATCCAAGCCGGGTTGGCCATGTACCAGCGCACCGTGTCGCTCAAGCCGCGCGCCAGGTCGTGGCGCGGCGACCAGCCCAATTCACGGCGGATTTTGCCGAAATCGATGGCGTAGCGCTGGTCGTGGCCGGGGCGATCCGCGACGAAGGTCAAGAGCCGCTCGAGCTCGGCGCGGTCACGCTGCGCTGCCTCCGCCACCACGCTGATCAGCGCGTGCACGACCTCCAAGTTGGTGCGCTCGCCTTCTCCGCCGACGTTGTACGTCTCACCGGCGCGACCGGAGCACAGGATCAACCACAAGGCTTCACAGTGGTCGTCGACGTACAGCCAGTCCCGCACGTTCGAGCCATCACCGTAGATCGGCAGCGGCTTGCCCTCGAGCAGGTTCAAGATCATCAGCGGGATGAGCTTCTCGGGGAACTGATACGGGCCGTAGTTGTTGCTGCAGTTCGACAGCGTCGTGCTCAGCCCGTAGGTGTGCGCGTAGGCGCGCACCAAGTGATCGGACGCCGCCTTCGACGCAGAATATGGGGAATTTGGCCGATAAGCGGTGTCTTCGCGGAAGAAGCCTTCAGCGCCCAGGGAGCCGAAGACTTCGTCGGTGGAGACATGGTGAAAGTGCACGCCCGGCGTCGCGCGCGCCGCCTCCAAGAGCTGAAAGGTGCCGACCACGTTGGTCTGGATGAAGGTGTCCGGCGCGTGGATGCTGCGGTCGACGTGCGACTCCGCCGCGAAGTTTACGATGGTGTCGACGCGGTGCTCACTGAGCAGCCGCGCCACGAGCGCGCGATCGAGGATGCTGCCGTGGACGAAGTGGTAACGCGGGTGCCCGGCGAGCTCGCCCACGTTCTCGGGGTTTCCCGCGTAGGTGAGCGCGTCCAGGTTCACGACCAGGCCGTCGTAGCCGCCGGGGCCGAACAGGTAGCGAATGAAGGCCGAGCCGATGAAGCCGCAGCCGCCGGTCACCAGCATACTTCGAGGGTTTCTGAGCGTGCTCACTGCTTTTTACCGGAGCTTTCTGCCGTGTTTGCGCGGTCGGCTGGCGCCGCTTCAGGGCAGCACGACCGACTTGAGGTAGCTCGCGTAGCTGCTCGTGCCATAGCTCGCCGCCAGGCGCATCAGCTGCTCCGCGTCGATGAAGCCCATGCGATACGCGACCTCCTCCAAGCACGCGATCTGCGTGCCTTGGCGCGCTTGCAGCACGTGCACGAACTGAGCGGCTTCCAACAAGCTCGTGGGCGTCCCGGTGTCGAGCCAAGCCATGCCGCGGCCCAAAATTTTGAGCTGCGCCTTGCCGCGCGCGACGTACGTGTTGTTGACGTCGGTGATCTCGAGCTCGCCGCGCGCGGACGGCTTCAGGCCCGCGGCGATGTCGAGCACGTCGTTGTCGTAGAAGTACAGCCCGGTCACGGCGAGGCGAGATTTGGGGATCTTCGGCTTCTCTTCGATGCTGAGGATATTGCCGGCGGCGTCGCACTCGACAACGCCGTAGCGCTCCGGATCGTCTACGCGGTAGCCGAACAGCACGCAGCCGTCGACCGACGCGCTGCTGGCCTGCAGCAGCCGCGCGAGCTCCGCGCCGTAGAAGATGTTGTCACCCAACACCAAGCTCGCGCTGTCGCGGCCGACGAAATCACGTCCGATCACGAAGGCCTGCGCCAGACCCTTCGGCTCGGGCTGCGCCGCGTACTGAATGTCGATGCCGAGCTGATGACCGTCCCCCAACAGCCGCTGAAAGAGCGGCAGGTCGAGCGGCGTGGAGATCAGCAAGAACTCACGGATGCCCGCGAACATGAGCACCGACAGCGGGTAGTACACCATCGGTTTGTCGTAGACGGGCAGCAGCTGCTTGGAGACCACTCGCGTGATCGGGTGCAGTCGTGTTCCACTTCCGCCGGCGAGGATGATCCCCTTCATGGCCGCGTTGGGGTGTAGCTCGGTTGCCAAACATTGCCGAATTTCGGACGCTTTTTGCGCCAATCGGCTGACGGCGCGAACAGCGACGCTAAATAAGTGCGCGAATTTCCGCGGCGCGGCGCTGGCATGTGCCTTGCGCAGCGCTGCCGCATGAGCTTTTGGCAGGACCGCCCGGTGCTGGTGACCGGCGCCACGGGGCTACTCGGCAGCTGGTTGACGCGGCGTCTGGTGGACGCCGGCGCGGACGTGGTGTGCTTGGTCCGCGATTGGATTCCGGGCAGTGAGCTGGTGCTGTCCGGCTACATGGCGCGCGTGAAGGTGGTGCGCGGTGAGCTCAGCGACGCGCCGCTGCTCGAGCGCGTGCTCGCGGAGTTCGAGATCGACACGGTGTTCCACCTGGCGGCGCAGACCATCGTCTCCATCGCCAATCGCAACCCACTGTCGACCTTCGAGACGAACATCCGCGGCACCTGGCTGCTGCTGGAGGCTTGTCGGCGCTCGCCCCAGGTGCGCCAAATCGTGGTCGCGTCGTCCGACAAAGCCTACGGTTCGTGCGCGACGCTGCCCTACACCGAGGCGGTGCCGCTCGCCGGTGAGCACCCCTATGACGTCAGCAAGTCCTGCGCTGATTTGCTCGCGCAGAGCTACGCCAAGACGTACGCGCTGCCGGTCGCGATCACGCGCTGCGGCAACTTTTACGGAGGCGGCGACCTCAACTGGAACCGCATCGTGCCGGGCACGATTCGCTCGCTCCAGCGCGGCAACGCGCCGGTGATTCGCTCCGACGGAAAGTACGTGCGCGACTACATTCACGTGGAAGACGGCGCCGCCGCGAATCTGCTGCTCGCCGAGCGGCTGGCGGCGGCCCCCGAGCTGCGCGGCCAGGCCTTCAACTTCTCCACCGAAGAACACTTCACCGTGCTCGAGCTGGTGCGCCGCATCACGCTGGCGATGGGCTCGACGCTCGAGCCACGCGTCCTCAACGAGGCGCGCTCCGAAATCATCGAACAGTCGCTGGACGCAACGCGCGCCCGTGAGGTGCTCGGCTGGCGCGCGCTCTTCGGCTTGGAGGAGGGGCTCGCGCGCACGGTCCCGTGGTATCGCGCCTATTTCGACAGGTCTCCGAGCCGGCCGAGCACGCCGGCGCCGGGGCGGCGCAAGGACGCCACGCGGCGGCCACGCACGCGCCGCGCCGCACGGCCCAGCCAACGACCGTAGCCGTCGCCTGTGACTCGCGGCACGGCGTCAACCGCGAGGGTCGGCTGTGAGCCCGCTGCCGCGGCCGTAAATGGCGTGACGGCAGCGTGTGCTCGCTACCCATGCCCGCGCTCAAGGCCTATTGTCGCGGTCGAAAGCGAGGCGACGTGAGTTACAGAGTTTTGGTCACCGGGGGTGCGGGTTTCATTGGCTCACACGTCTGCGAGCGGCTGATCCGCGCGGGGCACGAGGTGCTCTGTGTCGACAACTACTTCACCGGTCGTCGCAGGAACATCGAGCAGCTGCTGGACAGCGCGCGCTTCGAGACGATGCGCCACGACGTGACGTTCCCGCTCTACGTGGAGGTCGATCGCATTTACAACCTGGCCTGCCCGGCGTCCCCCGTGCACTACCAGAGTGATCCGGTGCAGACGACGAAGACCAGCGTGCACGGCGCGATCAACATGCTCGGCCTCGCGAAGCGGGTGAGAGCGCGCATTTTGCAGGCCTCCACCTCTGAGGTGTACGGCGACCCCGAGGTGCATCCGCAGCCGGAGAGCTACTGGGGGCGCGTCAACCCCGTGGGGGTGCGCAGCTGTTACGACGAGGGCAAGCGCTGCGCCGAGACGTTGTTCTTCGATTACTACCGACAACACCAAGTCGACATCAAGGTGATCCGCATCTTCAACACTTATGGTCCGCGCATGCACCCGAACGACGGGCGCGTGGTCTCGAATTTCATCGTGCAGGCGCTGCGCGGTGAAGACATCACCATCTATGGAGATGGCAAGCAGACCCGCTCGTTTTGCTACGTGGACGATCTGGTCGAAGCCATGCTGCGCGTGATGGAGACCGAGAAGGGCTTCACCGGCCCAATCAACCTGGGAAATCCCGGCGAATTCACCATGCTCGAGCTGGCGGAGAAGGTGCTCACGCTGGTGGGCTCGCGCTCCAAGCTCGTGTTCGCGCCGCTGCCGCAAGATGATCCACGTCAGCGCAAACCCGACATCAGCCTGGCGCAATCCAAGCTCGATTGGTCTCCGAAGGTGGGACTCGATGATGGTTTGAAGGCGACGATTGATTATTTTCGTCGCGTGTTGAGCGAGTGACAATCTCGCCATCGAGTGTGCGGCGCGCGGCGCAAATTGGCTGATTACGAGGGGTTATAAGCGCACAGAGCTGCAGATTTCCGTAGTCGCGCGAGCGCGGCTGTGCGCCCACGTGTGGAATGGGATGCTGGCCGTTTGGAGTCGCCGTGCCAAGGTTTCCGTCCGAATCGAAGGGAACGGCGGAATGAAAGCACTCGTGTCTCCAGCGTCGCGTGAATGGTTCTCGAAGCTCAGCGACCGTCTCCGCGCAGCACCTGGCTCTTTCGGCCGGGAAAGCGCGGCTACGGCGCGCGAGCCAGCGCTCGCTGAGACAGCGTCACGAGCCGTTCTCGCGCCGGCGAGCGCCGGCTCAGCGACGCTCGGTGTGGGCAGCATCGCGCTGTCACTCCTCGCCTTCGGCGCGTTGATACCGAGTTGTTCCGAGCCGGCGTCACAACCGATCATCATCGGCGGCGGTCAGCCGCAATCGAAGACCGGTGAAGGCGGGAGCGCCGGGATGGACCCCGCGTCGAGCGCTGGCGCTGGCGTCGGCGGCGCTTCGTTCGGCGGCAGCGGATCCTTCGCCGGCTCCGGGATGATGGCGCCGAGCTTCGGCGGCAGCGCCGCCGCCGGAGCGGGCAACACGGAGCGCGGCGGCCAAGGCGGCAGCGGCGGTGCGAGCGCTCGTGGCGGCGCTGCCAATCGCGGTGGCGCGAGCAACGGCGGCGCCACGGCGGCGACCGGCGGCGCCACGGCGGCGACCGGCGGCAGCGCGGCGAGCGGAGGCGGGGCGTCGAGCGACGGCTGCGCAGAGCTCGTCTTCACGGAGAACGTGACGATCGCGAAGAAGGCGACCGATCGCTTCGCCTGGTCGGACGCCCATTGTCAGCCGCGCTCCGCCGCGATGGCGCGCGTGGGGGGCGGCTATGTGCGCCAGTTCACCTACCAATACGACGGTAAAACACGCACCGCGACCGGCACCGGCGCGAACGGGCACAACGGCTGGGGCTACGCGGTGAGCCACGACCTCACCGGCTCCATCGCGCAGGACGGCGAAGGCACCTTCGAGCCGGTGTTCGTCGGCAAGCATCACGCGCTCTACGAGTACCGCGTAAAGTGGCCGCGCGCGGAGGACGTGGTCGTGATCATCAGCTGGTTCTTCGCCACCGGGCGTGACAACCCGGTGCTCGCCATCACCTACGATCTGAGCGCGGTGGCCGCCGACAAATACAAGGCTGACGCGCGTACGCCATACGGCGACATCGCCTGGGACGGTGACGAGAACGTCGGCAAGACGGTGGTCTCCGGCGTGGGCTGGGGCGACCGCTACAAATTCATCACCACCAAGGCGCCCGTCACCATGAACAGCCCGTGGGATTACTCGAAGCCGAACATCGTGCCGTACGTGCTGGAGTGGGCGGACGCCAGCGACGCGGAGATGGGCGCGGTGCAGACGCAGACCCAAGAACAGCACCACGCCGGCGGCTACTGGGCCTATGAAAACTGGGGCAAGACCTCGGCCAACCAAATCAAGACCGACGGCCAGGCCGGGCTCATGCCGATCACCTGGAATTGGCCCTACCAAATGAATCAGTACGAGCTCTGCGGCGACGACGCCAGCTGCGACATCACGCAGCCCACGAGCTCGCATCGCTTGGCCTGGGGCATGAACTACGGCGCCGTGGGGCAGAGGAAGTATCCCGTGTACGGGGACGACGCGGAGGCGGTAGGCTACCCGTATCAGAGCTACTCGGTGTCGATGGTGCTCGGTAAGCACAGCGACGCGCCGGTGTTCGCGCAAGTCAGCGAGATCGAGACCGTGCAGAAGGCCAAGCTGACGGCCAGCGTCGGCAGCATCGCCAGCAAAGGTCTGGCCGGCGTCGGTCGCACCGATCAGGTCACGCTGAGTCCCGTCGGCTATGATCACATTCACTCGCTGTGGCTCGCCAACGCGGCGGACAACGCGCTGACGTTCAGCGTCGCGCTAACGAGCGGCTCGCTGCAAAATCCGGTGATGCTGGTCCAGAACTACACCTCGAGCGACGAGCCGCAGGTCAGCGTGGACGGCACGGCGCTGGTGGCCGGCAAGGACTACTTCGTGTCGCTCGACGCGGCGAACAAGGCCGCCTACATCACGTTCCACACGGGTTGGAGCGGCAGCCAGACGTTCGAAATCCACCCCTGAGCGCGCGGGGCGGGCCCTGCTCCGACGCAGGGCCCGCGCGTCGCGGCAGCGCGCGTCGAGCTGACGAGCGTTACGGCGCGGGAACGAGGACCGACACGGAGTAGGCCGGCATCTCGTAGTTGAAGGCGTTGGTCGCGACCGCGCTGAGGTTGGGACCGGCGCTCGGCTTGTTGGAGGTGCCGGACAGCACGTAGACCTTGGCGCTGCCGTAGCTCGTCGAGTGCGCGAGCTTGATCCCGGCCTTGAGCGCGCCGCCGCTGCGGTTGATGGCGACGATGACCGTGCGGCTCGGGTCGCTCGCGTCATAGCTGGCATAGACGGACGCCTTGGCGTTGTCGCTGCTCGTCGCCGCGATGGAGACGTCCCCGAAGGCTGCGCCTTGGCCGTCGAAGTTGCGATACATTTGGAACGCCGCCAGCGTAAAGCTCTCGTTTTTATTGAGCGGCCACATCGCCGCGAGCTCCACGCCCTCGCGTCCGAAGATGCCGAGCACGTCCGCCGTCGCGATCGCGCCGCTGATGTGCCCGCCGCCGCCGTAGTTCCACTCGGTGAACGCCAGCTTGGTGCCCGGGTAGTTCTTCGCGATCTTCGTCTTCAACCAGGGGATGAGCTTGATCGGACCGCCAGTGACGTCCACGATCCAGCTCTTCTCGGTGTAGGTGCCGTCCCATAGCGAGCGCGGCGCCTGCACGCGCGCCGCGACGAGGTCGTTGGAGCTGCCCGCGTCAGTGATTCGCGTGCTGCCGCCCTGCGCCTCCGGATACCAGTGCAGGTCCAAATAGTCGACCAGGCGCGCGCCGGCAGCCGCCTCGGCGGCCTGCATTTGCGCCAGATAATAGTCGATGAACTCGCCGTTGTTGCCGGCGTCGGGCGCGTCTTGCAGGTTCAGGTAGCCGCCGAAGCCGTAGCTGACGAAGCCGGTGATCGCGACCTCCGGCCACACCGCGCGCACCGCCTTGGCGTAGTCCATGTTGCGCTTCACGAGCTCCGCGTACGTGAGCGGATCCGGGTGCACCTCCTCGTGAGTGTACGACCAGAGATCGGGCTCGTTGTCGAGTGAGATGAGGATGCGGCTCGACCCGGCGCTGTTCTTCAAGAAGTTCACGAACTCGTCCTGGCTCACGACGCCGTCCGTGGCGTCCGGCGTCATCGACAGCGTGCCGCCGCTGCGCGGTTGGTTCTTCTTGAAGCGCGTGCTGAGGTAGTCACTGCCGGATTTGCGCACGTCTCCGGAGCAGGAGCTGTCACCGCTCATCTTGTCAGCGGCGACGTAGTCGACGACAGGTATCGTGACCAGCGTCGCGGCGCCGGCGCCGCTGGCCTGCGCGACGGCGTCCATGACGCCTTTGCCCGGCGTGTTGGACTCCGAAATGAAGCTATCGTTCTGGTAGCAGTAGTCCCGGCCCGCGTTGGAGGCGTTGTTTTCCCAGTTGTACGCGGTCCAGCGATTGCCGCCGAGCCGGCACAGCGTCGGCCGCGCGTTGCGGTCGGTGCAGTCCGCGTTCACTCCGTAGATCAACGGCGAGATGGGGTGCGCGTCCTTATCCGCGTTGATGTCGAAGGTGACGTCGGCGGCGCCGGGATTGCCCGGTTGAAGCACCCCGCCGATGCCGGCCGTCGCGGCGCCGCCGCTCGCGTTGCGACCGCCCGTGCTCGGAGCGCCGCCCGAGGACGACGTCTTCCCGCCGCTCGTCGCGTCTCCCGCGTTGCCGTTGCTGCTACCGCCGCGGCCCGGACTACCGCCGTTGCTGCTGCCGCCGCTGGTCGCGTTGCCGTTGCTGCTACCGCCGCTGCCGGGACTACCGCTGCTGCCACCGAGGTTTTGCGGCGCGCCCGCGGCGCCGCCCGACCCGCCTCCGGCATCCCCGCCGCTGGAGCAGGCCGCGACAATGAGACCACAACCTATCACACCGATGCTGCGCCTCAGCATGGCGCGAGCGTAGCACGCGCGTCGCGGCGCGCCGGAAGGGACGCCGCGGCAGCGCGCGTCGAGCAGTGACACGGCTTCAGAGTGACTATCTCTCGCTAGAGTGACGATTGGCATGGTTAATTCCGCGGCTCGCTTCGGAGCTCCCCGCGCGCGAAGCGCCGCTCACGTCGCTTGCCAGAGAAAGCGGCTAATCGCGACGCTCGTGCGCCGAAACCCGAGTCGCTGATACAGCGGCACACCCTCGGCGGTGGAAAAGAGCACGCCGTGCCGAAAGCCCCGCTCCAGGGCGTCGTAAAACGGCGCTAGCGTCACGGCCGCGCCAAAGCCCTGGCGCCGCGCCTCGGGCAGCACCCCGACGGCGTAGACGCTGGCCACGCCGGCCGCGTGAAAACCCATGCTGACCGCCACCGGGCGCCCCTGAAAAGAGGCGACGTAGATGCTCCACGGCGCCGCCTCGACGCCGAGGGCGAGCGTCGCCTCCGTCCAGGCATTGCCGGCCCAATCCGGCATGCGGTAGCAGCCGGCGAGCGTGTGCGCGAACGTGCGCAGCGCGTCGACATCCTGCGCCCGGTCGAGCGCGAAGCCGGGCGGCGGGCTATCGAGCGCTTGGTAGTCGAGGTCGGCGAGGCTCGCGACCATGCCGGGCGCGTTGAGCTCGAAGGGTGAGAAGCCGCGCGCTTGCAGGCGCTCACCGAGCGGGCTCGGCTCCGCGCGCGTCCACCAAAAGAAGAAGGGCGCGCCGCGAGCGCGAAAGAACGCGATGCTCTCGTCGATGGCCGCGTCTCGTTCGTCCGGCGCGAGGTCGGCGCCCCACACGCCCTTGAACATCGGGCTGTACGGCGGCGCCAAGTGACGGCAGAGCTTCGGCCCTTCCTCGAGCTCCGCGCCCGGTAAGCGGCCGAGGGCGCGGAACAGCTCGAAGAGGTTGCCCTCGATCGCGAGACCGAGGCGCGGATCGGTCGAGCTGCTCGGCGGTGCGTCCATCGGGCCGCGCCCGGCGCCTCAGACGGTGCCGTATTTCACGTATTTTTGCGGATTTTCAGGGTGCGGCACGAACCAGGCCGGCGTCCCGCTGGGGTCTCGGCCGAGGCGCGCGCCCGGTACCGGCGGCGTCGTCGGATCGAGCGGCGCGTTCTCCTGCGCGGGACGTCCGGGCAAGAAGCCGGCGGCTTGCATCTCGCTGACCGAGTCTTGGAACGCGCGGATGATGAACGCGATGTCCGCCTCGCTGTGCGCTGTCGTGAGGAAGCACGGGAAGCCATCGAGGATGTGCACGCCGCGATCGCGCAGGTAGTAAAAGAGCAGATCCGAGAAGGGCAGATCTTCGGTGAAGAAGGTCTTCCACAGCGAGGAGAAGTGTTTGATCTTCACCGGCGCGCCCACCGACTCGAACCAGGCGTTGAGCTGCTTGGCCATCGCCTCGGTCTTGGCGTTGAGGTCTTGCTGCAGCGACGGCCCCACCTCTTTCAGGTGGAGCAGCGAGGCCTTGGCGGCCGCGAGCGCCAGCGGATGGCGGCAGAAGGTGCCGGCGAAATAGGTGACACCCACGGTCGGGATGGACTCGTCTCCGTACTGCCAGTAGCCGCCGTCCAGCGCGTCCATATACTTCTGCTTGCCGGCGATGACGCCGAAGGGGAAGCCGCCGCCGATGACCTTGCCGTAGCTGCCGAGATCGGCGCGCACGCCGAAGTAGGCTTGAGCGCCGCCCGGATGTGAGCGGAAGCCGCAGATCACCTCATCGAAGATCAGCACGGCGCCGCACGCGTCCGCGATCTTGCGCAGCTCGTGCATGAACTCGCGCGGCTGGAAATCGGGGCGGCGGCTCTGCACCGGCTCGACCAAGATCGCGGCCAGCTCTTCGCCGCGCTTGCGCAGCACGTCGAGCGACTCGGGCGTGCCGTAGTCGAGCACGAGCATGTTTTGCGCCGTGGACGGCATCACGCCGGGCGCCGCGGAGACGGCGCGCAGCTTCTTCGTGCCGCGGATCAGCACCTCGTCGAAGATGCCGTGATACGAGTTGTTGAAGCTGGCGATGGTGGTACGGCCGGTGATGGTGCGCGCGATGCGCATGCAGCCCATGACCGCTTCGGAGCCGGTGTTGCAGAAGCCGGCGCGGTCGAAGCCGGTGAACTCGCAGATGAGCTTGGCGACCTCACCGGCGAGCGGCGTCATCGGCCCAATTTCGTGGCCGCGCTCGAGCTGTTGTATGACGGCCTTGGTGATGAACTCCGGCTGCCAGCCGAACAGGCTCGCGCCGAAGCCGTTCAGCGCGTCCACGTACTCGTTGCCGTCGAGATCCCACACCCGCGAGCCGTGCGAGTGGTCGATCACGATTTGGTACACGATGTCTTTCAGCACCGGGCGGAAGCCGGTGACCGCGCGCGGATCGGCGAGCGGCACGCGGTGCTCTTGCGTGAACTCCTTGGAGCGGCGGGTGCGCGCGTTGTAGCGCCGGATGAAGGCGTCGAGGCGCGTGCGCTGCTGCGGCGTGAGCTCGTCGCTGCGGCTGGTGTGAATGCGCGCGATGGCGCCGAAGGCCTTTTTGACGTCGTATTTGAGGTGCGCTTCGTCGCCGTCGCCCGGCGTCGCGGTCGCGCCGGCCGCCAGCGGCGCTGACGCGGAGGGCGCAGCCGGCGCTGCGCTGGCGCTCGACGCTGACGGCGCAGCCGGCGCTGGGGCGGCGGCCGAAGGAGCCGAGGGCGTCGCGGCGGCGACGGGAGCGGGCGCTGGCGCCGCGGGCTGCGCGGAGGGCGCTGCGACGGCGGCCGGGAACGCGGCGCCGCCGCCGAGCAGCGCGAGCTGTTGCTGCATGATCAACAGCTGCTGATCGATGACTTGGCGCAGCGCGCCGTCCGGCGCGGACACCGCGACGCGCGGCGCCGAGAACGCGATGGGCGGCGCCGCGTAAGCCGCCGCTGGAAGGGTCACGGCGGCGGGAGCGGGTGCTGCGGCAGGTGCAGCGGGTGCCGCCGCGACGGCAGCGGGCGCGGGGAGGCGCTCGGGCGGCATCGCCGAGTCGAGATACGCGCCCAGCGTCTCGAGGCTGGAATAGGCGTCCATCAGCTCGCGGAAGGTCACCTTCACCCCGAACTCCTTGTTCAGCTGCAGCGCGACTTGCGTCAGCGCCAGCGAATCGAACCCCATTTCCAAGAAGCTCGCGCTCTCTTCGGCGGAGTCCATGTCGAAGCCGGAGACGCTTTCGAACACCTCGCGCAGCTTGCTGATTAAACGAGGGAGTCGCGGCTGGGCGGCGGCAGATGCGGTGGTCATTGGAGGCTCACTGGGCTGTTCGGGGGCGGTGAAGGGGAGAGACGGTTCGGGGACGGGGAGAAAGGCGGGGGCGGGCAGCGCGGCGGCGACGGTGGCCGCGAGCGGCGGCGGGGAGGGCGGCGCGGCTTGCGCTGCGTTGTAACCCGCGGGGCGATGCGCCGGCGGAGCCCAGGCAGGCTCGATCCAGTAGCGCTTCGGCTCGAAGGGGTAGGTGGGCAGCGCGACGCGACGGCGCCGCTCTTCGATGAAGAAGCTCTGCCAGTCGACCTCGGCGCCGCAGGCCCAGAGCTGGCCCAGCGCGCCCAGGAACGCGGTCCAATCGGCGTTGTCCTCGGCGGAGTCCGCCAGCGTGGGGACGGCGACCACGCGCGACGCATCTCGGATTTGTTGGCGCGAGAGCGTGCTGAGCGTGGCGCGCGGCCCGACCTCGACGAGCACGCAGCTGCCCGGCTGCTCCAAGAGCGTGCGCACCGCGGGCGCAAAGCGGACGCTGTGGCGCAGGTGGCGCGCCCAGTACTGCGGCGACTGCGCCTCCTCGTCCGTGATCCAGGTGCCGGTGAGCGTCGAGACGTAGCGGACGCGCGGCGCGTGGAGCTGGACTTTGGCGACCAGCTCCGCGAAGGGCTCGACGATCGGCTCCATCATCGCCGAGTGGAAGGCGTGCGAGGTGAGCAGATGCCGGCAGGCGACACCTTCGGCTTCCAGCGTCGCTTTGAGGGCGTCGATGTCGGCGCTGGGACCGGACACCACGCACAGCGCGGGGCCGTTCTCGGAGGCGATGGCCAACGTCGGGCCGAGCCGTGTCGCGACGGTGTCCGCGGGTAGCCGCACCGAGAGCATCGAGCCCTTGGGCAGCTCTTGCATCATTCGGCCGCGCGCCGCCACGAGCGTGAGAGCGTCGTCGAGCGACATCACTCCGGCGAGCACCGCGGCCACGAACTCCCCGATGCTGTGCCCGACCATGGCTTGCGGCCGCACGCCGAGGCCGAGCAGCACCTGCGCGGTGGCGTACTCGATGGTGAAGAGCGCCGGCTGCGTGTACGCGGTGTTGCGCAGCTCCTGCGACGCCTCGTCCTGCGCCTCCGCGGCGGGGTACAAAAGCTCGCGCAAATCACGGCCCAGGAGCGGCGCGAGCTTGGTCGCGCACTCATCGACGACGGTGCGGAACACCGGGTCGTCGCGGTACAGCGAGCGGCCCATGTTCGCGTACTGCGCGCCCTGTCCGGGGAACAGGAACGCGATCGCCGGCTGATTGGCGTCCGCGCGCCGAGCGGGCAAGCGCGCGAATTTCGCGAGCGCGCCGCTCGCCTCCGCGCCGCTCTGCGCCACGACGAAGCAGCGCTCGGGGAACGCGCGCCGCCCGCGCGCCAGCGTAAACGCGACGTCAGCCAGGTCGAGCTCGGGTTGCTCTGCGAGGTGGCGTGACAGGCGCTGCGCGGCTTGCTCCAGGGCCGTGCGCGTGCGCGCCGAGAGCAGCAACAGCTGGCGCGGCCGCAGCGAAGCGGTCGTCTCGCTGTGCGGCGGCTCTTCCACGACGACGTGCGCGTTGGTGCCGCCCACGCCGAACGAGCTCACGCCCGCGCGGCGCGGCGTGCTGCCCTCCGGCCACGGCATCAGACGGTCCGCGACGAAGAACGGGCTGTTCGCGAAATCGATGCGCGGGTTGGGCTTCTTGAAGTGCGCCGTGGGCGGGATGACTTTGTGCGTGAGGCTGAGCGCCGTCTTGATCAAGCCGGTCGCGCCGGCCGCCGAGACCAGGTGCCCGAGGTTGCTCTTGATCGAGGAAATCGCGCAAAATTGCTTGTCGGCGGTGGTCGCGCGGAAGGCCTCGGTGAGCGCCTCCACTTCGATGGGATCGCCGAGCGGCGTGGCCGTGCCGTGCGCCTCGACGTACGAGATGCTGCGCGCCTCCACGCCGGCCACCGCTTGCGCCATGCGGATCACGGCGGCTTGTCCCTCCACGCTCGGCGCGGTGAAGCTCGCTTTGCGGCCGCCGTCGTTGTTGATGGCGGCGCCGCGGATGACGCCATAGATGGTGTCGCCGTCGGCGAGCGCGTCGCTCAGTCGCTTCAACACGACCACGGCGAGGCCGTCGTTGAAGGCGGTGCCGTTGGAGTCCGCGTCGAACGGGCGCGTGTGCCCGTCCGGCGAGAGCATGCCGCCTTCGATGTACCAGTAGCCGGCTTTGGGCGGGCAGGTGATGGCGGCGGCGCCGGCCAGCGCGAGATCGCACTGTCCGGTGCGTAAGCTGTGGAACGCCTCCACGACGGCGACCAGCGAGGTGGAGCACGCTGTGTGAATGCTCACCGCGGGGCCCAACAAGTCCAGTTTGTGCGCCACACGAGTGGCCACGTAGTCCTTGTCGTTGTGCACCAGCACGCCCAGCGAGCCGAGCCGCTCTTCGTACTCGGGGTGCGTCAGCACGTTGTTGGTCAGGTAACTGTTGCTGTACACACCAGCGAACACGCCGACCAAGCCGCGGATCGTCTCCGGTACGTAGCCCGCGTTTTCGAGCGCCTCCCAGCACGCCTCGAGGAACAAGCGCTGCTGGGGATCCATGAGCTCTGCGTCTTTGGGGCCGATGCCGAAGAACGCCGCGTCGAACTGATCGTAGCCCTCGATGATGCCGCGCGCGCGCACGTACATCGCATCCGAGGCGAGCTCCGGCGGCAGCGACGGATCCAGCTCGGAGCCTGCGAACTCCGTGATGGAGTCGAGCCCGGCGCAGACGTTGCGCCACAGCGTCGCGACGTCGCGGGCGCCGGGGAAGCGCCCGGCCATGCCGACGATGGCGATGCCTTCGGCGCTCGAGCCTCCTTGCAGGCGGCTCGCCATGCGCTCGTCATTGGCCGCGGCCTTGTCGCGGCCCAGGTACTTCGCGAGCCCGCGCGGCGTGGGATATTGGAAGAAGCGCGCGACCGGCAGGTCGATGGCGTGCTGGTCGCGCAGCGTGGCGACCACCTTCATCGACAGCAAGGAGTTGCCGCCGAGGTCGAAGAAGCTGTCCTCCGCGCCGACCTGATCGAGGTCGAGCACCTGAGCGAAGACCTGACACAGCAGCCGCTCCCGCTCGTCACGCGGCGCGAGCAGCGGTTTGCCGGTGTCCGGGCGATCACGCGGCGGGGCGGGCAGGCGCTTGCGGTCGAGCTTGCCGCTCGGGCCGATCGGCAGCGTGTCGACCCACACGTAAGTGGCCGGCACCATGAACTCCGGCAGGTGACGCGTGAGCGCCTCGCGCAGCTCGGCGGTCGACGGCTTGGCCGCGCCGCTCTCCGCGATGAGATAGGCGACCAGGCGCGGCTCGCCGGGGCGATCCTCGCGCAGCGCGACGGCGGCTTGGCGCACCGCCGCGTGACCCTGCAGCGCGAACTCGATCTCACCGAGCTCGATGCGATAACCGCGTAGTTTGACCTGAAAGTCCACGCGGCCGAGGCACTCGAGCTCACCGTCCGGCTGGTAACGCACGAGGTCGCCGGTGCGGTACATGCGCTCGCCGGGCGCGCCGAACGGATCCGGTAAGAAGCGCTCGTTGGTGAGCTCGGGACGCGCCAGGTAACCGCGCGTGACGCAATCACCCCCGATGTAGAGCTCACCTACGACGCCGATGGGCACCTCGCGCTGTCGCTCGTCGAGCACGTAGAGGCGCGTGTTGGCGACGGCGTGGCCGATCAAAATGCGCTCGCACTGCTGCGGCACTCTCCAGAAGGAGGCCCACACCGTGGTCTCCGTCGGCCCGTAGCCGTTCCACACGCTGCCGGCGCGCGGCAGCAGCTCCAGGGCGAGATCCTTCGGCATCGCCTCGCCCGTGCAGATCACGGTGAGCTCCGGGCCGCCGTTCCAGCCGGCGGCGAGCAGCAGGCGATAGGTCACCGGCGTCGCGTCGAGGAACGTCGCGCGCTCGCGCTCGAGGAGATCGCGCAGGCGCGCTCCGTCCGACGCCGTCTCGCGCGTGACGAGCAAGACCTTGGCGCCGACGACCAGCGGACCCCAGAGCTCCGCGACGGAGATGTCGAAGGACAGCGTGGTCAGCGCCAGCATGACGTCGCGCTCGCTGAGGCCCGGCTCCTTCTCGATGCTGGCCAGCAGGTTGAGCACGGACTGATTGGCGACCAGCACGCCCTTGGGGCGTCCCGTGGAGCCCGAGGTGAAGATCACGTAAGCGAGCGTGTGCGGCGCCGCCGCGTTGCTCGGGTTCTCCTCGGAGAAGCCGGCGAAGGAGGCCGGATCGTCGAGAAATACGCGCTTCGCCGCGCCCGCTGGCAGCAGCGCCTCAGTGCGTTTCTGCAACAAAATTACGGGCATGGCCGCGTCTTCCACCATGAAGCCCAGGCGCTCCGGCGGATAGGACGGGTCGAGCGGGACGTAGGCGCCGCCGGCTTTCAGGATCGCCAGCGCGCCCACTACGAGATCCGCGCTGCGCTCGAGGCACAAGCCGACGAGCGAGTCCGGCCCCACGCCGAGCGTCTGCAGGTAATGCGCGAGGCGATTCGCGCGCTGGTTCAGCTCACGGTACGTGAGCGTACCCTTCTCCGTGATCAGCGCGATGTCGTCCGGCTTGCGCGCGACCGTCGCCTCGACGCGGCGGGCCAAGGTCGAGTCCTTGGCGTAGTCGCTGCGCGCGCTGTTGAAGCGCGCCAGCGCGCTGCGATCATAGTCGCTGAGCAGCGAGAGGTCGCCCAGCGCCGAGTCGGAGCGCGACGCCAGCTCGCCGAGCGCGGTGAACCAATGCCGCAGGGCGCGCTCCACGGGCAGGGCGTCCAAGCGCGCGCTGGCGTAGTTGGCGCGCAAACGCCGGCCGCTCGCTTCATAGCCGACGCGCAACGCGCTGCGGCGCCCGGCCGCGGACGGCGCCGCAAAGCAGCCCTCGTCGAGCACGAGCGTGCTGTCGAAGAGAGAGCTCGCGCCGCCGCCGAGATCGCTCGGCAGCGCGTCCGCGTGGCCGAGCCGCGCCGCGCGGGAGGCCTCGACGAGCGCCAGAAATTCGCGTGCAGGTTGCTTGGGATCGACCGCGATGGGCGCCGGCAGGACGCGCGCCGGCGACCATTCCTCCCCGAACACGATGTACGCCTCTCGCGCGTGCCGGCTCTGGACCAGCGCCCAGCCCGCCTCGAGCAGCGTCTCGAAGGACACGCCGGCGTCACTCGCCGCGCCTTGGAGCCGCGCGAGCTCCTGTTCGGCGAGGATGTACTCGGCCTCGGCGCGAGGAGCGTCCAGGGCCGCGACCGTTCCCGGGCTGCGGTCGTCGAGCAGCGGAGTTGGGCCTGGGAGCTTTTCCCACAGCGCCCGCCAGAAGGCTGATCGATCTTCTCCGCTGCCGTTGCTCTGTGACTGCTTCATTCAGCCTCGCTTCAGGGCCGGCAAGACTACCATAGGCGTGTCGTGAGCGCGAAGCTGCACACCTCGTCAGGTGTGCGTGTCGAGCGCTCATCTACGGGGAAACCGCGTACGCAAACATGCGTAGTGATCGATCGCAGTGTGTGAGTTATTTCGATTGTGAGTTACACAGCGCGCCGTGATGGGATGTTGAATTACGTTTCAGCGACGCCGTGCGACTCAGCGACACGCGCGATGGCCGGGTGGCCGCCCGCGATTGCTGTCCTCAACGACTCGCGCTAGCATCCCGCGCTCGCTCTGGTTTTCGTGCGACTTCCATGAAACCTCGTTTTTTCGGCCCGTCCGATCGTCAGCTCTTCGGTATCTACCAACCTCCGTCGAGCCCGGCTCAGGCGTCGCACGGCGTGCTGCTCTGTTATCCCGGAATCCAGGAGTACAACACGAGCCACTGGGCGTTTCGACGCTTGGCCTCGCTGCTTACCCGAGCGGGTTATCCGGTGTTCCGCTTCGACTATTACGGCAGCGGCGACTCCATGGGGGAGGTGGAGGACGGCACGCCCGAGGCCTGGATCGACAACGTGCTCGACGCCGCGAGCGAGCTCAAGGACATCGCCGAGGTGCGGCAAGTCTCCGTGATCGGCATGCGTTACGGCGCCGCGCTCGCTTATCTGGCCGCCACGCGCGGCCTGCAGGTGCGGGACCTGTTCCTGTGGGAGCCGGTGATCTACGGCGCAGCGTACCTGGATGAGCTGCGCCACTTGGATACGACGCAGAACGTCCTTTTCATGCACACGCGCAAGCTCCGCAAGCAGCGCGATGAGCTGTTCGGCTACCCCTGCCCGGCAGCCGTCCGCGACTCCATCGCCGGGCTCGATTTGACGCAGGCGCCCAGGCCGTCGGCGGCGCGCGTGCGGCTGATGGTCGCCGCGCGCGGGCCCGAGCATCAGCGGCTGTGTGATCACCTGAGCGGGCAAGGCCTGGACGCCGCCGTGCGCGAGGTGCGCGGCGCCGGCGGGCAGCGTCGCGACAAGGCGATGCTGAGCAACGAAATTTTGATCGCGATGACCGAGGAGCTCGGTCGTCACGCTGCAGCGGCCGTGAGCTCGCGCTGAGCCGGCCGCGTTTCGAAGGGACGTCATGAAAGAGAAGGCGCTGTCGTTTGGAGCCGCGGGCAACCTGATCGGCGTGCTGAGCGAGCCGAAGGCAGGATCCGAGCTGGCCGCTGCTCCGGCGGTGATCATGTGGAACGTCGGCATCCATCACCGCGTCGGCCCGTACCGCATCTTCGTGGAGACCTCGCGGCGGCTGGCGCGCGCCGGCTTCACCTGTCTGCGCTTCGACGTCTCGGGCCTGGGAGACAGCGAGCCGACGCGCAACGACCCGCGCTCCGAGCAGGAGCGCGGCATCGCCGACGTGCAGAGCGCTATGCAGCTGCTGCGCGAGCGCAAGGGCGTGCAGCGCTTCATTTTGCTCGGCTTCTGCTCGGGCGTGGACGTCGCGCACAAAGTGGCGCTGAGCGAGCCGAGCGTGGCCGGTGTCGTCTACCTCGAGGGTTATCGGTTTCAGACCCGCGGCTTCTACCTGCGCTACCCGCTCCGCTATTTGCACCGCGAGCGTTGGGAGCGGCTGCTGCGCGTGCGCGCGCCGCAGCTGTTTCCGGAGGCGGAGCGCGTCGGCGTGGGCGGCGGCGACGGCGAGCAGGTGTACACGCGCGAGCTGCCCACGCCGGCGAAGCTGAAGAGCGACCTCGCGGGCCTGGTGCGGCGCGGCGCGAAGCTGATGTTCGTCTACGTGGGCCGTGACTACGGCTACGGCTACCGCGAGCAGCTGTTCGAGATGGTGGACGACAGCAGCGTCCACCACGGGCTCCACGTCGAGTATTACCCCGACGCGGATCACATTTTGTTCTCTCCCGAGGACCGCCGCCGCGTGATCGACGACGTGGTGCGCTGGACGGATCGCACCTTCGGCGCGGGCGTCCCGCAGCTCGGCGCCGGCGCGCGCCCGGAGCCGTCGGACGGCGCGGTCACCGCGCGCTCAGCTTGATCGTGGAAAGCCGCTCGCGCAGTCTCCGTAGAAACGCCATGTTGGCTCCGCTGATCGCGCTGATTGTGCTCGGGCCGTCGGCGCTCATCGCCTATCGCAGCTTCGCGAGCGAGCGCAGCGGCTTCGTCGGACAGCGTCACGGCGTGACGCCAACGGCCGCTGACGCGGGCATCCCCGGCCTGACGGACGTCTCCTTCACCCGCGAAGATGGCGCCGTGCTGCGCGGCTGGTACGCGCCGGGCGCGTCGCGCGCGGCGGTCATTCTGACGCACGGTACGGGCGATGATCGCGCGTCGATGCTGCACGAGGCGCGCGCCTTGAGCGCCGCAGGCTTCGGCGTATTGCTGTTCGATTGGCCCGGCTGCGGTGAGAGCGAGGGCAAGGTGCAGCTCGGCGACAGCGAGCGCCGCGCGCTGCGTAGCGCCATCGAATGGCTCAGCGCGCGCGGCGACGTGGACGCGCAGCGCATCGGGGCGCTCGGCTTCTCGATCGGTGGCTATGTGACCGCGCAGGTGGCGGCCGTGGACCCGCGCCTCGCAGCCATCGTCCTGATCGCCACCCCGGGGGATCTCTTGAAGACGACGCTGTATCAGTACCAGCGCTTCGGCCCGCTCAGCCAATGGCCGGCGCTGCTCGCCGATCGCTGGAGCGGCGCGCGCATCGAGCAGCAATTGCCGAAGGATCTCGCGCGCGGCATGAAGCCACGGCCGGTGTTGATGATCGGCTGCAGCGAAGATCCGGTGGTGCCGCCGGATCTGCTGCGCGAGCTGTACACCGCCCTGCCGGAGCCGAAACAGCTGTGGATGGTGCCAGGCGCGCAGCACGGCCGCGTGTACGAGCTCGCGCCGCAGGAGTACCCGCGGCGCCTCGTCGAGTTCTTTCGCAGCGCCCTGCTGGGCAGCCGCTGAGGTCGCCTCAGCGCTTCAGCAGCGCCCCCAGCTTGCGGAACACGCGCGAGCCCAGCGAGTGCTCGCTGGCGCTGGGCGCCGCGGCCGTCTGCGGCGGCTGCGGCGCCGCCGCAGCCGGACCTTCGCCGAGCGCCGCGGCGACCTGCTCCAGTGAGTTCAGCAGCATGAGCCGCGGGCTCAGCCGCTTGCCCGTCTTCTCCTCGACGCGGGCCAGCACCTTGAAGCAGAGCAGCGAGTGCCCGCCCAGGTCGAAGAAATTGTCGTACACGCTGACGCGCGGCACCTTCAGCGCCTCTTGCCACAGCTCGACGAGCAGGCGCTCGTTGTCGCTGCGCGGGGCGACGTAGTCCTCGCGGCGCGCCGCCGCGAAGGGCGAGGGCAGGCTCGCCGTGTCCACGCCGCCGTCGGCTCTGAGCGGCAGCGCGTGCAGCTCGACGAACGTCTTGGGCACCAGCGCCTCCGGCAGCTCATGGCGCAGCAAGCGCCGGAACTCCGTCTCCGTGAAGCTCGCGTCCGGGTTCGGCTCGAAGAACGCCACCAGCCGCCGCTCCCCGACGCTGACGTCGTACGCGACCACCGCCGCGCGGCGCACCGCCGGGTGACGCGCGAGCACGGCCGCGATCTCCTCGGGCCTGACGCGCAGGCCTTGAATCGTGCGCGTCTCGTCGGCGTGGCGCAGCTGCAGCTCCCCGAGCTGCGTCCAGCGCGCGCGCAGCCCGGTCGCGCAGAGCGGCGCGTCGATGGCGCCGTCCGGCGTCGGACCCAACGAGTTGGCGCCGCTCGCGGCGTGCGCGCTGTTACCCAGGTACAGGTCGCCGTAGATGGCCAGCGGCGCGAGCCGCCGCTGCTCGTCGAGCACGGCCGCGCGGGTCGAGCCCAGCGGGCGTCCGATGACGCGCAGGTCCTGCCCCAGCTCGAAGCGCTGCGCGAACGCCGCCAGGCCAGCGTCGGCCGACACCGTCCAGCGCCAGAGCTCTTTCACGCGCGGCGCCAGCGACTCCAGCAGCGCGGCGCTGGGTGCGCCGCTGACGATGGCGCGCAGGTTCGGGCGCTCCGCCTGCTCCGCGAGCAGTAGGTGGCCCCAGGCTTCGGCGTCCGCGAGCGCGACCTCCACGCCGCGCTGCTGGATGGCGGCCAGCCAGCGCGTGGGATCCAGCGCGTCCTCTTCCGCGAGCAGCGTGGGCACGCCGGCGCTCACCCCGACCGCGAGCTCCAGCGCTGAGAGCTCCGCGCCGGGCACCATGCTGGCGTAAACCAGCGCCCTTTCGCCGCCCAGCTGCGCGGCCAGGCCGGCGGCGGTGTTGGACAGCTCCGCGTGCGTCAGCGGGATGCACTCCGCGTCGCCGCTCTCCGTGAAGCGCAAGCGCAAGAGCCCCGGCACCTGCGCCGGATCGCCCGCGGGCGCGGGCGGGTTCTCGGCGCTCTGCGCGTCGATGTGCTCGCGCTCTTGATCCAGGCAAATCACCGTGCCCGCGCCGGTGGTGAGCGCTTGCAGCGTCGAGTACGTGAGCAGCGCGTCGGGCTTGGCGGCCTCCAGCAGCCGCGCGTTGCGCGAGCTCGGGTGCGCGCCGTCGACGAGCGCCAGCGCGGCGCCCGATTTCCAAACCGCGTAAGCCGCGGCCACCAGATCCGGCGAGCGCGGCAACACCACCGCCACGCGCTGGCCCGCCCCGACGCCGCTCGCGCGCAGCCGAGCCGCGATGCGATTGGCGCGCGCGGAGAGATCCCCGAAGCTCTGCGCGCCGTTTTGATACAAGAACGCCTCCGCGTCCGGGCTCGTTCCCGCGCGGCGCTCGAGCTCGGCGGCGGCCCAGGCGTTCGCCTGCTGCGGCGCGCTCGGGCGACCCAGCGCGGGCAGCGCGGCGCGCTCCTCGTCGTCGTAGAGCTCGAGCTCCGCGAGCTTGGCGTTGGGGTTCTTCACCGCTTGGCGCAAAAAGCTCACGTAGCGGCTCAAAAAGCGCGAAATCGTGGCCGGCTTGAACACCTCGGTGCTGTAGTTCAGGACAGCGAGCAAGTAGTCGCCGTAGTCCATCACCCACAGCATCATGTCGTTGCCGGCGACGGGCAGCGGCCGGTAGAGCTGCGTTACGGTGAGGTCGCCGGCGGCGCGCGGGCGCTCGCGCGCGTCTTGGAAAGAGAACAGCACGTTCAACACCGGCGGCCGGTCGCCGAGCTTTTCTAGCGGCATTTCCTGGTGGCTGAAGGCGTCCAGGGTGAGGTCGCGCACCTCGGCGAGCAGCGACTGGAACGTCTGCTCCGGGTTCGCCTTCACGCGCAGCGCGAGCGTGTTCACGAAATTGCCGATCAGGTTCTCCACCTCCGGGCGATTGCGGCCGCGCACGGGCGTGCCGACCACCATCTCGCGCTGCTGCGTATAGCGGTGGAGCAGCGCGATGTAGGCGGCGAACAGCGCCGTGAACAGCGTCGTGCGAGACTCGCGCGCGAGCGCGGTGAGCGCGTCGGAGTCGGCCTTGGTCAGCGTGCTGCGCTCGTTGGCGCCGGCGTGCGTCATGCGCGCGGGCCGCGCGAGATCCAGCGGCATGCGCGCGTCCGGCGGATCCGCGCCCAGGTGCTCGCGCCACCATTTCACTTGCCGCTCGAGCTCCGGGCCCCTCTGCCACTCGCTGTACCAGAGCGCGAAATCGCCGTAGCCGATGGGCAGCGGCGCGACGGAGGGCGCCTTGCCGGCCTTGAAATCCGCGTACAGCGTGCACAGCTCCTTCAGGAAGATGTCGTAGGACCAGCCGTCCCAGACCATGCTGTGGCGCAGCGTGAAGTACACGTAGCGCCGCTCGTCCATGCGGAACAACGTCGAGCGAAACAGCGGCCCCACGGTAAGATCGAAGGGCTGTTGGTGCAGCGCCTCGATCTGACGGACCGACTCTTTCTCGCGCTCGCCCTCTGGCAAATGGCGCAGGTCGACCTGGCGAATGGTGAAGTCGGCGGAGGGCGCGTAGTACTGGGTGAGCTCGCCGCCCTCGTTCTTCACGACCAAGCGCAGGATCTCGTGACGACGGATAATCTCGTCGAGAGCGCGCTGAAACACGGCGACGTCGAGCTCACCGTCGAGTTGCCACGTGCCGCGCACGCTGTGCACCAGGCGCTGCGCGGGCTGCAGCTCTTCCAGCATCCAATGGCGCTCTTGCACGGTGGACAGCGGCACCGTGCTGCCCGGCGGACGCTGCGGGATCGGCTGCTCTTTCTGGCCGACGACGCCGGCGCCGGAGGTGCCTTCGATGGCCTCCGCCAAGCGCGCGACGGTCGGCGCCTCGAAGATCTTGCGGAAGGAGAGGTTGACGCCGTGATCACGGCGCAAGCGGCCGAGGATCTGCGACGCGAGCAGCGAGTGGCCGCCCAGCGCGAAGAAGTCGTCGTGGACGCTGACGCGCGCGAGGTGCAGCGCCTCCTTCCACAGCTCCGCGATGATGTTCTCCATCGGCGTGCGCGGGGCGACGAACTCCTCGTCGCTGGCGCCCATCTTGGGCGCGGGCAGCGCCTTGCGATCCACCTTGCCGCTGGCGGTGAGCGGCATGGCCTCCAGCGTCACGCAGTTGGACGGGATCATGTACTCGGGCAGCGTCTTTTTGACGTGCTCGCGCACCTCTTCTTCGCTCACCTTCAGCCCCGGTTCGGGCACGACGTACGCGACCAGGCGCTTATCGCCCGGGCGATCCTGACGCAAGATGACGGCCGCTTTTTGCACCGCGGGGTGGCGCAAAATCGTCTCTTCGATCTCGCCGAGCTCGATGCGAAAGCCGCGGATTTTGACCTGCTGATCGGCGCGCCCAAAGAACTCCAGCACGCCGTCGGGGCGGAAGCGCACGAGGTCGCCCGTGCGATACAGCTGCTCACCCGGGCGAAACGGATCCGGCACGAAGCGCTCGGCCGTGAGCTCGGGCCGCGCCAGGTAGCGACGCGCGACGCCGCGGCCCCCGATGTAAAGCTCGCCGATCACGCCTTGCAGCACGGGG
The DNA here is from genome assembly GCA_966250485.1 of uncultured Sorangium sp. GTDB lineage: Bacteria > Myxococcota_A > Polyangia > Polyangiales > Polyangiaceae > PMG-095. The sequence goes on along the minus strand of CBINHN010000012.1, from coordinate 100,787 downwards.
CTGCGGTTGGCGTCGAGCACGTACAGCCGCGTCTGCCGGATGGCGCGCCCGATCGGGATGGCCTGGACATCAGCGGGCAGCGGTCGCGGGATGCGATAGCAGGTGGCGAAGGTGGTCGTCTCGGTCGGGCCGTAGCCGTTGATGAGCTGCGTGTTGGGCAGCGCCTCTTGCGCGCGCCGCACGTGCGGCACGCTGAGCGCTTCACCGCCGCTGAGCAGCTCTTTCAAGCCCGCGAGCTGCTTCGCGTCTTCGTCGACGACCGCGTTGAACAGCGCCGCGGTGAGCCACATCGTGGTGACGCCGTATTGCTCGATGGCGCGGCCCAGGCCGCGCGCCGACGGCACCTGCTCCGCGTGCAGCACCAAGCTGCCGCCGTTGAGCAGCGCGCCCCAGATTTCGAACGTGGACGCGTCGAACGCGACCGGCGCCGCTTGCAGCATCACCGTGTCCGGGCCGAGCTGCGCGAAGGGCGCGTTCTTGACGAGGCGATCGATCGCGCGGTGCGGCACCTCCACGCCCTTCGGCTTGCCGGTGGAGCCAGACGTGTACAGCACGTACGCCATGTCCTCCGGCGTGACGGGCGAATCGACGGGCTCACTGCTGAGCGCGGCCAGCGCGGCCTGATCCGTGTCCACGACGATGAACGGCCCGGCGTACGCCGGCAGCTTCCCCTTGAGCGCGCTCTGCGTGATGATCGCCTTCGGAGCGGCGTCTTCGAGCATGAACTCCATGCGCGCCAGCGGATAATTCGGCTCGATCGGCAGATAGGCGCCGCCCGCCTTCAGGATCGCGAGCAGGGCGATCATGAGCTCGGGCGTGCGCTCCAGGCACAGCCCGACGCGATCATTGGGCCCGACGCCGAGCTCTTGCAGCTTGCGCGCGTACTGGTTGGAGCGCGCGTCGAGCTCGGCGTAGCTGAGGCGTCCGCCCTCGAAGAGCAGCGCGGGCGCGTCCGGCGTGCGCGCGACTTGCTCGCGGAACAAGCGGTGCGTGCACTGCGCGACGCTGTCCTCTTCGGCGCCGGCGTTCCAATCGAAGACGATGCGGCGCAGCTCCGCGTCGTCCATCACGCGCAGCTTGCCCACCTCGCAGCTCGGCTCGGCCACGAAGTGCGCGAGCATTTCGCGATAGGCTTCGAGCCAGCGCCGCACCGTCGCGCGATCGAAGAGGTCGCTGTTGTACTGGCACTGCAGATGCACTTCGCCGTCGAGCTCCACGGCGTTGATGAACATCTCGAAGTTCTCGAAGTGACGCGGATCCACGAAGTAGCGCGCGGTGACGCCTTCGAAGCCCATGCTCTCGTTCGACATGCCGCGCTCCACGTTGAACGTCACGGAGACGAGCGGCGGCCGGCTGGGATCGCGCGGCAGCGGCAGCTTTTTCAGCAGCGTACCGAAGGTGTATTGCTGGTGTTCGTAGGCGTCCAACATCGTCGAGCGCACCTGGCCGAGCAGCTCCGTGAACGGCTGCTTCAAGTGCACGCTGGAGCGCAGCGGCAGCGTGTTCACGCAGTGACCCACCAGCTGATCGTGTCCGCCGATGGATTGGCCCGCGGCGGGGATCCCCACCACGATGTCCTCTTGCCCCGTCAGGCGATGCAGCAGCGCGACGAAGCCGCCGAGCAGCGTCGCGAACAAGCTGGCCTTCGCCTTCGCGCCCGCGCGCCGCACCTCCGACACCAACTCGCGCGGCAGCACCACGTCTTCACGGCGCGCCGCGTACGTCTTCAGCGCCGGTCGCTGGCGATCCGCCGGCAGCTCGAGCACGGGGATCTCGCCCTTGAACTGGCTGAGCCAAAAGCTCTCGTGCGCTTGCGTGTCAGCGGGGTTCGACGCCGCCTCGCTGCGCGCGTAAGCGGCGAAGGAGTCGGCGCGCGGCAGCTCGTTGGGGCCACCGCCGCGTCGGCGAGCGTTGTATAAGGCCGCGAGATCACGACACAAAACGCCGGTGGACCAGCCGTCGACAACGATGTGGTGGCCGCAGAACACGACGCGGTGCTCGTCCGGCGCGAAGCGCACGAAGGTGGCGCGGAACAACGGGCCACGCGTCAAGTCGAAGGGCGTCTCGACCTGGCGCGCGAGCAGCGCCGACCAGCGCGCTTCGCGTTCCTCCGCCGAGAGTGAGCACCAGTCCTCGACCGGCGTCTCCGGTGTGTACGGCTCGGAGATGCACATCGTGAGACCGTCGGCGCTGAAAGTGGAGCGCAGCGCTTCGTGGCGCGCCACGAGATCGGCGGTGGCCTGGATCAGCGTGTCGAGCGCGAGCGGCCCGTCGAAGCGGAGAGAGAACGCCTCGTTGAACGCCAGCGACGCGTCTTCGCCGATGTTCGTGGCCATCCAGATTTCGCGCTGCGGCTCGGTAGAGGGCACCGTTGCGAGCAGCGCGGGACCCGCGAAGGGATCGAACTCGACTTCGGTGCTGGCTTGGATGTGGTCGGTCATCGCGGCTCTACTCCACAAAAACGTTAGCTATCAGTCCTTGCACGACGTGTTTTTTTCCGCAAGCACGCCCCAGGGACGCTCTTCGGTGCGAGCCCGGATGAGAGCTACGCGCCGCTCCCGACCAGGCTCGCGACCATCGCGGGCGAGCTTAGATCACATCCCCTGTCTCGCGCCGTTACGGTGAGTTACAGCCGGCCCGGGCGCGCGGTCGGCGTCACAGCCTGAGCGGCCGCGATTGCAGCGTCAGCGCCGCGAAGATCCCCCAAATCGGCGTCAGCGTGTCGCTTCCGCCCGTGGCTTGCAGCGTCATCGCGCTGCCCGCTTCGACGCGCGCGCGCTTGCTCAGGGCGTAACCCAGCGCACCGCTGCCTTGCAGCACGGTCAGGGAAGAAATCGAGTCTTGGTCCAGCGACCGTGTTCCAGCCGCCTGCAAAGTCAACGACCAAGGCCCATTGAAGGTGCCGCCGCGGAGGTTGAAGTTGGCACGCTCATCCACCAGGCCCGTTCGGCGGTCGACGATGGGCGCGAGGCTCACGTCGACGCCGAAGCTGGTCCCGAGCGGGCCGCGGCGGTGCTCGACGCCGAGCTCCGCGCTGGCGAGCGGCTGCACCTCGCGCTGGCGCGGCAGATCCGCCGCTGCGCGATACTGCACGTAGGCGACGCCCGCGGACAGACCGAAGCTCGCGTTGCGGCTGAGGCGGTGCGCGTACAGCTGTTCGGCGCTGGCGACGAACGCGCTGATCTCCGGTGACGTCTCGAATTGGCTGGCGTTCGCACGCCAGGACAGCACGTCTTTGCGGCTGAGCTGCGCGTCGAGACGCGCTTGCGCCGTCTCGATGCGCTGCAGCGGGTAGCTGCTGGTGGCGCTCACCGCGCCGATGGTCGTGCCCGAGGTGGTCGCGTCGCGCGTCACCGTCTCGTTGTCGAGGCCGCCGGAGACGCCGTAGTTGAGCTCGAGGTTCAGCGTGAGCCGGCGGCTGAGCAGGGCGCTCATGCCGGCGCCCACGGCCATCGAGGCGTAGCTCAGCGCCTGATCTTCCGTGCGATTCGGGACCGGCGTGGTGGGCTGCGAAGTGGTCGGCGTGCCGGGCTCCGCCGGCTCCGCGGGCGCGGGCGTCGCCGCGGGCGCGGACAGGCCGGCCAAGCGCAAGTTGCGCTGGCCATAGCCCGAGCTCTCGCGCAGGTAGATCATGGCCTTGCGGAGCCGAAACGAGGCGGTGCCGTCCAGGCTCTGGTACACGACGCCGCTCGGCTGCGTGAGATCGAAGGCCGTCAACGAGACCGCGTAGCGCGCCTCGAGCCGCGTGCGCCGGCTCGTCAACGCCAGCGCGACCTCCGGACGGGTCTCCACGTCCAGCGCCACGCGGTTCTCTCCGGCCAGCTCGGGGCGCGCGCGAACTTCGCTGCGATCGGCGAGGGTGATCGCCGTCGCCGCGGAGAGCCAGGGGACGAGCAGCATGCTCACGGCTCCGTGAGTCGCTACTCGACCACGATGACGTCGCCGGTCTGGAGCGTGAAGGCGTTGGCCGGCGCGTCGCCGCGGCCGATTTGCCGATACGTGAAGCGGATGCGCTGTTGCCCGCGCACCACGTAAATCGCGTCGCGATCCGCGAAGTCGGTGAGGCCGCCGGCGTCCGCCAACGCCTGCACCACGCGCGCCGGTCGCTGCAAGACGACGCGGCCCGAGCGCGCCACTTCACCCACCACGGAGACTTCGATGTTCTGCTCTTCGATCACGACCGCGACGTGCGGCGAGGTGACGAACGGTTGCAGTCGCTTCTCGAGCTCGGTGCCGAGCGCGGCGGCGGTATGACCGGCCACCGGATACTCTCCCAACAACGGCAACGAGACGCTGCCCGAGCGCGGCACGCGTCGCTTGACGCTGAGCGCCTCTTGGCCGAAGACGCTGATGCTCACCACGTCACCGGGCTGAATCACCTCGGCGGGTATCACGGGCGGCGGCTTGGCCATGAAATCGTTGACCCAGACGTAGCGACCTTCGCTGCTACAGCCGAGGTTGAGACCACAAGCAAGCGCGATAGCCGAGAGCAGCGCGGCCCACCTGGACGTCGTTGGCGTCGTCATTTGGCTTTGAGCGAGAATCCGTACACGAGCTTCGTGCGCGCAGCAACGGCCGCTTTGCGCAAGCAATCTCCCAAGCCGCCACGCAAAACCAGCGCGCCACAGCTTGAAAGCCGGGCCTCTTCGCGCATAGAAAGGGTCACGATGCTGCGAAAATTGCTCGCGGACGCGGTCGAAATGACACGCGCGGCCACGGGGCGCACCGACGGGCGCAGCGTGCTGCGCACCGTCTTGGTGAGCGATTCTTTTGCGGTCATGGCCATGACCCGCGTCCGCGAGACCGCGCGGCGCTACCACGTACCGGCCGTCAATCGTGCGCTGCGCTTGTTCCAAACCGCCGTCTACGGCATCGAGATCGGGAAGGATGTCGAGCTCGGTGCCGGCGTCTACCTCGTGCACACGCTCGGCACGGTGATCGGGGGCACCAGCCGCGTGGGTGAGCGCGTGCGCTTCATGGGCAACAACACGATCGGCACCGCCAAAGACAACGGTTGTCCGACCATCGGAGATGACGTCGTGGTCGGCTGCGGCGCGCGCATTTTGGGACCTGTGCGCATCGGAGCGCGGGCGCGCATCGGAGCCAACGCCGTGGTGTTAGAAGACGTGCCCGAAGACGCGGTCGCCGTCGGCATCCCGGCGCGCGTGCTCGCGCGACAACGAAGCGAGTGAGCGCCGCGCGGGGCGCGCTCACTGCTGAGTGGCGTCGCGCCGCCATTTTTCTGTCGCGCTCGAGACGAAAACAAACGCGAAACTCCATAAGAGAAAGCGTTGGCGACGCGCGGCGGCTGGATTATGATCTTCGATCGTTGCGCGAGCATGACACCGCATCAACGCAATGCATCGTGGACATGAGCGCCGGCGCTGTGCTGTGCGCTCCTGGCGGCTCGGCCGAAGATGGCGGCGAACTCCGTCTGTCGTCGGCGAAATTCGGCGGTGTCGGTTTTGCGCTAGCGCGCGATGAAGCCTCTGTCTCAGAGCGAACGGCTCGCGCTGCTGAAGCGATTTTGCGGTGCGTTTAAACGTTGGCCGGCTGGCACCGATTCCATATTCGCCCCAGTGCTCAAGAACGACTCGACAGGAAATGCAAAGCTCAGTGACCGCGCGCACGCCGAGCTCGCCACGGCGTGGCAGCGGATGAGCGTGGATGGTAACGTGCGACCATCCATGTCGAGCGTCCTTCGCCGGCTCGCAGGCGCGATCGCCGGAGGTCACGTTTCAGCGCGGCGCCAGGCCGAGCGAGCGCGCAGCGCTGTCGTCGTGGCCTGCACTCAAGCCGGCGCGGGGCTCACCCTGGAGGGTGCTCCCTCCATCGAGAACGAGGGCACGCTGCGCCTCGGCGCGCGGGTGTTGCTCGCCGCGCAGCCGGCGCCCACCCGCCTGCGCGTACGTCCTGAGGCGACGCTAGAGCTCGGGGATGACTGCCGCGTCGCGCCCGGCTGCGTCTTGGCTGCCGCCTCGCGGGTTACGGTAGGTCAGCGAGTGCGGCTGGAGCCGCACGTATTCGTCGTGGATTCCAACGTCGGTGATCCGGACCTGGACGTGCCCGAGTCGCCGCCGCAGCCGATCGCCATCGGCGATGACGTCCACCTCGAAAATCGCGTCACGGTGCTGAAAGGGGCGCGCATCGGGGCCGGCGCGCGGATCCGCGCGGGCAGCGTCGTCGCCTCGACGATCCCGCCGCGCGCCATAGCGTCCGGCAATCCGGCCGTGGTCGTGGAGCGTGAGCCCGACCGCGCGTTGCACGACCCGCTGTTCGCGAGCGTGTGGGCGTATCCGGAGCGCGCCGCGCTGATCAGCGGCGCCGAGCGCACCAGCTACGCCGCGCTGTGGGACCGCTGCTGCGCCATCGCCCGGCGGCTACGCGCGGTCGGCGTGGCGGAGGGCGCGCACGTGCTCTTCATCACCCTCAAGCACCGTGAGTTCGCCGCCAGCTATTACGCGTGCTCGCTGGCGGGCTGCGTGTCGGTGCCGGCGCCCAGCGTCGCGGCGCGCGCGACGGTGCTGGACATGATCCGCCTCGGCCGCGTGCGCGCGGTGCTGGGGGATCGCGCGCTGCTGCGCGATCTGGCGTTGCCCGCGGAGCTCGAGCTACCGCTCATCGAGCTCGAGACGATAGAGACCGCAGCCGAGTCGCTGCCGCGCGAGCCGCTGCCGCTGCGCTGGGATCCCGAGCAGACGGCGTCGATCCTGTTCACGTCGGGCACGACGCGCAAGAAAGCCGTCGCGCTCAGCCACCGCGCGTTGCTGCAGGCGACCTTCAACATCAACTCCTTCATGCACATCGACGAGTCCATCCGTGAATTCGTGATGGTCCCGTTCCACCACTCGTTCGGCCTCGGGCGCGTGCGAGCGGTGCTCAGCGCAGGCGGAACCTTGGTGGTGCAAGAGGGGCCGCTCAATCCAGCCGCTGTCGCGCAGGCCGTCGAACGGGAGTCCTGCAACGCGCTCTCGAGCGTGCCCGCGGGGCTCGCGCTCTTCACCGGCCGCCAGGAAGAGCAGCTACGCCGCTTCGGGAGTCGCATTCAAGTCATGGAGCTTGGCAGCGCCTTCATGACGGCCAAGCAAAAGGCGCATTTGTTGGAGCTCTTCCCGCAGGCGCGCGTCTGCATGCACTACGGGCTCACGGAAGCTTCCCGCAGCACCTTCCTCGAGTTCCGCTCCGAGCAGTCCAAGCTCGAGACGGTGGGCCGCCCGTCGCCCAACGTCGCGCTGATGATCGCCGATCGCGAGGGGCGACCGTGCGCGGTGGAGCAAGAGGGAGAGGTCGTGATTTACGGCGCGCACCTGATGAGCGGCTACTTCGGCGATGAAGCGCTGACGGGTGAGGTGCTTCGCCCAGACGGCGGCCTGCGCACTGGTGACCGCGGTTACTTGGACGCGAATGGCTATCTCCATCTGCTCGGCCGCGGTGACGATCTCATCAACAAGGGCGGCATCAAGATCTCGCCGCTCGAGCTGGAGCAGGCGATCTCGGATGCGTTCCCCGGCTTCGAGTGTTGCGTCATCGGCTTGCCCGATCCCAGCGGCATCGCCGGCGAGCTACCCGTCGTCGCTTACGTTGGGGCCTCCGAGGTCTCGATGAACCAGCTCCTCGCCGCGCTCGCCGAGCGCGTCGATCGCACCAAGCTGCCGGATCGCTTGGTGCGCGTGGCGGAAATCCCACGCACCGAGAACGGCAAGCCGCAGCGCCGGCTGCTACGCGAGCGGCTGGGCCAGTCCGGCGCTTTTGCCGCGAAGATGAGCTGAGCGCGTCATGGACCCCGCGAAACCAAGACGCCCGAGGGGCGGACTTCTACGAGCTTTGGACACCGTGTCAACAGACAACCTGCCAGCATTTCTGAAGCGATTCGAGGTCATCGAGCACGCGCTGGGCAAGCTCGCGCGTGATCGGGAGCTGCCGCCGTCCGTCGTTGCGCGGAAGGCGGTCACGTACGTGGAGAGCATGGCGCTGTCGGCGCTGTATCTGCGCAACGTGGACCGCGTCGGCAAGCGCGCACGCGCTCGCGGCCGGCCCTTCATCGAGAACGCCGGTGAGATCTACATCGGCGATGATTTTCAGCTCGTCTCGCTGTTCGTGCGCTCGCACTTGGTGACCGGGCACGGCGCCGTGCTGCACATCGGCGACTCGGTGAACATCAACTTCGGCGCGGCGATCTCCGCGCGACAGTCGGTCCGCATCGGCAACCACGTGCGCATCGGGCCGTACTGCGTGATCATGGATTCGGACTATCACAGCGTGCGTGAGGGCGAAGAGACGCTCGTGCAGCCGATCGTCATCGAAGACGACGTGTGGCTCGCCGGGCGCGTCTCCGTGCTGCGCGGGTCCCGCATCGGGCAGGGCGCCGTGATCACGGCGGGCTCAGTGGTGACCGGTGAAATTCCGCCGCGCGTCGTCGCTGGCGGGGTGCCCGCGCGCGTGCTGCGGCGCCGCGAAGAGGGGGATCCTGCGCTGTTCGCCTGGCCGCCGCACTCGGAGGGCCCCACCACGCGTCGCAGCGTGGCTCCGCGCCCAGTGACGTCCATCCCGCCCTCCACGGGAGCGCCGCCCCCCACGCCGCTACCACCTACGCCGCCGTTGAACGGCGCGGCTTGGACCGGCAGCGAGGCCGCTGCCGCCGCGCTGGGTGTCAGCGTGGCCGCGCCGGCCATCGCCAACGGCCCGAGCAGCGGCGCCCACAACGGGAACGGCGCGAACACCCGGCGCGCCATCGGCTCGGTGACCGATGCCGTGCAGGACATTTTTCGCGAGCTTTTCGGCCTGGAAGGCCCAGTCGACCCCAGCTGGGGCTCGAATGACATTCCGAAATGGGATTCACTCGGGCAGCTGCGCTTGCTGCACCTGCTCGAGGAGCGCTTCGCGGTGTCGATTCCGGAATTCGAGCTCGTGAACATGAGCAGTGTGGGTCGCGTCTGCAGCATCGTGCAACAATGCGTCGAGCAGTCGCCGTGACCGAAGAAAGCCTGCCCCCGCCCAGCGCGCGCTCCGCCGATTCACGCCTCACGCTCACGTTCGTGATCGCGAGCTACAACCGCGCCAAGTTTCTGCCCGAGCTCTTGGCCGGGCTCGAGCAGCAAACGTTGCCGCGTGATCGCTTCGACGTGGTGCTCGTCGATGACGGCTCACGTGAGCCGATTCGCCCGGTGCTCGAGCAGCGCGGCAGCGACCTGCGCTTGAAGCTCATCGAGCAAGCGAACACCGGGCAAGCCACCGCGCGCCACCGCGGCATCGAGCAGGCCAGCGGTGACGTCATCTTGATCGTCGACGACGACATGAAGCTCGCGCCCGATCTGGCGGAGGCGCACCTGCGCTGGCACGAGCGCGGCTTTCGCGTGGTGCTGGGCCGCATCCACTCGGCCTCGTCCATCGAGCAAATGCCGCTGTTCGAGCGCTTCCACGCGCGCCAGCTCGAGAAGATGGTGGAGTCGTTCCGCAACGGCAGCCAGCCGCGCGGCGTGCACTTCTGCACCGGCAACGTCTCCTTCCGCCGCAAAGACTACCTCAGCATCGGCGGCTTCGACCGCACGCTGAAGCGCTCGGAGGACCGCGACCTCGGTCTACGCCTCGAGTATGCCGGCGCGAGCTTCGCCTACGCGGAGGACGCGGGCACGGTGCACGAGTCCGATCACACCGATCTCGACGTGTGGCTGCAGCGGGCCTACAACTACGGCGTCTACGATCTGCGCATCCACCACAAGCACCCGGAGATCGAGATCGCCAACCCCTGGCGCTTCCTCTTCCTGGTGAGCCCGTTGTCGCGACCGGCGCTGCTGTTGACCACCGCGCTGCCCCAGTTCGGCACCGCGGCCGCTCCGCGCCTGATGAAGGTCGCGGATTGGCTCGACAAGCGCGGTCTCACCAGCACCGCGCTGCGCGCCACGACGCTGGTCTACGGCCTCGAATACTTCAGCGGGATGCGTGAGGAGGCCGGGCCGCTCAAACAGTCGCTGCGGGACCTGGCGCTGGCCTTCCGTCAGCGCCATTCGGCGGCGCGCCCTCAGCGCTCGCCGGCATAGCGCCGGCCGCCGCGCCATCTGCGCGCCGCGCGCGCTCCACGATCACCGGCTCCGGCGCGCGCACCAGCGAGTTCGGCGGCACCGAGCGCGTGAGCACGGCGCCGGCCATGATCTTGGTCCCCGCGCCGACGTGGATCGGGCCGATCAACGTCGCGCCTGGGCCCACGTGCACGTCTTCGTCGAGCGTGGGCGCGCCCACCTCGCGCGACTCGGGATCGACGCCTTCACCGAGCGTCACGTTCTGAAACAGGATGCAGCCGGGCGCCACGCGCGCGCGGTGCGAGATCACGAGGCCGTTGCCGTGCACCAAGGAGATGCCCGGCGCGAGCTGGGATTTCCAGTGGATCTCGGCGCCGTAGGCGTGCCGGATCACGCGCGACATCACCTGCGGCAAGAGCGGCACCGCGGCGTCGTCGAGCGCGCGCATCACGCGCACGCAGGCCAACATCTGCAGTCCGATCTTGGTCACCAGCGACGGCGGCAGCTGGCTCAGCGGGATCGCGTCGCCGTGATACTTGCCGCGATAGCGCTGGTGTGAGCCGAAATCAGCGCGCACATCCGCGGCGACACGCCGCACGACTTCAACGAGCTTCAGCATCGAAGAGCGAGTCTGCCCGACGGCTCCGTGCGCGTCCAGCGCCGGCCCAGACGCAAGCGCGCCTCGCTGGCGTGTTACAGCGCAGCCGCAGGGCGGGCCCGGCGCGCGGCCGATTTCACGCGCCAGCGCAGCGCGCGCTGCGCGATGAAGGCCGCCATGCTGCGCGCCGGCAGCGTCCCGAGCACGGGATAGCGCGGCAAGACGGTGCCCGGCCGCCGCTCGGCGGGCGCGAACGGCCGCGGCTCCGTGCTCCACACGTACGAGTAGCCCTCCGCCAGCGCGGCGCTGGCGTGGCTCGCGTCCCACTGCGTGCGCAGCGAGCCGAACGGAAACGCGAAGTGCGGGCTAGGACCGAAGCACGCTTCGAAGGCGCGCCGTGAGGCGTTGAGCTCCTCCTTCACGTGCGGCAGCGAGAGGCGCGCGAAGCACAGGTGCTGGTTGGTGTGATTGCCCAAGGTCACGCCGTACTGCTCGCGCAGCGCGCGGCACTCTTCAACGGTCGCGAGCAAGCTCTCCGGACGATCGGCGAGGCCGTCGAGATCTGCCCGCTCTGCCTCCAGCTTGGGATCGTAGGGCTCGCCGAACGCGCCGCTGCCCGGCGCCCCGGCGGGCAAATCCCAGCGGTAGCCGCGCCGCTTCGAGAGCTTCTCCGGACACACGAAGAACAGGAACTCGACGCCGCGAAAGCGCCCCACGCGGCTGCGCAAATAGCGCGCGGCGTCCGCGTAGCCGTCGTCGAACGCGACCGTGAGCCAGCTCGGATCACGCCGCGCGGAGAGCAACAGCTCGAGCAGCTCGTCGAGCTTGTCGGCCGCGATGTTCGTCTCGTCGTTGCGGCCGGGGGCGTCGCTGAAGCCGACGCGGTGCAGACACAGGGCCACGCGGTGCTCGCCCAGCGCGCGCGCCAGCACCTCACGCAGCGACGCGGCGGAGAGCCAGCGCTCGTCCACGAGCGCGCGCTCCAGCGCGTGACGGACACGGCCGATCATAGCGCCTCCAAGATCGGATAGATGTAGATGAGCGCGATCATATAGAAGAAGCAGAACACGGTCATCCAGATCAGCATCTTGCGGAACGCGACGCTGCGCTTCTTCTCACGCGAGGCGATGATCGGAATCGCCACGGTCGCGATCAACATCGACATCAACAGCAGTTTCGCCACGCTCTACTCACTGTAACACGGCAACAACCGGCGCCGTTCGTCGCTTAGCCGAGCCGCCGCTCCTGCCATTTCCGCTTCATGCGCTGCGCGAAGTCGTAGGCGGCCTGGTGCTTCTTCACCTGCTCCAGCAGCAACGGCCGCGCGCGCTTCCAGGCGCGCTCGAGCAACGGCAGCTTGCCGGCGGAGCCGATCAGCCGCACGTGGGTCGCGTAGTAGAACTTATAGTCTTCGCCGCCGATCAAGAAGTCGAACTCGCGCCCGCCGGAGCTCATGCTGTCGCGCATCAGCTCCTCCATCAAAATCACCCCCGGGGAATAGAGCTGCAGCTCGGTGTCGTACGCCGGCACCCAGTAGTAGAAGCGCGCGTCGGTCACCGGCCCCAGGTGGATCGCGGCGGGCCGATCCCCCACGTACAGCGCCGAGACGGTGATGGCGCCCTGCTCGAACAAGCGCAAAAACAGCCGTCGCAGCTTCGCCGAGGCGAACACGTCGACGTAGTTGCTGCGCTGATATTGCGCTGATTTCCAGCGCATGCAGAGCTCGACCAGCGCCGTCTCCGTAGGCTCCGCGCGGTACACGATGCGAACCGGGCCGACCTCGCGCTCGAGCTTGCGGCGCTTGCGTTTCTGCGCTTCGAACGCGCGTGAGGAGCGGCCGCTGGCGTAGCGCACGAGCTCCTCGAAGCTGGCGAAGCGCGTGAAGTCTGTGTACGGCGCGGGCGTGAAGCCGCGCCCGGCGTCGGGCCAGCCCGAGACGTCGATCGTGCGCTGGCACACGGCGGGTAAGAACGGCTCTGCTTTGGCGTGCGCGCTGCGCTCGCTGCGCGGCTCGAAGAAGTCGCAAAAGGGCAGCTCGGTCTTGCAACGCCCGCCGATGAAGAGCGCGTCGTATTGCTGCCCGCCCACTGCCACGGGGCGTATTTCGCTGCGCTCGCCCGGGTACAGGCACTCCGCGATGGTCTCGAGGAAGGCCGGACTGGAGAAGAAGTTCACGCGCAGAGTTCTAGCCCTCTTCGGGGCCGGATCGCGCTGCGATTTTCTGCGCTCGAGCGGCGGCCGCGCCGCCCGGCCCGGCACCGCGGGGCGCTCAGGGCTTCTTCCAGACCGCGACGAAGTTCACGGTCATCAGCTCTTCGTCGGTGTACTGCGCAAGCTCGCCCCGCTCGCGGAGCTCTTTGAGCCCGTCCCCGATCTCCGAGTCTTGGCGCTCGTTGATGAACTGAACGCCCGGCATGATCTCCTGGAACATCAGGCGCCAATCCGCGAGGGAGATGCGGTTCAGGTACGTGCTCGGGCTTACGGTAGCGGCGTACTCCGGGCGTAGGTGCGGCCAAAACGGCGCCATGGGCTTGCCGGCCGCCATGATGTTCGGATCATGCGCGCCGGAGTGGCTCGTGTAGATATGCACGCTGAGGTAGGCCACGCCGCCCGGCTTCAGCACGCGCCGCACCTCGCGCAGCGCGGCGGCGGGATCGTCGATGTGCTCGAGCACCGAATAAGAGCAGACCAAGCCGAACGTGGCGTCCGGGAAGGTCATGCGCGTCGCGCTCATACGCAGCACCGGGAGCGGGGGGAAGCTGGTCACGCCGAGGGCGCGCGCCAGCGCGGCCTCGAAGCGAGCGTCGCTGCCGAGCGCCTTGCGCGCGAGCGTCTTGACGGTGCGCGTGAGCGGGCTGTGCCGCAGCATGCGCAGGTAGTCCACCACCGCGAGGCCCTGCGGGATCACGTCGAGATCGATGCCGACGACGTCGTTCTTTTGCGAGAAGCAGCGCATGTGACGCAGCTGCTGGCCCGGACCGATATCGAGCACCTTCAAGTTCTCGACGGTCACGCCGGTGAGCTCTTGAATGCGCTGCACGGTGTCGCCGAACGTCTGCAGCGTGAACTCGACCTTGTGAGCCGGATCCGCGCGCGAAATGCGGAACAGCTGCACGAGCTCGTTCGCGCGCTCCTTGACCCCCATTTTCGTCGAGGAATACGAGTAGCGTCGCGCTGTGGGATCGTCGCTCTGCACGCTTTGTCCGATCATCGGAGGGCCCTTTGGTTCAGTCGAGCAATAGCCGAGGCGGGTCGCTACCGCAACCGACAGCGATCGCTCGCAGCGCGAGCGGGTCGCGGCGGCGAGCGCGGTCAAAATCCGTACGAGAAGCCGAGGTCGCCGCCGAAGAATTGATCCACGGCGCCGCCCGCGACGAGCCTGTCCGTGGGCTCGGAGTGCATGCTCCAGAAGAAACGCTCGTAGCGGGCCAGCGCGAAGAACTCGAAGCCGCTCTTGCCGAGCGGAATCGCGGCGCCCAGGCGGCCGTCGATTCCCGCGACGCTCGAATGCGGGAAGCGGTTTTCGATCGGCTTCGCGCTCAATACGAAGCGGTAGCCGGCACCCAGCAGCACGCCGACGGGCCCTACGCCGATGCGCGCCTCGACCCCGCCGCGAATATAGCGATAGCGCGCGGCCGCGACTTCGGAGGCCAGCTCACCGGCGCCCAGGAACGTGAAATCCTGAAAGCCGAACGACGGCGCGAGGGTCAGCGCGCTGCGCGGCGAGAGCGCGATGCGGTACTTGAGCGCGGCGTCGAAGGTGCTGAAGTAGGTCTTTATTTTCGTGCCGCCGTCCGCCGCCGATTCGAACGGCAACGCGCGGCTGTACGACAGACCCAGACCGAGGCCGCGCAGCGCGTCCTGCTTCCGAGCGAAGGGATAGGCGTTGGCCCAGATCGCGAGCGTCGGGAAGCCGCCGATCGAGTAGCGGCGCAACGCGGATAGGCGTTGGTGGTAGCCGAAGCGTCGGCCCGTGAAGCCGCCGCCCAGCCCGATGGTCACGCGGCTCGTGAGAAAAGAGCGCTCGACGTCGCTGGGCTCCTCTGCGGGCGTGGGCGGCTCCTCCGCCTTCTCCTTTTCGGGCTCGTCAGCCGGCTCCTTTTCGGCCGGCTCCGCCTCCTCTTCGGCTTCCTCCTCGCCCGGCTCGGGCTCTGCCGGCTTCGCGGGCGCGGGCGGCGGCGGGGCGAGCTCCTGCAGCTGCGGGTTCACGGCGTCGGCGATGGCCTTGGCGTCGCGGCCACCGTTGCGCTTGGGCGCGAGCGGGACGTGCTCGTCTTGCAGCGGCTCGGGCTGACCGCAGCGAAACAACAACACGTGTGCGTTTCGTTGCGGTTTGGTCTCGACGACCACGACGACCACGGCGTCGACCTTCGCGACCTTGCACGCCTTGCCGACGCGCCGGCCCACGGCGGGCGCGTTCGTCACGCTGCCGAGCGGCAGCCGGCCCGTCTTCTTCAACGCGGCCCTGAACTGCTTCGCGTCGCTCGCCTCGATCTCCTTCGGCAGCCCGTATTCGATCGCGCCGCGGATGACGTCCGCCGTGCCGGACTCGATGTACAGCGCGACCTTGTGCACGTCCGAGCTCGACGCGGACGCGGCTCGCGCCGGCGCGCTCGCGAAGCCGATGGCGGCGCTGAGCGCCAGCGCGGCCTGCACGCAGCGCAGCGTTACGCACGCGGCCGGCGAAGCGGTTTGCCTCATCCGCACGTGTCGTCCTGAGCCTCGCAGGGGAGGATCGCCAGGATGTATTCGTCGCCCGCGGCGGCCGTGGCGGCGGTGTCGACCACGAAGTAGTGCGTGCCTTTCGCGAACGATTTCTGGATCATGGTGGTGTTGGAGCCGTCGCAGCTGGCGGCGTCCGTAGAGCCGCTGAAGTGATGGAGCGAGGCGTCCGCTTTGCTGCCGCTGCGCTCGACGACCACGGCGCGGGCGCGCACGCTGGCGGCGAGCTCCACCTTGTAGACGAACTCCGCGCCGCCCTCGTTCTTGCCGCCGCAGCCGCTGTACTGTGAGAGCTCCTTCGACGTCGCCTGCGATAGATCGCGCAGATCCGTGAAGGGCAGCTCCGGAACCTCGAATGGCGCGGCGACGGTGCCCTCGCCGGCGAGCGCGGTCGCGTCATCGTCGAGCGAATCGACCTCGTCGACCACGACGCGCTTCACGCGGTCCAGGCTCTCCAAGCTGAGCAGGTTCATGATGTTGTAGCCGTACATCAAGCCAGCGTTGGTGAACACGCACTGACCGCCGTTGAAGGAGTTGATGTGCAGCCCGTCGCTGTACAGCCCGGCGCCCGGAACCTTGATCATTTCGCCGTAAAACTCGCTGTAAGGCACCTGCCGGCCCTCCGCGATGGCGCGCACCAACAACGCGAAGGTGGACGCTTGTGGCGCGAGCTCGTCGCCGTTCTGGCGCGGCGCGGTCGAGCGTAGAATCGGAATGATGCCACTTTGGATCAGCTGATCGGTGATGGTCCACATGGCCTGTCCGTAGTGCATGAACTTGGTCGCGTCGGTGCGCGGGTTCGCGTCGAGCGTGCCGCCGTCACCGAGGTCCACGCTGCCGAACATGATCAGCGCGTAAGCGGGGTTCAGCGCCATCGCCTCCTCCTCGATCACGCCCTGCTGCAGCGCGTCCCACGACGTGCCGCTCTCGAACGTCGCGACGCTGTCGCGCGTGAAGGAGTTGGCCTTGCCGATCTTCTTCATCGCGAAAAAATCGATGGTGGGCTCGAGCGCCGTGTGCCCGCTCAAATTGGCGTCCTCCGCGCAGCCCAGGTATTCGAGCCCTTGTGAGATGGCGTCGCCGGCCTTCATGAACACGCCGGTGTCGCCGCTGCCCATGCCCACGATGCTCCGCAGCCGTTCGGCGACCGTGGCGTTGATCGGCGATTGAACGCGCCCGTTGGGGTACAAGATGCGATCGCTCGGTCCAGCGACGGGGCCTGCGCCGCCTTTGCTCACCGCGCCAGCGGCGCCAGCCGCGCCGCCCTTTGCCGTGTTGGTTTTGCCGCCGCTGGCGCTGGCGCTGCCAGCCGCGCCGCCCTTTGCCGCGTTGCCGCCGCTGTTGGCGCGGCCCGCGCTCCCGCCGCCGCTGCTCGTCCCGGCGCTCGCGCCGCCAGCGCCCTCATCGTCGCTGCCGCCGCTCGTTACGGCGCCGCCGTTGGCCGTGTTGGCGCCGCTGCTCTCGCCGCCGCTCAGCGGACCGCTGCCGCCGCTCGTTCCGGTCTCGTCCGGGTCGCTGGGCTGGCAGCTCGCTGCAACGCTGAGCACAAAGGCGCCGAGCAGCACCGCCGCAGCGGCGAGCCGTGGCCGAGCGTGCGGGGCGGCGCCATCACCGTTGCTGTTTCCGCTCATGATCGTGGCTTCCTTTCGTGCGACGCGCGTGGCGGGACTCGCAGTCACGCTAACAGTACCGTTCGCGGCGGCGCTCGCCAAGACGTCTCTCTGCCTCGAGAACGCGCGCTACGGGCGTAACGCTCGCGAGCCTCAGGAGCGGTCAGCGCGTCACCCTGCGCCGGCTGCACCGGACGGCCGAGCGCGGCCGCGGCACAAAAAGCGACGAGGGAGAATCGGCAGGCGATTCTCCCTCGTTCGCTTTCGCCGCTTAGAGCGGCGAATTTCGTGCTCAGGCCATCAGGCCCGGCAGGGTGCCGGTGTAGTCCGGATCGTTGAAGTAGTCCTGCTGCACGCCGAAGGCCTGCGCGATGGACGTGAGAATATTGTTGTGCGCGGTCATCGTCTTGAACTTCGACGGCGTCACCACGTCGATGGAGTCCTGGATCTTGTTCTGCATCCAGCGGCCCATCTGAAACTTCCCGGCCGCGCCGCCCGCGATCAAGAACGGCTGATCCATGTTGTCGTGCGCCTCCGGATTGCCGAGCTCGTTACCCCACAGGATGATGGTGTTGTCCAGCGCGGTGCCGTCACCCTCGGGGATGGCGTCGAGCTTGTCCATCAAGTACGCGATCTGCGAGGCGTACCAGTTGTTGATCAGCGCGAGCTGCAGCCGCACGTCTTTGCCCGCGGAGATGCGGTGCGCCACGTCGTCGTGCAGGTTCATGTTCAAGCCCAGCCAGGGCATCTGCGTGGGGTTGCCGGCGTATAGCCACTGCAACGAGAAGAAGCGCGAGAGGTCGCAGGCCACCGCTTGCGCGATGATGTCCAGCTGCGCCTTGGTGATGTTCGGGATTTGATCCGGGCTGCTCCCGGCCTTGCTGGGCTGCGCCGGCTTCACGCAGCCGACGGTGGTGGGCGCCGCGGCGCTGATGCGCGCCTCGATGTCCTGCAGAGCGGCCAAATGCGCGTCGAGCTTGGCCTTCTCCGGCCCCGCCAGCTTGGCGCGCATGCGGTTGATGTCGCCCTTCACGGAGTCGAGCACGCTCTGCTTCTTGGCGATGGCTTTGGCCGCGGCGTCCGCGCCGGCGTCGCCGCTCGCCGTCAAATCCGCGAACAGGCGCGTGTACGCCTTCGCCGGGTCGTCGATGCTGGGCAGGCGCGCGCCGCCGTCACCGAAGATGAAGCTGTCGAACGACGTCTGTCCGGCTTGCGCCATGACGCCGAGCTGCACGGAGCGGAACTTGGTGACGCCGCCGAGCTTGGCGGCCAACGCCTGATCGATCGACGCACCAGTGGGGTACAGGTCGCCGCCCTTTTGCACCGCCTGCGTGCCGGTGAAGAGCGAGCAGGGGCCGCCCTGGTGCCCGGTGTCGGCGCCCTTCTCGTAGAGCACGCGCATGTCCACACCCGTGGGGATGAACAGCCGCGACTTGTGCTTGGCGAGCGGCGCGAGGATCGCGTCGGCGTAGCTGATGTCGAAGTCGGTCTCGCTGCCCTTGGGGGTCCACAGCTCGGGCACGGTGCCGTGCGGCGAGACCATCAGGATCAGGCGCAGCGGCGTGGCGCTCTGCGCTTCCGCCACCGAGGACTGCAGCATCTTGGCGAAGGGCATGGCGGCGCCGGTGGCGCCCAGGGCAGCGAGGAATTTTCGTCGCGTCAGGGTATTCATAGCCATCGAATTGCGCCTCGGTTCAGGGAGCGGTGGGGGCCACGCGCACGACGAACTCGTCTTGTCGCACGATGTCCAGAATCAGATCTTTGATGTTCTCTTGGCCGCTCAGGAACTTGTCGAAGGCCACCTGCGTCGTGCAGGAATCCGCTTCGGTGGTGAGCCGCGCCATCGCGAACTGAAACCAATTCTTGACGAAGCAGCTGCGCACCTCGGCGCTCTCTGCCAGCTTCGCGCCGAGCTCCTCCACGCCTTCGAACGGGCCGTCGGCGTCGAGCGAGCCGGTGATCTCGCCGCTGGCGTCCACCGGCTTGCCGTTATCCGTCGTGCGGTATTGGCCGATGCCGTCGAAGTTCTCGAAGCCGAAGCCGATGGGATCCATCATCGTGTGGCAGTTCGCGCAGTCACCGTTCGCGTGCGCGGCGAAGCGCTCACGCGTGGTGCTGGTCTTGTCCACCGGCGGCGGCACCACCTTGAGATCCTTCGGCGGCTTGGGCAGCGCCTGACACAGCAGGCGCGTGCGCACGAATTTGCCGCGGCGCACCGGGGAGCTCTGCGTGGTCTGCGCGAACGTCGCGAGCACGCTGGGCTGGGTGAGCAGGCCCGAACGCGGCGTCTTCTCGCCGGAGGGCGTGAGATCGTACAGCTTGGCCAGGCTGGCGTCCGTGAACGTGTAGTTCGCGGTCAGCAGCGTCTGCAGCGTCGCTTGCGCAGGCTCGCCGAACACCACGCTCTCGACGAACTTGCCCGTCTCCGCGCGCATCTTGGTCGCCAGCGCCGCGTTGAACGCCGGGTACATGGTGGTGTCCTTCTGCATCTGCTCGATGTTGTCGACGCCGACCCACTGAAAGAAGAACGTGTCGGTCTGCGGCCGGGCCAGCGGCGTGCCCAGCAGGCGCGCCGCTTGTTCGACGCGACCGGCGGCGTCATTCAGCTTGCCGGCCGCCGCCGCGGCCACCAGCGTCGCGTCGGGCGGACCACCCGTGATCAAATACGAGAGCTCGGCGGCCACCTCTTGCGGCGTCAAGCGCACCAAGCCGTTCTGCGCCTTCCCGTCGCCGAGCTCGGTGCGATACACGAAGTTCGGGGACTGGAAGATGGCTTGCAGCACGTAGCTCATGCCCGTCTTGAAGTCCGCGCCGTCTTTGCCGGTGGTGTACACCTTGAACAGCCCGTCCGACTCTTCCTGGATCAAGTCGCGGCGATACGCGCGCTTGCCGAGGTCGCGGATCATCTGCTTCGCGCAGGCGTCGTCGCCCGTGCTGGCGCACGGCGCGAGCGACGACAGGCTCGCCGCGGCCGTGTTCGCGAGCTCTTCCGCCGAGCTGTTCAGCGCCTCGGCGAGCAGCGGCGTGACGATCAGGACGTCCGCTTGATTCTTGTAGCCGTCGGCTTGCGTGTCCGCGGGGAAGCTGTCGGCGGGTGACAGCGTCTTGCCCAACAGATCGGACACTGATTGGTTGAACTCCGTGCGCGTCAGCCGGCGGACGCGCACGCTGGTGCCGGGCTTGGGTGTGCAAGCGGCGGCGCTGCCAGCGCCGGTGTTGCCGCTGCTCGAGCCCGTATTGCCGCCCGCTGCGGGCAGCGTGCCGTCGCCCCCATTGCCCGTGCTGCCAGCCCCTGGTGTCGCGCCACCGCCGATTGGACCTTCACCGTTCGAGCCGGGAAGCTCATGGCCCGATGATGCTCCGGCGCCGTCGGATACGGCGTCGGTGACCGGGTCGCCGATCCGGCCGGTGCAGCCGAGCGTCAGGGCGGTGATCGCCGTGAGCGTGCTCAGGCCGCGCACGAGGGGATGATGCATCGACATATCTCCGATCTTTGCGAGGCGCCGCGGGGCGCCCTGTCACTATCTCGAGGCAGGCTTAGTGCAAGCGAAGATTGGTGGGTCAGCGCGTCTCCACTCGCGCCGGCCTCGCGAGTTGCTCGAACGGAAGGTTCGCAGCCAAATGAAGGGCCTCCCGCCTTGGCTTATAGAGTTTGTCTAGCCCCAGCGTCAAGAGCTCTTTGATTTCACTAAGTTTTGCGTAAGCGAATTTTCGCGGGAATATGCGCGCAATTTTGCGTGCTCGGCAGTTACGAAGTTGCCGCAGCATCCCCAGGGGTGACCGAAATCACGCGGTTTTTCTCGGCTTCTTCCAGGCGCGAGCCGAGCTTCGTCACCACCGCGAAGGCGGCGCTGAAGGCCAAAGTCGCGGGGTAGCTGTAGAGTCCCATGTCTCCCCAATACTGCGCCAACACCGATGTTGTCATACCGAGTGCGCTCAGGCAGGCCGCGCGTTCTAGCGGTTTTTGGCTCAATCGGTAGGCTCGCGCGGCGAAGAACGCGAGTGTAAGAAATGGGATCCACAAGATTGCCATGCCTGCAGGCCCTACGTACGCCCACAGGCCTAGCACCGTATTGTGCGGGATGTAGCGGTATAGCAAGTGGGCCGACGCCCCGTGGGTGATGTCATCGGCTTGCACTGCTTCGATGTATTCGTGCCCAAATCCAGTGCCAAAAATCCGACTCGACTTCAGAGTCACGATCAGATTGTAGTTTTCGATGTCGCGCGTGATCGACGAGGCATCTTTTTGTTCAGTGACGGACGCCAGCTGCTGCGCCGGCATGAACAGCGGATTGTTGGGAAATTTTGCGCCGATTTTTACGTACGCGAACATGAATGGGGCCGCGATCAGCAGCGCGCGTGTAATTTTCTTTTTGGTCGGCCCGCTGCGCATCAGCGCGTAGGCGGTGATCACGCCGCCGACCACGCCCACGAACGCTAGGCGCCGGTTGTTCATGACGATCGCGAGGATCATCAGCGGCACGACCCACAGCATGCGCCGCACGTTCTCCTTCGAGCGCTGCTCGAACAGCGCCGCGGCGGCCACGATGATCGCTGACGCGAACGTGATCGAGTCGGAGTGTGTCGTGGCGTGAAAGGGCTTGATGTTGAGCGGGCGGCAGACGACCTCGTAGACCCAGATGACTTGCAGCGCCTTCGTCACTGCCGCGGTGACGATCACGGTCCCCAGCGCGCGCAGATCCGCCGTCGTGCGCACGGAGTACAAGAACGCGAGCGCGCACAGCCAGGTGGTGAACGGCACCATCAGCTGCCAATACGCGGGTTGGAATTGACCGCCGCGCAGCATGCCCCAGGCCAAGAACGCGATCAGGCCGAGCACGTAGTATTTCAGTGACTTCTGCGCCTCCGGCGGCGGCCTCACCTCACCGGGGCGTGGCTTCAGCTTCCGCGCGCGCAGATACAAGATCAGACACAAGAACGGGAACAGCGGGAACGACGCGCCCGGGATGCCGAGCCACTTGCGCAGCGACTCGTACATGATCGTGCTGGCCGGCACGAAGGGCGGCGTCCAATAGCCGTTGCCGGGGCGCTCGTCGGGCGACTCCAGCACCAGGCCGAGCAGCAGCAGGATGCGCGCCGTGATGTGCGGCGGCAGCCGGAACATCACGTAGAAGACCGCCGGTCCCCACAGCACCACCAGGATCGGCGCCGCCGCCCCCAGCTGATCCGCGATCACCGCGAGGATGAACGTCACGAAGACGATCAGCAGTGACTGCCAGATGAATGTGTCTTGCTTTGCCGAGGCCATCGCCGCCCTGCTGCTCGCGTCAGCGCTAGGGGCGCTGATGGTGCCAGAGGGCGGCGGCTAACGCCAGCCGAGCGCGCGCGCGCTCAGGGCGCGGTTTTTCGTACGAATTCGTCCCCGGCGCTGGGCCCCGCGACCTCGTCCGTGTCGTCCCATTGGTACACGTACCAATCCGACGTCAAATTCTCCCGGTCGGCGAACATCACGTTGGCGAAGTACCAAACCGCCGCATTCGTGCCAGGTGAGCCCAGCCCATAAGTGACGAGCGCGACCGCGCCGGTGGTGGGATCGCGCACGAGCTCCACCACGAAATAGTCGTGTTTGTCGGTGATGGACTTGGCGGGCACGCTGACGATCGCCTGGCCCCCGTCGCGCAGATGAAACTCGAGGTTGTCCCCGCTGACGGTGTCGAACACGGGCGCGATGGCGGCGGTCTCGAAGTAGTTGACGAGCTTCTGTCCGAAGTCGCCGCCGGCCGCCACGATGAGCTCCGTGCCCGCCGCGATGAGGCGGCCCGTATCGGGGTTGATCACGTCGCGCTCGTCCTGTGACACCTCTCGCGTCGTGGGCGGCGTGCTGCAGCCGCCGAGCGTCGCGAGCAGCGCCCGCGTCGCGGGATCGTCGGTGCTGAGCCCGTCGAGCAGGGCGACCGCCTTGCCCTGCTCGCACACGTTGCTGAGCATCGTGTCGGTGCACCCGCTGACGCCGCAGAATTGCGCCTCCGAGCAGGCGATGTCGCAGCCGCCGCAGTGGTTCACGTTGCTGGTCGTATCGACGCAGTGCTCGGCGCAGCAGCTGCCGCTGCTACACTCGTTCTCATCACTGCACTTGTCCGTGCAGCTGCCCAGCGAGCAGACGCGCCCTTCGGCGCACTCGGAGTCAGCCACACACTGCTCGCAGTCGTGATTCGCGCCGCACACGCCGCTGGCGCAGCTATCGGCGTTCTTGCAGCCGGGGACGCAGGTGAGGTCCTCGGCGCAGTAGCTGCCCTCGTCACAGCGATCGTCGCTCGGTAAGCACGCGACGCAGACGTGCTGCTCAGTATCACACAGCGGTTTGTCTCCGCTGCAGTGAGCGTCTGCCGTGCACTCGACACATTCGCCAGAAGCGAGGCAGGCGCCGCTCGCGCAATCCGTGCACGTCATCCCGCTGCCGCCGCTGCCGTCTTCTCCGCCGCTCGTGCTGTTGCCGCCCGTCGCCGGCTCGCCGCCTTGCGACGGCGTTCCTCCGGTCTCGGCGTCGCCACCACTGCCCGCCGAGCTTCCGCCGTCGCTGCTTCCGCCGTCGCTGCTGCCGCCAGTCGCGGTGCTCGTTCCGCCGGTCGCTCCGCTTCCGCCGGTCGTGGTCCCGGTTCCGCCAGTCGCTCCAGTTCCGCCGGTGGCCCCAGCTCCGCCGGTTCCAGTGCTGTCGCCGCTGCCGCCGCTGCCGCTGGCGCCTCCGCGGCCCCCAATGGGGATGCTGTCGTCGTCACCCCCCGCGCACGCGACCAACACCCCAGCTGCCAACAGCCCAACGACCCAGCGCCGCAACGTCATTATTCTACTCCTCGGATAGATCAAGAAAGCGTAGCCCGTTTCGAGAATGGGAGCGAGTTCACAGCGCAGGGACTTTCACGAAACGTGCCTCTCCGCTGCCGCTCCGCGCGTCGCGGACTTTCGCGCCAGAGCGCGCGTTTGGCGCAATTTACGCGGCTGACAATCTGGCATGGCCGCCACATGCCGCCGCCACTGCCCCGCGCAGCTCGCACCCGTCATGAACTCCGGGGGCTTAGCTCTGCACCCGTCGGAGCCCCAGAGTGCAGTTTTCGAGACACGGCCGCACGCGCGTTCAGCGGCCGGCGCTCATCCGTTCGCGGCCCTTGGCTTCAGACTTCGCCGCGCTTTCGGCGCCGCCGCTCGCTCACGATGGTCATCACGAAATCGCGCGCATCTTTCGGGCCTTCACCGCCGAACAACAACACCAGCGCGGTCCAGACGGCGAGCTCGACCAGCAAGCGTAGGTGGCCGATGCTCGCCAACATTGGGTGCAGCAGCACGGCGGCGACCGCGGCCAGAACCGCGACGCCGATCACGCGCACGGTGCGCGCGTCCAGCGCCGAGCGCCCAATGCTCGCCAGGAAGAGTAAAGTGACCCAAGCCTCGGCGCCCGACGCGCCGATCGCCGTGCCAGCGCCGGCGCTGCCCGGTCCGCCACCTTTCAGCAGGTGCACGCCGAGCAGAATCAAGAGCGGCTGCATCGCGACGCCGCTCAGCGAGATGAGCGTGAGTCGCCAGGATTGGCCCAAGATGATGAGCCCCACGGCGAGCAGCATCGCGAGGTACGTCGCCACGAAGAGCGGCGCGAGGTAGCGCAGGCTGAGCGCCGCTGGCGCGAAATCATGCCCGAAGGCCAGCCGAATCCAGAGATCCGCGCCCAAGCCGATGACGAGCGTGGTGGGTACGGCGAGCAGGATCAGCCCCTCCAAGCTGCGCCGCAGTAAGCGAAAGAACTCCTCGGGTGAGGCCTTGTAAGTGCGCGCGAAGAGCGGCATCAACACCCAGCTCAGCACTGGCGTGAGCAGCATCGCGAGGCTCGCGATGTTGTTCGCCGCGCTGTACCAGCCCACCTCGTCGCGCGTGGAGAGAAACTCCAGCATCGTGACGTCGATGCGATTGACGAGGTTGATCGCGATGGCGTTGACGAAGAACGGCGCGCTGGCAAAAACGACGGATTTGACGACGCGCGGGTCGATGCGCCAAGTGAGCCCGACCGCGCTGTTCGCCGCGCGCAGCAGCACCAGGGCGCGCAGCACCTCGGCGATCAGGTTGGGCAGCGCCAGCGTCACGAACGGCGCGCCGAGCGCAATGCACCCGAGGAGCCCGAAGCCCCATAGTAATTTCGCCACCACATTCACAATCGCGAGCGCACCGACGTGCGAGGACGATTGCAACATGGCTGCAAGTGAGTTGTTCAGATTGACCAGCGCGTAGGTGGCTCCGAAAATGAGACACAGCTCGATCACCTGCGCGCTGCGTCCGGTCGCCAACAACGTGCCCGTCATCGCCGCGAACAACAGCAAGGTGGCGATGAGCCGCAGGAGCGTAACGCCGCCGAAGAACTCGCTCGCGTGCTCAGGACGCACGGGGATTTCCCGACGAATGTACATGTCGATGCCGAGCCCCGTGAACACGGCGAAACCGGCCGCGAAGCTGTCGGCGAAGTTGAACTCACCGAAGCGACTGGGCCCGAGATGTCGCGGTAGCTGAAAGCGAACGACCAGCGCGACGGTCCACGTCGCGATCAGCGAAGCAGCGAGCTTGAAGCCGTTACGAACGGCGAGGGATGCTTCGCTCGAGGTGGTACCGGCCCCCTCGACTGGCTTGGCGGCCGCAGGTTCGGACATTAAGGCGAGCAGGCTAGCAAGTCTCGCTCCGAGTGGCCCGCTCTATCTCTGGGCCGGCCGTTGCGGAACTTGTGCTATGAGCAAACTAGCGCGTGACCATCTCGAGCGCTTTTTTGCACAAGGTTCGTGGTCGCCTGCAACGGGACCGGGAGTTGCCGCTTTCGCACCGGGTCCGAAGCAGCGTCGAGCTTGCGGCGCGGTACCTCATGGGTGCTGCGGGCGGAGCCGTTTTTCTGCGCGACTGCAGCCAGGTCGGTGTCGGCGCGCGGGTCATCGGCGGCCGGCCGTACATCGACAATCGCGGCTTCATCTCCGTCGGTAGCCACGCGCAGCTGCAGTGTCAGTTCGTGCCCGTCTCGTTGCGCAGCGGCCCCGCCGGGCGCGTCGAGATCGGTGAGTTTACCAGCATCAATTTCGCGACTGTGATCGCCGCGCGCGAGAGCGTGCGCATCGGTCGTGAGTGCAGCATCGGACCGTACTGCGTGGTGAGCGACACCCCGGGCAGTGATCCGGACGATCCCTCGGACGAGGCGCTCCCCATCGAGATTGGTGATCGCGTCTGGCTCGCCGCGCGCGTCACGGTGCTGCCCGGCAGCAAGATCGGCGCAGGCTCCGTCGTCACCGCCGGCAGCGTCGTCTCGGGGGAGATTCCGCCCGGTGTGGTAGCGGGCGGCGCGCCGGCGCGGGCGCTGCGCAAGCTCGGCAAGAACGAAGCGAGCGAGCTGCACGAGGCCGCCGCAATGAATGGCGCGGACGCCGTCAACGGCGCGGCGGTCGCGGCCATCGCGGAAGCGCCCATCACGGCTGATGGCGCAGCGCTGAGCCTCAGGAACGTCACGCCCGAAGTCGTGGCGCACGCGGCGGCGCTCAGCTCCGCTGAAGCGCCCGCGGTCGCGACCGGGCCGAAGCTACGCGGCTTGATCGTCTCTGATTTCACCATCAACGAGCTCGAGCGCCGCCTGAACGACGCCGCGGAAGGTCCGCAGCTCGAGTGTGAGGTCGCGCCCTTCGGCCAGGTGCTCCCGACGCTGCTCGGCCCACCGGCGCCGGAGTGCGACGTGCTGGTGGTGTGGACGCGGCCTGAAGCGGTGATCCCGGGTTACGGCCGGCTGCTCGCGTTCGAGTCCGTGCCCGAGAGCGAGATCCTGGCGGAGGTCGAGCAGTTTTGTGATTTGGTGATCCGCGCCGCGGCCGGCTATCGCAGCGTGTTCGTGCCGACCTGGGCGCTGCCGCCGTACCGCTTCGGCCTGGGCATGCTGGAGGCGCGCAGCGGCGGAGCCTACCGCGCGATCACGGCCATGAACCTGCGGCTCATGGATCGGCTCGCGGGCGCCAACCACGTGTACGTCCTCAACACGCAGCGCTGGCTCGAGCGCACCGGCAGCAGCGCGCAGCACCCGAAGCTCTGGTACATGGGCAAGGTCGCGTTTCACGCCGATGTGTTTCGCGAAGCCGCGCGCGACATCAAGGCGGCGCTGGCCGGGCTGTCCGGCGGCGCGCGCAAGCTGCTCGTGCTGGATCTGGACGACACGCTGTGGGGCGGCATCGTCGGCGACGTGGGCTGGGAGAATTTGCGGCTCGGCGGGCACGACAGCATCGGCGAGGCGTTCGTCGATTTTCAGCGCGCGCTGAAGGATCTCAAGCGCCGCGGCATCGTGCTCGCGGTGGTCAGCAAGAACACGGAGTCCGTGGCGCTGGAGGCCATGCGCAGCCACCCGGAGATGGTGCTGCGCGAGGGCGATTTCGTGGGTTTTCGCATCAACTGGCAGGACAAGGCGCGCAACATCGCGGAGCTCGCCGCGGAGCTGAACCTGGGTCTGCAATCGGTGGTGTTCATCGACGACAACCCGGTGGAGCGCGCGCGCGTGCGCGAGACGTTGCCGGAGGTGTTCGTGCCGGAGTGGCCCGAAGATCGGCTGCTTTATCGCAGCGCGTTGCTCGGGCTGCGTTGCTTCGACGCTCCCGCGCTCAGCCGCGAGGACGCCGAGCGCACCGAAATGTACGCCGCCGAACGCCGCCGTGAAGCCGCCAAGGTGGAGGTCGGGTCGATCGAGGACTGGCTCAAGACGCTGGATCTGCGCGTTCGCGTCGAGCACGTGAGCGCCGTCAACATCGCGCGCACGGTGCAGCTGCTGAACAAGACCAACCAGATGAACTTGAAGACGCGGCGCCTCACCGAGCCGGAGCTCAAGGAGTGGCTCGCCGACGCCAATCACGAGATGAAGGTGCTCACCGTCAGCGACCGCTTCGGCGACGCCGGGCTCACCGGCATCGTGAGCTTCGAGGTGGTGGACGGCGTCGCGAACGTCATCGAGCTCGTGCTGAGCTGTCGCGTCTTCGGCCGCAAGGTGGAGGAGACGATGCTGCACCTGATCGTGGACGGCGCGCGGCGCCGCGGCGTCCGCCGCGTAGAGGCGCTGTATCTGCCCACGAAGAAGAACAAGCCGACGCTCGAGTTCCTGAGCCGCTCGGGCTTCGCCTGCGAGGGTGATTTGTTCTCCTGGGACGCGCGCGAGCCGTATCCGTGCCCTGACGTCGTGCGGCTGGAGCGCGCGGACGAGTAATGGGCGCGCTCGAGCGCAGCTGCGATTACCTCGGCCGCGGCGCGCAGCTGCGCGGCGAACCGTACGTCATCAATCGCGGCCGCATCTCCATCGGCGATGATTTTCGGCTCTCCTCGCAGCCGGTGCAATCGCACCTGGTGGCGGACGCGGGCGGAGAGATCTGGATCGGGCACGGTGTGCGCATCGGTCACGGCTCGGGGTTGGCGTCGCGCGCCCGCATCCGCATCGGTGACGGCGCGACGCTGGGCGCGTACGTGCTGGTGCTCGACACCGATTTTCACGTGGCCGGCGAGCAGGGTAACGAAGCGCCCGCCACGCCCATCGAGATCGGCGCCAACGTACGCATCGGCAATCACGTGACGGTGCTGCGCGGCTCGGTCATCGGGCCCGGCGTGGTCGTCGCCGACGGCAGCGTGATCTCCGGCGAAATCCCGGCGGGCGCCCGCGTCGCGGGGGTGCCCGCGCGGCGCACGGACGAGACCGGCAGCGCGAAGGGCGGCTCGATCGCCGAGCGGCTCATCGCGGTCGCCATGCGCGTCTTCTCGCTGCGCGAGCGCCCGGAGCTGAGCCACGGCCCAGCGCAGACGCCAGGCTGGGACTCGGTCGGCACGCTCTCGCTGATCTTGGCGCTGGAAGACGAGTTCGAGGTCTCGCTGGCCGAGGAGGAGGTGGTGCGCGCCGCGAACTTGCAGCAGCTCACGCAGGTCATCGAACGCGCTCCGTCCCGCTCCGGGCACGCGGGCAGCTCGTTGCCGTGAGCGCCGCGCGTGCTCTGGAGCCGCAGCCCGCGCCGCGCGCGCGTTCGAGCTCGCGCGATCTCGCGCTGGACGTGCTGCGCGGCGGCGCCATCGTCATGATGATCATCGGCCACGTCGGGCCCATGACGCGCCTGACGATGCTGACGCATTTTCCGGTCTGGCTCTCGGCCTCCGATCCGTTCTTCTTCATCAGCGGCGTGGTGCTCGGGATGCGCGGCCGCGCGCTGTTCGAGCGTGGGCAGCGACGGCAGCTGCACGTCTCACTGCTGCGGCGCGCCGGGCAGCTCTGGCTGGTGCACGTGGCGCTGATGTTGCTGCTGCTCGTGATCCACGAGCAGAGCGGTCGCCTCGACGTGCTGCCCGCGGCGGCCTTCGGCGGCCTCGCGCCGAGCCTGCTGTGGATCGCGCTGTTGCGCTTCGAGTCGGCGGATTTCATGAACATTTTGCCGCTGTACGTGGTGTTCCTCGCGCTCGCGCCGCTCGGCTTCGAGGCGTTGCGCCGCGGGTTCGGGCTCGCCTGGCTCATGTTTGCCTTCGCGGGTTGGTGCTTGGCGCAGCGCGACCCGAGCTTCCTGCGACTGGCCGACGGCCGAGTGGAGCAAGTGTTCTCGCCGGGCGCGTGGCACTTCACGTTCGTGGTCGGGCAGCTGGCGGGCTATCACAACGCCGCGCTGCGCGGCGCTTGGCGGCGCGTTCGGCGCTGGGCGTTGCCGTTGCTGCTCGCGCTGTGCTCCGCGCTGTTCGTGTGGGCGCAGCTGCAACGCCGCACGCTGTTGCGCTTGGGGTTCGCTTTGCCCGCGCGCTACGAGTGGCTCGTCGCCAAGGAGTCCTGGGGGCCGCTGCGCGCCGTCTATGCGCTGGGTTTGATCTTCATCGTGTATCTCGCGGTCAGCAAATTCTTGGCTCGGCCCGCGCGCGGAGCTGTGCAGCAGGGGCTGCGCCGCGCGCTCGAGCCGCTGCTGCTGATGGGACAAAAGAGCTTGTTTTGCTTCGTGACGCACCTCTTCTTCGCGCTGCTCGCCGCCGCCTTCGCGTTGTCCAGCAGGCCCGCTTGGCAGCAGGAGCTGGCGACGGCGCTGAGCGTGCTCGCGGTCTATCTGCTCGCGCGCTGGGAGCTCGCGCGCTTGGCGCGGGCGCGCGCGCGCTGGGCGGAGCCGGCGTCATGACCACGGCGGCGCTGGAGTTTCAGCGACGGTTTTGGCGGGACGAGGTGCTGCCGGTGCTGCGCGAGTACATTCGCGTCCCCAACCAATCACCCACGTTCGAGCCGGATTGGGCGGCGCGCGGCCACAGCGCGCGCGCCGCGCGCCTGCTCTTGGATTGGGTCCAAGCGCTGCGTCTACCGGGCCTGAGCGCGGAGCTCGTGCAGCCCCCGGGCCGCACGCCCTCGCTGTGGCTCGAGGTCGAGGGCGCGACGGATACGCCGGTATTGTTTTACGGTCACTACGACAAACAGCCGCCCTGTAGCGGCTGGGATGAGGGATTGAGCGCCTATGACCCCGTATTGCGCGGCGCACGGCTGTACGGCAGAGGCGGCGCCGACGACGGTTACTCCGTGTTCAGCGCGCTGGCTGCGCTGCTCTGGCTGCGAACGCGCGGCGCAGCTCACCCGCGCTGCTGCATCTTGATCGAGGGCAGCGAGGAGAGCGGCAGCCCTGATTTGAGCGCCACACTGGAGCTGCTCGCGGAGCGGCTCGGGCGGCCGAGCGTCGTGGTGTGTCTCGACGCGGAGGCGGGCGATAGCGAGCGTCTGTGGTGCACCACCTCGCTGCGCGGCTACTTGAACGGCCGCCTCAGCGTGCGAGTGCTGGACGCTGGCGCGCACTCCGGCGCCGCGAGCGGCATCGTCCCGGCGAGCTTCGCGATCGCGACGCGCTTGCTCGCGCGCATCGAGGACGCCAGCGGCCGCATCACGCTGGACGCGCTGCACGAACCCGTGCCGTCGAGCGTCCAGGCGCGCGCGCGGGTGACCGCGGCGCTGCTCGGCGCGCAGCTGTTCGAGAAGTTCGCGCCGCGTCCCGGCGTGCGCCCGCTGAGCGAGGACACGAACGAGCTCGTGCTCAACAACACCTGGCGCCCCACGCTCTCCGTCATCGGCGCGGATGGCCTGCCGCCCTGTGAGTCGGCGGGCAACGTGCTGCTCCCCGCGACCGCGCTGCAGCTCTCATTTCGGCTGTGCCCGCTGAGCGACCCCGAGCGCGCGGCGCAGGAGCTCGAGCGCGCGCTGACCACCGCTCCGCCGTACGGCGCGGAGGTGCGCTTCGACGCCGCGGCTGGGGCGCGCGGCTGGTTGGCGTCGGAGCTGCCGCCGTGGCTGCAAGCAGCGGTGACGGAAGCGTCGCTCTACGCGTTCGGCAATGCGCCGGGCTATTGGGGCGAGGGCGGCTCCATCCCGTTCATCGGCATGCTCGCCGCGCGCTTTCCGGAGGCGAGCTTCGTCGTCACCGGTGCGCTCGGCCCCGAGTCCAACGCGCACGGCCCGAATGAGTTTTTGGACCTGGACCTGGCCGAGCGCGTCAGCTGCGCCGTCGCGGAAATCCTGGCGCGCTGCGCTGCGCCGTGAGCGGCTCCCGCTACTACGCGCGGTTCGACATCTTGATTTCGCCGAGCAGCGGCACGCCCAAGCTCTTGAGCTGCCACGGCTCGAGCAGGCGTCCGGACATGAGCTCGCGCGCCGCGCCAGCGAGGAAGCCGAGCAGCAAGGCGCCGACGATGCTGCCGATCACGAGCAAGGCTCGCTTCGGCTTCACCGCTTTACGCGGCACCTCGGGCTCTTCCACCACCTGGTAGCGGTACTTGAACGCCGCGCGCGCGCTGGTGAGCTCCAGGCGCGCGTCGTCGAGGCGCGAGGTGAACTCGTTGTACTTGTCGAGCGCGTTGCGCAGCTTGGTGCGCGCGGCGCTGAGCTCGGGCGGCTCCTCCAGCGGACGCATGGGCAGCGGGCTGCTGCGCTCCGCGCCGGTGCTGCGTGGCGCGGGGCTGCGATACGTGCGGGGGGCGCCCGCCGCGTCGCCGGCCGTGGTGCTGCGGCGCAGCTCCGCCATCAGCTGCTGCTCCTGGTTGCGCAGCTCGTTGAGCTCCGGCGGCTCTATCGAGGCTTCGTTGATGCGCGCCTCCTGCTGAATCACGGCCGGGTGCGAGGGCCCGTAGACACCGCGCAGGTCGCTCATTTGCGCCTTCAGCTCGGAGATGCGGCGCTGCCAGGGCTCGCTGACTCCGCGGATCGCGTTGCGCACCTCTTGCAGCTTGGTGACGAGCGCCGGATCGGGGATCGCCGGCGCTGGCGGGGCGCTCACCCGAGGTGTGTTGGCTGGCGCGGGCGCTGCGGCGGCGGGAGCCCCGCCTTGCGCCGCCCCGGAGGCACCGTCGGAGGCGGACGAGCCCAGCTGCTGCACCAAGCGCTGCACCTCTTTGAGCTCGGGCGTGATGGCGTCGGCGGCCTTCTTGGCCTCCTGATCCAGGATGTCGATGGCCGCCGTGATCACGGAGGTGTCCTGATCCAGCCGTTGGTCGAGGAAGCGACGTTGCAGGATCTTCGCCAGCTGCGCGGCGGTCTTCGGATCGCGCCAGTAGACGCGGATGCCGATCGAGACGTTGTTTTCCGGCCGAATCTCTAGGCTATCTTCGAGGATGCCGGTGAGCGCTTTGATCTTGTCGGCGTCGGAGAGCGGCCCGAGCACCTGCGCCATGGCCCAGTCCTTGGCGCGGAACACGGCGCCTCGCGTCTCGTCCCAGCTCTTCATCAGGTTCGCCTCGCGCACCGTGCCTTCGAGGTTCTCCTTCTTCGAGATGATGTCTCCGGCGCCGCGTAGCGGATCCATCGACGGCAGCGAGCGGTTGGGGCTCGTCACGATCGACGGCAGCGCGTTCTGATTAATCAGAATCTTGGTCGAGGCCTGGTACAGGCCGGGCAAGGTCAACGACACCGCGGTACCGAGCGCGGCGACAACGATGAACACCAGCGCGCCGAGCTTCCAATGGCGGCGCGCCGCTCCAGTTACGAACCTGAGGAGCTCCAGCGGCGAGACGCCCTTGCCGCCGCCCTCCTCGGATTCTTCCTCGTTGTCTGTGTAATCCTGGCTCATGTCGTCTAACCGTTCCGTCCTTCGCAGTGCCGACTGGGACGAGGCTAGCGTAGATCAGGGACAACGATCTTCAAACGAGCGCGCCGCCGAAGTGGGCGAGGGGCAGTGCGTTACAGCGGAGTGTGCGCGGCAGGGTCGCCCCAAGCCACCAGAACGCCTCGCAAATCCAGCGAAAAACAGCTGAAATGCCAACGCGCTGGTCTTTTTATCGTGTGCCTCTTAGGGTACCGTGACATGGTGTTGTGCGTACTTGCTCGATGAACTGCCGAGGTTGTGATTATGGGTGCAACTGAAATCGTCCCGCACCGCGCGGCGCGGTTGCCCGTCCTACGTCCCGTCAACAACCCGGATTGGGAGCGCCTGTGGTTCGCCCTGCGACGCAAGGATTGGCGCACGCTGGCGCTGGTGCCCGCAGGTCCCGGCGTCCCTGCTGGCTTCACCCTGGACGTCGCGATGCAGCTGGTGCGGGTCGGAGAGCTCGAGCTCGGCATGCCCATCGTCGTCGTGGACGCGAGCCAGGTGTCCCTGGTGCACATGTCCGAGCTCACCAATGAGCTCGCCTCCGTCGTCCGTCTGGGGGGCATCGCCCTGCTCGCGCTGGCGCCGGTGCAGGAGAACCCGACCACGCTGCCGTTGGCTCAGGGCGCTGACAAGGCGCTGCTGTGCGCGCCGCTCAACCGCGTCAGCGTCGGCGACACGAAGCGCACCATCGAGCAGATCGGCGCGAAGTCGTTCATCGGCAGCGTCGCCTTCGAGCTGTAACGAGCGCGAACGGCGCGGCGCTCACGCCGCCGGATAGGGGTTGGCGGTGAGCTGCGCGCGCACGACGCTGAGCCCAGTTTCCGTGCTCTCTTCGCTGTGCGTCGCGCAAAAATCATAGACTTCACTGGCGCGCAG
The DNA here is from genome assembly GCA_966250485.1 of uncultured Sorangium sp. Taxonomy (GTDB): domain Bacteria; phylum Myxococcota_A; class Polyangia; order Polyangiales; family Polyangiaceae; genus PMG-095. Next base: position 66,889 of record CBINHN010000012.1, on the reverse strand, counting down.
TCGCGCCGCCGCGCGCTCGGAGTTTTGCCCACCGGCGAGCTCGTCCACCGCTGGTACGCGGCGAAGATAGAACTCCTCCCACTCGCGTAGCCAGGGTGAGCTAGCCTCGAGCTTGCCGTCGGGGTGCGCGCTCAGGAAGAGGTCGTGGTGCGTGAGCAGACCGAAGCGCCCGTTGCTGGCGGCGACCAGACGGAACAGCTCCCAGTCGCGGACCCACGGCGAGTTCGCCTCCACCTTGCCGTCGGGCCACGCGCTCAGAAACTTACCGGCGACCGTACGCAGCGCGAAGCAGCCGGGGCGGTGCTCGACCACCTCGAACTCGTCGCTCGGCTGGAGCTCCGCAGCGTCCGCGGTCGCGCGCGTCTCGTGACGCGCAGAGACGGCCATTCGGTGTGCGCCGATCAGCACCAAGGTCATGAAATCACCTCACGCTATGTGCGCCCATTTTAAGGGAACACTCGCGCGGATCCCAGCACGAAAAGGCGCGCAGCGGATTCACCAATGCAGCAGTGATTTGATGAGATCCGTGACCTTTCTCGCCATCACGCGGTGTTCCGCCGCGGACGGGTGCCAGTCTTCTCCGAAGGGAGCGCTCTGCGGATCGATCGTGAGCACGTGCACGTTCTCATCGCCGTCCGCGCGGCGCTGTCGCTGGATCGCGGCGGCGTCCGCCTGAATGTTGCTCCAGGCCTGCTCGCCTTCGGGATAAGAGTCCGAGAGCATCGGCCCGAGCGCGATGATCAACGGCGCCTTCGGGTTGCGCGCGCGCAGCGATTTCAGGAAGGCCGCATAAGCGTCGCGGAAGCGCGCGCGGTCCACACCCCCCGGCGAGAAGTCGTTGGTGCCCAGGTTGACCACCACCACCTCCGGCTGAAAGACGCTGAAATCCCAGCGCGAGCTGGGGTCGTCCGGCAGCGCGCGCAGGTAGAGCCCGGGCATGGGCTCTCCGGGCACGGAGCGATAATTGCGGTAGGCGCCGCGACCGGAGTACGCGACCAACATCAAATCGGCGTCGAGCTCGCGCGCGGTGACCGCGGCCCACGAAGCGTAGGCGTTGGCGTTGCGGCTCGTGAATTTGTGCGTGCTCGGATCATCCACGCTGAGGTCGGCGCCGAAGCCGCAGGTGATGGAGTCTCCGATGAACTCGATGCGGTGCGCGCGTTGCACGGGCGGCAGCAGCGTGACTCCCTGAGCGGCGCGAAAGCCCAGAAAGCGACCCACGCCGTCGCCGGGGCTACCCTGCGAGCTCTCGGTGCGCTTGAACAGCTGCAAGCTGTGTTCGCCGGGCGGCAGCTGCTGCGCCAGGACATGCACCTTCTGCTTGGGATCCAGCCGTAAGAGCCGCGGCTCCCCGCCGTCGATGACCACGTTGAAGTAGTTGGTGCTGGTGCTGCCGCCTTCCCCGCGATCTTCGTACAAGAGCTCGAGCCCGGTGCCGACGAAGCGCACGCGGATTTCCCCGCCCGGATACGCGAACGTGACGGCTTCGGGGGCGCAAGCGACGCGGCCCATGTACGCGATCGTCGGATGATTGGGCGGGAACTGCACTCTGCCCTGCGCGTCCGGCGCGCTCGCCGCGCCGGGCTTCGCGAAGCGGCACACCGAACGCGGAGCGCTGAGCGGCGCGTGCGCCTCGGCTTGCACCGGCGGCGGGCTCTGACAGCGCTGCGCGCTGCAACCCGAGAGTGTCGACGAAATGCAAGCAGCGGACAGCAGCCGAGCCGCACGCAACGCCTTCATACGCTCACCATCGCCGACGCTGAGAAGAGCCACGCATCACGGGCGTTCACGCTCGGTGCGCACCCACACGGAGGGCGGCGCCTTGCGGCGCAAGCGCAGCCCGATTTTCCACGCGGCGTAGACCGGCGCGAACAACAGCGCGAAGAGCCCCTTGGCGCCGGTCCCCGACAGCATCCAACCGCGCACGATGTAGACGAGCAGCGTGGCGAAGCAAAAGCCCCACACCGGCAGGCTATAGGGCAGCGTGCCCGACAGCGCGGCGAGCGCCAGCGACACGGCGAAGCCGAGCGTCACCAACACGCCGAGCTTGGCCAGCGGCGGCAGCAAGAGATCCGCGGCCAGATCCAAGAGCAGCGGGCTGCGCTGGCGAACACCGGCCTTCAGCAGCGGCGCGGCGTGCTCGCGCACCAGCTGGCGCCGCCCGTCTTCCCAGCGCTGTCGCTGCGAGCTCGCCGCGGCGCCGGACGAGACCATCTCGCCATAGACGTGCGCTTCGTCCGCATAGTGGACGCGGTGACCGGCTTGCGCCAGGCGCAGGCCATACTCGACGTCTTCCACGATCGAATAGGCGCGGTGCGGCACCTCTTGCAACACTTGGCGGCTGAAGCACATGCCGTTGCCGCGTAAGCCGCACGACACGCCGATGCGTTCTCGCCCGCGCGAGCGGACGATGTGGAAGCAACCCAGGGCGACGGCCATCAGCAGCGTGCGCCACGACGCCTCCGGGTTTCGCACCGCGTAGTCGGCTTGGATGGCGAGCGCGCCGGCGTCGAGCCGCGCCGCGAAGGCGCGCAGCAGGTTCGGAGAGACGAGCGTATCGGCGTCCACCACGACCACCGCGTCGCGATCCGCGGCCAGGCGCTCGAAGGCGTAGTGCAGGGCGTAGCCCTTGCCGCGCAGCTCGGCGTCGTTACGAACCAGCGTGGTCGCGCCGGCGGCGCTGGCGCGCTCGGCCGTATCGTCCGCGCAGTTGTCCGCGACCACGACCACGTCGAAGTGCTCGCGGGGATAATCGAGCGCGAGCAGGTTCGTCACGGTCGCCGCGATGCCCGCCGCCTCGTTGTGTGCCGGGACCACGACGCTGAACCTGCGCTGGCACGCGGCGGCGCTGGGCGCCGCGATGCGGCCGGACAGCAGCGTCAGCAGCAACAGATACGCGCAGCAGATGAGCAGCGGGATGCTCGCGAGCAGCAGCACCAAATCGAGGACCAGCACGACTCGCATTCTCCCTTTTCGTTGAGGCTAAAACCTCTACCATGGCGCTTTTTGGCGCGCGAGCACGCGCTCGGCGCGAGCGCCCCGGCTTCCCCCAGCGCGGCCGATCGGCTATCAAACGCGCATGTCCGAGAGCCAGACTCAGCGTTTCCGCATCGGGACACTGCCAGTCGACGCCGTGAACCTCGAAGGCGCGCTCGCGGTGATCGAGCGCTTGGTCGCGGCGGGCCGAGGCGGCACCGTGTTCACGCCCAACGTCGATCACGTGGTGCTCGCCGAGCACGACGCGCGCTTCCGCGCCGCTTATCAGGCCGCCAGTTTGTCTCTGGTCGACGGTACGCCGGTGCTGTGGGCCTCGCGGCTGCTCGGCACGCCGGTGCCCGAGAAGGTGTCGGGCTCGGATCTGGTGGTGCCGCTGCTGCGCCGGGCCGCCGAAAAGGGCTGGCGCGTGTATCTCTTGGGCGGCGATCCCGGCGTCGGGGAGCGCGCGAAGGCCGAGATCTCGCGTGAGCTGCCGACGCTGAACGTGGTCGGCGTGGACGCGCCGCGCATTCAAGTGGACGCCGTCGATCCGGACGTCATTACGCGAGTGCGCGCCGCGCAGCCGGACATCGTGCTGGTCGCGCTGGGCGCGCCGAAGCAAGAGCTCTTCAGCCACGAGCAGCGTGAGGCGCTCGCGCCCGCGGTGCTGCTCGGTATCGGCGCCAGCCTGGACTTCATCGCGGGCACGCGCAGCCGAGCGCCGCGTTGGGTGTCGCGAGCCGGGCTCGAGTGGCTGTATCGCATGGCGCAAGAGCCGAAGCGGCTCGGGGCGCGCTATCTGCTGCGTGACCCGGAGTTCGTCGCCATCCTCGCGCGCCAGCTCGCCCGCGGCGGCCGCGCCGCGGCGAGCTGAGCCGCTCACTCGGCGATCACGCGCTGATAGACTTTGGGGGAGAACAGCGCGCTGGCGCGCGCGGCGAGCTTGGCGTCTTCGTCCGCGTTGCGGAACAACACCAGCGCGTCGACGACGGCGTCGAGCACGCGGCACTCTGGCTCCATCTCGAACGTCGGCCCGTCGAGCACGATGTAGTCGTATTGCTCGCGCAGCTCGGCGATGCACAGGTCGAACTGATTGGAGACCATCAGGCCCGGCGAGCGCAGCACGCCCTCGGCCATCACGTCGAGCGTGCGCGAGCAGCTCAAAACGGTCCAGCCGGTCTCCGGCGTCCGCGCGTGCTGGTTCAGCTGCTGCGAGAAGCCCGTGGCGAAGGAGGGCATCGCGCCCAGCAGGCGGTGCACGTTGGGGTGCTGGAAGTTGGACTCGATCAGCAGCACGCGCTTCTGCCCGAGCTGCGCCAGCGCCATCCCGAGCTCGGACGCGAGCCGCGATTTACCCTCGCTCGCCTCGCGGCTGCTGGCGACGCCGATCACGATCGCGCGCGGCGAGCGCAGCGCGAGCAGCTCGTCGCGTAGCTCGCGGCGTCGATCGGGCAACAGCTCGGGATCGGGACGCCAGCTGTCCGCCACGTTCGCGCGCTGCACGCCGCCGCGCTCGTGGAACGGCGGCGGAGGAGGAGGAGGATCCGAGCCGTCCGCAGAAGTACCGACGGTGTTCACGACCAGCGGGGGCCGCGCGTCGGGCTCCGCCGCCCAGCCGCCGCGTTGCGGCTCTTGGAACACCTGCGCCGCGCCCGGCGCCGGCAGCGGCTGCGTGCGCATCATATCCATGGGGCGGTGCTCGGCGCCGTTGCTGCCGCGCGCTTCCTCACGCTGCGGAGCGATGGGCTCAGGGATCGAGCCGAGCACCTGCGTCACGCGCCGCACGGGCGCGCGCAGGACCTCGGTTTGCTGCGCGTCGCGCCGCACATCGCGCGCCTGCGGCGCAGCGTTGACCTCCACCACCGCGCGCGGCACGAGCGAGCCCGCGCTCGGCGCTGGCACCGGTTGCGTCTGCGCGAACTGCGGCCCTACCGAGACCTGCGCCACGGGCACCGCTTCCGTCCGCGCCGGAGCGGATGAATCACCCTCACGGGTGTTGGATTTGGACTCTGCCTCGATGGGCTCGGGGGCGGGCATTACAGCGGGTTGCGGTGCACGAACTGGACCGAGCCCTTCGACGGTCTTCAGCGGCATGGGCGCGCGGCTGGTGCCGGGCGCCGGCTGCGGTCGCGGCTCATGGCGTGCGCGGCGATGGCTGCTCGCGCGAGCCACCAGCACCATGCCGAAGAAGGCCATCGAGACCAGCAGGCCGATGAACAGCACGAGCGGTCGATTCGGCTCGACCGGCGCGGTCGGCAGCGGAGCGGGCGCGGCCAAGCGCGCGACCAGCGGCGCCCGCGGCGTCGGCGCGGCGGCTGGGGCTTCAGCGACCTTCTTCCACAGCTCCCGCAGCTGTCCCTCGAGCTTCGGCTTGTCCTCTGCTTTGGCCGGAGCGGGCTTGACCTGTGGCGGCTGCGTCGCGCCGTTGCGCGCTTGCTGCAGCGACTGAGTCACAGCATCGATCTCGTTGAGACGGCGTTGGATTTGTTCGTTGCTGAGCTTGGTCTCCGCTGGGTCGCCGTAGGGATTGTCGGATTGGGCGTTGGCGAGCTGCGCTACCAGCCGCCTCTTCTCCGACTGCAGCAGCTTGATCGTGTCTTCGTTGCGATTTTGCGCCTGACCGCCCGCGCCCTCGCTCGCGCCGATGTCGGGGTGAGCCGCCAAGAAGGCGACCAGCTCCGCGACGCGCTGGTCGCGAGCGCTCTCCGTTGGCGGCGCTTGCTGCTCGGGCACGAGCGCGCGCTCGGCCTGCTCCATCGCCTTCTTGGCGAGCAGGTTGCAGAAGCGCTGCGCCCGCGCGGCGTCGGAGTCGCTGTAGCTGATGGCGAACTCGCGGCTGTCGATGGTGTCGACTTGCAGCGACTCGCGGATGCGGCTGGCCGCCGCGATGCGATCTTGATCGCTCCCGGAAGCGGCGAGCTCGGCCGTCAGCTGCTGAAGGAGCTCACGGCGCAGCACGGCCTCATGCAGGCGACGGGTGGCCTCCAAGGGCGCCGGTAGCCGCGCCGTGCTCCCTAATGGCGGCTCCACGACCACGAGCGCCGTGGTGCGATAGGTCGCGCGGCTCAGGTACGCGTACGCCAGGAACACCGCGAAGATCGCCACGGCGACGCCACCAGCGGCGCGGAACGGCGGCGTGCGCCCGCTACTTCGGCGTCGCGGGCTCGGCGCGACGGAGGTGGAGGATGTTTTCGCGGAAGTCACGGCCGTTTGCGGGCGGGTGAGCTTAGCAAAGCTCTCTTGCGCTGCCGAACTATGTGGAGCTGGCCCGCGAACCGGCCGGATCAGCTTTTCACGCTCAGCGCTTCTAGTCGTTCCATTGCGCCACGCACTCCGAACAGCGCGCTCTCATCCGGCGGCAGTACCGGGCCGAGGGCGACGGCCGCGAGGATGGCGCACAGGTTCAACGTCGCCAGCTCGCTATTGTTCCCAGCGATTTCGCTCGTCAGCACCCAGACGTGGGCGCAGCGCTGAGCCAACGCGGACATGCCGCCCGAGCGACCGCGCGCTTCGGCGCGCGTCGCAGCCGCGAGATCCGCTGCAGTGGTCTCACGGCTCTGTAGCCGAAAGCGCTCGCTGAACGCGTGTCGGCGGCTCGTGATTTCGACCTCCACGCTCAGGGCGAGCGCATCGCTGCTCACGATCTCGAGGCTGGCCTCGAAGTGCCGCGTGGCCATGCGCACCAACGCGGCGACGTCGAGCTGCCCGCCCGCTGCTTGCGAAAAGATCCTGAAGCTCACGCTGCTCGTGTCAGCCACAGCGCTGAGCTTACGCCGAGCCGGCAAATGGTGGTGCCGCTCGAAGCTCGCAGTGTCATTGGCCGCCGTCGGCGCGCGGGTGCTCGTGGACGGATACGCTGTCGTAAAGCGGGCGCCGCGTATGGTATTCAGCGCGCAATCCGACCGCAGCGCGAGCTGCGGTGGACCCACGAGCTCATGGCGTTCACAGCAAATTATCGGCATCTCGGCGCGGCGAGCGCGCTTTTGGCATTTCTGAGCGCGACCCACGCCGCGAGCGCGGCGGGAGCCGATCTGCGCGCCGCGATGGCGGGCGCGACGAAGGGCGACGCGAAAGCGACGGCCGACGCGAGCGCGGCCGCGAAGCCCGCGGAGCCGCCCAAGAGCGAGGCTGCGGCTGCTGCGCCGTCGAGCGTCAGCGCGACGACGTCAGCGAGCGCCGCTGCTGCTCCCGCGCCCGCTGCCGCTGCAGCGACGGAGGCTCCCGCTGCCAGCGAGGCTCCTGCTGCGAGCGTTGAGGTTGCTGCTGCGCCGGCTGCGGAAGCGCCCGCTGCGCTGGATCTGGAGTCCGCCGCGCCGGCGCGGGCGAGCTTGCCGACGCCGCCCGGCGATATCACGCGTTGGCCTGGGGAGGCCTACCCGAGTCAACCCGTGCGCGGCATCGTCGGCGGTTCACTGTGGATGGGGTTCCACGGCTTGCAGTGGCCGGTATCGCCGTTCAACAGCCAGCCCCCGCGCACGCAGCTGGGCTTCTCCGGCCTGGTCTGGCTCGACACGGGCTATGAAACCGTGAGCTCGACTCATCCCGACGTGCACCGCACGAAGTACCTGTATCAACAGGGGCGGCTCGTGCTGCGCGCCACGCCGACGTACACGAGAGGCGAGCTGTTCGTGCAGGGGCAGGCCGAGCTCGTCGCCAACAAGCAGCAGACGCAAGGCGCGAACAGCAGCCCGGGCCCCGTGTTGCCGCCGCTCGTCGGCGTCGACGACCTGTGGGTCAAGGCGGGTCGCTGGAACAGCTGGGACGTGCAGGTCGGGCGCTTCGAGGCTTGGGAAGTTTATCACCTCGGGCTCGGCCTCGACCTTCACACGATCGAGCGTGAAGGCGCGTACGACTTCGGCCAGGTCGCTCCCACGCCGCCGGCGTTCTACGGCGTGACGCGCTCTTATTATCGGCCATCGGGCGTCGGCAACGTGGCCATTCACGTGTACCCGAAGCGCTTCTTGCGCGCGGAGCTGCTCGGCCAGCTCGGCAACGAGAACGGCCTCAACACCATCGCGGTGCGGCCCGCGGCGATCCTCGATTTTGGCATGCTCAAGGTCAAAGGCGCCGTCGAATACCAGAAGGGCACCTGGTTTCGCGCGGACGGCCAGCAAGACTTCGTCGCCAAGGGCGGCGGCGGCGGCGTCCAGCTGGTCTTGGATCCGCGGCTCGAAGCCGGCGTCAACGGCGCCTATTCGATCGTCGATCAGAGCGACGAGGCGGGACGCCCGCTGCTCGCCGACAGCACCACGACCTACAGCGTCGGCGGCTTCGCGAACGCGCGCATCGTCGACGACCTGATCGCCGGCGTCGGGCTCAACTATACGCGCCTCGACGACCTGCTGAAAAATCGCGAGACCGGCGTGGTGGGCGAGCGCTCCCACCTGCAAGGCTTCCTCGCGCTGCAGGCGCTGGTGTTCGATCAGCTGTTCATCAAGCTCGTCGCTGCCTACGCCAAGGCGGACTTCGCCCCGAGCCGCTCGACGCTGCCGCTCCCGCCCACGTACAGCAACACCATGCTGAGCGGTCGCGTGCGTCTGCTCTACATCTTCTGATACCCGGCGGAGGGCGCGGCCTTGGCCCGCGCCGTCTTGCCCACGGCGCCGGGAGATCGGCTATCCTTCCGGACGATGCAAGTCGAGCACGGCGTGCGCTTCGAGCTCTCGCGCGTTGGGGCGGCTGACGAGGGTGCAACTTATCGGTTACTCATGGCCACGCCGGAGCAAGCCTGGCACGGCGAAGCGCGCATCGACGGCGCTCAGGGCGAGGTGAGCTTGAGCTTCGACGAGAGCCCGGCGCCGCCCGCGTGGTGCGAGAACATCGTGCGCGCCACGCTGCGCGGCTTGTTCCGCGAGCGCGTCGCCGGCAAGCCCTTTCCGGCGCGCGTCACGCGCTGGCGCCCGGCTCCCAGCGAGGCGAAGCCGTGAGCGGGCCGTCGGGTGTCGTCACGCTGCTGACGGACTTCGGTCTCAGCGATCCCTTCGCCGGCATCGTCAAGGGCGTAATTTTGCGCGAGGCGCCGCGCGTCACGATCGTGGATTTGAGCCACGGCATTCCGCCGCAGGATCTCGACGCAGCGGCGTTTTACCTGGCGGGAAGCTTCGCCTGGTTCCCGGCGGGGAGCGTGCATTTGTGCGTCGTGGATCCGGGCGTCGGCACCGCGCGCGCAGCGCTGGCCATGCGCGCTTGCGGGCACTATTTCGTGGCGCCGGACAACGGCGTGCTGGCCGGTGTGCTGGCGCGCGACGCGCACGCCGACGTGCGGCGCGTAGATCCCGAGCGGCTGGGGCTCAGCGTGCTGAGCCGCACGTTCCACGGCCGCGACGTGTTCGCGCCCATCGCGGCGCTGCTGGCCTCGGGCCGCGTGGGCTTCGACACCATCGGCGTCAGCCATGAGCCCGTGCAGCGCGTCGTGCCGCGGCCGCTGCGCGGCTCGGATTCGCTGTCCGGGCGCGTCATCGTGGTGGATCATTTCGGCAACCTGATCACCAACGTGCCCGGCGCTTGGCTGCGTGAGCCCGGCGCCGTCGTCGAAATCGGCGGCAAGACGCTGCGCCTGGTGGCGACTTACACCAGCGCCAACGCCGGAGAATGCGTGGGCATCGTCAGCTCCTTCGACACTCTGGAGATCGCGCGCCGCGACGGCAGCGCGGCCGAGGCGCTCGCGCTCGGCGTCGGTGCACCCGTACGCGTCACCTGGCGGAGCGCGGCGTGAGCATGCGCCGTTCGCTGCGCGGCGCCGGCCTGGCGCTGCTGGTGTTCGGCTGCGCAGCGCGCCCGCGCCAGGCCGTGCACGCTCCCGTGCGCGTCGCCGCGCAGCGTGAGCTCAGCGCGGAGGAGCGGCTCACGCGCGGCGAGAGGGCGCTCGCCAAGAGCGAATACAGCCGCGCAGAGGCGGATTTTCGCGCGGCGCTGACGGGCCCGAGCGCGGCGCGCGCCGCGCTCGGCCTGGCGCGTGTGCTGCTGCTCACCGGGCGCTACTCCGAGGCGCTGGAGAGCGCGCGCGCGGCCGAGAAAGAGCCGACTTTGGCCGAGGCGGCGGCGTGCGTCGCGGCGGAGGCGCTGCGCAGCGAAGGCCGCTTGGCGGAGGCGCTCGCGGCGGTGGAGGAAATCAGCCGCAAGGAGGGCACCTGGGCGGCGCGGCTGATGGCGGGCGAAATCGACCTGGAGCGCGGCCAGCGCAAGCTCGCCGAGCCGCTGCTGATGTCGCTCATCGAGGCCTACAACGACGAGCGCATCAGCGAAGACGACGGCGACGCGCTGACGCTCGCCGCGCGCGCCGCGTGGCTACTGAAGAGCCCCAAAGACGCCAACACGCTGTTCGACGCGGCCGAGCGCGCCAAATCGAAGGATCCGCAGCTGCTGCTCTGGCGCGCCGAGCTGTTCCTGGAGAAGTACGATCCCGCGCACGCGGAGCAGGTGCTGCGCGAGTTCATGGAGCGCGCGCCGGCGCACCCGCGCGCGCTCACGCTGCTCGCGCAGGTCCGCCTGGATCAAGCGCTGGATTTCGACGAAGCGGAGCGCCTGGCGCGCGCCGCGCTGGCCGTCAACCCCAAGCTCGGCGCCGCACATTTCGTGCTGGCCGGCATCGCGCTGCGCGACATGGAGCTCGAGCAAGCCGAGCAGCGCCTGAGCCAAGGCTTGAGCACGAACCCCAATGACCTGCAGCTGCTCAGCCTACGCGCGGTGGTGCGCTTCTTGGCGGCGGACGAGGCCGGCTTCGCCGAGGCCAAGCGCGCGGTGCTGCAAAGGAACCCGGAGTACACCAAGCTCTACGCCATCCTCGCTGAATACGCGGACTGGGAGCACCGCTACGACGAGATCGTGCGGCTGATGCGCGAGGCGTTGACCATCGACAGCGACGACGCGACGGCGCTGGCTCAGCTCGGCTTGAACCTGATCCGCGCGGGCAACGAGAGCGACGGCGTGAACGCGCTGAGCCGCGCCTTCAGCCTCGATCCGTACAACGTGCGCGTCTACAACACGCTCGAGCTGTTCGACACGCTGATCCCGAAGGCGTACGTCAGCGTGACGCACGGGCAGTTCCGTATCCGCTATCACAAAGACGATCGCGCCATCTTGGAGCGCTACGTGCCGGGCCTGCTGGATCGGGCCTTTGAGGCCATGCGCAGCGGCTATGGCTTCACGCCCGAGACGCCCATCGGGGTCGAGCTCTACGCCGAGCGAGAGAGCTTCGCGAAGCGCACCAGCGGCCTGCCGCAGACCGCGATTCAAGGCGTCTGCTTCGGGCGCACGCTCGCGGCCATGAGCCCGCAGCGCGAGTCGTTCAACCTGGGCATGACGCTGTGGCACGAGCTCTCGCACGTGTTTCACATTCAGCTCTCGAAGAGCCGAGTGCCGCGCTGGTTCACCGAGGGCTTGGCCGAGTACGAGACGCTGGTGACGCGTCCGGAGTGGTCGCGCCAGCACGACCCGGAGCTGTTCGAGCTGATGCGAGCGGGCAAGCTGCCGAGCGTCGCGCGCATGAGCCGCGCCTTCACGCGCGCCGACGCGCTGAGCGACATCGCCACCGCTTATTACGCCTCGAGCAAGATCGTAGAGATGCTGGCAAATCAGCACGGCCGCGCGAAAATGGCTGAAATGTTGCGGCTCTGGGGGGAAGGGCGGCGCACCGAGGACGTCTTCCAGCGCGCCCTGGGCGCCGACACGGCGGCCGTGGATCAGCAGTTCCGCGCGCTGACCAAGACCTCGCTCGAGCGCTACACGCGACAGTTCGTGCCGCTCTCGCGCGCGCGCTCGCGCGACGCGCTCGAGCTCTTGCTGCGCAAGGCGCCCGACGACGTCGCCCTGCTGGTCGAGCTCGGCCTAGCGCGGCTGCGCGACGGCGACGCCGCCGCCGCGCAGCGCGCCGCGGAGCGCGCGCTCAGCAAGGACCCCAAGCAGCCGGACGCGCGCTTCTTGCTCGCGCGCATCGCCTCCGAAAAGGAAGAGCTCTCACGCGCGTCGCAGCTACTGCAAGGGCTGGTCACGGACGGCTTGGACGGCTACCAGGTCGACGTCGCGCTCGGCGAGCTGGCGCGGGCGCGCGGTGACAGCGCCGCTGCGCGCGCGGCGTTCGAGCGCGCAGCGCGCCAGGATCCGACGCAGGCCGAGCCGCTGCAGGCGCTCGCGGATCTCGACGCGGCCGAGAACGCCGTCGACGACGAGCTCGAGAAGCTGCAAAAGCTGGCGCCGCTCGCGCCGCACCAACCCGGCGTGTACCGGCGCTTGCTCAAGCTGCTGGTGAGCAAGAAGCGCTACGCGGACGCGGTCAAGCTCGGCGAAGCGGCGCTCTGGGTGGACGTGAACGGCCTGCCCACGCACGTGCTGTTCGCCGAAGCGCTGGCCGAGACCGGGGACCTCACCCGTGCGCGTTACGAGCTGGAGAGCGCCGTGCTGTGCCCGGCCGAGCCCGCGCTGCTGGCCGACGCGCACGCGCGGCTGGCCGAGCTGCTCCTCCAGCTCCAGCAGCGCGCGGCCGCGAAGGAGCACGCCGCCGCGGCGCGCAAGCTCGACCCCGCGACGCCGCGGCTGCAGACGCTGGGCTTGTAGTGACCTCGGCGCGGCGCCGCTTCAGCGCTTGAACAGCTTCTTGATCAGTCCGCCGCCCTTGCCGCCGCTGTCGCTCTTGGGTTTGTCGGACGGGTTCGGCGGCAGGCTGCCGCCGCGGCCGTCGGACGGCGGGATGCTGGTGGCGCGATCGCTGCGCCGCATGTTGTAAATGCGAATTTCGCGCTGCGCGTCCACGTGACGCGGGTCGTACTCGACGATCAAGCGAAAATCATGCAGCGCGCGCGTCATCTTGTTCAGGCGCTTGTACAGCTGCCCGCGGTACCACAGCGCGCGCACGTTCTTCGGCTGATGAGCGACCGCGCGATCGAGCGCCTGAATGCACAGCAACAAATTGGCGTCCGGCTTCTGCGCGTCGAGCCAAGCCACGAGCGCGATGTGATCGGGCTGCTCGGGATCGTCGGCCAGCGCTTGGCGCGCTTCGTGCTCGGCCGCGGCGACGTTGTTGCGCCTGAGCAGCACCTCCGCGCGCTGGAACGCGGTCGCGGCGCGCAGCACGCGCATCACCTGCTCCTGCTCCTCGAGCTCCTTGCCGGCGCGGCGCAGCTTCAAATCGTACTCGCGCCGCTGGCTGACGTCGGAGAGCACCTGGCTCGCCTCCGTCATGCGCGCGAAGACGCGGCTCGCCAGGTCCTTCACATCCGCGAGCTCGGGCGGGATACGGTCGGGGTGCCAGCGCTTGGCCAGCGTCAGGAACAAGCCTTGGATCTCGTTCGGCGGCGTCTCTCGCGTCGCGCCCAGCAGGTCGTAAAAGCTCTCGTCGCTGCGCTCCGCGCGCGCGACGAGCTCATCGCGCAGCGCTTGCAGCTCCGGCGAGAGGGCCGGCGCTTGCGTCACGGCGGCGGTGCCGGCGGCGGGCGTCGGGGTACGCCCCGCCAAAGGGTCGCTCGCGAACGGAGCGCGCGGCGCGCCGAAGCGGCCCGCGCTCACCGGCGGCGCCGCCGGCAGCACGGAGGAGGGGGCTTCGTCCAGCCCCAGCGGCCAGGAATCGGGCCCGAGCTCGAGCTGGTGCGTGACCGCGAGCGTATAAACCAAGCGCTCCAGCGTCCCGAGCGGCAAGAGGTCGCGCCGCGCGAGCTCCGCGAACGGCTGCGGCTTCGCGCGCAGCACGTCGATCACCGCCTGCTCGGAGGAGTTCCAAAAGAAGCGCTGCAGCGGCGCCTGCAAATGCAGCCTCAGCTGCTGATCGCCCAGGCGCGCCAGCACCGTGGCTACGCGCTGCTGCTCGGCGTAGCGCTCCGCCACGCGCCAAATCATCTCTAGCGGCCGCGCGCGCGGTCCGTCGTCTGCGCCCCAGCGCGCCAGTAACAGCTGCTGGTCGTAGTAGCCGAACAGCGTGCTCTGCGGCAGCGCCGCGAAGAAGAACAGCTGACGCTTGAGCTGCTCGCGCAGCGCGGCGCGCAGCTGGTGCTCGTCGACGTGCTCGCCGCGCCGCAGCACGCGGCCATGGAGCTCACCTTGCGCCTCGGCTTCGAGCCAGGTGCGCGCGCGCGTGGCGTCATCGAGGTGGCCGAGCTCGACCAGCACATCGCCGAGCAGCGCGATGGGCTCGTGGGTCTTGGCTTTGGCGGGGATGCCGTGCTCGAGCTCCAGCGCGTGCCGGCGTGCGCTGTCCGGCTCCTCCAGGACCAGCGTTCCCGACAGCTGACGGTCGAGCGCGTATACCAACAGGTTGAGAAACGGGGTCGTCTGCAATACCCCGCTCGCTGTGGGCCTAGGCGTGCTCATCCCTTACTTCCGCGGCCCGCAGCCTAGCACCACGATCGGCTCGCGGTCGCGCGGCTGCTAGAGCCTAAAATATTACCAGCTGGGCCGCGCGCCCGGCCCAGCGTCGAAAATCGGGTGCTCACAGGGTAGCATCGCGCCATGCCGCTCGGTCACATCCTCGTCGTCGACGACGAGCCTTCGATTCTCAGCACGCTGAAAAAAGCCCTCTCCCTCGAAGGTTACGCGGTCGACGTCGCCGGCGGCATCGGCGTCGCGGAGGAGCGGCTCGCCAAGAAAACGTACGACATCCTGCTGCTCGACGTGGCGTTGCCGGACGGCGACGGCCTGGAGCTGCTCGGCCGCTTGAAAGCAGCGGGCAACGACGGCGCGGTGGTCATGATGAGCGGCCACGGCACCATCGACGCTGCCGTGCGCGCCACCAAGCTCGGCGCGCTGGATTTCCTCGAGAAGCCGCTGTCGACCGATCGCCTGCTGGTGATGTTGGAGAACGTGCTGCGCTTGCAGCGCGCCGAGAGCGAGGCGCGCGAGCTGCGCAGCGCGGCCGGCTATTTCGACGAGCTGGTCGGTGACAGCCGCGCCATGCAAAAGCTGCGCGAGCAAGTGATGCGCGCGGCGCGCTCCAACGCCAGCGTGCTCATCACCGGCGAGCGCGGCACCGGCAAAGAGCTCGTCGCGCGCGCCATCCACCGCGCGTCACCGCGCGCGAAGGCCTCGCTCGAGCGGCTCAACTGCGCGGCCGTGCCCGCCGAGCTCATCGAGAGCGAGCTGTTCGGGCACGAAGCGGGCGCGTTCACCGGCGCCACCAAGCAACGGCGCGGCAAATTCGAGCGCGCCAGCGGCGGCACCCTGTTCCTGGACGAGGTCGGCGACATGCCGCTGGCGATGCAGGCCAAGCTGCTGCGCGTGCTGCAGGAGGGTGAAATCGAGCGCGTGGGCGGCAATGAGACGCTGCGGGTCGACGTGCGCGTGGTGGCCGCGACGAACAAAGATCTCGCGGCGGCCTGCGCCAGCGGCGCCTTTCGCGCGGACCTGTTCGATCGCCTCAACGTGCTGCCGCTCGAGCTCCCGCCGCTGCGTGCGCGGCGCGAAGACATCCTGCTGTTGGCCGAGCACTTCCTCGACATCGCGCGTGAGAACAGCGGCCGCAAATCCGTGCGCTTCGCCGCAGATGCCGGCGCGGCGTTCGCGCGCTTGCCCTTGCCCGGCAACGTTCGCGAGCTGAAGAACCTCGTCGAGCGCATGGTCATCTTGAACCCCGACGACGAGATCACCGCGCGCGACGTCGAGCACTTCTCCGGCATGGGCGCGGCGCCCGCGACGGCGGGCTTGTACCGCCCCGGCGTGCCCTTTCGCGTGCTCGCCGAGCAAGCCGAGCGCACCATCATCGAAGAGGCCCTGGCGCAAAACGGCGGCCAAATGGCGGCCACGGCGCGCGCGCTCGGCCTCGAGCGCAGCCACCTCTACAAAAAAGCCAAGGCGCTCGGCCTGCGCGGCGACAGCAGCGAAGACGAAGCCTAAGAACCGGACCGGCTCCAAGGGTTCTTGGGGCTGCCTCGCTGCGGCTCGCTTGCACCAGTTCCGTGCGGCGACGGGCAACGCAGCGCGGCCGTGCGTCACTGCGCGCGCAGGTTGGCGTCGGGGCGGCGCTCGACGCTGATGCGACGAACGACCATCGCGCCGTCGCCGCGCGCGACGCCGAGCCGCACGCGGCCGGCCGGGGCGGGACACGGCGCCGCCAGCGCTCCGCCGCTGCTCAGGGTGACGCCGCTGCTGTCACGCTCCAGCTTGAAGATGCTCGCGTCGCCGCGCGGCCAGGGACACGCTTCGCCGCCATATTCCTGGTCGCCCAAGATCACGCGCGGCGCGTCGCCCTCCACCCACAGCTCGACGCTGAGAGCGCCATAATCAGCGCTCGCTACGAACACGCGCGCTTCGCTCTCCGCGTCGAAGATCAGAATGCGCTCGCTGCGCTGAAAGCGCACGTGCCCGGCGGTGGGCCGATCCGGAACCAACGGGAACGGCGCCGCCAGCCCGTCGCTGCCGTCGCTCGTGACGAGCGGCGGATCGATGGCCAAGTGGTCGCGCGTGCCCCAGCGTAGCCCCACGAGGTGCGCTCCCTCTTCATCGTCGCTCGTCCACAGCACGGCCTGATCGGCGAGCGCCGCTTGGCCGTCGCCCGCGCGGGGCAGCGCAGTGAGCGTGAGCGGCGCGAGCTCGAAGCGCGCCTGCCACGGGTCGAAGCGCCAGAGGTTGCGCTCGTCGCTCGCTCCGGTGGCGAGCAGCGGCGCGCCGTCCGCGCCGCCGAAGAGCAGCGGGCGCGGCGCCGCGACGGGGAGCTCGACGGGCGCCACGTCACCCTGCTCGCTGATCCACCAGGCGTCGTAGCGCGGCTCGTCGCCGCCGCTGAGATCCGTGGGCGGGCACCCGGCGCGGCAATCTCCGCCGCACGGCACTTCGCTCACTTGGCAGCCGCCGACCGCCAGCACGCCGCCGCCGGGCAGCGCGATGAACGCGCGATCGTGACGCGGCGGCAGCGCGCCGGCGAGCACGCTAGCCAAGTGCTCGCGCGCGTCGCCCGACAACCACTCCAGCGCCGCGAGCGGCGTGCCGTCGTTCGCGGTGCCGCCGCCGACGAACAGCCGCCCGTCGTCGAGCGCGAGCAGCGCCGGCGCGAGCCGCGCAGCTTGCAGCGACGCGAGGCCCGCGATGCTCGCGTGTCCGCTCGCGCTCGAGACGAGCTCGAGCACGTTGAGCGGCGTGGCGCGCGGCCCGCGGCCGCCGACGAGCAAGGTGTCGCCGCTCGCGAGCTCGATCGCCGAGTGCCGCGTGCGCTCCACGTTGAGCGCGATCGGCGCCTGAAAATTGCGCGTCACGGGATCGAACACATCCGCGGTCGCGCTGGGCGGCGCGAGCTCCTCGCTCGCGCCGCGCAGCGGGTTCTCTCCGCCGGCGATCAGGAATTTGTCGCCGAAGCCCGTGACCGTCGCGTGCGCGCGCGGCTCGCTCAGCGCGGCCGCGAGCTCGCTCAGCTCTCCGCTAGCGGCGTCGAAGGTGTACGCCGCCACGCTGGCCGCCGGATAGCCGGGCGCCTCACCGCCCGCTAGCAACGCGCGGCGCGTGCGCCGCGAATAGCCCAGCGCGCGGCCGCTCTCGACGGCGACGAGCGGCGTCGCGTCGTCGAGCTGGCAGCCGCGCGCGGCCGGCCAAAATAGGATATCGAGCGCGTCGCTGGCGTCTCGCTCCGCGTAGCCGATGAAGCGTTGTCCCGCGACCTCCACGCTCGCCGCGACGGCCGCGGCGCTCGGCGGCAAATCCAAATCAGCGCTGCCGAGCAGCGGAGTGCGCGCCGGCGTCGCGTCTTCGCGCGGCAGATCACCGAGCGGGGTGAGCTCGAGCCAGGCCTCGTGCGCGAGCGCGCGGTCGAGCGAGCACGTTGGGATGCTGCGCGCGCTGAGCCGGAGGGTGCGCACTTTCGGCTGATTTCCGCACCCGAGCAGCGCCAGCGCGCCCAGCAATGCGAGCCACTCGCGCCGAGAACGAGTAGGATGTGCGACACTCGGCATGTTTCCGCAGCTCTTCGGGAAGTACGTGCTGGAGCGCGAGCTCGCCTCTGGAGGCATGGCGCGCGTGTACCTTGCCACGTTGCGTGGAGCGGTGGGCTTCGAAAAGCGACTCGTCGTGAAGCAGATTCGGCCCGAGCTCGCCTCCGACCAGGCGTTCGTTCGTCGCTTCGTCGAAGAAGCGAAGACGACGGTCGAGCTGAGCCATCCGAACATCGTTCCTGTCTACGAGCTCGGCGTCGAACAAGGCGTTTACTACATCGCGATGGAGCTCTGCGCCGGCGTGACGCTGGCGGAGGTGTTGGCGCGCACGGGTCGGCTCTCGCCCGAAGAAGGCGCGTACCTCGGCGTCGAAATTTGCCGCGCGCTCGACTACGCGCATCGCCGAGCGGGCGTCGTGCATCGCGACGTGACGCCACGCAACGTGCTCATCGATGAAGAAGGCGCGGTGCGCGTGATCGATTTCGGCATCGCCGCGCCCGTGGCCAGCGCAGCCGGCGGCAGCGCGGAGGTGTTCGGCTCGCCGGGACACATGCCGCCCGAGCAGCTCGCCGGTAAAGCGCTGTCCGCCGCGACGGACGTCTTCGCGGTGGCCGCGTTGCTCGTGGAAGCGTGGACCGGCCGCGCTCCGTTTCGGCGAAAAACCGCGCGCGCCAGCGAGGAGGCGCTGCGCGAGCCGCTGCCGCCGCTGTCGAGCATGGAGCCGCGGCTCGAGCCCGTGTCGGAGCTAATCGCGCGCGGCCTGGCGCTGGACCCGGCCACGCGCCCCGCGGACGCCGAGCTGTTGTCGCGGCCGCTGCGCGATTTTCTGCGCAACGTGGACTCCGGCGACGTCGCGCGGCGGCTCGGGCAGCGCGTGCAGAAGAGCCTGCGCGCCGCCGAGCGACATGGCGCGCTGACGACGCCGCCGACGCAGGGCATCACCGCCAGCGTCGCTGATGACGGCAATCGCATCTCGAGCGCGCCCGAGTCGAGCGGCGGGCGCGTGCCGACTCACACCTTCGCCGCGCGTGAAGAGGTCTCGCAATGGACGCGGCGCATCGACGCTGATGCTCCGCCGCAGGGCGGCGGCGCGGATCCGTCCACGCGCAAGCTGCCGTCCGAGCGCCCTGCGCCCGACACCGTTGAGGAGCGCGCTGCGCTCGGCGCGCCGCAGCCGCGCCGAGCGCCCTCTGCGCGCGAAGAGATGTCCGAGCCATCGCGAGCGGCGCCTTCCGGCTTCGTTGGCGCCATCGAGGCGGCGCCAGCGCCGGCTGCCCGCCGCGCGCGCGCGCCGCTCTGGCCCGGCGCCGCGCTCGGCCTCGCGGCGCTGACGCTGAGCGTCGCGGTTTGGGTGTCAAGGCGGCCGCAGCCGCCGGCGTTGAACGCGCTCAGTCCGCCCGCTGCGGCCGCGCCGAGCCGCGCTCCCGCTCTGCCCGCGAAGCCAGACGTGCTCGCGCTGCGCGCGGCCGCGAGCGCGGCCGCGCGCAGCGAAGCGAGCAAGGCGGCGCCGCTGCACGCGACCAGCGTCGGTTCGGCCGCCGTCGTGCGGCGCGCTGCTGCGGCGGGTAGCGCGCACGACGCGGCCGCGCCCGTCTCCGCCACGGCGGCGAGCGTCGAGACGGCGAGCGCTTCGTTACGCCTGACGGCGGATCCGCCCGCCGCCGTGAGCGTCACGGGCCCCGGCGGGGCCCGCGCGCTCACGACGCCGGCGTCGGTGCCGAAGCTCGCGCCGGGCGCCTACGTGCTCACTTTTCGCAACGATACGTACGGTCAACCCGTGGTGACGCGCGTCACGCTCGCGCCAGCTTCAGCGCGCAGCGTGCACGTCGACTTTAGAGAAGCCGAGCCGCGCGTCAGCGTCCGCTGAGCGCGGCGCTCAGCGGCTCCAGAGCTGGCGCAGCGCCTCGTACAGCACGATCGACACCGCGTTGGCGAGGTTCAAAGAGCGCACCGCGCCGACCAGCGGGATGCCCACGACCTGGTCCGCGCGCGTGGCGAGCAGCTGGCGGTCGAGCCCGTCGCTCTCACGCCCGAACACCAGCACGTCTCCCGCGCGGAACTTCACGTCGAGGTAGCTCGTCGTGGCGTGCCCGCTGAACAGGTACGTGCTCGGCGGTGCGTCGCCGAGCGGCGTCCGCGCGCGGATGTTCCGCTCCGCCGACGCCAGGTCGCGATGTTGGTGCAGCTCGACGAGGTCCCAATAGTCCAGCCCCGCGCGGCGCACCGCGTGCGCGTCGATGCGAAAGCCCAGACGCCCGACCAGGTGCAGCACCGAGCCCGTCGCCGCGCAGAGCCGCGCGACGTTCCCGGTGTTGGGCGGTATCTCCGGCTCTACCAGCACCACCTCGAGCGGCCGCTGCAGCGGCGCGCCGCGAAGCCGCGAGGCGTGGGCTCTCGGGTGCGTCACGGGGCGACGAGGTAGCACGTCGTGGCGCGCAAATACTCTTCGCCGCACGGCGTCTAAGGCCCATGCTCTCGCGTCGCGCCTTGCTCAGCGCGCTGGCCGCCGTCAGCGCCGCCCGCCCGCTGCGAGCCGAGTCAGGTCCTGAGGCCGGAGTGTCGTCACTGGGCTGGGCGGAGGCGCAGGTCGATTGGAGCGCGACTCCGGTTCTGCGCGTCCTCGGCCGCGTGGTCGCGACCCTGAGCGACAGCGGCTACCAGCATCGAACAGCGGTCGACGAGCGCGTCGGCCGCTATTATTTCGACTGTTCGGGCATGGTCGACTGGGTCCTGCGCCGCGCCTGCCCGCGCGCGGCGGCTTGGGTCGGGAGCGGCGCCGCTGGACGGCCGCTAGCGCGCGATTACCAGCGCCGCATCGCTCGCGTGCCAGTCTCGCGCGCCGTGGGCGGCTGGCGACGCGTGCCGCGCGTCGCCGAGCTGCAGCCCGGAGACGTGGTCGCGTGGCTGAAGCCGGCCATCATCAAGTCGCCCAACACCGGGCACGTCGCCTTCGCGATCCAGCAGCCAGCGCCGGTTCCGGGCCTAGCCGGCCAGTTCCTCTTGCGCGTCGCTGACTCGACCAGCCTGCTGCATGACCAGGACAGCCGCGAGGGGCGCAGCGGCTTCGGTTTCGGCACCATTTTGCTGGAGGCCGACCGCGCAACGGGCGAGCCCATTGCGTACGGCTGGATGGGGCTCCGCTGGCGCACGTTCGAGACGCGCATCGCGCTCGGCCGGCCGCTGGCTTAGCCCTCATCGCCGAGCGGCGCTGGCGTGGTGAGCGGCTTGACGGCCCTGCCGCGCGGCAAGTAGCCTCGCCCGGCCGGAAACTTGGACCGCCGACGATGAACGCTCGCGTAGCTGCCTTTGCCGCCGGTCTTTGTGCGCTCAGCGCGGCGCTCACGGCCAGCGCGGAGCCCATGGATTTGGCGCTGGAACGTCTGGTGGCAAATCCAGAGTGCCGCACGGACTCGGGTCAGTTTGCCGGCGGGTCGGTCTGGTGCCGGCCCGACGACGTCGCGTTCAAGAAGCTGGTCAATCAGCTCGGCTTTGCCTTCGCGCCCACCGCCATGCACTCGGCGCGAACGACCGGCTATGGCGGCTTCGACGTGGCCCTCGAAGGCAGCTTCACCAAAATCTCGAGCGGCGCCGACTATTGGCAGCGCGGCACGCGAGGTGAAATCGACGCCTCGAGCAACCGCGGGGTTTCGCGCAACAGCAGCCCGTCGAGCCTGCTGCCGCTCTACTCCGTCAAGATCCGCAAGGGCTTCGGCTTCGGGCTGGAGCTGGGCGGAACGTTCGGGTTCATGCCGAACACCAGCTTGATCGGTGGAGGCGCAGACGTGCGCATGTCCTTGCTCGAGGGCTTTCGTCGCGGGCTGCTCGGCATCTTCCCGGACGTGGCCGTCGGCGGCGGCGTCCGTACCATCACCGGCACACCCGAGCTTCAGCTCACCATCGCCAGCCTCGACGCTCAGATTTCGAAGCCGCTCCCGATCCAGGATTCGTCGATCATCACGCCGTGGATCGGCTACCAGCATCTCTGGATCTTCGGGGACTCCGGCATGGTGGATTTGACGCCCGCGACCGACGCGCAGGGGGTCTGCGGTTATTCCGGCTCGAACGTCCCCGGCAACCCCGATCCGCGCAAGAAGGACGCGCAGGGCAACTACATCTACGACGGTCAGCCGGTATGTCGCGGCGCCGGCGCCGGCGCGCACTTGGATTTCAACAACAACGCGGTCTTCGACGCCGCGCGGCTGGAGCGCCATCGCCTGCTCGTCGGCTTCACGTACCGCTATGAGCTCCTCAAGGCCGGCGTGGAGTTCATCACGGATCTCACGACGCCCGCCGCTGCGCAGAGCTCGGACAAGGACGAAGCGGACTTGAAGGGCGAGTCACGGCAGTGGACGCTCGCGGTCGAGCTGGGCGCCGCGTTCTGAGCAGCGCCGGCTCAGTGAAGGGTCTGGCCGTCGGCGCGGCGCGCGGGTGCCCGGCTCTCGCGCTGCACGGGCGGTAGCGCACCACCGCCGAAGCGCACGGCGACCAACGTCGCCGCGAGGCTCACCAGGCCCGCGGCGAAGATGCCCCAGCGCCACTCGATGGCGAGCGGCACGCCGTGTCCACGCGGCGGCAACAGCAACAGCACCGCGACCTGGCACAAGGTCAAGCTAGCGAGCAGCGTCGCGATCACGCGCACGCCGCGCATGCGATAAATCGTGCGCCGGCTCCAGGCGAGCGGGATGAGCACCAGATAGCCGCTCACTCCCCCCCACAACCAACCGGCGCGCCCGCTCGCCAAATCGTAGCCGCTGCGCACCACGCTTTCGGGCCGGATCAGCTCGACCCAGGGCGCGAAGAACATCGCCAGCCCGGCGAGCGCCAGCGCGATCAGCGCGCCTCGCCCGCGGCCGAAGGCGTGCCAGGGCAAGAGCTCGTCTTCGGGCGCCACGGGCGGCAGGTCATCGTCGGCCTGCGCGTCGAGGGAGGGCGGCAGCGCGTGCATGGGCACCAGGGCCACGCCGCACTCGTTGCAGGTCGCTCCCTCGTCCTGGCGGTACAGGGTCCGGCAGAAGGGACAAGCGCGCAGAGCCGACACCGCCTGAAGATAGCGCGTTCGGCCCGAGCTGTGCCTGTCGGGACCGGCCAATCCGGCCGGGCATCGCAGCGGCTCATCGGCTACCCTTGAGCCGCCCATGACGGAGCGGGACTCGATTCCACCTCCGGGGGCAGCGGAGGTCGCCGCCCGCTTTGGCCTGCTTCCTCAAGCCCCCCATTTGACCCAGGCTCTGACGCACCCGAGCTACGCGAACGAGCGTCGCCAGGCGCTCGACAACCAGCGCCTCGAGTTTCTGGGTGACGCCGTGCTCGGCTTCTGTGTCAGCGATTTGATCTATCGTCGCTTCCCCGAGGCCGACGAGGGCACGCTGACGCGCCTGCGCGCGCAGCTCGTCAACGCCGAGGCGCTCGCGGAGTGGGCGCGGGTGACCGGCGTACCGGACGCGCTGCGCCTCGGCCGCGGCGCGGGCGCGTCGGGGCTCCGTCAGAGCACGAACGTGCTGGCCGACGCGGTCGAAGCCTTGATCGCCGCGTGCTTCCTCGACTCCGGTCTGACGGATGCGCGCGCCGTGTGCGAGCGCATCGTGGAGTCGCGGCTGGAGGCGTTCGAGCGCGTCGGCGCGCGCGATCCCAAGAGCGAGCTGCAAGAGCGCTTGCAAGCCAAGGGCGAGCTGCCTCCGGCCTATGATTTGTTGGAGAGCGGTGGTCCCGCGCATGAGCGCTGGTTTCGCGTCAGCGTGCGAGTCGGCGAGCAAGTGCTGGGTGAAGGCGTGGGACGCTCGAAGCGAGCAGCCGAGCGCGCGGCCGCGGAGCGCGCGCTGGCCGGACCGCAGGCGGTGGCGCTCGGCTTGGTCAAAGTCGAGGAGGGCGCGTGACGACCAGCCGTCGCGCCTTCACGAGCGGCCTGTTGTCGCTCGGCTTCGGGCTCGTCAGCGCGCCCGCCTTCGCCGGCAGCTATTTGAACCGCGCGGCCATGCTCATCAGCGGTGGCCGGCGTGAGGCCGAGTACCTACGCCGGCACTTCGCCGACAAAGAGCTGGCGCGCGTCATGCACCAGCTGGCCATCGCGCGCGTCGAAGCCGCGGGTCACATGATGGTCCCGAAGGAGGTCGTGCAGGCGCACCCTCACTTGTTGCTCGTGTTCGAGAACTACGAGCGGGCCGGGGACGCCGCCGAAAAATCGGCGGCCGAGCGCTTCATCGTGTACTTGCAGCACGCCATCGACGAGGAGCGCACCTTCCGCGCGGTGCTGCGCAACAACGGCTGGGAAGTGCCCTCGCCGACGTAGTCGCACCTGCGCCGCGCGGCTCAGCGCAGGCCCTGCTCGGTGGGGCGCGGCTTTTGAATCCCCGGGCGGCGCAGCGGGGACACGCGCGGCCGCGGGCGCGGCGCGCGATTGCTGAACAGCGCGTCGGGGACTTGCTCGAGCAGCTCGGGGTGCTCTTCGCGGACCAGCTCACCGCGCAGCCTCTTCACGAGCTCTGCGCGCGCTCGCTCGCTGCGCTGTCGCTCCAGCAAATTGCGGATGGCGTCGCGCTCTTGCTCCAGCGTGCGGCTCTTCGCGGGTAGCGAGCCGCGACGCCAGACGACGGCGAACTTACTGCCCTCTTTCACCGGCTCGGGCACGAGCTCTCCGTCCTTCACCTTCTCGGCGGCGCGAAACAACGCGGCGTCGACGCGCACGCGCGGCGCGTCGGTGTTGCCGTCCGGGTGCACGAAGCCGAGATCGCCCTGGCGCAGGTTGGTCGCCGTATCGCGCGATTTGTCGCGCGCGAGCTCGCCCCACTTCGCCGGTGAGCCCGCGGCCTTGGCCTCCTTCAGCACGCTCTGCGCAGTTTCTTCGTCGTCGAGCAGGATGCGCCACAAGCGCAGGCGCGGCGGCTGCTCGAAGCGCGATTTGTTGGCTTCGAAGTAGGCCTTGATCTCCTCCGGCTTGACCGCGTTCTCTTTGACGAGCTCGCCCTTCATGGCATCGTCGAGCGCTTGGCGCAGGATCTCGCGTTCGCGATCGGCGAAGCGCGGACCCTTGTCGAGCCCGCGCTGAATCGCCTCCAGCGACGCGCGCACCTCGGGCACCAACAGGTTGTCGAGCACCTGCTTCGCGGCCTCCGCGCTCGAGGGCGCCTTGATCGTCGGTCCGACGCTGGCCAGGCGTCGCTCGATTTCGCGCGCCGTGATCGGCGTCTGGCCCACGCGCGCGACGACGAGCTCGCCGGCGTCCCCGGCCAGCGCCCAGCCAGCGCTGAACAACAGTGCCGTCCCAGTCACTACGTAGGGGAGGAAACGTCGCGCCACGCAGGCACGTCTAGGCCGAGCCAGGTGCGGCCGCAAGCCGGCTCAGGCGACGCGTCGCGCGCCGCGCAGCGCCCGGCCGCGCGCCGCCACCACGCGCTCCTCGCGCGGCGCGACGCCGGCCTGCGCCAGGCGTTTGCGGATGATCGCCAGCGCCTGCGGGCTCTGGTCGATGCCGATCACGCGGCGCCCGAGCCGCGCGCAAACCGCCAGGGTAGTGCCGCTGCCGGCGTAGGCGTCGAGCACCAGGTCACCGGGCTCGGTGCAGGCGCTGACGAGGCGCTCGAGCAGCGCCTCCGGCTTTTGCGTGGGGTAACCGGTGCGCTCGCGCGCGACGGGCGCGATGATCGAAATGTCCCAAACGTCGCCCAGCGGCGCGCCGGGCGAGGCGTCGCTGGTCACGCTGGAGCGCCGGCGGCGGCCGCTGCCATCGAGCACGGCGCGCTGGCGCTGGCTACCCCAGGTCTTCGTCGTGGAGGCGGCGAGCGGCTCGTACAGCTGACAGAAGCGCGGCGTCTGCTGCGGGTCGCGCACGTAGCGTAGCATGACGTCGTGCACCCGCTGAAAATTGCGCGTCTTGGCGGGCCAGCGCCGATACCGCCAAATAATCTCGCTCGCGAAGGCGTCGGCGCCGAAGATCTCGTCGCACACGACCTTGGCATAGTGGCTGGTCTTGGGATCGACGTGCAGCACCAGGCAGCCGCGCGGGTGCAGCACGTCGCGCGCCAGCGTGATGCGCTCGCGCAGGGCCTCCAAGTACGTCTCCAGGCTGTCCCAGCGATCGTCGAACGCGGGCAGCAGCCGGCGCGCGACGCCGCTCTCATCGCGCGTGCGCTCCACGTGCGCGTGCTCGCGACCCGTGAAGAACGGTGGATCCATGTACACCAACATGGCCCGCGTGCCCCGGCGCGCGAGCGCCGCGAGCGCGGCGGAGTTGTCCCCGCTCACCAGCACCGTGTCCCGTGAGCTGCCGTCGACGGCGAGCTCGAGCTCGGCGGGAGGGCAAGGTCGAGACTCGCCTTTTCCCGGCCAGTGCAAGCGGACAGAGTGAGCGGGCTTCTGCATCGCGCAAAATCGTAACTAGGGCGCCACCGCTCGGGCCAAATTCGCTGACAATCAGCGTCGGATGTTCAGCTCCGTCCGGCTCGCCGACGCTCTCGGCTTGCCAGGACGCGCGGCGCGGACAACGCTCGGCGCGCATGTTCCGCAGCTCGCAGCCGACACTTCGCTCCAGCGCTCGCCGCGGCCTCGCGCTGGCAGCGCTGCTGCTCATGGCGTGCGAGCGCGAAGCCATCGACGCGCGTCCGGAGCAGGTCGTAGAAGAGTTCGTGCAGCGCATGCAGCGCGTGCACGGAGACCCGAAGGCGGCGCGCGCTGCCTACGAGCTGCTGTGGGTCGAGGCGCGTCGCAACCTGGCGGAGCGCGCCAAGCGCGCGAGCGCGGTGGCCGGTCGCGAGGTGGCGCCGGAAGAGATGCTGGCGCCCTCGCGCTTCTCGCTGAAGCTCACCCCCAAGCGTTACACTTCACAGCAAGATGGTGATTGGGCCTTCGTCACCATCAGCGGTGAAGGGCCGCAGGCGCGCACTCACACGCTGCGCTGCGTGCGCGAAGACGGGCACTGGCGCGTCGTGCTCGAGCTCCCGCCGCTCGCGCCGATTCAGCACCGGCCCGATTCCGGCAGCTGAGCCGCGCTCGCATCACGCTGCGCCGAGCGCCGCCAAAGACGGATTCGGCGCGGCGCTGAGCAGCGCTTCGCAGGCGCGACGAGCGGCGGCGCGGCGCACAAAATAGCGAAGGGCGCGCACTCACGTACGCGCCCTGCCAACGAATCGCTTCGCTCAGTTCGAGAAGAAGATGGCTTCGATTTCGTTCTTCACGTCATCTTCGGTCTGCGCGCGCGCAATCGCGATCTCCTTGACGATCAGGCCACGCGCGGTGTCGAGCATGCGGCGCTCGCCGAACGACAGCTGCTTGTTGGCTTTCAAGCGATACAGATCGCGCAGCACCTCTGCGACGTCGTAAATCGAACCCGTCTTGATCTTGTCCATGAAGCCGCGGTAGCGGCGATTCCAGGTCTGAGTGTCGAAGCCGATCGTGCGCTCCTTCAGGATGTCGAAAATCTCGCGAATTTCTTGCTCGCTGATGACCTGACGCAAGCCGACGGCATTTGCATTGGACACAGGAACCATGATCTTCCGGTCGGTATCCAGGATCCGCAGAACGTAAAAGCGCTGCCGCTGCCCCGCGATGTCCTTCTCGTCAATGCTGATCACTTCTGCTACCCCCTGAGCGGGATAAACAGCCTTGTCACCGACCTTGAACTCAATTTCCTGGCTCGATTGCATGACGTCTCCTTGACTGCACCGGTCGTCCTACGCGCGCGCCGCCGAGCGGCCACGTGCAGCGAACGACCACAAACCGATTACTCGGCTTTAGGTCCCGTTTTCTTCTCGCGACGGTTGTGGGCGCGGCAATAACGAACGGGACATGAGTTTAATTCCAGCCTCGGGCGCAGCGGGTTGCCGCGGCTTTTCGCTGCGGTTTCCGAGCCCGCGAACCGGCGAACCAGATTTTTTGTCAGGTTTCGCCAGGCGCGGCACTCTAGTCGGCTTCTCTGCTTCTGTCAACTTTTCGTGACGCAAAATTCACCGGCTCTGCACGCGCACACCGAGAAAACCGCTACTCCAGCTGGTGGGAGCGATTTGGTGGCTGGCCAACGATCGCGCCGCTTCGGCATTCGGCCGCGCGGCGACCGACTACCCTAGCGCACTTCACCCTCTCGGGCGAGCTGATCGCCGGTTTAGCGGTGTGCACGCGCGGAGCACACGCATGTGAAACAGCGCTGGGGCGCGCGCGGCGCGGCCGCAAACATGCTGTTTTGCTCGCCTTTCCCGCGAGCAGCGCAGACGCGCGCAGCTTCGCCACGCGCAGGCCAGCGCCCAAAATTCGCGGCTCAGCGCGCTCGGAGCGCGGCGCTCGCGAGGCGCTCCGCCAGACCCCAGCGCACGCCGCGGTCCGAGGTGACCAGGCTATCTACGCCCGCAAAGGCCATTACGCGGTGCACGATTTCAGCGCCCACCGGGATCACGTCCGCGCGCTTCGGCTCTAGCCCAGCGAGCGCGCGGCGCGCGTTCACGTCGAGCGCCGCCAAGCGCGCAGTGAGCGCCACTACGCCGCTCGCCGACAAGCGATAACCATGCACGCGCGCTGACTCGTATTCTACGAGTCCGAGCTCGATGGCGGCGAGCGTCGTCACGGTGCCCGCGACTCCCACTAGCGTTTGCGCCGCGCGCGGCGCGGGCGCGTTCAGCAGCGCGCGCTCCACGTCGGCGGCGACGCGCGCCATCTCTTCGGGCAGCGGCGGATCGTGGCGCACGTGGCGCTCGTACAAGCGAACACTACCGAAATCGAGGCTCACTGCTTGCTCGATGCGCGGCGGCTGCTCGCCGCCCGCGTGTCCGACGATGATCTCGGTGCTGCCGCCGCCGACGTCGAAGACCATCACCGGCCCCGCGACGGCGAGCCCGCCGAGCGCGCCCAGGAACGTGAGCTCTGCCTCGCCGCGGCCGCTCACGACCTGCGGGCGCACGCCGAGCGCGCGCTCGGCCGCGTCGAGAAATTCCTCGCCGCCCGCGGCGTCGCGCAACGCGCTGGTGCCCACCGCCGCGACGCGCGTCACCGCGCGTCGGCGCAGCTCCTCGCCGTACGCCTGCAGGCACGCCAGCGTGCGGCGCGCGGCCTCGGCGTCGAGCCGCCGAGTGCGATCCACGCCCTCGCCGAGGCGCGTGATGGTGGCGCGCTCGACGAGGGCAACGACGCCGTCCGCCCTGGCTTCGGCGATGAGCAACAGGACGGTATTGGTGCCGATGTCGACGGCGCCGACGAGGTTCACTGTCTCGGCGCCGTCACCCTGGCTCACTTGGTCAGGCTCTGCAGGTTGAGCATCTCCGCGACGTCCGGCTGCACCACGAGCTCAACGCGGCGGTTCTTGGCGCGACCATCCTCGGTCTCGTTGGTCGACACCGGATCGGTGTCGGCGTAGCCGGCGGCGCTCCAATTGGCCGGCGACAAGCCGCCGCCGTTCTGCTCCTTCGGGGTGGTGAGCAGGATCAACACGGAGCGAGCGCGCATCGCACTGAGGCCCCAGTTGTCCTTGAATGGTCCGCCTGCGAGCGGCTTGGCGTCGGTGTGGCCAGCGACCTGGAAGCGGCGCTTGGAGAGATCCGGGTCGGTGCGCACCACCTCGGCGATTTGCAGCAGGATCTTCTCGCCGTCGGGCTTCAGCTTGTCTTTACCGGAGTCGAACAGCACGTCGCCCGGCAGCTGGATCAGCATGCGATTGTTGCGCACCTCGACCTTGAGCCCGAGCTGCGTGAGCTTTTGCAGCTTGCTGGAGAGCAGCTCGAAGCGCTTCTTGATGGCGTCGAGCTGCTCGGTGCGGCGCGCGTACTCTTCGAGCGCCTTGCGCTGCTCGGCGAGGTTCTGGCTCAGGTTGTTGAGGCTGATGCCGCGCTCCGTGAGCTGTTTCTTCAGGTTGTCGATTTCCTGATTCGCCGAGGAGTAGTCGGCCTGGCACTTCTTGTGCGCTTGGCGCTCGTTCGCGAGCTCGCCGCGCAGTGACTCGTTCTCTCGAACCTTCTGATCCCACTCCTCCTGCGAGTAACCGCAGGCGGTGCTGAGCATGGGAAGGAGCACGGCCAGACGAGTGAACTTTCGGATTCTCATGGTGGGCTCTCTCGGGGTGCGGCGAAAAGGCGCCGAACGCTAGAGAACAGCCGCTATCGCGGTCGGCCAAGTCACGTCAAGTGCTGAATACGGCTCAGGTTTTTCGCCAGGCCCTAGGCCTTTCAGCCGACCAGCGGAACGCGCCGGAGCCCTGCCCAAATGACACTAGACAAGCGCTCTGTCTGCAATGGCTGCGGCCCCAGACAGCGCGGAACAAGCTTGGCCCGTGAGCCCTGATGAACTTTTTTCGTTGACACATCACACTAGGTGGCAATATACGTCTTGCAACATACCCTCGGATTCGGTCTCAGGTTCGTAACCGGCCGGTCCGAATTTAGGGAGGCTCGAAAAATGGCTGCAAAGAAAACCCGTACGAAGTCTGCTCGTAAGCCCGCCGCGAAGAAGGCCCCGAAGGTCGCCAAGAAGCGCACCGTGAAGCGCACGGCGAAGAAGGTCGCCAAGCGTCGCAAGAAGACCGCCAAGCGCGGCTCGGCGGAGTGAGTTACAGCCGTTCCCGTCCCGCGCAGGCGAGCTCACAGGCAGCGCACGACGCAGCCAGCGAGCGCCGGCTGAGCGAGCGGGGATGGCGGTAGCTGGCCCGGCGTGAGCGTCGCGGGTCTCCTCGCGACGCCGCCCCGGACCATCAGAGTGCCCGTGTTGTCGAGCCCACGAGCTCGGCACCCTCAGCGGGCCACCGACGGAGTGAGCTTCGGCTCATCGCGTCGGCTCCGAGCACGCGGGCGGGGATCTCACGAGACTCTCCGCTCGCGTGCTCGGTACGAGACCTGAACCCGACGCTGCTCCCCTTCGCTCGTCGGGTTCTCAATCTCCGAGATAGAGCCGAAGCGCGGCGGCGGCCGCGCGGCGGTCGAACGGCGTTCCGGCGAGCTCGTCTCGCCGAGAGATGTCCTCGAAGAGCCGGCTCAGGAAGCCGTGGAATGCCATGCACTCGTCGATGGCGGCCTCCAGGCGCGCAGGGTTGACCAGATCGCTGTCCTCCAGCCCGGACATCGCGGCCATGAACGCGTCGAAGCGCGGGTAGTCGGCGGCGCGCAGCAGCGGGTAACCCATGGCGTGAAAATAGGCGAGGAACTCGCGCACGTAGTGGAAGTTGTAGACCGGCGCCCAGCGATCTTCGTTCGGTGAGTGTTGCGCCTTGGTCGAGAACGCGCGCACGATCTGTCCGAACATCCACACGTCACGACGAAGGCGCTCGCTGGTCTCGCGGCGCGCGGCCTGATCGTCGAAGACGCCGCCCTCCTCCAGGCTGACGCCCAGCGCCTTGCCCAGGAACAGCACGGCGTTTTGCAGCGCTGGGCGCAGGTTGTCGATGGCGGCGCCGAGCGCGCGCTGAACTTCAGCGGGCGCGAGCGTCGCGCTCGGCTCTGGCAGGTCGTGATGGAGCGTGCGGCGCATCTCCAGCCGGAGGTTGCCGGCGATGCCCTCCAGCGCGCTCTTGATGCCGATCAAGCGATGGCCGGCCGCGCGCAGCGCCGGCGCGCGCAGGCGAATCTCCGCGGCGGGCGTGCGCAACAGATCGCGCTCGAAGCTCTCGGCGAGCAAGCTGCCGGCGCGCTGGCGGAGATGGTCGCTCAGCGCGCGCGCGTCGGAGCGCAGCACGCTCGTGATCAGATAAGCGCTGCCCACCGCTTGCCGCCGCTGCGCGCCATCGCTCGCGGCGCGCGTCAACAGCTGCAGGTAGCGCAGCATGCGAAACAGCGACAAGAACGTGAGCGCGACCAGCCGGTGCGCCTCCGCGCCGGGCACGCCGCGGATCAGCTCGAGCACCTGCGCGCTCTTGATGCGGTCGAACTCTGGGCGAAACTCCAGCGCGCTCAGCGGGTTGAAGTACGCGCTGCGATCGACCTCGCGGTACGCCGTGGCGAGCACCGCGTGGAACAAGCGATACGGCACGCGCGGCGCGCGCAACATGCCCTCGCTGATCTCGAGCGTCGCGGTCAGCCCGTGGCGCAAGGTGACCAGGCTCGCTTCGGGCGTATCTTGCGCCGTGCCCTCGGTGAGCAGGCGCGTGCGCGCTTGGTCTTCGGGCAGCAACGTCTCGAGGTAGCGATGAAAGACGAAGGTGCGGTCGCGCGCGCCGAGCAGCTGGCGCGCGAGGCTCACCGCGCGCGTCAGCCCGTCGCGATAAACGGCCAGCGGCCCCCGAAAATCTTGCGCCACGACGGGCGTGCGGCGCGGCGGCCCGGGGTGATTGCGCGGGTTCGAGAAGCAGGCCGCCGCCTTGAGCAGCACCTCGAACTCGAACAGCACGTCGTCGCGATCTTCGAGCTCGAGCTGCGCGAGCCAGCGCTCGCGTTCGGCGCGCTGCTGCCGCTGCAGGCGGCGCGTGCCGCTGAGCAGGTCGTCGTAGGCGTCGCCGTCCACCGCGGGCGGCGGGGAGCTCTTACGGCCCGAAGCGGTCGATGACATGGTGAGAGGATCCGCGCCGCGCTGAGACGAACGCCGTGCGGAGAAGATGGCAGATCTTGCGAGCCGGAGTCGCCTCTGGCGCGCTCAACGGTGAAAGTCGAACGGGTAGTTGACGACGCTCTCCATGCCGCGCGAGGAGGGCGGAAACGTCATGCCCTTCAGCACCATGATGGCGCAATCGACGACCGCCGGCGCCTTGATCGTCGAGCGTTCTTGGTTGAGCTCCGCGCTCTTCACCTTGCCGTCGGGTGAGAGCACGAAATGCAACGTGAGAGAGCCCTGCACGTCGGGCAGATCCTTCGTGCCCTTTTCGTAACACTCGCGGAACGGCTTGCGATTGTCCTTGATGATGCGCGCGATGACCTCTTGCGTGCGCGTCTCGCCGCTGCCGGTCGCTGGAGCCTCACCCTTGGCCTCGGCCTCACCTTCCCAAGCTTCGTCCGCGATGGGAGCCGCGCTCTTCGCGGGCGCGGGCTCGCTCGCGCTGGGCTCGGCAGGTGCGCTCGCCGGCGCGGGGGCAGGCGTCACGGGCGGCGGCTCATTGCCACCACAGCCAGACGCCACGACGGTCAGCGCGAGCAACGAAAGCAGAGACGAAGAGCCAGAGAAGCGCGACATGAGCGCAGTTTAATCAGCCGCGCCCGCGCCTGGGAATCAGTGTTCGGCGGCGTTCGTGAGCCGTCGCCAGTCGGCCGGCCGGGGTCGACTCAGCCGGTCTGCAAGAACGGCTGCCACTCGGCGATTGGCTCGCGCATGACGAGCCGAATTTGAGTCGCGGTCGACCAGCGCGGATGGTGCGGCGTGGAGAGCAAGGCCATGCCGGCCTCCGCTGGCGTACGCCGCCCCTTTCGCAAGTTGCAGGTGCGACAAGAGACTACGAGGTTCTCCCAGGAGTCTTGTCCGCCGCGTGAGCGTGGCACGACATGGTCGACGTTGAGCTCCCGCACACTCGGTCGCCGTCCGCAGTACTGACATTGGAACTGATCGCGAATCATCAAATTTCTGCGCGTGAGGCGCACGGCCACGCGCGGCGCGCGATCGTAACGCTGCAAGTGCAACACGCGCGGGACGCGCACCTCGCTCCCAATGATCGGCAGGCCGGTGTCGAGCGACCGCACTGGAACTCGCAGCCAGGCGTCGAAGTCGTGGGTCTCGCCCGTATCGTCGACGGCGCGGGCTGCGCCGCCATAAAGCAGCACGAAGGCGCGACGCACGGTCGCGACGCTGACCGGCGAGAAGTGGCGATTCAGGAGCAAGACGGGCAGCGTCAATACATCGCGTCGTGACGACCGATGTAGCCCGCTCTCGTCCGAGTCCAAGGACTCCACGCCTTGAGCTTAGTGCATGATCGCGGACTTGGCGAAGCGGGCGCCGACGCCGCGAAGGCATTCCGTAGCAATTTCGAGCGCAGTGCCGCCGCCGCGGCGCGCCCGCGATGTGCAGTCCGGCGCCGTGCTCGGCTGTCACGCTCGGCGCCAGACGAGGGCTCCGCGCTGACCTCGCGAACGTCGCGGAAATGGCCGAGATGTGCGCGAAATATGGCGTTTCGAGGCGGGCGGCGCGCCGACGCCTGCGAGGACCCTCGACCGCGCCGCGCCGATACGCTATCCCCGGCGCCCACCGTCGACTTTCCACTGTGTGAGGCCTTTTGCTCCCCATTCGTGCTGCCCTTGCGAACGCGCTCCGACCCTCGTTGCGAGCGGTCGCGCCTGTCACCCTTTTCACCACACTGGCGGGTTGTGGCAGCGCTGGCCCCGGCGAGGCCGCCTGGCCCCCGGTCGGCAAGCAGTGGTTCGATCGTGCTGAAGCGAGCTTCCGGGCTGGCGATATGGAAGACGCCCGCGCCGCGATCGACAACGCGCTGAAGGTCGTGCCCGAGCGGGAAGAGGCGCGCATCTTGTCGGCGAAGGTGGCGCTCGCCGAGCTCGAGTACGATCGCGCGGTCGCTGCGCTGCGCGGCGTCGATTCGCGGGAAGCGCGCAGCGTGCGCGGCCGCGCCTACTGGTACTCGGGAGAGCTCGAGCGCGCCGCGGACGAGCTCGACAAGCTGCTCGCCGATCCGGAGGTCCGCGATCCTTGGGCGGCGGAGATCGCGAAGCTCGCGCGCGTGGGCGCCGGACGCAAGCCGTTCGACGTCAGCGGCGGGCTGCTCGCGGTGATGGATATGCCGCGCGCCGGCACGACGGCCATGATCGTCCCCCTCGAGCTCAATGGCGAGCCCGCGCTCGGCTTGATCGCGACCGGCACGGCGGAGGCGGTGATCGACTCGAGCGGCGGCGCCAAGCCCTCCTGGGTTTCGCTGCGCTTCGGCGAGCGCGTCGTGGTGCGCGACGTGCCCACGCTGGCGAGCGATCTGTCCGGGCTGTCGCGCCAAGTGAACGCCCCGATCAAGATCCTCTTGGGTGTGAACCTGCTGCGGCACCTGCACCCGACCTTCGATTTCACGGGCGGCCAATTCGTGGTGCGCTCGTTCGATCCGCCGCCGCCTCCGGCGGCCACCACCGTGAAACTTTCGTACGTGCGCGGCGGTGGGATGTTGATGCGTGGCGCGTTCGGCGCCGAGCAAGCGGCGCTGCCCTGCTCGTTGCTGATCGACACCGCGCGGCCGTTCCCCGTGGCGCTGGATCTCGCCGGCTGGAAGAAGGCCGGCGTAGCGCCGGCGAGCTTGCGCCCGGTGCCCGGCGTCGCCGAGCTGCGCGAAGGCGTGCTGCCGCTGTTGCGCATCGGCGCCTTCGACATTCCGCACATCCCCGGCTTGCAGAGCGAAGCGTCCGTGAAGGAGCGCGAGGAAGGCCTCGGTATCGAGATCGATGGTCTCGCCGGCTCGGGCCTGTTCGCCACGTTCCGCGTGACGCTGGTCGACGGCGGCCGCACCATGTGGCTCGAGGATCTGCCCGCCGAGGCGCTGAATCAGCGGCCGCTGATGCCGCCGGTGGAAGACGTGCCCGAAGGGGAGCCTGCGCCGGATGAGAATGCGCCGGCGCCCGGCAAGGCGACACCCCCGGCGGGCAAGGCCGGAGCCGCGCCGAGCGCGCCTGGCGCCGCCGCGGCGCCGAAGACGGCGCCCACGGGCGCAGCGGGCAGCCCGCGGCCAGCGGCGCCGCCCGCCGCGGCGCCCGGCGCGGCCAAGAACGCACCGCCAGCCGCCGGAGCCAAGCCGTGAGCGCCGAGGCGGAGCTTGCCATCTACGCAGGCAGCTTCGACCCGCCCACCTACGGGCACCTGGATCTCGTCGAGCGCGCCGCCAAGCTCTTCTCGCGCATCATCGTCGCCGTCGGTCATCACCCACAGCGGGTGCCGCTCTTCTCGCTCCAGGAGCGGCTCGAGCTGCTGCGCAGTATCTGCCAGCCGTACCCCAACGCCTCGGTGGACTCGTTTCAGGGCTTGCTCGTCGACTACGCCAAGCGCACCGGCGCGCGCGCCATCGTGCGCGGCCTGCGCGCCGGCACCGATTTCGAATACGAGCTGCAGATCGCGCACGCCAACGCGGACTTACGCCCCGAGATCGACACCGTGTTCCTGCCCACGCGCACCAACTACGGCTTCATCTCCGCCTCGCTCGTGCGCGAGATCGGCAGTCACGGCGGTGACGTGAGCCGCTACGCGCCGCCGGTCGTGTGCGAAGCGCTCAAGAAGAAGTTCGCCTGAGCGCGCCGCGCATCAAAAACGGCCGACGACGCTGACGCTGCCGGGGCCTGGGCTCACGCCGACGCTGGTGGAGAAGGCGCTCGTCGTCGAGCGGCGATCCCAGATCAGAAAATAGGCGCCCGCGCCGAGCGACAACAAGCCGACGCCGAGCGAGACGTCCGCGACGAGCAGCTTGGTGCGAACGGGAGCGACCTGACTCTCACGGCAGGTCTTGTTGCGCCCGCAACCGTCCGCCAAATCAGCGGCTTCGGCGCGACCCGTCAGCCCGAAGTAGGCAAAGCTCCCGAGTGACGCCAGCGCGACGCCGCCGAACACGTAGGCCAGCGGTGACACTCTGCGGTGCTCCCGCGGCGGCGGCAGCACCGGCAACGGAGCAGGCTGCGCCGGCTGCGGGCTCTCCAAGCGCACGCTGATCGTGCGCCCCTTCTCACCCTCGCGGATTACTGCTTGTTGCAGCACCGCGGGCACGCCCGGGCGCTCGAAGCGAAACTGATGAATGCCCGGATCCACGGCGACGGACAGGCCGTCGAGGCGATCGGTGAGCAGCTGATCGTCGACGAACACCTGCACGTCCACCAGGTCCGCGCCGTTCGCGTCGCGCGCCTCGAGCACGACCGTGGGCAACAGCTTCTCGACCTCGGCGAGCCAACCCGCGCAGTCGCTGCGCACCACCGCGGGACAGGTCGTCTGTGAGCAAGCCAGCAAGCGCATGCGCGCCGCGCGCAACAGGTGCGCGGAGCGTAAGCTTTGCCCCTCTTCGGCGGCGCTCACGCACTCCGCGACGTCGTCCGCGCGCGCGCCGCGAGCGGCGCCGAGCGCGGCGCTCGCGAGGCTCACCGCGGCTAGAGTTCGCGACCAGGCGTTTCGCATCAAAGACACTCCACCTTGTAGTGGCGGTGTCCGGCCTCGTCGACCGTGTAGGGCGGATTGCAGCGGCTCTTGGCCGCCTTGCGCGCGCTGACGCCGGCTCTTTCTCGCGTCGCGCTGCTCGCGCTGCGCGGCGCGGCGCGGCGACGGCTCTCCGGCTCCGGCGCCGCCTCGGGCGCGGCGGGCTGCGACGGAGCGGGCTCGGGCGCGCTGTCCGCGACGGCAGCGCTCGGCGCGGGAGCGTCGCTGCTGCTGGGCGCATCCTCGACGGGCGCGGTCTCGGCGGGCAGTGACAGCGTGGGGGCCTCCCCGTGCGGCGACTGCGCCGCGGCTTCTGCCCGGCTGCGCTTCGCCTCGCGCACCCAAACGCCGACCCAAATCGCGAGTAAGAACAGCGAGACGGCGCTCAGCGCCACGAGGGCCCCGCGGCGCTGACGGCGCTTCGGCAAGACGTGCGCCTCGATCAGCGGGACGGTATCGGCGGTGCTGTCCGGCGCTTCGACGCCGTCCGCGGCGGTGATGTCCCCCACCTCGACGATGGCCGTTGGCTCTTCACGATGCGAGGGCAGCACCGCCAGACGAACCTCGTCCGCCGGCAGATCGGCGATCTGCTCGACCTGGCTGATGGCCTGTGAGCGCCGCACCAACGAGCTCCCTGCGGTGCGCTCGACCCACTCGCCCACGCGCGAGGGCGGCGCCAGCGGGATGCAAGACTCCAACGCGCGCGCCATGTCTCGCGCGGTGTCGAAGCGATCGGCGGGATCGCGGCTGAGTCCGCGCAGCACGAGCTCGTCGAGCTCCGTCGAGATCGTCGCGTCGAACGCGCTGGGTCGCTGCACCTCACCCGTCAACACCTTCGCGATGGTGGCGCCTTCGCTCTCGCCGCGGAACAGCCGCTCACCCGTGAGCGCCTCCCACAAGACGACGGCGGCGGCGTAGATGTCCACCTTGCGATTGACCGCGCCCAGCTGAAATTGCTCCGGAGCGACGTAGGCCATCTTGCCTTTGACTTGCCCATCGCGCGTGACCTGCGCGCGACCCGCGGCCTTGGCAATGCCGAAATCGAGCACGCGTGGCACGCCGTCGACGCCGACCAGGATGTTCTGCGGCGACACGTCGCGGTGCACGATGCCGAGCGGCTCTCCCCGTTCGCTCTTGGCTTCGTGCGCTGCGTGCAAGCCGTGCAGCGTCCCCGAGACGATGGCGCAGACCACGTCTTGCGGCGGACGTTCGCCCGCGTCGCGGCTCGCGCGCAGCAGGGTCGCGAACGACTCGCCGAGCACGTATTCCATGACGAGGAAGAGCTCGCCGTGCGACGCCACCACATCCAGGGTGGGGACGACGTTGGGGTGGCGGATGCGCGCGGCGAGCCGCGCTTCATCGAGAAATCCAGTAACGAACTCAGGATCTTTGGCGAACTGCGGGTGCAGGCGCTTGATCGCGACCGTGCGAGAAAAACCCACAGGGCCCACCAGTCGTCCGATGTGGACCGTGGCCATGCCGCCGGCCGCGACCTCGTCGAAGAGCGCATAGCGCCCTATGAGTCTGGGGCTCTTCCCCGACGGAACGGCCACATCGACCATGGTAGTGAAGCTCAAGGCGTTTAGCACTCCTGGTGGCGACGGCGAACGGACGGCGCCGACTTTGCGGCCGTGGCCTGCTGGCTCATGTGGCAGGTTGCTGTGGGTTCGCGAAGGGCTGAGTCATCTTGCGCCGAGCTCTGGCTGCGACAGGCGGGCGCGCTGCGCTGCACGCTCCCACACGCGCCTGCCTCGCGGCCGCCTCGCCCCGCGATGAACTGCTTCATTCGCGGGCCCCAAGACCGGCCAGGGGGGAAATGGCCCGTGGCGGTCGGGCCCGGATGATTGTACCGTGAACCGGCGCCGCCGCAGCATGCTGAACGGCTGAGGCTCGCGTAGAATGAATCGACGCGTGATGGAGAGTCGATCGAGACAGCCTGGTGCCAGGAAGGACGACCGCTTGCCGCGTCAGCGCAGGGCGCCTTTGCTCCGCGCGCTTCCCGTCACGCTCCTCCTCGGCCTCGGCTGCAGCCTGATCACGGATCTCGACGTCGTCGGGGGACCCACCGACGTCGGAGGAAGCGGCGGGGGCGGCCAAGGCTCCGGCGGCGAGGGCGCTGGAGGGGAGATTCCGAGTACCACCGGGGGCGTAGGTGGCGTCATTGGCGCTGGCGGTGCTGGAGGCGCTGGAGGCGCACCGGCGGCGACCGGTGGCGGCGGCAACCCCGAAGGCGGCTTCGGAGCGGCCGGCGACGGCGGTTCGGGTGCCAGCGCTGGCGCCCCGGTCACCGGCGGCACCAGCGCTGGCGGCGCGGCGGGCGAGAGCGGTAGCGGCGCGCTGGCCGGCGCAGGCGCCGGCGGCGGCTGTAGCGGAGCCGACTGCTGCGTCGAAGGCACCACCTACTGCGACGGAGAGTGCGTCGACCTGCAAACCGACGCGCGTCATTGCGGCATGTGCGGCAATGCGTGCGCGCAGGGCGTCGTGTGCGACACGGGGATTTGCATCGACGCGCCTTGCACCGGGCTGTGCGCCAACCCGCGAACGTTCGTGTTGAATCAGGATGGTTGGCGCGCGGACAACATCGGCACCGCAGCGGCCTGCTTCGCTTCTCCGCCAGAGTACACGGCGGAGAACGGGAAGCTGATTTGCTGGCAGTTCGAGGAGCGCACGCTGCGCGTGAACGGGCAGCCGCTGCCGTGCAAGGCCGAGCCGGGCGAACCGCTGGCGATGCCCCGGCGCGGCGGCGGGTATTGTGTGCAAGTGAGCTCCGGCAGCCCAGACTTTGCTGGGTTCAAGCTGACTCCGCCCTGACCGCGCGCCGCGAGCGCTGCCTCCGGCGCGCGCCGGGCTATGCTTGCGCGATGGACGCCGTTTACATCGTCAGCGCCGCACGCACTCCAATCGGATCGTTCCAGGGGGCTCTGTCTCCGTTGCCCGCGCCGCGTCTGGGCGCGCTCGCGATCAAAGCCGCGACGGAGCGCGCGCGCGTGCGCCCCGACAGCGTCGAGCAGGTCTTCTTCGGTAACGTTTTGTCTGCGGGCTTGGGGCAAGCGCCGGCGCGCCAAGCCGCCATCCACGCTGGCTTGCCGGTCCAGGTTCCGGCCACGACCGTCAGCAAAGTGTGCGGCTCGGGGCTCGAAGCGGTGGTGCTGGCGGCGCGCGCAATCCTGGTGGGTGACGCGCAGCTGGCTGTCGCCGGCGGCATGGAATCGATGTCGAACGTCCCTTATTACTTGCGCGAGGCGCGCAAGGGTTACCGCCTCGGGGACGGCAAGCTCGTCGACGGCATGATCTTCGACGGCCTCTGGGATCCATATCACGACTTTCACATGGGGCAGGCCGGGGAGCTCTGCGCGCGCGAGCTCGGCATCAGCCGCGACGCGCAGGACGACTTCGCGCGCGAGAGCTACCGTCGCGCGCGTGAAGCCGTGCACAGCGGAGCCTTCGTCGAGGAGATCACCGCGGTGCCCATCGCACAGAAGCGCGGCCCGACCGTCGAAGTGAGCAGCGACGAAGAGCCGGGCCGCGGCGATCCGGCGCGCTTCTCGGAGCTGAAGCCGTCGTTCGCCGCCGACGGCACCATCACGGCCGCCAATGCCTCCAGCATCTCCGACGGCGCCGCGGCGCTGGTGCTCGCCAGCGAACGAGCCGTGCAGACGTACGAGCTCGAGCCGCTGGCGCGCATCGTGGGGTGGGGCGGCGCGGCGCAGGCCCCGGAGTGGTTCACCACCGCGCCCGCGGCCGCCATCGAGCGCACGTTGAGCAAGCTGCGCCTCGAGAAGAGCAGCATCGACCTGTGGGAGATCAATGAAGCGTTCTCGTGCGTGGCGCTCGCGTGCACGCGCTTGGCCGGCCTCGACGCAGCGCGCGTCAACGTACGCGGCGGCGCGGTCGCGCTCGGTCACCCCATCGGCGCGAGCGGTGCTCGTATCTTGACGACGCTGCTCTACGCGCTGCGCGCGGAGAAGGCCAAGCGCGGGCTCGCTACGCTGTGCATCGGCGGCGGCGAAGCCGTGGCCGTGGTCGTCGAGCGCCTGTAAGCGCGGCGCTCGTCACGCGCCGAAAGAGCGCCGCGACTGGACGCGGCGGCGCTCCGGCATCAAATAGCTCGAATGAACTGCGAAGGGCTGGCCAGCGATGCCGCGTTTCAACGCGCGTTCATCGCGGTGGCCTACTTCGCGGGTTGTCGTGACGAGGCATCGCTCGCGCCCTTCGCCGCGGCCGGCAGTGAGGCCAAGGAGCTGATGCGCGGCCTGGCGCTGGGAGACCGCAAGCTGCGCGCGGCGCTGCTCGGCCGTGAGCTCGAGCGCGTCGCCCGCGGCCTCGACAGCTGGAGGCTGCGATGACGCTCACGATGGCGCGTGTGGTGCCCGGCGGCGGCGCCAGCGCCCTGAACCTCAGTGAGCCGTCGCCGTCCGACGCCGAGCTGCCGCGCGCGCGCGTCGTGGACAAGGCCATCGTCGACGCTCAGCGCCGCGCGCGAGAGATCACGGACGCCGCCGAGCGCACCGCGGCGCAGCTGCTGGCGCGCGGTCGCGCCGAGCTGGAGACGCTGTACGAGACCACGCTGGCCGAAGCGCGCGCGGCCGCGTCAGCGCGGCTCGGCAGTGAGGCGCTGAAGCTCGCCGCGCTGGAGCACAGCGCGGACGAGCGCGCGCTCGATCGCTCGGTGGCCTTGGCGCGCTTACTCGCCGAGCGTCTGCTCGGTGAGGCCCTGGCGTTGGAGCCGTCGCGCGTCGTTGCGTTGGCGGAACAAGCGCTGAAAGAGGCGCGCGGCGCGCGGCGGATCAGCATCGTGGCGCACCCGGCGGATGTCCCCGAGCTCGAGCGCGCGCTAGTCGATGGTCGCCGCGAGCACGTCACGCGCGTCGTGGCCGACGGCAGCCGCGCGCGCGGCAGTCTCCGCTTGGAGACCGAGATCGGCGTGTTGGACGCGGACATCGCGCCGCAGCTCGAACGCCTCGCCGCGCGACTGCGAGAAGCCATAGCGCATGAGCGTTGACTCCGAGCCGCACGTGCGCGTTTCCGCCGCGCAGCTGGAGTCCGAAGCCCGACAGCGCTGGCTCACGCATTTTCTACTGTTCTTGCTGACGGTGCTCTCCGTGTTTCACCACGGCGCCTTGCAGGCGTTCGCGGCGAGCGGGGGAGAGCCGAGCTTGCGGCTCGACGGCTTCTTCAAGCCGAGCTTCCTGGTGCACGGCGCGTCCTACGCGCTGCCGTTGATGGCCATCCTGCTGACGCATGAGTTCGGCCATTTCTTCACCGCGCGCTGGCACCGCGTGCCCGCCTCCCTGCCGTATTTCTTGCCGTTGCCCGTCGTCGGCTGGGGCACGCTGGGCGCGGTGATCGCGATGCGCGGCACGATTCGTTCACGCAAGGCGGTGTTCGATATCGGCGCGTCGGGTCCCATCGCGGGGCTGTGCGTCGCGATCCCAGTGCTGATTTGGGGGCTGGCGCACTCGAGCGTGCAGCCGCTGCCTCCCACGGGCTACGACCAGGAGGGGCAGAGCCTGCTGTACTGGGCGTTGAAGCGCTTGGTGATCGGGCCCATCCCCGACGGCTACGACGTCATCTTGCATCCAACGGCGCTCGCCGGCTGGTTCGGCTTGTTGATGACGATGATCAACCTGGTGCCGTTCGGGCAGCTCGACGGCGGGCACATCGCCTACGCCCTGTTCGGCGAGCGCCAGCACCGCTACGGACGCTGGCTGCGGCGCGGCTTGCTGTTGTTGTTCGCCTACAACCTGGTGCGCTTCTCGCTGCCGGTGCTGCTCGGCCACTCGCACAGCGATTTGCTGACGGCGCTGGTCAACTCGCTCTTCTGGCTGGTCTGGTTCATGGTGCTCGGCGCCATCTCGCGCGCCT
This sequence comes from uncultured Sorangium sp., assembly GCA_966250485.1. Lineage (GTDB taxonomy): Bacteria > Myxococcota_A > Polyangia > Polyangiales > Polyangiaceae > PMG-095. The sequence continues at coordinate 24,227 of CBINHN010000012.1, read as the reverse complement.
CGGGCGGCGCGGATCACCCGCCGTGCGATCCCGGCGAGCTCGACGGCGTGCGGCGCGGCCTGGCTTGGGCCTGTCTGCTGCTGTTCGTGCTGCTCTTCATGCCCACGCCGCTGGCGCGCTATTAGCGCCAGCACAGAGTCTGCGGCTACGCGCTACGCGGAGCCTGAGGGAGTCTTGGAGAACGTCGGGCTCAGCACCAGCTCGCGGTTGCCCGGCAGGGAATAGGGGCGGCGGTGCGCGACGATGAGGTCCCACCAGCGAAATGTCATGGCCAACGCGACGTCGAGCTCGCGCGTCTCTTTGCCGGGCTCGAACGCCTCTGACGGCATGCAGTACGCGGCGATGGGGCAGCCGGCGAGCATGTGCAAGATGCCGTCGGAGAAGCCGTTGCCGGCGTAGGTGAGGCACACCGGCATGCCCATCGCTTGCATGTCTTGGATGGCGTATGGGATCTTTTCGTCGACGGTACCGGCGCTGTCTTGGTACTTGCACTCTATCGCCATGGCGTTGCCGCTCTCGCCGTGGACGACGAAGATGTCGACGTGCCGGTTCTTGCCGATGATGGTCTTGCCGAGCGAGACCTCGCGGTACGCCGCGAGCCCGCGCGCGCCGAAGTTCTTGACGATGTAACCCGCGATGCGATCGGCGTACTCGTTGCCCGTCATGGCTTTCTCAGCGCGGCCCGGCCGCTACGAGGGGGACCGCGAGCTGTAGCAGGCGCGGCACGAGCAGCCCTGAGCTGCCGCCCGCCTCGCGCAGGCGCTGCTCGGCGAGCGCTAGGGACTCGGACGCCAAATCATTGCCCAGAAAGCGACGGCCGTGGCGCAAGGCGGCGACGCCGGCCGAGCCGGAGCCCATGAACGGATCCACCACGATGTCCCCGGGGCTGCTGCTCTGACCGACCAGCACTTCGAGCAGCGAGACCGGCTTCTCCGCGGGGTAGCCGCCGCGGATGCGCGGCGCCTCGATGACGTCCGCGGTGCCGAGGTTGTTCAGGCGCCGCTTGCCCTTCTCGAAGAAGAGCACGAACTCATAGCGGGCACGGTAGTGATAGCCCATGCCGATGGAGCGCTTGTCCCATACCAACGGCTTCCAGAATGTGAAGCCCGCCGCTTCGGCGACCGGCTTCGCGATGAACGCGGTCTCCGGATCGCACAAAAGGTAGAAGTGCGTGTGGCGCTTGAGCACGCGGTACACCTCCGCGAACAGCTCTGGGAAGCGGCGATTGGGGAACACCTCGAACCAGCGATTGCTCGAGGCGGCGCTGACCTTGAGCCGCGTGGTGGTGCCGACCGCGCGGTGCTTCTCCAGTGACTCGTACGGCGGATCGGTCGCCAGGAGGTCGACCGACTCTGCCGGCAAAGAGCGCAGAAAATCGACCGCATCCATTTGCGAGAGCTCGAAGGACGCCGCTTGAGTCACGAGCCCCTTCTAACATTCCGCGGCGGCGGCTGCTACACGCTCGTTCAGTGCTCTGGCGGCGCTCGGACAGGAAATGTCCGCGTAGCTCAAGCGCGCTCGGCGGCCAGGTAGCTCGCCACGTTGCGCTCGATGCGCGCGAGCGGCTCCTCCAGGTTCGGCTCGAAGCGCGTGCCGGTGATGCGCTCCACCGCGACGAGGTAGCGCCGCGCCGCTTCGACGCGGATCTCGTCCGAGATCGGCGGGATGGGACCTTCGCCGCGGAAGCCGCGCTCGACCAAGTGCCGCCGTAGAAACTCTTTGTCCAGGCTCTCCGGCGCTTCACCGCGCGCGAGGCGCTCGGCGTAGCTCTCCGCGTACCAGAAGCGAGAAGAGTCGGGCGTGTGGATCTCGTCGATCACGACGATGCGACCGTCCGGCGTCTTTCCAAATTCGTACTTGGTGTCCACTAGGATCAGGCCGCGCTCCGCGCACACGCTCTGCCCGCGCGCGAACAGCGCGAGCGCCAGCTCCGCCGCGCGATCGAACTCTTCCGCCGCCATGCCGGACAAAGCCAGGATCTCTTCGCGTGACGCCGACACGTCGTGTCCGCCCTTCTCGGCCTTGGTGCTCGGCGTGATGATCGGCTGGGGCAAGGCTTGATGTTGCCGCAACCCGTCCGGCAGCTCATGGCCGCAGAACTCGCGCTCGCCGCGGGCGTAGTGCACCCAGATGCTCGTGGAGGTGGTGCCGGTGAGGTAAGCGCGCACCACCATCTCGACGGGCAGCGGCGTGCACTCGATGGCCGCGAGCACGTTGGGATCCGGCATCGCCAGCAAGTGGTTGTCCGCGACGTCGCGCGTGTGCTCGAACCACCAGTTCGAGACGTAGTTCAGCAGCTGGCCTTTGAGCGGCAAGGTGCCGAGCACGCGATCGAACGCGCTGATGCGATCGGTCACGACGAGCAACCGCCGGCCGTCGCCGAGGCTGTAGTTGTCGCGCACCTTGCCCTGGTAAAAGCGCCCCCACGCGAACGCTGTGCGATCGAGGGGATGCGCCAGAGCGGCCTTCAAGAGTTCGACCGTGTCCGTCACGCGCGGACGCTAACACGGGCTCGGCGAGGCGCGAGTCAAATGCCTAAATCGCTAGTCCTGACCCAGAACTGGCCGTCCGGCGCCGGCACCACGTTCAGCGACTTGGGCATCACGCTGGCCCAGCCGGCGACGACGTCGAGCACGTACGTCTCAGCGCCGGGCTCGATGACGCCGATGCTGGGGTCGCTCTCTCTCGGCTTGGCGCGCAAGGGAACCTCGCGCACGGGCTTCACCACGCGCGGCTCGCCCTGCACGGCCATGCGCGGTCGGTTCACGGCCACCGTGCGCGGCGGCGGCGGCTCCACGTTCTCGCCAGCGGGGAGCTCGACCAGATCGCGAGCGCGCGCCCAAGCGTCGATCAGCACGTCGGCGTGATAGCTCACGCGCAGCCAATCACCGCGCCGTTCACTGCTGGAGAACGCCGGCCCATCCGTGCCCTGCGCGCGCGAGAGCTTCATCAGCAAGGTCCCGCCCGGGCGATCGAACACCTCGAGCGAGGCGTTCTTCAGCTTGAACACGCGCGCGCTGGCCGTCGGCGAGTAAGCCTGCGGAGTTACTGGGGCCAGCGTCAGTAAGTTGCACGTGGCCCACGCGCTGAAGCCGTGCGAGAGCGGCGCGTTCGCGGCTCGCTCCACGCGCAAGCGTCCCGGCGCCGCGGAGGCGAAGCTGAGCTCGCGCCCGCTCGCGATCCAGACGTGACTCGGGATCACCGGGATGTTGGCGGCGGCGCGCAGCGGCACGTCTTTCACCGCGACGAAGCCGCGCACGCGGAAGCCACCGGCGCCGGTCCCGGTCTCGATCTGAGCGCGGCCCTGCGCGTCCGACGGGAAATCGGTGACCACCAGCGCCGTAGAGGCGCCGCTCAGCCGCGCCACCACGTGACCTTGCGCGTCTTCGATGTTGGTGTTGGCGTGCGGCTCGGCGATGCCGCGCAGCGTGCAGGTGACGCTGCCGGAAGGCGGTCCCGCTGCGCCCACCGGAGGGACGTCTGCCTCGGCCGGGCGGCCGCTCGATGCGACGGCGCTCCAGCTGAGAAACAGCGCGACGGCGGTGGCGCGGGGGGTCATCGGAACTCCGGGTGAAGTATCCAACCCTGCCGCCCTCGGTCCACCCAAATCAGTAAGAGGTGCGGCCGAGGACGAAGTCTGCAAGCTTGCGGCGTAGAAGCGTCCGCATGCACCTTGCTTTTGGTACTCCACGAAAGCTCCCGAAGCCCAGCCAGTTGGACGGCAAGGTAGCGGTGCTGGACATCGCGTTCGCGGGCGGCGGCGGAGGTGGCGGTTTCGAGAAGGTCACGCTGCCGTTCATCGTAGCGTTGGGCGCACGCCTCGGCGTGTGGGTCGACCATCACGATCACGAGGCGCACGAGCGGTTCCGCGATGACGCGCGCTTCGTGTTAGCGACCAAGGCCGAGCACGGTGCTTGCCCGGAGATGATCGACACCGCGCTGGTCGAGCGCGTCGGGCGCATCGACACGATCGTGTGCCACACCGATTTCGACGGGCTGGCGAGCGCGGCCAAGTGGATCCGCGGCGGCATCGAACCTTACCCCGGCTGCGATGATGACGCGCGAGCCATCGATACGCGGCTCGGGGTTCCCAGCGCGGTGGCGGAGCGCATCGATCGCGCGCTGCGCGGGCGCCCCAACGACAGCGGCCTACTGGGGCTGATCGTGCGGCATTTGAGCAGCGGGCTCAGCGACGCCGCGCAATGGGAGCCGATCGACCGCGCCGCGGCCGAGCTCCTGCCCATCGAGCGCGAGACGCGGCGCGCGGCGGAGAGCTATCAGCGGCTTCCGCCGGGCGTCGCGCTGGTCGACGTCAGCGCCGGCTTCGCGCGCGTGGACAAGACGCTCTTGCTGCTGCTCGGACAAGAGCGAGAGCCGGTGAGCGTGGTCGTGGATCGCGACAACGTGAGCGTGGCGGCGCGCTTCGACTCGGGTCTCAATTTCGTGTCGCTGCTCGGGCTCGGCGGGGGCATGCCGACGCGCGTCTCGGTGCCGCGTTCGCGGCTGCGCGAGGTGCTCGACGCGTTGCGTGTGCCGCCCGACGCTCGGCCGTTGACGGGCTGAGCTCGCTCAGGCGAGCTGCTGCTTCGCGTACTCCGCCAAGCGCGCCAGCGCTTGCGCGCCGGCGGGGTGAAAATCTGCCATCACGGGCGGCAAGTGCGGCATCTCCGGCGCGACGTCGAGCTGCGCCGCGAGGCCGGCCGCGCGCGCGTTCGACGAACTCTACGCCCTCAGCGTACAGTCGCTCGGCGCAGCGCCGCTGGAGGCGGGCAAGGTAGGCGGGCGGCGGCGCGCGCACGAAGTTGCTTGAGCCTCATCGTGCCAGGCGACACACTGCGCCCGGCATGAGATCTCACCGCTTCGCGCCGTCGCGCTCGGCAACGTCAGCCGTAAGGGTCTTCACGACCCTGGCGCTCGCAACCGCGCTGAGTCTCGGCTGCGGCGGACAGAACGACGACCAAGGTGGCACCGGCGGCGTGCGGCTCGGCTTCGGTGGGGGTCTGCACATCGGCAACTCGGGCGGTCCCAACGGCGGCGCCGGCACCGACGGCCCCTACATGCTGCCCGACGGCTTCACCAAGACCGATCTCGGCGGCTACAAGCTCGGCGAGCCCTTCAACGGTGACGCGCCGGCGAGCGCGGCGGGCGGCGCGAGCGGGGACGTGGACTGCGGCAGCACCATCTTGGCGGTGGTCAGGGATTTCAACGCTAAAGACGATCCCAACGGCCACCCCGATTTCGAGGCGTTCAGCGGTGACAAACCGACGCTCGGGATGATGGACCGCGCGCTGTTCTCCGATCACAAACCCACGTACACCGGCGTCTGTGAGAAGGCGGGTAAGACGCAGAGCTGCCCCTACGGCCAGCAGAGCACGACGCGCGCGAACTTCGACCAGTGGTACCGCTACGCGGCGAACGTGAACAAGCCCTACGTGCTCTATCTCTCGCTAGAGCCGAGCGGCGGCAACATCACGTTCCAGAGCCACTCATTCTTCCCGCTCGACGGCGCGGGCTGGGGCAATCAGAAGCGCTCACACAACTATCACTTCACCACCGAGGTGCACACGCAGTTCACCTATCGCGGCGGCGAGACCTTCACGTTCATCGGCGACGACGACGTTTGGGTGTTCATCAACGGGCGCCTCGCGCTCGATCTCGGCGGCCTGCACCCGGAGGTGTCCGGCACCGTGAACCTCGACAAGGAGGCCGGCGCGCTGGGGCTCACGAAGGGCATGAACTACCCGCTCGATCTCTTCCACGCCGAGCGACACACGCACGACTCGAATTTCCGCGTCGACACCAACCTGCATTTTACCAACTGCGGCTCGATCGTGCCCGAGCCGCCGCGCTGACGGCTGAGCGATGCACAGCGAGCTTCGCCCGAGCCGATTTTCGAGCGTGAGGGGCGCGCCCCGAGCCGTGGTCGCGCTGCTCGTCAGCTTGAGCGCCGCGCGCGCGCACGCCGCCGCGTTCGTCGCGCCTGCCGGCACGCAGCCGGGCTTGGCGGTGGGCGCCGACGCGCGCGGCACGCTGCGCGCGAGCCTGTGCGCCGCCGAGCCGTGCGACTTGTCGCGCGGCGTGGACCTCGCCGTCCCCGCCGAGTTTCGCGCGGGCGTCGCGCGCGTGCGGCTGGCGAAGGTGAGCATCGGTGAAGGGCGCCGTGCCATCGTCGCGACCGTGCCTGGCAGCGGGGACGGTCGCCAGTTCGAGGCGGTGGTGGTGGCAGCGCCGGGCGCCGCAGCGCCGAAGGTAGTGTTCGCCGGCGTCACCGGCCTCGCCGAAGGGGCGGATGGGGTTCGCCAGGGCAAGGTGCTGATCATCTCGGATTCCGCCGACGATCGCTCGCGCAGCATCGTTGTCGGCGAGCGCCGTGAAGATCTCGATCTCTGCGGCCGTCCCGCCGTGCTCGCGCCCGAGGTGCTGAGCCCGAAGGATCTCGCGCTGCATGCGGCCAAGATTCAGCGCCTCGACGCGGACGAGCGCGCGGCCGCGCCGAAGCTCGAGGCCACGCTCGTGCCCGAGGGCACTCCGGCCTTGACGCCCGTGTTGCGCGCCACCGGGGCGAGCAGCGCGCTGGGCGCGCCGGGGCTGCTCAGCGATGGTCGCGCCGACACCAGCTGGTCCGAAGCGCGCGGTGGCTCGGGTCGCGGTGAGTTCGTGGTGTTGAACGCGCCAGGGCAGCTGCCGCTCAGCGGCTTCGAGCTGATCGTGTCCGCGCCGGGCGCCGCGCCGGTGAAGTCGTCGGTGCCGCGCGAGCTCTGGCTCGTGACGCGCGGCCAGCTGTTCCAGGTGACGTTGCCGCCCGAAGCGAGCCGCAACGCGGGCGCTCGTTTCCGCGTGCAATTGCCCAAGCCGGTGCAGAGCGATTGCGTCGCGCTGGTGCTGGAGAGCGCGTTCGAGGAGCGCGCCGACGCGGAGGTGCGCGTCGCGGAGCTGGGCGCTGTCAGTGAGCTGTCCGGCGCAGAGCCGGCGGCGCTGTTCGGCGCGCTCGCCGGCGGCGGCGAGCGCGCCCGCGCGGCCGGCGCGCTGCTGAGCGCGCTGGGGCCGCCCGCGTTCGCCGAGATCGCGAAGGGCTTCACGAGGCTGGACGAGGGCGGCCGCCGCGTCGCGCTGGACGTCATCGACGCGGCGCCCTGCGAGGCCAGCGCGCCCGTCTACGTGGCCGCGCTGCTCGGTGATTTCCCAGCGCAGCGGCTGCACGCCGAAGATCGACTGCGGCGCTGCGGTCGTGCAGCCGCGCCGTTGCTCGTCGAGCAGCTGGGCAAAGCGCGCTCGCCGCAGTCATTGATCTTGGCGGATGAGCTGGCCAGCGTGGCGCCGGACCTCGCCGTGGACAGCTTGGTGGCTCGCCTGGCGAACGTCCCGCCACGTGAACGGCGCGGGCTGCGCATCGTGCTGGCGCGCGCGACGGCCGCACCGGCGGCGCGCGCCAACGTGCTGCGCGCGCTGGCTGATGGCGCGCTGCCGAGCCGTGCCGTGCTCGATTTACTGCGCGCGCTCGGGCCTCGCGCTGCCGCGTTCTTGCCGGAGGCGAGCGCCGCGCTGACGCGGCTCGCCGCGGCGTCGGACTTCGCGACGCGCTATCTCGCGCTGGCGCCGGCCGCCGTGCTCGCGCCGCGCGACGCGAACGCGCGCGCGCTGCTCTCGCGCAGCTTGGCCGCGCCCGAGCCGCGGCTGCGCACGCGCGCGCTGGAGGTGCTGCCGCGCGACGACGCGGCGGTGTCCGCGGTCGTCACCGCGCTGACGGATCCCGAGGTGCGCGTGCGCGAGGCGGCGGCCAACGCGGCGCGCGAGGGGCGCATCGCCGCGAGCGCGCCGAAGCTGCTGCAGCTGCTCGACGATGACGCCTGGCCGCTCGTGCGCAGCGCGGCGGCGACGGCGCTCGGCGCGCTGCCCGCGGACGCGAAGGCGGACGAAGCGCTGCTCTCGTCACTCTCGGACGAAGCGCCGTCCGTGCGCGCTGCGGTGGCGCAGGCGCTCGGCGCGCGCGGCGTGGTCAAGGCCAGCGCGGAGCTGCGCGAGCGTCTGCAAGACGTGGAGGAGCGCAGCGAGGTTCGGCGCGCCGCCGCGCAGGCGCTCGGCGCGCTGTGCGACGCGGAGAGCCTGGACGCGCTGACGAAGCTCGCGCTGCGCGTCGCGGATCCGCTGGCCACCGCGGACGAGCGCGCGCTGGGGCAAGCAGCGCTGCAGTCACTGCTCGCGCTGGGCCCCGCGGATCTCGCGCAGCGCCTGGCGCCGCTCGGCAAGGCGAAGAATGGCTCCGCGTTGCGCGCGTTGCTCGCCAAGGCGGGCAGCGCGAAGCGCTGCCGAAGCCGCTGAGGCGACGGCGTCGCTCGCGCCACGTCGCCAGAAGCGGCGGCGGCGAGCTCAGGCTTTGCTCTCCAGCAGCGCCTTTGGTACTTAGCGGCCGATGCACAAGAGCTGGACGCTGGTCACCGGAGCTTCGGGTTTCATCGGTTCCGCCGTGGTGCGCCGCTTGGTGGAGCGCGGCGCGCACGTCAAGGCCTTCGTGCGTCCTGGCTCCGATCTCACGCCCTTCCTCGATTTGCCGAGCGATCGCTGCGAGCTCGCGTTCGGTGACGTGACGATCGAGTCCACCGTGTACCGCGCGTTGATGGGCTGCCAGCGTGTCTTTCACGTCGCCTCCGTGTTCCGCTATTGGAGCCGTAAGCCGCGTGAAATCATCGACCCTGCCGTGCTCGGCACGCGCGCCGTGCTCACCGCGGTGAAGCAGCACCGCGACGCCATCGAGCGCGTGGTGGTGACCAGCAGCGCCGGCGTGCTCGGCACGGATCCCGAGCCGATGGACGAGACGCACGCCTTCAACCTCGTCGATCCCGAGCTGTACATCCGGGCCAAGCTCGAGCAGGATCGCGTGGTCGAGGAGTTCAGCGCCGAAGGGCTCCCGCTCGTCAGCGTGCTGCCGAGCGCGGTGTTCGGCCCCGGTGACCGCAAGCCGACGCCCAACGGCGTGATGCTGCTGCGCTACTTGAGCATGAACGCCGGCCGCCGCTTGCCGGCGACCGACGGCGGCATCTCCGTGGTGGACGTGGACGACGTCGCCGAAGGTCACGTGCTGGCCATGGAGCGCGGCCGCGTCGGCGAGCGCTACATCCTAGGGGGTGAGAACGTCAGCTTCCGCGACTTCATCGGGCTCTTGCACGAGCTCACCGGCTTGGCCGAGCCGGGTAGCACGCCGAGCGCGGGTCTGGTGCAGCTCGCCGGCCGCGCCATGGAGCTCTACGCGCGCTTCACGGGTCGTGATCCGCTGCTCACCGCACGGCTGGCGCGCGACTACGCCACTTCGCGCATGTGGGTGACGAGCGCGAAGGCCGCGGCGGAGCTCGGCTATCAGCACCGCAGCGCGCGAGAGGCGCTCGCGCGCGCCATCCGCTGGTATTTGGCGAATGGCTACCTGCCGCAGCCGCTCGCCAGCCGCGTGCGGCTCGAGCTCAGGCCGGTGTGAGCGCGAGCGCGGCCGCGTTCTGGGGCTCGCTCGGCGCGGCGCTCGCCGCGCTGACGGCCGCGCTGCGCGTTGCCCGCTGGCCGCTGGCGTTCGTCGTCTTGTTCGGTGCCAGCGCGCTGGTGCTCGGCCCGGTCGCCGTGCTGCTCGTGAGCAGGGCGCGCCCGGAGCGGCGCTCTGAGCAGCCGGCAGAGCCGCCGCGGCGCGCGGCGGCGCTGCCGGTCGCTGCGCTGCTGAGCGGCTTGGGGCTGGTTGCGCCCGTATTGGTGCGAGTTTTGAGCGTGCTGAAAAGCAGCACGCATCATCGGCCGCTCGGCGCGGTGACCTTCGCGCTCGTCGCCGCGGTAGTGACGCTCGGCGCTTGCGGCGCAACGCTCTGGCTCTTCAGCTGGGCGCAGAGCAGCGGCAGCCCGCTCGCGCGCTCACTGCGCCGGCTGGTCGTGGCGCTGGCCGTCGCTGGCCCGGTGCTGTTGCTGCTCAGGGGTGCGAGCAGCGCGGCGCTGCGCAACGGAATCTTCGATCTGAGCCTGGGTCTGGGGGCGAGCCTGGTGCTGTGCTTGATCCCGTGGCCTGCGGCGCTCGCGCGCTTCGCGCAGGGCGCCGGCTACGGCCTCTGGCTCGCGGCCGTGCTGCTCGGCGTGGTCGCGGCGGTCAGCGGGGGGATCGAGCCGGCCAGCGCTGCCTCCTTCACGCTCGCGGCGCCCCTCGCTTGGTTGCTGCGCTGAACGCGGCGACGAGCGCCCACAGCGGCCGGGCACCTACTCCGTCGGCGGCCGAGGGCCTACCGCTCGCGTCCTGCTGGGGGTTTTCCGCCCCGCCGCGGCCGGCGGCGCCGGGTCGCCATGATTTACGCAACCCCGCAGATCGGGCGGCAGCAAAGCGCAAAAAATCGGTCCATATTTCGGGTGATGCAACGCTCGTCGGGCCCTTGGGACACTGTCCTAGCGACTCTACGACGCTTCTTGCTCTTGCTCGGGCTCGCCGTGATGCTGGGCGCGGGCGGCACGGCGCAGGCGGATGAGCCGCTGCCGAACGTGCGCACCGGCGTCAGCGACGAGGGCGTCGCGCTGGATGCGACGCTGGCTCGTCAGGCTCCGCGCGATGCCCCGCGCCTCGGCGCCGGGCGTTTGTCGCCGCCGCCCGTGCCGCGCGGATACAACACCTTCGACGGTGGCTGGATTCGTTTCCATTACCAGCCAGAGAGCCGTGAGCAGCTCGAGTCGCTGATCTCGGAGTCGACGGTGATTCGCCGTGAGCTCAGTGAACGGCTCGGCATGCCCGTGCTCACGCACGTGCGCGTCGACGTGGCGCGCACCCCGACGGAGATGGCCACGCTGGCGCCGCGCGGCGCACCCTTCCCCGACTACGCCGCCGGCGTCGCGTACCCGGAGATCGGCTTGGTGTTGCTCACGCTGGCGCCCGTGCACGCCAACAACGAGCACAATTTGGTGCAAATCTTCCGTCACGAGCTGGCGCACGTGGCGCTGTTCGATGCCGTCAGCAACGCGCACGTGCCGCGCTGGTTCAATGAAGGCTTCGCGGTGCTGGCGTCCGGTGAGACCTCGTTCGTTCGCCTCCGCACGCTGTGGACCGCGACGGTGGCGGACTCCTTGCTGCCGCTGGCGGAGCTGGACAACGCGTTTCCAGCGACGGAGACCGACGCCGAGGTGGCCTACGCCCAAGCGGTGGACGTGGTGCGCTATCTCGTTCGTCAACGCGAGCGCTTCCGCTTTCGCAGCTTGGTCGAGCGCCTGCGCGGCGGGCAGGATTTCAACTCCGCGCTGAAGAGCGCGTACGGCGTGGACAGCGCCGAGCTCGAGCAGGAGTGGCGTGAGGACGTGGCCAAGCGCTACACGTTCTGGCCCGTGCTGTTGAGCGGCTCGTTCGTGTGGATGGCGACGCTCGGCTTGTTCGTCCTCGGCTGGCGTAAGCGTAAGAAGCGCACGAAAGTGACGCTCGCGCGCTGGGCCGTGGAAGAGGCGCGCGAAGACGCCGCTCGCGTCGCCGCCAGCGCCGCGCCGGAGCCGCGCGTGCACATCGTGCTGGCGCGCGGCCCACATGGACTGCCCTTGCCGCCACCGCCGGACGGCGCGGAGGTGCCCAAGGTGCAGCACGACGGGCAATGGCACACGCTGCACTGAGCGCGCGCCGCTCGCGCGCGTCATGACGACGAGACGGGGTGCAAGGTGACGCGGTTGCGACCCGCGTGCTTGGCGGCATAGAGCGCTTCATCTGCGCGTCGGATCAGATCGCTCGCCACGCGATCGCTCTCGGCCAGCTCGGCCACGCCGACGCTGAGCGTGATCGGGATGCGCCTGGCGTGCGAGCTGATCTCCAGTCGCTCCACGGCGGCGCGCAGCTTCTCCGCCACGCGGCGCGCGCGCTCGGCGGGCGCCTCCGGCAGCAAAATCACGAACTCTTCCCCGCCGTAGCGCGCGATCGTCTCTTCACGGCCGAGGCGCGAGGCCAGCGCGCGCGCCACCTCCTGCAGCACCTCGTCTCCGGCGGGATGCCCGAAGCGATCGTTGACCTGCTTGAAATGATCGATGTCGATCATGAGCAGCGACAGCGCGCGCTCGTGACGGCGGGCGCGCGAGAACTCGCGCGCGCAGGTGTCGTCGAAGTGCCGGCGGTTGTTCAGGCCGGTGAGGTGATCGACCACGCCGAGCTGATAAATCTCCTCGAGGTACGCGGCCTCGACGTCGGCGCCGTTCAGGTACTTGAAGATGGTACAGCCGATCTTGATGCGATCGTCGCGCTGCAACGTGGCCTGGCCGATGAGCGGACGCCCGTTGAGCAACGTGCCGTTACGCGAGCCGGCGTCGACGACGAACCAGCCCTCACCGCCGCACTCCACCCGCGCGTGCCGGCGCGACACCGCCTCGTCGTCGAGCACGATGTCGTTGTCCAGCAAGCGGCCGATGCGCAGCGGGCCCGTCTTCAGCACGAAGCGGCGACCGAGCGCGCTGCGATCGCGGTCGTAGATCACGACCAGACAATCATTGGTCTGACGATTCGGAGGGTTCTCCGAAACATCAACGACGGCAGTGTCTTCGTCGTGGTGCGCCACGTTGCATCTCCCGAACGAGCGCCCAAATATAGCGCCGCACTCGCGTGAATACCAGCGCGTCCGTTCAGTCGATACTACTGTGCAGTTTGCATGGTCGTGTCTTTACAGCGCTGATGTCGAGTCAGACTTCCTTTAGCTACACGCCCCCTCGTCGAGCACTTTTCCCGACAAGCCTCGCGGGTGAGCGCGCGCGGAGCGCGGCGTGATCGCAGCAGAAGAGTGGCTGTGGGGCTGGGATCCCACGCCAGGGATCGTCTCGATTTGGGGCGAGCCGGACGGGCGGGTCTGGGTCTGGCAGCGGGATCCGCGCACGCGTGCGCTCGCGCTGGAAGAACTGCGCTTCACGCCCTGGCTCCTCCTCTCGCACCTCGAAGACTTGGCGCATCTGGGAGAAAGATTGCGCGAGGCGCAGCGCGGCGCGCGGGAGCTGCCGCCCGATATCGTCACCTTCGAAGAGCTGTCCGGCCCCGGCGAGCTGCGCTTCGTCGCGCGCGCGCGCGACGGTCGCCGGCTGGCGGCGGCCGTGCTCGACGGCGCGCGGCGCAGACTGGGTCGCGCGTTCAAGCACCTGGCGGAGCTCGATAAGAGCGACGTTCTCACGCTGCCACCCGAAGAGCAGTACCTAGTGGAGTCGGGTCGCACCTATTTCAAAGGACTCGCCTTCGAGGATCTGCGGCGCCTGCAGCTCGATCTGGAGACGACCGGTCTCGACAGCGAGCGCGATCGCATCTTCCTCGTGGCGTTGCGCTCTCCCGAGGGTGACGTCGAGCTGTTGGAGACGCAGGAGCTCTCCGAGCACGGCGAGCGCCGGCTGATCGAGCGCTTGCTCGAGCGCGTGAGTGAGCACGATCCCGACGTGATCGAAAATCACAATCTGCACGGCTTCGACTTGCCGTTCCTGGCGCGCCGCGCGGAGCTGCTGCGCGTGCCGCTCGCGCTCGGTCGCGCGGGGGCGCCGGGGTTGCGGCGAAGGCCGGCGCGCGGGCGGCGCCGCACGCGCTTCACGGTGCCCGGCCGGGAGTTGATCGACAGCATGGACGCGGTGCTGCGTCACGACTTCTCCGCGCGCGATTTGCCGGGGCATGGACTCAAGGCCGTGGCGCGTCACTTCGGCGTCGCGCAGGCGGAGCGCGAGCACATCCCGGGCTCGCGCGTGTACGAGGTGTACGCGCGCGAGCCCGAGCGCGTGCGTCGCTACGCGAGCGACGACGTCCGCGAGGCAGAGGGCATCGCGCATTTGTTGGGCGGCGCGGCGTTCGCGCTGGCGCGCATGGCGCCGCGCCGCTACGAGCGCCTCGCGGACGCGGGTCCCGCCACCGGCGTCTTGGATCCGTTGCTGGTGCGCGCCTACTTGCGCGCCGGCGCGGCGCTGCCGGCGCCGGCGGCCGGAGACGGCACGTTGCACAGCGGCGCGGCGCTGCATCTGTTCGCCGCCGGCGTCGCCGAGCGCATCGTCAAGGCGGACGTGGCGAGCCTGTATCCCTCACTCATGCGGCAGTATCGCATCGGGCCGCGCGGTGATCGCTTGCAAGCGCTGCTCACGCTGGTCGAGCAGCTGCTGGAGCTGAGGCTGGCAGCGAAGGCCAGCGCCCGCGCGCTGCCGTCCGGCAGCGGAGAGCGCCACACGCAAGAGGCGCTCTCCGCTGCGATGAAGCTCGTCATCAACTCCGCTTACGGCTACCTCGGCGCGGTCGGGCTGACGCGCTTCGCGGACGTGCACGCCGCCAACGAGGTCACGCGCCGCGGTCGTGAGGTGCTGGCGCTGATTTGCAGTGAGCTCGCGGCGCGCGGCATGGTGCTGCTGGAAGCGGACACCGACGGCGTGTACTTCTCGGTGCCGGAGCAGTTCGACGAAGCCGAGGAGCGCCGCGTCGTGGCCGAGGTCGCGGCGCTGCTCCCGCCGCAAGTGCACCTCGAGTTCGAGGGCCGCTACGCCGCGATGCTCTCGCACGAGCCGAAGAACTACGCGCTCAAAGCGTACGACGGCGCGCTGCTGCTGCGCGGCGTCGCGTTTCGCTCGAGCCGCGCGGAGCCGTTCGGCATCAGCTTCTTGAAGCGCGCGCTGACGCGCTTGCTGGACGGCGACGTCGCCGGCGTTCGGCGCGAATACGTGGAGACGGTGCGCGCGCTGTCCGCGCGCCGGCTGCCGACCTACGACGTGAGCGCGAAGGTGCGCCTGACCAAGACGCCCGCAGAATACGCGGCCGCGCGCGCTAGCCGCCGCGAGCTTCCTTATGAGGCGATGCTGGAGAGCGGACGCCGCGAGTGGCTCGCCGGGGAGCGCGTGCGGGTCTATCGCGCGATGGGCGGCCGCGCGGCGCTGCTGCGAGAGTCCGAGCCCGGCGACGAAGCGGACGAGCGCAGCGCAGCGGCCGGCGCCGGCGACGCGCGCGACTACGACGTGGACTACTACGTGGCGCTGCTGCGCAGGAACTTTGCGAAGCGCCTCGAGCGCGCGCTCAGTCCGCGTGACTTCGAAGCGGCGTTCGCAGATCCGCGGCAGCTATCGCTGTTTCCGGAGTCGCTCTCCAGCGCGCGCCCGCTACTCACGCGCTTCGCCGTCGCTGAGGCCGACTCGCAGCTTCGCCACGATACAACCCACGAGCGTCGTGGCGAAGCTGCGCGCTGAGGCGGATTGTCGTCGAACGTCGTCAAAATCCGCGGTCCTCTGCGGTTGCTTTCGATTCTCTAGCGCTGCGCAGCCGCAGTCGCCGAGCGGGCCCAGCTCTTGCAGTTACCGAAGTCATGACCATCTCACTCGTCGGTCTGTTGGTTTTGCTCGTGATCGCTGGGGTGTGCGGCGCCATCGGGCGCGCCATCGGCGGCGGTACGGGCGGTGGTTTCTTCGTCTCTATCGCGGTCGGCTTCGTGGGCGCGTTGCTCGGCACCTTCGTCGCGCACTACCTCAAGTTGCCGGAGCTCTTGATGGTGAGCGTCGATCAGCACCCATTCCCAATCCTATGGTCGATCATCGGCGCGTCGCTGTTCGTCGCGCTGGTGCATTTGTTGTCCGGCGCGCCCGTGCGCCGTTATTACTGAGGCAATCATGGCAACCGTCCTTCGGAATACGCCCCTGAATCACCAGCAGTGGGTACAATCGATGGATCACGCTCGCGGCTGGATCGCGGGCGATCCGCGCCTCCTTCAGACTCACCCGGACGCGCGACGTTTGGCGGCGGAGGTGGCGTACGAGCGCTCGCTGCGCGTGCGCCGTATCCTCGCGCGCCTGCTCTTCGCGGTGCTCTTCCTGGGCGTCCTTGCCCTGCTGGGCTACGAAGCGTACGTGCTGCTCGAGGGCGGGCGGCTCTGGCCTCAGCGCTGGTGAGCGCTCAGGCGCAGCGCGCCGCGCCGCCGAGCTCACAGCGCGGTCGCGCCACGAGGCCGGGGTAGGGCTCTTGCGCGAAGGGGCGCTCGGGCTCGCGCAGTAAAAACTCGTCGCACACCGCGAACAGGCGCGCCTTGCTGTCGGCGCGGCGCATGGCATGCAAAAACGCGCCCTGCGGGTCGACGCCCAGCCCGACGAAATTCAGATACTTCTTCATCTTGGTGACGTGAGCGTGCTCGACGGCGCCGTCGACGCGCGTCTCCTCGTACAGCCGCTCGATGTAGTCGCGCACCGCGCGCAGCGGTACGTCCGCGACGGGCAGACCGCGAAACGCGGCGCGGCATTGCGCGAAGATCCAGGGGTTGCGGATCGCGTGGCGCCCGATCATGACGCCGCGCGCGCGGGTGTGAGCCAGCACGCTGAGCGCTTTGCCAGCGGAGCTCACCTCGCCGTTGGCCAGCACCGGACACGCCGAGGACTCGACGGCGAGCGCGATCAAGTCGTAGTGCACGTGGCTGGTGTACATCTCCTTCACGGTGCGGCCGTGGAGGCTCAACAAATCCACGGAGTGACGGCGCACGATCTCGAGCAGCGCCGCGAGGTCTTCGCAGTGGTCGAAGCCGACGCGCATCTTGACGGTGAAGCGCCCGGGGATGGCGTCGCGCAGCGCGGCGAGGATGCGATCCATGCGCGCGAGATCGCGCAGCAAGCCGCCGCCGACGTTCTTCTTGTAGATGAAGGGCGCCGGACAACCCAGGTTCAGATCGATGCCCGCGACCTCGTACTTTGCGAGCTCGCGCGCGCTGCGACACAGCTCCGCGATGTCTTCGCCGATCATCTGCGCGAAGATGGGCCGCCCGCTGCGGTTCTGCGTGATGGACGCGAGGATGTGTCGCTCGAGCCGCGAGCTCGCGTGCACGCGGAAGTACTCGGTGAAGAAATAATCGGGCGCGCCGAGCTCGGCGATGACGCGCATGAACGGCGCGTCGGTGATGTACTGCATCGGCGCTAGCGCGGTGAGCGGCAGCTCCGGCGCGGCCGCGGGCGGCAGTGGGCGCAGCGCGGTCACGGCTGTCTCAGCGAGCGAACGGCTCCGGCGTGACGCGCTGGTCGACGTCGGCGAGCGCGACGCTGGGGAGCAATTTGGCGACCACCAAGCCGAGGCGGCGCGCGACCTCTTCGGACGCGCCGGGGCCGCTCGTGCGCGTGCTGAAATGCAGCGCGAAGCAACGCCCGACGGCCGCGCCGAAGGCGGTCACGTGTCCTTCCAGCTCGGCGGGCGCGCTCTCTGCCACGAGCACGGTGACGCGCGTCAAGAACCCGCGCGGGGCGCGCAGCGTACGGCGGTCGAGCGCTTCATCGTCCTCCGCCACGGGTAGCTCGGGGTGCTCCAGGCGCGCGCGCGCTTCACAGTCCTCCGGCCGCACCAGGCGCTCTGCGCGCGTGACGCGCAGGTCGAGGCGCGAGCGGCTCGCCGCGTGCCGCAGGTGCTCCCAGGCGCTCGGCTTCGCTTTGCGCCAGCCGCTGAGCTCCGGCAGCGACAGCTCGAGCGCCGCGCGCGGCAGCGCCACGCGGCCCCAGCCGCGGTCGAGCAGGGCAGCGCCGGCCGTCTCCGCCGGCGGCGTCGCAGCGCGGTTTTGGCCGCTGTTCACCGGCGTGGGGCTCGCGCTCGCGCAGCCGAGCGCGAGCGAAGAAATCAATGAAAGACGGCAGAACAAGGCGGCCAAAGCCTGTCCTCAAAGTGCTCGCGCGTCCATGATTAGCGCTTGCGCGGGCGCGGCCAGGGGTGAAATAGTGCTCGCGTGGGAGACGCGCTCGACGTTCGCACGTTCGAATCCCGTTACCGAGACCTCGTCTCGGAGTTCACGCGCGAGCGCGGAAACACCGCGTGCATCGAGTGCGAGCGCTGCCAGGCCTGCAGCGGCTGCACGTTCTGCAAAGATTGTGAGCGGCTGCTGCGCTGTCATTTCTGTGTCCGTTGTCACGGCTGCACGGAGTGCTCGCACTGCCGCAACGGCAAGGGGCTGATCGGCTGCCAGCACTGCATCGAGTGTGAGAATTGCTCGTCGAGCTCCTACCTCGTAAAGAGCGTCGGTTTGTCGGGCTGCACGTACTGCTTTGGTTGCGTCGGGCTCAGCAACAAAGACTTTTGCATCTTGAATCAGCAGTACCCGCGCAAGGAGTACTTCGCGATCACTAGCCGGCTGTTGAAGGAGCTGCGGCTTGCCTGAACGCGACCAGGCGCTCGAGGCACTGTGGAAGAGAGTGCTCGACGCCTGGGAAGACGACGCGACGCACAACGCATTCCTCGAGTACTGCCGCAGCCGAGACCAGCTGGTCGAAGCGGCCGTGCGTTACCGCGGCATGGCGGGTGACCACGCGCGCGCGGCGACGGCCGAGAAGAAGCTGAAAGCCGTGGCGTTGCTCGCCATGACCAAGCTGGAGGTCTCGCGCAGCGAACCCCCGGCCAGCGGCCGGCACTCGTCGGCTTACGCGCTGATCGCCTTTTTCCTGCTGGCGACCATGGGTCTGGTCGCCTACGTGATGCGCACCCGTTGAGCCGCGAGCTGCGCAGCAGCGGACTCGGAGCGGAGCGCTTGGCTTCGGAGCCGGAAGCACCAAACGGCCACAATTCCGGGGGAATGTTTTCATTCTGAGCAGCGTTCGACGCGGGGACGAAGCGCGTGGACCCTACTGTGTTATAGAGGCCTCGGCTCTGGCCCGGACTATCGGGCCGATGTGGCCTGGTTCGATGCGGCGCCGCCAGCCCGCAGCGACCGCTGCCGCCGAGCTAGCAGCGACCGCTTTAAGCCCAAGGCACCGTTCGACCTTTGTGGAGGAAGCCGTGAGAACTCAAGCCCTGCTTTTACTGACGCTCGTTTGTGCTGCGCCAGCCTGTGGATCCGAACCGCCGCCGCCTGCGCAATCGCCGGAACCCGTCGTCGCGCCCCCGCCGCAGCCCCCGCCGGTCGCCGCCAACCCCAAGCCGGACGACAACCCGAACCAATCCAACATCAACATCTCGGAGGACATCCGTAAGGCCTGCGGCATCACGGACTCCGAGGCGTTCTTCGCGTATGACTCCGCCAACGTGCGCCCGCAGGATCGCGCGGTGCTCAAGAAGCTGGCGGACTGTTTTGCGACGGGCCCGCTGAAGGGCAGGCGCATGCGCATCGTCGGGCACGCGGATCCGCGCGGCGACGACGAGTACAACCGCGTGCTCGGCCAGCGCCGCGCCGACAACGTAAAGGGTGCGATCGGCAGCCTTGGGCTCGAGGGGGGTCGCATGGAAACCACCTCGCGCGGCGAGGACGACGCGACGGGCACGGATGAATCCGGCTGGGCCAAGGATCGTCGCGTCGACATCGTTCTCGGAAGCTGACGGACAGCGATGCAACCCGACCAGGCCGCGAACGCCGCAGCTCCAAAGTCGCTCGATCCCATTTCGTTGATGCTGGGCTCCTCCGGCGTCGTGTTGGCCGTGCTGGTCATCTTGATCATCGCGGCCACGCTGGTCTGGCTGATCTGGTTCTTGAAGTTCGCGCAGCTATCCCGCTTGCGCGGGGCGCTGCGCGCCTTCGAGCGCGCCAGCGAAAACGTGCCGCGCGGCGCGGATCTGGTCGCGCTCGCCGAGCGTCACAAGACCTCGCCGGGCGGCCGCATCGTGCTCGCGCTCGCGCGCCGGCAAGAGACGAGCGCGGTGAGCTCGGACCTGCTCGGCGCGGTCGCGCGCCGCGCCGTGACCGAGGAGCAGCAGCGCGCGATGGTGTTGATGCCGACGCTCTCCAGCATCGCGTCGGCGGCGCCGTTCGTGGGTTTGTTCGGGACCGTGTGGGGCATCATGGACGCCTTCTTGCGCATCGGCGTGGAGAAGAGCGCGTCGCTGCCTGTGGTCGCCCCTGCCATCGGTGAGGCGCTGATCGCGACGGCGTTCGGGCTGGTGGCCGCCATCCCCGCGACCATCGGCTACAACTACGTCGACAAGCGCATCTCGGATCTGATGGACGAGCTCAGCGCGAGCGCGGACGTCTGGGTCGAGACGCTGGCAGACGTCGAGCGCGCTCCCGGCTACCCGCGAAGGTAAGATGGGCGCCTCCGTCGGCAGCCGCAGACGCGGTGGATTTCGCGACATCAACGTCACCCCGCTGGTAGACGTGATGTTGGTGCTGCTCGTGGTGTTCATGGTCACCGCGCCGCTGCTCACCACGGGCCTGCGCATCGATTTGCCCGAGGTGAAGGCGGCGCAGACGCCGGTCAAAGACGCGCGCCTGCTCGTCACCGTCACCAAGGAAGAGCGCGTGCTGTTCGGCGAAGACGACGTGACCGGCCACATCGACGCGGCGTTCAAAGAGAACGCTCGCGTGCAGAAGGAGCGCGAGCTCTACATCCGCGCCGACAAGAACGCCCGCTACGGCATCGTCGCGGAGGTGGTCGCGGCGGCGCGCAACAGCGGCGTGGAGTCGCTGAATTTGTTGGTCGAGCCGGAAGTCGAGGAGGAGCCCGCTGCGCCGAAGCGCTGAGCGGGTGCCAGCGTGAGCCGCGCAGCCTACGCCGGGCCCTCGGGTCGCAATTTCGAGCCGCACGAGGTGGCGCTGGCCGTCGCGGGCACGGCGGCGGTGCTGACCGTGTTCTTCACGCTGCTGATCGTCGCGGGCGCCAACCAGACGCAGGTGGCCGCAAAAGCAGCGGAGACGCCGCGCGAGATCCCCATCGCGGTGCGCCCGATGCTGGACGAGACGGCGCTGCTCAAGCTGGGCGGTAAGAAGAAGGCGAAGCTGCCGGACATGTGGAAGAAGAACCCGCCGGTGCAGCGCTTCGAGGCGGCCAGCGCGCCGTCGCCCAAGGCCTCCAAGAGCCCGGAGAAGCTGCCCGACACTCCGCTGGCCAAGCCGGACGCCGCGGCGCCGCCGCCCGACGCGGACGTCGCGAAGCAAGTCGACCAGGTGCTGCTCGACGCCACGCCGGACGCGGAGCCGACGGTCGAGGGTGAAGGTTCACCCGACGGAGTGAAAGAGGGCACCGAGACCGATCCGTTGAAGGCGCGCGCAGTGAGCCAATATCGCGCGAAGCTGCTGGCCTGGTTCAACAGCCGCTTTCAGCAGCCGATGGAAATTCCGTGCTCGGAGCTGAAGAAGCTCGGCACGTCCGTAGCCGTACAAGTAGGAGGTGACCGGCGCGTCACGAGCTACTCCATCACCGGCCCGAGCGGAAACGCGGTGTTCGACCAACGCGCGCGCTCGACGATGGATCGCATCGTCGGCGAGGAGCTGCCGCCTCCGCCGCCGCTCTACCCGGACATTCTGGGCAGCACCCAGGCCGTCCGATTCTCTGGAAGGGACGCACAATGCAGCGACGACAAGCCCTCTTCTCCTCCTCCTCGCGAGGCTCCTGCGCAGCCGCACGAGCCAGCGCCGGAAGCTCCGGCCGAGCCGAGCCCCGCGCCGGCGCCCGCTCCGGAGCCCGCGCCCGAGTCGGCGCCCGCTCCGGAATCGCCGTTGCTCTAGCGGCCCTCTGCTGGTTGGGCGTCGCGCGCGCGCAGGACGCAGCGCCGACGGCCCCCGCCGCGCCCGCGGCTGCCACGCCGGACGAAGGCGCGCTGGGTGAGCTCGTCGTCACTGGTACGCACCAAGAGAAGTTGCCGCGCATCGCGGTGCTGCCCTCACTGTCGCCCGATCTCGAAGACGTCATCGTGCGCGGCGTGGTGCGCCGCGACATCGAGCTCACCGGGATGTTCGACGTGATTCCGGACAGCAAGGCGCCCGTCGGGCTGTACGGCTTCGACGATGCCATCGACATCGACGCCTGGCGCAAGCTCGGCGCAGAGGCGATCGTGAAGGTCGCCGCGCGCGCGGACAACACGCCGGGCAAGATCCAGGTGCTCGGCATCGCCTACTTTTTGAGCACCGGCAAGGAGCCGGTCTACCAAAAGAAGATCGTGGTGCCGAAGAGCGAGGCGCGGGTCACCGCGCACCGCATCACCGACGCGCTGCTCGGCGCGCTCACCGGTCGCCCCGGCAGCTTCGCCAGTGAGCTCACGTTCTCGGCGCGCTGGGCGCGCAACCGCCGCATCTTCCGCGTCGACGCTGACGGCAACGGCCTCACGCCCGTCACCGACGCGAACGATCACGCCATCGCGCCCGCTTGGGGCCCGAACCACAGCCTGTATTACCTGCTGAGCCAGAATTATGCGCCGTACAGCCTGTACGTGCTGAGCGGCAACACCGCCAAGCCCGTGCCGCTGCCGTTCAAGACCTCGCTCTATGGCGTCGCGTTCGACAAGACGGCGAGCAAGATGGCGGTCGCGGTCAGCGCCGACGCGCGCAGCGCGATCTACGTGGGCAACCCCGACGGCTCCAGCATGCAAAAGGTGTCGAGCACCGAGCTCGCCACGCACCCGACGTTCAGCCCCTCGGGCAAGCTGGCCTGGGTGGGCGGTGACGCGCGGCAAGGGACGCAGCGCATCTACGTGGATGGCAAGGCAGTGTCACCCTCGGGGTTTACTGCCGCGTCGCCGGTGTTCTGCGACACCGAGGACGGCATACGCCTGGTGTACTCGGTCGCGGTCGGCAATGACCGGCAAGATCTGGTGATCTCTGCGGAGGACGGGCGCGGCATCGCGCGGCTCACGCAAAATCAGGGCTCCAACACCTCGCCGGCGTGCAGCCCCGACGGGCGCCTGCTGGCGTTCTTTTCGACGCGAAACAAGCAGCCCGGCATTTACTTGATGTCGCTGAAGCGCTTCCGCGCGCAGCAGATTTCGAGCCAGCAGGGTGAGGCGCTGCGCTGGGCGG
The DNA here is from genome assembly GCA_966250485.1 of uncultured Sorangium sp. Classification (GTDB taxonomy): domain Bacteria; phylum Myxococcota_A; class Polyangia; order Polyangiales; family Polyangiaceae; genus PMG-095. The sequence goes on along the minus strand of CBINHN010000012.1, from coordinate 1,578 downwards.
CGCTGCCCGGCCCCACGCCGTAGCCCCGTAAAATAGAGAGACGCCCGGCTGCGCGCGAGCGCTGCCGGGCGTCGCTCTGCCGCGCGCGGGCTCAGAAGGTGACGCTGAGTCCGGCGCCGAGCTGCGCCGGACCTGGCGTGAGCGCGAAGCGCGGCTTACGCCGAGCGCCGAGCTTCTCAGGCTCGGGTCGATCGTATTTGTCCGGATCATTGCCGGTGAGCAGCAGCACGACGCCGGTGACCGCGACGGCGGCGCCGACGCCGAGCCCGACGATGCCGATGGTGCGCTGGGTCTTGCCGGAGTTCACTTTGTCCGTGGCGTCCGAGCGCAGCTTGTCACAGTCGCTCTTGCTGCTCGCGCCGGTCAATTTGCTGATGTAGTCGTCGCGCCAATTGCACGGGCTCTGGTTTTCGTTGAGCAGCGATTCGCGGTTCGCGAGCTGGCTCTCACCGTCGCTCTTTTTGCCAGAGCCCACCGCGAAGAGCGCGCCGCCGCCGCCCGCGAGCGCCGCGCTCGCGATGACGCCGAGCCAGCCCCAAGTGCGGTGAAAGCGCGCGCTGCTCTCGTAGCTCTTGCGCGTCTCCGGCGTCGGCTCGAGCACGACGCGGACGACGTTGCTCTGCCCCGGCTCCAGCGTCACCTCGCGCTCGAGCGGGATGAAGCCGGCGGCCGCGACGCTGATGTGGTGCGGGCCGCGGGGCAGGCGCAGCGGCGCGCTGTAGATGCCCTTGCGCTCGCCGTCCACGCTGAGCTCCGCGGGGGACTCGCTGACGTCGAGCACGAGCGTCGCGCCATCGACGCCCAGCGCGTTCGGGTCAACGGCTAGATCGAAGGCCAAATCACCGGTCGCGCCGGGCCCCACGTCGAGCTCGCGCCGCGCTGGGACGTAGCCCGGCCGCCGCACTTCCACGACGTGATGTCCGGCTACCAGCGTGATGGACGTCGCCAGCGGCGTCTTACCGACGACCTCTCCATCGACGACCACGTCGGCGGCCAGCGTGTTGGTGCGCACCGCGAGGTTCGCGAGCTGCTTGCCCTGCGTGGGTACGAGCTCGAGCGCGAGGCTCGCGTCGGAGTTGCCGGCGATGACGACCTCTTTGCGCGCCGGCGCGTAGCCCTCTGCCACGGCGCCGATGATGTGGCTGCCCTCCGCGACGCGAATGGGCCCCGTGAGCGGCGTGCGCGCGACCTCGACGTTGTCGACCTCGACGCGCGCGCCTTCGGGGTTGGTGGTTACGATGAGACGGCCCACGCGCGCCTTCTGATCGGCCAATGTTTGCTTGGCGCGTTCGAGTTGCTTGGCGGGCAGCTGGTTACTGTCGATGGCCGGCTCGAGCGCGTCCACCGCGTCTACGGGGCGGCCCATGGCGGCGTAGACGAGCCCGATATTGCAGAGCACGACGAAGTTCGGGAACAGCTCGTAGGTGCGCTTGAACTCGGCGAGGGCGCCGGCGTTGTCACCGGCCTCGAACAGCTGCAGGCCGCGATCGAAGCGGTGAGCGGCCTCGGCTTTGCGCGCGTCGTCGACCTTCTTTGGTTCGGCGGGCTTGGGGGCAGAGGGAGAGGGAGAGGGAGAGG